>NZ_OZ195519.1:0-1299790 GCF_964277395.1 Wolbachia endosymbiont (group B) of Ablattaria laevigata
GCGAAATAATTATATCAGTATTAACATAATATTAATACTGATGTGTTAATATTATGTTAGTTTTTAATTAAGGAGAATATTATGCTAGGAAATCTTACAAATCGGGAACATGTGTTCGGTTCTTCAAAACCAGCACAGTATGGAAAAACACATATACACCGAAATGAATCAAAATTGAATGATTTTGGATCAGGACAAGGGGTACAATCAGCTGATACATTACATGTTGCCATAGAGAATGCGAAGGAAAATGGCCAGGTGATGGTTGGTGGGCAACAGCAGAGCGAAATAACTGCAAGTGGTGGTGTCATCTGAGAGATACTCATGGCGAATTTAGATCTGATTCACAGGAGTCAACCCCTACTGATATAAAGAGTACATTGCAAGATATTGGAGACAATTTCTATGCTCTTGCAGATTCAGCGTCTGTTCTGTAGAAGGTACAGGTTTAATATCAAAAAAGTGTGAGGCTTCTTTTGTCTTCCGAAATTTTCAATAAAAGCAATCATACTATTGTTAGTATAGTATTAATGCTTATATGTTATAATTATGTTAATTTTTTAATTAAGGAGAATGTTATGGTATCTAATTTACAAAGAGGTATTGTTGCTACAAATTCAGGAAGGTGGGGAGATAATATATTCAAAGCTCCAGAACAAGAGTTGAAGGATCAATTAATACAACATGGAGTAACACTGGTACATCTGGGAGAAGTACTGAACCATGATCCATTTGATGGACATTACTGGTGCCATAGACAGTGTGAAAGTGACTACACCAAATGGTACGAAAAACTCGATAAATCTATGTGCAAGGCCAGATGCAATAGACAATATCAAGCTCCAGAGAAATCTCAGAGTTCTGAATATTCTTCACAAGCTAGTGACATAAAGAGTACATTAGAAAATATTGGAGATAGTTTCTATACTCTCGCAGATTCATTTTCTGTTCTGTAGCAGATACAGTAAAAAGCGTGAGGCTTCTCTTGTTTTCCGGAATTTTCAATAAAGAATTGTATTGACATATTATGGTAGGTTGAGTATATAGCAGTTTGCTGATGCTCGTGAGAAATGACACATACTAAGTATAGTATTGCAAGATATTGTTAGGAATAGGGAAGGTATGCTGGCTACTGGATGTATTTCTATGATAACAACTACTCTTCGTCATCAAAAATCAAGAACGGCTCTGCAACTTGATAACTCTATTCTTTTATTGACGTAGATGACTCTGAAAAATTGCGGAGCTGAAGTGCTAATGCTATATGGTTATTACGTTCAAGAACAAAACGGAAAATCCTATGTTATACTAGAAATAATGTGCGGAAAAGGGGGGATTCGAACCCCCGACATATTTTCATATGTGCACGCTTTCCAAGCGTGTGCTTTAGACCGCTCAGCCACCTTTCCATACTTATTCATAATATTAAAAATTATGCTGCTAAACAACTGGTATATATGGTTCGCCACGGAAATTCACAGTATTGTTAAACTTGTTTTTGCACGTTAAAAACGCTTTATCACAACCTGCAAGTATCGAATATTTATCTCCGGTAGAAATTTGATATGGAGGAGAAGCAAATAATGTAACTACTTTATTTTTGTATTCTTTAACTACAACTTCAAATGTTGCTGAACTAAACACTCCGTGCTTATAATATCCATCGCTTTCGATTAAATTAGTGTCTTCAAATCTTCTTTCATCTATCACTTTAGTAATTGTGCTCATTCTACTAAACTTTTTAGCATCAGCTTTACATCTATCATCGCAAAATTGTGCCCTGCATACAGGAGAATATAGCTCTGTTATGCTTCTCTCAAGCTTTGTCGCAAGACCTCTAATTTCAGCGATAAACCTCCCACTATTTAATGTTACTTTACCAAAAGTTCCTGCATGCAAATTCATAATTCCCTGACTCAAATCTTTATAATTCACAAGAAATATTTCAATATTTGCAAAGTCATGCCTTCCTGATAAAACATCTTTTTCTTTAATATCAGCACTATTTAATATTCCTTCAATTTCTAGATTATCAGTTCTCAAATCGCTATTTAATATTATACTGCTGGCTATAAAACCGCTTGAAGATTTATAGAGTATATTATTGAGATTTAAATCTTTATCATAGTCAGTGAATCCCATTACCTCCCCACTTACAAGTGTTAATTTCCAGCAAGTAGCGATGGTAAGTAATTCTCCAGTTAAATGGTTTTTTAATTTGGTTTGCATACTGCTTAATTGATTGAATTTGAAAACGTTCGATAGGTAAGGGATTATATCCATTATCTGAGTAGCCATAGGGTGTCATGCCAGCGCCCAGACATTGGCATCCAGTTAAATTTACGAGTATAAAAGTAATCAACGTTTCTGATGATGATGGAAAAATGGATCCCAGTGTCAAGCACTGGGATGACACCATCTACTATGCAAATTGCCACAATTTTCGTACAGCTGTGACTGGGATGACATTACTTATTGTGTGAATAAAATAAATACTCGTAGAGTTTGTTACGCACTGGCTTATGTTTATTTGATCGACAAATAAACACTAACAGACAAGACACACACCACATTCAAGTTGTGGTGTGTATTACTAGAACAAATTAGAAAGAAAACTTCACACCAGTTAGTAGAAGAATTCCTTGGTTAGAAGGTACATCAGCATTATTTTTATCTTTCAGCGCACCTTTTTCATCAGTCATAAAATAATGTAAGGCTGCATAAGGAACAAACTTGCTCTTATTGCAAGAAGATAGATCATACTGAACACCAAGTGCAACATCATGAAGCATATCTTTATCATTCATTGTACTGCCAAAGTATGTCAAGCTTGTATAAACATTCTCATATTGATAACCAGCACCTGCAGTCCAATACATGGTGTCCTTGTCATTAAATTGCTTTAAGCCATTTTTTCTAGCAATATCAGTAGTCTCTTTATATTCTTTTGAAGCAGGGTCGAGTTCCTTGATAATCTTCGGTTGACCAGATTTGCCTAAATATGCAAAAGAAGCAGCGAATTTTATATTTTGACCTTCATCAATCTTATAATCAGCGCTTACACCCAAATTAACACCCATCAGGTCATTGTACTCTACAAATTCCTTATAAAGATGCTTATCTTTACTCGGTTGCTTTGAAAACCCATATTCACCAACTACGGAAGTTTTAACTTTTACATTATGTTTACTAAAGTCATATTCATATGACGCACCAGCACTTATTATATGCTGGTAATCTGGTCCAACATGTCTTAACGTTTCCTCATGCTTTACCCCTGTTACTACTTTTTTATCATTTGAATCTCTGATAAGACCTGGAGCTATTTCTTTTACAACGGATAAACCACTATCGTAGCGAGGTGAGTAGCTAATACCAAATCTTGCACCCATATAATTTGGTGAGTAGTAAGCAGCTCTAAACGGCAATGTGGTCATAACCTCTTTGTTATACTTTCCTGCCATACGGAAGGAGAACTTTTCGCTCTCGCTCGAGAAGCTTTCAGTGTAAAGACGTGGTGTTACGTAAAATGGAAAGTTTGCAGCACTTCCTTCTAAGTTTACTTTTCTGAACCAGTCACTATCTGCAGCTCCATCAACAGTTGCAATTCTTGTTGCATCAAGTCTCATCAGAGACTCAGGACCAAACTGATAGCCAAGTTTCAGATCACCATATTTTGAATTCAAAAACACATGTGCACTTCTACCTCTTGCAGCATTCACGCCTTGTGAAGCTCCTTTACCTTCAGTAACTGGAACATGGAATTGTACATCGGCACCATAACGAAGACCAATATCCTCATTTTTATTTTCAGCTCTTAAGTGCAATATTGCATCTGAAATCATGCCCATGTTTTCACTGTAATCACCAATATTCCCTATCCCTTTAGGAAATATTGGATTTGCTCCTTTTATACTATCTGGAGTATTGTTAAAATAATCTGTAGATTTACCTGGCATAACATTATAATGGTTATAGCCACTTAGCCCATGGTTACCATAACCTTGAGAATCAACAACGCCACCGAAAGTTATTCTTAAACCATCCCCTTGATTGGTATTGATAA
Source organism: Wolbachia endosymbiont (group B) of Ablattaria laevigata (assembly GCF_964277395.1). Taxonomy (NCBI): domain Bacteria; kingdom Pseudomonadati; phylum Pseudomonadota; class Alphaproteobacteria; order Rickettsiales; family Anaplasmataceae; genus Wolbachia; species Wolbachia endosymbiont (group B) of Ablattaria laevigata. Next base: position 4,067 of record NZ_OZ195519.1, read on the forward strand.
TATCAATACCACCAACTGAAACAACAGGACTTGCCTTACCTTTTTCCTCTGTATTGCTGTTAACAACTTTTACATCCTTTTTTATATCTTTAGCTTCAATTTTAGCATTCTTAGTTTTAGAACCCTTAATTTTTGACTTTTCTACATTAGAATTTTTAGTGCTTAGAGCTTTCGCCTTTGAATCCTCTATAAGCTTTGCTTTTTTCTCTTTTGCTAGCCTAATTTCATCTTTTTTCTTTTGTTTTGCTACTAATTTTAACTCTTCTTTTTTCTTCTTTTGTTCAGCTGCTAATTTTAACTCCTCTTTTTTCTTCTGCTCAGCTGCTAATCTTAGTTCTTCTTTTTTCTTAAGCTCCTCAGCTTTTTTTCTTGGATCAGCATTACATATCCTGTCCATTTTTTCTTTTAGTTTCTTATTTGAAGTCTTCATCACTTCCATCTTTCCAGAAGTTTTGATTGACTCGTTACTCTCTTGCTTTTTTACTTCCTTCATACTCTCGTCAGAAAAGTCAGCAGCAAAGCCACTGAAAGAACATAAAGTCAATAGAGAAGCTAGAGCAGTTCTAGTATAAATAGATTTTTTCATGAAGTGCCCCCAAAAAATTTTAAAATCATAACATAAATAGTATAAAGGTGTTGAAAATCCAACTTAAAGCAACCTTATAGCGAAAATAAAAGTAAAATGCAATACTTTAAAAGCAACTTTCTTAATACGCTCAACGTGTATATTAACCAAAATTTAGTACAGAGGTTTGCTTGTTAGTGTATTATAACTCTATACTTATTCTCTGGAAGTAAAATTTACTCAAGTGAAAGTACATAAAGATTAAAATATTAATATAACTATTGACAATAATATTAGTTTATATTATAATTAGTGAATTATTGTTTTATTTTTAATAATCAAGGTATTTATGGATTTTAGTTTTTTACGAAATTGGTTTAGCACTACAGGTGCTGCTACAGGCTCAGAGCCAGGTAATACTGAACAGCCAGATTCTATTTCAGTAGATGATGGCAAATACGAGATGAAAGAATATGACGATGAATTTGAGATCATTGAAGATTATGAATTTATAAATCGTGCTGATCCAAATGAGCCATGTTCTTTACCTTCTGACTATAAAATAGATGAAAGTATTGTAAAAATTGCAGGATTTGATAGAGAGAAATTATTAGAAATGGGTAATTTCTGCAAGATAAGCTATGGCGATGATGATGGTAAATTAAGTAAAAAAAGATGTAACAACCTAGCTCAAAGAGTATACAAAACTGAATTTGAAATTGTAGAAGATTTTGAAATTGTTCCATCTACTGAAAAAATGTATAAAACTAGAGCTGAACTCATCAGCGAAGGTTATGAAATTATTCCATTTGGTAATAGCTTTGAAAAAGATGCTGGTCACGTTTTTATAAAAGGTAAAGAAATAACAATAGCTTACCATGGTACTCGTCTGAGCCAGAGTTTTAATGATGGAATTACTGATATAAATGTACTTTTTGCTACTTCGGAATTTTTACCTGAAGGTGGAAGAATTCATTGTGGTTTCTATAATTCATTTATGGATTCATGGCCTAATCTGTATGGCATTTTGAAATCTCATGCTGAAAAACAGGGATCAGAAATCAAGGATTTTAAAATTAATCTCACAGGTCACAGTATGGGAGGAGCTATTGCTAAGATAGCTGCTTTATGCCTCAATAAAACAGAAGGAGCTGAAGATGTTCATGTTGCAACTTTTGGTGATCCACGAGTTTTTGATCTTACTGCTAGTGAATTTTATAATGATGTTCTTCAAGAAAAAACCATTAGAGTAACTCAACATAGACAAGACCCAGTACCAGCGGTATCACCTGGTATTTGTGGTTATGCTCATGTAGGTGCACAATTGAGAATATCAGTACCTGAAGGATATTTTGTTCATCAAATAGATGGTTATCATGAAGCCATTAAAATAATGGATGAAGAGGATTTCCGATCGAACAATAACGTTTCTCTCTTTTATTACCCTTCGAGAATATTAAGTCGAATTAACTGTGCAGTTTTAGGTAATGCTCAATATTATGCTGCTAATTTAGGTAATTATATTCTTGGTGGACAAAATTTTTTCGAGAAAGTAAAAAAGGAATACCAAGATAAAAACTTAGAAAATTTTTCTAAGCTTGAACAAGCAGAAGTTAAGCAAAGGGCACATCAAAATGTCTTTTCTACTACAAGGAGTTTATAACTACTATACAGAGCAATCATTAGATTGCTCTGTAGCATCTACTCATTTAAATTCAATATAAAAATTTTCACCAGAAGTTATTTTCCATTCTTCTTTAAATTTCTTTAGGTGTTCTTTTTTTTCGCATTCCAAAAGCAGTTCTTCTATGCTCTTATTATAGCTTTCTGTAGTAATTCTTCCTTGATGATGCATGAACTTCAAGTAAATCAAATAGGTGTTAATCACATCTGTTTCGCAATAATCGCGAATCTCTTGTATTTTTCCACTATCGTATAAATCCATAACTTGTGAACCATCAACTCCAATCTTACCGGGAAGATTAAATGCTGCGCAAACTTCGTTCATCTTCATTCTTGCAGAAGCTCCAAAATCAGAGAGAGATTCAAGCAAATCACAATGCCAATCACTACTGTACCTCTGATTGTAACTATTCCACTTATCGCCAGCTTTGTGAAAATATTCTGCTTGAATGCCATGAACCATAGCACGGTACTTCAGTACCGGTATATCAAAAGTGCGTCCATTGAACGAAACTAGTCTTGGCTTTTTCTCTGATATGTAGTTAAAAAATCCCTTTACTAGCTCTTTTTCATTGGAGTTTACTGTGCCTCCAGATCTTATTTCTTGTAGTGTGAACATTTCATAACCGCTCTGGCGTGTTATATTACAAAGTAAAAAACTAATGACTACAACAAGGTGGAAGGGCTGACGCAGAAAAGAGTTTTGCCCGTTTGTTATTTCAAGATGATATTTTGTTAATGCGTTCCTCTTTTCTTCTACACTGCTATCATCACTAATATTTAGTAAATTCTTGCAGGAATTTACATCTGGTATAGTTTCAATATCAAATACTAACAAAGAATTAAGCATTACTTATATATTCCTCAGGGCGATCAGTCCAAGGTCGCACTTTTACGAACAAAAAGAGATGAACTTTACACTCAAATAACTTTTCCAATTCTGTACGCGCCTCGATATTAATTTTTTTTATGCTACTGCCGTCTTTTCCTAGCACTATTTTCTTATGATTATCTTTCAATACAAATATGATCTGTTTTATGACTAAACTCTTATCTTTTTTTTCCTCAAATTGTTCAGTTATAACAGCTGTAGAGTATGGCAATTCTTCACGTAGGTTCAAGAATAACTTTTCTCTCGTAATTTCAGCTGATAAAAAATCAGCTGAGGAATCAGTTATTTGATCTTTTTCATAAAACCAAGGGCCTATCGGTGCAATTTCAGACAAGTAACTAGTCAGATCAGAAAGTCCATCATTCTTCAGTGCCGAGATCGTAAAAATTTTTTCAAACTTATAAAGCAAATTTAGGTGCTCATGTGCCATCTTGAGCTCTGATTTCTTTACTAAATCAGTTTTATTGATAACCAAAATGCATCTGCCTTTTGTGCGCTCCAGTCGTGCAAATATCGTTTTTATTCTTTCTATATTTTTTAGGTAATTGTTTACATCAACAAGCAATAAAGTAATGTCACTATCCTTAACTGCTCCCCATGCAGATTTGACTAAAGCTTTTTCAAGATTTGTTTCTGCTGAAAACACTCCCGGAGAGTCAGTAAAAACAATTTGCGCATTGTTGCATATAGCAACACCCCTTACCTGCGTCCTTGTTGTCTGCACTTTAGGGGTGACAATTGCAATTTTCTTGCCTACGATGCTGTTAATTAGCGTTGACTTTCCAGCATTTGGCAAACCAGCTATCGTTACAAATAAGCATTTTTGTTCTTTCACAAAGGAAATTATAAAGAAAACTAAATGCTAACGTCAATTGATTATTATATAGCTTGCTCTTTCTCTTCCCCTTTTGAAGAAAAACGTTCAACTACAGGTGATATGATATATTCATTCACTTTCTTAGCTATTGGTTCAATAATATAATCTACTGCGATTACTGATATGGGTGCTATCAACGCACCTGCTAAAGCTGCCGATCCCATTCCAAGCATTGCACCAGGGAAAACAGCAGTTGCAGCTGCAGCAAAACCAACTCCAGTTGCAAAGCTTGCAGCACATAAACAAGCACCAGTAAAAAAACTTTTTTTGGAAAAATTTTGATTATAAATTATTATGCATGTAAATAAGGCTGCCACAACAGAAGCAACAATTCCACCCATTACCAATGGTGATAGAGTTGTAAAACTGAGCCCTAAGCCTGTAAGTGCTCCTATTGATGTAGCTATACCTAAGACAAATAACATTTCTTTAGTATCGTTGTCCATATAACCCTCCTAAATAATAAATTTCTAAAAAACTTTTAGCTACTTTGAGTATAGCTGAATTAGTTGAATAGGGGAAGGAAATTTTTTATGTTAAAATTAAAGAGCGGGAGAAGGGGTTCGAACCCTCGACCTCAACCTTGGCAAGGTTGCGCTCTACCAACTGAGCTACTCCCGCAGTTAAATTCTGCTTAGGTTCTACTTCTAATTATAGGTACATATTACAATTTGTAAACCCTACATACATGAAAATCATGAGAGCCAATTTTCTATGATCTTTTCGTATACTTAAAACTCATTTTTGATTATTGTATGTGTCATAAAACATATTAAATTTATGAGAATATTTATATATAAAGACGACCTGCCAGCCAGTGCAATACCGAATGATATAAAATCTATAGCTGTTGATACAGAGGCAATGGGGCTACTGCATAGCAGAGATAGATTATGCCTTGTTCAGCTCTCTTTCAATGATGGCAACGCTCACTTAGTTCAATTCAAAAACGATTATACAGCTCCAAATTTGAGAAAAATATTAGAGGATAAAAATATAACCAAAATATTTCACTTTGCGCGATTTGATGTGAGTATAATACATTACTACCTGCAAACTTGGGCACTGCCTTGCTATTGCACGAAAATAGCCTCACGTTTAGTTCGCACCTACACAGATAATCATAGCTTAAAAGAGTTGTGCTTAGAACTACTTGATATAAAATTAAATAAGCAACAACAATCTTCTGATTGGGGAAATGAAAATTTAACAGACAAGCAAAAAAGTTATGCTGCATCTGATGTTTTATATCTCCATAAAATAAAGGAAAAGCTAGATTTAATGCTAGAACGTGAAAATAGAAAAGAATTAGCCGAAAAGTGCTTTGAATTTCTTCCTACTCGTATTGAGCTAGATTCAATGGGTTGGGGGAGTGTAGATATCTTTAATCATCATATGTAATCACTTCACTTGAATCCAGAAAAATTTAGTTGATCAGCTGTTAATTGATACGCTATATTTATAAAAATTTAGGTATTTTATGAGTGATGATATTAAAGCGGTAAATGATCAAAATTTCGAATCTGAAGTTGCTAACCACAAAGGATTTGTGCTGGTAGATTTTTGGGCAGAATGGTGTGGACCATGCAAAAGTCTGATGCCACGTATCGAGCAATTGGCTGAGGATAGAAAAGGCAAGATCAAGATCTGCAAGTTCGACATAGATGGAGAAACTGAAGTGCCAAGTAAGTATGGAGTTCAATCTATACCTACTTTAATCATATTTCAAGATGGTAAGGAAATTGCACGCAAAATTGGCGCAATAAATGATTTACACAGTTGGGTTGATAGTGAAATAAGCGAGTAGACAAATTTCCTTTTGCGTGTATTATAGGTGTTGATAAAAGGGATTGTAGCTCAGTCGGTTAGAGCAGTTCGCTCATAACGAATTGGTCGTAGGTTCGAGTCCTACCAATCCCACCACTATTGATACAATTGCAAGGCCTACTCTCTTAGATAAGCTTTTTGCCTTATTAAAGTACTTGGTTGTTAGTGTTTGAAAACTCCATGATATTAGATTCCTTGCATAACTGGAATTCAAAAGTTCCAGCGCGGTTTTCTTATTGGATCCCAGCTGGGATGACGCCTGGTTATGAAAGAAATCTATTGTCAAAAAAATTACTTCCGCGTATTTTCAATCTAATTATAATTAAAGTTAGAGATATTTTAAGAGCTCAAAAATTTATCTTTGTCTGCAGACTTTCAATTAACTTTTCAATAAAAAACGTAGCGTATCTTTTTCAGCGTATACACACGTCTGTCATATGTGCGCTGCATTTTTTTCTAATTTATACAGGAGGATTTTATGTCCAGAATTCCAGATATTTGACCTTTACCTTAGCTAATAAAAACCAACTGGCGCCTTTGGTTTTTATAAAGAAAATCTAGGAAATAACCAAAAACTGTTTCCAGGCATAAATTTGCCATGTATACCTAAAAAGTAATGATATTAACATAATGTTCATATTTGTATGCTAATATTAGAATTATTTGAATTGGAGAATATTATGCAACAACAAGCATCAAACAGAGAGCAAGGGATTAAATTTAGATATAATCAATGTAAGGAGAAATGCCATTCCTACAAAACAAAACGGACAGACCAAGAATGTCTAGATGAATGCTATGAGAAGTACGTTTCTAAACTTTATCCACAAATTAGTGAGAAATTATTAGCTAGTGAAAACAATCTCTATGATGAAAGCACAAAATTATCACTTATGGCAGATACTCTAGATGCAATGTTTTTTTAATCACAAAAGAAACACTTATTTCAATATTTGCAGAGATGTTAGCTTTTTAGATATATTCTGACTTATTGAATAATTCTTTAAATTGGTAAAATACTGTTTCTTTTCCTCTATTTCTTTTTCACTATTCTTTCCACATATCGCTTCTGTTTTTATCTCTGGTTGTTTCTCTTGATTGAGAGAGCCCTTCTTTTCAAAATAATTATCTGTGAATTCTAAAAAGAGTGAAATCAGCTCAGGAAGATTGTATTTGTGTTCACTTGATGAGCACAATTCTGTAATCGAAGAAAAGTGAATATCATCTGCCTTAATAGGTAGTAACGATAGAAACTTATTCCAGCATTTTTTCATTATTCCAACTTCAGGTTCAAGGTTTTTTATTTTAGCTAAGTTGGCATGCTCCATAAAAAACTCTTTATATTGCTCAAAACCTTCAAAAGTTTCTTTTTTTTGGTAGTTTTTTTTCCTATGACTTTTTTCTATGTCAGCAATTTTAGTACCTATATTTGCCTGCTTACTAATAAAGCCATCGTTCTCTAAGTTAAAACAAATTGTGTATGGAGTAATGTCGTTTACTATTGTGTGTGGCTTAAAGTGCCAACCAAAGCATTTGAGTATGAATTTTATTATAGGAGGAAATAGCCATTTAGGTTTTGATATGTGTAGTAATTTCACTACAAGTTTTTTGAATGAGCTAAAGGATTTATTGATAATGCATCTTAAATGAATATTGTCATCTTTTTTAAACTTTTTATAAACCTCCGCAGCTATTGGTCCTCCAGCACAGCTTCCATACAGTACTATATTGTCTGGGTGAATGCCTTGCTTTAGAAGATCTGAAATGACTCCAATTCCTGCATTTACTCGATTTCGACCGTTTAAAGAATGGCCTTTGCTTTTTCCAGAACCAGGAAAATTAATAAGGTGAACATCCATACCTGCTTCAGCTGCCCAATTCCATTCACTTTTGTCTTCATCTGGCTCTTTTTCAAAAGTATATGTAAGCCCTGGAAAGTAAACTATATGCTTTTTCTTTCTGCTATCTGCACTGCTCTTCGAGTTTGACATCACTATCTTTTGAATTCGCATTCCATTTTGAACTTCTACGAACTCTTCCCTAATTTTTATTGTATTTTCTTCTGTTACTTTCATTTTGCGTTTTTCACTATATTGATTTAATAATACATGAAATTTTAGAAAAAATCAATTTTACTAAAAAATTAACTTATAGCGTATCTATCTTTATATTTATTGGAATTAAAGTAGTAGTGAGAAATGCCTCTTGACATTTGATAAACCTAAACGTAGCCTAAAACAATTTACTGTTTATTTATGACATTTGTTCAATCACTTAATAATCAATTAGATAGTTTACACTTATTAAAACACCCATTTTACGAGTCATGGAATGAAGGTGGCTTAAGCCTGCAGGCTCTGCAAACCTACGCTAAGGAATATTATCACCATGTTGCTGCTTTTCCTCGTTATATCAGCGGTATACATTCCTTGTGTCCGAATTTGAAAATGCGGCAAGTTTTACTTGGTAATTTAATAGAGGAAGAACAAGGCGACGAGAATCACCCAGAATTATGGCAGCGTTTTGCTGAAGGACTGGGAGTAGCACGTTCAGAACTTTGTGAAAATGCACAAATTAAGGAGACACGAGAATTAGTTGATGGTTATTTTGACATTGTAAAATCAGATTTTGCAGCAGGTCTTGGAGCTCTGTACGCTTATGAACGTCAAACTCCAGAGGTTTCTAAGTCTAAAATTGAAGGTCTGAAAAAACACTATTCAATAAATGATGAGCGTTCTCTCAAATTTTTTACCGTTCATATGGAAGCTGATGAGTGGCATTCTGAAGAATGTGCAAACCTTATTGCAGATTTAAACGAAGAAGAGCAAGAGAAAGTTATGCAAGGCGCTGAAAAAGGAGCAAAACTCTTATGGGGTTTTCTTGATGGCATGATGAATGTTGATGTTTGTCATTAATTATAAGTAGATACTAAATTCAGTGGTAGCATGTAATCTTCTTATATCTGATTTACGGCTTTGGGTTCATTTGGGATGTAGTGCAGAAGAGAAGTCTTCTCCCCAATTGGTGAGTATTGACGTTGATTTCACTTTTAAATCTCCTCCTTCAGGGCTTACAACTGATCAACTTAAAGATACTATCTGCTATTTGGAAGTAGTGCAAAATATTCAATCTCTTGTTCAGGGCAAGCAATTTAATTTAATCGAGCATTTAACTCATGAGATATACAGAGCCATTAATAACCTTTTGCTGCGAAAGAAGCATATTATTTCTTCTGTCAGGGTGACTACTCACAAAATCGCACCACCAGTTCCTGGTGTGCATGGGGGCGTTTTTTTTACTTACTGTAATGAATTGCAAGAATGATCTATATTTCTATTGGATCAAATATAGGGAATCGCCTTTCCCATTTACAAAGAGCTACTGAGTTACTAAAGAAGCGCTATTTAAAAGACTTAAAGTCTTCGATCATTCTAGAAACTAAGGCTATTTTACCAAATGGTGCTCCACCTGATTGGAACAAGCCATTTCTTAACATGATTGTCTATGGAAGTTGTTCTTCTTCTCCTGAGGAGCTACTAAAAGGCTTAAAACAAATTGAATGTGACATTGGTCGTCCACAAGTCTACGAAAAATGGGCACCTCGTGTTATTGATTTAGATATTTTGTTATGGGATGATCTAACGCTTGATACACCTGACCTTAAAATTCCTCATCCAGAATTGGTACACAGACCATTTTTGCTCCACTTGATGGCAATGGTTAACAAAACTTTTGCTTTCAATGTTCAAGAATGTTTTTCAAAGAGTTTTACGCTTTCACCAAAGCTTATGGGTATCGTCAATATTACCCCTGATTCATTTTCAGATGGTGGTCTTTATTATGATGCGAATCGAGCAACCAAGCAGGCATTGCAGTTGGTATCAGATGGTGCAAGCATAGTTGATCTTGGAGCTCAATCAACAAGGCCTGGAGCTTCAATAAAGACACCAGAGGAAGAGTATGAACGTCTAAAACCAGTACTTGATAATCTTAGCGACTATATGAAAAATGGTGATATTGAAGTCAGCATTGATAGTTTTTGGCCAGACGTTATTTTAAACGTTTTGAAGCACTACAATATTGCCTGGGTAAATGATCAGAAGGGAGATCTGAGTAGTAATACCTTAAAAGAAGTTGCTAGCAGTGGGTGTAGTGTCGTTATTATGCATTCACTTTCGATACCACCACATAAGGACAATATTATTCCACATGACACTGACCCAATTGATATCATAAATAATTGGGCAGAGAAGAGCATTAACAAACTACTAGGCCTGGGTTTTGATGAAAATTCAATAATTATTGATCCTGGTATTGGTTTTGGCAAATCTATGTATCAGAATATTCAGATTTTACGCAGTATAGAAACTTTACAAAATTTTGGCTGCAAGGTTTTAGTTGGCCATTCTAGAAAGTCATTTATTTCTTCTTTTTCCACAGAGCCTGCCTCTAATAGAGATTTAGAAACAATTGCTACATCTGCTATACTGCACAATAAGGTTGATTTCCTTAGAGTGCATAATGTACGTGACCACATGAGATTTTTTGTAGCCCAAGCTGCCTTACAGGGATGAAGATTATTGGAATTATGGCTGTTGACCCTAATGGGGTAATTGGAATAAATGATGATTTGCCCTGGCATTATCCAAGTGAGTTTAAGCACTTTTGTCAAGTAACCGACAAACAAGTTATTGTTATGGGAAGAAAGACATTTGAAACCGTGCCTCAAAGCATACTAAAGAATCGTACACCTATTGTTTTCTCCCGTAACAAGTGTTTTAATAGAGGTCCAAAATGTACTGTTGTCTCTTCCATGCAAGAATTTCTGTCAATTCAAAGTAGTTCTCAAGTCTTTGTGATTGGTGGGGCACAAATAGCACACCTTTTTTTAGAGCATAACCTAATCTCAGAATTTATTATAACTGAAATTCACAAGCCCTATAAGGGTGATACATACCTCAATTTAGCATTTTTTGATGGATGGAATAAAACTATTCTCGTCAGAACAGAAGACTATACTATATTCAATTGTATCCGTTCAGCAGAGTAGTAAAATTATTAGCATAAAAGTAATCAACGTTTCTAATGAAAGCTGGATCCCAGCATCAAGTGCTAGCCTGAAGCTTTAGCTATAAATATTAAGAAATTTACCAAACGAAGAAAAAAGGCAGAAGAATCCCCGTGTGACGAGTTTTATAATGTAAATTGGCGCTATAATAATGTTCTAACAAGCGCGTTTTGGCTGAATGTAGAAAAAATAAAAAAAGCCGCTATAATTTTTGTGTAATTTGCCAATAAATATTTGAGTTTTTTACTGATTTTGTGATTGAGCCTGCAGGTCAAAAATAAGGATAAATACTCTTAGTATCATAGTAAAGGGAATGACGAAATTTGTAAAGTAGTTTTCACTCAAATGACGCCCAGGCAAAAACTATATGGTTATGCAAAAAATCTATTTTTAAAACTGTTAATATAACATAGAAAAAACCTCACCTTCATTAATAATAGATTACTTACCAATTGGGTAGTCACCAGTGAAACAAGCATCACAATATTGCGGTGTAGCATTGTTACGTTTTTCTGCTTTAACAGCTCTGTATAGCCCATCAATACTCAAAAAGGCTAAGCTATCTACTCCTATACTTTCCTTTATCTCTTCTATAGATTGAGTCGCAGCAATTAAATCTTTGCAATCTGGTGTATTTATTCCATAAAAACAAGAGTGCTTAATTGGTGGACTTGAAATTTTGAGGTGAATCTCTTTTACTTCTGCATCCTTTAGCATAACTATTATATTTCTGAGCGTACTACCACGCACTATACTATCATCTATTAAAATTATGTTTTTGCCTTTCAAAGTGTGCTTATTAGCATTGAATTTTAATTTTATTCTAACTTTACGTACTTCAGCGGTGGGTTGTATAAAAGTTCTTCCTATGTAATGATTACGAATTATCCCCAGTTCCATAGGTAATCCTGAATGCTTTGCATATCCAATAGCTGCAGGTATTCCAGAATCAGGTATTGGTACAACCATATCTACATTGTTTTTTGGTGGGCTCTCTTCTGCAAGTATTCTTCCTATTTCTTTTCTTATATCATATATGGACCTCTTCTCCATTATGCTGTCTGGTCTCGAGAAGTAAACGTATTCAAAAATACAAAAACTTGATTTTTGCTGTGGGAAAGGAAACATTGAGGCTAGCTTACTATCCGAACTGATGGTAACTAATTCGCCTGGTTCTATTTCTCTAATAAACTCTGCATTTATTATATCAAGAGCACAAGTTTCAGATGCAAGAACGTAAGAACCGTTTAACTTTCCTAAAACAAGAGGCCTGATTCCAGATGGATCACGTACTCCAATAACTACTTCTTGATTGATTGCCACAAAAGAATAAGCACCTTGTATTTGCTTTAATGCATATATAAAACTCTCTAAAAAGCTATCTTTTTCACTGCTTGCTGTCAGATGCACTACTACTTCTGTATCAATATCTGACTGAAAAACGCACTCTTGTTTAATTAATTGTTCGCGTATCGGAGAAATATTAATTAAATTACCATTATGTGCTATGGCAAAATCCCCAAATTTGCCACTTTTGCCAAACATGGGCTGCACTCCAAATTTACTACCACTTGTTGAGTATCGAACATGACCTATTGCACAATCTCCAGGTAAGGATTTCTTTATTTCATCTATATCATCAAATACACTGCTCACTTGGCCTTGAAAGTGATAAGAGTGCAGCTTATCGTTGTTACTGGTTACTACGCCAAAAGACTCTTGACCTCTATGCTGCAAAGCGTGGAGAGCAAGTATAGAGTTAAAAGCAGCACTTTGGTTGTAACTTATGCCAAATACCCCGCACTCCTCATGTACTTCATCAAGCATGAAAAATATTAAATAAAGCCTGATTGTACTTTAGTAGAGGCAAAATACAAGAATTTTATTTGTTAATCCCTTTCAAAGTTGAAGCTTTCTACGGTAGTTTTGATGTATACCAGAAAGTAGGTTATATGCAATTAACCAATTTTGAGATTTTTGACAATTTTTTAGCACTGAAGAGAAAAAGATATTTTTATTGACTTATCTATGTATTGAAGTAATCACTAAAAAGTTTTAGTGGTTATGGTATATAATATGTCTAAGCAAGTGGGTAAACAAGGTGAAAGTAATCTTATTTTAGAGCCTGAACAGTTCTCTAACAGCTTCTTCAATAGTCAACAGAGTAGTTCATCAAATCCAAAATTACCGACTATAAGTCGTAAAGATAGGCATATGGATTTAATCAAGAAAAGGTACGCAAAAAACAAAGATGTTGCAGAATATCTAAGAAGTTATGACTTTATTAAAAGAGCAGAAGAATTGTCAGTAATTTATCTTTTTGAGCGAGACTCATCTTCTACGAAATTGCAAATACTATTGACTACGGATGAACAAATTCTAGTTAAAAAATTTTGTGATGAGATGATAAAAGGTATAACAGAACACGATGAGCAAGAAAGCGTTTTAAAGTACATGGAACGCATAATAGAGGGTTATTTAAATCAAGGAATAAGATTAAACTCATATTACGGTAAGGATAATAAGACTGTAACAAATTTTATATTTGAAAAAATGGAAGAATTAATTAATCGCTTTCATGCAAATCCACACAATTCAACTACAAAAAATATCATACAAAAGATCACTCGTAATTTAGTGTTAAAAGGTGGGGTAGAAAAAGGATTATCTTTTTATAGCGATATTGAAGGCGGATATTACGGCTCTAATTATTTAAATGATCTTAACGAACAATGTAAGAGTAAGAAAAAAATGCTAGAGGGTCTAGCATATGAAGGTATTGTGAAAGAAAATAACAAGCAAATTGATAAATATGATCTTGAAGTAGAAGTAGATAATAAATATTTTTATATTAAGTATCCACAAGGTAGTATTGTTGAAACTGCGAGAACTTTAAATAATGAAAAAGCTAAGGATTTAGAAGTTGGCATATTTCAGATTGAGGAAAGTATAGTAAAAGTTGAAATTACAGAAGATGGAAAAAGAAATTACACAGATATCTTAAAAGGTGGTATTGAAATATTTTTTACTACTAAAATAGGAGAGATTAGTATTTATCTACGGAAAGATGGTAACAAAATGGTAGTAGAAATTGATGAGAAAAGCAAAATAAGGTTTAGCAAGTTAGAAAACAAATCAAGCTTTGGAGGGAATTGTCTTATACAGGGGAAAAGTGTTTTAGAAGTTATGGGCAAGAGTTTTGAAAATATTCCTGAGGAGTTAACTCAGACTATTAAAAACGTTCCATCTACTAGTCTTATGCAAACATGTTTACAACAACAAGAAAACTCTAATAGGGAATTAAATTAATGTATTTTTAGGATAATAATTAAGAAATTAATTATAAACATTCATACGCATTCGATTGTAGTAGAGGATATGGGGCAGCAATTAGCACAAGAACTAAAGGCAAATGTGGTTGGTTGTCAAATAGTGATTGATTAAATCAATTTAGAGAGGTAAATAGCAGCTTTGCAGCTTGTTTTTATGAACAAAGATAAAACGTTGTAGCCAAGTGCGCTTTCGGCATTGTGCTGAATTGCAATATCTCTGTGCTCTAATTCCTCATCGCGAAATTTACTTATAGTTTCTCTTAATTCCCCATCTTCTAAATGTAAGACTTGCTCCTTGTAGTGCTCTCCGATCACTTCTTCAACTGCAGCAGTGCAAGCCATAGCGGCTTTTTTACCCATCATGGCAGTTACAACACCAAGTGATACCCCTAAAGCACCCCAAACTGGCAACAAAACAGTAGGACGAACTCTTTGCTCCTTGATTTTCTCATTAAAATAGTGGAAATGTTTTTTTTCCTGCTCCTCCATTTCAATTATTTTGTCAATTATGGAAGATTTTTTAAGAATAAATTTTTGACCGGAATAAATGCAAATGGCTCCATATTCGCCAGCATGATTTACTCTAATTGCTTGTTCTAAAAAATTTCCTTTCAATTTTTTTATATTGCTTTCCAATGTCTCCTCCCTTTATTTCTGCATTAGTACTACTATAAACCAACATATTATAGAGTAAATAAAATTCCATGCGTGCATTGCACCAACATTGTGATTACAGGAACTCAAGCAGCTATAGCAACGGCAAGAGTTACTTGACGGACTCCGCCATTCTCCTTAAAATAAGGGTGAAGATATATTATTTATCTTCAGTCTGTGCAGATAAAAAGACAAAAAGCTCAATATACTTGATGTTTAATTTTTTGTACTATGTGCACTCTATGTCTTTATAAAACTTTTACCCACATAAGCTAAAATGCGCTTATCAAAGCATTTAATACAATGAAAAACGCCAATTAAAAAAATAGGTAGTAGCTGATAGATTTTCTTTTGCCTTTTTCTCTGTTTAGTAAATTTTTCAATATTTAATGCAATTAGCCGGCACTGGGATGACAACGAGTAGTGAGCTAAACGTCCGTGTGGTTATTGGTATTATCAAGATATTCTCTAATCTTCTTTAAATCTTCCCAAGCTAAGCGTTTTTGTGCTGGTTGACGAAGTAGATAGGCTGGATGAAATATAGCGGCTGTGGTAATTGCATGAGATAAATATTGGTTAGTATAAGTATGAAATTTGCCACGCAAGTTCGATATAGTCTTTGTGTTATCAAGAAGGCTATAACATGCGATTCCTCCAACAAAAATCAGAATCTGCGGTAAAACAAGAGCAATATGCTTCTCAACAAATGGTCTGCACATATCAAGCTCTAGATCAGTTGGTTTTCTATTACCTGGTGGACGCCAAAACACGGTGTTGCTTATATATACCTTAGTGCGGTCCAGATTAATTGCACCGAGCATCTTATCGAGCAGCATTCCGCTTGCACCACAAAATGGTATGCCTTTCAGGTCTTCATTTGCTCCTGGTGCTTCACCAACAAGCATGATTTTTGCATTTGGATTACCATCGGAAAAAACAGTATTAGTTGCAGTTTTTTTTATTTCACAACCCTCAAATGACTTAACTGCACTTCTTAGTTCATCTACACTACCACATTCACTTGCAAGCTTCCTTGCTTCAATGATCCAGTCACTTGGGAACATGGCTTTTTTCTGCTCGATGACAGAAGACTGTGTAGCTCTCTCATTTTCCACTTTTTTTTCCTCTTCACCTTCAGTTAGCGTGCAGTCAACACCCACTTCATGATAGAACTTCAACAATTCTAGATCTTCATTGTTCATAGTGCCTCTTAACCTTTTGAGCTTTTTTCATAGCCATATCGTACTTCAATTTAGACAAATGTCTAACGTATAATATACCATTTAAATGATCTAACTCATGCTGAATACACCTTGCAAGCCAACCACTAGCTTTTAGCGTCTGTTCTTCGTTATTTAAATTTTTATATTTCACAGTTAAATATTTTGGACGCTTAATTTCATGGCTTTGCTCTGGAATTGAAAGGCACCCTTCTTTGAGAATTACTTGTTCACCCGATAATTCTGTAATTTCAGGGTTAATCATGCAAAATTTGCCAGTTGATTCATATCCTGCTGGCCCATCTTCAGCCTTCTCTGGCTGAACGTCCATGATAAAAATTCTCTTCAGCACTCCAACTTGTACTGCAGCAAGACCAAGACCTTCTGCATAGTACATAGTTTCGAACATGTCGTTTACTAATTCTTTAATTTTATCGGTTATATCTATTACTTCACTGGCACGTGTAGTTAACCTTTCATCAGGGGCAATTACAATTGGCAATTTAGACATAAAATTAAAATTTTATGTTTTATTTTTTCCTTTGTACAGTATTTTGGGTATATTAAAATGTTGCTGTATTTTTAATAGAAATATAAATTATTAAAGGAAGCTACAATTTGAATGGAATTGTGTCATAAGGTCAACTAATGTACTCTGCAGTAATAATAAAACCAAAGCGAAATGTTTTTGCCGTTTTAGACGTAGGTACAACAAAAATTATCTGTCTCATTGTTAAGATCAATAGCAACTTCAGCTATAAAATAATAGGAACGGGTTATAAAAGTGCAGAAGGTATAAGCGGTGGATCAATAACTGATGCAAAGCATGCAAGTTACTCTATTTCATCAACTATAGGTTTAGCTGAGCAAGTATCAGAAGAGACTATAGACCAGATATATGTGAATGTAGCCGGATGTGGAGTCTCATCTTTTAACGTATATAACGAAATTATTGCAGCTAATCACGAAATTTCAGACCGAGATATAAAACGTGTAGTCTTTCAGACGTTTGAGAAATATATCGAAGAAAATGTTATCATTCACAATATACCACTGAAATATCACTTGGATGACATGACTGATATAAAAGAGGTTGGTGGATTGTACGGAAAAAGACTATCTGCTGATGTTAATGTCGTCACTGCTTCGCGTCCAGCGCTTACCAACATTGAAAATTGTATAACTAATAATAGCGGGATAAGTATGGCTGGTTGTATTGCTTCCGCATATTCTGCAGGCCTTGCCTGTCTAAGTGAAGATGAAAAAGAGCTAGGAACTGCCATTGTTGACATAGGGGGTGGGTGTACTGCAATTGGAATTTTTAAGAGAGGAAAGCTTATATACACAAGCAGCATTCCAATTGGCGGCATTCACATCACTCGAGATATAGCTTATGGACTATGCACAAGTATAGAGCATGCTGAACGCATAAAAATACTATACGGTAGCACTGTCGTAACTTCAATAGATGAGAACGAATATATTACACTGCAAAACAGTGAAAATGATGAACCGACTCGAGTACCCAAGTCCGAACTTATTGACATCATAAGACCTAGAGTTGAGGAGATATTTGAACTGGTAAGAGAACAATTTCAAGAACAAAAAGATCCAATCAATAAAGTAGTGCTCACAGGTGGAACCAGTCAACTCACAAGCATGAAAGAGATTGCAAGCTATATATTCAACAAACAAGTCCGCATTGGATGCCCTGAGTCTCTCAGTGGCCTTGATGGCGAGTATGATAAAAATCCCGTATTTTCTGCTGCCATAGGCTCTATCAAGCTAATAGTTGACACTTTTTATAAAAATAACTCTGGAATGCTCGGTCAAGATGGTAAAATGAGTAAATTGTATAATTGGGTTAAATCGAAAGTCACGGTTTGATTTTACCAAATAAAGTTTTGATATCCGTCAAAGGAAGTATAAAGAAAATTATTTCAAGATTGATAAATTGATTCGTGATGATACACCTGAAATTATGCGCTCCCATGGAATGATTGTTTATGATATGGTAATGGAAAAAGATGAATATGCTGAACGTCTCATTCTATGATAAAAGATAAAACAGGCTGGATCCCAGTGGGCTTTGTTGCATCGCTCAAGTGAAAAGAACTGGCAGTTACTGACAAAATTCCTGGATTGGATATACTATAGCTCTTTTCATAATAGTCCGAAAAGCTTATAGAAAAGCGGAATCAACAGCATGACGAAAAGATGTGAATAGAGGACTAGCTCTGTTTTTTATAGCAAACCAATGATGCTCAATTTTGTTAAAATCGGGAGAATAAGGCGGTAGATATAAAATTTCTGCGCCAACTCCTTTAGCAAATCTTATTAGACTTATGAAAAGTAGCATTATCAAGGATAACAGTTTGTCCAGGTTTCAAAATCGGTGTCAGAAACTGCTCAAACCATTTATTAAAGATATCCATATTACAGTGGCCTTCAAATGTTAACGGAACAACTATTTTTCTGCCGTTTAAGGCTGCAATCATACTGATTCGTTGAATTTTTTTACCAGATTTTAGAGCATAAAACCTCTGTCCCTTTTGGCAATATCCATAACTCGGTGTCCAGACTCATCTATATAAACTAAGTTTTGAGGTTCTTTTGTTGCTATAATTTTCAAAAATTCAGCGCGTTTTTCTTCGTTTCTTTCTTTGTATCCATATGTCTTTTTTTGCGTGTGAGTCCAATTTTTTTAAGAGCTCGATGGATCGTTGGGATACTAACATTGCTCCAAAGCTTAGCCATTTCCGATACCACCATATTTTTTAGCAAATTCAGTAAATTTATTCCAGTCAGTAATTTTGTGATTATAACCTCCATTTCCAAGTTTTTTTGACTGAAAATCTCCTGTTTCTTTTCTTCTTTGCTGCCACTCCCATAACGTAGTTCTTCCAATTTTAAATCTTGCTGCCACCGTTTCACTGCTTTCTCCTTCTTCTAGTGCTTCCATTGCTTTTTTTATAACTATATGCTGCTGGCATCCTTACCTTCACTACTATAAAACCTTATTTTACCTCGTTTGGACTATTATGAAAAGAGCTATACTTTTAGAGTTTATTTCTTGCTCGTTTACAATATAATGAGTTCTTATAAAATCTATGCATGTTTGATACCCTGACCGAGCATTTCTTCCTTCGTCGCCATCTTTAGGAGCTTCTAATAGACAAAGCAAATTATTGAGTGGAAGTTCTAAAATAATATTCTCATCAATATCACTGCTTTCATAAGCTGAATTAAGACTTGCTCTAGGTTCTGGAAGATTTTGCAGTTCTGATGCTAGAGTTTTTGATGAGTATTTTTCTTGTGTAATCCCTGTCACTACTAGTACCTTAGTGTTATTACAGTATACTGTTAAAAAAAGATTTTTGCAACTTAGCACTAATTTTTCTCAATCTAAAATATTTTTCAAAACAAACCTCTCTCTACTGTCAAATTAAATTCTTTTATTGACTTGTTTACTCTATCTAAATTGTTGAAAAATACCCTATATTGTAGAGAAATAGAGAGTATTCTTAATAGATTATGTAAAAATAGAGTTTTTATGGGTAAATATTGACAGTGAGATACCGTGTTTATTTGATTAGTTTTTAGTGTATTTTTGTATTTTAAATTTTGGCTAAAAACTCTCCATTTAATGGGCGATGACAGGTTCGAACTGCCGACCCCCTCGGTGTAAACGAGATGCTCTACCAACTGAGCTAACCGCCCTTTTCTTGTTTGTGGATTGGTGGAGGCAAGCGGGATCGAACCGCTGACCTTCTGCGTGCAAAACAGATGCTCTACCAGCTGAGCTATGCCCCCAACTTTTGCTTAAAGCATAAATCACTCAGGCTGAAATGCAAGAAATATTTATTTGTGAGGCTATTGCTAAATAGTGCACAAATTCTGCATTTATGTATAATTCTCTATCTTTTTAGAGTTGTACGTCAGCTTTACCAAATGAATCTTTGAATTAACAAGAAGTTTTCCTTCAAAAATTTTTAATTAAATTATCACTAATACAGTACATTATATAATTTATTTAACCACACATGAAAATTTTAGTTTGATTAAAATGGATAAAAACTATATTACTGTTTAGTATAGCTGAAAAATAAAATGATCCCGTAGCTCAGCCGGTAGAGCAACTGACTTTTAATCAGTGGGTCACGCGTTCGAATCGCGTCGGGATCACTTAGAATCTTAAAAGCATGCTAAAAGAACAGGACAAAATATTCACAAACTTAAATGGTAAAGAAACACCACTACTTGAGGGTGCAAAAAAACGTGGTAGTTGGCAAAAAACAAAGGAATTACTGGATTTAGGATCAGAAAAAATCATTGATGAAGTAAAGAAATCTGGCTTAAGAGGTCGAGGGGGTGCAGGATTTTCTACTGGCCTTAAGTGGAGCTTTATGCCTAAAAATCCTCCAAAAGCATATTTAGTAGTCAATGCAGATGAGTCAGAACCTGGTACATGTAAAGACAGAAACATATTACGATATGAGCCACACAAGCTACTTGAGGGAATTCTTCTGGCTGGCAGAGCGATCAGCGCATCAGCTGCGTATATTTATATCAGGGGTGAATTTTATAATGAACATTTAGTTCTAAAAAAAGCACTTGAGGAAGCCTATAAAGAAAACTTAATTGGAAAAAATGCCTGCAAGTCAGGTTATGATCTTGATGTGTTTATCCATAGGGGTGCAGGAGCTTACATATGTGGGGAAGAAACAGCTCAACTCGAATCCATTGAAGGAAAAAAGGGCTTTCCTCGCATGAAACCTCCATTTCCCGCAGGTGTTGGACTTTTTGGCTGCCCCACTACAATAAACAACGTTGAAACTATATCTATGGTTCCAGATATCCTAAATCGCGGAGGAGAGTGGTTTGCATCTCTTGGTAAACCAAATAATACTGGCACTAAGGTCTTTTGTATTTCAGGGCATGTAAATAATCCATGTAATGTTGAAGAAGAGCTAGGAATTTCACTACGTGAATTAATTGAAAAATATGCAGGTGGAGTGCGAGGAGGTTGGGATAACTTACTTGCTGTAATACCTGGTGGGTCTTCAGTACCATTAATTCCAAAATCTATATGCGATACTATTGAAATGGATTTTGATTCATTGAGAGCTGTACAATCAGGGCTTGGTACTGCTGCTGTGATAGTGATGGATAAATCAACTGACATAATAGCTGCAATAGAAAGATTATCACATTTCTATATGCATGAGTCCTGTGGGCAATGTACACCATGTCGTGAAGGTACTGGATGGATGTGGAGAATTATGAGAAGAATGGTAGCAGGAAATATTAAACCTGGTGAAGTAGATAAGCTACTTGACCTTACAACTCAAATAGAAGGACATACAATTTGTGCGCTTGGCGATGCTGCAGCTTGGCCAGTGCAAGGGCTAATCAGACATTTTCGTCATGTAATTGAAGATAGGGCAGTAACTTAACTTACACTTTTAAGTCGTTTTACTACTTAGCAACCAGAGTTAGAAAATATTGATTTCCTTCCCTTTTAGGCGCTAGCTCTACCTTTGCAATATCTTCAGTATCTCGAATTAGCCGTTCTAATTTTTCCACTCCAACCTCAGTATTTATAAGCTCTCTACCTCTAAATTTCATTGTGCACTTGATTTTATGCCCAGATATAAGAAAATCTCTTGTTTGACGCAATTTTGTTTCATAGTCATGATTATCAATATTGGGGCCCAGCTTAATTTCCTTTATAGTTAATGCTCTTTGTTTCTTTTTTGCCTCGCTTGCCTTCTTTTTTGCATCATATTTTTGTTTACTGTAGTCGAGTATTTTACATACTGGAGGAGTTGAATCAGGTGCAATTTCTACCAAGTCTAAATTGACACCTTGTGCAACTTCCAAAGCTTGTCTTAATGGCACAATTCCAACCATTTCACCATTATGATCAACTAAGCGTACTTCCTTAGCTGTGATGAATTCATTAATTTTGTTTTTATTATTCTTTTGAACTTGCAAGTTTTTCTCCCTTAACTCAAATTAATACTTTTTAAAAGCAATTCAGTAGCCTTTTCCAAAGGAAAAGACTCTTGTTCTTCTGACCCTAAATTTCTCACTGACACAGTTCTATTGATGATCTCATTTTTACCTATAACCCATAATATAGGTACCTTATTTGAACTATGCAAGCGTATCTTATAACTAATTTTTTCATTGGTCAAATCGGTCTTAATTCTAACACCTTGTTCTTTTAAAATATTGCTGATTTCAGTAGCATAACCATCAGCTTCATTTATAATGGTCAGAATAGCAAGTTGCGTTGGAGCAAGCCAAATTGGAAATTTTCCTGCATAATTTTCTATCAAAATCCCAATAAAACGTTCAAAAGTTCCAAGAATTGCTCTATGTAGCATAACAGGGTGGTGCTTTTGTCCGTCTGCTCCTATATAAAAAGCTCCAAGCCGCTCCGGTAAAATAAAATCAACTTGCAACGTTCCACATTGCCAATTTCTACCTATTGCATCTTTCAAAACAAACTCTAACTTTGGACCATAAAATGCACCTTCACCAGGATTAAGTTCATAACTAAGCCCTGCTTCTTTAACTGCTTCAAGCAGTGCTCTTTCAGCTCTATCCCACACTTCATCATTACCTGATCTAGTATCTGGACGGTCTGAAAATTTCACAGAAATTTCATTGAACCCAAGTTCTGAATATACTTCTTTTAAAAGGTCACAAAACTTTACAGTTTCAGAATTCACTTGTTTTTCCATACAAAAAATATGTGCATCGTCTTGCGTAAAACCACGCACTCGCATCATTCCATGCAATGAGCCTGAGCTTTCATTTCTATGGCATGTGCCAAACTCTGCCATACGTATCGGTAAATCACGATAGCTTCTGGTGTGAGAATTAAAAATCTGCACATGACAAGGGCAATTCATGGGTTTTATTGCTAGCTTTTTACTTTCAGATTCATCAATAATGAACATATTTTCACGAAACTTATCCCAATGTCCCGATTTTTCCCACAGCTCTTTGCTTACTAAAATAGGTGTTTTTACCTCAAAGTAGCCATTGTTCATTAACTTTTTTCTGATGTAAGACTCAAGAACATTATATAAAGTATATCCCTGTTCATGCCAAAAAATCTGCCCAACAGCTTCCTCTTGAATGTGAAATAAGTCCATATCCTTAGCAATTTTGCGGTGGTCGCGTTTTTCTGCTTCCTCCAGACGTTTAAGATAAGTATTTAATTCATCCTTATTTCTCCACGCGGTGCCATATATTCTTTGCAACATTGGGCCCTTAGAATCGCCACGCCAGTATGCACCTGCTACTTTCATAAGTTTAAACGCTTTAACTCTGCCAGTTGATGGTGAGTGCGGACCACGACATAGGTCTACAAAGTTGCCTTGTTTATAAACAGTTAGGTTTTCGTTTTCTGGTATTGATGAGACAATATCAACCTTGTATCTTTCACCTATATCACTAAAGAAATCAATTGCCTGCTTACGAGTCCAAACTTCTCGGACGAATCTGTGGTTACTTTTTATAATTTCCTTCATTTTTTTTTCTATTGCAGTAAGATCGTCCGTGGTAAAGGCACGATCTGTAGCAAAATCATAGTAGAAACCATCTTGAATTGTTGGCCCGATAGTAATCTGAGTATTAGGAAAGAGCTCTTTTACTGCCTGCGCCATTATATGAGCAGCATCATGCCTTATTATATCTAAACCCGCTTCGTCACTCAGTTGTATTACCTCTATCTCTGTATCAGATTCAATTTCACGTGAGAGATCATACAACTCACCATTTACCTTAAAGGCAATTGCTTCTCTCAAAGCATCCGGTTGTAATATATCAAAGCCAGTGACTCTACCACTGTATTCTTTTACTTTTTGTTCGGATAAAAAGGTAACTTTTATCATTCATTAGACCTTTTGTCATCCCAGTGCTTGACACTGGGATCCATGTTTCTTTCTTTTCTAGATTCCAGCGTCACGCGCTGGAATGACACCAAAAGGTGAGCTACTGATCTTTCAGTTAAATAACAGTTGTACAAGAGATCTATTACATACTTGCTGTAAGAAATTTTAATTGTTGACATACCTAGTTAATAATACGGCCTGTTCTTTTTTAACCTGAGTGCAATTGCTTCTTCCCAAACTTCACCATTACGCAATAGCTTTTCTTTATTGTACATTAGCTCCTCTCTTGTTTCAGTAGCAAATTCAAAGTTAGGACCCTCCACAATTGCGTCAACTGGACATGCTTCTTGGCAAAGTCCGCAATATATGCATTTTGTCATGTCAATATCATAGCGTGTGGTGCGGCGACTACCGTCTTCTCTTTCCTCTGCTTCAATAACTATTGATTGAGCAGGGCAGATAACTTCGCATAACTTACAAGCTATGCATCGTTCTTCACCGTTTGGATACCTACGCAACGCATGCTCACCACGAAACCTTGGACTTAACGGGCCCTTCTCCATAGGATATCTCAAAGTAACCTTTGGCTTAAACATATATTTTAATGTAATAACAAACCCTTTAATTAACTCTACAAAAGACCAGTACCAAGCTAATTTCTTGAGCATAAAATATTTAAAACTTGTGTCAGCCATTATAAATCATATTATCAGTTTTCAAAATAAATATTTTCACCTGGGTGACTTTTTAGGTATTTTGGTTTCTTAAGTGTAATATTGCTAAGTAGTTTATATCAATAATGACAAACACAAATGAAACTATTTTCGCTTTATCGACCGTATTTGGTAAGTCAGGAGTTGCAGTAGTCAGAATTTCAGGCAACTACGCGCTTAAAGCTTTAAATCATTTTCATATTAAGAAAGAAATTAAACCAAGATTTGCTACTTTAGTTGATCTATATGATGATTCCAGTCAATTGATAGATAATGGAATAATCATCTATTTCCCTGCTCCAAACAGTTTCACTGGCGAGGATGTTATAGAGTTACAAGTGCATGGAAGCAAGGCCGTCATAAAAATCATCTTGGAGGAATTATCAAAAATTTTCGTTATGGCCAGGCCTGGAGAATTCTCACTTAGGGCTTTTCTAAATGGTAAATTTGACTTAACGCAAATAGAAGGGATTGCAGACTTAATTGATGCTGAGACGAAAATGCAAGCTAAACAAGCGATTAAGCAGATATCAGGAGAATTGGAGAGACTATACAGCAATTGGAGGCAAAGATTAATAACGATACAATCCAAAATCGAAGCATATATAGACTTTCCAGAGAACATTTGGGCAGAAAAAAGTGAATTGGAAAAAATTAATAATGAAGTGCAATCTCTCGTGCAGTTGATACAAGAGCATTTAAATGATAATAGACGGGGCGAAAGGTTGCGTGAGGGTTTACATATTGTAATAACTGGTGAACCAAATGTCGGTAAATCAACTCTGTTTAATTTCTTAGCCAAGCGTGATATTGCTATTGTTTCTGAATATGCAGGCACAACAAGAGATATACTTGAAGCTCATATTGACATTGGTGGATACCCAATCATTCTCTCTGATACTGCTGGAATTCGTGAGAGTTCAGATCCAATAGAATCAGAAGGTATAAGTCGAGCGAAAAAAAGGTCTTTTGAAGCTGATTTAAGAATAGAACTATTTCCTTTTGAACAGCGTCATAATATCAATTGCAACGTTGTAAATAGCGATACTATTTATGTATTGAGCAAAGCTGACGATGTTATCAATAATCACAATATAAAAATTAATGGCATAGATCTTTTACCCATTTCTATTCTAAAGGGAATAGGTACAAACAAATTGATCTCTCTCATAAAAGAGAAGGCAAAGGAAAAATTTGGGCATGATAGAGATACTCCTGTGATTACTCGGCAAAGACATAGGAATCACATGCAGAAAGCACTGGAACATTTACAGCGTTTTAATATCTATAATCCAATTGAGTTGATATCTGAAGACTTGAGGCTTGCTGCATTTGAACTTGGTGCAGTAATTGGAATTATTAATGTTGAGGAAATATTGGATAGTGTGTTTAGTAGCTTTTGTGTAGGCAAGTAAGATTTTTATAGATTGCTTGAAATTAAATATTGTGGTAAAAAAGAGGTGGACGGATGGCCGAGCGGTTTAAGGCACCAGTCTTGAAAACTGACGTACGTGATGAGCGTACCATGGGTTCGAATCCCATTCCGTCCGCACAGCATCTCGCTATGATAGCTGATTTTTAGAGCTTATTTGGACTATGTGGTTCATAACGCTGGAAATCTTATCTAATCTAGCCACATCTTTTAAAAATACATCCCTTTGTAAATTGACCTTGTTAGCAAAGAAAGCTAATATCTATAAATAGATCACCATCTGAATATGGAAACCGATATCGTAATAATAGGTGCAGGGCCTGTTGGAATATTCACTGCTTTTCAAGCGGGAATGCTTGATATGAGATGTCATGTAATAGATGTTTTGGATCAAGCAGGAGGACAATGCACAGCTCTTTACTCAGAAAAGCCAATATATGATATACCTGGTTATCCTGTAATTACTGCCCAAAAATTAATTGAGCGACTAATGGAGCAAGCTTCACCGTTTGAGCCTGTTTACCATTTAAGTCAAAAAGTGGAAAAGATTTCAAATAACGAAGGTGAAAACTTTACTATCATAACGAACATAGGTACAGAGGTAAAATGCAAAGCCGTTATCATTGCTGCAGGTAACGGAATGTTTGAACCTAACCGTCCACCCTTAAGTGGTATATTAGAATATGAAAATAAATCTGTATTTTATAATGTAAATAAAATTTCTGATTTTCAGGACAAAACTATAGTCATTGCAGGGGGGGGGGATTCTGCGGCTGATTGGACTGTAGAACTTTCTAAAGTTGCAAAGAAAATTTATGTGATACATAGGAGAAAGGAATTTCGCTGCACTCCTGAAACTAGAAATAAATTAGAATCACTTGAAAATAATGGAAAGATAGAACTGGTAGTGCCATATCAATTACACGAACTAGCAGGAGGTAATGGGCAGTTGAGCGCAGTGATAGTAAAAAACATTGCCTCTAAGGAAGAAAAAGAAATATCCACTGATTTTCTGCTGCCATTTTTTGGATTGTCAATGAATCTTTGGCCAATAAACAGTTGGGGTATAGAGTTAGAACATGGCCGCATAACTGTCGACCCAGCTACACTTAGAACCAGTAGAGATAGAATATATGCAATCGGAGATATAGCTACTTATCCAGGCAAACTAAAATTGATACTAAATGGCTTTGCTGAGAGCGCCATGGCTTGTTATCACATATACAAAGTAATTCACAATTCTCCAGTTAATTTTCAATATTCAACTTCAAAGGGAATTCATCGAAATTAAAGAGTAAAGAGATCCATGAACCTGCATGCAGTTATCTCAAGCATAAGGGAATACAAACGAAAAAGATTACTTTACAAATTCCCCCAACTCCCTTGCCATGATAATAAGAGTATTTATCCTTATTTTTGACCTGCAGGCTCAATCAAAAAATCAGTAAAAAACTCAAATATTTATTGGCAAATTACATAAAAATTATAGCGGCTTTTTAAATTTTTTCTACATTCAGCCAAATCACGCTTGTTAGCACATTATCAATTTAAATTATTAAAACTCGTTACACGGGGACTTTTTTGCTTTTTTTTGCTTGGTAAATTTTTTAATATTTGTAGCTAAAGTAATTTTCGAGAGGTGTTATGTAAGTAGCTGACACACAGCTGTACGAGCATTCATTTTTGAAAGTAAATTGCGTAGCAAATGGTGTCATCCGAGTAGCTGACGCTGGGATCCATCTCTTAATACAGCCTCATCAAAAATGTTGTGTTTTAACATAAAATTAACTGCTTCTATGCTCATAAACTTAATATCTAATCAAATTTCCTGGATCCCAGTGTTAAGCACTGGGATGACAAGGGAGGGATTACTCGAATAACACCTTTATGGTGGCTTAAGTCACAAGTTCGTGCAATGATGGTGCTTCTTTAAGAAGCACCATTTGCTAATGTTTTGAAGCTTTAATGCTTATTATGCGCATGTATTTGTTGTTGGATTCCATGTTTTACCATCAGGGCAAGCAGTTGCACCATCTTTACAAATCACACCACCTGGTACTATTTTTGAAACAACTACAGGTGCACCAAAAAACACAGCAGTAAATGCACCAAGTGCAAAGAGCGCCGGCCACGGCATTCTGCCAAATATCGCAAGCAAAGCTGCACCTATTATCACTATTGTAATCATAGGCCCACCTATACCGTGAGTATAGCCTACTATTTTGCATATTGTATTGGTTGTTGCATCATCAGTAACAGTAGCAGCAAAAACATTATCAAATGCAAAGGAAAGAATTAAAGCTACAAGTAGAAGAAAATTTTTCATTATGCCTCCGTATTTAACGCTGGATTATCTATCATTTTGATTAAATTTAAGTAAACGGTGAGGATTTTTTGCTTAAAAGTATGCTTTATTTCATTTAGAATACTTTTCTTAGTTTATTTATATTACAAGTGCTACAGAAATTTTATAGTATCGTTTATTGCCTTTATCGTGCTTTAATTGACACAATTTATAATGATGGAGTGGAGCATGCAGGGTATCTATCATTTTTAATCCTGTTATCAATATTTCCTTTTCTTATTGTTTTAATAGCCATGGCATCAACGTTCGCAAATTTCTTAGATCAATACAATGTCGGCTGGGCATTTATTATTGATAACATGCCACAGGATATTTTATCATCTTTGATGCCACGTATTAGGGAGATAATATCAGGCCCTCCGCAAAGCTTATTAACCTTGGCAATTGTAGGCGCTGTTTGGACTGCCTCATCGACAATTGAAGGATTTAGAACGATATTGAATAAGGCCTATAAAGTTCCGGTTTCATCGCCTTATATATGGAGAAGGGTGCTCAGTATATTACAATTTTTAGTAATTACGCTTGTTACAACTCTGACTATAGTATTTTTTACATTAGTGCCAATGTTAATTGATTTTTCTTACCAAGGGCTAAGTTATACTAGATATTTACTTATTGAGTTTGTGCTTTTTACTATAGTATCTTGGCTATATTTCACATTGCCAAACATAAAACAAAACTTATCAGACGTATTTCCCGGATCTTGTGTGGCTGTTATTCTTTGGACGATCTCTGCTTCAGCTTTCAAGCAATATTTAAAAGCTTCCTTTGACCAACTGAATTTGATATATGGAAGCTTAGGTGGTGTGGTAGTATCGTTACTATTTTTTTATGTGCTAAGTTTAATTTTTATATATGGAGCAAAATTTAATTTTCAGCTAAAATATTTCAATAGATCTTGCTAAGGAGAAAGAAATGGGTGACTTAGAAGGTAAAATAGCTTTAATTACCGGAGCTTCAGGTGGAATAGGTTCTTCTGTTGCAAAAAGATTTGTAAAAGAAGGTGCATGTGTAATTCTGATTTCCAGATCTCTTGATAATCTCAAGCCATTGTATAACGAAATTGAAGAGCTTAAAGAAGGCTCTGTGAAACTAATTCAGCTTGATCTTTTAGACTTTGAAAACGTAGAAAAACTGGCAAATATGATAGAAAGCCCAAAATTATCAGAATCTGGAACACTTGATATACTGATTACATGCACTGAAATTTTAGGTAAGTTGAGCTCTGTTCATGATTGTGAGCTTGAAGATCTACAGAACGTAATGAATACAAATTTTACTGCCAGTTGGTACTTGCTAAAAAATTTGGGTCCAATACTAAAAAAGTCTAATGCTGGAAGAGCGATATTCATGACCTCAGAGATAACACTTTCTCCTTCCTCTTATCCATATTGGGTACCATATGCTGCAAGTAAGGCTGCACTAGAAGTAATGGTGAAGATATATGCATCTGAGACAAAGCATACGAACTTATGCATAAATGCCGTGTATTCGGAAGAGCCTATCGATAGTGAGATGTATAAGCAAGCATTTTCGGGAAAAGATATATCTGAATTAGTATCGCCTGAGAAGTTAACAAATAAATTCGTAGAGTTGGCTTCTGATGACTGCAGTATATCAGGACAAATCTTGCCACTTAGCAAATCTACCGAGTAAATTACCATAGTATCTGCAAAGATACCGTTAAGCCCACAACTGTATGAACATTGTGATTTGAGTCCACTAGGAAGGATGTCATCCCAGTGCCTCTATGGTGTCATTCCAGTCTGGAATCTAGTCTTTATTGTGCGGCCACTTATTTAAAGTTAAGTTTTCTGGATCCCAGACTGGGATGACACCTCTGGGCACTGCCGTCATAAAGGAACCAGTGTCAGCTACTTGAATGACATCATTTGCTGTGCAATTTACCTTCAAAAATGAATGTTTGTACAGCTGTGTGTCAAGCACTGGAATCTGCCACGCAAATTGCAATGTTCGTACAGTTATGCGTCAAGCCTAAAAGTAGTTAGCTAATAGGTTTAATAAAAATTCACATATACAGGAAAGATTGGTAACATTACTTGAATAGAGATCGTTATTGTAATTATGCCAAAACGCACAGATATAGAATCTATATTAGTAATAGGAGCAGGCCCAATAGTTATAGGTCAGGCATGCGAGTTTGATTATTCTGGAACGCAAAGCTGTAAAGTATTAAAAAGTGAAGGTTATAAAGTCATTTTGGTTAACTCCAACCCCGCAACTATAATGACAGATCCTGAATTCTCTGATGCAACTTATATTGAGCCGGTACTACCTGAAATCATAGAAAAAATTATAATTAAGGAGAGGCCAGACGCAATATTACCAACAATGGGAGGGCAAACAGCACTTAATTGTGCAATAAAACTTGCAGATGATGGAGTGTTAGACAAATACAACGTAGAATTAATAGGGGTAAATAGAGAAGCAATAAAAAAAGCGGAAGATAGAGAATTATTTCGCCAATCCATGGATAAAATAGGGCTAAAATACCCCAAAAGTATCATTATAAAAAATCAAGAACAAATAAAAAAGGCTTTGGATTACATTGGATTACCAGCAATCATCCGTTCATCATTCACTCTTGGTGGCGCAGGTAGTGGCATAGCATACAATAAAGAGGAGTTTTTCAATATCACAGAAAGTGCTCTAAAAATTTCACCAATAAATGAAGTTCAGATAGATGAATCAATTATCGGCTGGAAGGAATATGAAATGGAAGTTATCCGTGACTGCAAGGATAACTGTATAATAGTGTGTTCAATAGAAAATGTTGATCCAATGGGAGTGCACACCGGAGATAGTATCACAGTTGCTCCTGCTTTGACTCTGCGTGATGCTGAATATCAACAAATGAGAAATGCATCTATAGCAGTGCTGAGGGAAATTGATGTTAGTGCCGGTGGTGCAAATGTTCAGTTTGCAGTGAATCCTAAAGAAGATGGAAGCCTCGTTGTAATTGAAATGAATCCAAGGGTTTCTCGCTCTTCTGCACTTGCCTCAAAAGCAACAGGCTATCCTATTGCAAAAGTTGTCACTAAACTTGCTATTGGCTATTCGCTCGATGAAATACGTAACGACTGTGCTCCAATAATACCAGCAGCATTCGAACCAGTGATTGATTATATCGTCACTAAAATTCCTCGATTTGAGTTTGAGAAATTTAAGGGGACAAATTGTGAATTATCAACCTCCATGAAATCAGTGGGAGAAGTGATGTCAATCGGCCGTACTTTTAATGAGTCACTGCAGAAAGCTTTTCGCTCACTTGAAACAGGGCTCACGGGACTTGATGAAGTGTTTTCTGAAGACACAGATATTAAATCTCAGTTAGCAAAATTGCTGCCAAACAGATTACTGATTGCTGCTGACGCAATGCGCCACGGAATTAGCATAGAAGAAATAAATTCGATTACAGGTTATGATTTATGGTTTTTGCAAAATATACAGCAAATTATATTAGCTGAACAAAAAATCAAGGAAAACGGCCTTCCTGAAACTGCATATGAAATATTAGAGCTGAAAAAAATGGGCTTCTCAGATGCAAGGCTCGCAAAGTTAAGTAATAGACCTACCTCTGTCATCCCAGCTGGGATCCAAGAAAAAAATAGGTGGATTCCAGTGTCACGCACTGGAATGACATCAGAGCAAATTGAAGCAATGAGGAAAAAATTTGGTGTTAATCCAGTTTATAAACGTGTAGATACCTGTGCAGCTGAATTTGAATCGAGCACTGCTTATATGTATGGATGTTATGAGGGAGACATTACAAACAGGACAGAATGCGAAGCGGACATTTCTGACCGAGAAAAGGTTGTCATTTTAGGAAGTGGTCCAAATCGCATTGGTCAAGGTATTGAGTTTGATTATGCATGCGTTCATGCAGTTTCTGCCACCAAAGAAATGGGATACGAAACAATAATGATTAACTGCAATCCCGAAACCGTTTCAACTGATTATGATACCGCTGATCGTTTATATTTTGCACCACTCATTGCAGAGGATGTGCTTGAAATACTAAGTAAAGAGCAAGAAAATGGCACACTAGTTGGTGTAATAGTTCAAATAGGTGGTCAAACGCCTTTAAAATTAGCCAAAGTGCTGAACGAAAGAGGTTTTAATATCTTGGGTACATCTTTTGATTCTATTGACCTTGCAGAAGATCGCATGAGATTTAAAAATCTTGCTTTGCAACTTAATTTAAAACAACCTGAAAATTCTATCTGTCATTCAGTGGAAGAAGCGTTAATCAACGCAGAAAAGGTGGGGTTTCCATTAGTAGTGAGGCCATCCTATGTCCTTGGTGGTCAGTCTATGTCAATTTTGCATGATATTGATAGCTTCAAAGAGTACGTCCTGAATCACACTAAAATCTTTGAGCATGGTTCGCTGCTTCTTGATAAATTTTTAGTCAATGCAGTTGAGGTTGACGTTGATGCTGTATGTGATGGGGAAAGAGTTTTCATTGCAGCGGTTATGGAGCATATTGAAGAAGCTGGTATCCACTCTGGCGATTCAACATGTTCAATACCGACAAATACATTGAGTGACGAAGTAATAAAAGAGATCGAGCTCCAAACTGAGAGAATAGCATTAGCATTAAAAGTGAAAGGTCTGATAAACATTCAGTTTGCTGTTCAAGAGAGTGATGTATACATACTTGAAGTGAATTTAAGGGCTAGCCGTACAGTTCCTTTTATTTCCAAGGTAATCAATATTCCTATTGCAAAGCTTGCCACTCAGGTTATTTTGGGTAAAAAATTGAATCAGGAAAACAAGCCTTTCAATCATTTTGCAGTTAAAGCTGCTGTTTTTCCATTTACGCGTTTTTCGGGAATTGACACTTTACTTGGTCCTGAAATGAAATCAACAGGAGAAGTGATGGGAATTGACTTATCTTTCGGAGCTGCACTTGCAAAAGTGCACATGGCTGCAGGATACAAGTTACCAACAGAAGGAACAGCTCTGGTTTCAGTAAAAGATGATGATAAAGAGTATATATTGCCTGTTGTACGAATGTTGAAAGAACTGAGTTTTGAAATATATGCCACCAAAGGCACAGCTTTGCATCTGAACAATAACGGCATTGCTGCAAAAGCTGTAAATAAAGTGAGAGAAGGCAGACCCCACATAGTTGATATGCTAAAAGATGGAAAAATAAATCTAGTAATCAATACTTCAAAAGGTGTGAAATCAGTCTCAGATAGCAAAGATATCAGGAGAACTGCTATTTTGCAAAATATAGCTTATAGCACCACAGCTTCTGGGAGTAAAGCGTTAGCGCTTGCAATTCAATATGTAAAGAATAGCAAATTGGAAGTGAAATCATTACAGCAGATACAAAATATTTAAATATCAAGACTATAATAAATTATTACTTATTTCAAAATGAGGATCGTGTAAGCTAAGGAGAGAGAAATTTAATTAAAGGATTTTTGTGTCAGTATCAATATATAACTGCCTTGAGCGTTTGTTGAAAGGCTTTGTACTAATTTTCTTGATTCAAACAATATGCTAGACTTTAACTTAAAAATCTTTGTAAGTGATCACGACTGAAAGGTGTTTTCATGCATTTTTTACCTGAGTGCAATAAGTGTAATTCATTGAGTTTCCAAAATTGATAATGAAGAAAAGCATTACTCGTCTAATAAAAGCAATTCAATACTCCTGTGAAGGAATAAAATCAGCTTTTGTATCAGAAGTTGCGTTCAGACAGGAGTTACTGCTTTTTATAATATGTGTTTCAACTTTGTTTGTTTTAGATGTAAGTAATTTAGAACGTGCAGTAATGGTAAGTAGCCTATTTTTGGTGTTAATTGTAGAAATTATTAACACTGCTTTTGAAACAATAATTGAGCGTATTTCCAGTGAACAACATATACTTTCAAAAAAAGTGAAAGATCTAGGTAGTGCAGCAGTTTTTCTCTCATTAATTAACTTCTTGATAACATGGATGATAATATTGATATGAATGTTGTTAAGATATATTTTCAAATTCACCGATTAAGACTTGCATGTCTTGTGGTAAATCAGAAACAAATTCTATATATTCTTTACTTTTTGGATGATATAAGCCTAGCGTGTGAGCATGTAGTGCCTGTCTATTGAAATTACGGATAAAGTCAGAGTTTTTAGCATGTTTTTCACTTTTACTACTATTTTTTCCGTAAACTTGATCACCAACTACAGAATGTCCTATGTGGCTCATGTGTACTCGAATTTGGTGTGTTCTGCCTGTCTCTAAAGTACATTTAACCAGGCTTGCTTGCCCTATAATTTTCTTCACTGAATAATGAGTGATTGCTAATTTACCTGCTGTTTTTGTGACACACATCATTTCTTTATTACTGCGTTTTGGAGCAATATGGGTTTTTACTGTTCCTTGCAGATTAGGTAATGCTCCCCAAATTACTGCTAAGTATTCCCGTTTTATTTTACGATTTGATAGCAGTTCAGACAAGAAGCTGTGGGATTGTTCATTTTTTGCAATTACCATGAGTCCACTAGTATCTTTATCAAGCCTGTGAACAATTCCTGGTCTTGTATTTATATATGGAATTTTGCCAAGGTGAGCGATCACTGCATTCAGGAGTGTATCATTGTTTGTTCCAGCACCTGGGTGTACTGTTAATCTACTTTGTTTACTCAGAACTATAATGTCCCCATCTTCGTAGATGATATCAAGCTTTATATTATAGTTAGGTTCAATTGATGTGGATATGTCAGGTTGAACGAGATGTACTATATACTCTTCACCTGGTTTTACTATGTGGTCATTATTAATTATCGGCGTGCCAAGTAATGTTACCCGCTCATCTTGTATCAATCTTTGTGCTTTACTGCGTGATATGTTACACTTTTTAGCTATGTAAGTATCTAGCCTTAATTTTTTTTCGTCACTATTAACATTTAAGGTTATATCTATGGTCACTACCCTGCGCAAGCTACTTTGAATGCTGCATGAACATCTGGATTCACAAAATCAACTTTTGTACTAGGTTGAATTTGAAGGCCGTCTTGTTTTTTAATATGGCAAATTGTTTGAGAGCCATCTTTCCAGTAAATTATTATTTTATTATCAAAATCCCGTAGCGTTAACTCCCTCTTTTCTTCTTTTTTATCTTTTTCTTCTAGCTTAATAGACTCTAATAAATAATATAGAAAGTCACTTGCTTTACCGTTAACTTTTTTTCTCCATTCATCCATTTTTTCTTGTTCAGATAATTCTTTTTCCAATTTTGCATTTTCTTGCTCCAGCTCTTTCATCCTTTTTTTTGATTTTAATAATCTATGTTTTTCTATTGCTTTTTTCTCTTCATCTCGCTGTTTTTCAAGAGAAGTAGCAGTAATACTGCCTTCACTGCTATTAGGTTCATTTGATTGAGTCTGTTTATTCTTTAATTCTGCTAGCTCATCTTTTACTTTTTTTAGTTCTTCTTCTAATTCGTTCTTTATCTTTTCCGCTTCTTCTTTTTGTTTTTCCAATGTATCTATGAACTCACGATCATCGCTAATTGTTCTTTCTCCAGATTGAAAAAAGCCAACTAATCTGCTTGGTTCAAATCGCTCAACCTTATCTTCAGCGATTTTAATAGTATTCTCTAAACTAGAAAAAATGCTTTCAATTTTTAGTGAATTTGTTCTTTTTGCCAGCTCTTTAGCTTCGCTTAAAATGACCATCATTTCCTTACGCAACTTATCTAAATCTTTTTTGATGTCTCCTCTAATTCCTTGTAGATGAACAAGTGTTTCTTGAATTTCATCATTTGCAGGTTTTAGAAGTTTGCTATCAAGTAGATCTTTAGCTTCATCTAAGCGCTTATCAAATGAGTCAACAATTTTATCTGTAAAATTAGTCAAGTGCTTATCTAGTAATTTTATTAATCGAGATATTGGATCATTTTCTTCCTCATCTTTTGTCTTTTTTTCCATTACCGATACAAAACCACCTCTTCTGCATGGAAAGAGAATATCTAAATTATTAAATTTTTTAACAACATTATGATTATTGTTTATCTCATTGGTTTTTAGCTTGCTGAATGTTATACATATTCCAACGATAGCAATGATACTAGCCAGTACAACTGGAACCCATTCCAAAGCCTGAATATTGGCAAAGCTCAATCTATTTTGTATTAACGCACCGACTATAATTACAGCACTAATTACATATGGTATGGTAAGAAAAATGGCCTTATTTTTATTCTCTTGTATTTGATTATCTAATATTTTTTTCTGATTTTCAGAAATTGGCAAAACTATTGAAAAGTTTGCTTTTTTGGAATCTATAAGACTTAAATTTGGTTTTATCTCTATTTTCAGAGCATTTTCAGCGATTTCACTCATCTCGTTGTCTTTGCCACCTCTAATTTTATTATTTATTAATTCCTCTATCAACTTTTCTCCTTCTTTTATCTCCTGCTTATGCATATATCTCATAGCAGAAGAGGCTACAAAAGTTGTTAAAAGAATAATAGAAACCAAAGTGTAAATTGGCATGAATGTTGGGTTAAAAATATCTGTAATAAACCTTAGATCATTATGGGTTATTATTATTGCAGCTACATAAGCCAAAGAAAATTGAAGCCAAATATTTACAATCGCTATGGGTAGAGTGTTACTTACAGAATATTTCTTTGTTGCACGCCATAACCTAGGAAAAAAACCAATAGCATCATCTATTTTGGCAAAATTATGATCTACTTTAACATTGAAAGGATTTGTTGTATCTAAAGGCATAAATTTCCTCCTAAGAAACTCACTCAACTAACTCTTCTTGTTGAACTAATATGTAGCCAAATTCGCTCGCTTTTTTGATCAAATTTTTTACAATTCTATCTTTATAGCGTGTTTCATAGTATTCCATTCCTTTTTCTACATATTCCTGTCCGTATTTGAGCATACTATAAAATATGCATGCCATTTTTCTTGCAGTAGCTGTTATTGCTTTCGGTGCTCCTAGTCGTTTTTTCAATCTTCTGTAGTATGCACCCAACGCACTTTTACTCTTTCCTACAGAATGAGCAGCTATTCGCAAAGCATTTGCAGCACGGTTAATGACTTTACGTGTTCTTGTATTAAACACTTTTTCCCCTGTAACTTTATTAGCAGGACTGAGTCCCAACCACGACGAAAAGTGCTTTTCTGTTGGCCATTTGCTGTGGTTTATACCAACTTCTGAAATTATGGTTTGTATACTTAATACATCAAATCCAGGAATTTTAGTGAAATCCATACCAGTGATTCGGTGCAGTTCCTCATACAAAGCAAAGCTTGGCTTACTTTTGCTATTTTTATTCTTTTGCTTACTTAGCTGTTTGCTTTCACAAGACTTTGTTTCAAACGTTTTATAATAGGCTTCAATGTTTCTATCACATTCTGCTATTTTTTCTTGATAAATATTATATAGTTCAAATTCTTGCTTTAGCGTGAATAAGTGTTCTTCTCTATAGTCACCAGCTAACGCTTTTGCAATAGTAGACTGATCATTTTTCATTCGCACGTCCCTGAATTCTGCTAATTTTTCAGAATCTCTTTCGCCTTCAATTATAGCTTCAATGATTTTCATACCAGTTATCCCAGTAATATGACTAATAACCTTGTGTAATTGTATATTCATTTGAATTAATGCCTTCTGCATACGTAGAATATGCGTAGATGCACTTTCAGTGAGATTTCTGCGCTGCCGCACGTAACTGCGCAATACACACATCTGATTATCTGGCCTAAACGATCCATGAAGCAGTCCGTAGCTATGCAGTTGTTGGAGCCATTGGCAATCTTGAACGTCAGACTTCCTACCAGGTACATTCTTTACATGCCGTGCATTTACCAATCTTACCTCGAATTTATATGACTCAAGTATTTGAAATAAAGGAATCCAGTATACTCCTGTTGATTCCATAGCTACTGTTGTAACTTTACACTTTTTCAACCACTGTGCTAAGTTATGAAGGTCTTCAGTAAAGCAGCCAAATTTCTGAACGCGTTGTTCATCTCCTCCTTCAGGTACACACACATAGTGTACAGCTGAACCAATGTCTATTCCTGCTGCATTAGGATTCACTATTTCTAATTTACTTTTTGCTTTTTTCATGGTAACTCCTACATATAATTTGTTACAGGGAAACGCTTCAGCTTGGAACGGTTGATAGTACAATCTCCTAACCGAGGTAGTCTAAATGACTCCATCAATGATTTGACCGTTCCTTCCAAGACCATGCTTGCATACGGGCACTTAGGCACCATTGAAAATGTCGATCATAACTGCAGAGGCGCTCCCTCTACAATTATACTTGAAAATTACTAAAAACTTAAATTTGTGTGTTTCTTTCTGATTTGACAGATTTTGTCTGTTCGATGCTTGCATCCTAATTAAGTAATTATATATAAATGATACTTTAAAAACAAGTTTTTGGCTTATGCCAAGGACGATTAGAACGGACTTTGCTAACCTTTATGCCACTATTTGCTAGCCAAACAGAGTGTGTGCCATATGCCTCTAAGTCAGAGTATTTGATGATTTTAGTATTGCAAGCTGGATAGTTAAACTTGCTTAACTGAATTACTAGATCGACATTGTTACAATTTTCTAAAATATCTTCTCTTTTATGAGTTAGCAACACTGACTTATTATTTCCTTTATTATATGTACAGTCATAATCATTACATTTTAGCCTTTTGTTTGAATTACTGAATTTAGTATGATTCACAATTTGATTCTGCCCGTTTTGCTTTGCCCACGTTTTGACAACAAAATTTCTGTTTTTTCTAGTAAGGGAATATAGTAAATTGTCATCTTCTTTTACAGCAAGATTATCAGCACTGACTAGAATGTCAGGAGTTGTATACATAGCGCTAGAGAAAATACCTAGCACAATAAAGAAAATTCCAAAGAAACGCCAATTCCTTTCCCACAAGCATAACCATAATAGCCCAAGCGTTATTATAATAATTAATGAGGCAGGAAAAGTGCGAATAGGAATAACCAAATACTGAAGACTGGCAATTGCGTTTGTTATATATAAAACGCTGTCAATTGGGCGTTCCATGAGAGGCGTTATAATCCACTGAGTACCTAAAGGAATCAATAAAACATATATTATTCCAAGTGGAATAATAATGAGTGTAACTATTGGTATAGCAATCAAATTTGTGATAATGCCACTGATTGAAAAATAGTTAAAATTGTATATTGTGTACGGAACAGTTGCTAAACTTGCTATTATTGAGCTGATCATTATCGACACAAAATATTTTATTATTTTTATTTTGAATAACTTATTAGCATTGATCTGATAGCTGGCAACTAGTGCCAAAACAGCAGAAAATGACATTTGAAAACCTGGCTTTAAGATTGCTTCTGGCTCCACTATGAGTATCACCGAAGCAGCAAACGCAATTGCTATTAATCCTCGATATTTCCTTTCTATGATTATTGCAACAAGTACCAAGATCACCATGATGTAGGCACGCTGAGCAGAAATTTGCATACCGGTAATCAACAAATAAAAGGTAGTTGGCAAGATAGTAAAGAATGCAGATATTTTTTTAGTGTTATATTTAAGAGTCAAAGTTTCAGATATTGCAAATAAATTACGGAATACTATAAAAAATAGACCAGCAACAAACGATAAATGTAAACCAGATATAGCGAATAAATGTGCTATACCTGAATCTCGTATCGCATTCATAGTTTTTTGATCTATCCCGTCTTTTTTGCCAATTAATAATGCAGAGATTATGTCCGCGTGTGGCTTTTTGGTATTTTGCTGTAGGTTTTCATAGATATATTGACGGAAAGATTCTATATACTCTTGAAATTTTCTTGCTTCAGCCTTTTTGTACAGGACTATTTTGCTTGTTGCAAAGCCTGTTGCACTTATTTTCTGATAATATGCTATTCTTGCAAAATCATATGCATATTCCGAAGGCGCAATTTTTGGAGGAAAGAGTTTTGCTGATAATTTTACTTGATCCCCTATTTTAATGCCTTCTTCCGCTTTGGTTTTAACTGATATTCTGATGTTATCCAGCTTGAACTTCGTGTTTTTTATTTCATAAAGCAAAAATTGTTTATATGAGCCCCTATCGTTAATATCCTTCACTGTAGCAACAATATCTTTCACATACCTTTCCTTATCAAGAATGTGAGTATTAACTGAATCTGTTCTGAATTTGCTGGCTGTAAATCCTATGAGCACTGCAATTAAAGAAATGCATAATATTGCGTATTTCCTGTATAATATTGCAATCAGAATTAGTATAGGTGAAAGCAAGAGAAAAATAGATATAGTGAAAGCACAGCTTGGTTCAAAATTTAATGAGAAATAGGTTAAAATTCCTGCACACTGAAAAACAGGGAACCACAATATCAAGTTATATTTTTCATTGCACAGATTGTTATGTATATAATTTACTATCATGTTAAGAAAGGTTAATAGATATATAAATATATGTAATAGTGTGATTTTATTCTTTTATTTATTATTATTACGCATATAATAATAAATAAGCAACGACGCGGGATGGAGCAGCTCGGTAGCTCGTCAGGCTCATAACCTGAAGGTCGTAGGTTCAAATCCTACTCCCGCAACCATCTTTCAATTGTACAAACATCGCGATTTCTCTTATTATAATAGCAATGGTATTTCTGACTCAAAGCTTGTTTTTGACCTGTAGGCTCAATCGCAACATTCAGTAAAAAACTTAAGGTATTTATTGGTGAATTACATTAAATTATAGTGGCTGCATGTCTTTTTTATTTTTTCTACATTTAGCCAAATCACGCTTGTTAGTACATTATCAATTTAAATTATTAAAACTCGCTATTCGGGACTTCTTTTGCCTTTTTTCTATTTGGTTGGATGATTTTATAAATTAATTAAAATATTCATAATATTGATTTCTTATCACAACAATGCTATTATTAAGCTAATATTACTTTTAGTGAGGTATGAGCAATGGTTGATGTGGCTTTTATTGGCGTAAATACGGTTATTGATAACGGATACAGAAGAAAAATAAAACTCGTTATGTCAGGGTTATTTTTAGCTGTATCAGCAGCAACTGCTATCTGGTTTATCTTTCCTGGATCGCAAAATGTACTTGCTCCATTCTTGCTTCCAGCTATATTCCTTCTCTTGACTCTGTCTATGGGATATTATACGTTTCTTTTTGGTTGTGAGAAAAAATCTGTAGTAGAAAATGTTCTAGGTATGGTTGAACCTGCTGAGTCAGTTAAGAGAGTGCGTTGCCAAGACGAGATCGAATCTTTGCTAGCAAAAACAAGAGATATCACAAAAAATAAGTTTTGTAACATACTGATTAATCTTTGTTTTGAGGATCGTATCAAAGCGCACAAACTTGCTTTATATGTAAGAGAAATTGATAGCGTTGCATCCTCGATAAAAGACGAGGATCTGTTAAATCACTTTGATCAATTTTTTACCATAACTGAAGTAAGCAATAAGAATAGTAGAAATGAGCTAATTAATCGCGCAAGAATATATAGAACAATAAGTGAAAAACCTAAAAATGAAATACAAAGTTTTTTAGCTAATCAAAAAGAGAGTCTTTCGTATGAAATAACGTCACCTAAAATTGATAATTTTTTACCACAGGTTAATGCAGTAACTGTTTAGGTTAGCAAAAGTTCAATACGTATAGCTAAGTCTTTGCAATATCAATAATTTCATTGTGTACATGATTATCACTTTTTTTTTCAATTCCAGTAATAACATTACATCTATTAGATTCTTTTATAGCTATTTCTTGAAATCCTTTTCGAATTTTATGATAGAAATCAATGCTCATTTCTTCATACTTATTTTTATCCTTTGCTCTGCTGAGTCCAACTTGAACATCAATATCTAAAATAAATGTGATATCTGGATATTTAATTTCCACTAATTTGTGTAAGTCTCTTATTAGACTCAAGTCAACACCTAGTCCATACCCTTGATACGCAATAGTTGAATCGATAAATCGATCACAAATAACTGTCTTTCCCTCTTTAAGAGCTGGCAATATTAATTTTTTCATATGTTCGTGCCTCATCGAGATAAGCAGCAAGAGTTCAGAAATAGGATCAATATTATCCTTAAGTAGTAATCCTCTTATTTTTTCTGCAAAATCAGTACCACCTGGTTCTCTAGTCAATACGACATTATTTTCACCGTGAATTTGCTTGAAATAATTTGCAAGTAACTCAGACTGTGTTGTTTTACCAGAACCATCTATTCCTTCGAAGGTTATGAACATAAATTTTATAATTACAATGCTAAATGCAAGCAGTGTACATAGAAACCATTTGACATTTAAGCAATAAGATCATAAATTATGGTATACAATTCTCTATGAGCTATGGTTACGCTAGACACTCCTAAGATAGATTTAGACTTTACTGCAAAGAATTTCAATCTCCTGGGAGTGGATAACAAATATTATACATTAAGTGACTGCTATGGGGAAAATGGTCTCATTGTAATGTTTATATGCAATCACTGTCCTTACGTTCAATCAATTATTAGCAATCTAGTAAGCGATGTTAATTTGTTGAAAAAAGATTATCAGGTAAACACCGTTGCAATCATGCCAAATGATGTAAATGAGTACCCAGAAGACTCCTTTGAAAACATGATTAATTTTGCCAAGGAAAATCAGTTTACATTTCCATATTTGATTGACAACAACCAAGAAGTAGCTAAAGAGTATGGTGCTGTTTGTACCCCTGATTTTTTTGGCTTTAATTCCAAACTAGCCCTCTGCTATCGCGGGCGTTTTAACAACACAAAAAA
This sequence comes from Wolbachia endosymbiont (group B) of Ablattaria laevigata, assembly GCF_964277395.1. Lineage (NCBI taxonomy): Bacteria > Pseudomonadati > Pseudomonadota > Alphaproteobacteria > Rickettsiales > Anaplasmataceae > Wolbachia > Wolbachia endosymbiont (group B) of Ablattaria laevigata. The sequence goes on from NZ_OZ195519.1 coordinate 47,424, forward strand.
AGAGAAAGTTCAAAATTACGAAGTAGGAAGTAGTGATTTATTTCAAGCCATGAAATTTATTGCAGAAACTAGCAATCCTCCAGTTGACCAAAAATCAAGCATTGGTTGTTCAATAAAATGGTCTAATTCTACAGGTTAAATATTATGCACAGCGGCTCTCAGCATTTGTTTGATATTATAATTTTACTCTCTGCTGCTGTGTTTATAGTCATAGCGTTTTGGAAAATGAATATTAGCCCAGTACTTGGTTACTTTGTTGCAGGTGCATTGATTGGTTCTCATGGATTTAATCTGATACATTCAGTTGAAGTAATGGATAACTTTGCAGAGTTTGGCGTAGTTTTTCTATTGTTCATTATAGGTCTTGAATTGACATTTGAACGCCTTATCGCTATGCGTAGGCATGTGTTTGGGTTTGGTTCCCTTCAAGTTATAGTTACCATGATAGCAATATGGTGCATTGCTCTTGCCTTTGGAGTAAATACAAACATGGCAGCAGTTATTGGTGGTGGACTTGCACTATCCTCAACAGCAATAGTGTTGCAGGTTCTGCAAGAAAAGGGTTCTCAAGCAAGCCAAGTTGGTAGATTGTCAATAGCAGTGCTACTAATGCAGGACTTTGCAGTGGTACCTCTAATAGTACTAGTGCCCCTGCTTACTGGCAATTCTGAACACAGCTTAATAAGCTCGTTGGCAGGCTCATTAGTGCAAGCAGCTATTGCATTGGTGTTGATATTTGTAACTGGTAGGTTATTACTGAGGCCATTGTTTTCGGTTATTGCCAAAATGGAGAGTAATGAAATCTTTATATCAACAACACTTCTGATAATATTAGGATCAGCATTTATTACTGAACAATTTCATTTATCAATGGCATTAGGCGCATTTGTTGCTGGGTTACTAGTTGCAGAAACAGAACACAGGAATTCGGTAGAACATGCAGTATTGCCATTTAAAGACTTATTTCTTGGTTTATTCTTTATGACTGTTGGCATGTCTATTGATATTGACCTTTTACTCAATAAGTTACCACTCGTTACTTTATTATCAATTATCCTTATCGTTTTAAAGACGTCCATTATATATACATTGTGTAGATTTTTTGGATTTAGAAGTGCACCTGCAATACAAGCTGGATTACTGCTTGCACAAGGCGGTGAATTTGCATTTATTTTATTCCGTTTAGCAGATGAATTAGATGTACTATCAAGTGAAATCGCTCAAGTGCTTATGATGGTAACTACAGTAACTATGGCTTTTACTCCTCTTTTATCGGGAATTGGAGACTGGATAGCAAATTCATTTAGCACTGAAAAAATAATACTAGACGATGAAGCAATCGAAACAGACACACAAGACCTTTATAATCACGTAATAGTTGCTGGGTTTGGTAGAGTGGGATATATGGTAACAAAAATGCTTACTGCAGAGCATTTAAGTTATGTTGTTGTAGATATTCAATCAAAAATAGTAAAAGAAGGAAAAAATGACAGTTTTCCTATATATCTTGGAGATGCTACAAGATATGAAATTTTAAAATCAGTAGGAATAGAAAGAGCTCAAGCTCTTGTGGTTTCGATAAAGAACGAAGTTACTATAAAGAAAATAGTTTCTCTAGTTGCAGCAAATTTTCCGCATGTAAATATTATAATACGTTTGCCAGATTTGAATAATGTGGAGGTTTATAAAGATCTAGGGGCTAGTAAAATTATTCCCGAAACATCTGAAATTGGATTGCAGCTAGGTGGAGCAGCATTAAGTTTAAGTGGAATTAGCGAAAGTGGAGTTACATCTTTAAAAGGTAAATTTAGAAAAGGCAACTACAGTATGTTAAAAGAACTTGGTAATGATAAAGATGAATAGCCCTATATCACTTTAATTAGTGACCAGAAAAAACACATTTAATTAAACAACTGTACTCTCTAGAAAGGTGAAAAATTGACCTTATTGTAACTATGAACAAAATAATCATAAAAAAATTTGGTGGGACTTCACTAACTGACTTAAATCGAGTTGCAAACCTGATAAAAAATGATATTGAGAAAGGTTGTAATGTAATCGCTGTTGTATCTGCTGCTGCAGGATTCACTGACCAAATGGTTTTTCAAGCTAGGCAAATTTCAAATTTAAATTGTAGACAAGAGTTATCAGAGTATGATGTTCTCCTTTCAGCAGGAGAACAGATCTCTTGCGCATTATTAGCTATCACTCTTCAATCTATCGGAGTTAATGCTAAATCATGGCTCGCCTGGCAGTTACCAATTGTAACGGATAATTTTTATTCTGAGTCTAAAATAAAAAAGATAAAAATTGACCATGTAAAAAGATCTTTTGCTGAGGGTTATACTGCTGCAATCATTGCTGGTTTTCAGGGTATACACGATGATAGAATCACTACTTTTGGTAGAGGAGGATCTGATATCTCAGCAATTGCCTTTGCTGTAGTCTTTGGTATTAGGACTTGTGAAATTTTTACTGATATTGACGGAATATATACAGCAGACCCAAAAATTGTTCCAAGGGCACGCAAGCTTAAATCTATCTCTTACAATGAAATATTGGAGATGTCGTCATCTGGTGCTAAAATATTGCATAATCGTTCAGTACAACTTGCAATGAAGCATAATATTAAGGTGCAGGTGTTATCCACTTTTGAGGAAGTAGAAGGCACTACAGTACTACACGAAAAAGATGTACTGGAAAGATACTTAATTACTGGAATAACTTATAGCACTCACGAAGCTCTTGTAACTTTTACTAACTTTGCAAATACTCTGGATACTTTAAGAGATATAGCAGGAGCAAACGTTAAAATTGACATGATACATGGGTCAAGCTTTTTGATTTCTAAATTTGATGTTGATTTAATGAAAAAGTTATTGAACAAAAATGAAAATTATGTCGTAAACAATAATATAGCTAAAATTTCAATAATTGGTATTGGTGTTATGTCTAACACTGAAGTGATGTACCGCACACTCAAGGTTTTAAGCGAAAAAAAGATAGAAATACTTGCTGTCACAATGTCCGAAATCAAGATCAGTATAGTTGTTCAAAAAAAACACGCTGAGGCTTTAATTAGAGATTTACATACCGAATATGAGCTTGATGTATGACAGCACGCTTGAAATTTATTTACTTGATAATTCAAAAAACTTGAAAGAGCAAAGATAGTTATTGAAATTATCTTGATTTACATCGGTTATCCAAGTTTGACATTGAATGCTTAACACCTCCTCCATTAACACCTTTCTGTAATCTTTATCCAGATGCGACATTATATCGTCAAGCAGAAGAAGAGGTGCTTTATTGTAATGAATACACCTTGCTTTTACACTAGATAAGATGATAGAAAGCAGTAATAGCTTTTGCTCTCCAGTAGAACAAAGATTTATTGGCATGTCCCCTTTTTGGCAAAAAACCCAAAAATTATCATTATGTACAGAAAAGGTTACTCTACCAGTTAATGAGTCTTTTTCTCTGTTTTCCTTTAGACGATTCTGAAAATATTCTGCAGTATCGTTCAAAGTTAGCTGACTGCTAAATTTCAAACTTGCCTTTGGAAAAAACTCACAAGAATGGTTATCAATTGTGCCCTGTAGTATTTTTAAAACAGACAAACGCATACGTAAAATATCAACTGCATTGGTAGCCATGACGTTTTCAAGGCTAGAAAGCCAATTTTCATCCAAGATATTCTCTCTCAATAGTTCACTTCGTTCACGTTTAGCTTTTCTATATTTCATGTAGCAATAGGTGTAATTTTCTTCAAATAGTGAAACTATACGGTCTAAAAATTTTAACCTGTCGCTTGGAGAATTAAGAAGAATATAGTCCATTTGTGGAATTAGCCATATTACATTAGATATTCTATACAAAGATGAGTAGCTTGACTGCGTTTTCCCATCAATTTGTATTAATTTCTTATTAAGATTCTTTCCTATACCAATTGAGTTAAGCTCTGCTCCATTGAAAAAGTCATAGTGTACTGCCCAATCTTTATTACTGAATCTATTTTGCATCTCATTTGCTTTTGCTTTTTTCATTCCGTTGCTTTTAGCAAGCAATGAGATTGCTTCAAGTATATTAGTTTTCCCAATACCATTTTTGCCAGTTACTACAACTGGTCTATCATCTAAATCCAGTTCAAAGTTTGAATGACTACGAAAGTTATATAATTTCAGTTTTTTTATATAGCAATGGGTAGTCATTCTTTAATTTATATTCTCCTTACTTCCTCTAGAACCTCATCAACATGTCCACTAACTTTTACGTTTTTCCAAATCTTCACTACTTTACCTTTTTTATCTATTAAAAAAGTAGTCCGCTCTATTCCCATATACTTCTTAAAAAACATGCTCTTTTCTACCCAAACACCATATTTTCCCAACATTTCAGCATTTTCATCAGAAATCAAAGAAAATGGCAGAGAATATTTTGCTTTGAAGTTAGCGTGGCACTTAACGCTATCTTTTGATACACCAATTATCACTGTGTCAAGAGAAGAGAAATTTTCTATTTTGTCTCTAAAGCCTTTTGCCTCCATTGTACAGCCTGGAGTATCGTCTTTAGGATAAAAATAAAGGACTACATTTTTTTTATCAAAAAATTCACTCAGCGATAAAATCTCGCCAGAATCTGTTGGCAAACTAAAATCAGGTGCATTATTTCCTACTGTTAATTCCATACTTTGCTCCATTAATAACACTTTTATGGTACTATAGTATATTGTAATAAGAAGGAAGAATAAATGAAAGTAGCTTTTCAAATGGATAAAAGTATAAACTTCGAAAGTGATACTACATTTGCATTAATAAAAGAAGCTCAGAGGAGAAAGCACGAAATTTTTGTCTATGTCCCTAATAATCTAGCACTCAAGTTAAATCAGCCAATCGCTCTTGCTCAGAAAGTCAGCGTTGATGATTGTAGCTTCATTTCAAAAGAGGATGTAGTAATCAACCTAAATGAAATTGATATCATATTTATCAGGCAGGACCCACCTTTTGATATGCGTTACATCACAACTACCTATATTTTAGAAAAAACCAGTGCATTGATAATTAATAATCCAACAGAGATAAGAAATTGTCCTGAAAAATTAATTACTTCACTATTTCCAGAGTTAATTCCTCCAACTTTGATCACTGAAAATATATCGATGATGAGAGATTTTTACCACAACTATCAAGATATCATCTTAAAACCATTATATAGCTATGGAGGAAACGACGTAATAAGGATACAGGACAAAAATAGTATTCAAGTAGTAGCAGAGCTCATGGTTGCAAAATATGAATGTCCTGTAATTGCACAAGCATTTTGCAAGAATATAGACAGAGACAAGAGGATACTATTGCTAGATGGTAAACCAATAGGAGCAATGAAGCGAGTTCCAAAAGCTAGCGGAGAAATTAGAACAAATATGCGGCTTGGAGCAAGTTTTGAATCTATTGAAATGAATGATAGAGACACTGAAATATGTAATAAAATTGGTCCTGAGCTAAAGAAAAGAGGGCTAATATTTGTTGGTATTGATATTATAGATGACTTCCTGCTCGAAATTAATACTACCTCACCTACGGGAGTAGTTTATATCAATAAGTTGTATAGTAAATCACTAGAAAAAGAACTATGGGATGCATTTGAAAAAAAAGCAATTCGTCAACTAAGTTCTTGAGCTATTGCCTTAATAAATTCAGTAACTCCATTCCTTATTCTTGTTTTCTTAGTATTATTAGCCATATCACGCAATTTTTGACAATTTTGCAATAAATCAACTAGCAACTCTCCTAGATTCTTTTTCGCGTTACTATTTTGCTCAACTATTACAGCTGCTCCCGAATCTTCAATATGTTTTGCATTATAAAATTGATGGTTATCTTTTGAGTGAGGATAAGGAATATATACAGCAGGACGCTCAGCAAGAGTAATCTCTGCTATTGAAGTTGCCCCTGCTCTGCTAATTACCAAATGAGCATTGGCCAGTTTATTTTCCATATCATCGAAAAACTCACTTAACTCACAATCAATTCCTTCATTTTTGTATAGACTCTTGACCTTGTTTATATTTTTCTTCGTACATTGCTGCGTTACTCTAATCCTCTCTTTTACTTCAACAGGTAGATCACAAATTACGCTGCTCACTACATCATCAAAAAAATTTGCACCCTGACTGCCTGCTATTATTAACACGTTTAAAACTGTTTCAGCTCTAGAATAGCCTTGTGCTTCTATATCGACAAAATTTCCTGTAAAAACGCATTTACTACCTTCTGCATACTTAGTCTCTGGAAAGCTAGTTGCAATTAATTTTGCACTCTTGAAAAAGAATCTATTTACTCTCCCTAAAACTATATTTTGTTCATGTAAAATTATAGGTATAGAAAAAATCTTTGCTGCAAAAAGAGTTGGAAAAGAGGCGTAGCTACCAAAACCAATGATTAGCTTTGGTTTTAATTTTCTTGTTTGATACAGTGCTAATACACAACTATACATTAACAAAAAGAGAAACTTCAATTTGTTGCCACTTGGCTTGCACAATGGTAAAATATAACTTTCTATATTGATGGTTTTTTGATCAGTGAATAATATACAATTGTGCCCTTGTACCTTTAGTGCTTTTGCTAAGGTTATAGCTGGAAAAACATGCCCACCTGTACCGCCTGTTGCTAGAATAATAGTCATCTGTAAGTAGTAATTTGATAATAGATTGTTAATTATTTTTTAATACTTTGCATGTAAAATTTTATCAAGCTTTATGATAGTTGAGTTAAAAATGCCTAAAAGTAGTGACAGTAAAAAAGAATCTAACGTAAAAAATAAGCCTCAAGAGCAAAGCAGAAGCGGAGGTTTATTAAAAAACATAATAAAAGCTCTTTTTAACTCAGTTGTTGATCTACCTCAGCAAGAACAACTCAATAAAAATATTTATAGACAACAAGGTTTAGACAGTAAAAGAAAAAGCCCAGAGGATCTTAATCAGGAAAAAAAGCTTGAAGTGAAAGAAGCAGCTGAAGGGTTAAAAGAAAAGTTAGAAAAATCTGATATTGGTAATCAATCTATTAGAATTGAATCGCCTAATCAGGATAATTGTAGCTCTAAAACAATGGATCGTTAGCTTAACTATTTAACGATTCATCATCTGCAGCAAGTACTGATTCGTGTATAATTTCCGAAATAGTTGGATGAGGAAAAATCGTAGATTTTATGTCGCAGTCTGTTCCCTCTAGTTGCTTTGCAAGAGCGAAATTGCTAATTAACTCTGTTACTTCCGCTCCTATCATGTGAGCTCCAAGAAGTTCGCCTGTTTTTTTGTCTATAATTGTTTTCACTAAACCTTCAGTTTCACTTAGTGCAATAGATTTACCATTAAAGTTGGAGTGAAATTTTCCTACTTTTATATCGTATCCACTTTTTATTGCCTGTTCCTCAGTAAGGCCAACGCTTGCTACTTGCGGATGAGAGTAAGTGCAATTTGGTATGCACTCTTTTTTTAACTTATGAGCATTTTTACCGGCAATTTTCTCAACACAGATTACAGCTTCATGACTTGCTTTATGCGCTAAACATGGGGGACCAGCTACATCACCTATTGCATACACACTTGATTCACTTGTTTCATACCACTCATTCGTTTCAATGAAACCAGAAGGACTCAACTTAATTTTTGTATTTTCTAAACCTATATTTTCAGTGTTTGCTTGCACGCCAACTGCAACAATCACCCTATCAAATTCTTTGCTCTCACCACTACTTAGTAACACTTGAGCAAAGTCTTTATTTTTAGTCAAAGCTTTTACGCTACTGTTTGTATATATTTTTATCCTTTGTTTTGTGAATATTTCTTGTGCTAAATTTGAAATATCTTTATCTTCCAGCGGCAAAATAGTGTCTTTTACTTCTATAATTGTTACATCAACTCCCAAAGTACTATAAAAACTTGCAAACTCTATTCCTATCGCACCAGAACCTATGATTAGTAGAGATTTTGGTAACTTCTTTGGAGTCATAGCGTGCTGCGCATTCCATATTAAATCTCCATCTACTTCGATTCCAGGAAGATTTCTTGCCCTTACACCTGTTGCTAAAATGATATGCTTAGAAGAAATTTCCTCCTCCTTCTTATCATTAAGAATTTTTACAACATAGTTACCTGCAAGTTTACCAAAGCCTTGATGAACTTTGATGTTATTTTTTTTCATCAAATACTCAACACCACTTGATAGCTTATCAACAACGTTCCTTGAATATTTCACTATTGATTGTATATCAAAACTTGTATCCTTTACTTTTATGCCAAATTCTTCTGATCTTCTTATTAATCTATAAACTTCAGACGCTCTAAGTAGCGATTTTGTTGGTATACATCCCCAATTTAAGCATATACCACCCAAATTTTCCTCCTTTTCAACAATTGCAGTTTTAAGTCCAAGCTGCGCCGCTCTAATTGCTGCTATATAACCACCAGGACCGCTGCCTATAACTGTAATATCATACTCATTCATCAGTTTTCTTCGTATGCAAAAGACTATATATAACAGATGGAACCCGTATGATCAATGCTCAGGTGCATAGAAGCGGCTTGACAAACCTTCCCACTTTTCTTCTTATATCAATAAGAGTATTTATCCTTATTTTTAATCTCCGCGGGTTTAACAACAAAACTCAGATATTTATTGGCAGATTACATAAAAATTATAGCGGCTACATGTTTTTTAAATTTTTTCTACTTCAGCCAAAACACGCTTGTTAGCACATTATCAATTTACATTATTAAAACTCGCTATATAGGGATTCTTTTGCCTTTTTTTACTTAGTAAATTTATTAATATTTATAGCTAAAGCTTCAGGCCAGCACTTGATGCTGAAATCTTTACTACAAATAAGCATATTGAGCACAAAATTATGCTAAAATACAACGTTTTTGGTGAGACTATGGACAAACTGAATCCCAGTATCTGGGCACTGGGATGACAAGAAATAGGCTGCTTTCATAACAATGAAAGGTTATTTGGATGATAGCTGCACTTCCAGTTTCAGCTACTCGGATGACAAGAAAGAGGGCACTGGCATGCTGAACCATAATGTTCGTACAGCTGTGCAAGAATCAGTGGGTGTGACTTGCCAAATTTTTAAATTACGGACAGCACCAAGTAACGAACAAGTACAGCGTCTATACCAGTTACTGTTGTACCTTATTTCTTTCTCCACAATACATTTTACCTGATAAGAATAGAGCTACTATAAGATAAATAAGATTCCATGTTGCTAACGAAACACCAAAAATATAATGAGGTCTGTCACAAGACGGAGAGTAGTTAGGGTTTAATAGATTATTTCTTAGCTCTTCTATGCTAACGTTACCACTTGCTTGCTCTGTACAGCCTAAAACATCATGAAATAAGTGGAGTTCAAGACCTACATGATAAAAAGATATTATTGCACCAATGAGATAGCTGCAAAACATTGCATAGATTAGGATTTTGTTGTCTTTGAACATATACGCAACTGCAAGTAGCCCTGTAACATAGTAAACTACTCGCTCGTATATACATAACTTACACGGTATCATATTGAAAAAATACTCTAGCACATATGCAAAAATTAAAGCGACAGCGCTTGATAAGAGAAAAATTATAGAACTGTTATTTACATCTGACATAGTTAATGAATTACTACAATATCTGTGAAGAGTCAACTCTTGTTTGACAACGTTTCATGTAACGATAGAACACTAAGTACTATGTTACTACTTTTACACCTCTATACATATGCTCGCCGTTGTATATTGGTTCAGTAATCAGCCCTTTCATATCAGTTGCAACTCTAGTATCACTATCTATTTTTGCAATTTCTTCTTTGGTATACAATTCATCCTTGTTTTTCGTCCAGCTATTGTCATATTGAATATCAACTTCTCCTCCATTGGTTTTAAACCCAAATGTTTCTTGCATAAGCAATCTTGCTTCTTCCAAACGTCTATTGTAACGTTCGTTAGAATCTTGATAGCTAGATATAAGAAGAAGAACGTCATTAGAAAGAGTGAAATATACTATCTCTTCCATAATTTTGTAAATCTCATGTTCTGATAACTTAAACAAAGGATAATCTTTTTGAAACTTATTCTTTACTTCATTGTAAATTTCCATAATTTTTACTCTACCAGCATCGCTTAGAGCAATGATAGCATTTTCAATACTTGCTATACCATCATAGTCATAACCTTTTCTGTCATTTTCAGCAACCAAAAAGCCATGCACAGCCTGAATCTCACCAACTTTCTTATCTTCTTTAGGTAAGATATCAAAATCAAAATAGATCATAGGAGACTTCAGTGCTAACAACATAAATATACGCATACTGTCTATCTCAACACCAAAATTTTACTTTCTGGAATAGAGTATAGATCTCTAAAATATTGAGATACATTGTATAAAGGACATTTAGATAGTTCTGTTTTCTTATTTGGTTGTAAGTGAAAGCTGAATTCATACTCTCCTAAATCCAGCTCATTAAAATCTATAAGTTCTATATTTTTGTTTGGGTTAAATTTTCTGTTTGATATTTTATTCTCCAACTCTTTGCGTTGCTCAGGAGTAAAACCAGATCCATTTATTACTAATTTCACTACACGCGTATCTTCCCTTTTTGCCCAATTGCTCAATCTTTCCAAATATTTTTCTGGAATCGGGTATCCATATCTTTTTGGAAGCCACTGAAATACTAAAGGTGTATCAACCGTGAAAGTATGTGGAGATCCAGGCCTTAAATCTTGTCCTTTATAATTCATAGCAAAAGTACTAAATAAGTTAATACTTTACTATATAATATTAATTTATCAACTACTTATCTTAGTAATATTATTTACTTATTAATAATATTACTAAGATAAAAAAGTATATTATTAGTAAAACAAGATTATCTACTTTACATAGGGGTTTTTATTCTTTTTCAAAAGCAATCTAACTGGTACACCTTCAACAAAGAAGTTTTTTCTAAGACCATTAGTCAAATAACGTTTATAACTCTCATCAACACTTTCCGGGACGTTGCATACCAAAGAAAAAGCTGGAGGTTTGGTGCCAATTTGAGCAATATACTTCATTTTAATTGCTCTACCTTTTATAAGTGGGTGAGAATGTTTTTCCACGGCATCTATTAGCCAATTATTCAGTTTTGCAGTGCTGATCTTCTTGTTTAAGGATTCACTCACTTCAAGACACTTATCTATCACATCACCACAGCGCATACCTTTCAATGCAGAAATTGTTACAGTTGGCACTTCCAAAAATAACCGAGTCACTTCCTGTTGTTTGACAAATTTTATTAACTTACTTCTGTCATCCTTACCTATTAAATCCCACTTATTTAAAACAATGATAATTCCCTTCCCCCCTTTAATTGCAGCTTCAGCAATTGATAAATCCTGCTGCTCAATGCCAAGCAAGGAATCTAACATTAAAATCACTACATGAGAGCGCTTTATTGACTCTATACTTTTTTCAACAAATCTTGATTCTAAGTTATCAACAACATTTGCCTTTCTGCGGATTCCCGCAGTGTCGATGAGAGTGATTAATTTCCCATTATGGTCGTATGAAATATCCACAGAGTCACGCGTGGTACCGGGTTCTGAGCTTACTATTAGTCTATTTTCTGCAAGTAAACTGTTTAAAAAAGTTGATTTTCCAACGTTTGGGCGACCGATGATTGCAATCCTCAGTCTAATGGACTCACTTTCAGGCAGCTCAGTGCCTTCGCTAAGACCTTCAATAACACTAGCTAATGCATCATAAAGATCAATCATACCAAGATTATGTTCGGCTGAGATGTACACCGGACCTATGAAGTTGAAGAACTGCAAATAATCAACGTTTTCCGATTTATGACTTTCGCATTTGTTTGCTATTAGTATTACAGGTTTGTTCGTTTTTCTCTTCAGCCACTTTGCAAACTCTTTGTTCTGCTCATTTTGCACTCTTGCATCAACAAGAAAAAAAATTACATCTGCGCTTAATAAAGAAAGCTCTATTTGTTCAATAACTTGTAGTGAAAAACTGGTTTGGTCATTCCATCCTCCTGTATCTATAACTTTAAACTCTAAATCACTAATTCTTCCAATTCCTTCACGCCTATCTCTCGTTACTCCTGGAATGTCACTAACTACCGCTGCTTTTCTTCTTACTAGCCTATTAAATAGAGTTGACTTGCCTGCATTTGGAAGGCCTATTATGACTATTTTCAGCATAGTTTAAGAGCATGTTTTGTACATAATAGATTATAATCAAAATTTTTCATTTTAACTATTGACTTGATAGATTATATACCTATCCTAAAATTAGGATATTTTATCTTAAGTTTATTATGTAGAATCGAAGGCGTTATGCATAATGCAAATGAAACTTTAATAATGAATTTCGATCAAGTTGCTCAATTAACTTCTCAAATTTATAAATTAGGGACACCTTATAACAACAGGACACGTATATATAACTATATAACTTTAGCTAAAGCATTGGAGAATCTCAATGATCCATCCCGGTCACATGCAAATAAGGAGCTTTTTTTGAGTGACAATGATGAAGAAACTAAGAAATTTCTGAGTGTAATTCGAAAAGGAATTGCTGAATATACAGGTAATGATTCTGTAGATGTGAGGTTGAGAGGAAAAGAAGATAAATCATTTACTGCATGGGTATCGTTAAAAGAAGGCAGAGGTGAGTTAAAATTTAATAACTCATTTCCTGGTAAATCCTTAAAGGATAGTAATCCAAAAATTGGAGCTTTTACATTGGTATCTCCAGAAGATAAAAGGTTGGTGCGTGTTTCACAAAGTGATGATGGTGTAAGGCTTTATCAAATACTAAATGAGTCTTATATAATTAAATTTAACTGGAAAGTGGGTGATAGAGATTGCAGTATTGCTTTAGATATTAGTGAAAATGGTAACGTATTTTGTACTGATTTAAGTGATAATATAAGTCCTGAGGACTTCGAGGAAAACAAAGCTGTAAAAATAAAAATTGGCTATTATGAGAATAAGAAGATGGATAAATATAATGACATGACTCTAGCAAAATTGGTCTCATTGGCTTCAAACTTACAAGGAATTGAAAGAGAAGTTATAACAATCAATCCATCAACAGGTGTAACAAGTGCAAGTGCACAGAATGTTAGTGAGTCTCAGCATTCTCAAAATATTAAATAGAAATTGCTAGCGCATTAATTATCGTACACATACACCGTTGCATGCAGTAACGGTGTATGTGTATAATCAATAGGATTTGTAAGCTCAATAAAGTTTGCAACCAATTTGAAAGTTATTTTACTACATGCAAGACTCTGAAATACTAGAAACTCTAAAGATCAAAACATTAGAAGCCGAAAAAGGAGGAGGTCCTGATAGAGTTAACAAGCAACATGAAAAAGGAAAGCTAACCGCTAGAGAAAGGCTGAGTATACTGCTCGATGAAAATTCATTTCAAGAATATGATAAGTTTGTAAAACATCACGCAACTGATTTTGGCATGCAAAATGCTGATTTTTTAGGTGATGGAGTTGTAATTGGCCATGGTACTATTTATGGCAGAAAAGTTTTTGTTTATTCTCAGGATTTCACTGTCTTTGGTGGATCACTTGGCGCATCGCATGCAAAAAAAATATGCAAAATTATGGATATGGCAATTAATGCCAGGATTCCAATTATCGGACTAAATGACTCTGGTGGAGCCAGAATTCAGGAGGGAGTAAATTCCCTTGCTGGTTACGGAGAAATTTTTCAAAGAAATGTAAATGCATCCGGAGTTATACCACAAATCTCTCTAATCATGGGCCCATGTGCTGGCGGTGCAGTTTACTCTCCAGCGCTAACCGATTTTATTTTCATGGTAAAAAATAGCTCATACATGTTTATAACCGGACCAGATGTAGTGAAAAAAGTTACCTATGAAGATGTAAGCCACGAAGATCTTGGTGGAGCAAAAATTCATACAAGCAAAACAGGAGTAGCAGATTTTGCGTTCAATAACGATGTTGAAATGCTGCTGAGAATCCGTGAATTCCTTACCTTTTTACCAGTAAATAATCAAGAGTCAACGAAATCTGTACCAATCTGCAACTTAATTGATGATGTTGATGAATCTTTGAACACTCTAGTTCCTACCAATCCTAACACTCCTTATGATATATATGAACTCATTGAAAAGGTGTGTGATGAAAGGAAATTTTTTGAACTAAAACCCGATTTTGCTCGTAACATCATAATTGGCTTTGGCAGAATTGGAGGAAATACTATTGGTGTTGTTGCAAATCAACCTATGCACCTTGCAGGATGCTTAGATATTGACTCTTCAAGAAAAGCTGCGAGGTTTGTAAGATTTTGTGACGCATTTAACATTCCCATCATCACACTTATTGATGTTCCAGGTTTCCTGCCAGGTACAAATCAAGAATACAATAATATAATACAACACGGAGCGAAACTGCTTTACGCTTACGCTGAAGCGACCGTGCCGAAAATTAGTCTTATCACTAGAAAAGCGTATGGTGGTGCATATATTGTTATGAACTCAAAACACTTAAAAGGTGATATAAATTATGCTTGGCCAACCGCTGAAATAGCTGTAATGGGCCCTGAAAGTGCAGTTGAAATTATATTTAGGCATGAAAAAGACCAGCAAACGTTAATCAAAGAATATAAAGAGAAATTTGCTAATCCATTTTTTGCTGCATCACATGGATACATTGATGACATTATAGTGCCAAGTAAAACAAGGCATCACTTTCACAAAGCACTAGAGCTGCTTAAAAACAAGAAAGTAGAAAGGATATGGAAGAAGCATGATAATCTTTCTTTGTAACTTTCCTCTCAGTCTTTATTGTAAGGTCTACAGTGCCGTCATACCAAGACTAGCGCTTGGATTACCAATAACGCTAACTTTTGGGTTCTTTTTTCTACAATATATTCTTACTTTAGCTAAAAATTACTTCCGCACATTTTAAATCTGATTATAATTACAATTAGAGATACTTTTAGAGCTCAAAAATCTATCTTTGTCTGCAGATCTTTTTTATTAAACTCATAAAAAATGTAGCGTATCCTCTTCAGCGTATGTGAGTGCATACACACATACTTAATTTCTGTCGTATGTGCACTGCATTTTTTTCTAATCTTTTTTTTTTCACAGGGGGATTTTATGTTCAGAATTCCAGATACTTGACCTTTACTTTAGCTAATAAAAACCAACTGGTACCTGCGGTTTTTATAGCCTCAAAATTTCAATCAAAATTCAACTATCATTCAAAGAAACTTATAGTTATTCTTAGTGTTATTACTATAGTAACAGCGCTATTGATAAGAATATAGAAAACCTCTATAACCTTGTTCTTTTAACTTTGTAGTTGATTTTAAGTAAAGATACTCATCAGTAATTGTGAAAAAGACTTCAAGTGAGAGTATATAAGTAAGATACTAACTACTAACAAAGATATACAAAAGTTGTCTTTGTATTATGGGAAGGGCTATACTTATCCAATAAGTTGTTTTTCCTGTCTTTTAAGACTAATATCCCATCTTCTTTCGCTAACTTAAAATCTATATCCTGCTTCCAGTGCGATAAATCTATAACTACATTTTCTACCATTTATTGCTCCTACCTTAAACCTTATTAATTACTTTACGTCTACAATAACATGAATATAATTCAGTGTGCCGTTACCAAGATTCGAACTTGGGACCTCGTCATTACCAATGACGTACTCTACCACCTGAGCTACAACGGCAAGTTCACGTATTATGATAATGAATAACATGAAAAAAAATAAGGAAAAAGAAGAAGAGAGAAAAAGATTGGCAAAAGCTTTAAAGCAAAATATTCTAAAAAGAAAAAAACAGCAACAGAGTAGACAAAGCAGACCCCTTTCAAAATTTGTTTGTGGTGAGGAATTTTTAGGAGAAAGCGCCGCAGAATACCCAAACATATTTGAGGAAGCTTTAACGACAAAATTACCATCAGAAACTTAAGTTTTTAAGGAGGTATCATGCCGGAGCTGCCAGAAGTGGAAGTCATCTCTAACTTCTTATTTGATAAAATCAAAAATAAGAAAATAAGCAATGTGACAGTCAATAATTGTAATTTGCGTGTACCAATAACAAAAAATATTGATGATTTGCTAAAGGGCAAAGTTATAAATGATATCAAGCGTAGAGGTAAATATATAATCTCGAATATAGATGCTAGTATGGCTGTAATCATACACCTCGGCATGAGCGGAAAGCTTATATATGCTGAAGACAATCAAGCACAGAACAAACATGATCATGTGATATTCTTATTTTCTGACAACACTTCACTAATCTTTAATGACCCAAGAAGGTTTGGATTAGTGATTGTTTTAAACAGAGAGCAAGAACTAAATTTTTTTAATAACCTAGGAATAGAACCCCTCACAGATGAATTTGACGGACATTATTTACAGAAGTTGCTAAAGAACAGAAAAGCAAATATCAAATCAGTATTAATGAATAATAAGCTAATAGTTGGCGTAGGTAACATATATGCTTCTGAGAGCTTATTTAGAGCTCGCATATCACCACTTAGGCTAGCGCAAGATTTAACATATATAGAGTGCGAAAAACTTGCTATCGAAATAAAAAATACTCTGAGTGATGCAATTGCTGCTGGTGGTTCAACACTGAAAGATTATGCACAACCATCTGGATCTGCTGGATACTTTCAAAATAACTTTTACGTATATGGTAAAGTGCAAAAACCTTGCAGAATCTGCAACAATATCATAACACTTATACGACAAAATGGTCGTAGCACTTATTTTTGCAATGCATGTCAGAATTAAATTTTATTTTTGCATATGACACTCTTACCTGAAAAAGATCCTTTTGATTTGTTCTCAAAGTGGTATCAAGAAGTACTTAATTTTCCGTGTAAAGAGTCAACTGCAATGACGCTAGCAACGTGTAGCAAAGACTGCATTCCATCTGCAAGAGTGATATTACTAAAGGAGTATAGTAAAGAAGGTTTTGTGTTCTTCACTAATGCAAACAGTAGAAAAGGAAAAGAATTGACTGAGAACCCCAAAGCTGCACTCGTATTTCATTGGACAGAATTTTCTAGACAAGTACGAATTGAAGGAGAAGTTAGGCTTCTAAGCGGCAAAAAGGCTGACGAATATTTCTCTTCTCGAGCACGTGATAGTCAAATTAGCGCGTGGTGCTCAAAACAATCAAGAGTTCTGAAAAATTGGCAAGATTTTGAGCAGGCTATAGAATTGAAAGAGAAAGAATTTCACAATACACAAGTTTCTCGTCCTGACTTTTGGGTGGGATTTTGCGTAATCCCAAAGGTAATTGAATTTTGGCAAGAAGGTGAATATAGGAGACACACTAGATTTAGATATACTCTTGTTGAGAAAAGCAATTGGAAAGTGGAACAATTATATCCCTAACGTTAGAGAAAGCTACTCTGCAGATCAAAGATAAGGATTTATTGTCATAACAAGGAAAGTAACTTTTTATGGCTTAAAACTTGTTGTATGTAACGTATTGTAATACTTACGCAAAATATTTTAGTGCATTCTCAAATATGAGCATTCCATCACCATATTTTGGCATAGCCACTCCTGAACGTTTACATTTTTCTTTTTCAAGAGGCCAGTTGTCCTGCTGAGTAAAAAATATTCCTCTCTCTGGGTGAGGCATTAAAGCTAAAACTCTACCACTTTTGTCTGACAAAGCTGCCAGGTCGTATATAGATCCGTTTGGATTGTAAGGAAATTGTAAATTTGCATAGTCACCATTTTCATCAACGTAACGCAGTGCAACGGAATTATTTTCAATCAATTGATTTAAAATATCTTGATCCATAAAAAACCTGCCTTCTCCATGAGCAACAGGAAGATATAGCTCACTCAGGCCCCGTAGCCAAACAGAACTACTCTGCGGATTAACTCTCACTCTAATCCAACGACATTGGTAATTACCTATATCATTAGAGGTTAAAGCTAGATTAGAGAATTCTGGAACTAATTTTACTAATATCTGGCAACCATTACATATCCCTATAATAAGCTTATCCTGAGATAAGAAATTTTGAAATTCGTCTAACAAGTTGTTTTTTATACGTAAAGCAAATGCATTACCAGCACCAGTATCATCACCATAGGAAAAACCTCCTGGAATTGCAAGTATATTGCTTAATTTCAGTTCACTTGGATTATCTATAATATCATTAATGTGAACGATTTTTACTTCAATATTATTAATACCAAGCTTTCTGCTGCATTCCATAAATGCAAATGCAGTTTCTTTTTCGCAATTTAAGCCATAACCAGATAGGATTGTAATTTTCATGAATCAAAAAACTCGAACTTTCTTTTTACAAAATTTGCTATTAAATTCAAAGCAAATAGCATTAACAATAAAGCTATAATTGCAATGGCAGCAAGCTCAATAAATGCAATTTCAGGACTACTTGACCATATGTATATTTGTACAGGTAAAACAGTTGCCGGATCGAAGAAGGATGTAGGTGTATCAGCAATAAATGCTACCATGCCTATCATAAGTAAAGGGGAAGATTCGCCTAAAATCCTTGCAATTGCAAGCACTGCACCATGTATTATCCGTGGCAACGCAATCGGTAAAGAGTGATCCAATATCACCTTGATGTGAGGTGCACCTAGCGCAAACGCTGCATCTTTTATTGCAATAGGAACGTTTGTAAAGGCATTTTTTGTTGCAATAATAATATTAGGCAGCATCATAAATGAAAGAGTCATCCCGCCAACAAGCGGTGAAGAACGGGGTAAACCAAATATGCCCAAGTAGAGAGTCAGTCCTACCACACCAAATATTATCGAAGGCACTGCAGCAAGGTTATTCATGCTAATTTCTACAATACTGGTTATTAGCCTATTTCTAGGCATAAATTCATAAAGACAGATACCTGACATAATTCCTATTGGCAATGCCAACGCTAAGCATACTATAATTGTCATTAATGAACCGATAAATGCCCCTAAAATCCCTGCATTCTCAGGCTCACGAGAATCAGACTTAAGAAACAGAGACTTATTAAAAAATTTTCTTACTCTTCCCTTCTCCTTTAACCAATCAAGTAATTTAGCATAATGATCATTCAAACATTTATTTTTATATAGTGAATTGATCACACTCGATGCGGTAAACCAGATCTCATATTCACCACTATTTTTTACTCTCTTACGAAAAAATTTCTCTAGTTCTTTGTAAGAATTACGACTTAAAATTTCGTCACCGTCTTTAAAATCAGTTCCTTCAAACACCTTACGTAAAGAATTGTTGAGTAAGCCAATGGACTTATATCGTAAATCACCAGGATTATTAGTTAAAATAAGATCAGCATTTATTTCAACTGGCAATAAAATTTTCGTTACTGTTAAAGCACTGTAAGAGTTAACTAATATACTTAGTAATATACATATAGGACACCCAATTGAGACAATCAGTGCTGTAAAAGAGCAAAAGCATAAAATGCTGTTCTTTTTATTTTTTCTTTTTACACGAGCATGTACGCGCTTAGATTGAAGTAACTTAAGGAAGTTTTTCTTTATTATACCCATTTACTTTTCTTTACATGAGGATTTGAAAAGACTTTCCCCTTTTTCCAGTGCTTGACACTGAGATCTAACAGGCTTTGCCTGCAAATAATTTTTATATTTTCCATGAAAGCACAAACCAAAAGGAGAATCTGGATCCCAGTGTCAAACATTGGGATGACACCACAGCAGGAGGCAAAGTACAGTTGTGCGCCACACACTGGGATAATAAGAGAGAGTTTTGAGATGATACAATTGACATCACTCCCTATTGTATCTACTTAGATTTTTTTTTAACATAAGTAGTACGTTCTTTGATCCTTGCAGCTTTCCCAAATAGCTTGCACAGATAATATAATTTTGCTCTACGGACCTTTCCCTTTCTTATCACTTGTACTGAAATTAATGCAGGAGAGTAAACAAAAAATTGTGATACTATACTTTCTCCATGACTTACCTTTCTAACTGAAAAAGAAGAGTGTAATCCACGATTTCTTTTTGATATACATACGCCCTCAAATATCTGTATACGCTCACCCATACTATCAACTACCTTAAAAGTGACCTTCAAATCATCGCCAGGACAAAAAGCTGGCATCTCTTTGGCTAATCTTTGTATTTGTTGTTCGTTAAATTTTTCAAGCAAGTTTGTCATTTATCATCTCCATTCAACAATTCAGGTCGACGTTCCTTTGTTCTAACATATGACTGTTCCCTTCTCCAATCACTTATTTTTCTGTGATTGCCAGACAAGAGAACCTCAGGAACTTTGTACCTACTCCACTGCTCAGGCCTAGTATATTGAGGATATTCAAGCATACCACCACTATAACTAAAACTTTCTTCAGTAACGCTATCGGAATTACTTACTACACCTGGAAGAAGCCTAACGCATGTATCAAGAACTACCATTGCAGCTGGCTCACCTCCCGAAAGTATATAATCTCCAATACTTAACTCATAAGGAGTATACACATCAATTACTCTTTGGTCAACACCTTCAAATCGACCACACAATATTGTTACATGAGGAATTTCTGTTAACTCCTTTGCAATGCTCTGATTAAATTTTGTACCAGATGGAGTCATATAAATAAATCTAGTATTTTTATGAGCAGAAAGCACATTATCAACTGCATTACCAATCACATCTGGGCGCATAACCATCCCTGCTCCACCTCCGTATGGAACATCATCCACAGTTGAATGTTTATCTTTTGCAAAAGAACGAATATTTATTACTTCAAGGTTCCATATTTTTTTTTCTAACGCTTTTCCGGCAAGAGAATAGTTCAAAAACCCGGGGAACATTTCTGGAAATATGGTTAACACTGTAACACTAAACGTCATTAGCAAATTTGTAGTAAACTAAGCAGCAATTTGATATTATCTTATAGTATACAGCTAAATCAATCATGTCACTGAATAAAACGATATACGAAGGTAAAGCCAAAGTCATTATTGAAACTGAAGACTCATCAACTGTTATACAGTACTTTAAAGATGATGTTACAGCGTTCAACAAGGAAAAATATGAAATTATTGAGGGCAAAGGAATAATTAATAATCATGTTAGTGCTTTTATCATGGAAAAGCTTGAAGAAGCAGGAATTAGCACGCACTTTATAAACACTTTAAACGAAAGAGAACAGCTAGTCAAAAAACTCAAGATAATACCTCTTGAGATAGTGGTTAGAAACATTGCAGCTGGCAGCTTTTGCAAACGTTTTAATATCAAAGAAGGTGAGACACTTACATCTCCTATAATCGAGTTTTTTTACAAAAATGATGACCTAGCCGACCCAATGGTGAATGAAAATCACATACTATATTTTGGTTGGTTATCCCATAAAGAAATGGAAGAAGTTAAAACTACAACTTTAAAGATCAACAAAATCTTAGTCGACCTATTTTCAAATGCAAATATATATTTAGTTGATCTCAAGTTAGAATTTGGCAAATTGATAAACAACAGCACTAAAATCATTTTAGCCGATGAAATCAGCCCTGATAATTGTAGGCTATGGGATAAAAATACGCATAAAAAGCTAGACAAAGATGTTTTCCGTTTAAATCTAGGAAACTTAAAGGAAGCATACTCAGAAGTTGCAAAAAGACTGTCAGTAAAGTTAGACTAACTAAATACTACTCTATCAAGTGGAGGGTTACATGCCTCATCAAGTTTTCCAATAATCTCAATTTTTTCTCCACGCTTTTGGAAATGGCTTTCCACATCCTTCATATTATCGGGATCTACAATCAGTACTATACCTATGCCGCAATTAAATGTTTTTAACATTTCTCTCTTTTCTATTTTGCCTTCTTCTTTCAGCCATAAAAATATATCTGGCCATTTCCAAGAATTAATATTTATGTCTACAAATAAATTTTCTGAGAGAATTCTTGGAATATTGTCTATTAACCCGCCACCTGTTATATGCGCAATGCCTTTTACCTTTGGCATAATAGGCAACAAAGAATCAACATATATCTTTGTTGGCTTAAGTAATATTTCACCCCAAGATTTATTATTCCATGGAGATATATCATTATAATTTATACCTAAGCTTTTAAAAATATGGCGCACCAAAGAAAATCCATTTGAGTGAATTCCATTTGATTCTAAACCAACTACACAGTCACCTGCTTTCATTATACTACAATTTGGAAGAATTTGCTTTCGATCAACAACACCAACCACAAACCCTGCAAGGTCATAGTGATTGTTACCATACATTCCAGGCATTTCTGCAGTTTCTCCACCAACTAATGCTATTTTAGATTCCTTGCACCCTTCTGCAATGCCCTGGATTACAGACAATAAAACGTTTTTGTTTAAAACGCCTGTTGCAAAGTAATCAAGGAAAAATAAAGGTGTTGCTCCTTGTGCAAGTAAATCATTTACACACATTGCAACTAAGTCTATACCTATAGTATCATGCTTATTCACCTCTTGAGCTATTAATAGTTTTGTGCCCACTCCATCAGTTGAGGAAACAAGTACTGGATGGTCGTATTTCTTACTCAGCGAAGAAAAGTCAAACAATGCGGAAAATGATCCTACTTCACTAATTACTTCTTCTCCTTTAGTCTTTTCAATAATAGGTTTAACTTTTTTTATTAGTTCATTATATAGTTTAAGGTCTATTCCAGATTTAGCATAAGTACTCATAGCGCCTTCATAAATCTTATAATTATTAATACTACATTAATGCTTTGACACAAAAAGCGCAACGAAACTTTCTCTTAAATTGACTACTACGTGCCTACCAATATAGGGTTAACTTAAATCATTTATACTTTTATCCAATGAATAAAAACATAATGTTAATAACAGAATGCCTATCAGGACGAATTCTTCATGATTTTGCTAGTTCTATGCAAGGAATAGTGGGTGGATTGGAAGAGCTTGAAGAAAACAACCCTAATATGCAAAACGAAGCATTGTCATTGCTTAAAGAAAGCTCCGATGATTTAATATATAAATATAAAGTTATGAAGCAAGCGTATTCTCATTCATCAGATAATTGCAGCTTTGTTAAGACTAAATCCAATATAGAAAATTATTTATTAAAAAAAAAGTAAAGCTTCAGTGGAGAGTAAGTGAATGTCCTACAGAAAACTTAATTGAAAAAATAAATAAGATAATTTCCAATATGGTGATAACTATAATCAGTGCAGTGGCACAAATTGAATTAGTTTCTATTTTACTGACTAAAACAGAAGATAAAACACTACTCACTATAAAAGTAGTAAATGAACATAAATCAATAAGTACATTATTAGTGAGCAAATTAACAAAAAAAAATGATATTCGTTTGGATACAAAAGACATTATTATCTATATGACTTCTTTACTGTTAGAACAGTATAACACTAAAATCAATTGCACTTGTGAAAGTAATTCACTGAATATAGGTTTAACTATAACTTGAGATGGCTTCATATTTCATAAAAAGGAATCGATACTATAAATTTGAATCTTGGATAAGGAAAGGAAAAATTTTGTGGAGTAACCTAGACATAAAATCTGTAGTTAATTTGCAGGAAGTGTTAAATAAACTGTGTCAAACCGAGAAGTAAAAATAAAATAGAAACAAAAAATGGAGGTTTGACACAGTTTATTTAACACTCCCCTTTTTCCTGCAGTAATGAATTATTATGAAGCTTGCATTTTCTGTCGCTTACTACTGGGATAGCTTAACAGTTGCAGTGCATGTCTATCAATGATAAAATGAAGATCAGTTTATTTTGATACTATGATTAGGGTACTCTTTGTTGCACTATTATTTTTTTGTGGTGGTGATGCACTTGCAAAACAGGAACCACGACCAATAGCTGGTGATAACCACATAAAGGTAATGAATTATAATCCACAGGCTATACATAAGTACACGGGCTTTTATGGTTATCAATCCAGCATATTGTTTGAGCCAGGGGAGGTAATAGAGAGTCTTTCAATGGGTGATGCAACCGGTTGGCAGCTCCTTCCTCAAGGTAATAGATTATTTATTAAGCCTATAGATGATATTGCCGATACTAATGCAACTATAATTACCAATAAAAGAGTTTATTATTTCGAGTTTCATGCTGAAGAAGCAAACGGGCTAGATGATCCAAGGTTAGCATATGAAGTAAGGTTTCTTTATCCACTGTTCAACAGTGATGAAATTTATTCAACGAGTAACGGTGATATTCTAGAGCAAGCTAGTCATACCACTATCCCTGATATAAGTGATATTGAGGTTATAAAGAAAGGCTTGAATTTTAACTATTCCATCTCGCACGTTAAAGGCAGTCAATCAATAATACCAATTAAGGTTTTTGATGACGGAAAATTTACATATCTACAATTTAATAAAATAAACTCTGATTTCCCGGCAGTTTTTATGGTTGATTCTGCAGGATATGAATCCTTGATAAATTTTCGTACAGTTGATGACTACCTGATAATTGAAAGAGTAAGCTCGGTATTTACCTTAAGAAACGGATCAAGTACAGTCTGCCTGTTTAATGAAAACATACCTTTCAAAAAAGGTAAGTGATTAAAGGCTATAGTATTCTTATAGGTGCAAAATTCTTTCTATGGTGCTTCGTAATTCCATGAAGGCCAATAGCGCTGAGGTGTTCTTTTGTTCCATATCCCTTATTTTTATACCAATTATATTGAGGATGTTTATTATGCAATTCTTCCATAAGCCGATCTCTTGTAACTTTTGCAACGATTGAAGCAGCTGCGATTGATATACTTAAGCTATCGCCATTCACTATAGATTTTACTTGCCATTTTACTTCAGGTGGTTGATTACCATCAACTAGCACATAATCTAGTTCTAGATTCAAGTTTGCCAACGCACGTTTCATTGAAAGCTTTGTTGCTTGCAAAATATTGTATGAGTTTATTTCTTCTACGCTTGCCATTCCTATACCAAATTTTGCAACAGACGTTATTTTTTCGTATAGAACTTGCCTACACTTAGGGGTTAGCTTTTTTGAGTCGTTTATTCCATCAATAACCGTATCTCTATCAGTAAATATTACAGCTGCAGATATCACTGGACCGGCAAGCGGACCTCTTCCAACTTCATCTACTCCTGCTATAATTCCTGATAATGTATCTTCTAATGTGAAATCTGGATATTTCATAGTTCCTATAATAAGAAAGTTAAAGCAAAAATCGAACAAACGATAGAAATTATCCAAAATTTTATAACTATTGTATTTTCTGACCACCCTTTCTTTTCAAAGTGATGATGTATTGGTGTCATAAGGAAAATTCTTCTTCCTGCTCCATATCTAAATTTTGTATATTTAAAATATGATACCTGAATAATCACAGATAAAGTCTCTATTACAAAGATTATTCCAATAACGGCAAAAAGCATTTCTTTTTTAATTAGAACACTAGTGAGTCCTAAAGCTGCACCGATTGATAGGCTTCCAACATCACCCATAAATATTTTTGCTGGATGTGTGTTAAACCACAAGAAACTTAAAATAGCTCCTATAAATGCAATGCAGAATAAAGTAATGTTTACATCTGTCTGAGTGATGTATGCAATTAGCCCCAAAAAAGCAAAGGAAGTAATGGCTTGAGTTGCAGCAAGGCCATCTAGGCCATCTGTAAGATTCACAGCATTAGAAGAGCCGACAATTACAAATGCAGCAAACGGAAGATATAGATAGCCAAGGTCGATTGCTACTTCTCTAAATAGAGAAATTTTTGTAAAACCTTCAGCAGATTGTAGCTTAAGTATAAACATACAGACCAGAGTAACGACAAACTGAATAAGTATTTTGGTTTTTGCACTTAAACCTCGGTGGTGATTTGTCTTCAATTTTAAATAGTCATCAATAAATCCAAGTAGAGCAAAAAATAGAGTTATAAATACCAGCAATGAAATTTCTGGTGTTAATTGAGTCCAAAGCAGGATTGGTAATAAAGCAGAAGTTAGTATTATTATTCCACCCATAGGTGGTATATTCTTTTTTGTTATTAAATGACTTTCTGGTCCATATGATCTGATTGGTTGTCCATCTTTACTTATCTTTTTTAGAAGTTTTATAAAATAGGGAAAGAGAATAAACCCAAAAATAAATGAGATAAAAAACGTCTTTGTAGCTGAGATCACCTGCCTATTCAAAATTAACTAGATATTATACCAAAAGCTTTACCTAATCTCAATTTATACCTTTTTATCAGCTCATTTTATTTGGAGTAAATTTAGTTGTTGATTAATTATGACAAAGTTTTCATACTAATATTTTGTTAATGGTAAGAGGTGGCATATGTTAGATTATATTAAAAAGCTTTTGTGGGCTACTACAGTACCTGATAATGAGAGTAGAGTTAAAAGTTCTTACACGCATATAGTAGAGAAACCTTCTTTCGGTGATGCAGCTTCAAAGTTGAGTAAGGAAGAAAGGTCAGAAGAGCATCTTGTTCTTCTAAAAGGTAAAAGCAATAGCTCTGGTACAACTGTAACAGAAGGATCGTCTAGTATTCAGAATGCAGCATCAGGCAAGAACAGGCGTGGATATATCAAATTAGACAGTGATGAAGAATGGGATAAATTCTTTGAGTTACAGAATGATCCAGACACTAATACTACAAACAAAGAGCCTTTTTCTCCGAAGAAAGGAGAATCTCACTATCATGGCAAAGAGATCATAGGTAAAATTGCTGACCAAATTAAAGCAGAGATATCTGAAGGTATGAAAAATCATACTATAGGGTCCATAATGATAAAAGAAGGCAAAAGGGAAGAGAATATTGTTTATCCTACCGTGAGAGTTGTGCTACATGCCAATAAAGAAGGAGTAGATATAGCTAAACTTCTAGGCGGTAGTATATGTAAAGAATATGGTGTAAGAACAATTACATTTTGTCATCCTAATCAAGAAAAAAAGAGGGGGGCATCTTGCTATATTAATAATGATAGTGATAATGAGGAAAGAGTTTATGAAATAATTAGTGGGTTATATGAAATGACTTTAAAGTGGTATGTTGATGGAAGAGAATGCAAAATTAAAGTTAACATTGATGGTAATAATGGTGTAACTCTCCTTGAAGGCAACGGTGTTACTGCAGAGCAGTTGCGTGCAAATAAAGAAGTCAAAATAGGTAAGAGACGTGAACCAAAATCTTTATATGAAGCGTTAGTACCGCAATTGCAACAAAAGAGCTCTGAATCAGTCAAGGTTTTACAGCAGCCTTCAACAGATGTAACAAATGTGACAACAACACCAACTTCTACTTCTCAGAGATGTAGGTATCCTCTTATCTAAATAAGGAAAAGCGAAAATAGTATGAGTTGCTTGCAAATGTAAGTAACTTGTACTTCTATGATGAATAACACAATATTACCAAGAAATTTCTATGAACGGCCAACTTTAACCGTAGCTGGGGAGCTGCTAGGGAAGATGCTGAAATTTTCTAATTTTAGTGGAATAATAACTGAAGTTGAAGCGTATATAGGAATGGATGACCCAGCTTGTCATGCAGCAAGAGGCTATACTAATCGAACCTCAGTAATGTTTGGTACGCCAGGGTTTTCGTACGTATATTTTATATATGGAATGTACTATTGTCTAAATATTGTAACAGAAGCAGAAGGATTCCCAGCAGCAGTGTTAATACGAGGATTAAAGCTCACTGAACCGCTTGAAGCAAATTTAGGCGGGCCAGGCATACTGTGCAAAAAATTAAACATTACAAAAGAACATAATAAACAAGACCTTACTATAAGTCATGAATTTTGTCTCTATGAATATCACCTCAAACCAGATTATGTGTGCACTCCAAGAATCGGAATTAGTAAAGGCAAGGAGAAATTTTGGCGATTTAAAAGTTGCGTTTTAGCAGAAATGCCTAAAATCACACTCAACAATAAATATAGACCTCCTGCATAAACTAGATAAAAAGGCAAATAGCCTTTTATGTTTACCAACAATAGACTTCTTGGATAACCTAAGGATATTTTTTGATCTTCTATGGGGGAGTTGAACATTCCCTTTTTATAAAACTTTTGCATACTCCTATTTAACTTTAATAGCTCTTTATCTTCCTGAAATCTGGATGTTTTATCAATGCATCTTCTATTCAGCCGTTAGCAAGAACTTTCACTTATTCCATAGCTTTGCGCTATATGGAAATATGTACGGTATTTACACAAATATTCGAGTGCTATTAATAAATATATTTGGTTTTCCTCCTCTTGCCTTTTTCTTGGCCTCTTCCTCTATTAAAATTTCTATTATTTTTCCAATGTTTTTCTTTTTACTCCTCTTAGTCTTCGAAGCTTCTCTTCATCAAGTTTACTTACCTGCTCAAAATTTATACCTTCCCTAATATTGCTTCTACTACTTGTTTCTTAAGTTATCCAAGAAGTCTATTGTCTGTTCAGATACGAGGTCGCTGCTGCCATTTGAAATATTTTATTCACCTAAAATTACATTCTACCTATTTTAAAAGTAGTTTAAAAAAACTTTATAGACTGCATACAAAAGACCTAACATCTTTAGCAATGCCTTCATAAATCCTTACTAAATCCTCACTTAGTATTGAAGGATTTCCACAATCAGAAGCACTACATATTTGCGGATCTAGAGGAATTCTGCTCAAGAGTTTGACTCCCAGCTCTTCAGACATTTTTTTTGCACCACCTTTTCCAAATATGTGTATTTTTGAATTATCTTGAACAAAATAGCTCATATTTTCCACAATGCCGATAATTGGCACGCTGAGCTTTGTGAACATATCATAAATTTTTTGTGCATCGACTAAAGCAAGCTCCTGTGGAGTTGAAACTATTATTGCTCCAGTTAAACTAAAATTCTCCATCAGACTTAAATGTACATCGCCAGTGCCAGGCGGTGTATCAATGATTAAATATTCTATATCAGACCACCTTGTTCCCATTAGCAAATTGTAAAGTGCTTTTGTGATCATAGGTCCACGCCATATTACTGCGCGGTCCTTATCAATAAAATAGCCAATTGAAATAGTATAGAGACCATGTTTCTCTATAGGCATTGCTTTACCACTCTGTATTTCTGGTTTTAATTTCTCAGTGCCCAACATTTTAGGAATCGAAGGACCATATATATCTGCATCAACTAGCGCAACTTTATGTTTTAATTCTGCTAACGAAAGAGCTAGATTTAGTGCAACTGTCGACTTACCCACACCTCCTTTACCAGAAGCAACGACAATTATATTTTTCACTCCTTCGATATGAAGTTTAGCTTTTTGTTGCCTAGCTTGTTTTTGACCAGTAGCAACTACAGTAACCTTTCCTACTCCCGGTATCGCCTTAACAGCTTGCTCACAATTTTTTCTTAATTCTTCATTTGGCTCAGTAACTTCAAGAGCAAAAGCAACATCTTTACCCTTAATAACAATTGAGGATACTACACCAACATTCTTACCACTTTTCTTCTCTATAACCTTTTTTAGGCTCTCTCTTACGGTTTCCTCATTAACCTGTGTAAATTTTTTCCAGAACATATGATGAAATTTTTTCTATTGGTGTATACTAACATAGAATAATTAAACTGCACTGACTTTAAAACGAGGTTACAAGAGTATGCTAAATGATAACAACTTAACACAAGCACAACGAAATTTGCATTTTAAGTTGAAAAAGGTAATATCAAATGGTGAGGGAATTAGTAATATCTTGAAAGTAGCCTCAGAGAATGATTTACTAAAAGTTCTTACAATAGGATATACTACACGATTTCCAACAGATGGAGGACGCACTTTAACACTGCTTAGCCTAGCTATACATAGAGACAATAATGAATGTGTTAATTCTATTTAGAACAAGCTCAAAACAATGGTATACTACAAGATATTCTTACTGCTCCAAATATTATAAATTATCAAGATGGTTTGATGTACAACTTAACATCGCTTGGCTTTGCTATACATTACAATAAGCCAAGATATATTAATGATATTTTAACAAAAGCCCAGGACAGTGGAATACTACAAGATATTCTTGCTGCTAGAAATATTGTACAGTATTTCAATACTAAGGAGTATGCTTTAACACCACTCAGTTTCTCTATATATAAAGGTAATAAAGAATGTATCAGTTCTATTTTAGAAAAAGCTCAAAATAATGATATGCTGCAAGGCGTTTTTATTGCTGAAAATATTTTACAGTTTTCAGATGGTCTGACGCATATTTTAACACCAATTAGCTTTGCCATATATGAAAATAATAAGGAATGTTGTAACTACATTTCAACAATGATTCAAAATAATGTTGTATCGCAAGATATTCTGAATAATTGGACATACATTTTAACATTGCTTGGCCTTGCTATATATAGAAATAACAATGAGTATATTAATACTATTTTAAGACAAGCTCAAAATAATGGTACGCTGCAAGAAGTTCTTACTGCTAATAAAAATACTATGTGTTCTCCAGATGGTTGGACGTACAACTTAACATCACTTGGCTTTGCTATACATGAAGGTAATCATGCACATATTAATTCGATTTTAACTCAGGCCCAAAATAGTGGTATATTGCAAAATGTTCTTGCTGCTAAAAATACTGTATATTCTCCAGATGGTTGGACGTACAACTTAACATCACTTGGCTTTGCTATACATGAAGGTAATCATGCACATATTAATTCGATTTTAACTCAGGCTCAAAATAGCGGTATATTGCAAGAGATTCTGACTACTGAAAATACTATAAACTATAAAGACGGTCGGACGTACAGCTTAATACCACTTGGCATTGCTATATATAAAGGTAATATTGAATGTATTAATTTTATTCTAGCACAAATTAATGATATGCCGCAATACATCATCTATGCTGCCTTTCAACCAACTGCAGCGATTAATGAAAGGAATACTAGGATTAGTAGTGCATTAGATAATGTATCTATTTCTTCTAGGTATGTTAGAGAAAATAGCAAAGTCAATTAATTTCTTAAGTAACTCTTTCTTGCAAGTACTACTTTTTTATGTATCTGTTCAGGCAATGGCGTTAACTTAAGAGAATAAATTAGCAAGCTCTCCTAAAGACATTATGACGTTTAGGCTTATCTACTTTATTGCGGCTATACAATCTTCACGTTAACTTTAGTGCGTATTTTAAAAAGGGCTTGAAAGTTTTTTGGTGCTAATAAGCACCTGATAAAGTTTCTGTCTCATTACACCAAATAAAACTGAAAAATTTAAACGATACTCAGCAATTTGATCTGGGTTCCAAGGCTCTTGTGCATCACACATATGAAGTATTGCACATGACCAAGTTTGCACAAAATTCTTATCTCTAAATTTATCTCAGAAAAATTCTCTAATTCTACTTCTACTTTGAGTCGTTTATAGCACTCCTCTATGTGACACCTTAATAAATAAGCTTTACTGATATCTTCTTTATTGAAATAAAATAGAAACCAAAGGTCCTATTTTTCACAGTATTTTACTCCTTAACATCTTTCCTTAAGTTAACGCTATTGGGTTTTGTTGCATCGCTATCTACGATGAATAAAAGATAAAATGTAGAATATCAATAGCTTATTATTCTAGCATTTATAGTAAGGACAGTCAGTAAATATCTAAATTTAAGTAAAAGAAGTTTTACTATCATTCACTAATCTAGCTAGAATTCAAGAATTTCAATGCTTTAGCTATTTTAAGTAGAATTAAATTTACTAGTACAAACAATAAATTACTATTCTTAAATTTGATCAGATTGATTGCAAAAAATAAGATTTTCAATAAGCTGCTTGTATAGTTAGCCTTTCATAGATAGTGATGCAACAAAGCCCCGGTGGAGTAACTGCATTATTAGGTACTGCTATATCTATAGCACTTTTTACAGCCGGAGCAATTACAGCTGAGTTAATACCTATAGTTATAGCAGTAGTTGCAATTACAGCAACAGCACTAATAGTTGGCAATGCTATATATAAATTGTCAAAGCCTGATACTCAAGTTGATAAACCAATCTTAGCAAATCGACAGCAAGAAACTGCTAGCGATAGTAGGGTTGCCTAGCGATTCTGCCACAGTGTCAGCTGCTTCAATGATATCCATTTGTTCCTATAATTATCTTTTCTTGGCTACCTTATTTTGCTATTCTGCTGAACAGAGACAAATTTACTTTCTTACTTCACTCACTAAAATTTTAATATGGCGTTTCTTTCCTGCAGACAATTTTATGAATGACTGATCTTTGAAGCTCTCAGAATTTATTATATAGTTAACATCATTTATAGTATTATCATTAACTTTGCATCCATTGCCCTGTATTAAACGCTTTGCCGCGCCTTTTGAAGGTTCAAAACCGGTGTCATGAAGCAAGTCTATCAGGAGTATGCCATTTGCAACTTGTTCTCTTGTGATAGTGTAACCAGAAAGCAATGAACTGTCTTCATTTTCAAAAGCAGAGATTGCAGCAGATCGTGCAAGTTTCGCTTCTTTACAACCGTGACATATTTTTGTCACTTCTGTTGCCAAGACCTTTTTTGCTTCGTTTGTTTCTTGATCCTTCAAGGACTCTAGTTTTTTAATTTCATCAATTGATAAATCAGTGAAAAGTCTCAAAAAACGACCAACATCTTGATCATCAACATTGCGAAAATATTGCCAGTAGTCATAGGGCTTTAGCATGCTACCATCAAGCCATACTGCTCCACTTTCAGTTTTGCCCATCTTTTTTCCTTGTGCGTTTAATAAAAGAGGTGTGGTAAGACCAAACAGCTCAGGTAAATTTAACTTTTTGCCAAGTTCAATTCCGTTTACTATATTTCCCCATTGGTCTGACCCTCCAATCTGGAGACGACAGCCATACTTTTTATTCAACTCGACAAAATCATAGGCTTGTAACAACATGTAATTAAACTCGAGAAAGCTTAGATTTTGCTCCCTATCTAGCCTAATTTTCACACTATCAAAGCCTAACATGCGATTTACAGAAAAATGTGTCCCTATATCACGCAAAAAGTCTATATATTTTATGTTATCTAACCAATCTGCGTTGTTTACTATGATTGCACCAGTTTTTCCATAATCGAAAGATATCATCTTCTCGAGGGTTTTCTTTATACCAAGTATATTTTGATTGATATCTTCTATCGGCAAGACGCTTCTTGCTTTGTCTTTACCAGATGGGTCACCAATTTTTGTTGTGCCACCTCCAAGTAGAATTATTGGCTTATAACCGAATTTTTGTAGGTGACGGAGCATCATGATTTGAATGAGACTGCCAATATGCAAACTTGGTGCCGTACAATCAAACCCAATGTATGCAATTATATAATTATCTTGTGATAATAGCTGGTCTAACCTATCAATGTTTGTACATTGATATAGGTATCCTCTTTCTTGAATGAAGTTTAAAAACTCGGATTTATGTTTCATAATATGTTATTTTGTGTGTAAACGGTGTTGTTAACGATGGCGTCATTCCAGTGCTTGACGCTGGAATCCAGTTTATTATGAAATTTCATCAAAAATGTTGTATAGTGTGCTCGTTTATGATTAAGTTTTCTAGATTCCAGTGTCAAGCACTGGAATGACACCACCAACTTCATAAGGGTTGCCTTCAAAATTACAACATTTGAGCAAGTGTATACCAGCTACCTGGATAATCAATTCCATAACTCTTCTATCTTATAATATTCTCTTACTTCTGGCCTGAATAGGTGAACCATTATACCTTGAAAATTCACAATCACCCAGTTACCTTCATCCATACCTTCTACATCTATTTTATCATATTGCTTGAGATTTTTCATCACGTGCTCAGCTAATGCTTTTACATGGCGGCTCGAATCACCGGATGCAATGATCATATATTTTGCAATGACAGTTTTATTCTGTACATCAAAAGTAACTATATCTTGACCTTTGTTTTGATCTATTACATCTACAATTGTATTTTTTATTGATTCTGTATCACCATTCATTATTCTAAATTATATAATTTATCTGTAATGATACACTCAAAATTTCTGAATATGAACTATTTTTGATATGTTTCTAGTGTAACGTTTATAATACATATATTTGTAATATATGATAGTTTTCTGATGGTATGATCATTTACTTAATCGGATTTCCGGGTAGTGGCAAACTTACGATTGCAAAAGAGCTGTGTAATATTATTGATGGGGTGATAGTAGACAATAACCTGTTTAATAATATTATATTTGATATGATTGATTTCAGAAACGCTGAGGTTACAAGTGAAATATGGGAAGAAATTTTTGTGATTAGAGAGAATATGTTAGCAATATTGGAAAAATACCATATAGAATCAAAGCATTATATATTTACAAACGAATTGATAAAAGGTGATTCCTATGATCAAAAAGTATATAACTCAGTGGTGAATTTAAGTAAAAAAATGAACGTGGAGATTCTCCCTGTGGTGTTATATTGTAATAGTGGAGAACTAGTAAAGCGCGTTCAATTAAAGGAAAGAGAGCAGGAGAGAAAAATTACTGATTCAGATTTTGCTATGAGAAGAATTAAAGGAAAGAAACTATTTGTGCCTCAAGGTTCACTTGAAATTGATAACTCAAACTTAAGCGCAAAAGAAGTTGCAAAAAAAATTGTTGAAAAAATGAATAGTAAAAAAGTAGTTGGAACTTCTATGATAGATAATTTAGCAACAGAGAATATTTGTGGTTAGCCAGGAGAAAGAGTATCGCCCTTGTGTTGGCATAATGCTATTTAACAAACAGGGAAATGTTTTTATTGGAAAACGCTTTGATAGTGACTCTTATTGGCAGATGCCACAAGGAGGAGTTGATGAAGGTGAAGAACTAGAGCAGGCAGCGCTACGTGAGCTATTGGAGGAAGTTGGTACTGATGAAGCAGAAGTTGTGGCTCAAAATAAAGAGTGGATATATTACAACTTACCCGAGGAAGTTATACCGATATGCTGGAATGGGAGATATTCTGGCCAAAAGCAAAGGTGGTTCTTAATGAAATTTTGTGGGAAGGATAAGGATATTAATATTAACTATACTGATCATCCAGAGTTCAAAGAGTGGCGTTGGCAAAATGTGGATGATTTGGTAGCCAGTGCCATACCGTTCAAAAAAGAAGTTTATAAAAAAGTGATAGAAGAGTTTTCTTCTATCATAAAAGGATCTATTTATGATAGTTGATTCTCATTGTCATCTAATTTATTTTTCTGATGATGAAATACCAAAGGTAATTTCAAGAGCAGAGCAAAATGGTGTGAGAATTTTGCATAACATATGTATAAGCATTAATGATATCCCTAAATTATTAAAAATCTCTTCATCCTATGATCAAGTCTACTGCTCCGTTGGTATACATCCGCTTGATACTAATGTGGAAAAAGGTGAATGTATAAATGCTGATGAATTGATTGAATTTACTAAGGGCAAAAAGGTAATTAGTATCGGTGAAACTGGATTAGATTTTTATAAATCTGATAACAAAAGCAATCAAAAAAAAAGTTTTGCATCACATATAGAAGCGGCAAAAGTAACAGGATTACCTTTAGTTATTCACACTAGAAATGCTGATAGTGAGATGATTGATATGTTAAATTCAGAAATGAAGAAGGACGCTTTTAGTGGAGTAATGCATTGCTTTGCTTCTTCTAAAGAGCTTGCTTATAAGGCTATGGACTTGGGATTATACATTTCATTTTCTGGAATTATTACTTTTAAAAATGCGAACTTACTAAGAGAAATTGCACAAAATGTGCCACGTGAGCGTGTTTTAGTTGAAACTGATGCACCTTATCTATCTCCTGAGCCTTACAGAGGAAGAAAAAATGAACCGGCAATGGTGAAATATGTTGTGAATTGTTTAGCAGAATTATGGAATGAATCGCCGGAACAAGTAGCAAAAATAACTACAAATAATTTTTTTAGACTGTTTTCGAAGCTTGAGCTCAAAGAAATTCTATAGGGCAATTAATTTAGCTGACAGAGCTCTTTTACTGCACTTACAGATTTATAAAACATCTCTTGTTCACTATCGTTCATTTTAACTTCTAGAACTTTCTCAACTCCATTTTTGCCAATAATAGTAGGAACACCAATGAATAAGTCTTTCACACCATATTCACCATTAAGATAAGCAGCGCATGGTAATATACGCCTTTTATCTTTTAAGTATGATTCTAGCATACTTATGGCTGAAGATGCAGGAGCATAGTATGCAGATCCAGATTTAAGTAGATCAACTATTTCTTTTCCACCATTACGAGTGCGCTCAACTATTTCATCAACTTTTCCTCGCGTAATCAAACCCATCTCAATGATTTGGGTAAGTGGAATGCCAGCAATTGAAGCATAATTGATTAGTGGTACCATAGTGTCACCATGTCCTCCAAGCACAAAAGCAGATACATCTTCGACAGAAATATTTAACTCACTTGCAAGAAAATAACGAAAACGAGCAGAGTCAAGCACTCCTGCCATACCAACAATCATATTAGTTGGCAGACTTGAAGATTTGTATACTACTGAAACCATAGCATCTAAAGGATTGGTAACCACTATTACAAATGCGTTTGGAGAATGTTTTTTAATATTTTCCCCAACCTCTTTCATTACTGCAGCATTAGTTTGCAGAAGGTCATCTCTGCTCATTCCAGGTTTTCTGGCAATGCCAGCAGTTATTATAATTGCGTCAGAGTTTTTTATATCTTCATACCTATTTGTACCAGTAATATTGACATTAGATCGATCAATAGGAGATGATTCTGTAATGTCAAGCGCTTTACCTTGTGGTATTCCATCGCTTACATCAAGCAAAATAACATCTCCTAGCTCTCTTAGTGCAATCATATGGGCAAGAGTCCCACCGATATTTCCTGCACCAATCAAAGATATTTTTTTTCTTTGTGCTGTCATTTTCTACTCCTTTATATTTACTTTTGTGGCTTTACTACCTTCCCAAGGGGATAAGCTGTCAAACATACGAAAATCTTGTGGTAAGTCTATAGGATTATATACAACCTTTTTTGCCTCTATATCGTATCTTACTTCCTCGTAGCCAGTGAGAGGAAAATCTTTTAACATTGGATGACCTTTGAATCCATAATCCGTTAAAATCCTACGTAAATCTGGGTGATCAGAAAACTCTATTCCATACATATCAAATACTTCACGCTCAAACCACGAAGCTGCGTTAAATATCTTTTCTACACTTAGAGGTATATCACCTTCACATAACTGAAGCTTTATGTGCACTCTGATATTGTGTACAACGCTGAGCAAATTGTATATTAGCTCGAAACGTTTTTCTCTATTTGGGTAATCAACTCCAAAAACGTCAACTAATAATTCAAGCCTACACTTTTCATCATCACGTAGAAAGAGTAAGTGATTTTGAATGTCATTCAAAGCTGAATATATTACAATAGTGCCATCATTTTTCTGAATACATTCACATTTAGTCTTTTTTTGTATGTATTTTGCAGTTTTATCCATGCTATATATTTTTAGTTCGTTTTATTTTATTTTGTAGACATAGCATTCCATATAGCAACGCCTCAGCAGTTGGAGGGCATCCAGGAACATACACATCAACTGGCACAATTCTATCGCAACCACGGACTACTGAGTAAGAATAATGATAATAGCCACCGCCATTTGCACAACTTCCCATAGAAACGACGTATTTGGGATCTGCCATTTGATCATAAACTTTACGCAATGCTGCTGCCATTTTATTAGTTAACGTGCCAGCAACAATCATAACATCTGCTTGCCTTGGGCTTGCACGAAAGATTATGCCATATCTATCAAGATCATAACGACTGGATGCAGTGTGCATCATCTCTACTGCGCAACATGCAAGACCAAATGTCATTGGCCACAATGAACCAGACCTTGCCCAGTTCATTATATAATCTATTAAATCGCCAAATTTAGTGATAAGAAAACCTTCTTTTTTGTAACGATTCCAGTCGTCATTAGATAAATTTACTCCCATTCCAACGCACCTTTACACCACTCATAAATAAAGCCTATAGTAAGTATTGCAAGGAATATCATCATAGACCAAAATCCGCAATAGCTTATTTTAGATAAAGAAACGGCCCAAGGGAAAAGAAAAGCAATTTCTAAATCGAATATTATGAACAATATTGCAACTAAGTAAAATTTTATGTCGAAACTTTTTCTGGCTCTTGATAAAGGATTAAAGCCACACTCATATGTAGAAAGCTTTTCACCATCTGGGTTACTGACTGCAAGAAACATAGGTAATACACCTAAAGTAAAGGATACTACAATTGATACACAGATAAAAATTAATATGGTTAAATATTCACTCATTTAAAAAACATATAACACTATGAATTTACATGCTTTCCTAATCTTTTACCACCTAAAATATGTATGTGAAAGTGCGGTATAACTTGCTCTCCATCTTTACCGTGATTAGTAACTAATCTATATCCTGTTTTTTCTAAGTTATATTTATGTGCTATTTCTCTAACAGTTTTAAAAAAACTTACTATTTCCTCTTCGGAAGCTTTCAGAACAAAATCATCGTATGAAACGTATTGAGCTTTTGGTATAACTAGAATATGAACTGGTGCATCAGGATACTTATCACGAAAAGCTAGCACATTTTCATTTTTATGTATTTCCTCATAAGACAACTCACCTCTTAATATCTTAGCAAAAATATTAGTGTCATCATAAGCTGTACTACCCATACTTTATTAAATTCCTGGTCCTCTTCTATTTTGCTTATGATTTGGTGTAGAAGGTGGGCTTATTGCTGCTTCGCTAGAAGCATCTTCAAGACTTGAAACGTCTTTTAGCTGTATATCTTGTCCACGCAAAACTGACCCATAGTCCATTTGGTGTCTTTTTGAAAACGTTTCTATTCTTTTTGCCCTTCTTGCAGCAATAACTTCTGGTTGTAAATGATACATATCTCCAGGAACAGTTAGGCTATGATACCTTTCCTCTATTTTAACTTCTTTCATAACACTCTCCATAATTTATTTCCCCCTACCTCTTATGCTTTCGCAACTTTCAAAATCTTGTTTAATAGCTTTTTGCCAATTATTTAGAATTTTCTCTGATGACTTTTCTTTATCCATGGGCCTTACAACTTCCTTTGACTGCTGCTTTTTACTATCGTATCCACTATACAACTTTTCTGCAATATCATACAGCAACTTTCGGTCTGTGTGAACTTTAAACTCTCCACCAGTAATTTTTGCCAAATTTTTGAGATCATAATCAATTTTATTATAAATTCCTTCAAGAGCGTACTTTTTCATTACTTTTGCATCTATACCTGGATTTTTATCTTTTATTTCTTGGATAATCTTCTCAACATCAACTTCAATTACAATTTTGTTTTCTTCTCTAGAAATAGTTATATTTGGCAGATCTTTCCTTATTTTATCTAATTTCTCTGGACTCAAGTAAGGTATATCCCCCGTTAAAGTTCTTGACGCTAAAAAACTTACCTTTCCTTTTCCTTGTTTTGTTATTTGTATGCCAAGGTACTTACTAGCTTCTGTGGTTTTTATAGGTGGGTCATATTTCTCTTCTTCTTTAGGTACATCACTCACAGCCTTTTTTAATGAAACTTTAGCATCATGCTTCATTTCATCAATTGAAGCAAACGGTTTCTTTATAGGATAAATAAGTGCTTTAGGCACAAGAAAAAACACGCCTTTTATCTTAGCCAAAATAGACTTTTTATTTGACTCATCTTCTGCCATACATACCTCCAAGTCACTTTCTACAATCAGATAGTAAAATACACCCAATTATAGACGAAAATATTTAAGCTTGTATATCTATTATAAGATGAAATTATAGAGATAGCAATCATTATTTGTACATTACCAAAGTATGTAGTATTTTTGCTGCTTTTCTTGTTCAAATTACCTTTAAAGATAAATTATGTTAAAATGGAACGCAAATAATATTATCGATGCTACTGGCGGAAGAGGGGAGGGTGTTTGTAATTCGGTATATAGCTCAAATATTTCAACGGATACAAGAAGCATAAAAAAAGGTGATTTATTTATTGCTCTCAAGGGAAAGAAATTTGATGGGCATGATTTTCTACATGAAGCATTTTTAAAAGGAGCTGTTGCTGCGGTAGTAAGCGAAGATAAATATAGAAATTTTCCTCTAATTATTGTGCAAGATACTCTAAAAGCTTTGCATAATATGGCATCATATTACATTAGAAATGTTCTTGTTAATGCTAAAGTTATTACAATTACAGGTAGTGTCGGGAAAACGACTACAAAGGACATGCTGCACACTGTTCTATCGCAATATGGAGAGTCTTATGCAAACAAAGATAACTTGAATAATAATATAGGATTACCTTTTACTATTCTAAAAGTCCCAAAAAACTGCCAGTACTTAATCCTTGAAATGGGAATGAATAGAGCTGGTGAGATAAAAGAGCTATCGAAGATTAGCAATCCGGATATTGCAGTTATTACCAACATCGAACCTGCGCATGTTGAAAATTTTTCATCTCTACTTGATATTGCGCAAGCGAAGTTAGAAGTCCTATGTGGTATGAAAAATAATGGTACTTTGGTTTTGAACAAGGATAATAAACATTATGATTATCTTTTATCAAATGCTGACAGAAATGTAGTGAGCTTTGGTAAGAATGAAAGTGCTACTGTTCGTTTGTTAGACCTAATAAGAAACGATAGCGGTATAAATTTAAAAATTAAACCGCACAACGGTCAAATTATAAACTGTAATTTACGTTTGCGGGGTGAGCATTTTACATACTCTGCATTAGTTGTGACAGCAGTTGTGCAAAGTCTAGGACTTGATTTATCGAAATTACCACTAGCACTTGAGAATTTTACTGTAACAGAAGGTAGAGGTAATGTTCATCAAGCTAAATACAATGGAAAATTAGTACATTTGATTAACGACTCCTATAATGCTAACCCTACTTCAATGAAGGCTGCAATAAGAACTTTAGGTACATATTCTAATTTAAGAAAAGTGGCACTACTCGGCGATATGTTAGAACTTGGTAATGAAAGCATAGTATTTCATACAGAATTGCTTGACTCTATAGTAGAACAAAATGTGAATAAAGTTCATACAGTTGGTAAATTTATGTTAGAATTGAATAAACTTTTACCGGAGAATATAAAAGGCATGCATTTCGATGATTCTAACCAATTGAAAAGTAATTTAGCTAATATTGTTCAAGGTAATGATGTAATTTTAGTTAAAGGTTCTCATGGAATGAGAATGGACCTTATAGTGCAGGAATTCACAATAGAATATTAAATAAAACTATTGTATTAATTTAAAGTTAAGTTATTGGAAGTTTTAACTGTGATAAAACGTATAGTTATTTTTGGTGGAACGGGATTTATAGGAAAACACATCGTAAGACGCTTGGCAGCGGCGGGGTATTTAATAAGAATATTTACTCGTGATCAGGAAAAAGCTGCTTGTCTAAAGTTATGTGGCAACTTAGGGCAAATATCAATACTTGAAGGAGATTTTTTTAATGAAAAATCAATTTTAGAAAGTATGGAGGGGTGTGATGTTGTTATAAACTTAGTAGGAATATTATATGAAAAAAGAAAATACGATTTCTATACAGTTCATGTTGGAATAGCTGAAAGAATAGCAAAAGCTGCGCAAATAAAAAATGTATCCATGATGATACATTTTTCTGCCATGGGAATAGAAAATGATAAGTTATCAAAATATGCCCAAAGTAAATTGAAAGGTGAGAAAGCTGTAGCTTCGGCGTTTCAAGGAGCAATGATAATTAAGCCCAGTCTTGTATTTGGTAAAGAAGATAATTTCTTTAATAAATTTGCAAGATTAGCAACAATTCTTCCTTTTTTGCCGTTGATCGGTAGTGGAATAACGAAGTTTCAGCCGATATGTGTAACAAACTTAGCTGAAGTGGTATACCGTATTATCAGCTTTAATAAGCAAGATAAAAAAATTTATAATATAGGTGGATCAAAAGTTTACTCTTTTAAAAGCTTATTAAAGTTTATTCTGAATGTGACTAACAGAAAGTGTCTACTGATCAATGTACCTTTTCCAATGGCAAGATTGATAGCCTTTTTCTTAGAAAGTAAAGTTGTTTCTGTGCTGTTAAAACCTATAACTGGAGATGCAAGCCCTATACTTACTCGAGATCAGGTGAAAGTTATGATGAGTAGTTCAATCGAAAAGTCAGATGATCTCGAAACAATGAAAATTAGACCACTAGCAATTGAAAATGTGGTACCAGAATACTTGAAAATTTATAGAAAGCATTGATAGAAGAATGTGCCCGGTAGGATTCGAACCTACGACCCACAGCTTAGAAGGCTGTTGCTCTATCCAACTGAGCTACGGGCACACATCATATATAAAATGCTTCTTAGTACACGTGAAGTCAAGTATTTCTTGTGAATATAATGTTTGTGATAATATCTCAAAACTTTGTCAGTACAGCATGTAACGATAAAACTGAGAAAAAAGAAGCGTGGGTAATAGGAAGTCTAATAGCGCAGTAACACAGAACCCCAGGCTAAACCTGCACCTATTGAAATCAGCAATATCAGATTTCCTGACTTTATTTTTGATTCTTGTACTGCATAGTCTAAGGCTAGTGGAATTGACGCTGCTGAGGTGTTTGCATGCTTATCAACTGTATTAATTACTTTTTCTATAGGAAAATCTAATTTCTTTACTACTGCTTCAATAATGCGAATGTTTGCTTGATGGGGAATTAACCAGTCAATATCAGTAATCTTTAAACTATTGCATTTTAGAGTTTCCTCTACTGAGGCTGTTAATTTCTCTACTGCATGTTTAAACACTTCTCTTCCATTCATAAGTATCTTTCCAGAATCACGAGTAGAGGATATTCCTCCGTTTGTACATAATAAGTCCACATTGCCATCAGAGTGTAAGTTTGTTGATATAATGCTACTGCTACTCATTTCTGATTTCATTATCACTGCACCAGCACCATCACCAAAGAGTACACAAGTTGACCTATCTTCCCAATCAACAATCCTAGACATTATTTCAGCACCAATAACAAGCGCGTATTTAATTCTATCGTTAGACTTTATAAGTGAATCAGCAACTGTAACTGCATATATAAAACCAGAGCATGCTGCCTGTACATCAAAAGCAAATGCGTTTTTACACTTTAATTTACTTTGTATAATCGTTGCACAGCTAGGAAAAGTTTTGTCAGGTGTTGTTGTTGCAACTATGATCAAACCAATTTCATCTATTGAAATTTTCGCTTTTTCTATAGCATTTTTCGCTGCATTAACAGCTAAATCTGACGTTAGTTCTCCTTCATCT
Organism: Wolbachia endosymbiont (group B) of Ablattaria laevigata; assembly: GCF_964277395.1. Lineage (NCBI taxonomy): Bacteria > Pseudomonadati > Pseudomonadota > Alphaproteobacteria > Rickettsiales > Anaplasmataceae > Wolbachia > Wolbachia endosymbiont (group B) of Ablattaria laevigata. The sequence continues at coordinate 90,846 of NZ_OZ195519.1, forward strand.
GCTATATGTCTTTGAACTATTCCTGTTCTTTGCCTTATCCATTCATCGTTTGTTTCAACTATCGATGCAATTTCGTTATTACTCAAAATTTTTTTTGGTAGGTAAGAACCAGTGCTCAATATGAAACTTTTATTCAATATGACTTACCCCGTTAATTATCTTCTGGTTTAAATTTTCACTGATTGCATTTACTGCAAATTTTATAGCGTGAGCAAAAGAAATAGCATCAGAATTTCCGTGGCTCTTTATAATGATACCATTTAGCCCTAAAAACATAGCTCCACTTCTAATTTTAGGATTAAAACGCTCTAATGCTTTATTTAGCTTGGGTTTCAACAATATGCCGACAAGCATTTTTGTCATCCATGAGTTAAATACTTCCTGTTTTATTAGACTGATAAAAGTACCAGCAGTTGCCTCAGCTGTCTTGAGCATTACATTACCAACAAAACCATCAGCAACAATTACGTCTATATTACCATCTAAAAATTCACTTGCCTCTATATATCCTTTGAAGTTAATACTTGGAGCATTTTTGAGTAACTCAAAAGCTCCTCTTACTGAGTCAGTACCTTTCACTTCTTCTGTACCAATGTTTAGCAAAGCGACTTCAGGATTTTCAACTTTTAATGCTATTTTTGCAAATATACTCCCCATTAATGCAAATTGAAATAATGAGTCAGTATTACAGTCAACATTTGCACCAAGATCAAGCAATGCAAAGCTTTTTGTCTTAGTTGGACAGACAGATACAATAGCAGGACGATAGATATTGGGTAATGTTCCTAAAATAAATCTGGAGATAGCCATCAATGCTCCAGTGTTTCCTGAAGACACCATTCCAAAAGCTTTACCTTTTTTCACTGCTTCAACAGCTGCCTTCATACTTGAATCTTTGCGATGTTTCAGTGCAAAAGAGGGTTTATCATTTGGAAGAACATTATCAGAGCAATGGGTAAATTCGGAGTTATCGATTACTTTTTTGTATTTTGAAAGCAAAGGAGATATTTCTTTCTGATCTCCATAAATATGAAAAAAAACTTCAACACCTGGATCAACAAGATTATCCAAGAAAAAACTAGCACCCTGAATTACGGAAAGAGGTGCAAAATCCCCTCCCATAGCATCAAGTGCGATAACTATGTTGTTGTTGACCGTGGGTAACATATCATGAGTTACTCCGCCTTTTGTTTAATGAAAACACGTTTTCCTTTGTAACTATTGTCAACTGCTATGTTATGAGGCAACATGAATTCTCCAGTTGTTGCACATACCACAATATTCTTAGGCTTAATAGCATGATGAGAACGATGCATATTACGCCTTGACTTTGACTTTTTTCTCTTCGGAACTGCCAAAACTTACTCCAATTCAATTATATAACACAATTTATTAGTAGCATGTTTTTTACAAGAAGTAAATAGCGAAATAAGTAAGGTTTTCTTATACAATTCAGTCTTATAAACTTAAACTCAAGCATTTTGATCAAAGTATATTGAACTTAAGATATATCTTGACTATACTCTGCGATAGAGTTAATAAAAATTTTAATAAAATCAGTAAAACTAATTTTTAGCTAAGATAAATGCAAAGTGAGTTCCTTTGATGTAAACAGTGTTAGAATAATCGGTAGGTGCTTTATCAACTTTCTGTTGAGGCTTGGTAACGCATTTGTGTTTTTTATTCAATCTCTATACCACTGCTTTGTGCCACCGTATTATTTTAGCAATGTAGCAAAACAAATTATAGAGATAGGCTTTTTCTCTTTACCAATTGTTGGGCTCACTGGAGTTTTTATAGGAGCGGTGATAGTTTTACAAAGTAGCTTAAGTGGTCTATTGATTAATCAAGAACAAGTAGTACCTAAGCTTGTTACGATCACTATCATTAAAGAGTTAGGGCCAGTTTTGATTAGCTTAATAATGGTAGGAAAGGTTGGGTCCTCAATTGCAGCAGAAATTGGCACGATGCGCATCACTGAACAAATAGATGCACTTACAACTTTGGACATCAATCCTTTCAAATATTTAATTGCACCAAGAATTCTAGCGTCAGTTATAGTATTTCCAATACTTACAGTATGTGCAGATCTAATAGGAATATTTGGAGGGTATGTCACCGCAGTCTTTGAATTTAACCACAATTTAAATATATACATAAAATATACAGCTCAATTCTTTAATATAAACGATTTTGTTGTTGGGCTAATGAAAGCGACTGCTTTTGGCGCTATAATTTCTGTTTCAAGTTGTTATTACGGTTACCATTGTAGAGAAGGTGCACGAGGAGTAGGTGTTGCTACAACATCAACTGTTGTTTTTTCGTCCATATTGATCATTTTAGCAAACTACTTGATTACTTTGATACATGTATAGCCCCATAATATCAATATTGAACCTAAGCTTGTCTTTTGATGATAGAACGATATTAAACAACATAAGTTTTAATATATCGAAGGGGGAATCATTAGTCATACTTGGCGGCTCAGGAAGTGGTAAATCTGTATTAACAAAAATAATCATTGGATTGCTAAAACCAGACTCAGGGTCTATTAAAATAAATAGTGAAAGCAAAAATAAATTTGGAGTCTTATTTCAAAATTCTGCTTTATTTGACTACGTTACAGTGTGGGAAAATATATCTTTTAATTATAAAAAGCGCTTTAATATCAGCGAAAAGGAGGCAAAACAGCTAGCAATCGAGAAGTTAAATGATGTTGGACTGGAGGAAAGCATAGCAGATATGTTTCCAATCGAGCTATCAGGCGGAATGAAAAAAAGAGTAGCACTTGCAAGGGCGATTGCGCACAATCCAGAAATTATTGTATTGGATGAGCCAACTTCAGGATTGGACCCAATTATGTCAGATATGGTAAACGAGATAATAATAAAATTATCTAAAGACTTTAACCCTACAATTATCACGATTACACATGATATTCATAGTGCATTTAAAATAGCTGATAAAATAGCAGTATTATACGAAGGGAATATTATCTACCACGGAACTGTCCAAGAAATACAAAATACTAATAACGAATATATAAAAAAATTCATTCATTATATATAGCTATAGGTTTACAAACGATATTGTGAATGCCATATCTAGCCTAACTTGAGCTACTGACAATTGTCGTTCTGTTACTAGTGTAGTGCCACGGTGGTATGGTGTGTTAGCTATAAAACAACGCATTAAATATAGCTAAAGTAACTTATATCAATTTTTATTATTATGCCAATTCCAACTGCGGAAATTTATTGAATTTGTTACTTCACTACTCAAAAGCAGTTACAACTGATGATTTTATTTCATTCTACTACCTGCTGATTTATTTTCTGCTCAGCATATCCATTAAATCAGATTCTTTGAGTTTATTATGATCAACTTTACTGAATTTATTCACCATAGAGCTCATTTGATTATACTGCTTAATTAGAAGATTAACGTCAGTTACACTTGTTCCGGACCCCTTAGAAATTCTAAGTCTTCTTTTGCCATTTAAAATATCTGGATTTTGCCTTTCTTTTTCGGTCATTGAGTTTATGATGGCTATATATTTTTTCACTTTATTGTCGTCTGGCACACTGCTACTTAGCTTTTTTGTGAATGAACTAGGGATGAATTTCATTATGTTGCTAATGCCATCCATTTTACTCAGAGTTTTTAACATTCCCACTAGGTCGTTTAGGTCGAATTTACCCTTTTTTACTTTCTTTTGTAACTTATCAATTTCTTCCTGACCAACAATCTCAGCAGCTTTTTCAACCAATGATACAACATCACCCATGCTAAGTATCCTTTTTGCAATTCTATCGGGATAAAAATCATCGAGGTCACTTAATTTTTCACCACAAGCAATAAATTTAATTGGACAATCGGTGATCATTTTCATAGAAAGAGCAGCACCACCACGTGCATCACCATCAACACGGGTGAGAATAATGCCGGTTACACCTATTACCTCATTGAATGATTTGGCAATGTTGACCGCATCCTGGCCTATCATTGCGTCGGCTACTAAAATAACTTCTGCAGGTGAAGCTATTTCCTTTAAGGCTTTCAACTCATTCATCATATTATTGTCAATATGAAGCCTGCCTGCGGTGTCTAGTATTAATACATCATAATTATCGTTCTTTGCTGCTGCCAGTGCCCTTTTTGTAATTGCAATAGGCTCCTCATTTATTACTATAGATAAAGTTTGTACGTCTATCTGTTTACCTAGCACCTCAAGTTGTTTCTGGGCAGCCGGCCTATAAATGTCTAAAGAGGCAAGCATCACTTTTTTCTTTTGCTTTTTTAGCTTTAAAGCAAGCTTTCCTGAGGTAGTTGTTTTACCTGCACCTTGTAAGCCCACCATCATAATCACAGCAGGGGGTTTAACTGCTAGATTTAAGTCACTTTTCTCTGATCCGAGAACTGCAACTAAATTATCCTGCACAATTTTAATTATCATTTGTGCTGGAGAAACACTTTTTATGACTTTTTCCCCAATCACTTTATCTTTAATGTCGTTGATGAATTTTTTTGCAACTTCAAGTGAAACGTCAGCTTCAATTAAAGCTATACGTATTTCACGCATGGCAAGATTAAAATCATTTTCAGAAATGATCGACTTTCCTCTCAGTTTACTAAATACAGAATTTAAACTTTCAGTTAACGATTTAAACATAATAGCATTAGTAGAATACTCATTAAAAAGAGAGAAGAAGCTGAAACAAAACTTACTGAGTTATAACTTAGCACTTCTTTAAGTTTAGTAATATTATTAAAGTATAAATTAGTAAGTGAATTAGTCAAGTTTTGCAGTACGTTGGCAGACATTTCTCTCGCTTTAAAGACCAATTGATTGAACAGCAAGACAATATAGGGTACGAAAGCTCTAAAAATCCAATCAATATCCATTTTAAAATTTATTCTTGGGTAAAATAACTTGCGTAAAGGAATAAACAATAAAGTGGTACATAATAACAAATTAAATTGCGACAAAATATTTTTTGTGTTGTACACAAAATCGAAAATCGAAGGGTTATTGTAAATAGGCAAGTAAGGGTTGCCAGCAATTATACATATGAATGCTAAAATAATCATTGTTATTCTACCTTCTTTCCCTTCTGAAGGTTTGGACTTGCTTTTAGCGATAAATATGTAATAGAAAAACTTGAGCCCCACGCTTAAATAAAGCAGTAAATTTAGAATCTTGTATAAATTTTTATACACTTCTAAATTAGCACCACTTGCTTCAATCTCGGCTGTAATGTATGATTTGCTAATAAATCCAACGGTTCCAGGAAATGCAGCCACTGTGAATATCGCAATTATAGCACACATGCCTTCGACTGACATCAATTTACCCACTCCATTAAAACTAATTGTTTTTGTCCGCGAAATAATCGCATTGCTAACCACAAACAATAATGATTGATAAACAAGAGAGAAAATTATGTGTAGCATCAAAATTGGTATTGCCTTTTCCGAAGGGCTGAGTAAACCTCCTGCAATAATCAGCAAGCCCATTTGTCCTACAACATTATAGCATAGAAATCTACGAATATTTTGCTCAAGAGAAGCAAATATAATGCTGTAAACTACAGTGATGGCGCCTACAAGTGCTAATATTTCAGTACAATCTTGCCATAGGGTGTAAGTGTGTAAAAGCATCACTAAAAAAGAGACTTTAGTGGTAAATAAAGAGAGATATGTAGTGCCATGTAGTGATGCAGCAGGATATGCATCAACAACCCAAAACGAAAAAGGAAAACAAGCGCAGTTTATCAATAAACCCAAAATTATCAGGTTAGTGCTTTGAAGTGCCAATCCTGCTGTCAATATAACTCCAACCAAAAAGTGTACACAAGCGTACCTTATTGCAGATCCACTATCTCTACAGCTAGCTGCGATAATAAAAAATGCACTGATGGTCATTAATTCAAAGAATATTATAACCAACATTATCTGCTTGGATAAAATTGCACAGAGTGAGCAGGTAGTATAAGCAAAAAAAGATAGCATCTCTGAAAAAGTCAAATTTTGTGTTGGTAGAACAGCTAAAAATGCAACTGATAAAAAAGATATTAGTACGATGCGAAAAGATAAATCAAAATTTAGAACTGGATGAGAGCAATTCAGTGTAGTACCTAAATTTTTAGGTAATATTAGGACTATCACTATTAATGTAGTCAATAGAAATAGCAATAAAAATTTATAAAGTTGCACAATGATGTAAAACAGTATGGTTTATGCTACCTCAACATACAAATAAAATCAATTTGCATATTAACCACTAGTTAAGCTAATTACCATATAATTATATCAGGGTTTAGAAGGTTATAGAGAAACCGGTCAGATTAGGTTTTTAATCTAATCTGACCGATAGCTTTAATAGTGAGGTAAGCTTTAATATAGCACTCCTAATTCACAGTGCTACACTCGTGCATAATTTATTTTTAATTTGTGCACGAGCGTTAGTAAATTATTTACTTTTTGAAATAAAATTTGGCATCAATTCAATATCCAGAACTTCAGTAAGTCTGCTAGTTGAGAGTGATTTACTTTCTTTGTTTTAAGTATCTGCATAAATCTAATGGAGCTGCCAGTTTTCAATGCACTCATTCGACTTTTATGCTCTTCGCAATATTTGATTCTATTAAAGAATTCTTTGCTAATCTAGTCTTTAACGCTTTTTTTAGATACCGCCGCGGTGTCTCAGCATAGATTCCGCTAACACGTAGCGGAATCTTAAATTGTTTTAGCTATAGATCCCTGTATCAAGTACTGTAATGACGGCATTCGAGTAGCGGACACTGGAATCAAGAAAGCTCTTTAGTAGCTGTATAATGAAAATTAGATCATAAAATCCTCTGACAGCACATTCTGTGTTTTACCGTCATCCATAACTTTGTAATCAATATTATATTTATCGAATTCATTGCGCATCCTAGTTAAATGTCCTTTATCATGATCCGAAAGAACACTTACGTAGCTAAAGCTATCATTAAAAAGATCATTATAAATTACTGGAGATTGAACTGTGTAGGATGTTGTACACTCATCTTGACCGTTATTATCTTTACAAAGGGACATTTTTCCTGTTTTGCCAGTATCATCTTTAGTAGAAATAAGAAATTTCATACCTACGTCTTCGTTTTTTGCTATAAACTCCTTACACTTTCTACTTTTTGCAGAACATGGTCCTATAGCTATAGAGTAGCTTTCTTTTGGAAGTGTGAATATTAACTGATGTGTCATAATACTACCTTAATAAAAATCATTATTATAGTATAGATTTATTAATAAATAATATACATTATGGTATAGTTAGTACAAAATAGGTTTAACCAATCTCAGTAGGACTGCCAGTTGGACCCATAAGAATTATTTGTTCACCTTTTTTAAAACATTTACATAAATTAGTGGAACCGCCAGTTTCAAGCACAATAGTAGAAATAAATCCTTTTTTTTTGTCTACTTCAGTGCCGGTTACTGCTATACCTTCCATAGTGAGGTGAGTTTTTCTGCTATTGGTTTCAAAATTTTGCAACCTAAAAAATTGTCCAGGTTTAAAATTCTTTGCCGCAAGTGGTGCTTTGATCACTATTTCCACAACTTTGTCTGTTAAATATTGAACTTTTATAACCTTTGCAGTGAATTGCTCTTTGATTCTATTAAAGAATTCTTTGTTAGCTTGACGGAACAGCGTCACTCCAGCGCGTGACGCTGGCTGATTAGCTGTTTGGATCACTCCACTCAAAAGCTGAGAAATAATAGGGTAGCCGTTCTTAGCACTTGCCATAGCTTTCACGACGCTGCCGCTATACGAAGGGTGAAGATCACCAAAAAAGCTGATTGTTTTATTGCCTTGCTTATACACTAATATTCTATCTTTATTTTGCATTTTAGGAGAAAATATTGGGTCTATTTCTTTTCCTGATGAATTCAAATGAGTAAAATACCCATTACTTAATTTAAAATGCTTTTTATCTTCTGTTGCAATAACTGTATTTGGCTCAGTACCTGCTGCTATAAAAATAGAACGTGCTTTTATACGTTTGATTTCGCCGGATTTTGTGTCTATCAGTTTTATTGACTCAGCATGGTTATATTTATCTGTCACAACTTCAACTGGCTCTAAGTTTTCAATAAAGTAAATCCCTTCTGATAATGCGTTTTGCACCTCTTCGCTATTTAATCGATAACTTGGCGAGTCTTTCAGCTCTTTTCTATATACAACTTTCACTCCCCCAAGACTCTGCATTAACTCTAATATTTTTATTTCTCTACTTTCTTTTTTTGCTAATTCTTGCTCTGCTTGGATCAACTTTGCGTGCGATATGAGCTCATTCGCAATTTCGTGCTCTTCTTCTGTCCAATCTTTTTCAACACAGTCCTTTCCATACTTATCAACTAATATCTCATAACGAAGTAGAAATTTGTCTACTTGAATTGGATAATACGCTAAAGCTTCAGTGGCAGTGTCAATCGCAGTAAGCCCAGCCCCTATTACAACTATCGGCATACGAACTTGCAGACTTGCTATAGAATCAAATTTAAGAGCGCCAGTCAGTTGTAACGACATAAGAAAGTCAGATGCCATACGCACTCCACGAGCTAGTATATTCTTTATTTTGATCATTCGTGGCTTGCCAGAGCCAAGTGCTAGGGCGATGTGATCAAAACCCGAGTTGAACGCGTCATCAACATTAATCGTGCCACCAAAACGAATACCTCCATAAAGTGCGAAATTCTCACGTCTTTCCAGCAAAAGTCTAATGATTTTTAGATAATTTTTGTTCCATCTAGAGGTTATGCCATACTCTGCTACTCCACCAAATCCACCAGCTGTGCGTTCACTTAGTTTTTCATGCTCGAAATCTTTAATTAGCTGAAAATTATCGATCAAAGGTTCAATCTTTAGTCCATCAATGGCGATAACGTTATGCCCATCGTTTAATAAATGATGAGCTAAATTAAAACCCGCAGGACCAAGCCCTACAACTAGGACGTTTTTTCCTGTGTTTCCTTTTGGCAATGGACGCTGAAAATTTAAAGGATTCCAACGGCTAAGCAGAGAATATATTTCAAATCCATACGGTAAACTGAGCACATCATCTAGAATCCTTGTTTCAATCATTGGCACATTTACAGGTTCTTGTTTCTGATATATGCATGAGTTCATGCAATCATTGCATATTCTGTTCCCAGTAGCTGCACATAATGGGTTATCTATTACTACAATTGCAAGGCTTGCTATGCTGTACCCTTCGCTTTTCACCAGATTCATTTCTGATATTTTCTGTTCTAGTGGACAGCCGTGCAATTCAACTTTGAGTGGGGACTGTTTAAAGGTATTGTCGTTATTACTTAGCCCCTTTGAACAACTATCCTTATTTTGCTTATGACAAAATATGCAGTAATGAGCATTATCCAATGCTTTATTCAAACTCACCTTTTCACTTGTCAGATCAAAACCATGTCGTCTTTTTGTTTTGCTTGAATACAATACCTCAACTTCGTCTACTTCTTTTTTGAAGAACGATACGAGATTTTCGTGATCAATTTTTCTGTGAATACTAAAAAGTATACTCTGTTTATTTTTCACTCTCCACGCTGCATATTGCGCTGCAAGTTCTATTTCTTCTTTGTGATCCTCTTTATTTTCCAACCAACGCATCACCTGCTCAGCAAAATTTTTTTCTGTTGTTGGTAGGGCAAGAAAGCGATTTAATTTGCTGGTAACATAATCAATATCTATATCTGCTATATCAGTGTACTTCTTTAATGCATAGCGTTGAACAAATAACCTTTTACACTTATATATTGCAGCAAAGTCGTTGTGCTTTTTCTTTAGCTCCTCTGCTTCTTTTCCAATATTAAAAAGTTTTGCAATAAATTCATCAAGTAAATATGAGAGGTCTATTATTAACTGACTATCTGTCATTTGAGTGGCCAACATTGGTTGTTCTATGGATCCCAGTGTCAAGCACTGGGATGACATCAAAGAAGAAGCTGCTTTTTCTCTTGCTTCAATTAATGAACAAAACAAGCTTTCATCGCACGATTTTATATAATCTAAAAACGTCTCATCTAATTTTATTAATCCACTACAAGTGTATAAGTTTGAAAATGAGATTTTGAAATTCATTTGCATTGTTATACTATACAGTGTACATACTGTTTCTTGCAGATGAAGATTTTATTTTTCTTGCAGTCTTGCTAAGATTGTTGCTTCTGCAGCTTTTTCTTCCCCAACATATGCAACACACTCAAATTTGCATGCACCCAAACACGCATTTTTTATATTGGATTGAAGAACCAACGTGTCCCCTGGAATAACTGGTCTTCTGAATTTTGCGTTTTCAATAGACATAAAGTAAACAACTTTATTTTCTATTGTTTCTTTACCGAGGACACATATAGCAGATGCCTGAGCTAAAGACTCAATTATCAAAACTCCTGGCATTATCGGATGGCCAGGAAAATGACCAATAAAAAATGGCTCGTTGAAAGTCACATTTTTGATTGCTTTTATACTTTTACCAGGTTCGCATTCTATAACCCTATCTACTAAGAGAAAAGGATAAGAATGTGGTAGTATTTTTATAATATCATTGATATTACATTGCATAAGCCTACTCAATGCTTTGCAAAGCAAATTCAGGTATTTCCTTGTTTACATTTTTTAATACCACATCTGATAAATCAACCTCATCCATAGAGTATAGAACTTGGTTCTTTTTTGAAATAAATAGTACTAAATCTACATTGTTTTTTTCTGCCGTTCTTTTAGCCACTTCTTTTATTTTGTTAAAGACACTTTCTACTGCTTCTCTATAGTTTTCTTCTAAATTTGACATTTTCTTAGCGTAATTATCCCTAACACTTACAGTATGCTTACTAAATTGTTCTGTCTTTTCTTTTTTTGCTTCTTCTGACAAAAGGTCAAATTCTTCTTTCGATGGCTTAAATTTTTCTAACTCATTTTCAAATTCCTTCTGTAATCTAGAATTCTGCTCCTTTATTTGTTGTTGTATATTTTGCAGAGCCAGAGATTCATTGATAACCTTATCACTATCAATAATGGCAGCCTTTGTATTAAGCGTGCTCTGAGGTTGATACCCTACAAACTTATACCCCACAAATAAGGAAATAATTAAGGCAATAACTGATGTAAATAACTGTATATATTTCATTTAAATCCCCGCTTCAATAGAAATTTTAACGTTTGTCGATGGTATTATGTCATAAGCTTCCTTTACTAAAGGAAACCCAAAATCTAATCTAATTCTACCAAAAGGAGAAGGCATTGAAAAGCCAAAACCTGGTGATACTCTTATAAGCTTACTATCGTAATATTTCCCACTATATCCCTTCTTTTCATCTAAACCAAAAAGTGTTGCATAGTCAACAAATAGTGAGCCTTTGATACCAGCATAGTCGTATAATTTAGATAGTGGAAAATCTACTTGCTGTGTTAAATTAAAATAAGTTTTGCCTCCCAATGAGCTTTGATTTTTGTCTTCTGCTCTTGGTCCAATGCCGGAAAGGTCAAATCCTCTAATCTCATTGCCACCTTTAAAGAAGTGCTGGCCAATGTTGAGCTCTTTATTAGTATAGGAAAAAATATGACCTGCTGCTACTTTAAAGCGCAATGTTATATCATCATCAATTTTGCTTAATATAGGGTGTGTATAAAAAGATAAGAATTCAGATTTTAGGAAATTTACATTTCCCCATAATCCTGAAATATCCTGACTTAAACGCAATAAATATCCCTCTTTAGGAGTATAGAGGTTATCCAGTTTATTGTACGCTAACGTGTATCCCACTGATGAAACCTGATACTCACCTTCTTGATCTCTTATTATCTCAGAGATATCCTCATCTTTTCCACCCTTATTGTCCATGTGTATGTGATTATACTTATAAGAATATTGAAAGGAATTGGTTAGATTTTCTGAGATTTTATATGATACTTTTGCTATTCCTCCCCAGTTGCAGGTATCGAAAGTAGTGTTTGGTTTGTCTTGTTTTTCATAAAAAATACTCATGCCTAGTGAAGTATCAGAATCGTTAAAATTATTTTCAACAGCGTCTATACTAGTAGAAAGAACATATTGACTTTTTTCAAGAGCAAAAGATACCTCTTTACCACTACCAAATAAATTACGATCTGTGAAATCGGTTTTAACAAATACTCCACCAGGAAGAGACATGCCACCTGTTAAAGATAACGAGGCAGTTCTTTTTTCTTTGACATTTAAATCAAGATTTACTGCATTTTCATCCACTATATAACTATTTATTTTTACTGTTTCAAAAAAATCGCTATATATAAGTTTTCTACGTGATTTTTGAATCTCAGATGTGTTATATGCGTCGCCTTCTGCCATGCTAAGTTTTCTTCTAATTACTTTATCTAAAGTGCGGTCATTGCCATCAATAGTAATTTGGTTTATATAAATCTTTTTACCTGGTAGCACTTTGTAAGTTACATCCACAATATTGTTATGTTGTGTATATTCTGGATTAACTTTTGCAAATATATATCCTTTTTCGTTTAAATGTTTACTTATTTTTTCTGCTGTATTGTTAATTTTAACTCTATTAAATATTTGATTATTTTCCTCTTTGATAAATTCTAATATTTCTTCCCTTAAACTTAAATCCTTAATCTCAGTTTCAATATCAACTTCATTATTTCCAAATAAGTATTGCTGCTTTTCATCAATCAAAAAAGTTAACTCTATTTGGTTGTTATTATCAACCTCAACAATTGGTTGGATATTATTTTGAATATATCCCTTAGATGAATAGAAGCGATCAAGCAGTTCTGTGTTAATCAGTAGATATTGAGGTGAATAATGAGTTCCGCTTTTAAAAATGGCTCTAAATAACTTACTAAATATATCATTGCTATGCCTTTTGATAACTTGCTCTAGCTCATTTGCTGAAAAGCTTTTATTACCTATGAATCGTAAACCCTTAATTTTAGATGTTCTTCCTTCTTTTATCTTAAAAATTAGGTTTATCCTATTGCTACCAAGCTTATCTAGCTCATATGCAATTTTAACACCAATTTTACCACTGTTCCTATAAAGAGTAGCTAGATTTATTAAATCGTTTTGTAATTTTGTTTCAGTGAAAATAGTTAGTGATTTTGACTGGATAACGTTATTTAGCAACTCTTTACTGTTAAATAACTTATTGCCTTTCAATATTACTTTGTTAATCAATGGATTCTCATGAATTTTTACTACTAAGTTTTTTTCATCATCGATATAGGCGTTAATACTAGCAAATAACTTTGTTTTGTATAAATCTTTTATAACTGAATCTACATCATCATCATTTATATGACTACCTGGTTCTAATTTTGTATAAAACCTTATTGTTTGATCACTTACTCGCTCATTGCCAATATACTTAATATTTTTTATCTGTACTTTTTCTTTATTTTCTAGAGCAACAAGTAGAGTGGGAAAAGAAATAAATATTATTATTAGTATGTGAAATAACTTTTTCATATGTATCTTAAAAAAGATGCCTAATATCATTTGTGATTGCAACTGCCATCAACAAAAACAGTATGGTAGCACCAAAAGTGACTGCATATTTTTGATATTTCAAACTCAAATCTCTACGTATAACTGCTTCTATAATATAATGAAATAAATGCCCACCATCTAGTAGTGGTATTGGCAGCAAGTTAATTGCAGCTAAGTTAGCTGAAATGATTGCCATAAAATATAGAACCATAATAAATCCCTTTTTGGCTGATTGCCCTGAATATTTTGCGATTTTTATTGGCCCACCTATTTCGTTTATACTCCTTTTACCAACAACAATTTGAAAGAGTGCTTTGATTGTTAAACACATAGTGTGGTAGGTTTCATTCACTGATAGGCTAGCAGCTCCAAGAAAAGATGACTGTTTTAACCCTATCATATTAATTGAGGTAATTCCTATAGTTTTTCTTTCTATTATGTTACCAAAGACATCTCTATCCTCAACTGTAAACGGAGTTAGAATAGTTCTGTACTCTTCGTTATTTCTTCTATACTTAATTTCTATTCTTGTTTCAGGATTGGACATTATCACGCGTGAAATATCTTCAAAGTATTTTATTTTGTACTCATTGATCTGTGTAATAGTGTCACCTGGTAATAGGCCAGCTTGCTTTGCTGCACTTTCTTCAATTACATTACCAATTACTGGTGGAGTACGATAATAACCTGCCACGCTGAAAAATATTGTGAAAGCTATAACGGTAAATATCATGTTTGCAAAAGGCCCTGCAAAAACTATTGCTGCTTTTTGATATCGAGGTTTTGTATGGAATGAGTATAATTTTTCTTCTTCAGTTAATTTTTGTTGATCAACAGGAACGCTTGCTGCATTAGTATCCCCTAACATTTTAACGTAGCCACCCAATGGAAAGGCACTTAATTTCCATCTAGTTCCAGATTTGTCGTTAAAACCAAAAATTTCAGGACCAAAGCCTATAGAAAAAGATTCAACTTTAACCTTGCATGCTTTAGCGACAATATAATGCCCACATTCATGCACGAATACTATGATAGAAATTATTAAAGAAAACGATAAAAAATAATATATTCCAGCACTAAGTTGATGAGAAATTAATTCCACCTATGTTTTAAATCTTAATCAAACGTTGAGTATATTAAAATGCGCCTTGCTTGACAAGTATTTAGTTTAGTCTTTAAATTAAAAAAAAGTTTAATGACAATGATAGATATCTCCTTATTAAGAAGAAAACTGATGTATAGGAGTTGGCATAGGGGTTGTAAAGAAACTGATATACTTTTAGGTCATTTTGCATTGAAATATCTTGATAAATTTTCCTTAAGTGAACTAATTGAATACGAAAAAATAGTTGATCTTGATGATTGCGAATTATATTGTTACATCACTCGTAAGAAACTTCTCCCCCCTGATTTGAGTAGTGAGGTAGTCGATTTGATTGCTTGCTTTAATCACTTATGCACCCAATAATCTTGTTTACCCTATCTAATACTTCAGCATATTCTACTCTTTTTTCCTCCCTATACTTTTTGCATTCTTGATTTATTTCGTCTAATCGCTTTGTTAATTCTAAAATTTTGTCTTCGAGAGTCAATGCTGCAAGTAAGAAATTTAATGCATCTGAGCCCTTACCTCCAGTTCTTTGAGATATGGAGCTAACTAGCTTGTTGAAGCTATTAGCAAGTTGTAATAAATGGTCCTTCTTTTTACTTTCGCAAGATATTTTATATGTGTTATTATGTATAACTATTTCTACTACTTGCATATGATGCTATATTGTACAACTTTCAAAATTACAATATAGATTTTTATTCATTTATCAAGAGGGATAACTTTTTACTGCTACGAAAATAAGTTTTAAAGTATTGATGTTTTGCAACCTTCTGTGACGTCAAATTACTTGCTTCTTTCAAGTTATAGCTTCTAATTGAAAAAGAACCAAACCCCCTGATTTCAACTCTATTATGATATTTCAACGTGTTTGAAAACACTCGAAAGAAACTATCAACTATGTCTGCTATAATGACCTTATCTAACAAAAGGTGTTTTTTTGCCACTTTTGCTATTATATCAGATTTCGTTGCCATTTATATGAAGCACAAGAAGTTATTTGGCAGATAATATTATATTATATTTTTCAACACCTACTACTTCAACTTGTATTTTTTCTGATATAGAAAACTTTTTATTTTCTGGTAAATGCTCTTGATCTACTAAAAGGGTTACATTGTTCTCAACCTCAACGATTAGACCATTTTCCTCTCTCTTACTTACAGTAACCTGAATTTTATCCCCTACTTTAACTTTCTCTATCAGTTCTTCAAGAGGATCATACTCTATTTGCTTTACTCCAAGATAAATTCTTGTCCGATCTACGTTAGCCCTTATCACTTTTGCTTCTATTTCATCACCTACATTATACTTTTTTATCTCATCTGAATTGTTTTTCGACCAACTTAGATTTTGCATATAAATTGTTCCTTCTACGTCCTCAGATATCTCAGAATTATCAAAAGTCACAGATATTTGTGAACCATTGTTGCTTTTAACTTTACCAGAAACAATAGAACCAAGAGGATATTTATCAATAAATACTTGCCAAGGATTCTCTACGCACCTTTTTGTGCTTAAACTCATCTTATTTTTAATAATGTCAATACCGAGAATTTTTACATCCACTTCTTGTCCTATTGTTACAAAACTACTGATTGGTAAATTACTCTTGCTCCAAGTTATTTCTGATGAGTGTACCAAACCCGCAATCCCAGGTTTAATCTCAACAATGAATCCACAATCTTTTATACCCGTTACACATCCTTTGTGTACGCTGTTAATTGGACATTTTGACTCTAGATCTTGCCAAGGATTGTCTCCTAATTGTTTTACACCCAGGGAGATTTTTCCATTTTCTCTATCTATTTTTATAATTTTAGTTTTTATATGCTGACCATAAGAAAAAATTGCAGATGGATGACTTACATTACTCCAAGAGATATCTGTAATATGTAGCAGCCCATCTATAACTCCCACTGTATCTGATTCATGAATGCCAACAAATGCACCGTAGTGAGTGATGCTTTTTATTTTGCCTTCTACTACATCACCTTCATTTAAAGATTCTAAAAACTTAATTTTTTCACCAGCATGCAATTTCTCTAATACCAGCTTTCTTGATACTACAATATTCCCCTGCTTCTTATCCATTTTAAGCACGATGAATTTTTGTTCAGTTTCAATAAGGTGATTAGCATCTTTTATTTGCTTCAAATCCACATGACTCAGCGGTAAAAACGCACTTATTCCATCACCAAGATCAACAATAAAACCGCATTTAATTGAGCGTTTAATGATTCCTGTTACTTCATCTTTTGTAACTGCGCTTTCTTCCAATTTATTCCATTTTTCGTCTCTGATTGCTTTCTCACGACTAAGAACAACATTACCATGGTAATCTTCAATTCTCTCAACATAAACTCTAATTTTCGAGCCAACAGTGATATCATCATTACAACTGAGCTCCTTAATCAGAATTCTTCCGTCTGACTTTAAACCAACATCAACCACAATATCATTAGAATTTCTTCTTGTGATTATACCTTCTACCACATCTCCTTCTTTGATTTTGTTAGCAAAAGAATCTTCACAAAAGTCATTGTCTTGATTATCAAATTGATCTTGAAATATCTCTTCTATGAACCTATTTGATGATAGCCTCTTGATAGCAACTGTACTTTCCATACCTTTTAATTTTAACTTCATTAGAACTCATATATTATATAATATTAATAATTAGTGACAAGTAAATTCTCATTAATTCATTTCGAGAATTGTTTAAGCTATAAAAGATTAAGTTATGTAAGATATGTTATCTAGGAATAATAATTGGATTAGGTCATTTTCCAGAAGATCTAGGTTGAAGTTGAATGTTTTGAAGAAGTATTCTATTAAAAACAGCAAGGAATCTATAAAAAAGATCGTAGACTTACAAAAAAGAATACGAGTAGAAATAGGTTTCGGTAATGGTGAAAATATGCTCCATCAGGCATTCAATGAATCTGATCTATTATTTATAGGATGTGAGCCTTATTTAAAGGGGGTCTCTTCCTTGCTAAAAAGCATAGAAGCACACAGCATAAAAAATATTTTAATATGGACAGAAGATGCAAGAGAATTAATTGTCAATTTTCCTGACCACAGTGTTGAAAAATTCTTTATTCTCTTTCCAGATCCATGGCCAAAAAGAAGTCACAACAAAAGACGGTTAATTAATACGGAATTTTTAAATTTATTAGCAAAAAAAATACTTGTCACAGGTGAAATATTTATTGCAACTGATCATCAGGATTATGCAGAGTGGATAGAGTTACATATAAAGCAGTGTAATTTTTTAACCTATAAGGAAGATAGTTTTGCAAATTATACCCCAACAAAATACCACAGAAAAGCGCTAGAATATCAGCGTAAAATAAAGTTTTTTAAAGTAAATGTTATATCTAAACTGACTTAGATTTACCTCTGCTTTTTAGTACAGATGTGTACATGACACTCTATAGTGCAAGTAGCCTACCATATACTGGGAATAACAGTTTACTGAATTCTTTAATCTCACAAATAGAAAGATCAATAAACTTGATAAACATCAACATTATCAGCCAGCATTGCTTTTGCAACTTCAATTCTACCTTTTTTATGATCGGTTTGGATAATTTTATAACCTATAGCATTTTGTCTAGCAACCAATCTGGTGCTTCTCTACCTTTTTCCCACTTAGCAAATCTCATCTTTTCTTTTAGGTAATATTCTCTATATGCTTCTATTGGGTTATTACATTTATATCGATCAGGTAACGCTTGTGTAAAAGCTTGTATATCAGCTGATCGAAATATTAGCAAATCCTTGTTATTATCGCACCAATCTATAACTTCTTCGGATTTATGCGTTCTTTTGTATCGCAAGCTATATTCTATACACAATTCTTTTCCATGTTTTATTAACCAATCAAAGTTTCCTTTTGATTGTCTAGCCCATAAAGAACAAGGATGGTTTTTGTGAGTAAGTTTATATGGAACTTCTATATTCTGGTTTGTAATGCTGACTAAAGGATTTGGCTCTTTTAATGCTATTGAAAAAACACTGCTAAGCAATTGAGCAGTTTCTAGCGGCATTTTTACTATGTGCTTATCGCATAACATTTGTGCTGCAGTTACAGGATTTTCGTCTAATATAAAGATATTCATCTAAGCACCCAGAGATAGAATTTTTGCGTAGTATTTATTTCAATAAACCCTAAAATATCATTCAGAAAATGGATAAGTTAAATAAGCTCAGTTAAAAAAATTATACACAATTCCGAGGAACCTTTTCAAGCTACAATGAACGTATAGCTACCACTCTAGCAATATTATTTCTCACCCACTGAAGATATTGCACGGTACTGTCTACTTGATCGTCGTGACGGATTTCTGGAAACATTAAAATCTCATACTCAAAGTCGCTAAGCCATACTGCTTGGTTAGGGAGAAAAACCCGCTCAGATTCTATAATTGGGACAATTCGGTGAAATCGAGTTAATTTGTCATCATGTGGTACTATTTGAATAATAGGTAAATCACTGTTTTTCCTGAGCTCCTGAACCAATTGCTGACCGCTTGCTTTTGCTTCGATTAAAATTGCGTGTGGCTTCCACCTTGCAGCCAGCGACAGAACTTTCTCTTTAAGTTTTGGATATTCAAGTTTTGCGCGATATACATCGAGTAAATAGAATGTATTATCTACTTTTGTCCAGGTAGTGCAGACACTAAAGTCACTTGTATTGTTTGTTGAAATTGCAGTATCCCAACTTTGTGTTACATGCAAGAGGCTATCAGGAAAATTTTTATAGCGCTTCAACCACTCTCGTTTAATTATAGCACTTGAAAGTGGTAGAGGGTTTTGTTGGTATTGAGCAGCAAAACCATAACTCCCAAGTTCAGCTTTTATCATCTCAATTTCTTCTTTTCCTTCAGTTAGGGAATACAACAATTGACCTTCTTTTCTTGAGTATATTTCCTGTTCATGCTCTGGAATATGATTATTAACTGAATAAATAATCTCCTTATCTTCAGCTATTATTGGTAAACAGACATGATGCCATATGTTTCTTGGTTTACAGAGGAGGTGACCAGTTAAATCTTCTAAATGGAGTCTGTGCATCACAAGAACGATAACTCCTTTTTTTCTGTCGTTGAGCCTGGTTACTAAAGCCTGATCAAACCAGTTTGCAGCACGCTTTCTAAATGTTTCGCTCAAAGCTTGTGCGGGACTTAGTGGATCATCCACGATAATGAAATCTCCACCTTCACCGGTTAATGTTCCTCCAACTGATGTTGCAATTCGACATCCTCTCTGCACTGTTTGAAATTTATATTTAGTGTTTTGATCTTTGCATAATTCTACTTTCGGAAATAGCTCTCTATACCAATCAGATTGCATTATGCACCTTGTATCGAGTGAGTGCTTTTCGCTGAGGAGCCGAGAATAACTTGCAACTATTATTCTTGCAGTTGGATGATTTCCGAGTATCCATGCGGGCCATGCAACACTTACACAAATAGACTTCATTGAACGCGGAGGCATATTGAATATTATTCTTTTCACTTCACCTGAACTTGCCGCTTCAAGCCTATCCGCTATGACTTTTATATATTGATAATCATTATACTCACACCCCGGTACTACCGTTTGAAAGCATAATTCAATGAATTTTAAAAAGTTTATATTGTTCATAAAATTGAGATTTTGTTGATTTTTTAAGATTTTTTTGTATAATTATAGTGAGAGTTAAAATATGAAAGAAATAAGAGAGCAAACTGAGAGAGAATTTATAAAAACTCAAAACGGGATGAAAATAGAGACAATTACGCTTCTTGGTAAAAATCAAAACAATAATCAAGGTGAAAAACATCTGGTATACTTTATTGGCGGAGATAAAGCATTAAGTCCTAGCAAAGATTATTTCCAAAACTTCGATTGGGCTACAGATCAAGGTATTACTGTATACCTTTTTAATTATCCTGGATTTGGTTTAAGTAAAAATAACTCACTGATACGTAGCAATAGAGTTAAATCTGGTATATCAGTTGTAACTAACTTGTTGGAAAAAGGTATAAAACCAGATGATATTATATTGTTCGGAAACTGCTTAGGTGGACATGTAGCAGCAGAGGTTCATAAAAATTTTAAAGATAAGGATATACATCTAAGATGTATAGTTAATAAGGCTGCTAGTTCACTCAAACAAGCTTCTCTTTATTATTTTGGATTCATAGCGAAATTAAAAATTTTTCTTGCTCCAATAATCAAATTAGTACTAAAGGTTTTTGGTTGCCATTGGAAAACACACAAAATTATTAATGCAATTACCCCTTACACCTTATACTTTAATCAAGAGGGAGACAAGACGATAAAACAACCAGCACAACTTGCAACAAAAATAGAAAAAATAGATCAAAGCGGTAGAAACCAAGAAAAAGAAGTGTTTGAAGGTTTTGAGGAATATGAAGAATTTTTCAAGCAGCATATAATATTAAGAAAGAATGATAAATGTATTGATTCTAAAAAAGCTGATAAAGATATACATAAATTGCCAATTACGTGTTTAAAGTCTTCCAACAAAACTGACTACACTTTTCCTGAGCTGATTAGTTTATATATTCAAATAACAGATGAGTATTTTTCTAAACATGGCTCACTAAACAATGAAGAGAAAGTTAAAGTGTTTAAAGAAAGTAAATTTTATAAAGATTTTTCAAGCTGTAAAAATTCAAAGGGCTTTTTGCATAATCACATGAAGAAGCAAGAGATGTCATTTCAGCATGTGATAATAGAATCTGGGGAAAAAAGACCTTTCTTGACAAGTCAAAGAAGGTAGTTGCTCTTAACTTGACGCGTATACTTTTTTTAACATTTGAGCCATCTGTATCTGTTCAGATGCATGCAAATATTGAAACCAGTGTTTCTTTTCTTGTCATCCGAGTACTGGGATTCAGAAGACTCAGGTAATAAGAACTAGATTCCAGCGTCACGCGCTGGAATGACACCGTCATAAACTGCTAGGCCTTCATAATGTCATCCCAGTACTGGGATCCAACTAAATTGGTGAACACTTTACAGCATTTTTGATAGAAAGAACTAGATGCCAGTGTCAAGCACTGACCATTTTTTCCTTAAGTTTTTGCAGCTTGTGTTCTATTACAAAACCACTGCGGTACTAACGAGCGGCAAAATGGTACCGAATCTAAACTAAAAAGAATACATTTTTACACTGCTTGAAAGTCTACTCGATTCAATTTTAAAAACAATTATTGAAACAATTATAATATACTTTGTGCGTGGTTAAGATAGCTCTGGAATAGTATAAAGAACTATGTCATCATTGAAGAGAAATTCATCTGTTGTTTTGTACTCTTTATTAATTTTATAAGAATCATAAACATCGTAATCTGCTTTTGTATGGTAATCACAATATTGAAACTTACCCTCTTTATTAAAAACGCCAAATTGATCAATTAATGTAGCCATTTTCTTACCTTTTCCACTTTTTGTTAATTCAAATACATCAGCTGGGCAGTGGCCTGAAGAATCTTGATTAGTAGTTCCTTTTGCAATAAAAAAAGATGGTTTATCGTTAAGTAACTTGCAGAAATTTGGCTTATATTCCTTTTTCATACAGTTTAAACTTATATATTGATATTTATCTGGAATATTTGAGTATTGAGAATCGTATTTTTTATGTTCAAAAAACTCATTACCTAAGAAATTACAAAACGTTAATTGATAATCATCATTATTACTAGACTTAACGACTTTAAGGTAATGAAAGTCTCTAGGAATTTTTATCTCTTCTTCTGTAACGTGATTATGTATGACCAATTGGTCATCAAGCATGCAGTAACCTATTTTCGGTAAAGTAGCTACGAGCTTACCGTTTAACATGATATCTGCTTGATAGATATTATCCGATAACTTCTCTCCTTGCTGCAAAGTAAAATTCTGCTCTGCCTTAGCTGGCGCACTGCATTGCTCAGTTTTAGTTAAGTTTTTTATTATTGTTGATATCTCACTAATTTCTAATATATCATGTTCATTTTTTGTGTATTGATACTTATAGCAACTACCATCTTCACATACTGGAAGACATTTTCCTTCTTCATCTGATATATAGATATAATCACCTTCTATTGTAAAATAAAGTCCACCTTTTTCTTCTTGAATTTTTTGTAGTACTGGGTCATTTTCATCGTTAAAATTGATAAAATTGAGTACTCCAGTTATATCTCTACCAGACAATTTGAGGCCAAAGTTAGGACTATCTTTTATGTTGTAAAGCGAAATCAAGATAGGTTTTGATTCAAGCTTTTCTATAATATTGTTTCTATTTGTACTTATTATAGCTTCTTGTTCTACAATAAGATCCTCTTTAATAGAGTTTCCACTTTCATCAGATCTTTCTGCCTGCAGGGGTAAGTTTCCTTCATATAAAGATATTTTATCTCCCTGCTTCTTTAACTTTAAACTATTAATATTCTCTACTTTAATTGTACCAATATGTGAATGGATAACCTTACTATTTTTGTTTAATATATAATATTCAGCAGGAAGTTTAATCAATTTTTTATAGAGCGGGTTTTTATCCTCTATTTTAAATATATGTTTTTCCATGATATTACCTTAAATAACCGACAACTTGCTGATTAATAGCACTGAGGCTACTAGGAGGAGAGACATAACTCATAAAACTCCTTGGCTGCTCATTATTTGCCACTATTTTTTCAGTATTAACGAAAGCTCTTTGCTGCTCATTGTCTTTTAATCTTTTTTCCATATGATCTTTAAAAGTAAACAAACATTTACTAGTTTGTTTGTAATTAGGGAGTGATTTTTTTGCAGTTACACACAAGAACTTCAACAACTCATTATGATTTTCATCATTAAGTAATGACTTATTGATAATGGTTGACTGCAGTTCCACTGGATCAAAATTTAGACTTTTCTTTGAAATGCCACATTTCACAGCTGTTGCTCCCAATACTTCTTCAAATTTTGTTACAACATCTGCTGCATCTATTATTTTTGCCACTTCCTGTATTTCATTTTTTACTTTATATTCGTCCTGTCCTACCGCAGGGTAAAAGAAATTTATTACTTGAGATATAAATGAAGTTGGTCTGCTTGCTCCGCTTGTCACTGATGATTTTTTAGTTTCCCTCCTTCTTCTGCGTGCACTACAAACTTGATCTGCAGGATTTGTTGTACAAAACATATCTCTTACGCTACTATGCAATGCTTCCGCATTTTCTGCGGATTGAAGTGCTTGATCAGCAGAATCTTCAGCTTCTCCTGTAAGATTCACTGTTTGATTGTGTAGTATTTTAACCTTATCTTCCGTATCTTTAGCTTGTTTGGCAAAACCTTCTGAAGCATTTTTAGCTGCCTCTGCTGCTTTTTTAGCATCCAGAGTTTCATTTTTTGCTTTTCTTATCTCACGTAAAAACTGATCAGCTAATGTAGCACCTATTCCATCTTCTCCCTTGGAACCTGGCAATCCATTCGCACCTGGAGCTCCGGTATCTCCTTTTGGACCTTGTGGACCTGGCATACCCTTAAGACCAGATCTACCAACTTGACCTTTAGGTCCTTGCAAACCTATCTCTCCCTTAGGTCCTTGCAACCCATTCGCACCTGGTTCTCCTTTGTCACCTTTAGAACCTATCTCTCCTTTCTCACCCATATCACCTTTTATTCCCATAGCTCCGTCTAATCCTTTAGGACCTATATCTCCCTTTGTTCCATTTATACCTGGCTCACCTTTTATACCTTGAGGTCCTATATCTCCTTTTAATCCTTCTATACCCGGCTTACCCTTGTTACCTGTAAGACCTTGCGTACCATTGAAGCCCCTCAGACCTGGCTCTCCCTTAGGACCTTCTGGACCTTGCAATCCATTTGCACCTGGTTCTCCTTTCTCACCCATATCACCTTTTATTCCCATGGCTCCGTCTAATCCTTTAGGACCAATATCTCCCTTTGTTCCATTTATACCTGGCTCACCTTTTATACCTTGAGGTCCTATATCTCCTTTTAATCCTTCTATACCCGGCTCACCCTTGTTACCTGTAAGACCTTGTGTACCATTGAAGCCCCTCAGACCTGGCTCTCCCTTAGGACCTTCTGGACCTTGCAATCCATTTGCACCTGGTTCTCCTTTCTCACCCATATCACCTTTTATTCCCATGGCTCCGTCTAATCCTTTAGGACCAATATCTCCCTTTGTTCCATTTATACCTGGCTCACCTTTTATACCTTGAGGTCCTATATCTCCTTTTAATCCTTCTATACCCGGCTCACCCTTGTTACCTGTAAGACCTTGTGTACCATTGAAGCCCCTCAGACCTGGCTCTCCTTTTGAACCTGGCAACCCATCTGATCCTTTAGGACCTTCTGGACCTTGCAACCCATTCGCACCTGGTTCTCCTTTGTCACCTTTAGAACCTATCTCTCCTTTCTCACCCATATCACCTTTTATTCCCATGGCTCCATCTAATCCTTTAGGACCAATATCTCCTTTTTCTCCCTTTGGACCTTGGACTTCTCCTGGATTTTTCCTTAGTTCTTCTGCAATGCTTTGTGTTAGCTCGGTATTATTTGCAAGGTTTTCTACTAATGTATGATTAGCATCACTTAGTAACACATCTGCTAGCTCTTCCATTCTGTTATCAGCTAATGCAATGGCTATTCCTGTTTGAATATCTTGATTACTAATAATTCTTCCTGCAACTTGCTTCTCTAATACTAAATCTCCGCCTTGGTCATGATATTCAAGCACCTGATTAGCAATAGTGCCATTATTAATTAATTTTTGTGCAACTTCTTCAGGACTTGCATCTCTACCTTTATCACCTTTAGAACCAGTATCTCCTTTGGGACCTTTAGAACCTATCTTTCCTTTCTCACCCATATCACCTTTTATTCCCATGGCTCCGTCTAATCCTTTAGGACCAATATCTCCCTTTGTTCCATTTATACCTGGCTCACCTTTTATGCCTGGCTCTCCCTTAGGACCTTGTGCACCTGGCAATCCATCTGTTCCGGTATCTCCTTTATCACCTTTAGAACCAGTATCTCCTCTCTCACCTTTTAGACCTTGAGAACCAGGCTCACCTTTCCAACCCCTTGGCCCACTCGTTCCACTTTCACCTCGCACACCTCTATCACCCTTTATACCTTTTGTTCCATCTATACCTGGCTTACCCTGAGAACCAGATTCTCCCTTGTTGCCTTTTGGACCCAAATGGCCTGGTTCACCTTTAGGACCACGTGCTCCAGTGCTACCTACAGAACCTTCTGGACCAGGAAAACCTCGGTCACCCTTATCACCTCTGGAACCTTGGTTGCCGTTGAACCCCGGTTCACCGGGTGCACCGGTATAACCTAGTTCGCCCTTTTGTCCTGGAGGACCTTGAGGACCAGGCGCTCCATCGAAGCCTCTATCACCTTTTTGTCCCCTTTCACCTGGCTCACCTTTAGGACCTTGTACACCAGTACGTTCTAATCTGTCTATTCTGCGTTTTAAAAGTTCAATTTCTGTTTCTAAATTTATATGTTCTTGAATATTCACATCAACCTCCAAAAAGTTATCAAAATTTTCTAAGTTATAATAATAAGGATATGGACCTGGTCTATTGTCGTTCTCATACCCAAAAGAATTAGGGTTAAAATTATAAAAATTTTTGCATGTGCTATTTTCATACGATATGCAACCAACATAACTATTGCCTAACTTTTTTACTGCGAAATAGGTATCTTGTGCTTTCAAGCTCTCCATTTCATGAAAAGGGAATAGCTGGAATATATTGTCTATACGAGTAAATGCTGAAAGGATATTATTCAATATGCCAACTTTTCCACCAGTTAAATTATATACCTGAGCGCTCCTATATAATTTGTATATATTTCTTGATTCTTTAAACAAATAGTCTCCTATTTTTATTTTGAGTCTTTTATCAGGTGAACTTTTAAGATCTTCCAAAATAAGACTGACATTTTTGCTACTAATTATGTCTTTTGGATCTATTAAAACCTTCCTGTTTTCTAGCAGTTCATAATAAATACTACAGCTTTCACGATTATATGCGTTAACATAGAAACCATCTGTGTAACCATGAGGTATACGATCAATAGTATCTATCATAGTATTTTTGCCATCATAGTAATAATAATAAGGTTGATCAGAGGTAGTAACTAAAGCGAATTTGTAATCATTTCCTACCCTTTCTAGCTTTAATTGTGGCCATTCAGATAAGTCGTTTAGTATACTTGCCACGTCATGCTTCAAATCCCAAATTTGAAAGTGCAGACCAATATTGTTGTCGATGATAATGTAAGATACACTAGGCAGGCTAAATGTTGTTTTGTTATTTAATCTTATTTGTGCAGGTACCCTACGACCAATTCTATTATTACAATCGTTTTGTGGAATATCTTCTTTTTCTAGTTTAAAACGCATCTCCACCTCCCTTTGCGATTAGATATAGTTAATTTATGGGTATTAATTATTGATTAATAATGATGATAAGTAAATATGATTATGCTTTATACTAATTTAGTTATAAACTAATTTGTGAAAGAAAGTTATTTTTTTACAACTGAGCATAAAAATGCTTTATATTATCGAATTTCTTACCACTCCAGCTCTTTCATCTTATAGATGATGATGTTCCAGTGCTTGATACTGAAATCTAGTTCTTCCATAATCTCGTTGGAAACGTTTTCAGTATAGGGATAAATTTTATTAATCTACAGAAAAGCCCTCACCCTTAGGGTAAAGAAGCTAGTTAAATTTGTCAAGCAATTTTTTCATGACCAGCTAGATAAATAGCTACTTCTTCAATTTGATTGAAGTAAAAAACTGGTTTCCATTGCGGTAAATAAGCAACATTACTGAATCTTTGCCGTCTTTCTTTACTGCTGAATCAATTTGTTTTTGAAAATCATTAGTATTTTCAATATCGATTCCATCTAGTTGAATAATTATATCACCTTTCTTAATAACACGTAGTGTAGAATTACTACTACTATCTACACTAGTAACTACTACACCCTTTGTGGGTGCATTTTTTTTTAGTTCTTTTGGCAAATTTGAAACGGTTAAACCACTTATATAACTAGATGTTGATTTATTTTCTTCTTGATTATTACCTGAATCATCATTTGTAGATTCCTCGATTGCAACCTTGATATTGACTTCTTTACCTTTTCTAAGTAACTTAACCTGTACTTTCTTTCCGGGCTCAGTTCGTGAAACCATATGAGGTAATTGCGTCATTCTATCAATTTTTTTGCCGTCAAACTCTAATAGTATATCACCTACTTTGATTCCTCCTTTCTCTGCAGGACTGCCCTTTACTACGCTTGCAACTAATGCACCTTTGATATCTTTTAAACTCAAGGATTCAGCAAATTCTTTTGTTATAGGCTGAACTTGCACGCCAAGCCAACCATGTTTTATTTTTTTACCACTTTTTAATGTATCAATAATTGAAATAGCTAGATTAGATGGTATAGCAAAGCCTATACCCACGTTACCGCCAGACTCAGATGGGGAATAAATAGCAGTATTAATACCTATAACTTTTCCATTTAGATGAAATAGTGGTCCCCCTGAGTTACCTCTATTAATTGCAGCATCAGTTTGAATAAATTCATTCATAGTACCAATACTAATGTCTCTAGATCTTGCAGACACAATTCCTGTACTTACAGAGCCACCCAAACCAAAAGGGTTGCCTATTGCAATAACTGTATCACCAACTCTTGCTTTATCAGAATTACCAAATTCAACAAAAGGAAGATCTTTATCAGAATTAATCTTAAGCACAGCAAGATCAGTTTTTGCATCATAGCCTAAAACTTCTGCTTTGAAATAAGTATTATCGTTCATAGTAACTGTAATATCTTGGGCATTTTTAATAACGTGATAGTTGGTTACTATGGTTCCACTTTTATCTATAATAAATCCAGACCCAAGTAACGTCACTTCTCTATTAATGCTAGGAGCTCTATCGAAAAATTGATCAAAATGCTCGAAAAATTCTCTAAAGTCATCAAAGAAATTATTTCTTGGCGTAAAGGGAATTTTAGTTCTACTGTTATTTTCTTGCTTAACTATTTGCTCACTTGAAATATTTACAACTGCGGGAATAAGTTCTTCCACTATATCAGCAAGCCCTTTATTACAACTACATACAGGATCTGCAACTGTTTTTGCAAACAGATTAGCATATGAAGAAAATGAAATTAAAAAATATGCAAATATAGATAAAATAAATGCTTTACTTTTCATAAACTATTTCCATCCCTTGTTCAAAATATCTAAGAAATTATTATTTGGTGAAAGCACAAATTTAGTATTATCCTTAGCAAATGATTTACTATAAGCTTTCATAGAGCGATAAAAGTTAAAAAACTCTTCATCAACCTTGAATGCCTCATTATAGATTCTAGTTGCTTCAGCATAACCACGGCCTCTTATTTCATGTGATTCTTTTACTGCACTAGAGACAATTCCCCTTTTTAATTTATCAGCTTTTGATCTAATTTCTTGTCCAGCTTGTTCTCCTTCTGCTCTAATTTCTTTTGCTTCCTTTTCTCTTTCAGTTTGCATGCGGCGGAATATTGCAGAACTATTTTCTTCTGGTAGATCTGCTCTCTTAATTCTTACATCTATTATTTCTATGCCAAATTTTCCAGCTTCAGAATAAACTCCACGTTGAATTAATTGCATAACTTCTGATCTCTTTTCATTCAACAAACTAATTAATGAAAATCTTCCTATATTCTCCCTTATGTGAGCTTCTATGACAGGATATAATCTTCTAACTAGCCCTGATTCATTTTTCACAGTTTGATAAAAAGTGATAGGATCTATTATTTTATATTTTGCATAAGCATCTACTATAATACGCTTTTGATCTGCAGTTATCACTTCCCTTGGAGTTTTATCAGGACTTAAATCTAAAATTCTCTTATCAAGAAATTCTACGTTATTTATAAATGGCAATTTAAAATATAAACCACTGTCCCTAACATCTTTTACGACTTTACCGAGTTGTATAACTATTGCTTGTTTTGTTTCTTGAACAACGAAGATTGAATTAGATAAGGCAATCAATAATACAACAAATATAAAAGCAAAAACAATTTTTATATTACTACTCATGGCTATTTTCCTAAATTTGTAAGAGGTAAATAAGAGAACATACCTTTCAGATCGTCTGTTATAACAAACTTATCTACCTTGCTGAAAATATTTTCCATAGTTTCAAGATAAATACGATTCTTAACAAGAGAAGGATTTTGTCTATATTCTTCGTAAAGAGATAAAAAGCGATTTGCATTACCTTTTGCTTCATTTATTATTTCATTCTCGTATGCTTCTGCATCTAATTTTATCTTTATTGCTTCACCTTTTGCACGAGGTATAATATCATTACTGTAAGCGTATGCTTCGTTTATGGTACGCTCCTTATCTGCGCGAGCACTTTGTACATCCCTAAATGAGCTAATCACCTTTTCTGGTGGATCAATTTTTTTCATTTGAACGGATAAAATCTCTATACCCATTTGATATCCATCAAGAATCTGTTGCAATAAAATTATAGTATCTCTGGAAATTTCAGCTCTGCCTTGACCTTCGAGTGCAAAAGAGATCGTATTCTTACCTATTATTTCTCTCATAGCACTTTCAGCAGCATTTTTAACGCTAAAACCAGGTTTATAATCCCGCACTTTGAATAAATAATCTTTAGCATCCCTGACTCTCCATTGGACCTCAAAGTTAACGTTGACTATGTTCTCATCTCCGGTAAGCATCACTCCTTCACCACGATCTGTATCTCGCCCATAAGAGCTGCTTATCCCAATTTCTTCACGATTTACTTCTTTAACATTTACTTTAAAAACCTTACCAATAGGGTAGGGAAAGTGATAACGCAAACCAGATGTTTCTGTATTGGAATATTTGCCAAAAGTAAGTTCTATACCTTCCTCACTCGGATGGACAATATAGAAACCAGTACAAAAATAAAACAACAAAACAATGAAAATGATGAAATAAGGTTTTTTCCCTCTATTTCTGGTTAAGCCATTAAAAAAGCATCTTATATCAGACACAGCTTTACTTAAAATATCTTCATTACTTGGACCTGACGGTTTCTTTCCAAGATTCCAAGGATTACGCTCATCCATAAAAATTATTAATTGTATAACTAATACGCTGATATTACTTAATCTTATCGAAAAATGCAAAACTATTTTGTTTGCAAATTGAAACGAAGAATATTATCATACACTTTCTTTTCTCTATATAGTACGGTTGATTCTATAGAATTTTCTGGCTTTTTTTAAACTCTTTATTGTCGTTTTTGATAAGTATTTTTAGTTGTATATTAATTATTAACATAAAAGACAATGCCTGGGATTTAGGAAACTTAATTTTAATCAAGTAGCTGCGTAATAAATCATTGTCAAGTGATGGAATGACATTATCTACTATGCAAATTACCTGCAAATTGCAATGTTCAAACAATTGTGTATCTGAGTTTTGAGATGACGAAACTAGGGTTGTATAATCTATACATATTTGTGATAACTTCTCACCTTCGCTCAAATAACTTTTCAATATCGCTTAATTTCATTTCTATATAGGTTGGTCTTCCGTGATTGCATTGTCCAGAATATGGTGTTTTTTCTATTTGCCTCAACAACTCATTCATCTCCTCTAATTTCATCTTTCTACCTGCTCTAATTGATCCATGACAAGCAATTGTAGCTAGTATTTTATTTATTTTATCCTCTATAGGTAGAGTATCTTCTATTTCTATTAATCTATCCACTATATCAATTAGCATTTTCTTCACATCTATTGACCCTAAGATTGCAGGTATTTCTTTTACTATGATCGCATTTTCTGATTTAATTTCGATATCAAAGCCCATTTCGAAAAGCTTATCCTTATAAACTTCTATCATTTCCATACCGGCTTGACTTTTGATTTCAACCATTTCAGGCAAAAGAAGTTTTTGTCTTTTTATACTTGATTTCTCCTTTAAGCACTCGTATACTAGTCTTTCATGGGCTGCATGCTGATCTACTATAATTAGTTTGTCTCTTACCTCGGCAATAATATAAGTATTGTAGATTTGACAGTGTGCAAACCCAAGTGGATAGTCCCTTATTAGATCGGTTTGTTTCCTTTCCAAAATTGTAGTTTCTGCTCGTGGAGGAGATTTTTGCATACCAGTATAATCAAACGATTTTGAATGTTCTGATAAGCTTTTTATCTCTATATTTGGAGAAGTAAATTCTCTCATTAACTGGTTTTCAAAAGGATCCGACCTTCTTCCATAAAATTCATTTTTAAGACTAGACCTACTAAAAGGATCTGATGATAGATGATTCGTTGTTGTTCCATTCTGGGCCAATACAGTTTCTGCAAGATCTATTCTCTTTGATAGCACTTTTATTAGCCCTCTTCTCACTATTTCATATATTAGCCTCTTGTTCTGAAACCTTACCTCTGATTTATTTGGATGCACATTTACATCAACTTGATCATACGGTATCTCTAAGTGCAGCGCTGCAAAAGGATATCTATTGCTTGGAATAAGGTCGTGATACGCATAACGAATTGCACCAATAAGTAGATTATCTTTAATTGGTCTACCATTAACAAATGTATAGATCTGAGTTGAATTGCTACGATTGACAGTAGGTTTACAGATGTATCCTGTAAGTCTAATGCCATCTTCTTCTTCACTAATTTGCAAAGAGTTTTCATGAAATTCTTCTTCTACTTCGCATAGCCTGCTAAATAATGAGGTCTGCTTAGCATACTTAAGAAGCTTCTTATTATCGGAGATAAGAGTAAACTCAATTCCATAATTGATCATTGCTAAGTTGTTTACAATATCAACAATGCTTTGTGTTTCTGCCCTTTCGGTTTTGAGAAATTTTAGTCTATTTGGTGTGGCAAAAAATAAATCTCGTACTTCAATATATGTTCCTATCGATAAAGGATAAGGAACAAGCTCTCCTATTTTTTCTCCCCCCTCATACCTTATAGACCATGCTTGATCTGCTTTGCTTGCCTTAGATGATAATTTTATTCTGCTTACTGCTGCAATTGAAGGCAAAGCTTCTCCTCTAAAGCCAAGATGCTTGATCTCTATCAATTCACTGTCACTCAATTTTGAAGTAGCATGGCGCATAAACGCAAGTTCTAAATCATCCTTTTTTACTCCGCTACCATCATCGATTACAGTAATGAGGTTACGCCCACCACTTTCTATCTTAATTTCTATCTCTGAGCTTCTGGCATCTATTGCATTTTCCACTAATTCCTTTACCACACTTGCAGGCCTTTCTATTACCTCTCCTGCTGCTATACGATTTATGGTTTTTGTATCTAAAAGAACTATTGCCATTATAATGTTGGTTTTTCTTTTACTGCTTTAGTTTGCCCCTCTCTCCATTTTTTTAATCTATCTGCAATTTCACTATTAGAAATCGACAATATAGATGCAGCAGTAATAGCGGCATTGCATGCTCCACTCTCTCCTATAGACATTGTTGCAACTGGAACACCTTTTGGCATTTGCACTATAGATAATAGACTATCTAGCCCATTTAATTGCTTGCTATGCACAGGAATACCGATAACAGGTAAATAAGTAAGCGATGCAGTCATACCAGGTAAATGAGCCGCTCCTCCTGCACCAGCTATAATAACCTTAAAGCCTTTTTCTTGAGCAGACTTAGTAAAATTAAAGAGTCTCTCTGGTGTTCTGTGTGCGGATATTATAAATACATCATGTGAAATTTCCAATTCTTTTAATAGGTTAATAGCATGCACCATAGTGCCATAATCCGACTCGCTTCCCATAATTACAGCAACATCCTTTTTCATTTTTTCTGTATTAGACATGATTTTATTTACTAACCAAATAGTATTTCAGAAGCAACAGATATTTAAATTAAATTACGAATATGATATAGCATTCTTATTAAATATAAACTTTAAAAATTGAAATGAATCCCTATATTAAAATATAGAGGTATAAATTTCGGATATAAGGGTCTATTCATAATCTTTTTAGAAGCAAAGCGGTGGAAGCAAGAAGACGATTTGTAAGCTAGTATTGAATTTTGCTTATCACAATTGTCTACACTTTTCTATAAGAGTATTAGAGACTTACCTTTTGACAATACGGCAAAGATTTCTACAGTTACATCCTTTTATTTGTTTCTTTGCAATTACTTTTTTATATATGTTTCAAAACACTTTCTTTACTTCCGCTATGTTTTTTACTTCATTTATTAAAATAATCTTGCCATTTTGAAAACATTGTTGATTCACTGAAGCCACTTTTTAGGACCTGTAACACTATGTAAAATATATCCTAAATCTTCTTGATTTTGTTTCTTTCTACAGAACTCTACTCAGTTTTTCTCCTACTCATCTTGCTCTGTTTTCATAATTTACATACTCTATCTCCTGCTTTATTCCTTTCTTGAGATCATGTACAGTCTCTAAAACGAGTTTGTAAAATGATTATTTCTGTATTTTAAACTTTGCAATTTCAACTTATTCTCTTTAATAGTAAGTTTTTTACAAAATAATAGTTTGAAATTACTAGTATTTTGATAAAAATTATAGTCAATTTAAAATTTTGAGTATCAGTATATCATTATAGTTATTGACAAATTATATAATATTAATATATTGGTATATTAAATATTATGATATAATATTTAATAAAGCTAGTTGGTATGTGAGAGTAAAAATTATGGAAACAATATCATTAAACAATCTGGATAGTGAAGCAATAAAAAAAAAATTGCTGAGCATAATAAGTAAAATTATAGGAAAAAATACTTGGACTCAAGCTTGTGCGGCTGAGAAACTTGGTATTGATCAACCAAAGGTGTCACAAATTAAAAGTGGTAAGACAAGTGGTTTTTCTTTAGAGAGACTGTTAGGTTTTTTGAAAAAGCTTGATCATGAAATAACAATTACAATAACAGAAAATCAATCAGTAAAAGCTAAAGAAGAAAAAGTAGAATGTAGAATTGGATCTCAATAGATCCGAAGTTGACATCTTATTTTTTGTGATATAGTATAAAGTTTATCAAGGTAGTATTTTATGATTGAGTCTATTGTAGAAAAGTGTGTAGAACAGGTACACAACCGTTTTAAATTGGTTCTGCTAGCAAGTCAAAGAACGCATGATTTGAGTACAGGGGCAAGCGATCCCGTTGAAATGGTTAAGTTTAAAGATCATAAGGATACGATAGTTTCTTTATATGAAATAGCAGAAAAGAAGGTGAATACTCATGAGTTGTTTAACCTTTTGGTGAAAAGGTGCAAGGAGCACATGAAAGGAAACACAGATAATACTTATATTAATAGTCCAAGTAAGCTAGCAAATTTGTTAAATTTTTCTGATCATCAACTTAACACAAGTATGGATGTAAGTCAAGAAAGCCACGATGATGAAATAGATGATCAAGATAGTGGTGAAGAAGTACCGATTTAGAAATCTGCAGAGGTTATAATAGCTTATAAATGATTAGTATTGCTATCTATGCGCTTTTGTTCTGTATGAGTGTAATGTTATGTTGTATAGTATTTAGGTCAAGTGATGTGTACAATAAGATTTTAGCATTCAATAGTTTATCAACACAAGTAGTTTTACTCATAACAGCAATATCGATTATTCTGAATGATTTTTTTTTAATTGATATAGCATTACTATATGCTAGCATCAGCTTTATATCAACTATAGCGCTAATGAGATTAATGTTGTTTTGATAATTTATGGTAGCATCCATTCTCATATTTTTAGGTGTTTGTTTAATAGTCATTTCAAGCTTAGGAGTAGTAGTATTTCCTGATTTCTATACTAGACTACATGCTGCAGGTATTGCAGATTCTAGTGGCGCAATGTTGTTGTTGATTGGTTTTGCTTGGCAAAATGAATTTTCAATCAATACTATTAAAGTTATATTATTGATTTTTATAATATGGATAGCCAATTCAACTAACAGTTATATTTTAGCGCGTACTTATTATAAAAGTAAAGACTATTAAAGAAGGTTAAGATGCTAGAAATACTGAATCTAATATTACTTTTGCTGTTACTCACGGTTACAGTTTTTATAGTTCTTTCGAAACATTTGGTTGTAAGTGCTGTTCTAATGTGTGTATTTAGTTCACTTATTGCACTTATGTACTTGATTATGAATGCGCCAGATGTTGCAATTACCGAAGCTTCTGTTGGTGCAGGATTGAGCACAGTCTTTACGTTTGCAGCACTCTCTTTGGTAAAGAATTACAAAGCAAATTTATCTCATAGCCCCACAACACTTTTTTTTATGTTATTTTTGACTGCATGTTTATCATACTTTATGATTCAATTACCAGATTTTGGCAGTCATAATGCTCCAGTTCACTTGCACGTTGCTCCTTATTATGTAGAAAATACTGAAAAAGCTATTGGTATTCCTAATATAGTGACAGCTGTTTTAGCAAGCTTTCGTGGCTATGACACATTTGGAGAAACTATAGTAGTTTTTACTGCTGCACTTTGTATAATGTTAATATTAGAAGAGAAAGAAAGTGATTAAAGATCCGGTATTAAGTGCAGTAACATTTTTGATGATACCTTTTATCATTTTGTTTGGTTTATACATACAGTTTCATGGTGACTATACTCCAGGTGGAGGTTTTCAGGCGGGAATAATTATTGCTTCTGGGATAATATTATATTCTATGTTATTTGATGTACCTACAACTTTAAAAGCAATACCTTACTCTATTATCAAATTTACTAACGTACTAGGTATTTTAACCTATGGAGGAGCTGGTATTATAACAGTTTTATTTGGCCAAAATTTTTTATCCTATAGTATATTGTCAGCTGATGGTAGAACAGGTCAAAAATTGGGTATTTTCTTAGTGGAGCTGGGTGTATTGCTTACCGTCTCTTCTTCCATGTTAATCATATATATAAATTTTGCTCGCAAGAAAAAACAATGACTCTATATAATTATGTAGGCATTACTATATTGATGGTGCTAGGTTTCTATATCATTGTAAATGATAAAAACTTAATCAAAAAAATGATGGGATTAAGTGTCTTACAAGCATCTGTTTTGTTGTTTTACATATCTTTAGGGTATGTAAAAAGTTCTTTACCTCCTATATTGACTTCAAATTTTCACTTATATACCAATCCTATACCTCACGTCTTAATGCTTACTGCTATAGTGGTTGGAATTGCAACATTTTCAGTTGGATTGTCCATAGTAGTAAGAATGGAGAGATTAGTTGATTAAGAAGAGTGTGAATAAATTGACAGTATCTTAAACTATATGAAGTAGCAAGTAACTATAAATTAAGAATAAAACTATAAGCTTGCTAATTGTAAGTTTATTTGATAAATAAGAAATAAAATTATAAACTGTAAAGGTAATGATGTCAACTATTAATGGTACGGAAGATAGGAAAAAGATCATCAAAGATCTTGTAACCAAAAGTATAAGAAAGGGCGGTTTTATCACTTTTGATGATATAAATGATAAGTTGTCAGATGAAAGTTTTCCACCTGGTTTTATAGATGATACTATAGCTTTATTGCAAGACTCTGGAATTAACATACTCGAAAGTAGTGAAGATGAGGAAGAAGCTCCTTCTAATGATGATGGTAATAAGCTTGATGATGATGAGACATCGTTGAATACTACTACAACTTTAGTGCAAAATGATGATCCAGTAAGGATTTATTTACAAGATATGAGCTCTGTAAAGCTTTTGTCACGAGCAGATGAAATTAAGATAGCAAAAAAAATTGAATCTGAAAAGCATAACATGTTACGTGCAATAATTGAAACATCAGTGGCATTCAACATGATCAAAACATGGCGTGATGATTTAAGTGGGGGAACTTTTTTGCTGAGAGAAATGATAAATCTAGATGCAATTTATAACTCTGATTTCAATATGGTAGCCAAAGAAGAAAGTGAAGCTGAAGATGTTAAAGATTATGTTGATGATGAGGAAAAAGGCAACGATGAAAAGGGAAATGAGAGTGAAGATATAAGTTCAGCGAATTTAAACATTTCTGTTCTTGAAATGGAAAGTGATTTATTGCCAAAGGTTATCACAGCATTGGATGAGATCATTACTTTAACAAATGAAGCATTGGTATTGAAAAAAAATTCTAAAGATTTCTCTAATGAGCTAGAAAATTTATATAATCAAATATGGTCTGTAGCATTACAAATTCAGTTTAGTGATGCTGCTATTGCCAGAATTACACAAAAACTTTACGAAATAAATAGACTAATCACGTTTGAAGAAGCTAATCTTATTACTGAGGCTAGAAAGTACGATATTGATAGAGAAAGTTTCTATAATATTTATTGTGCTGTGCTTTTAGAGCACGAATTGAGCGAAATCAGTCTTTTAAAGAAGAATGAAAATCAGTCCCTTTTTACAGGTGAATTAAAAAATAAATTCTTAAGGTTTATAAACGATAACTATGAATATATAGCTAGTGCCTTAAGAAATATTAAGAGTTATGTACAAGGAGATAAAGTACAAGAGTTTAAGGAGCTAATCAAGAGAATACAAAAACACGAACGAGAAGTCTCTGAAGCAAAGCAAGAGATGATAAAGGCTAATTTAAGGCTAGTGGTTTCAATTGCTAAAAAGTATTCAAAAAGAGGACTTGATCTACTTGACTTGATACAAGAAGGCAATATTGGTCTTATGAAGGCTGTAGATAAGTTTGATTACAAACGTGGATATAAATTTTCGACTTATGGTACTTGGTGGGTAAAACAATCAATAACTAGGGCAATACCTGAACAGTCTAAAGTAGTTAGAATACCAGTTCATATGGTGGAAATTATCAGTAAAATCAATAAAGCATTAAGAAAGATGACTCATGGAATGGGTAGAGAGCCAACATTAGAGGAATTAAGTATAGAATTGGCAATGCCGATAGAAAGAATACGTAAAGTTATGAAAATAGCAAGAGATCCAGTAAGTCTTGAAGCTCCAACAGGAAAGGATGATAGTAGTACCTTCGGTGATTGTATAGAAGATAAGCGAGTTTCTAAACCAGAGGATGCTGCAATACTTGCCGACTTGCGTGGCATTACGACCAATGTTCTTGCAACTTTAACACCAAAAGAAGAAAGAATTCTAAGGATGCGCTTTGGCCTTGGTAAAGATGGAAAGGAGCATACCTTAGAAGAAGTAGGAAAAATTTTTAATGTTACACGTGAAAGAATTAGGCAAATAGAGGCAAAAGCACTACGTAAGTTGAAACATCCAAGCCGTGCTAAAAAACTTAGAGGTTTCTTTTAAGGCAGAAGGGCTGCTCAAAAAATAGGTAAAATTCAGCCAAAGTTCTATAATTTTACCCTATTTTTCTTTTTTTATAGGCTTCATAGAGCAGTATGATTAGATATTGAATGTTATGGCAAATGAAAAGAATAACTCTAATTCAAAGTGTAAAAATTTTTGTGTTCTGGGTGATAGTTTATCTGATAATGGTGTAATTATTGAAATTTTAATAACTTATCCTTTGTAAGAAACGTGAAACTTAATGCCCCTTTTTATTAAGGAGGATTTTTAGCAATGGCCTTACTGTTGTTGAATATGTAGCAAGGTATTTAGGTTTAGAAGAATTTAAGTCATCATGGAGATGCTCATTTTTTGATCGATACTATGAACAGTAAGGTCATAACTATGCGATTTTATATGCAACAGCATCTGAAATTCTTAACCCTATTTTTTCTTATTTCCTCAATAAATTTCGTTTAGTTAATCAGCTAAACGCAGTAATTAAACATCATCCAGACGTAGGTAAAGGAGATTTTATTTTTCATTATAATCGAGGAAATAATATTATGGGTGCCACTGCTTATAACAATGTTAAAGCAGAAAAAGTATTGAAATAAAGCGGTTAGTGAAATATGTAATGCATTTGGTTCTAAATGAATATGGTGTAAAGCATGTGATTGTTGCAAATGTGACTGAGGTTGGTTTGATACTAGCTTTAATAAAGACGAAAAGCAAGAGAGCTGGCTGCAAAGCTTACACAGAGTTTCAATACAAAATTAGCTAATGATTTAGATTATATGAAGAAAGGTGCAGATCTTGAAATAAAAGCATTCGATCTTAATTCTAAAATGAAAAGTATGCTTGGTAAATATAAGAGCAAAGGGTTAAATGATCGAGATGCATACCTATCAAACATCGTAGACCAGTTTGGGGGAGGGTGATTTGGAAAAAGTATAAAGATACTCTTGTTGATATTTAAAGGAAGGCTTGATACTTACTATAATTCTGGATGCAGCATAGAAATACTAAAGGATTATTTCTTTTTTGATTATTTTTATCCAACTGCAGAACCTTATTGTGAAGTTGGTAATGAAATGTATGAGTTGATAAAAAATTAGATTTCTTTTAAACATCTTTACGGTTTGTAGTAACTATCTGCGTAGCTGAATGGTAAAGGGAGGGGGGTAAACAAAGTAATCTAAAATATAGAGAAAATACAACGGTGCTTGATACATAGCTATTGCGATTTTATCCTCTTTTTGTCATTTTAGTGCTAGAATGACATTCTGCGAGTGAAGTTTATTCTTTGATATATTAACTATAAATATAGAGAAGTCTTACTAAATAAAAAAGGTAAAAGAACCTCTGAGTAGTAAAGTTTTGACTCTATATTACTGTAAGTGGTGCTGTAATAATGTTCTAACAAGCGTGACTTGGCTGAGTATAGAAAAAATTAAAAAACCGCTATAATTTTACGTAATCTACCAATAAACACCTAAGTTTTTACTGGATTTTGTGATTGATTCTGCAGGTCAAAAACAAATTTTGAGTCATAACTACTTTTAGTGCCATAATAAAATAGGGAGGTTTGTCAAGTAAAGTTCTTTATTTCATCAGATGCGCTGCCAAATTGTTATGCAAGCAAGTTTTTTAGTTTTCGTATATCCGAAGTAATTCTTGTGCATTGGCCTTGATTAGAGTCGGACATTCTCTATCATTTAATAATGAATGCAATATTTCAATTGCACCTTTAATGTCGTTACTGTGTATCTTTACTATAGCGATAGCTTCTTGGCTTGAATAAGGGTACACTGCATTTGATTCTAAATTACTAATTTTATCTCTATTTGTTTTTTCACCGCTGGAGTGAAGTAAGCTCATTACTTCTAAGTATTGTGCTAACTCACGCAAAACATCAGGAGCATCTTTATCGTCTGCCAAATCATTATAAATAATAGATGCTGTGTCTGTTGGCATTGAATCTGAGATATGATTGAATGCGCGTTCAAAATTTGCTAAATACTCCCAATTTGAATCTATTTCTTCTAGCAGTGACTTATTATCTTTTTTTAAGAATAATACTTCGTAAAACTTGTCACCTGCAGTTATAGATTGTTTTGTGTTATCAATGTTGCGCAATAAGTATAATGTGATGCCAACTAACATTGGCGCGAGTGCAAGCAGAAAGATGTATTTTTTCATGGTAATATTCCAAATAGTTATATATTTATACATTAATGCTTTTGATTTGCAAAAACATATTGACATAGTGATTATATCACATAATAATATTCTTAGAGTTGTTTGAATAGTTGGAGATTAAAATATTTCTAAAGTAGAAATAAAGACAGCAGTATTAAGCTAAATTATTTTTTGTCGGATTTATCCGATGTACCCTCAATCTTTTATAGGTTGAAGTCTAAATTTGAGAGTTTGATCCTGGCTCAGAATGAACGCTGGCGGCAGGCCTAACACATGCAAGTCGAACGGAGTTATACTGTAGCTTGCTATGGTATAACTTAGTGGCAGACGGGTGAGTAATGTATAGGAATCTACCTAGTAGTACGGAATAATTGTTGGAAACGGCAACTAATACCGTATACGCCCTACGGGGGAAAAATTTATTGCTATTAGATGAGCCTATATTAGATTAGCTAGTTGGTGGAGTAATAGCCTACCAAGGCAATGATCTATAGCTGATCTGAGAGGATGATCAGCCACACTGGAACTGAGATACGGTCCAGACTCCTACGGGAGGCAGCAGTGGGGAATATTGGACAATGGGCGAAAGCCTGATCCAGCCATGCCGCATGAGTGAAGAAGGCCTTTGGGTTGTAAAGCTCTTTTAGTGAGGAAGATAATGACGGTACTCACAGAAGAAGTCCTGGCTAACTCCGTGCCAGCAGCCGCGGTAATACGGAGAGGGCTAGCGTTATTCGGAATTATTGGGCGTAAAGGGCGCGTAGGCTGGTTAATAAGTTAAAAGTGAAATCCCGAGGCTTAACCTTGGAATTGCTTTTAAAACTATTAATCTAGAGATTGAAAGAGGATAGAGGAATTCCTGATGTAGAGGTAAAATTCGTAAATATTAGGAGGAACACCAGTGGCGAAGGCGTCTATCTGGTTCAAATCTGACGCTGAAGCGCGAAGGCGTGGGGAGCAAACAGGATTAGATACCCTGGTAGTCCACGCTGTAAACGATGAATGTTAAATATGGGAAGTTTACTTTCTGTATTACAGCTAACGCGTTAAACATTCCGCCTGGGGACTACGGTCGCAAGATTAAAACTCAAAGGAATTGACGGGGACCCGCACAAGCGGTGGAGCATGTGGTTTAATTCGATGCAACGCGAAAAACCTTACCACTTCTTGACATGGAAATCATACCTATTCGAAGGGATAGGGTCGGTTCGGCCGGATTTTACACAAGTGTTGCATGGCTGTCGTCAGCTCGTGTCGTGAGATGTTGGGTTAAGTCCCGCAACGAGCGCAACCCTCATCCTTAGTTGCTATCAGGTAATGCTGAGTACTTTAAGGAAACTGCCAGTGATAAGCTGGAGGAAGGTGGGGATGATGTCAAGTCATCATGGCCTTTATGGAGTGGGCTACACACGTGCTACAATGGTGTCTACAATGGGCTGCAAGGTGCGCAAGCCTAAGCTAATCCCTAAAAGACATCTCAGTTCGGATTGTACTCTGCAACTCGAGTACATGAAGTTGGAATCGCTAGTAATCGTGGATCAGCATGCCACGGTGAATACGTTCTCGGGTCTTGTACACACTGCCCGTCACGCCATGGGAATTGGTTTCACTCGAAGCTAATGGCCTAACCGCAAGGAAGGAGTTATTTAAAGTGGGATCAGTGACTGGGGTGAAGTCGTAACAAGGTAGCAGTAGGGGAATCTGCAGCTGGATTACCTCCTTAGGCTTTGTACGTAATTCACCATTTCAAATAATAGTGTCATTATGTACTATACTGCTGTCTTTACTTCTACTTTATTTTTTAATTTCTCGATAACGAAATTTTATGAGTAACAGGCCTCTTTCCCCACATTTACAAATATATAAAGTACAAGTTACTAGTTTTTTTTCTATTATGCATAGATTGACTGGTATCTTGCTATTTCTTTTATTAATCATACTTTCTTGGTATTTTATATTATATGTTTACTCCCCTAAGTTAATTATAGTAAGGTGCTTAAATGCATTATTGTTCACTCCTGTTGCTAAATTAGCTTATATCTTATGCTTTGTAAGCTTTATGTATCATTTTCTTAATGGTATTCGTCATTTATTGTGGGATGCTGGGCTTAATTTAGAAATTGCTAGTGTTTTAAAAAGTGCTATATTACTAACAATAATGCTATTTCTTTCTACTATGGCTTTTTTATTTATATTTATATGAGTCAATCTGTAAATTCAG
Source organism: Wolbachia endosymbiont (group B) of Ablattaria laevigata (assembly GCF_964277395.1). NCBI lineage: Bacteria > Pseudomonadati > Pseudomonadota > Alphaproteobacteria > Rickettsiales > Anaplasmataceae > Wolbachia > Wolbachia endosymbiont (group B) of Ablattaria laevigata. Next base: position 134,261 of record NZ_OZ195519.1, read on the forward strand.
TACATCATTGGTGGATCCAGCGTGTTTCTGCGGTGATTTTGTTATTTTTATTTCCTTGGTTTATTTACTCATTTTCTTGCACATTTTATGTTGATAGCCCTTTATCTTTTAATGAAAAATTATTTCAGGCTATTAATCATCCACTAGAGCTTTTGTTTTTTGTTATACTGGTGTTTTGCATTTTTTGGCATGCAGTTCTTGGAATGCAGGTAGTGTGTGAAGATTATATAGACAGCGTACCTCTAAGGATTTTTACAATTACATGCATGAAATACTTATCAAGCATTACTTATATAGTCCTTGCTTTTACGACTTTTTTCTTTTATAGGCATATTTTCTTGTAAAGTTGCCAGTTCTATGTTAATATATTATTAGTGTACTAGTTTTATTATTGAACTATAGCGATTTTGGTTTAGCAATATGTTAGAGACATTGAAAAAGTGGGGAATAGACCTTACGCTAAAGGTGAAGGATCTATTTAGTTCATCTGAGTCTCAAGTTTATGTCAAAGACCTTAGGAAGGTAATGATATATGAGGATGGAAGAAAGTGTCAATATCCAAAAAATTATGATCAGATTGTAGATTCTGGGAGAGTTGTAAAAAAAAATGACAAGCTTGTAAAAGATAAAGACGGAAATCCAGAGTACCAGCTTATATATAATGAATACAAATTTGATCTAGCCTTGGTTAAGGAAATTGATAAAAAATCTTACTTTACTATTGACTTTTTAGTTAGTAAAGGTAGGCGTGAGGTTAATGATTATAGTAAATTTTATAATCCATTTAAGTTTTCAAAAATAGATCTTGAAAAACACTTGCCGGTCTTTGAGGTTGATACTAAGTTACTTAGATTAACTAATTCTTCTTTTCTTGCTAAAAAAGGTTGCTTCATCAATGATGAAACGGGAGAAGTTGATGAGAAAGATAGAGATGAAAAAGGAAGAAATGGAAAATTACTATACGCTAGTGATTACAAGAAGCTAAGCACCCATTTTTCAGAAATTAGAGATCAGGATGGTAATCTAGAGCTAGATAAAAGTCTTATATCTGTTTCTATCGTTTTTGCTACAAGCTTGGCTAAAGTTTGTACTAAATTGTTGACCTCTCTTCCTATAAAGTTAGGGGAGTATTTAATAAGCGAACAAAACCCAATTGCAAAGTCTTTTGGCTATCTTTTGTTCACCCCTGCAATGGCAGTAAAAAATTTAGTGAATATGGGAGCTACCATACTTAAGGCTCCAATTTTATTGTTTGTAGCAAATGAGAAAAAGTATGGTGATGCTTATCTTACTATGTGGAAACACCAATTGAAAGAATGTTGGAAAGAAGTAAAAAGCGACTTTAATGTTGTTACAAATGGGGAAAGGCCAAAGCCGAAGCAGAAGGATCATAAGCCACTTAGCATAGCGGGTACATGGAAAGAGCTTAACGCTAGAAAATCAGATATTGAAAAAAACTTAGAGAAGGGGTTGAGCAAAAATAGTGAAAGTATAGATAAATCTAGAGAACTAGGTGTTGGAGAAAGCTTAAAGGAAAAGTTGCAAAACAAAACTGATGAAAAAGTAGCTGCAGCCGTTAATCAAAAAAGCAACACTCCTTATATTGATAGAGAGAGAGAAAGAAGACAAGATTCATCAAAAAATTTAGGGACTCCATCACGCTCGTAGTCAACCATCACTTTAAATTACTTTTTACTTTAATCATCTCACAATAAAAACTTGCATGCATTTTGCCGTTAGTATAAGATATTAATCAAATAATTAATATCTTAATTAAATGCGCCCTGTAATACTGTGTGGTGGTAGTGGCAGCAGACTTTGGCCTCTATCTAAGCCAAAGCAATTTCAGAAAATATTTAGTCAGAATACTATGTTTCACAACACTTTGTTGAGGCTAAAAGGCGATTATATGCCACCCATCATTACCACAAATATACAATATGAGTCATTATTGATGCAGGAATTACATGCATTACAGGAATGTAAAGTAGTTTTTGAACCAGTTAAAATTGGGACAGCGGCAGCAATACTAATTGCTGTGCTTCTCTGCGATAGGAACGAGACAATCTTAGTTCTGCCTTCAGACCATTTTATAGGTGATTTGAATAGTTTTTATGTTTCTATTGAGAAAGCGTCTGAGCTAGCCTCTAAAACTAACTCTATAGTCACTTTTGGGATAAAGCCTCATGAATTCAATTCGGAATACGGCTATATAAATGCAGTATATGGTCAGAAAGGGAAATATCACATAGTAAAGAGCTTTATAGAAAAGCCTGAATATGAGCTGGACAATAATCATTATTGGAACTCTGGAATATTTGTGTTTAAAGCAAAACGCTATATAGATGAGATAAAAAAAATTGCTCCGACTCTCTATAATTTATGTTGTGAAAGTATGAAGCATTTTGTACCACGAGAGAGATTTCTGTATTTAGAACAGCAAAATTGTGCAGGAATGGGTGATACATCTATTGATCACCTAGTGATAGAAAAAGCAGAAAATATTGTAATGATAGAAGCCAATTTCGATTGGATGGATGTTGGCACTTGGGGTTCAGTTTTAGAGTTAAGTAAGAGATTTAATAAGAATTTTGAGTCGTTTCAAGCTGTAACCAAAGGAAGAGAGCCAGTTTTGATGACAGAAAATGATGCAAAAAATTTACTAGGTAGAGTTTATAAACAGCCAAGTAAGAGCCTAATGTTGTTCATTAATAAAGTTAAGGAAGTAAAGCCAATAAGGAAAGAGATTAAGCCATGGGGATTTTATAGTGTGATTTTAATGGGCAAGGATTTTCTTATAAAATATCTTTTTATAAATCCACTAAGCTGCACTTCTAAGCAATTTCACCACTATAGAGATGAGTACCATATAATACTATCAGGAGTTGGATATGTTAGTTTAGATGACAAAACATATGCTATAACGAAAAATCATGTAATAGAGATTCCAAGGAAGGTGTTTCATAAAATTGAGAATAAAAGTACAAGATTTCCTCTTGAGATAGTTGAGTTTCAGGTAGGAAAGTTTTTATCTGATAATGATATAGTAAGATTGGACGATATATATGGAAGGTCTTAATATAGAATATTGAATATATTCTATAAGCTTGCTAAATTTAGACAACCTAATTTGAGGTAAAGGAAAAATTACAGTTATATGAAGCATAAAAAGTATAATATTTAAATCTTAGTATAATGTCTATTGCCTTTGAATTTACTATGGCTATTCGCTATTTGCGAGCAAAGAATTCTAGATTTTGCTCTATAATGGCCTTGTTTTCTATTATTGGTATTGCTCTTGGAGTTGCAACGCTAATAGTAGTAATGTCTGTAATGAATGGGTTCAGAGCAAAGCTGCTCGACTCTGTACTTGGCATTAATGGCCATATTAATGTTTACTTTGATAGAAGCATAAATTCAGATTACCACGCAGTGTTAAAATCTATTGAGAAAATCCCAGGTGTATTAAAAGCTACTTCTATGACCAATGATCAAGTAATCGTTGCAGCAAATGGTGGAATTGCAGGTAGTGTAGTTCGTGGTGTATCAGCTAAAGACTTATTTAATAACACTACCGTTACAAATAATGTGATTGTGGGTAATGTGGAAAAATTCGATGAAGGAGTAATAATAGGGGCACGATTGGCAGAAGCCTTGAATATTGATTATGGTGATAATATTATACTTGTATCTCCTGAAGGATTTGATGTATTGCTTGATGAAATGCCAAGAATGAAAGAATATAAAGTTGTAGCAATATTTGATATGGGTATGTTTGAGTACGATAATACCTTGATGTATATGCCCATGAAATCAGCTCAGGCTTTTTTTAATTATAAAGATAGTGTGAGAAATATAGAAGTGTTTGTAGATGATATTGCTATGTCTAATAAGCTAGCAAACGCTATAGCAAAAGAAACAGGAATGAAAGCTGAAAGTTGGCAATCTCAGCAAAGCCATTATGTTAATGCTTTAAAAACTGAAAGAAATGTGATGTTTTTAATTCTTACTTTGATTATAGTTGTGGCAGCATTCAATATTGTTTCAAGTTTGATGATGATAGTGCAAGAAAAGAAATCCGCAATTGCAATTATGCGTACGTTTGGTGCAACAAGTGGAAGCATTATGCGCATATTTTGTGCTTGTGGGCTGTTAATTGGTTTTACAGGAACTTGTCTTGGCTCTGTTATAGGAGTTATTTTTTCTCTCAACATTGAAAATATTAGAGTGTTTTTAGAAAACATTACCAACATCAAGCTATTTGATCCTATGATATACTTTTTTTCAAGTTTGCCAGTGATATTAGTTTCTCAAGATGTAGTGAACATTTCTGCACTTGCATTGTTCTTGTCATTTTTAGCAACAATTCCTCCTGCATTGCAGGCAGCTGCACAAGACCCAGCGGAGATATTACGTTATGAATGATACTCGAAAAAAATGCATAGGTTGGTTCTTAATTATATTGTTATTTGTTAGCCATATTGCAATAAATAACATAATATTTTTCAAAATAAATCAGCAAGAAAGTGAAAATAGTATAAATGGTTTAACGGAAAAGATGGATGAACTTAGAGTATTGCTTGAAGTGAATCAATCTAGGGTAGAGAAAAGGATATTTGACTTAAAGAGAAATCTGCACACTCAATGTGAGCAAGGTGATGGTAGTTTAAGGAATAAGAACCTCGCAAAGTTGCTGCTACTTGTGATTAAGATGAAGAATTCGTTATTGCGAGAAGCCAAGTTTGATAATCATATAAATTCAATAAAGCCTTTGATATCAGAGCTTGACGATCCAGAGATAGAAAATGCAGTAAATGAATTGGAAAATTTGAAAGAGGTAGATACTTTACGCGGGTTGAAATTGTCTTTTGAGAAGAACATGACTGTTATTAACTACAATAAAAGTAACTTGTTTAAAAAAATCATTTCAAATTGGATAAAGATAGATGATCGTAGTGATCCACTCAGGTTAAAGCTTGCGGAAATTGAAGAATTAATAAGCGATAATGATTGGCAGAGCATAGCCACCGCAATAAGTGACTTAACATACCCAGAATTCAAACCATGGCTTAATAAATTGAATGATTTTATTGTAGCTTTCAAGAATACTTCAATAATATATCGTCACTTATTACAATACATCTCATGATTTATTTTATAATTTTTGCTTTTTCGTTTTTATTTGGCATATGGATCAAGGTAAGTGGTGAAGTAATAAAATTGGAATTAGGCAATTACACTATAAGTATTGATCTATATTTCGTTATTCTTGCTTGCGTAGTCTTATTATTTTTATTGATTGCAGTGGCATGTTTTTGTTCTTCTATTTCATCAACATTTGCTAACATAAAAAATAGAAGAAGAAGTAGGGAAGAATTGCTTCTCTTTGAAGCTTTCTTTAGCTTAGACTTAGGTAATATAGAGAACACCAATAAGCTAATTAAAAATCTAAATGAAGAAAGTGATAAATTATCTTTAGTAAAGCTCTTTAATTCAGGTAAAACGGGAAATTACAGCTTTTTCAGCCATAATTTAACGAGTATTGCAAGTAAAAATCGCAACTTAGCTCTACTTCTGATCAATAAACTGATTATTCACCTAAAGCAAGAAAGGTTAGTCTTTCAAAAATTTATAGAATATTGCTCTAGTTCAATTAATGATAAAATTTTGTCTATTCCCTTTCAAATAGAGCATTGTATATTGCAAGAAGATTGGATAAATGCAATTTCAAAGTTAAAGGAAGCTATCAAATTCAATATTTTTCTTCCCTTTGATCGTAAAAAGATGTTAGCGGTTTTTTATTGCGCTTTAGCAAAGCAATACGAAAGTAAAGGAAGTTTTTACAAAGCTATAGATTATTTAGCTAAAGCACAAAGTTATTATGCAACTTTTCAGCCCATCAATTATTTAAAGGCAGAATTATATATCAAGCTTGAAAAAATCAGAAAAGCTTCCACAGTATTAGAGGAAGAGTATAGAGTAAATCCTACTCCTCAATCAGCTAGAATGTATATCAAGTTAAATAATAAAGGCGCTGAAAGACTATATAACTTACGCCCTGATTATTATTTTAGTTATTGCTTGCTTGCTTTGTCTTCAATTAGCTTAGGGAAATATGATCTTGCAAGTCAGCATTTAGATATTGCTATGAAAAAAGCTAATTACATATCAATCTACCTTGTTATGGTACAGCTCAAGATTATGTTGCAAGAGTATGATCAAGCAATTTATTGGTTAAACAGGATGGACTCAGAAGCTGTGCCTGATCCAGGTTGGAAATGTGCTGATTGTAATAAAGAGCTAAAGCAATGGGATTATAAGTGCTCAAGTTGCAATAGTCTTAATTGTATTTACCTTATATTATAAGACTCCATAAGGTTTGATACTTTTACATCGAGATTGCTTTAATATAATCTCTATCTCAAAACAGTAAATCTGTGAGTTTCTTAATTAGGTTTGACTCCAATGTCAAAAAAACTTGTTTTTAGACATTACCAGTTATATATTTTAATAAATTAGAATTATATACAAAATGAAGAGCTTAAAGGAATTATCCTTAAGAATTAAAAATATTAAGTCTGTGCAGAAAACCACGAAAATAATGCAAATGGTTTCTGCAGCAAAATTATTACAAAGCCAAAAGAAATTATCAAATTCAAAATTGCATATATCTAAGCTGCATAGCATTATTTCTTCACTAGCGCTATCAGCGGATCGAGAGTTACTAGCAAGAATTCTAAATATCAATAATGAAGATTCTTTCCTAGTATTTATTATTGCATCTGATCGTGGTTTATGTGGCAGCTTTAACTCCTCTGTTGTTAAATTCAGTCAGGAGCATATAAACAAATTAATTGCAAGTGATAAGAAAGTAGACATTGTTTTTTTTGGTAAGAAAGCTTTTGAGACAGGCAAAAATAGATTTAATTCTAAAAATATCTTGAAGGTTGAAAATAGTAAGGGAATCACACTAAAGCGTGTGGAAGCCTTGGTTAGCGATATAGATCTAAGTAAATACAATAAAGTTAAGGTTTTTTACAGTAAATTCTATAATACCTTCATGCAAAAGCCAATATTAGAAACAATAAAACCATGGAGTAAAGACTCATTATTAATTGATAATTCTGTAGTTAGTCCTCTAACAGATTACAGCTATGAGTATGAACCACAAAATATTGAGTTTATTTTAAAATCTTTGACTCAAGATTATGTTACAGCTGCTCTTTATTCTGCTTTACTTGAAAGTGCAGCAAGTGAAAATAGTGCTAGGATGGTTGCTATGGAATCAGCAAACAGAAATACAAAAGAAATGCTGAATAAACTAGCATTACTTTATAATCGTTCTCGTCAAGCAGCAATTACAACTGATTTGATTGAAGTTATAGGTGGTGCAGAATCTTTATAGAAACTCAAGGAATGAAAAATGAATATATTAAATATTGCAGCAGATATCACTAAACTAATAAAAAAGCAGAATCAGGACGCAGAAGTTACAATATATGAAACTAATAAGACCTCGGTTTCTCAGCGTCTATCAAAAATTGAACAAATATCACAATCTAGAAACTGTACTGTCGGAATTAGAGCTATAGCAGGTAAGAACAAAGCTGCGTATATTTCCACAAACGATTTGAATAATCTTAGTAGTGCAGTGAGCCAAGTGGTGGAAATGGCAAAGAATGCCCAGGAAGATCCTTATATTAGTTTTGCTGTAGATGGCAGTAATTATATCTCTTCTGCAGATTTAAATATCTCAGATAATAATGTTGTAACAATTGATAAATTAAAAGAAATTACTGAAGCTACAGAAAATTCAGCTCTTGCACATAAAAATATTATTAATTCCGAAGGAGCTTCATCTTCACATACTTCAGTAAATACAGTATTATCAACCGTTTCTGGTTTTGTTGGTTCATTTAGTAAGTCAACTTTTGTTAATCAGGTTTCTGTTGTTGCTGGAGAAAAGAGTGAAATGAAAATAGGCTACGATTACGATGTAGCATGCAACTTCAGTGATTTAAAAACACCGGAGTCAATAGGGAAAGAAGCAGCAAAAAGAGCAATAGATCAATTGGGTTCATGTACAATCAGGACAGGCAAATTTCCGGTTGTTTTTGAAAAAAGAGCAGCAAAAGAGCTATTAAAGAGCTTTGCTTCTGCCATAAATGGTAGCAATATTGTAAATAATAGCTCTTTTTTGAGAAATAGTTTAAATAATCAAATTTTTAATACTGAGATTAGCATTATTGATGACCCATTGTTACCAAGGGGTATAACATTAAGACCGTTTGACGGGGAAGGAATAATGAGCAGAAGAAATGAATTTGTAAAAAATGGAGTACTGCAAAACTGGATTTTAGATCTATATTCGGCTAGGAAATTAAACTTGGAAACGACCGCAAATGCAACTCGTGCAAGTAATGCTGCAATTATTCCTTCAGCTAGTAATTTCTATTTCAAAAATGGTAATAGATCGTTTAAGGAATTAATTGACGAAGTAAAAGAAGGAATATATGTAACTGATTTATTTGGTTTTGGTGTTAATTTAATCAATGGCGATTATAGTCAAGGTGCATGCGGATTTTTTATAGAAAATGGTAAAATAACGTATCCAATACACGAGATTACTGTTGCCGACAATTTGAAAAATATGTTTAGCAATTTAGTTGTTGCAAATGACCTAACTTTCTGTGGGCAGTTTAATTCACCAACGATTAAAGTTAGCGAAATGACAGTAGCAGGTTCACTTAGTGATTAAAAATTTTAGTTGCATTAAGTACAATAATTGTGTACTATTACTATGTAATGTTAAGAATAGACTATGGAGTATAGAAGTTTAGTTGCAGTAACTAAGCTTAAAGCATTCTAAATCGTAATTTCAAAGTTTTTCATCACATTAATAATATTAGTTAGTAGTTTAGGAGTTATCCATATGGAATTTGGTAATATAAAATGGTTTAATGTTGAAAAAGGCTATGGTTTCATCAAGCCAGAAGGTAAAGGTGAGGACGTTTTTTTACATGTTAGTACATTAGAACGTTCAGGAATAAGACCTGATGCACTTCGAGGAGAGGATAAAAAGAGAGGAATGAAAGGGGAAAGAGTAAGTTATGAGCTTAAAGAAGAGCGTGGTAGGAACGGAGAAGATAAAAAGTCTGCAATAAATTTAAGATTGGAAGATTAGTCTATCGTGAAGCTTTTTAATAGGGTAATGTATTGTGAGTAATTTTCATGAAATGGGGCTTCCAACTTTGCTTAGGCAAGCTCTAAGTAAAAATAATCTTTGTGTTCCAACCCCGATTCAGGTGCAAGCGATTCCTCTAGCTCTTCAGGGCAAAGATATTCTTGGGTCTGCTCAAACGGGAACTGGAAAAACCTTAGCGTTTGCTATTCCACTGGTTGCTAAATTGATGAATGAGCCAAGCATTGGTTCAGCTTTAGTCATCGTGCCAACCAGAGAGCTTGCTCATCAGGTAACAAGTGAGATAAGAAAACTCTTATCTCAAAGTTCTTTACTAAGAGTTGCTTTGTTGATCGGAGGCGAGCCTATTTTTAGGCAGCTAAATCAGCTTCAGAAAAAACCACAAATTATAATAGGTACTCCTGGTCGTATTATAGACCATATTGAGCGTAAAACTTTAGTTACTCGGAATGTTGGTATTCTTGTGCTTGATGAGACGGATCGTATGTTTGATATGGGCTTTGGAATTCAGATTGAAGAAATTATGAAGCATTTGCCTAAAATAAGGCAAAATCTTATGTTTTCTGCAACTCTTCCTGGAGAAATAGTAAAACTTACTGAAAAATATCTTAATCAACCAGAGCGTGTTTCTGTTGATTGCCAGGCTACAACTTCTGTAAAAATTAAACAAGAAGTTGTTTATGCATCAGAATCAGAAAAATATGGCAAGCTTGTTACACAATTATGTCAGCGCAAAGGATCGATCATTATTTTTGTCAAAACAAAGCGAGGAGCGGATCAGCTAGCTGACAAATTGCACAAAGATGACTATAGCGCTTTGGCAATTCATGGTGATTTAAGGCAGCACAAGCGTGAAAGAGTCATTGATTCTTTTCGTCGTGGCCGCAATCAAATCATGGTTGCAACAGATGTTGCTTCTCGCGGCCTTGATATTCCGCACATTCAACATGTTATCAATTATGATGTACCACAATCGCAAGCTGATTATGTTCATCGTATAGGTAGAACTGCACGTGCGGGAGCTGAAGGATTTGCATTATCTTTTGTTACACCTCAAGATAAGAGAAGACTGCCTGCACTAGCAGATAAAGAAGGAGAGCCAAATTTTGATTGTAGTATGCAATCTCAAAAACGTAACAGCAAAAAGATCTTTAAAAGGCCAAGTACGTTAAAGGCTAAATACGGTAGAAAAAAGATCAATGTATTTAAGAAGAAAAGCAGAGTACTAGAAAAAGCGTATTAATGTACTTAACTATTCTTCTATTCTTTAAAAGCTCCAGTAAACTTGCTGCAAAGTGAAGTGATTGGAGGATGGTAGAAAGAATATATAGCTAGCCCAAATTAGATTTACCTACAATTTGATAATCTTAATTCTGCTGCTTATAACGTTTTGAGATTATCACAACGGTATAATGTTAGGCTGTGTGGACTATAATCTGTAGCTTAATTCAATTTGGCTACAACGAGCTGCTAGATTTCAGTTTTTTTAATAATTGTGTGCTACTAATTATATATAAATTTACACTTTTAAAGAGAATAGATGATTTCTAAAAATTTAGAGGCAAGTTTAAATAGAGCGTTACAGATTGCTTCTAATTGTAAGCTTAAATATGCAAAAGTGGAACATTTGTTGCTAGCATTAACCAAAGATGTGGATGTAAATTATGTTTTATCAAGATGTAACATCAGAGCTGGTGAAATCATAAATATAGATAATATTATATTAAGGAATGATCGTGGTAATAATACAAAAGGTTTTTTACAAGACAACTCCGAATTAACTGTCAATAAAGTTGAGCCTGATGTGCTATTTCAACGCATAATACATAAAGCCATGATACAAGCTCATCGTCTGGGAAGAAAAGAAATAAATGGAGCAAGTATTCTATTAGAGATTCTGTCTGAGCAAGATTTATACATTGAAGAGCTATTACGCAAACAGAATGCAAAGGATTCTAATTTGATTTATAACATATCCAATATAAAATATTCAGGTGATATAGAAGAATATGTAACTAATCGCAAGATAAAACTTGATAAGAATAACGATATCTCTACTGTAGCAAATAAAGGTGAATTATTAAAAGATGAAGAAGTTCTACAAAATTATTGTAGAAATTTAAATGATTATGCAAGAAGCAAAAAAATAGATTATGTCATTGGTCGTGATTATGAATTAAATCGCACTATAGAAATCTTGCTAAGACGGAGAAAAAATAACCCTTTATATGTCGGAGAACCAGGTGTTGGTAAAACAACAATAGTTGAAGGCTTGGTATTGAAAATTATTGAAGGTAGTGTTCCGAGTGCACTGAGATCCAGCATAATTTATGCTTTGGATTTAGGATCACTTCTTGCAGGAACACGCTATAGAGGTGACTTCGAAGAGAGAATAAAATCTATAATAAAAGTAATTGAGGCAAAACCTGGCGCTATTCTTTTCATTGATGAAATACACACTATTATTGGAGCGGGTTCAACAAGTGGCAGCTTTCTTGATGCTGGCAATCTGCTCAAACCTGCACTTGCAAGAGGTGCGTTGCGTTGTATAGGTGCAACTACATATAGAGAATATAGCAATAGCTTTGAAAAGGATAAAGCATTAGCAAGGAGGTTTCAAAAAATTAATGTAAAAGAGTCTTCTATTAATGATACAGTAAAGATACTAGATGGTATAAAGCATTACTATGAAAGGTATCATGGAGTATATTACACGAAACATGCCATTAAATCTGCAGCTGAACTTTCACACAAGTATATTACTGGGCGAATATTACCTGATAAAGCAGTTGATGTTATAGATGAAGCAGGGGCATATTGTAAGTTACAAAAAAACAGGCGAAAAATTATAAACAGTAGAGATATTAAGAATACTATCACTAGGATTACAAACGTACCTTGCGAGCTTGATGATGTGCAAAGAGTAAAATCTTTGAAAGAAAATCTCAAGAAAGCCATTTTTGGTCAAGAGCAAGCGATAGAGTCTCTTGTTAATTCTATTAAAATTGCTAAATCTGGTCTGAGAAGTTACAGTAAACCCTTGGCAAATTATCTTTTTGCAGGACCAACTGGCGTAGGTAAGACTGAGCTTGCAAAGAAATTAGCACAGAATATGGGTATGAACCTTATACGATTTGATATGTCCGAGTATATGGAACCTCACACAATATCTAGAATGATTGGTTCCCCTCCTGGATATGTGGGTTACGACCAAGGTGGATTGCTTACAGAATCTGTATCTAACAATCAATATAGTGTGGTACTTCTTGATGAAATTGAGAAAGCTCATAGTGATATTTACAATATATTACTACAAGTCATGGATTATGGTTATGTTACAGATACTTACGGGCGTAAAGTTAATTTTTCCAATACAATTTTAATTATGACAACCAATGCAGGTGCATTTGAGCGTAGCAAAAGTTCTATTGGCTTTGGGTATAAGGACTTTAATATTGGTGATAGCGAAAAAGCAGTAGAACGGATTTTTAGCCCTGAATTTCGTAATCGCTTGGATGCAGTCATTTCTTTTTCTGACCTCAATTTAGATGTCATTTTGTATATTGTGGATAAATTTGTTCAAGAATTGAAAAAGCAACTTATGCAAAAGGGCATAAGTTGCTCAGTCGAAGAGGAAGTAAAGTTTTATCTTGCACAAACTGGCTACAGCAAAGAAATGGGAGCACGTCCGATAGAGAGGTTGATTGAAAAAGAGATAAAAAGTCATTTGGCTGAAGAAATGCTGAATCGTCAATTAATCAAAGGAAAGAAATTAAGGATTTATATGGATAAACAAGAAATTGCTTTTAATATAGTTTAAATTCTTGCTTGAGTATTAAATTTGTAGTATAAGCCTCATTTTTTAATGAGGCTAAAGTGGCAAGTTTAACTAGAAATCAATATTACAGTAATCAAGATTTACGGAATTTATTTTCAAGACTGGGAATAAAAGCGGAAGAAGTAATAAGCCAGGAGTTTGATGATGTAATTAAGTTAGTTGAGCGGCGCTTTAGAAAAGCTTCATTAAAATGTCACCCTGATAAAGTAATAGGAGAGAAAGAAAAAAAAGTAGCTGAAGAAAAGTTTAAAAAACTTAGTGCAGATAAAGATAAGCTAGAGCAATATCTTAATGCTTTAAAAGCAGCTGGCATATCTATACCATTACAGCAAGAAGAGCAAAGAAAAACCTATGAGATTTTATCACGTAGAAGTAAAGCTATAAATAGAGCATTTTTATTTTTTATATTAGCAAATGTGATACTTGGTCCGTCGCCTAAAGTCAAATATTGCTTATCGCAACTTGCTAACAGTGGCAAAGTGCAAAACATCGCTTCTCAATTTTATGCATTCAGCATAGGGATTTGGCCATTGTTGTTCATGATATCCTTTGGCATTATTTATGCAGCAAGTAAACAAAGTGGTTCACAAGAAGGAAATATGGATAGATTCAACCGAAGGTTTAATTTACTTATTGCTGCTGATAATTATGTGATATGTATTGCAGTAGCGTTTGCTGTGTGCAGTTTAGCATCGGAAATTGCACAAAATGGCTGGCCTGTTCAATATGGAACAATGCTGATAGTTAATTTGGCATTGGATTTATTACTGATTGCTTTACTTAGAACTTTTACGAAAGCTTCTGAATTATATAGTGAGCACTGCATCCAGCGTTTATACGAAGAAGATGCAGAATTTAGCTACAAGGAAAAGTTTGCATGGTATGACTATAAATTAGTGCTTATGCCGCTCATTCTTCCTATTGTTAAAATGTATTTTGAAGATTTAATTCAAGAAAAACCACAACAGCACACCACCGATCCTAAAGTTACACCTTTAAATATAGGTGTAGGAGCAAGAGTATAAAAAGGTCTTTGCTTCAACTATAGTTTTTGCTACACTTTAAGTAAATTTGAAGATGTTAATGAGTGAAGAAGTAAAACAAATCCTAAGTTATTACGAAAGTGAAAATCCTGGAGTAAAAGCAAATCTTGCTCGTATTCTTATGCATGGAAAACTTAGTGGAATTGGCAAGTTAGTAATTCTTCCTGTAGATCAAGGATTTGAGCATGGGCCAATAAAAAGTTTTGAAGTTAATCCTGATGCTTACGATCCGCATTATCATTTTCAGCTTGCAGTTGATTCGGGAGTAAGCGCATATGCTGCTCCGCTTGGTATGATCGAAGCTGGTGCTTCAACTTATGCTGGAATGCTACCACTTATTTTGAAGCTTAATAGTGCTAACTCCTTGCACTCAAAAAACTTAACTTCTGATCAAGCAATAACTGCTTCTGTAAAAGATGCGCTGCGTTTGGGTTGCGTAGCTGTTGGGTTTACTATATATCCTGGTTCTGCTAAGTGCTTCGATATGATGGAAGAAGCTCGCGAAATTATAGCTGAGGCTAAGTCTTGCGGCCTTGCCGTAGTGCTATGGTCTTATCCACGCGGTGAAGGAATTTCCAAAGAAGGCGAAACAGCAGTTGATGTTATTGCCTATGCTGCGCACATAGCAGCTTTACTTGGCGCTAATATAATCAAAGTAAAACTTCCAATTAACTATTTGGAAAGGGAGAAAATAGAAACAGAAAATATTGAGTCATTATCTAAAAGAATTGAATATGTTAAAAGATCTTGTTTTGCAGGGAAAAGAATAGTAGTTTTTTCTGGTGGCGAGTCAAAGTCAGTGAATGATATATACAATGAAGCGAAAGAAATTAAGCAAGGCGGTGGTAATGGTTCAATTATCGGGCGTAACACTTTTCAAAGAAAAAAAGAGGATGCTTTATCTATGCTAAAAGATATAATGGATATCTATGCATAAAAAACGGCTGGGTGGCAGAATGGCTTATGCGGAGGACTGCAAATCCTTTTATACCGGTTCAATTCCGGTCCCGGCCTCTTACTTCAATTAGATCGTTTTTTCTTCTGAAATTTTAACAAGAAGTGTGGCTTTTAATGAAATATTAAAAAAAATAAGATACTATATTCAAAATATAAGCAGTAAAATGCCAAAGAGACTAACGAAAGTTTTATTATTGATTGGTTTGCCCTTCTTGCTTACCAGTTGCACTTTTCACTATTTATTAAAGAGCTCATATACTCATCTTGCACCAGAAAAGTACCCTTCATCCAATAAACAGCCAGTTTACGTTGGTACAGCTTACAGTGCACAGACTATATATAATGCGTTATTTAATGACTTTCTGTTAATAGGTAAGTCATCATTCACAGCTAAACATGGGCGTGCTAGTCAATATATCAACTATGGAAGAGAAGTTGGAGCAGATGTGATAATTGTATCATTTCAAAATATGCAAAAGGATAAAGAGCATTTTAGCATCACAGAAAAACTATTATGGGACACAAGCTTAACAACATTTCATACAAGGACCATTATAAACTTTGATCAGAACGTACTCTTTCTAAAAAGAATAGGTGATGCAAAAGCTCCATGGGAATATGTTAAAGGGGAGTTCGAACTTCACGAAAAAAATGATGCTGATTTATATCTAGGAAGTTGGTTAGGATATAGAATATGCAAGATTGCAATATATTCTTCAGAAGATGAATACTTAGGGTTTATAAATGAAGATCATTGTAAAGAAAAATCTGGAATAAATAAGATGCTTGCTTGGAAAAATGGGGATGTAAGGTTGCGGATTAATAAACAATCAAAACAGGGATTTTATTTAAATCGAAATAAGATTCCTATACTAATAAAATCTCAAATTAACAAATTTGGCTACCTCGAATTAGTAGATAAAAATACTGATCAAGTTCTGGTTTCCCTTCAGAAAAATTAGTTTTTACTACTCATAGAAACTATATACTTACTATTTTGATAAACCTCAAGCTTTCTAAGTTATTCTTGTTGCATGGTAAAAAATAAACTAAAAATAAGCAAAGTGTTTTACAAAATGATATTACGTAATTTATTGTTTTTACTGCCGCCTGAAATTGCTCACTCCTTGGTAATAACGGCGTTAAAAAAGATGCCCTATAGGAAACCTATAGAACTACCTAAGTCTTTAAATGTAAACTTTTTTGGTAATAAAATTAGGAGTCCTGTAGGTCTTGCTGCAGGTTTTGATAAAAATGCGGAAGTTGTAAAGCCGATGCTCTCATTTGGTTTTGGATTTATTGAGGCTGGTACTGTAACTAAACATCCCCAATATGGAAACAAAAAACCGAGAATTTTTCGATTAATTAAAGATGAAGGAATAATTAATAGATTGGGATTTAATAATAAAGGAGTAGACTATTTTCTTAAACAGATAAGTGAAACTAAACTTGGTGATTGTATTTTTGGTATAAATATAGGAAGAAACAGTACATCAAAGGACCAAATCAGCGATTATGTTGACTTAATAAAGATAGTATATGGAAAGAGCAATTATATAGTACTGAACATCTCATCCCCAAACACACCTAACTTGCGCGATTTGCACAATAAACAAGAATTATCCAAATTGTTGAAATCTATCACTCTAACCCGGAAATCAATCGATAGCTCTGAATCCATACCGATAATATTAAAAATTTCTCCAGATATAGATCAGCAAACAAAAGAAAATATCGCTGAGCTTACACTAGAATATAAAATTGACGGCTTAATAGTAAGCAACACTACGATAAGTCGAGATTCTTACTATAATGAGAGTGGTGGGTTGAGCGGCAGACCATTGTTTCAACTTTCAACCGAGTTATTGAGTGATATGTACAAGCTTACTAAGAGCAGGATTCTATTGATAGGATGTGGGGGAGTTTCAAGTGGTATTGACGCATATGAAAAAATAAAGGCAGGAGCCTCTTTAGTACAACTGTACACTGCTCTCGTATATCAGGGGCATCAAGTTGTGAACAAAATCAATCTGGAGCTTGCAGAATTGGTAAAAAGAGATGGATTTAGTAACATTACTGAAGCAGTGGGTTGTATACATTAA
The DNA here is from genome assembly GCF_964277395.1 of Wolbachia endosymbiont (group B) of Ablattaria laevigata. Lineage (NCBI taxonomy): Bacteria > Pseudomonadati > Pseudomonadota > Alphaproteobacteria > Rickettsiales > Anaplasmataceae > Wolbachia > Wolbachia endosymbiont (group B) of Ablattaria laevigata. Next base: position 151,403 of record NZ_OZ195519.1, read on the forward strand.
TTTTGGAAGTTATTGATATTGTTTTAGTAAAGTAGAGCTAACTTTTTAGTGTAAAGGTATGATAGGGAGTGCTTTTCTTTTGAATGATGAACATGAAAGTTTTGAACGATATAATATCTAAAGTTATTAATTATAAATTTACAGATCATGCAATATTAGAAGAGGCATTAACCCATCCAAGCGTAAATAAAAGGAATAGCGAAGACCAGATCGTAAGCTACGAAAGGCTAGAGTTTTTGGGAGATAGTATTTTGAACATGGTTGTATCTGCTATGCTGTTTAAAATGTTTCCTGAAGAAAAAGAAGGAGCATTGGCAAAAAGAAAAACGGATCTAGTTTGTGGCAGTACCATTGCTAATGTTGCTAAAGAAATAGAGTTAGGTAACTTTATTATCATGAATAATAGTGAACGTTGCAACGGAGGGAAATGTAACTTAAAAAATTTAGAAAATTCGCTTGAGGCACTAATAGGTGCAATTTATATTGACGGTGGACTTGAGAGTGTTGAAAAATTTATTATCCGACATTGGGAAAAGCTAGCTAAAGACATCCTCGATCCTCCTCAAGATCCTAAAACTTCACTGCAAGAGTGGACTCAGAAAAACAAATTACCTTTACCAGAGTATGAACTTGTAAAACAAACTGGACCAGCACACAATCCTGAGTTTACTATATCAATTTTCATAGAGAATTATGGCAAAGTTTCTGCATGCGCTTCTAGTAAGAAAATTGCTGAACAAAAAGCTGCTGAGTTGATCCTAGAAAAAATTAAAAAAACGACTTAGTTTAATCAAAATAGCTGTTAGCATAAATTTAAAGTAAGCTAAGCTCTTTAGTTCAGCTTACATATTTTTTTATCTCAGCCAGAATCTTATCAGATTGACTTTCATCTGAATTTAAATCAGCTACAAAGTGTGTGACATATTTTCCTTCAGGGCTAATAAGGTATATCATTGAAGAATGGTTAATTTCCTCTTCTCCATCTACTTTACTTGCATATACTTTATACTTTGCAACTACTTCATCTATTTTTTGTCTTTCACCAGTTAGCATTTGTATTCTATGGTCAAATTGCTGCTGAAATTCTTTAAGCCTTTCTGTGTTATCGCGCTCAGGATCAACTGTGATAAAAAATGTTTGTAGCTTATTGTCAGTTTTCTTATCTAACTTTGCAAGTGTTTCTGAAATTATGCCGAGATTCATAGGGCAAATTCTTTTGCATGAGGAAAATCCGAAAAAAATCATCATATACTTATTTTTAAAATCACTACTGCGTACTGTTTGTCCGTCTTGATTGATCAAAGAAAAATCTCCACCTACCTTAATTTCTGTATTTTGTGAAACAAATATGCCTTGCTTGGTAAAATAACAATAACCTAAGAAGATAGCTGCTACTGTTATTAGCAAACTAGACAATAACCTTATAAACTTTATCATTAAAGCGTTTCCAATAAAGTTAAATCATATATTGATTAGTTGATTGATTCAATATATTCCTTCCAAAGTGGGTTGTTAATTTTATCTAACAATTTCTTATGCTCATCAATTTCTTTAATACTTGGTGAATGTTCTCTGCGAGCTAAATTACGCACTTTATGCTGAATAAACGTAGAGTTATTGTCCTGAGCACATTCATTATTAAATAAAAAGGTTTGCAATCCTCCTGTAAGCTCAACATAGACCTTTGCAAGCAATTGAGCATCAACTAATGCTCCGTGTAACTCTCTACCTTCTAGCGATATATCAAAACGCTTGCATAATGCATTTAAAGAAGCAGGTGATCCTACAAACTTTTTTCTTGCAAGTGGTAATGTATCTAGCACTCTATCTGAGGAAATTAACCCGGCATTCAACTTGTTTAACTCCATATTAAGGAACTTAATATCAAACTCAGCATTATGAATTACCAAGATGTCATTAGATATGAAGTCAAGAAATTCAAGTGCAACATCTGAAAATAGTGGCTTATCTTCCAAAAACTCCTCACTAATACCATGAATCTTAAATGAGTGGTAAGGTATATCTCTCTCTGGATTAAGATATCGATGAAATGTTTTACCTGTTGGAATACGGTTAATTAGTTCTACACATCCTATCTCAATAATTCGATGGCCAGACTCAGTGTCAAGACCTGTAGTTTCAGTATCAAGTACTATTTCTCGTAGCCTACTTTCCATCGGTGTAACTAATCTTACTTGTCATTTGCTGTTAAATTTTTATCGGTACTTGCCTTCTTGTAGTTAATGGAAACAAGCAACCAGGTTGGATCTGATGAATTAATATTTTTTTTGAATTGCCATACATCCTCAACTTTGTTAATAGTAGACATACTACCTGATATGATATCTCCTTCATTATTCTTAACGAAGTTAATTTGCTCTGAAAGGAAATATACTGCAATAAATATTACGTTTTTTACTAGCTTTATTTCTAAGATCTTTTGTGAAACGATAGAAACAATTATAGACTCGTGTATCTCTTTACGATGCTTAATCTTATCCACAAAGCTGTTATACAAATCTTTGTCCAGAAGGGATTTTAATTGAGGTAAATTCCCTTGGTTAAAATATTTAATTATTAATTCAAAAGCTATGCTTGAACCTTCTATAAAATTGGAAATAGAGAACTCTCTGTTTTTTTGTAATATTTGTTTATAAGTAGCTTCTATTGAACTTTTGTCGTTGCTATAAATATAATCTTCGATATTTTCTACCACATCCTCTTTACTTTGACTTGCATCCAATACAACTGTTAGCTTTTTTAGGTTGAGACTGGCTGATCTTCCTAAAGAATTGTATAAGCGTGAAAAAATAAACGCCGCTAGTAAAGCATATATTACAAGCTCTATCATGGTAACTTAACCCCTTGGTATATAAAGTATCTAAATATTATTAATTATTGATAAAAATATGTTTTGCATATTAGCCTATAGTTAGGTTTGCTATTCGTTTATAAATGAATATATTATATAAGAAAGTATTAAATATCTCAACTTAATTAAAGGAGAAGTAAGAAATGTTACAACACAAAATGAAAATTCATGGTCAGTATGTCAAAGATCTTTCGTTTGAGAATCCAAATTCGCCATTCCTTCCTTCTAGTAAAGCTCCCGATATTAATGTAACGGTTAATATTAATTCAGCAAAATTAGAAGGAACGGAAAGCAAAGAAGGAATAAATGAAGAAAAACCTTTTCATGAAATTACTTTGCATATAGAAGTCAAAGCGACGGTAAAAGATGAAGATATAAAAAATGGTATAGCTTTCATTTGTGAGATAAAGTATTGTGGTATTTTTTCAATAGAAAATTTGAAAGAGTTGAGTGAAGAGGAAGTAAGACAAGCTTTGTTTATTGGCGGGCCTACTTTTCTTTTTCCTTTTGCAAGAGAAGTAATTGCAAGAACTACAAGTAGTGGTGGGTTTCCTCCACTTATGCTAGATCCTATAGATTTTGAAACTATGTATCAGCAGCAAAGTCAACAACAAAAAAGTAGCGCTAGTAATTCCAATTTTAACTAATACAGGATGAACAATTCTTTAAATGCAAAGACGACTTTAAATATTGATGGAAGGTTATATAACTACTTTAACCTAAGTAACGCTGGTAAATTCTTAGGAGTAAATTTAACCAAATTGCCTTGTTCACTCAAGGTATTGCTTGAAAATTTATTGCGCAACGAAGATGGAGTAAGCGTTAAATTAGATGACATAAAGATATTAGCAAATTGCGTCAAGAAACACATTAATCACGAAATTAGCTACAAGCCAGCAAGGGTTTTGATGCAGGATTTCACAGGAGTTCCTGCTGTCGTTGACTTAGCTTCAATGCGTAATTATGTGAAGAAAAACGGAGGTAACCCAAGCAAAATAAATCCATCTGTAACTGTTGATCTTGTGATCGATCACTCTGTTCAAGTAGATAGTTATGGAAGCACTTCCGCATTCAGTAAAAATGTTGAGCTAGAAGTAAAAAGAAATTTGGAGAGATATCAATTTTTAAAGTGGGGAGAGTCGTCCTTCACAAATTTTAGAGTAGTACCACCAGGTACTGGAATTTGCCATCAAGTAAACCTTGAGTATTTAGCGCAAGTTGTGTGTAATAATGATGGGGTCATATATCCTGACACTTTAGTTGGTACTGACAGTCACACTACAATGATTAACGGGTTATCAGTCCTTGGTTGGGGTGTTGGAGGCATAGAAGCTGAGTCTGTGATGCTTGGTCAACCAATTAGTATGGTGATTCCAGAAGTAGTTGGATTTAAATTAATTGGCAGACTACCGGAAGGAGTAACTGCGACTGATTTAGTGCTGACGGTTACCAGTATCCTAAGAACAAAAGGTGTTGTTGGTAAATTTGTAGAATTTTATGGTGATGGTTTAGATTATTTATCTCTAGCAGACAGGGCCACTATAGCTAACATGGCCCCAGAGTATGGTGCAACTTGTGGGTTTTTTCCAATTGATCAGAAAACACTCGATTATTTACATTTAACAGGGCGACCAGAAGAGCTGATCAAATTAGTTGAAGTCTATTCAAAAGAGCAGGGATTGTGGCGTAGCAGTAATGAGTTAGCATTTTTTGACACACTAGAGCTTGATTTATCAAGCGTAAAGCCAGTGATGGCTGGTCCTAAAAGACCACAGGATAAGATTTTCCTTTCAGAAGTAGCGGAATCTTTTTCTACATCTTTTCCTATTAATGAGACAAACAGACCTCCGTTGGAACCTATCTATGGCGATCAGCTCCAGAGTGGCAGCGTAGTGATTGCAGCAATAACAAGCTGCACTAACACCTCAAATCCAAGTGTGATGATTGCTGCAGGTCTTGTAGCTCGTAATGCAATTAAACTTGGATTAAAATCAAAGCCTTGGGTTAAAACTTCTCTTGCTCCAGGGTCACAAGTTGTGACAGAATATTTAGAAAAGTCTGGATTGCAGGTAGATCTAAATGCTTTGGGTTTTAATCTAGTTGGATATGGCTGCACAACTTGCATTGGAAATTCTGGTCCACTTAATAAGGATATAGAGGATGATATAAAAAACAAAAACTTAACTGTTGCTACAGTTTTGTCTGGCAATCGTAACTTTGAAGGAAGAATTCATCCGTTAGTCAAAGCTAATTACTTGGCATCTCCGCCACTTATTGTTGCATATGCACTTGCAGGCACTGTGCAAATTGATTTGACAAAAGATTCAATATGCAAAGATAAGAATGGAAATGATGTCTATCTCAAAGATATATGGCCAACAAATAATGAAGTTGAGAGCTGTGTTAAAAGTGTTGTGACGCGTGAAATGTTCATACAAAAGTATAAGGATGTTTTTTCTGGTGATGAGCATTGGCAAAAGATAAAGTGTGAGAAAGGTGAAATCTATGATTGGGACGCGAAAAGCACTTATATACAAAACCCTCCCTATTTTGATAATTTATCGACTAAGAACAATAAAAGCAACATAGTTGATATAAAGAATGCGCAAATACTAGCGATGTTTGGCGATAGCGTCACTACCGACCACATTTCCCCTGCTGGAAATATTGCCTCAAATAGTCCTGCAGGCATATATTTAAAAGGTCTTGGAGTTGAACCGCAAGATTTCAATTCATATGGATCTCGCCGCGGTAACCACAACGTAATGATGCGTGGAACCTTTGCTAATATCAGAATAAGAAATAAAATGGTGAGCGCTGAGGGTGGCTATACAAAACATATTCCTTCTCAAGAAACTATGTCAATTTTTGATGCAGCAATGCAATATAAAAGAGAAGCTGTTCCATTAGTTGTTATTGCAGGAAAAGAATATGGTACAGGTTCAAGTAGGGATTGGGCAGCAAAGGGTACTGCATTACTGGGAATTAAAGCTGTGATTGCAGAAAGTTTTGAACGCATACATAGGTCCAATTTGGTCGGTATGGGTGTTCTTCCACTTGCATTTCAGGATGGAGTAACGAGAAAGGTATTTGATGGTAGTGAGATAGTGAGCATAAAAGGTGAAGTAGTACCAAATGGAAATCTAGAATGTATCATTAAAAGAAAGGATGATTCAGAGCAATCCATTCAACTCAAGTGCTGTGTACAAACTGCAACTGAGGTTAAGTACTTGATGAGTGGTGGAGTGTTGAGCTATATACTTGCGCAGTCCTTTTGAGCTATCACAGTCATTAACTAGGTTTTTTGAATCGATTCTGGCTCTTTATTTAAATAATAATTTATTCGATGCAAAGTTATGATATAATCTTACCTTACATATGGTAAAGGGTGTTTTGTAGATAATTATGATCAGTTCTATACAAGAACCTAACGCATTACGAAAACGATTGCAGGCATTTTATCGTGCTGATGAAAAAAGTCACGTACGTTATCTTGTAGAAAAATCAGAACTTTCGGCTGATTCAAAAAACATAGTTTACAATATTGCAAAACAAATTGTCGAAAAGATTAGAGGTAGTAAATTAGGCATTATAGATTCTTTTATACAACAGTACTCACTTTCTAACGACGAAGGAGTAGCGCTAATGTGTCTTGCTGAATCATTACTTAGAATACCAGACGATTACACAATAGATGAATTGATCAAAGATAAAATTGCCAACCAAGAATGGAATAAACACCTGGGGCGTTCCTCTTCATTGTTTGTTAATGCTTCTACATGGAGTTTAATTATAGGAAGCAGTATATTAAGAAACAATGAAGAGGATTCAAAATTCTATCACATAATTTCCAGGTTATTGAAAAATTTAGGAGAGCCAATAATCCGCAAAGCGGTGAAACAAGCAATATCCATTCTTGGCAAGCATTTTATTGTTGGAGAAACTATAGAAAAAGCATTGGAAAGTGTGAAATCAGATGACTACAGTAAGTATTTATGCTCTTTTGATATGCTTGGTGAATCTGCTTGCACAGTTGAGGATGCGGAAGAGTATTTTAATTTATACATGCATGCAATAAAAGCCATAGGTGAATCTGCTGACATAAATGATTGCTTTAAATCTCAAGGGGTTTCAATCAAATTGTCTTCACTGCACTCACGTTATGAATTTAGCCAATTTGGTAATATAGCTGAAGAGCTGAGAGCTAAGTTGCTGGAACTGTGTCATGAAGCGAAGAAATATAACATTTCACTTTGTATAGATGCAGAAGAATCAGAAAGACTTGAGATGTCATTAGTTTTATTTGAGCAATTGCGTCTTGATGATTCACTTTCTAAGTGGGAGGGGCTTGGCTTGGCTGTGCAAGCGTATCAAAAACGTGCTTTATCTGTTCTTGATTTTGTTGAAGATGTTGCCATTCGATCAAAGCATAAAATTATGGTGAGGCTTGTAAAAGGAGCATATTGGGACTCAGAAATCAAGCGCACACAAGAATTAGGGTTAATTGGTTATCCGGTGTTTACTAGAAAAAGCCACACAGATGTATGCTATCTTGCCTGTGCGCAGAAACTTTTAAGCAAAGAGAATCACTTTTATCCATGTTTTGGAACTCATAATGCTTATACTTTTGCTACTATAATAGAGCTTGCCGATAAAAATCATCCTGGGTTTGAGTTTCAGCGCTTACATGGAATGGGTAAAAGTTTGTATGATTATGCAATTTCAGAACTTGCAACAAGCATCAATTGTCGTATATATGCACCGGTTGGTAAACATAGTGATTTATTACCATATCTTATTAGGCGCCTTCTTGAAAATGGAGCTAATAGCTCGTTTGTCAATCAAGTAAATGATTCTGACGTTAAAATTGAAGAATTAGTCTCAGATCCATTAGAAAAAGCTAAAAGCTTAGAATATGAGCCTCATCCAAGCATCCCGTTGCCACGAGATATTTTTGGAGAGGAAAGAAAAAACTCCTTGGGGATGGATATTAGCGATTCAATTGCAGTTTCACAATTTGCAAATGATATAAGGGAATTTAGTGAAAAGAAATGGCAAGTTGGCCCAATAATTGATGGAGAGTCGTTTCTTGACAGTGCGGAATTTACCGAAGTAGTGAATCCTGCACATTTGGAAAATGTAATTGGAGAAGTGTCAAGTGCAACAAGTGCTCAGGCTTTAAATGCTCTTGAAATAGCACATAGTGCTTTTACTAAGTGGCAGAATGTTTCAGCAGAAGAGCGCGCTAAATGCCTTGAAAAAGCTGCAGATTTGCTTGAGGAAAGGATGAAAGAGTTAATTTATATTCTGATTGTAGAAGCAGGAAAAATTTTATCCGATGCAATAGCAGAAGTAAGAGAGGCAATCGACTTTTTGCGCTATTATGCAATGATAGCAAAAAATGAACTGAATGACTGGAAAAAATTGCCAGGTCCAACAGGTGAAGATAACTTCATCTTTTTTGAAGGCAGAGGAGTTTTCTTATGCATATCACCGTGGAATTTTCCACTCGCTATCTTCATTGGACAGGTTTCAGCTGCACTTGCAGCAGGTAATGCAGTGCTGGCAAAACCGGCAGAGCAAACGCCGATTATTGCCTGTGAAGCCGTTAAGATACTACACGAAGCTGGAATACCAAAAAATGTGCTACACCTTATTCCAGGGGATGGTTGGTATTTAGGTAAAACATTAGTGCCAGATAATAGAATTTCCGGTGTAGCTTTTACTGGTTCAACACAAACTGCTCAAATAATTAATCGAATGCTTGCTAGTAGAGATGGTCCTATTGTGCCACTTATCGCTGAGACTGGTGGATTAAATGCTATGATTGTTGATAGTTCTGCTCTTTTAGAGCAGGTAACTAAGGATGTTTTAATTTCTGCATTTCGCAGTGGCGGTCAACGTTGTTCTGCTCTCAGAGTGCTATTTATTCAAGAAGATATAGCAGAAAAACAAATAAAAATGATATGCAATGCAGCTCAAGAACTAAAGATAGGTGACCCAATACAACTGAGCACAGATATTGGTCCAATAATTGACAAAGCATCTATTGATATGCTCACTAAACATACGGAAAAAATATCAAGGGATGAAGATTCAAACCTTTTGTCCAAGGTACCCATGGATACAAATTCTTATAATGGTTATTTCTTTCCTCCGTACATTTATGAGATACAAAAAATTTCGCAATTAAAGCAAGAAGTGTTTGGGCCTATTTTACATATCATACGTTTTAATAAGTCGCAGTTAAATGAAGTTATAAGTGATATAAACAATACAGGATATGGACTTACGTTTTCTTTGCAAAGCCGTGTACAAAGTCAGATCGATTTAATAAGCAAGAAAATATCAGTTGGAAATGTATACATCAATCGCAATCAAATAGGTGCAGCAGTTGGAATGCAACCATTTGGCGGTAGAGGACTGTCAGGTACCGGACCAAAAGCTGGTGGTCCTAATTATCTGCAACGTTTTTCTATAGAAAAGGTTGTAAGTGTCAACACTACAGCATGTGGCGGTAACATTACACTTGCGTGTTTGGATTGATTTGCAATTTCTAAATTGGAAGTCCGTGCAGTTGTGTATGCAGTACTAAAACCTAAAACTCATACACTGAAAGGATAGTTGTGATTCTAAGGAGGCTTCAAAGAAAGTCTTGTCTTTAATAAAAGAAAAAGGTTGCTATAATTCTGATAAAAGCACTATAAACAAAATGAATGTAAAAAATATCTTATTAGCGTTTTTAGTACAGTTTATATTCGATTTGTCATTATTTGCAGCTGATCCTATTTTGCTTAATTGTATTGAAACTCCAGGGATTTATGATCTTGAAACAAGGCCAAAAAGCTTTAACTCTTCAAATAATTTAAGAAGAAAACCTGGCTCTCCAAATAATGCAGCAGGAGAATTAATAAATGTAGTGGGTAGAGTTACTGATGTAAATTGCTTACCGATACAAAATGCTGTGGTTTCTATATGGCACGCAGACTCACTTGGCATGAGCTATTATGATGAAAATGTGGAGCTTGATCCAAATTTTGCTGGATCAGGAAGATTTGTAGTAAATAACCTTGGCTATTATAATTTTATTACAATAGTACCAGGTAAAATTGGTGATAGGGCTCCACACATCAACTTTTTGGTCCAACATCCAGATTTTCCAGAATTCACAACACAAATGTTTTTTGCTGATCATAATTGCGATAACTGTGATGATCTTCTTCTTGGTAATCTTATTGAGAGTGGACTTGCAAGCCTTCTGATAGCACCATTTACTTATAACAATCAGGCCATGAAGACCTACACATTTAATATAACCCTAGGTGGGCATAACAAATTTTCTGATAAAAGATAAAGCCCTTGCATATCAGGGGAGTTCATAGTAGTCTTAAGCGCTATTGTACTTAAAATGTATATGAAAAATATCTTACTAATGTTTTTACTATATTTTATGTGCAGCTTACAATTATTTGCAACGGAGATGTCAACGATGAAGATAACAATTTCTAAAGCTTTACCCGATTTTGAGACGCTAGTGGTAGGTTTGTTTGAGGGTGATAAGTTTATAACTAATGTTCTACAAGATAAGCAAGCTATAGATAACATCAAGAAATTTAGTGGTTTTAATGGAGGTTTTGGTGAATTTTTCTCCATTACTTCATCAGAGGGAAAAAATATTATAGTTGCTGGTCTTGGAATGAGAGATGAATGGGATGAAAGCAAAGGATTAAATATTGGTGGTAAAATATATTGTGAGCTAAGCAGATTAAGAATCAAGCGAGCGGCAATCTCAATCGAAGGCAATGCAGCAAATGTTGCATACGGTGCATTTTTGCGCAGTTTTAAATTTGATAAGTATAAAACCAAAAAGGATGAAAAAGTTACAGAAGTAGAGGAGATCACAGTGCTAACGAAAGATGAGCAATTCAGTAGTGCTGAAAAATCATTTGAGCGTTTAAGACAAGAAGGTGAAGGCATATTTCTTGCACGTACTCTTACCATTGAACCACCTAATGTTTTATATCCAGAATCCTATGCTGATTATATAAAAACCGAGCTTACTAAGCTTGGCCTTGAAATCGAAGTGCTTGGTAAGAAACAGATGGAAGAGAAAAAAATGGGAGCATTGCTTGGGGTAGCACAGGGAAGTAGTAAAGAGCCAAAATTAGTAGTGATCAAATGGAATGGAGCTTCCAAGGAACAAAAGCCTGTAGCTTTTGTGGGTAAAGGCATAACGTTTGATACTGGTGGAGTGTCACTCAAGCCTTCGCGTGGCATGGAGTCAATGAAATATGACATGGCGGGTTCTGCTACTGTGGTTGGGGTGATGCGTACTCTAGCTGGACGAAAAGCAAAGGTAAATGCAGTTGGTGTAGTTGCACTTGCAGAAAATGCAGTGGACGGTAATGCTCAAAGACCAAGTGATGTAGTAACTTCGATGTCTGGACAGACGATAGAAGTGTTGAACACTGATGCAGAAGGAAGGCTCATACTTGCAGATGCTTTGTGGTATACGCAAGACAGATTCTCACCTAAATTTATGGTTGATCTTGCAACTTTAACTGGTGCTATAGTGGTTGCGCTTGGAAATAATGAATATGCTGGTCTTTTTTCAAATAACGATGAATTAGCAAATCATCTGATTGATGCAGGAAATGAAGTAAATGAAAAATTATGGCGCTTTCCTATGAATGAAACTTATAACAAAATTATTGATTCGCCGATTGCTGATGTGCAAAATATAGCTCCTGCAGGTTCTGGTGGAGATAGTATAATGGCTGCACAGTTTCTACAGCGTTTTGTAAACGACACTTGTTGGGCACATTTAGACATTGCAGGCACTGCTTGGCACGAAAAAGGCACTGATATTTCTCCAAGAGGGGCAGTAGGTTTCGGTGTAAGGTTGCTAAATAAGTTGGTTGAGAAGTACTATGAGATTAATAATTAAGGATCTTTGTATTGAGTTTATAGCTTAATTTACGGCTACATGAATGTCTATTTATAAGACGTAGAAAATGATATCATCAAAGTAACTTACATTTTCTTTTTTGGGGATTCTAAAGTTACACACTTGAGCAGCATCAAGAGAAAGTATTTTGTTCAAATGATGATTGTAATGATGGACTATTAAAACTTTAAAGCTATTTAGCATTGACGGTGTATACTTAAGTGTTAAAATAAAATAAGAAGTTTTTAGGAGTTTATATGGCAGCAGGTGGGAAAGCAAAGACAGCTAGTAAAAATAACCCTACTCAGCGTAAGAAAGCCGAGCAAAAAATGTATAAAGATAAACCGGTAAAACCTGTTAGATATATAGATCGTGATTCGCGCATGAATTATATGTCTGCTCAATATGACAACGGCAATCTGGTTGAAGATGAGGTGAGCGGCAATCCTATAAAGTGGGAAGCTGTATAATAGTTGTGGTTAAAGTTACTATTAATTCTAAGGAATGTGAAGTAGAGCATGGGCTCACTATAATTCAAGCTTGTGAAGTTGTGGGCGTTGAAATTCCACGTTTTTGTTATCATGAGCGTTTAGCAATTGCTGGTAACTGTAGAATGTGTTTGGTTGAAGTGGAGGGTGGACCTCCAAAACCAGTAGCCTCTTGTGCAATGCCAGTTGCAGAAGGGATGGTTATTCACACTGATACCCCTAAGGTTAAAAAAGCACGTGAAGGTGTGCTTGAGTTTTTGCTAATTAACCACCCGCTTGATTGCCCAATTTGCGATCAAGGTGGTGAATGCGATTTGCAAGATATCACGATGGCTTATGGGAAAGGAACCAGCAGACTTGATGAGCATAAAAGAGCTGTGCCAAAAAAACATTTTGGTCCACTGATTGGAACTGCAATGAATAGATGCATTCATTGTACTCGATGTGTTAGATTTTTGTCTGATGTTGCAGGTACAAATGAACTTGGAGGAATCGGAAGGGGAGAAAATGTAGAGATTAGCACTTACATAAAAAGGCATATTAGTTCTGAATTATCTGGAAATATCATAGATCTCTGCCCGGTAGGGGCTTTAACTTCAAAGCCTTACTCCTTTACAGCGCGTCCATGGGAGCTATCACATTGTGAGACTATAGATGTGCTAGATGCTGTGGGAAGTAATATTAGAGTTGATTGTCGTGGTCCTGAAGTTATGCGAATATTGCCAAGACTCAATGAAGAAGTGAACGAAGAATGGATATCAGACAAAACTCGTTTTGCTTACGATGGACTCAAAGTACAACGCCTCGATCGACCTTATATAAAAAAAGAGGGCAAATTAATTCCAGTTGATTGGAATGAAGCATTGGCTTTTGCTGCAAAGAAATTAAAGAATACAAAATCAAATAAAATAGCTGCAATTGCAGGTGATTTAGCAGATTGTGAGTCTATGCTTCTACTCAAAGAAGTGATGCAGAAGCTTGGTTCGGGGAATATAGACTGCAGGCAAGATGGTGCAAATCTTATATCAAGTAATCGTGGATCTTATGTGTTCAATACCACTATTCAAGGTATAGAAAGTGCAGATTTATGCTTGCTAATCAATACGAATCCAAGGATAGAAGCACCAATAATTAACGCAAGATTGAGAAAGAGATATTTACAAGGTAATTTCACTATTGCAAATATTGGTCCTAATCTTGAATATCTATATAATGTTGAAAGATTAGGTGATGGTCCAAACGTTCTAAAAGAAATAGAAGAGGGAAATCACAAATTCTGCGAGTTACTGAGTGCGGCTCAGAACCCTATGCTAATTATCGGTCAAGATGCATTAATAAGAGATGATTCTGAATCAGTTTTAGCTCTAGCTGGCAAAATTGCAGAAAAATTTAACATGATCAGAGATGACTGGAATGGCTTTAACGTACTGCATAAGGCTGCAGCAAGGGTTGGTGGACTCGATATTGGATTCGTTCCTAGCAAAGGTGGAAAAGACATTAATCAGATGCTAAAACAGGCAGAAAGTGGTGAGATAGAAGTAGTCTATCTTCTTGGCGCAGATGAAATTGATATATCAAAGTTAGAAAGTACATTTGTAATTTATCAAGGTCATCATGGTGATAGTGGAGCACACATAGCAGATGTTATTCTACCTGGAGCTGCTTACACAGAGAAATATGCAACTTATGTAAATACTGAAGGGCGAGTACAGAGAACAAATTTAGCTGTTTTTCCTCCTGGTGAAGCAAAGGAAGATTGGTTGATTATAAAAAATTTATCCCAATATTTGGGCCTTTCCTTACTATACGATAATTTATTTGATGTGAGGAAGAAATTATACACTATTGGTCCACAGTTTAGAGATGCTGACCAAGTGGTGAAAAACAAATGGGTACCAATTACCTGTGATGAAATAAAATTAAGTAATATCTCTTTCACTCTAAAAAAGTGTAATTTTTATATGACAGACTCAATAAGTCGCGCTTCAAAAATAATGGCAGATTGTACTAAGGATTTTTATGAACACTCTACTTAATATTTTATTTATTCTAACACCATTATTACTAATAACTCTGGTATATTTTCAACGAAAATTAAACTCTATATTTTTGTGTAAAGAACAAAATACATTAGAAAAACAGTTCGTTTATAAGCTAGTTGATTTTATCAATGATATTATTGCACTATTTACGGAAGGATATGTATGGATGGCAATAACATTTATTATAGTTACCGAGGGAAGAGGGAATTATTTGCCTCTTACAATGATCTTAATTATGATGTCACTAGTGTCATTCATATGCATATCATTTTACTATTCTATTAAGCTAAATGCTGTACAGAAAAGTGTTGTCCTATTGATTTCAATAGGGACATTGTCTTTTGTGTCTAGAGCATTTGCTGTATTTTTTATTGCCACAATTATGAACTATTTTTTTGATTTAGGGTTGCATGTACTTGATATTTGATATTCTTTTTCTTCTTATTCCACTTTTGCTTTCAGTAGCATATTTAGTGTACTTTGAGCGTAAAGTTATTGGTGCAATTCAACTAAGGCATGGTCCAAGTGTAGTAGGGCCATTTGGGCTACTACAGCCATTTGCAGATGCTATCAAATTGATAATTAAAGAGCCGATAATACCATTTAGAGCAAACACCATACTGTTTATTATGGCTCCAATGCTCACCTTTATTTTAGCATTAATTTCCTGGGCAGTTATACCATTTGGAGCTGAAATAATTACAGAAAATGGACAGCAGGTAATAATCCCTAAGGTAATAGCAAATATTAATGTTGGAGTGCTTTATGTGCTAGCTATATCCTCTTTGGGAATATATGGCATTATTATTGCAGGCTGGTCTAGTAATTCTAATTATGCATTTCTTGGCGCTATAAGGTCAGCTGCTCAAATGATTTCATATGAAGTTTCAATAGGTCTAATAGTTGCTACAGTTGTTATTACAACTGGCACATTAAATCTTGGAGAGATGGTGGTAGCGAAACATAATATGCCATTTTGGATTGATTTATTACTAATTCCTATAGGAATAATATTTTTTATTTCTTTGCTTGCCGAAACTAATCGTCACCCATTTGACTTACCAGAAGCTGAAGCAGAGCTCGTCTCTGGGTATAACGTCGAGTATTCATCAATGCCTTTTGCTCTCTTTTTCTTGGGAGAATATGCAAATATGATTTTAGCAAGCGCTATGATGACAATATTCTTTCTAGGAGGGTGGTATCCTCCATTAGAGCTTAGTTTGCTGTATAAAATTCCTAGTTTAATCTGGTTTGTTTTGAAGATAGTTGTACTTTTGTTTATATTTGTTTGGATTAGAGCTACAATACCTCGTTATCGTTATGATCAATTAATGCGTCTTGGTTGGAAAGTATTTTTGCCAATATCGGTACTTTGGGTAATACTCATTTCAGGAGTGTTGCTTTTTACTGGGAATTTGCCTGGATCCAATGTTTAATTTCCCAAATACAAGGTTAAGGCGTAGGCGCTCAGGCAAGTGGATTCGCAATTTAACAAGTGAAAGCACTTTATCAGTAAATGATTTGATTTTTCCCTTATTTGTTCATGACGGAGAAGAAACAATTGAGCCAATTTCTGGCTTACCTGATATCAAATGTTATTCAATAGATGGATTAATTTCTATAATTCAGAAAGCTAAGGACTCGGGGATTAATGCTGTTGCAATTTTTCCTGTAGTTGATAGTAAACTAAAATCTGAAAACGCCGAGGAAGCGTACAATCCTGACAATTTAATCTGTAAAGCAATTTGTGCTGTAAAATCAAATGTACCGGATATTGGCATTATTGCAGACATTGCACTAGACCCATACACTACTCACGGTCATGATGGCATTTTAAAAAGCAGTAGGATAGATGTAGAAAATGACGAGACTGTGTCAATATTGTGTAAGCAAGCGCTTGTTTTAGCAAAAGCAGGATGCGATATAGTTGCTCCTTCTGATATGATGGATGGCAGGATAGGAAAAATAAGAAAAACATTGGATGATAATAACTTTCAGAATGTGTCAATATTGTCCTATGCAGTAAAGTACTGTTCTAGCTTCTATGCGCCGTTCAGGCAAGTTGTCGGTTCGTGCGCATCATCAAATTTCATCGACAAAAGTGGTTATCAAATGGATTATCGAAATGCACGCGAAGCAATCTGCGAAATTGAAATGGATATAAATGAAGGTGCAGATTTTATTATGATAAAGCCGGGTATGCCATACTTAGATATAATAAAAACAGCAAGTGACAAGTTCAATTTTCCGATTTTTGCTTACCAAGTAAGCGGTGAATACGCAATGATAAAAGCTGCAGCAAATAATGGCTGGCTGGATTATAACAGAGTGATTTATGAGTCCTTAATTGGTTTTAAACGTGCAGGTGCAAGTGCAATATTTACCTATGCTGCACTTGATGTTGCAAAAAATTTGGTATCTACTTAGCAGTGTGGAACATCTAAGTAGGTAGCTGGCCGAAGTGACTTGACAAACCTTCCCACTTTCCTTATCATATCAATAAGAGTATTTATCCTTGTTTTTAATCTCTGCAGATTTAACAACAAAAATTCAGTAAAAAACTCAGGTATATATTGGCAGATTACATAAAATTATAGCGGCTGCATGTCTTTTTTATTTTTTCTACGTTCAGCCAAATCGCGCTTGTTAGCACATTATTACAACGCCAATTTAAATTATAAAACTCACTACTGGGGGATTCTTTTGCCTTTTTTTTCGCCTGGTAAATTTTTTAATATTTATAGTTAAAGCTTCAGGCCAGCGCGTGACCAGTTCTTATTACCTGTTCTGGATCCCAGTACTGGGATGATGCCATCATAGAGATCAGCTGCTTGAATGATGCCCATATTCCAGTACGTATAACGGTGTTATTCCATAGTTTGAGATCAGATGTAAGAATATTGAAGATCTCATTCCAGTACTGGAATCTAGAAAAAAAAGAGCCAATCCCTGGGCACTGGGATGACGATAGAAGGGGCAACGGTTATTGCTAAACTTAGATCGTTTTTAACTATTTGCCTTTTTTCTATGCAAGAAGTGTATTGATAAGTCCATTACAATTCAGTATTGTGAAAAATATAAGTCAAGTGTTAGTTAGGACATGGGGATTTTTTTTCAATTTTTGGGTAAGGTGCTAGGCAAGGTTTTTCCTGCCAAAATAGTAAGCTCTTTTTTAGGAGTAGGGTATTTACCGGGTTGGCAGCATTATTGGTCTTCTTTTCTAATATTATTTATTACCGACATTATATTAATGCTTACATACGGAGGTGATTTTATACTATATAAAATGCCGAATACAGGCATAGTTGTAGCTGCCATTTTTACCAAGCTAGCAATAGTTATGTTAGTGCTGCAATTAGTTGCAATATCCATTTTTCACATTCAAGATCCTTCAGCCAGCAGTGATGAGAATATAGTAATACAAATAGCATCAGGACAGGTGCTGACTGTTGCGCTTTCGATGCCGGCAATAATGTCAATTTATTATACTGTAAGTAAATTCTATCTAAGTATATGTAAAGCAATACTTCAATGTCCATTTTGGTTTAATGATCTTATGCATTTGTTCTTTTTCTTTATAATACCTTATTTATTTTTTAATATTGTAGAAGTAATAAAACCATGGCCGATAAGTACGATACAGCTTAGTTATAACAATGCAATATCAATCACATTTGAAGGGATTTTTCATGTGTTTTATGCAGTGATTTTATTGTACTTGACTGCATTTATATTCTGCGATCTGACTATGCATGATGCGATTGTTTTAAACAAAAGCATATTTGAGTATGTAAAAGAAAGTTCAATAGCCTTGAGTGACTATTTTCATGGCACTATTAAAAAAATAAGTATAGAATAGTATTTATTTGCTTATGTATTCAGTTTAAAAGATATACAGTTTGCGTGAATCTACAGGATATAATAAAGGGATTACAAGATTTTTGGGCAGATGAAGGGTGTACTATACTTCATCCATATACGTCTGAAGTTGGAGCTGGAACACTACATCCCGCAACAATCATGTCAGCGATTGACGAAAAATCAACAAAAATTGCGTATCTACAGCCAGTAATCAGACCTGCAGACGGACGCTATGGCGACAACCCTAATCGTTTATATCAGCATCATCAATACCAAGTTATAATAAAACCATCTGGCAGCAATTTGCAAGATATTTACTTAAATAGCTTAAAAGCTCTTGGTGTATCGACAAAAGAATATGATATTAAGTTTATTGAAGATGATTGGGAAAACCCAAGTGTTGGTGCATCCGGTCTTGGTTGGGAGGTTACATGCAACGGAATGGAAGTAACACAACTTACTTATATACAGCAAGTGGGAGGTATTGACTGCAGAATAATTCCTGGTGAAGTAGCATATGGGTTAGAGCGTTTAGCAATGTGCATACAAGGTGTAGATAATGTTTACGACATAATGTGGAACGGTAGCGGTGCAACTTATGGAGATATTTTTAAACAAAGAGAGCGAGAGTTTTCTTACCTGGCACTTGATTATTATGATACTAAAGTAGTACAACAGCAGTTTGAGGATACAGAAAAACTGTGTAAATTCCTTGTTGAAAAAGAATTGCCGATAGCAGCTTATGACCAATGTATTAAAACGAGCCATCTACTTAATCTACTTGATGCAAGAGGTGTGCTTGGTGTGAATGAACGTACAGCCTATATTAGTAGAGTGAGAGAGTTAACAAAAAAATGCTGTGAATTATATAGAGCAAAGTAGAATATGTTGTCACAATTATTGTTTGAATGTCTTTCAGAAGAAATTCCATCAAGAATGCAGAATTCATCTGCAGCTCAGGTTAAGAGCTATATCACTAATGCTTTTAGTAAAAATAATGTGAAATTTGCATCTATAGAAGTTTATGTGACTGCACGTCGCATTGCTCTTTTTATTGATGGCATAAGTGCTTTAGAGCTAAAAGATTCTAACAATGAAATTAAAGGACCAAGAGTTAATGCACCGAAAAGTGCTATCGAAGGTTTTTTGAGAAAAAATCGGAAAGGTGAAGAAGATTTACTCATTCGCAAAGTAAATGATGAAGATTTTTACTTCATTAAGAGAGAAAGCTGCTTATTTAACATCAACGGGTTTCTCAAAAATCAACTGGAGGAAATGCTAAAAAACTTTTCTTGGCCAAAGAGTATGAGATGGAGTGAAAGAAAAGAGAGATGGGTTAGGCCAATTAAAAATATTCTATGTATTTTAAATGACGAAATAATACCTATATCTTTTGCAGGGGTTACAGCATTCAACGTGACGTATGGTCATAGGTTTCTTTCAGGTGATGCAGTACTTACTGTTAAAACACCCAAAGACTATTTTGAATTGTTAGAAAAAAATAATGTCATTCTCCAGTTGGACAAAAGAAAGCAATTTATACTAGATCAGATTAATAAGTTTACAAAAGAGGAGAACTTACAACTTGAAAAAAATGATTATTTACTTAATGAATTGGCAGGGCTTATAGAGTGGCCAATAGTATTATTTGGTAAAGTAAAATCATCAGAATTACCGAAGGAAGTAATACTTAGTATAATTAATACGCAGCAAAAGTATCTTGCTTTAAGTGATGGACAGAAAATATCACATTTTGTTACTGTTGTAAATGTTAACAACAATGAAGTTGTCAAAGGTCATGAAAGAATATTAGAAGCACGTCTTGCTGATGCCCAGTTTTTGATATCTCAAGACAAGAAGGAAAACCTAGATTACTATGTCAAAAAATTGAGCTCTATTTCATTTCATGCTTCGCTCGGTAGCGTAGAAGAAAAAGTGAAGCGTATTATCGCTCTTTCAAAGTATATAGCGATATTTATTCCACATGCTTCATTAATTAAAGTTGAACGTGCTGCATATTTAGCAAAGGCAGATCTTGCAACGTTGATAGTGAAAGAATTTCCGGGATTGCAAGGAATAATGAGTGGATACTACGCTTCTTATTTTCAAGAGGATAAAGAAGTAGTGGAAGCTATAACTGAGCACTATAAGCCAATTGGATCGGACCAAGAATGCCCTAAATCTCCTACTGCGATTGCTGTAGCTATTGCAGACAAAATGGATAGTTTGGTTGGCTTAATTGCAGCAGGTGAGAAAATCTCTGGTTCGTATGATCAGTTTGGTTTGCGGAGAATGACAATTGGTATAATTAGAACAATACTTGAAAATAATTTGCATATTCCAATTAGATTGCTGATAGATAAGTCAGTATCTTTATGTTCAAGGCTTCTATTGAATAAAAATATAACTCCAGTTGATAAGCCAAGTGAAAAACAAATTTCAGAACTAGTATTTAAATTCTGCTTAGAAAGGTTCAAGATTATTTTAAAAAATAGAAATATAAGGCAAGATGTTGTAGATTCAATACTATATAAAGTCGATATTAATGATCTGCTGAAAGCGGAAAAGCAAACTGTGATATTGGATCGTTATCTTAGTACAAAAGAAGGTGAACAGGTTCTAAGCACTTATAAAAGAGCCAGTAACATGATGAGCAAAGTGAGAAAAAGTGATGGCACTACTTATAATGCATCTTACAGTAAGAAGTTTTTGATTGAAGATGAGGAGATTGCGCTATCAAATTGTGCTATAGCTGCTTGTAAAAACATCAAACAAGCGATAGAAAATAACGACTTTAATACAGCGCTTGATGAACTTGCTCGTTTTGCTCCGTTTATCAATCAATTTATGGACAGTGTAAAGATTAACTGTGATTCTAATGAGCTTAGAATAAACAGGTTATCTTTGCTTGCAAATGTTGTTTCTACCTTTCATTTAGTAGCAGAGTTTAACCTTATACAGGTTAAACAATTGATAAATGCTCAGGCAATATAAGGAACAAATCAAATCATCTCCACAATCCTGTGGCGTTTATAAGATGATTGGAGATAAGAGTAAGGTTTTATACATTGGTAAAGCAAAAAACTTGAAGTCGAGATTATCCGACTACCTTCAATTCGAAAACCTTTCTGAACGAATCAGAGTAATGATCTCACAGGTTATTAAGGTTGAAATATTCATCACTGAGAATGAAATCGAAGCATTGCTTCTTGAAGCACAGTTAATAAAATCGTTAAAACCATCTTATAATATTTTGCTTAGGGATGGAAAATCTTATCCTTATATAACAATTTCTAAGCATGATTATCCAAGAATAGCGAAATATAGAGGTAAGTTTAAGAAGAATGAGTTTCATTACTACGGCCCTTTTCCATCTGCTGCTGCTGTTAAGAACACTATATTATCATTGCAAAAAGCTTTTCTCTTAAGAGTATGTTCAGATCAATATTTCTCTTCAACAAAAAGACCATGTCTTGAGTATCAAGTTAAGCGCTGTTCAGCACCATGCGTAGATAAAATTACAAAAGATGATTACTGCAAATCAGTAAAACAAGCACAAGATACTCTGCTAGGAAGGAATAAAGAAGTGCAAAGACAGCTATTTTCTACAATGGAAAAGTGCAGTAGGGAGATGAACTACGAGCTTGCTGCTGTCTATAGAGATCGATTGAAATTTCTTCAGCAAATTCAAATGCAGCCAATGGATTTTTCTTTTGAAGAAGATGCAGATTTCTTCAGCATTGTACGTGAGGCAGACTTAGCATGCATTGGTGTACTATCTTTCAGAGATAAAGGTAACTATGGAAGCATTCCTTACTTCATTGAGAATTGTAGTGATCATCCAAATGATGAAATTTTATCCACCTTTTTGGTCAATTTGTATAATCCAGTTAATACACCACCAGCACAAATTTACGTTCCCGATTTTATTAAGGATAAGGAAATTATAGAGCAAGCACTTTATGCTCTTACTCAAAAATCAATAAAAGTTTTGTATGCGAAAAATAGTAAAGAGCGTGATTTGTTGAATTTTATTTACAATAATTCTAAGCATAGCCTAGAGCAGAAGCTTACTGATTATAGAAATAACCTAGAAAAGCTCGAAGAGCTTAGCAAAATCTTTTTGTTACCAAATATTCCAAAGCGTATCGAGGTTTATGATAATAGCCATATATCTGGAAATCAACAAGTTGGTGTGATGATTGTTGCAGGGCAGGAAGGTTTTTTAAAAAGTGAGTACAGAAAATTTACTATAAAAGAAGAAATTTCAGGTGATGACTATAAAATGATGAGAGAAGTGCTTACTAGACGTTTCTCTGGCAATATAAAAGACATCATTCCTGATTTTTTACTGATAGATGGTGGGCCAGGACATGTTTCCATAGTGCAGAATGTGTTGGAGATATTGAATATAAACGTTCCTTTTGCTTGTATGGCAAAAGGTCATGATCGTAACGCAGGAAATGAAAGATTTTATGTGCCGAGCAGAGAAGAATTTACTCTAGCAAGTGACAGCAAGGTCATGCTTTATTTACAATTGCTGCGTAATGAAGCTCACCGTTTTGCAATAACTTCGCACAGAAAAAAACGCGATAAACAATTTTTTGCTTCACAATTAAGCAAAATATCCGGTGTTGGCAGTAAAAGAAAGAAGGCACTCATGTCTCATTTTGGTTCGGTAGAAAACATAAGCAAAGCTTCTCTAGCTGAAATTCAAAACGTACCTGGAATTAGTAAAGGTTTAGCAGAAATCATTCTTCAACACGTGAATTCTAAGAAAGGTACTCCTAAATAGGTACTCTAAAATTAACCTTTATTTCTTCTTAATAAGACATAAAAAGCTCCTTTGCCACCATGTTTTTTTATGGCTTGCTGATAGTATAAGATCATATTTCGAACTTTTGTATCATTCAACCACTTATTTAAGCTATTCTTTATAGTGTCTATTTTATCTGTACTATTACCATGCCCCGTAATTACCAATAAGCACCTATTCCTTGCTTGATAATTTTTGATAATAAAATCTATCAATTTACAATAAGCATCATCTATACTATAGCCATGCAAATCGAGTTTATCGCTTATAAAATATTTGCCCCTATCGATCTTTAATTTTGTATTGTAGTCAAGACAAAATGATGAATCACCATTATCAGTATTAAGAAAATTTTCTTGTAAGCCAGAGATACCTTTATCAATCATAGATTTTATATTTACTTTGTGATCAACTTTCAAAGTAACTTTTCCACATTCTATTGGCTTAACATTTTTTTGCCAATCTAACTCATCATCTGACATAAATTCATTAATTGAACTGCATAATTTTACAACAATATATAAACACAGTAAAATATTGCTTACTCTATAAAAATCTGATTTTTAATAATGAGATGAAATCATCAAAAGCTAATGAAAACTGTTGGATATATGGAAAGCACACTTGTATTTCAGCATTAAGAAACAAAAATAGGCGGTGTATAGAACTGTTAGTAACAGAAAATTTCTACAGAGAATTTGAGAAAGAAATTAAACAATGTGCAGATAGTAAGGGCATTAAAGCTCGACTGGTAGAGAACAAAATGTTCAATGATGTTTTACCCAAAGGTGTAAATCACCAAGGAATTGCTTTAAAAGTTACTCCTATTTTTCACAGCTTAAATATTGAAGAAATAGCTGAAAGATCAGGTGAAAACTCTACTATAGTCATTTTAGATCAAATTACTGATACACACAATATAGGGTCGATTTTAAGAACCTCAGCTTGTTTCAACATTGATGCATTGGTTTTACCGTATCACCATTCACCAAGCGAAAATGCATCTATCGCAAAAACAGCAAGTGGCGCATTAGACATTGTTCCTCTAATATACGTTACAAACATAGTAAAGACGATGGAGTCTTTAAAAAAGATAGGCTACTGGTGTTATGGGTTTGATTGCAATGCAAAGGAAAATATAGATGAAATAAAGAATTTTGGGCAAAAAAGAGTAATTGTTTTTGGTTCTGAAGAGAAAGGAATGCGGAGACTAGTTAAAGAAAATTGTGATTATCTTTTAAAAATCCCAATGTCAAACGTAATTAACAGTCTAAATGTTTCAAACGCAGCAGCAATAGGACTATATTCCATCTACATTAAAACAAAAATCACTGCAAATTAGTTGCAATGAAAAATATACTTTTTGCCTGCTATCAAGACCGTTGGAATCTAGAAAAAAGAATGCCATTTTAGCTTCACATGCACAGCTGGAAGATGTCATCCCAGTGCGTGACACTGGGATCCAGTTAAATTTGCGAGTATAAAAAAAATATAACGTTTCTGATGATGATGGAAAAATGGATGCCAGTGTCTGGGCACTGGCATGACATCTTCCTACAGAATAATGTTCGTACAGCTGTGTATCACATGCTGTAATGACAACAGTGAATGACATCTTGCGATGTCATTCACTAGCACTTACATTACCAATCCCAAGAAAGAGGTGAACTTGAATCTGTTGGAATCTCGAAGGATGGCTGTGACACTATCTCTTTTATCTCATTTTTAAGCCATTCGCTACCATCTTCTCCAGCTTCTTTAATAGCTTTCTTGAAACTGCTCTCTAGTACAGCTTTAGCAGCTTCAGTGACGTGACCATTACCATTTATAGCATTTCCTATTGCAGTTAACTTAATTAACTCATCGTTTAAGTCATCAGGCATCTTATCAGTCTTAGTTTGTATTGCAGTAACCTTATTTCCTAAATTAGCAGCACTTGTAGCATCTTTTATAGCAGCAACATCAGCAGTAAAGGTATCTGTAATCTTATCAGTCTTAGTTTGTATTGCAGTAACCTTGTCTCCTAAATTAGCAGCATTTGTAGCAGTTTCTATAGCAGTTACTTTAGCTGTTAAGTCAGCTGGAATAGTATCAGTTTTAGCCTTTATAGCAATGACATCAGCTCCTAAGGTATCTGTAATCTTATCAGTCTTAGTTTGTATTGCAGTAACCTTGTCTCCTAAATTAGCAGCATTTGTAGCAGTTTCTATAGCAGTTACTTTAGCTGTTAAGTCAGCTGGAATAGTATCAGTTTTAGCCTTTATAGCAATGACATCAGCTCCTAAGGTATCTGTAATCTTATCAGTCTTAGTTTGTATTGCAGTAACCTTGTCTCCTAAATTAGCAGCATTTGTAGCAGTTTCTATAGCAGTTACTTTAGCTGTTAAGTCAGCTGGAATAGTATCAGTTTTAGCCTTTATCGCAGTGACATCAGCTCCTAAGGTATCTGTAATCTTATCAGTTTTAGTTTGTATTGCAGTAACCTTATTTCCTAAATTAGCAGCACTTGTAGCATCTTTTATAGCAGCAACATCCGCAGTAAAGGTATCTGGAATAAATACAGTCTTAGCCTTTATCGCAGTGACATCAGCTCCTAAGGTATCTGTAATCTTATCAGTTTTAGTTTGTATTGCAGTAACCTTATTTCCTAAATTAGCAGCACTTGTAGCAGTTTCTATAGCAGTTACTTTAGCTGTTAAGTCAGCTGGAATAGTATCAGTTTTAGCCTTTATAGCAGTGACATCAGCTCCTAAGGTATCTGTAATCTTATCAGTCTTAGCCTTTATTCCTGATATCAGATCTGTTCCGACTTGAGTTTTTATGGTAACTAAGTCAGCGCTTAAGTCAGCTGGAATAGAATCAGTCTTAGTTTTTATTGCATCTACATTAGTTCCAATACCTAATAATGTAGCAATTGCACCTCCAGTCATGAAGTTTGTTGCTGTAGCACTGTAATCTATTTCAGCAGCACCATTAGGTTCATACTTAAAAGTGTTGAAAACATTAGTAGCATTGTCTACACCAAAGGTATACTTATTCTGTGCAGCATCTTCATAAATTATGCTTTTAATGTTAGGGGATGGTACATTTGCTCCAGAGTTGTCTTTAAAAGTTAAACTAGCCATATCACTTTCCGTTAATTATAAAAACCATAATGTGCATGAAAATAATATAAATTCCGTAAATACTAGATTTTGCATAAGATTTCCTTGAAGCTTTTCGCTTCAGAATTCTTCTCTTGTGATCTAAGTATGTAGCAGACGATGTCATCCTAGTAGCCCCTTTGGTGTTATTCCAGTGCTTGACACTGGAATCCATTTTTCCATCATAAGAAACGTTGATTACTTTTATACTAGCAAATTTAACTGGATGCCAGTGTCTGGGCATTGGAATAACAAAAAGAGGGCAGGGCCCTCCTTGTATATTAGATATAGGCTGAGTTATGATCGTGATAAACGTGATCGCTTGCGCAGTCGAACATTTTCACAAAACCATTCTCTAGATAGAGATTATATTCATGATGTTGATCTAATAACTCAAAGTTATCTTGTGTTTCTAAGCTGAAGTGACTTGAATCTGATAGCAATTCGTAATTTGGATTATCTATTTTACTAATGCTGCTTATTACTTTGCCATTACCATTTGATATAGCCAAACTATAACTATCACCATCCTTCATTATTTTGATGGATACCTTATCTTCAGGTAACACTATAAGCTTTTTCGTGTCACTATCGTGAATTAGAAATTTGCCATCTTTAAAGTAATACTTGTCTTCCGGCAAAGCACCAATCTTATAATCCGATGTATGCAGTTTGTTCCAAAAATCTAACACAGATTGCTTATCTGCTCCTTCTGCTCTATTATACAAGGCTTTCACATCATTATAATCTATGATTACATTTGCCTTATGCTTTCCTTCTACATCTCTATCATAGCTCTTTTCTATTTTCAAGATTGTGTCTTTCAACACTACCTGCTCTTTCTCCTCCACTGAAGCTGACCTTTTTGCCCTTGTTGGAATTTGTGGTTGATCAGACTGTATTTCACTATTGTCGTTTCTCTCTTCAGCAACAACATTAGTAGTACTATGAACTTCTGTCTTAGTTTCACTTACTTGCCCTTTTGGACTTTCGGTTTCCCTTGTGTATATCCTTTGATAGTCAGTGTAGCCTCTATTAGTGTCACCGATATCGCCACTGCCTTGATCGAAAGTTATTTTTTTGCTTCCATTTCCCATATTCTCAATTTCAACTTGAGGAGAAACAGATGCGAGGAAATCATTATAGCTGTAGTTATAATCAGCAGAAAAGAATATTTTTCCTTTGAAGTTATGGAAATTATTAGATAACATTCCAATTTCTTCATCAGTATCACCATCAAATAGTTTTACTTTAGTGAAATATGTTTGATCTTTTATTCTAACTATTTGACCACTCGAGTTTCTTTGTATCTGATAATCATTTGGATCATGTTTAATTGTAAAAAGTTTACCAGGGGCATATTTTTCTAAGTTTATAAGGCCCACATTTATATGTTTATGAGAATAATCTCTCTTTTCATATTCATGTGCAAATACTGGGTCAATATATTTGTATTCGTCTGGTATGCTACTGTATTCTCTTCCTTCAGAATCAGATGGTGCTAATTTATATTGTCCATCTTTTTCCACCAATTTTAGGTGAGTAACATTGCCTGGCAATTGAAACCTTACGTTTTTTCCATGATCATGAATGAACAAGTTACTTTCATTTATAACTTCACCTCTTTCATTTTTCATCTCTTCAGTGATATAGAAGCCCATATTTTTGAATGCATGTAGATTTTCGCCTCCTTGCTTTACAACCGCTTCGTATACATCGTCGTCTGTTCTATCAGTCCCTTTATCATCCAATAATGTTCCTTTTTCTACGATTACACCGCTTTCTCTTTGCTCATCAGAATATTGAGCATGCTTTGAATCCTGATGATTTAGAATTTTGGTCCCTCTAAGAAGCAGAGAATCTAAATCTTTTTGAATGTGTCCAGTGCTAGGATGCAACAATTCATTTTCATGTAAATGTGCTTCATCAAAGTATTCATCACGTTCAACTGTTCTGCCATCTATCAGAGAAGCTTTATAATGACCATTTTCTTTTGTAATAGCCATATAAGCACCACCGTCATATTGAGTATTCAAGTTGTGCAATATGTCCTCAAAAACAAAAGTTTCTTTAGTTTGACCTTCAACTTGCTTAAAAAAGCCCGATTCGCTCGACAACTCTCCAAGCTTTGTATTCCCATCATATATAGATAGTGCACCCATATCTCCGTGACCAAGAGCTTTGATAGAGAAAACTTTACCTTCTTGTAGATTAATATGAGCACCTCTGATTAGGTTTGGATCGATATTAACCATCTCTTCTAACATCTTTTCTACGTCAATGTTCTGAGTTTCTTTTACTTGTTTCAAGCCAGCGTTTATGGTTTTATCAAGCAAATCATCTTTCAGTTGTGTATATTTGTCCTGTGTAGCATTATATAATCTCTTATCTTCATTATGATAATTAGTGCTGGCTGAATTGCATTTTTCTACAAATTTCTCATAAGAGATCTCTCCTCTTTTGTATTGCTCGTATGCATCATGACGCTGTGTTTCTTCCTGTTCACGAAGGCTTTTCAACACATCATTATATTTTATATCCTTCTGCTTATCTAAGTCTTCTTTCCCATCATAGTAAGATTTTCTAAGATCTTCACCATATTTTGATAATATCCTCAAAGCTTGCATTTTATACTCTTGACTGTTTTGATATTCATTACCTTGTTGATCAGAGTAAGTCAGCTTAACCTGCCCATCAGTAGTTTTTACTGCCTTTAAGAAATGATATTCCTTTGATATATCGAGGGTATCATTTGTTGCCCTATTAACAGCACGAGCATAATCGTAAAATGACACATGCTCTACAGCAGAGAAACTTCCAACGTTTTCTCCATCTATTTTTTCTATATTTGCTTTATAATACGATACATCTTTAATTTCTCCACCCACTATTTCTTGACCAGTTGCTATAAAATCTCCTTTTGTAACTTGCAAAGCGTTGAGATGTTCCATTGCAGTTTCTGTATCATTCTCAGCAAGCCAACTTTTGAAGTCAGCATCATGTCCTTTTATGTCTTTCAAGAAACTTTTTGATTCATCTGAGTTACCTTGACGTAAAGCATCTAGGTAGTCTCTTAATAAACTAGGATCTTTTTCCTGTAAGTACATTATCAACGCATGACCAGTTTTATACACTAAACTGTTTTCTTCACCATTGGCTGAGTATTGTAAATTTAAAATTCCACCTAGATCCAAATTTGCGGCTTCAGTTTTATCAATGCTTGACCCTTGAGCATTGAACTTGTGATCTGAATGATGTTCAAAGTAATCTGCAATTCCCTCCATTAATACTGTAGGTAGAGATTTTCCTCCTGTAGCCAAGTAAGTTAAACCATGTGCAAATTCATGCTGAAGGTTATGAACGCCACCTTGCTGATAGACATACATCTCAGCAAAAATATCAGCTTCTCCTTTGTAGTAACATTTACCACCTTCATCTCCAAGGTAAGAACCAAAACGTTCGCTTCCACCAAGGTGAGTGTAATCAGCCTTATCATCAAACACATAAATTTTGAATGTTTGTTCTGAGCTACCAGGCTCCAGCTTAAATGCATCTTTAAAATTAGTAGCTGTTTCTCTTATCTCACTTTCAATGTGAGCAACTTTACTTGCTCTTAAATTATGAGAATAAACTTCTACTTTAATATTTAAATCTTTAACTTCTATGATATGCTTATTGTTAAAATATTCTTCTTTAGTTATATTTTTATTTACTTGTTTACTGATTGTCATAACTTTAACCTCTAATTTATTAGTCTCCACAATATCAAGCATAAAGCTACTTCCGCTAAGAAAGTGTAAATTCTCATATTGATATAATTTATATCTTAATAAAAAAGTATAGATAGTTAACTCAATATGAAAAATCGAGAATATAGCTAAAATTCCATGGCTGTTAATAAGTAGCGGAATTATAATTAAGAAATTTACTGAGTAGAAAAAAAGGTAAAAAAATCCTTTAGTAGCGAGTTTTATAATGTAAATTGGCGTTGTAATAATGTCCTAACAAGCGCGATTTGGCTGAATGTAGAAAAAATAAAAAAGACATGCAGCCGCTATAATTTTTATGTAATTTGCCAATAAATATCTGAGTTTTTTACTGAATTTTTGTTGTTGAACCCGCGAGGATCAAAAACAAGGATAAGTACTCTTATTGGTATGATAAGGAAAGTGGGAAGGTTTGTCAAGGAGTTTCATTCAGCAAGAAGTCTAAAAGCAAATTGACTTTCATTTCACTGAAGCACTATACTAAGGTTAAGATGGGTAATTAGCTCAGTTGGTAGAGCACTTGCTTGACGTGCAAGGGGTCGCTGGTTCGAGCCCAGTGTTACCCACGTTTTTTTGCTCATAAAAAGATTTTGTATGACAGCAGTGCACAATGGCAAACACTCAATAGAAGAGTCCAAGCGCTTAATTTATTCCATAATAATAGTCGCAATAACAATGCTTATGGAGATAGTAGGTGGAGTAATTTCACACTCGCTTGCTCTGTTATCAGATGCAGGGCATATGCTCACTGATCTTTTTGCCTTGATTTTAAGCTGGGTAGCGCACAAATTTTCAGCTAAGAAATCTGATTTACAGAGGTCATATGGGTATCACAGATTGCAGATAATTGCAGCATTTGTTAATGGTTTAACTCTATTTTTCATTGCAGCGGTCATTATAATTGAATCAATAAAGAGATTCATTTGTCCGGTCAATGTGGAATGGAAAGTAATGCTAATAATTGCCACACTTGGCCTAATCTCTAACATTATAGTCTTTTTTATATTACATAGTAAATGCGAAAGTAATATAAACATAAAAAGTGCTGTATTGCATGTTATCGGAGATATTTTAGGTTCTGTAGCTGCTATACTTGCATCCATAATTATCATGTTTACCGGATGGCAAATAGTGGACCCTATTTTGTCAGTATTTGTCAGTGTAATAATCTTAAACAGTGGCTATAAAATTCTCAAGAATTCTTGCCATATACTCCTTGAAGGTACACCTGAGAGTGTATCTGCTGAGGAGATAAAAAGTGAGATTGTATCTAAGTTACCTGAAGTGATAGATGTGCATCATATACATGCATGGTCACTATCTGATAATTATTTTATACTTACTATGCATGCCAAGATAAAGCAAAATGGACAACACACTAATATTTTGTATGAGATAAAAAAAATACTATTAAATAGGTTCGAAATTGCGCACTCTACAGTTGAAATTGAATACGATGAGTGCGTAGACAGTAAAATACTTAAGCATTGACATCTATAGGCTATTTGTTATTACTACAATATCATAATATTATAGAGAGTAGGCTATGATAGGTATTTCCCAAATACAATTTCCTGGAAAGGATTCTTACAGATTAAAGACAGCAAGTTACTTCGCAGCTTTTGTTTCTTTAAGCATTTTAGTTAATCCTGCCAATGTCTTTTTATCTTTTGCCACATTGTTTTTTAGATCTGAAATAAAAACTTTTTACGTTTATAAAGACATAAAAGCTGCAAAGCAGGAAAAAATAAGTAAAAAGGAATATTGGGAAATATTTTTTGAGAAAAATAAAATTAAAATAGCATCTTTCCTTTTATTTTTTGCTTCTGTAACATATCTAACCTTTACAACTACTTTTCTGCTCGTTTCGTTACTTGCAACAATACCACTTGCAATGGTTTTAATTCTATTACAAAGTGAATTAAGGCCAAAGGATTTTAATCCATTTACGTTACTCAAAGCTGCTATAAGTTTCTTTTTAGAAGGCATAAAAGAAAATACTCGCAGTATGACAAATAAGTTTGATGATACTTATGAGCATTTACTACCCCATCAATTAAATAATGATATCATTAAAAATATTGACAAATTAAAAGATAAATATACTGAACAAGTATCTGAAGACACTATTAATAATGAGGGATTTAAAGAGTTTATTGAATATATAAATCACTTACATATGCTTGATGGCCAACCATTTAGTAATGAGAATAAGGGAAAATTAGTAATGTTTTTGCAAGATTTTTGCAAAGGTAATGAGAAACATAGCTCTGGTTTCACTGGTGGACAAATTCTTCTGTTAGTTCTTAGAGCCTGCAATGATGGAGATAGAGAAGCTGTAAAAAATAAAAAAGACGCGTTGATTGCAAATTTACTAGATAGCCAAACTTTCTCTAGAAAAGAACGAATTCCTAACACATGTTTTACTGGTGTTATCTACAGAATGTTAAGTACATTAGAGGGTATTCATTCCGATCCAGAGATTAAATTTACACCACCTAGACAAATGCTCCTTACAGAAGCAGAAAATGAAGCACGTAAGTTTATGTTAGACAGGCTAAAAAATAAGAAGAACAGTAAAGAAATTCTTAGGGCTTGGCATAACGCCCAAAATAATTATGAAGATGATAAAAGTCAAAAAATAGTTGATGATTTTATTGCAGAAGTAAGTATTTCCTTAATGAGAAATTTACTGAGTTTTACTTCTCAATATAGTGAACAAATTGTGCTGACGTTAATGAAAAATATTAACTCTGTAAAGTTAAATAAATTAGAGCACTTTGCGCTGTCTCAGCACATAACAAATAAACTACAGGGGGATGGTTTAGACGATCAACTCGAAAACATCAAAGGAAAAGTCTTTTTGGAGCTTTTAAACCAAAATTTACTTAGAACAGATTTTTTTCTCAAGGACTCATCTTTAACTGAAGCTAAGAGAATAGCTAGCAAAATAATAAAAGAAGAAGTAAAAGAATTAAAATTGAAAGCCAAGAAGACTATTAAGGGTCAAGTGGCCAGAATGTTAGATAGTTTAAGAACGTTACCACTAGAGAAAAGGTGTTATAGGGTATACACGGAACTGAGTAAAAATAGCAGAGACGATAAAGAAGAAATAAAGAAAATTCTGCAAGAAAAGCTAGCAATAACAGAAGCAGTGATAAATAACATGTTAAAAAAAGAAGCTTCACACAGGCTAGAGATAGAGATTGAAGATATTTATAATCAAAATAAGCGCAATGTAACCAAACTTTATGAACAAATACAAGAAGTGAAGCAAAGATTCATTGAAGATGAATTTTTAATACCTCAAGAAGTAGAGAGTATAACAAGAGTAAAAATTACAATCTTAAATAAAGAAGATAAAATAATACCATCAAGCAGTTTATCTCGTAGTTTAAGTGTCAGTGATTTAACATCTCATCGCTTATAAAAACTTATGCTCTCTGCCTTGCAGAAGATTTGCAATATTTTTATAATGCTTCAAGAAAATTAATATCGCTACAGTGAGTAGTATAAGGAATAACTCCTTTTGAAAAAAGAAAGATGCTATAACAGCTGCTGCAGTAGCAGCCAAGGAAGCAAGAGAGGAGTACCGAAAGATAAAAAATACTATTAGCCAGACAAATACAAATGCTAATGCTATAGAAATGTTAAGTGCTACTAAAACTCCCAAAGTTGTTGCAACCCCCTTTCCTCCATTGAACCTTAGCCAAATAGGAAACATATGCCCTAGAACTGCTAAAATTGCAGATACATATATATATAAATCGTTATTATCACAAAATTGTTGTGCTGTATAAACTGCGATAAACCCTTTAGAGGTATCCAGAAATAACGCAAGAGCAGCAAGAAATTTATTTCCTGTCCTTGCAACATTTGTAGCGCCAATGTTTCCTGAACCTACTTCTCTTAAATTTATACCATTTATTTTTGCAATAATTAAGCTAAACGGTATTGAACCTAATATGTAAGATAATACAAAAACTACAAATATCTCTATCATAGCAAAAATCTAGCTAATTTTGTTATTCCTTAGCCTTTTTAGATAACATTGGACTTCATTGTTAATCTGATTGCTAAACAGTATAAGTGCTGTCATATTGATGAGTGCTAAACAAGAGAATAAAGCCCCACCAATATTAGCAATAGCCATTATATCTTTAGACAAACCTGACAAAAATGCAACTACCACCACCGCTATACGATATATTACTACACTTTTTACACCAAACAAATACAGCCATCCCATTTCACAACAATATACAAATGAAATTACTGAGGAAAACGCAAACAAAGGCGCAGCGATGGTTAAAAGTATAGGAAACCAAGAAGAAACTGTTTCAAATGCTTTTTGGGTGATCAATATTCCCTCGCCAATGCCAGTCTGGTATGCGCCTGTTATTACTATTGTTATTCCTGTCAAACAACAAATTAACATTGTATCGAAGCATGGTTCTATCATAGCAACTAGACCAGTCCTAACCGGCTCCTCATCTTTAGCTACAGCGTGAGTAATTGCAGCAGAACCAACACCTGCTTCACTGGCAAAAATTGCCCTTTGAATTCCAGCAACAAATGCTCCTACTACTCCTCCACCAACAGCATTGAAGTCTATCATACTTGAAAACAATATTTTTAATGTATTGCTAAAATTGTGAATATTGAATGCAATAATCGTGAAACAACTCAAAATATATATGAGTGACATAATAGGCACCAGCGCAGAAGAGACTTTAGCTATTCTCCTGATTCCACCGATAATCACTAGAGCAAGTAATGTAGAAATTATGGAAGAGAGAAACCAAGGATGACCATCTATCCAATTTGAATAGCCAGATAATATTGAAACCATTTGGTTAGTCTGAAATGCTACACTTCCACCAAGACCTGACAATACAAAAAACACTGCATATATTGCAGCTATCACAATACCAAGCTTCTTAAATCCAAATTCCTCTAGTCCATTTCTTATATATTGAAAGGGACCACTGAATAACTGCTCCTGGCCTTCTGTTCTGTGTCTGAATGCTAAAGTTACTTCAGCAAACTTTGCAGACATACCAAAAAAGCCTGTGATCATCATCCAAGGTACCGCTCCTGGCCCTCCCATTGAAATTGCAATTGCAACACCAGCAACAGTTCCAAGACCTACTGTGCTTGATAGCGCGGTTACAAATGCCTGAAAATGCGTAATGTGACCATCATGATGATCTGTGTCATATTTTCCACATAAAATAGCGAACGCATGCTTAAACATCCTTATGTTGAGAAATCTAAAACGTAGTGTTAGAAATATATAACCAAAGGCCAATAAAAGAATTATAAATGGTACGTGAAAGATCTTGAAAAACAACACTTCATTCATGAAGTTGCTTACTCCATTTAATGCAGTGTCATAACTTTTATGAAAAACTGAAGCAGCGTATACATCATTAAATGGTAGGCAAAATAACACTATATAAAGCATTCTATAAATCATGTTTAATACCTTTTGTAATAAGAATCTATTGTATTTAAGACTTCCCTTCTCAGTAGATATATCGCAACAGCATTTGGAATCATAAGGCACATAAACAGGCTATCACCTAAATAAGATATAAATTCTATATTTTTTGACATACAACTGATATACACTGAACCCACTATAAGAATTTGGAACAATATCAGTACTTTTTTGTTACCAAATAAGTATAACAGGGCAACTTCACAGTAGTAATAGTAAGCTATTATTGTGGAAAATGCAAAGGAAAACATTATCAGCGGAAGAGCTAGCTTGCTAAATAAAGGTAAGGCTGTTGAAAATGCTGAGCTAACTAACGTAATATCACCTACGGTATTAGTGATATGCATATCGGTGATAATTATCACAATACCAGTCAAAAATGAGACTAATATTGTGTCTACAAATGGTGCAATCATTGCAACACTTCCAACTTTAACTGGGTCTTGCTCTTTTACAATCGAATGTGCTATAGCTGCTGTTCCAGTACCTGCTTCATTAGCAAACACTGACCTTCTTACCCCTGCTATTAATCCACTCAATACTCCACCTCCTATAGCTGATTTGTTAAAGATATCTTGAAATATTATAGATAGAGCATTCAGTAGATTATTTCCGTTTACACAGATTAAATATATACACATGCCTATATATAACATTATCATGATCGGCCCTAAACCTGTTGCAACTAAAGCAATTCGCTTTATTCCTCCCAGTATTACAATTAATACAAATAGCGAGATAATAACAGATGTGTTGTATTCAAATAAGTTACTTGACAACGCTGCAATTTGATTTGCCTGAAATGGTATGCCGCCTAGAATCATTGCAACAAGCAGCATAACTGCGTAGATAAATGCAAGGAATTTGCCAGTCTTCATAAATCCAATCTTTGCAAGTCCATGTTCCATATAATAAAAAGCCCCACCAGTTGTGTTTTCAGAGCGATGAGTAAATGCAAGCACTACTTCAGCAAATTTTATTGACATGCCAAGTACTCCGGTAATTATCATCCAAAAAACTGCACTTGGCCCCCCTATTGTAATAGCTATTGCAACTCCTGATATTGTTCCAAGACCAACTGTTCCTGAAATTACCGTTGCAAATGCCTGAATGTGGGTGATTATGCCGTTATTATTATGGCTCTCTAGGTTGAATAGTGTTTGTATCCCATATTTGAACAACCTAAAGTTAATGAATTTGAATCGAATCGTACAAAAAACCCCAGTTGCAATTACCCAAAGAATTATAAATGGAATGTTGAATATCTTTATATACAGAAGAGAGTTTAATAGATCAGTTGCTTTTACAATCATGCTGCTCACTACTTTTATATAGCTAATGAGTTTTATATGTGTAGTATATATAAAGTCCAGTGCTTATTGGAATAGTAAGTATATACAATGCGCCTAAAATTGGTAGTGTTATCCAGGGCTTGCTTATAAACAGTATGATCAATATTCCAAAAAACGACACAAATATATAGGATAGGCTTCTAGGAACATAAATGTACTTTGCAGAGAAAGTTGGAATATGACTTATCGAAAAAAATGAAATGGCCAAAAAGTAACAAGCTGTATTCTTTACGTTAAAAAATTGCTCTATAAGAAGTAAGTATTCACTCTCATGAGATTGAAAGGTAATAATTATTGGTAACAGAGCAAGTAAAGCGCATACAGGAGCTGGAACGCCGGAAAAGAAAAATTTTTTCCAGTATAATTGTTCTGAATGTAACGAAATATTGAATCTGGCAAGTCTTATTGATATGCAGATTACATATATCATTACTAAAATCCATCCTACAACTTTAATTTCATTTAACTTCCAAAAATATAAAAGAAAAGCAGGTGCTGAACCAAAATTTAGAAAATCTGCAAAAGAATCGAGTTGTGCTCCAAAATCGCTAGTTGATTTTAAAATTCTGGCTATCCTGCCATCCATTCCATCTATTATTGCTGCAATGATAATAAAAATTGCTGAAAATTCCCATTGTTCATTAAATGTGAATTTAAGTGAAGTAAGGCCAGCACATAAACCCAGTAAAGTTATAAAATTTGGAAATAACTTGGTAATAGGTAAGGATTTACCGTTACTTTCATCGTTATTCATACAATGTCAAAGGTAAGCTTCTCTTGTTTATTTAAATCTGCTATAACTGTCTCACCACCAATAACAGTTTGGCCTTCTGAGACTCTTACCTCTATTCCAGCAGGGATATAAATATTTACTCTGCTACCAAATCTTATAATTCCAAACCTTTCACCTGCTTTTACATTCTGAGACGCTCTTAAATTACAAACAATGCGGCGTGCGATAAATCCAGCTATTTGTTCCACAATGATTTCTTTTTCCTTTTCATACTCAATCACAATAACCTGCTTTTCATTTTCATTACTGGACCTATTACTCATTGCAGAAACAAACTTGCCTTTCTTGTAGCTCATTTCCTTTATCGTACCAGATATTGGTATACGATTCACATGAACATTTAAAACACTTAGAAATATGCTGACAAGCGTAAACTTTTTCTCTTCTCTATTCTCTTCTGATAAAGGGTAACTAACTTCTTCAATTTTTGAAACCACACCATCAGCGGGACTTAATATAAAATCCTTATTGTTTGGTACAG
Source organism: Wolbachia endosymbiont (group B) of Ablattaria laevigata (assembly GCF_964277395.1). Taxonomy (NCBI): domain Bacteria; kingdom Pseudomonadati; phylum Pseudomonadota; class Alphaproteobacteria; order Rickettsiales; family Anaplasmataceae; genus Wolbachia; species Wolbachia endosymbiont (group B) of Ablattaria laevigata. Next base: position 189,468 of record NZ_OZ195519.1, read on the forward strand.
CTCTTGCTGGATCACGAAAGAAATAAGTACATAGTAGTGTTGGTAATAAGCAAGTAATGCCAGTCCCCCAAGATATAGAAAATGCTATACACGTTACTATAAAGGAAACAATTATAAATAAATAACCTTCTCTGTTTATGTTAGGCAAACCAAAGCACATAACTTATTCTCAATAATTCATTATTAACAATTTATCATTTATAATTTCTCATGAAAAGCTTTTTTTTACTGTTTCACTTTTCGAATTATTATATAAACATTTGCTTATAAAATCGCTGATAGATGTAAATTTTTTAATAAAAATTGAAGTTTTTTTACTATTATTAATATAACTTTAATAAAAACTTAATAATAATCCTTAATAATCTATGAATTAATATGTTCGCAATTTCGTATGACAGGGGAAATAGAAAAAGATGAATCTCCTTCTTTATACGTTGCAATTAAGGCAGGTGATATTGAAGCTACAGAGCTACTAATAAAGTCTGGTGCAAATGTCAATGATAATTATGAACGTAATCGTACGCCACTGCATGTTGCTATCGGGTATAAGCAGTTTGAAATAGCGAAATTGCTGATAAATAACGGAGCAAACGTTAACGCAAAAACTGGAAATCATGGCAAAGATGACTTAACACCAATGCACCTTGCAATTTTTGCAAACACGCCAGAGTTTATAGAATTGCTAGCTAGCAATGGTGCGTCAATTGATGAAAGAGAAAGCACTGAAGGACATACACCTTTTCACCTTGCTGCTTTATATGGAAATAAAAGTGTAATACAAGCCTTAGTTGATAAGGGACAGGATATTGAAGATATTGATAATAATGGGCGGACAGCTTTATTTTTAGCTATTAGACAATGCACTGAAGCAAAGGATGATAGCAGAGTAGAAGTTATCGAGTATTTGATAAATAAACTCAAAGCAGACATAACGAAAAAAGATAATAATAACAATACAATACTTTTTCCTGCTGCTAATAATTGTCCTGGAAAAGTAGTGGAACTCATCATTAAACAATATATAGAAAGCTTTGGTAGAGATCAGTTGAAGGATTTTATCAACCACAAAAATAAAGATGGAATAGATGCTTTGGATATTGCGCTCAATAGTGGAAATGAAAAAGCCATTGAAGTACTGAGATCATATGGGGCAGGTATCGAGAATAAGGTAACTCACAAGATTACTGCAGAAAAACCAATTAGTAGCCTAGATGAAGCAGAAAGCACAAAGATAGAATCTCCAATCAAGCAAAAATAAAAGCAGCTCTAAATTTCTTGCTTTATTTAAATTCTTTCTATAGCATGATATATTAATGTTAGAATGGGGGTGTGTTATGTTTGCAGGTCAAAATAATAATCAACAGCAAAATAGAAATAGAGTACAGGCTTTAATAGAAAGAGTGCAAAATGCTTACAACAACACTAATAAAATTAAAAGATTCATTAATATAGTTTTATTAGTAAGTATGATTCCTTCATTTTTTCTTCTTGTACAGCTCTCTTTGTATTTATCATTAGTAAATTATTTTTTCAAACCAAGGGAAAATGAAAAAAGATTATCAGCGTGGCCAAAAAATGTTATTAGAATAACATTAAGCATTTTTTTAATTATACACATTATTAATTCCTGTGTGCTTTTGGTACTGCCTATATTGTGCTTATGGTTGCTAAACAAATCACTCATTGAAGAAATACAGCAGTTTAACGATTTAATACAACAAATTCCAGAGGAAGAAAGGCCTATTTTCTTTCAAGATTTAGCAGCCATTCCTTTTATGGCACAAACTACTCATGACCCAAGTGCAGTTGCTAGTATAAACTTGAGTGTTGATAGACTCATAGAAAAGTATAAAGAGAATTTAAGCAAAGATGAATTCTATGTACAGCTAAATAGAGGCAACACAACCGACATTGAAGAGTACATCAAACAATCAAATGAATTTACAGAAGGCGATAAATCTCATGCACTTGAATGCTTAAGATTTATCAATAGAACAGGAGATAATTTTAAAGACAATCATAGTAAGTTAACATTAAAGCAAGCAGCTATTTTATGTTGGAAAGCCTGCAATGATAGAAATACAGGGACAGAAAATCAAAGAACTCCTTTGAATGATGAAGACATAAAAAACAGAAAAGATATGTTTTTAAAAGGTCTTGTAGACGCTGCAACAACTTACGGTAATCAAGGTCAAAGTTGTGCAGGTGGAACATACAATAAATTATTTGAGTCTTTATCTGGCTTACATCCATCAGTGGTTATTACACTCGATGGAGAAGAGGCTAGAGAAATGATAAAAGAAACGATCACACAAAAATTCCCTGAAATGGCCAGAGCCAATTTCACCAATTTCTCTGGAACAGAACAAGAAAGGATCCGTAGCGAGTTACCAGAGTTATCATCTGAAACAGTAAGGTATATTATGACTACGCATTCAGCTCTTGAGAGAAGGTGTCAAGAGTTCAGCAATAGATTAAACAATGATAAAAAGAATGAAATATTAGAAGAGTGTATGAGCAACTTATCCTGTGTTGAGCTAGAAAGTCCAATTGAAAGAAGAAGGTAAATTGTATTTGATTGTAGCCATTTATCTTGAAATACGAAGCAGAGTTTTGTATGATTATTTGAACTTAAGTTTATGTATTGAAATAACATGTAAAACCACTTCGTGTAGGTGATGTATTATATTTTATCTACATGTCAAGGATCCTTCTTTCAACTTAAAGATGTTGCTAATCAGCACATACAAATGTAATATTAATTAATATTTATAAATAAAGCAATTCCATGGAAAGTAACTACAACGCTGACGCAATAAAAATCCTAAGAGGTCTTGATGCTGTAAGAAAGCGTCCAGGTATGTACATTGGTGATACTGATGATGGATCTGGTCTGCACCATATGGTGTACGAGGTTGTTGACAATGCGATAGATGAGTCTTTAGCTGGTTATTGTAGTAAGATTGAAGTTAGCATAAATGAAGATGGCTCAGTATCTGTAACCGATAATGGTCGTGGCATTCCAACTGATATTCATGCAGAGGAAGGAATATCAGCAGCAGAAGTAATAATGACCCAATTGCATGCAGGAGGTAAATTTGACAGCAATACCTATAAGGTTTCTGGAGGATTACATGGTGTTGGAATTTCAGTTGTTAATGCGTTATCGAGTTGGCTGGAATTAACCATCTGGCGCAATAAGAAGGAATATTTCATACGCTTTGAAGATGGTGAGTCTGTTGAATCTTTAAAGGTAATTAATGAAAACAAAAATAAAAGAGGAACTAGAGTAACGTTTATGCCATCAACGGGGACTTTTAGTAGTATTGATTTTAGTTACTCCACTCTTGAGAGTCGCATCAGAGAATTGGCATTTTTAAACTCAAATATTGAGATCATTTTGTGTGATCTCCGTAATAAACCACATGTAAAGTCTCATTTTAACGATAGTAAAGAGTCTGAAGATAATTTTGGTACAGCTAATTTTGTACGGTACTTAGACAAGAATAAGACACATGTTACTAAAATTGCCAGCATTAGAGATAATGTAAAAGATCTAGGTACCAGTGTAGAAATATCAATGGAGTGGAATGATTCCTACTATGAGAATATGCTATGCTTCACAAATAATATAAGACAACGGGATGGTGGTACGCATTTGGCAGGGTTTAGATCTGCACTAACCAGATGTATCAATAACTATGCAAACAATGAAGGTTTTTTGAAGAAGGCAAAAGTGAATTTGACTGGAGAAGATGTTAGAGAAGGCTTAACTTGTGTTTTATCTCTCAAGATGCCTGATCCTAAATTTTCTTCACAGACAAAAGATAAATTGGTCAGTTCTGAAGCGCGGGCAGTTGTAGAGAGCATAGTTTTTGACAAGTTGAGTACAATACTTGAAACTGACCCCAAGTTAGCAGCAAGTATAGTAGAAAGAGCGATTAGGTCAGCAAAAGGAAGAGAAGCCGCAAGAAAAGCACGAGAGTTAGTTAAAAATAAAAACAATATTAATATTGCAACTCTACCTGGAAAGCTTGCCGATTGTCAGGAAAAAGTTCCTGAGTTATCGGAATTGTTTATAGTAGAGGGTAATTCCGCAGGTGGTACTGCAAAGCAGGGACGTAATCGTAAAACACAGGCGGTACTTGCTTTAAGAGGGAAAATTCTAAACGTAGAACGTGCAGGGCTGGATCGTATTTTTTCATCTGCAGAAATTGGCTCTCTGATCACGGCAATTGGGGCTGGAATAGGGAGTGAGCACTTCGATATTGAAAAAACTAGGTATCATAAAATTATCATTATGACAGACGCAGATGTTGATGGCTCGCATATAAGAACTTTGATTCTAACTTTCTTTTTTAGACATATGCGTGAAGTAATTGAAAAAGGATATTTATACATAGCGCAGCCACCGCTCTATAAAGTTACAAAAAATGCTAAAGATACTTATATCAAAGATGATGAAAATTTTGAAGAGTATATAGTAAATTCAGCGATTAAAAAATTAACATTAAATGGTGTAGGCAAAGATTTGCGTTTCGTTTTGAATAAGTGCCTCAGTATTTCAAACATTAGCAAAAATTATGATAGGGAAATACCAAAAGATCTCTTAGAATCATTGCTAATTTTAAGCAAAAAGAATGCTCTATTGTCTGCTGATGAGATATTAAAATATTTAAAATTGATGTATAGTGAATATAATTGGGAAGTAGAAGTAAAAGATGAGGAAATTCACATTGCTAAATTGTTTCAAGGGTTAGCAGACAAATATGTATTCTCGCTTAGTATGCTTGAAAGTAAAGAAATACGGAATATATTGAGTTCTCTTGATAACATAATTGACTTATTTAATGGTGATTCATTTTTACAGTCGCAAGAAACTGAAATAAAAATAAAGTCTCCAAGTGCACTCGCAAAAATAGTGATGGATTATGGTAAAAAAGGTTTAACTCTGCAGAGATTTAAAGGCCTTGGTGAAATGAATGCTGATCAGCTTTGGGAAACTACACTCAATCCAGAAACTAGAACTCTGCTAAAAGTTGAAATAAAAGATTGTGAAGAAGCAGATAGCATATTCTCGGTGCTAATGGGTGATATAGTTGAACCACGTCGTGACTTTATAAATAACAATGCACTTAACGTGCATGATGTTGATATTTGATTTTAGAAACGCTAAACCCTTATGGCTTAGCATTGTGTGCCAAACCGGCTATTTAAAACGTACTACTAACCAATCCATTTCAGAAATCTGAATTGATCTCGGTTGTATTCCCGTTTTCGATCATAAATATATAGATTTTCTGTCCTATTGTTGTTATAATTAATGCCTCGCTAAAATTGAATATTAATGAATGAATTGAGAAGGCTCACTATTACAGAGATGCATGATGGACTTAGGCGGGGGGATTTTTCTGCTGTTGAGCTTGTAGAGACGCATGTTAATGCAGTTGAAAATGAGCAACTAAATGCATTTGTAACAAAAACCCCAGAAATCGCGATAAAAGCTGCTAAAATAGCAGATGAATACTTCTTGAAACAAAAAGATAATATTTCACCACTTATGGGCATACCAGTTGGTGTTAAAGATTTATTCTGTACAAAAGGAATAAAAACAACAGCATGCTCAAAAATGCTGGAAAATTTCATCCCTACTTATGAATCTACGGTATCTAACTTGCTTTTAAAAAATGGAGCAGCCATGCTTGGTAAACTTAACATGGATGAGTTTGCTATGGGTTCTGCGAACATAAACAGCTATTTTGGTCCTGTTAAAAATGTATGGATTAGAAAAAGTGACGGAGAAAAAGTTGTTCCTGGTGGATCATCTGGTGGATCTGCAGCATCAGTTGCTGGGTTTTTATGCGCTGGAGCATTAGGAAGCGATACTGGTGGGTCTGTACGTCAACCAGCAGCTTATTGCGGAGTAGTGGGAATAAAGCCAACTTATGGAAGGTGTTCGCGTTTTGGTATGATTGCATTTGCGAGCTCTCTTGATCAAGCAGGAGTAATTACTCGTTCCGTTTCTGATTCAGCGTTAATGCTGGAAACAATTTGTGGCTATGATGAAAAAGATTCAACATCGAGCAAAAGGCCAGTGCCTAAATTCTCTAATCTTATAAATGGTGATATCAAGGGTAAGCGCATTGGTATACCAAAAGAATATAGAATGGATGGAATTTCAGAAGAAATCGTTCATCATTGGGAAAAAGTTTCTTCCAATTTAAAAGAAAATGGTGCTGAAGTTGTTGACATTACTCTGCCTCATACTAAATATGCGATACCGGTTTACTATCTAATTTGTTCTGCTGAAACTTCATCTAACCTTGCTCGCTATGATGGTGTACGTTACGGATTCAGGGTTGATGCTGATACCCTTGAAGAAATGTATTCGCTAACAAGAGCAGAAGGTTTTGGTAAAGAAGTGAAAAGGAGAATTTTAATTGGTGCTTATGCGCTTTCTTCAGGTCATTACAATGAGTATTATGAAAAAGCACAGTGCATTAGGGCATTAATTAGAAATGATTTTATAAAAGCGTTTGAAAAAATAGATTACATACTTGTGCCATCTGCTCCAACAGAAGCTTTTGGCTTAAATGAAAAGCCAGACCCGCTAATTATGTGCATCAATGATGTGTTTACCGTGCCGGCAAGCTTAGCGGGGTTACCTGCTATTTCTGTTCCTGTTGGACTTTCCAATGAAGGCTTACCACTTGCTTTGCAAGTGATTGGAAATTATTACGATGAAGCTGGAATATTAAATATGGCAAGTGTGATAGAGCAAAATTGTGGCAGAATAGTTAATTCCCTTACGTAATATGTTTTCTTATAGTAACTATAGCATTATGATTATTTTGGCTATAGGAAACAAGAGCTTGATTTTTATAGCTAAATAACAGACCATCAAAGGCACACATAAATATCTACAATGAAAGAAAAAACTTTCACAATCATTGATGGTTATGGTTTTCTTTTCAGAGCTTATTACGTTTTGCATCATTTGACTACCACAGCTGGTATTCCAGTAGGTGCTGTGTACGGTTTTCTTAATATGGTTCTGAAGTATATTTCCCATTCGGACTACTTAACTATAGCACTTGATTCTGGCAAAAAAAATTTCAGGCACAGTTTATATTCTGAGTATAAAGCAAATAGAGTAACACCTCCTGAGGATCTAATTCCACAATTTACAATACTGAGAGAAGCGGTAGAAGCTTTTAACTTTAGCTATGAAGAGATTGAAGGCTATGAAGCAGATGACATAATTGCAACACTAGCTGCAAAATATGCCAACCACGAAGACTTTAAAGTAGTAGTAGTCTCATCAGATAAAGACTTGTTTCAACTTTTGAATTACAATATTTTAATATTTGATCCTATTAAAAATATATACATAGATGAAAAAAAAGTAATAGAAAAATTTGGTGTAAATTCAAATAAGCTTCTTGATTTATTTTCTCTAACTGGAGATGCATCTGATAACATTCCAGGCGTTCCAGGAATAGGCCCAAAAACTGCAGCTAAATTGCTGGATAAATTTGATTCGTTGGATAACATTATAGAAAACATCAATAACATTGAGCAAACAAGAGTTCGTAATATTCTTACTGAGCATAAGGAAAAAGCACTAATTTCAAGAGAACTTTTGTCACTATGCAAAAAAGTAGATCTTCAACATGATATTGTAAAATATGAAGTCCATCCTCCAAATATGGAAAAATTGTTATCCTTTTTGAAGAAATATGAATTTAATTCATTGATAGGAAAAGTAGAAAAGCTCTTTTCTTATAGTAGATCTAGCACAAAAGAGAAAATAGAATATAGTAGTGAAGAATTAGAAAAATTTTTGGAGCATTGCAGATATGAAGGTAAAATTGCAATTCATTGCCACTTTGAAAACAATAGATTGAACAAAATCTCCTTATCTTGTAGTGAGGATAATATTTTCTACATAGATCAAAGCTGCCTACAAGATGCACTTACTATAATAAATTCAACTTTATTTTCAAATGGGGTGCTTAAAATAGTACATGATATTAGAAAGATCAGAGAAATATTTCCTACAATAGAGAGAGTGCTAGACTCAATTGATGACCTGATGATCATGTCATACAGCCTTGACACAGGTAAGCATGATCACAGCATTCCAAACATAATTGCACACAATTTAAGTAAAAATGTAGAAACTTTCTCGGCAAAAATTTTAATAGCGATCCATGAGAAACTGACACAAAGATTATTTCAGGAAAAACTTTTTACGATTTACGAGCGCTTTGATAGACCTCTCATGAAAGTAATATTTGATATGGAGCAAAATGGAATACTGCTCAATATTCAAAAACTACAGGAATTGTCTGATAAGTTTGAGCAGCTAATTGCTGTACTTGAAAACGATATACATAATTTAGCAGGAGAAAAATTCAACATTGCATCGCCAAAACAATTAAGTGATGTTTTGTTTAATAAAATGGAGCTAAGTAAAAAGAAAAAGTCAAAATCTGGGTCTTATAGCACAAACTCTGAAGTTCTAGAGGCACTTGAAGAGGAGGGGACAGAAATCGCAGGTAAAATTTTAAGTTGGCGACATTCAAGTAAATTAAAGGGTACCTATACTGACGCGTTAATAAAACAGGTTGATCCGCTTGATGGTAGGATACATACAAGCTTTTCAATCACTGTGACTGCAACTGGAAGGCTGAGCTCTAGCAATCCTAATTTACAAAATATTCCTATCAGAAGCGAAGAAGGTAGTCTTATCAGGCAAGCCTTTATTGTGCCAAAAGGTTGCAAGATAATTTCTGCTGACTATTCACAAATAGAATTAAAAATCCTGGCACACGTTGCAAATGTTACCGCATTTAAAGAAGCTTTTGCAAACAGGCAAGATATTCATGATATCACTGCAAGACAAGTTTTTGGAGTGCAAGAAATAGATGAGCAATTAAGACGCAAAGCAAAAACCATTAATTTTGGCATTATATATGGCATTAGTCCATTTGGCCTTGCAAAGCGACTTGGCATTACCTTTCAGGAGGCTGCTGAATATATTAATTACTATTTTTCTTGTTATCCAGAAATAAAAGCCTATATGGAAAAAGCAGTATCTATCGCAAGACAGCACGGTTATGTAGAGACTTTGTTTGGTAGAAGATGTTTTGTAAGAGACATCAACAATAAAATTCCTTATCTAAGACAATTTGCAGAAAGGGCAGCAATAAATGCACCACTGCAAGGAACCGCCGCTGATATAATAAGACGTGCAATGATTCAGCTTTTTGATCAATTGAAAACAGGTAAAATAATCCTCCAAGTTCACGATGAGCTACTAGTTGAAGTAGAGGACGACAAGGTACAAGAAACAGCAAAACTTATGAAAGACGTAATGGAAAATGCGATAGAAATCTCTATACCACTTGAAGTAGAAATAAAAATTAGCGACAACTGGGGCTTTTCTTAATTATACCGTAGACCCTAAGAACCTGTCTTGAAAGGACTTAATTAACAAGCATAGTCATATTAAATATTTCTTGAAGTAAGGAGAGTACACTCATACGTCAAGCAAACAACATTTACCTAAAATTCTGTGACATTAGCAGCTTTCTTGCCCCGTTTTCAGTAAACAGTGATTTTTCTATATATTAGAAAAATTTTTATTTTAATTAGCGTTAAACAATAGGCGCCTATTGGTTTTTAGCTAAAGTAAAGGTCAAATATCTGGAATTCTGGACATAAAATCCCCCTGTGTAAAAAAAAGATTAGAAAAAAGTGCAGCGCACATACAACAGAGATTAAGCATATTTACATGCACTAAAGAAGATACGCTACGCTTTTTGATTAAAAATTTGACTGAAAAGTCTGCAGACAAAGATAGATTTTGAGCTCTTAAAATATCTCTAACTGTAATTATAATCAGATTTAAAATATATGGAAGCAATTTTTTACATTCCCTTATCACTTATATCATTTGTTACTTTTCTATTTTTTGCTTTATTCTTTTCTTTTTTTCTCTTTCAAGACAGGTTCTAAGAAATTTGAACTAATACGAAAAATATGCTATAATTATGGCATAGGTAAATGAAATAGGTCAACCATGACAGTTCCACCAGTAAAAGCAGAGTCTTCAAAATCACCTATAAAGGAAAGTGAGATAATTTTCAAAGAAGAACATAAGGCAATTTATGATGCCTTCATGGAAGCATTACAAGATAAAGCCAAATCACAGGAGAGCCCACGAATAACTAATGTTTTCATATCAGATTATGAGTACATACTACTTAATAATGTCAATCCAGAAAAGATAAGACCACTCAGTGAAGAGAATTTTTGTCAGTTTTTACTTTCTGTGCTTAAAGAAATTAGAGAGAAAAAATTAGCTGGAGAGGAAGATAGTAAAGTAAAGCAAATAGTAGAAGGATGCTTAGATGATGTACGTGGTACAGAAGCTAGGGATTGGGTTGTTGATTTTGTTAAGCGTAAAATACCTGGAAGAGGATTATTAAAAAAAATACCAGGTCTTGGAAAAGTTTTAGATGTTAAGGAAGAAGAGGATAAACCACTACTTAGTGATGAAGAGATGGTAACAAAGTTCTTACGTAAAGTTTTTCTTCCTATTCTTTTTTCCATTGCTTCAATATTAATTTTTGGTCCTACTACACTTGCGATAATTGCTGCTGTTATTGGTACAATATTTGCTGTAAAGGGAGGAATTGAAGTTCTTTTTTCAAATAATAGGCCAGGTACTTTATATGACCCTAGCTCACCAGATAAAGATGATATAGAAAAGAGAGAAAAATTGAATGAAAAAATTTACAAGGGTATTGATGATATTTTAAAAACCCCAATTGAAAGACCTCTTGAAACAATTGCTGACGGGAGTAAAAAACAACCTACTCCGAAACAAGCTTCTCAGGTGGGAAATAAAGGGGGTGAGCAGCTTACTATGCTTGATGGAAAAATTACTATAGATCAGCCAGCCAAAAGCACAGAAAAGACAGCAGTCAAGTAAGACCTATTTGCCAAAGGTGAATTGTGTAATAGGTCTTTTATTGTTTTATAACACATACAACAGGAGTATGATCAGATGGGTTTTCTAGTTTACGCAACCTATCATCTATGTAACATGTTTCCAATTTATCTGCAGCTTGTGGCGATAGCAGCATATGATCTATTCGCATTCCTTGATTGTTTCTGAGTGAATTGCCTTGATAATTCCACCAAGTGAATTGTTGTAAGTTGAGGTGAGATATTCTAAATGCATCTTTAAATCCAAGATTCAAGATCGCTCTTAATTTCTCACGCTCTTTTATATGAAAGCACACTTGGCCATTTAATAAATTTGAATCAAAAACATCAATTTCATCCAGTGCAACATTATAATCGCCAGCTATAATAGTTAACTCTTCATTTTTCAACAAAGTGCCCATCCTTTCATATAGGTTATCAAAAAACTTGAGTTTATACTCAAAAGTATGAGAGTCTGGGCTTTGACCGTTTGGAACGTATACACTTCCTACCCTTACCTTATTATTGGTGTGTTTTATCACACACTCTATATAACGTGCTTCTTGATGACTTTCCACAATATCAATTTTTAATTTTTCCAGTATTGGATATTTAGATAAAACACAAACACCATTTCTTGCAACTTGTCCATAGACAGCATATTCATATCCTAACTTTTCTATCTCTGCATAAGGAAATTGCTCTTCTGTACATTTTATCTCTTGCAGCAAAACTATATCTATCTGACTATCAACTATAAAACTACAAAGTTGGTTAATTCTTTTACGTATGGAGTTTACATTCCAAGTTGCAATCTTTAGCATCAACAATCCTTATTAATTATATCAATTAAACTCTCCCCTGTGGGCAACCTCGATGTTATAATTTTTTTCCACTTGATTAACTTTAAACTATCAGCAATGTTTTTACTCATGGTATATGCAACTGTATTATTCATCACAGGAGATAGCCCACTTTTTAGAACTAATGAACAAAATACCCTTGCAGTTTGTGAGGAAAAAAAAGCAACGCTATCAATTTTACCGTCCAATAGTAAATTTTTACACCTATTAGTTAGACTCCTTTTAGTAATTGTTTTATAGAGTACAACTTCTCTTACGTTAAAACCTTCTTCAGATAATCTTTTTTTTAGGTCACATGATACTTCTTGTCCCCTTATATATAAGAACTTTATTGCATTTGAATAATGAGATTTTATGAATGATATCAGACCATCAACGTTGCTGTCTGCTGAGATTATATCGGAAAATCCCAAATTTTTTGCAGCCTGCATAGTTGAATTACCAACTGTAATAATCGAAAAGTTATCCTCTTTGCATATTTGACTGAAAGCCTTTACACTGTTTTTACTTGTAGATATCACAACATCAAATTCGTGCGCGGATATATCAGGATTTAAGTACTTTATTGTGAATACTGGCTCTATAAAAACTTTGTATCCATATTTTTTTAGCGTGCTTCTTGTGCTCAACGAATCTAATAAAGGCCTTGTCAATAAAATAGACTTCATTCTGGTTTATTTCGCTAGCAGTAAAATGATATCCCTTATACACAAATTATTGAATAAAAATTTTATTTTTCAAGTTTCTTGCATAACCTAGAAAAAAGGCAAAAGAAACTCCATAATTGGCCCAGTGCTAGAAAACTGATCTTAAATAAGCGAATGTTTTTGATCAAATGAAAAAAAGATGTTACTCAGTGAGTAACATCTTTTTTAAGAAGATAGATAGTTTTGTTTACTCTCTATATCTTCATTTTTGGAGCTTGATGCTCTACATCGACTTCAGCAGTTACTGTTGAAGAAGGTCCCACCAATTTGTCCAAAGAACCTGTCTTTCTTAAGTCAGCTTGGGTTTTTAACTTGCCATTTTTCTCAGTGAACATACCATGTTGCGGAGAAGAACTTGGTGAATTGAACCCACTATCAGAATTACGACGGTAACTGGCAAAGCTAGAAGTTGTAGCAGTACTGTCAGTGCTTAAAGAACCCGTTGAATTGCTTCTTGGCGGTTTCTCCGGAGCAACATAAAAACGGCTATTTCCTATCTCCGCAGATTGTATCTGATCCAACTCAGAATCTTGATATCTTATATAAGTAGCTTCCTCTGGCTTTTTGCCACCTTTTAGTGATGGTAACAACTTGCTCCAAAATGAAGTAGGTTCTTTTACTTCCTTATGCTCATTAGGATTTAATAATTCTGCTTTGCTGCTAACAGTACTTATAGAACTCGTTGAACTACTACCTGATAAGCTATTTTCCAGTGAATTCATAGAACTTGCTTTATGCCTTTTTGCTGACTTATTAAGCCTTTCTAAAGTATTAAAACGAGTATGCTCTTCCTTGCATTCTTTAATAACTTCCTTAATCTCATCATGATGTTCAGAAAAAATTTCATATAGGCTGCTATTATCTTTAGCTAACAAATGTTGCAACTTCTTAGCATCTAATTTATTGATAAAATCTATTTGCTGCTTCAATCGGTTGATCAACTGGTCCTTTTTGGCACTGTGTTGACCATCAACAGAATAAGCTTTCTCTAATATTTTTTCCCCCAGCTTAGAAAATATTTTCCTAGTTAAAGCAGAGCTATTCACACCTTTGTCTTCAAAAACTTCCTTGACAAACATTTCCTTTACACTATTAAAACTTCTCGTTTTTTCTTTTGTTTTCAAAATAACAGTTTGATCTTCATTACCTATTGAATATGCGATGCCATCTAAACTAGACATGCTTGCACCACTATCACTCATCTTCCTTCCAAGGTTTTGAATGTTATCCCCCATTTTTCTTAATGTAGAGCTAGCTCTCTCTTGTGTTGCCTGTTTTACAGAACTTGCAGTTTCTTTTACCGAATTCTTGGCATATACAGCACCATCTTTGATTTTTCCGCCAATATGCTTCGCTCCTTCAACTGTTTTTTCTGCTGACCATTTGAGCCCTTTATATCCAGATTGAACTGCTTTTACAGCAACTTTCGCAGCGAAAAATAGAGTAAGACCAACTATAGCACTTGGTATAGCAAGTGTTGCACCAACTGCCAAAAATGGTAACACTGCTGCAAATAATCCACTTGCTGTACCTACTACAAGGGCCTTATCTCCTTGCTTCATCTTGGAGAATTCTGTATCTCCTTTTAACAGATCCATAATTCTGTCTTTCAGCTTCTTGGGATCGTGAATGATATCTGAATTTAATGAAGAATCTTGAATCATTTTAAGATCATCTTGCTTAGTTTCAACAAAATTTGAAGAGTTTTTTTCACTAGGTGACATTTTAAACCTCACTATTAATTAAACATACTAATATTGTATATATCTGATTCTTAAGTTAGGGTTAATTCATCTAACAATGTCCACTTACTCTCAAATGATTTTGCTTGATGTGTTTTTTTGAAAGCACAGAAAATTAGTGATTGTTGCGGTATGATGTTTCGTTTGGATTAGCTATAGTTGAAGCAAAAACTCATCATTTTGAAGGGGTGGATTTTTTAGGAATCTCAGCAGGGGTTGATTTTGGATCTGATAATTCTGTATTTACCTTAGTTGGCTCTAATGGAGTTTCCTGCTCTTCTGGTTTATCATTCGGAATTGGAATAGACCAATCCATAATGTTTTGTGGTATGTTTGTTCGAGCTTCTTCTTCCTTGGTCTTTTTTTGATCTGTTGAAGATGATGCATCAATACCTGCATTTGTACCTTGGTCTTGTGTTTTAGGAACTGTAGTTTCGTGATCACTTGCCTCGATTCCTCTACTTTCATATTCAGCTTCAGTTGAAGTAGCTACTTTCGCATTTACTTCACTGAACTCATCCGCAAGTGATCTTCCAGATTTAAGTTGCCAAATTTCCCTTTCTAAATTTCCCTTTTCTTTTTGCAGTTGATTTAATTCTCTAGCTAATTGATTTACTTTATCAGTCAATTTTTCGTTTTCATTTTTTGCTTCCATCCATTGTTCTACAAACTGCTTTTCATGATTATCTTGTGAACCTTCTACCAATATTTTCTCTATATAATTTCTCAGCTCTGTGTTTTCTTCTTTCAACTTACTTAGTTCAATCTCAACTTGATCCAATTTTTTCTGTAGTTCCTCATTTATTCTATTTGTTGACTGAATCTCACTTTCTTTATCGTTCAATTGACTCATTAAATGTGTTATTTTAACATTTTTATCTTTTTGACTTTGTTCTAGTACGGTTACTTTTTGTGCTAATTGCTCTATGTCTTTATCCTTTTTAGCTAACTCTTTTTCCTTTCTTTTCAATTCATCTTTAAGTCTTGTGACTTCTTTTTCCAGATCTTGCTTTCCCTCGATTAATTGACTTGCTTCTGCTTCACCTTCTTCTGTTATCTTCGTATTACGGCTTTTTAACTCCGCGTTTTCCTTCTTGAGATATGTGTTTTCTTCCTCTAACTCATTTCCTTCTTGTTTGTTCTCTTCTTCATCACTAAACGTATCACTCTCAAATATTTCATCTTCACCATTAAATTCACTACTAATAGACAAAGAACTTCTGCGTGAAGAAGGTGTATTAAGAGAAGAATATCCACTGCTACTTGGTGTAGCTGACTGTGGTGAATCTTTTGTAAATGTTTCATCTGCTGGTGTTTGCTGCTCGTTCACACTTTTGACCATGTCAGTGAAAGTTTGATATAGAGTTTTGCCATTGATAAAAACTTCTTTATTCTGCTCAACTAATTTTAATACCTCTTCTGGGTCAGTTATTTCTCCAAATTTTGGTTCATCAATCACTCTTTTTATGCCCTTAGAATTTACTTCTACAGTCATGCTACAATCTATGCTATTGCCTTTAGAATCCTTAGCTTGCCAGTTAATGGTCATCTCACATGAGCTTGAACCAGTAAAATCATAGTGCCTTTCGCTGCCTTTTTTGGTTGCAGTTATTTGACTATCTTTCCCTAAAGATAGGTTATAAACCTTGCCTTCGTCACTGGCTCTTAAAAGGGTGCTAATCTCTATTGGTTTTTCTTTATTTTCAAATCTAATTTTAAATTCATTATCTTGTGTTGTATATACTAAGAAATTTTCACTTGGTAGAGATTCTGCGAATTTTTTATGTGTTGCATTTATTGATTGCTCAAACTTTTGAAACTCCTCTTTCCACTTTGAACTTACCTGTTCTTTAATGTTCTCATCTTTGTGTAAAGGACCAATAAAGTACCAGATTAAATTTTCTTCTTCTAGTTTTCTGATAAAATCCTGAAAATTTTTGCAAGATTTAATGAAACTTAAAATATCATTTTTCTTTTGCTCATCTACATCTAAACCTTGATTTTCAGCTATAAATAAGTTTTCTTTTAGCATAATTTCTATTTTTAGAGAACTATATTATAATATTAGCATATTTTCTTAAAAAATCAACTAATCTTATAGTTAAATAAACTTGAGTATTTGGCGGGAATGTTATATATTAACCACTCCAAGAAGTGCAGTATGGACAATACTATTATAAGAAAATACGATATTAGAGGTGTGGTAGGCAGAGACCTGCAAATCAGTGATGGGTATGAAATAGGTAGAAAATTCGGTCAAACTGCAGCTAACGTTTGTGTAGGCTATGACAGCAGGATAGATTCACCAAGCATAGAAAAAGAATTAATCAGAGGCTTGATTTTATCCGGTGCGAATGTTATACGCGTTGGGCTCTGTTCTTCACCTATGCTCTACGCTGCAACAATGCAGGCAGATCTTGGGATTATGATCACTGCTTCTCATAATCCCAGAGAATATAACGGCTTTAAATTTTTCAGTAGTAAAAAAGTTTACTCAGATCAAGAAATGAAGGAAATTATAGGCAATACAATTAAAAACAGCACGAAAATTGGAAGCTTAATTAACACGAATATATATAGTGAGTACGTTAACATATTAAAAAATGCGCTCAAGAATAACGCTACACAAAAACTAAAAATAGCTTGGGATTTTGGCAATAGCCCAACAATTGTAAGGTATATTGAAAAGATTTTACCAGATCATATACACATCGTAACCAATAGCTTTATAGATGGAACGTTTCCACTGCATGACCCAGATCCCATAGAAGAGAAAAATCTTGCTCAGTTAATAGATATTGTCAAGAAAGATAAATGTGATCTTGGTATTGCACTTGATGGTGATGGTGATAGGGTACGCTTGATTGATAATAAAGGTAATGTTGTTTCCAATGATCACTTGTTTATGATTTTTTCACGTGAAGTATTGGCGGAACACCCAAAAAGCAAGGTTATTGCCAACGTAAAAATGAGTATGAAAGTGCATGATTTCGTTAGCAAATTAGGAGGGCAAATAATTACCTGTGCCACTGGACACTCACTAGTTAAGAAAAAGATGGTAGAAGAAGGGGCCAAGTTTGCCGGTGAACTGAGTGGACATTTTTTCTTTTCTGAGCTAGGTTTTGATGATGGACTATATTCTGCTATTAAAGCCATTGACATTTTACTTAAGAAAAACCAAAGCCTATCTGAGATGATTAAAGATTTACCAAAGTTATATATCACTCATGAAGTGAAAATTGTAGTGAAGGATGAGAAAAAATTTCAAATAATTGAATCAATAAAGGAGACACTAAAGCAGCAAAACATTGTATTTTCAGAGCTTGATGGAATTAAGGTAACTGATGATAAAGGTTGGTGGCTTCTTAGAGTATCAAATACGCAAAACTGCATAACAGCAAGATGTGAAGGAAATACCTTAGAAGATTTTGAATTCACTAAAAAAGTTTTGTTGTATTACATTGATGAACTAAAATTATACATTTAAATTTTTTTGATGATTTACTTATTCGTCAATGTTTGCAGTTTTGTTTGATTAGTAATAGGAATTGGTAACCTATGGCGCACTGCTGTGAATAACAGCTGTCTAGGATAGTTTAGCTATAGAAAATCAACACTCACTTTTCTTTATTGTTTTGAGGTTTTTCTTGATCAACCATTTCCTCACCGATCTCTTTTATTTTTAGTATCAATGACTCTGGTACATACATGTTAATTACTTCTTCTGTTGTAACAAATAAAGCCTGATAAGAGTGTGAATTTATTATCCAATTGGGCAATATGTCTTCTGCGTCTATTTTAGACTCTCCCTCTTTTTTATCATATACTGTGTGGCAATATAAGTGCACAGCAAAAAATAGTACATAAGAAAGCAATATTCCTCTGAGTGCTCCGACAAAGATTCCAGTAACTCTATCCATTAATCCCAACCTTATAGGTGATAATATGTACATTAGCCAGTTATTCATTGTCATGAATGTAAGATTAAGTATGATAAATACAGAGATTGTAGAAAGTATGTTTTGTGTAACTTTAGAGTCAAAATACTTACTATAATTTATAATAAAAAAATCATAGTAACTAGCTGTCAAAAAGACTGATAAGAGCAAGAACATTAATGCACATAGCTCTTTTATAAAACCTCTAGTTATCGATATTATTACACACAAGACAATAATAAAGATAATTAGGCTATCGAAAAACATATTTTGTATCTATATGATTTTCAAGATATAATAGTTGTAAATAACAAAGTTGTAAAATTAATTGTGTTGATATTTTATCAGCTGGTCTAAGTACCGAGCAATCATATCAACTTCTAAATTTAGGTAATTACCTGTTTTGTTATATTGAAAAGTTGTATTTTTCCATGTGTAGGGAATAATGTTCACAGTGAATTCTTGATCGACAACTGAATTTACTGTAAGGGAAACTCCATCTAGCGTTACAGAACCTTTTTTTGCAACAAATTTAATTAATTCTTGTGGGCATGATAGTCTGATTTCATGAGATTCTAAATTTTGATTGATTGTTAAAATTTCTGTTGTGTCATCCACATGACCCTGAACCAAGTGGCCGTCAATTCTGTCACTCAGTTTCATTGCTTGTTCTAGGTTTATTTTTTTCCCTGTTTTCCACGTATTTAAGTTAGAAACCTTCATGGTTTCTTGAGATACTTGAACTGTGAATACATTGCTCATTATGTTGACAACAGTTAAACACACTCCGGAGCAGGATATTGAATCTCCTTTGTTTATAGAGGATAAATTTTGTGTCTCAATATGGAAGATTTGATCAGAGTTAGGGTGGATAGTGATATCAGTTATAGTGCCAATATCTTTGATAATTCCTTTAAACATGCAATAAAATAAATAATTATATCACAAAAGATCTTATTTGTTAGGTGCGCAAAGGAAGATCTTTTTTACTTATCTGCTCAATAGATTCTACAGAATATTCAGAATATAGAAAGTAAGCCAGGTTCAAAACGCACAGTGTAATTAATATTGGTAACCCTATGTTTAATGTTAGACCGATACTTTCCCTTTTTTCTGTTGGCACCAATTCCTTTAAAATTGACACTTTTCCCAGCGGCAAGTGCCATAGGCAGAGTGCTGATATAGAAGCTGCTACTAAAAATAGACAAAAATAAGTCTCTTTTGAAGAAAATACAGTTTTTAATGGTGATTTGAGCCTAATATTAGTAGGCAATGGAGTTTTAGCTTCATTTGTTTTTGGTAAATGGTCTACAGCTTTGCTTGGTAAAATTTCATGAGAAACATTTTTAGGCTGTGGAGAAGGTTGGCCTGAAACTAATTTAATCAACTGCTCTTTTTTTCTATATACTTGCTTGTGTAAATACTCTTTTGGAAAAGAAGATTTGCCGGCTGTTTGTGGTATCTTCAGCATTTCTAATGCTTCTGATATCTCATCTGGTTCTAATACTTCATGTAGTTGTTTATCTTGGAAATAAATAATATTAAACATTGAGTCGAAAATATTGTGAAATATTTCTGGATCTTGATTTTTATATTCACTTACTACTTCTACGAATATTTCATCGAGTTTTTTTCCCTTGTGCTTAGCTACATTATCTATCATAGCTACTCTAGCATCAATTTGAGCTTGTTTTATGATTGATTGTTTTTCTTCTTGCAATAATTCTTTAGCCTGCTTTTTTGACTTCTTTTTTCTATTAGCCTTAAAATAATCTGTGTGTGACCTAATTTGACCTATATCCCGCTCTGTTTCTTGAGGGACTAAATTTCCTATACTACCCTCTGTTATCCGAGTGTCTAACACTGGTTCTTTTTCTTTTTGGTCAAGTGCTGGAATAACACCAGGTGGCATATTGTTACTCTGTATAGAAAATTTGGGCAGTTGTGGGAAAAAGAATTGTGCCGTATTAAAAAAATTGAATGGCTGAAAAAGAGACCTAAACCAGGAAATATTTTCATGCATTGCAGCAACAATTACTGGTGCGCGTGTAATTTGTTTTCTGTTACTTACTATATTGTAGCCAAACGAACCTTGCACAATTTGGTTGCCTTGCGTGTTCCCTTTTTCAACCACATTTTCGTTTTTATTTTCAGTTTCTTCTGCTTGTAACGTATCTTGACTTTGCTCCTCACTTTTGGCTTTTTCTACATGTTTTAGCTGCTTATTCAAGAATATCTCGATTTGTTGCAAGCTACCTAGGTTGATGTTTTGAACTTCTGTTTGTAGCGTTATTGTTATGCACTGCAGGAGGATTTGAATTGGAGCATTACTTATGAATTCTTCTACAGTTTTATTAGCTTTATGGTAGTTATTGTGTAATTCTTCACTTTCTTTTGGTACTTTTATATTGGCTGTGAAGTTTTTCTCCTGAGAAAGGCAGGCTTTAAAAAAGTAAATTAAATGTTTTATTTGAGGTCCTATTGTATTAGGGTTTACCTCTGTTAGCAGCTTGAGCTTAAATGAAAACTCTTGTGTATCACTTGTAATATTTTGTGAGCGAATGGTTCTAATCTCCAGTACTTCATTAGAAAATGCCTTACTTATTTTTTTAGATCTATCCTTAAAAAACTTAGGTAAATCCTCAATTTTGTATTTTTTCTTAGTTTCTATGTTACTACTATGCATGAGTAAATTTTTTAATGTAGAGTGAAATAAAAAACATAATTAGTCAATAAATTAATAATTATAGCGCCCTTGCATAACAGCGGCGCGTTGGATTCAATAAGAGCAGAAGAAGTTACTTTACAAACCTCATCAGTTTCCTTATCATGACAATAAGAGTATTTATCCTTGTTTTTAATCTCTGCAGATTTAATAACAAAATTCAGTAAAAAACTCAGATATTTATTGGCAAATTACATAAAATTATAGCGGCTGCATGTCTTTTTTATTTTTTCTACATTCAGCCAAAATCCGCTTAAAATAAGCGTTAGAACATTATTACAATGCCAATTTACATTATAAAACTCACTACTGGGAGATTCTTTTGCCTTTTTTTTGCTTGGTGAATTTCTTAATATTTTGGATTGGTTAGGAGTCCTATAGAGATGTCATTCCGGCACTTGATGCTGGAATTCAGGAATTTTTTGAGCACGAAAGTTATGCTAAGTTTTTATTGTTAAGTAAAGGCTGGATTCCAGTGTCGGAGCACTGGAATGACAGAAGAAGGAAACACTCGGATAGGGGCAATTTTAATGATACCATCATAGAGATCAGCTACTCTGATGACAACTTTTTATGCGAATAGTTTTATTGATGATATTAAAGATTTCACTATAATAAAAATTTAAGCTGGCGTTTTTAAGGTGAACAAAGAGCTAATAAGTGAAATACCTTTACTTGAAGATAAGGTAATTTCTGAGATTGAAAATGCTGCTTCTTTGCAGGATTTAGAAAAAGTTAGGTTGTCATACTTGGGGAGAAAGGGTGTAGTAAAAGCTTATTTCGATGACTTAAAGAATATAGATGATGCAGGAGAGAAACGCGACCTAGGTGCAGTGATTAATGTTTTACGCAATAAGATAGACCAGCTTATAACAAGCAAAGAAAATGAACTGAAAGATAAAGAAGTTAAGTTAAAACTGCAAAATGAAGCAGTTGATATCACACTGCCTGTCAGACCAGAAAGAATTGGCAAGATTCATCCACTCAGTAAAGTTATAAGTGAAGTGAAGCTCATTTTTGCGCATATGGGCTTTAAAGCAGTTGATGGTCCTGATATTGAAGATGAATTTCACGTATTTGATGCATTAAATACTCCAAGTCACCACCCTGCACGAGAGGAGCAAGATACCTTCTATTTAAGGAATAAAATAAATGATAAAAGAATGGTGCTGCGCACTCATACCTCATCTGTGCAGATTAGAACCATGGAAAAGACAAAAACTTTTCCAATTAAAATAGTGGCTGCAGGCAGGGTATACAGAAATGACTTTGATGCAACTCACACTCCTATGTTTCATCAGATAGAAGGACTTTATGTTAATGAAAATGTCAATATGGGCCAATTAAAATTTACTATTCATTGCTTCCTTAGTAAATTTTTCGGAGATAAGGGTCTAAGAATACGCTTTCGTAATAGTTTTTTCCCTTTTACTGAACCTTCTGCGGAAGTGGACATAAGCTATAAAGATAGTAAATGGATTGAAGTACTTGGATGTGGTATGGTGCATCCAAATGTCTTTAAAAATGTTGGAATAGACCATACTAAATACAGTGGCTTTGCATTTGGAATTGGCATAGAAAGGCTTGCGATGCTGAAATATCAAATTGGTGATCTAAGGAGTTTTTACGACAACAAAATCAATTGGCTCAACCATTATGGTTTTCATTTTTCGTCTTTAAGATAAGTGACAAATAAATCTTATACATTTGTTGTACTTGCTGCTGGGCATGGTAAACGAATGAATTCAAGCTTGCCTAAGGTTCTGCACAAAATAGGTAATTTCTCCATGCTTGAGCACGTCATTTACAATGCAAAGCAGCTAAATCCTGAAAATATTGCTGTTGTAGTTGATCAGCCTTTAATTGAAAGACTAAAGTGCTTTGAGGATATAAAATTAATTACACAAGAGTCAACGCTCGGCACAGGGGATGCAGTCAAAATTGCAATGAGAAACCTGAAAGAATTATCAGACATAGTTGTTGTGCAGTATGGAGATACTCCGATGATAAAAAGCAGCACAATAACTAAAATGATAAGCTGCTTAGGAGAGAGCAATGCTTTAGTTTGTCTTGGGTTTAAAACTGATAATAAAGGATACGGTAGACTAATTATTGAGAACGGTTCCCTAAGAGAAATAGTAGAAGTACAAAATGGTAGAAATAATGATGAGGAATTTCTTGCTAATGCTGGAATAATGGTTGCATATACAAAAGATTTACATGAATTAGTGGAGAAAATAGAGTGTAATAATCAAGCTCGCGAATATTACCTGACTGATATAGTTGCCATTGCAGTAAAGAGTAATTTAAATGTTGGCTATGTTATTGCTGATGAGGAGGAGGCAACTGGCATAAATAATAGGAATGACCTTGCAACGGCCGAGTTTTACTTTCAAGAAGAAAAAAGAAAGTTTTTCACTAACTCTGGAGTAACACTTGTTGCTCCAGAAACTGTTTTCTTCTCTCTTGATACGCAAATTGGTATGGATTCGATTGTTTACCCATACGTTTTTTTTGGTCCTGGAGTAAAAATAGGATCTGGTGTTAGGGTTGGTCCATTTGCCAAATGTGAAAATACAACAATAGGTGATGGTGCAATCATAGGTAATTTTGTTGAAACAAAAGCAAGTGATATAGGTATAAATACTAAGATAAAGCACTTAAGTTATATAGGAAATACTCAGGTAGGGCAGGGGAGTAACATAGGTGCAGGTACCGTTATTTGTAATTATGATGGGAAAAAGAAACATAAAACAAATATTGGAAGCAATTGTTTTATTGGTGCCAATAGTTCATTAATTGCACCGCTTAATGTTCATGATGACTCTCTAGTTGCAGCAGGTAGCGTTATAGTAGAGGATGTGCCAGAGAAAAGTCTTGCAATTGCAAGAGAAAGGCAAATAACTAAGAAAATAAAATAACTCTAATTTTTATTACGCGAATTATGTTATTTTTAATATATGCATTAGTATACATGTATATCAATATACATGTTAAAAATGAAAAAGTTGCTGATTTTGGTGGTCTGTTGTTTCCTGTCAGTACCGTCTTTTGGAGTTGATTGGATTAAAGATAGAATTTATACTTCTTTGTCATATAGCCGGCTTGGTGTTAATTATGACGTTGGTTTTCACTATACAAATAGCACTAAAATTTCAGTTGGCTATGTAATCAAACCTATTATTAATTCTGTAATCAAACCTACTCTTGATGAAGAATTTGGAGGAGTTATAGGGCTTATGGCAAAGCTTCATTATCATCATAAATTTGAAGGTACGAATATGACTCGTTATATTACTGCTGGTGTTGGTGCTGTTATAGTTCGTACAATGAAGGCTAAACCTAATGTAAGTAGAGCTGATAATGTAGGTGAAAACATAAGTACCCTATTGGCAGAGGTTTTCGAAACTATAGTCAATGATAAATTTTTTTCTTATCAAATAGGTGCTGGTATTAATCTTCCACTTTCTGAAAGAACAAGTGTTTTTGCTGGCTACAAATTGCAAAGGTTTCATAAAATTTTCCATGGAATTGAGCTAGGAATGAGCTTTAATTTGTAAACTCTGATTGAATATTTTTAGTAAAGGCTAGTGGGAAATTATATTGAAGCGAAAGTAAGTGATGTAGACTCAAATGATGATTGCAGCAGATAGTGAAAGATATGCCAATTTGCAATTGCAAGAGAAAGGCAAATAACAAAAAAAATAAAATAATTCCAATTTTTTACTTGCAATTTATACTATTTTTAATATTTATATGCTTGTATATGCATATATTAATCTTTGGAGGATAAAAATGAAAAAGTTACTTACTTTGTTGGCTTGCTGTTCTTTGTCAGCACCGTCTTTTGGAGTTGATTGGGTTAAAGATAGAACCTACACCTCTTCGTCGTATGGCATGCTTGGTATTAATTATGATCTTGGCTATCACTGTACAGATAGCATTAAAATTTCATTTGGTCCTGCAGTTAAACTTGTTATGAATGAAGGGATTTTAGACGCGGGACTTATGGCAAAGCTTCACTATCATCATCAATTTGAAAATACAGATATTACTCCTTATGTTACTTTTGGTCTGGGAGGTGTTGCTAAAATTCCTCTTTCAGAAAATCAAGGGCCAGACGTAGAAGAATTTTTTTCTTATCAAATAGGTGCTGGTATTAATCTTCCACTTTCTGAGAGAACAAGTGTTTTTGCTGGCTACAAGCTGCAAAAGTTCCATGAACTTTCGCATGGGGTTGAATTTGGAATGAGTTTTAATTTGTAAAATCTGATTGAATGTTTTTAGTGAAGTCTGGTTTGAATTTTTGTTGAAATAAAAGCAAGTTATATAGGCTAAAATGATGATTGCAGTAGGTAATAAAATGTGAAAAAGAAAAGTTTGGCAATTGCAAGAGAAAGGCAAGTAGCTAAAAAAGTGATTCCGATTTTATTATGTAAGTTATGTGATTTTTAACTTTTCTATGGATATATATGCGTATATTCATGGTTAGAGGGTGAAAATGAAAAAATTACTTACTTTGGTTATCTGCTGTTCTTTGTCAGCACCGTCTTTTGGAGTTGATTGGATTAAAGATAGAATCTACACTTCCTTTTCAGGTGGGGTTGGTGCTAATGTTGATCTTGGCTATCACTATACAGATAGCATTAAAATTTCAGCTGGTCCTGTATTGAAATCTGTTTTGTTTGGAGGATCTTTGGCAGAGTTAGGATTCATGGCAAAGCTTCATTATAATCATCAATTTGAAAGTACGGATATTACTCCTTATGTTACTTTTGGTGTAGGAGGTGGAGCTAAAGTATCTCAACCAGCACAGCAAGGTCAACAGCTAGACGTAAAAAAGTTTTTTCCTACCAGATAGGTGCTGGTATTAATCTTCCACTTTCTGAGAGAACGAATGTTTTCGCTGGCTATAAACTTCACAAGTTCAGTAATTTTTCTCATGGGTTTGAACTTGGAATGAGTTTTAATTTATAAGCTCCGATTGAATGTTTTTAGTGAAAGCTTGAGTTTTTATTAACGTCGTAAAGTTTTCATGATACTAAGAGAATTTGAGAGTAGTCAAGTTTTAAAACTTGACTACTCTCCACGAGGAAAAGCAGATAAAGGTAGAAGTATTTCATGTTTTTATTTATATTGACAGTATGTGTAACATCATTTACGATTAGTGTTAATAACAATAATTGATATTTGTCATGTTTGCAGTAATCGAAACTGGTGGAAAGCAGTATTTAGTAAAAAAAGGCAGCATAATTAAAGTAGAAAGATTACAAGCTGAAGAAAAAGAGGAAGTGGAAATCAATAAAGTGATTTGTGTTTCAAACAATGGCTTATCTTGTTCGTCTAATGCTGTTGTTAAAGCTGAAGTACTGGAGCAGTGTAGAGATAAAAAAATTATAATCTTTAAGAAAAAGAGAAGAAAAAATTACCGTAGGAAAAATGGTCATAGGCAGTATATTACTGTTCTTCGTATCAATGAAATTAGTCTTCAAAAGTAAGAGGTAAGATATGGCAACTAAAAAATCAGGTGGTAGTTCCTGTAATGGTAGAGATTCGGCAGGGCGTCGGCTCGGGATAAAGAAGAATGGTGAGGTTATTCCAGGTAACATAATTGTACGTCAAAGAGGTACAAAATTTCATCCTGGAAAGAATGTTGGTATGGGTAAAGATCATACGATTTTTGCTAAAACGAAAGGCTGGGTGAGTTTTAGAAAATCAGCAAATAAAAAGACGTTTATTGATGTTGTGCCTACAGATGATATGCAAGCCTTGGCTTGAATAGATACGGGTCTGTAGCTCAGGTGGTTAGAGCGCACGCCTGATAAGCGTGAGGTCGGAGGTTCAACTCTTCCCAGACCCACCATTTAAATTTGCAATAGTTTTGATATCGTGTAACTAAGCGATGGTTTTACATAAGAATTCAGTAACCAGTGAATCAGTAGCAGCCGGTCATCCAGACAAAGTAGCAGACCAGATTTCAGATGCAATACTTGACGAATACCTTTTTAATGACTCTTCCTCTCGTACTGCAATAGAGACTTTAGTTACTAAAGATAATGTTATTATAGCTGGGGAAGTATTTGGGCCGAACATTGAAAATAGCAAGATTGAAAGTATTGTACGGAATACAATAAAAGATATTGGTTATGAGCATGATGGTTTCCACTGGGAAACAGTGAAAGTAAATATATTACTACATGAACAATCAAATGACATTGCAATAGGTGTGGATCAAGGTGCTGGGGATCAGGGCATAATGTATGGCTATGCAACAATAGAGACAGAAAGCCTCATGCCAGCACCCATTTTTTATGCACACTCGATTCTGAGAAATATCATGAGTATGGTCAAAGAGGTAAAGCTTGGTCCGGATGCAAAATCGCAAATCACTTTGGCGTATGAGAATAACCTTCCAGTGCGTGCTGAAAGTATTGTTGTTTCAATACAGCATCTTGAGGATCTGAGTCAATCGAAAGTGAAGGAAATAATTTATCCTTACATAGCTTCATCTTTACCTGAAGGGTGGATGTGCCCTAAAGAAAATCTCTTAGTCAATCCAACAGGTAGATTTGTTATTGGCGGACCAGTTGGTGATTGTGGATTAACCGGACGAAAAATTATGGTTGATACTTATGGAGGCTATATTCCACATGGTGGAGGAGCGTTTTCTGGAAAAGATGCAACAAAAGTTGATAGATCCGCAGCTTGTATGGCGAGATACCTTGCTAAAAATATTGTCTTTGCAGGTTTAGCTGAACGTTGTCTTGTGCAGCTTTCTTATGCAATTGGTGTCTCAAAACCTACTTCATTTTACATTGATACATTTGGCACGAATACAATAGATGAAGAGAGGATTAAAGGGTTTATTGAAGGTAACATAGATTTATCAACTAAAGGCATAATAAGACATTTATCACTTAATCGTCCTATATATAAACGTACAGCCTGCTATGGGCATTTTGGTAAAGAATCGGAAAGTGATGGTGGATTTTCTTGGGAAGGTGTGGACTTATCTACTGATTTTTGTAAAGAATTTAATATAGAAGAAAAAAAGAGAGAATTTCTTTAAACTATTAAACTCTTTTATTTCTAGCTTGATACTGATATAATAACTTATTATTAAATTGTAAGTAACTTTTTAGTAATTATACCAGTTTTAATATTTATGGGACTTACAAGATGTCCGACAAACCAAAAGAAGAATTTTACGATATTGCTGTAAGAGAGTCATCTGGCCTTATTGAAAAAATAATAAAACATCCTTTCAATGTTGAGTTGATGAATAATACGCTAGATTATGAAAAGTTCAAATTTTATCTTCAGCAGGATTTTTTGTATGTAGTAGACTGCACTCGTGCTTTATTGATTATTGCAGCTAAATTTAATGACGTTGAAATAATGAATAAACTAGTTTGTGTAGCTGTGGGTACTTTTGCCACACGAGATTACTATAGAGAACATTTTGCAGATTGCGATTTGTCTGATAGCCACAAAAAGTCGAAGTCTTGCTCAGCTTTTACTAACTTCTTTGTACGTGTTGCACATCACAATTCTGTTGCTGAAGGTTTAGCAGCTTCTTACCCGTGCTTTTGTATATATCAAATAGTTGTACGTCATATTGCGAAAGGTAAAACTGTTGCTGATAACAAATATCAAAAATGGATAGATTTTTTTAACTCTGATGCAGCAAATACCATGATTGATGATGTAACTAACATTATGAACAGTCTATATAAAAAATCCAATGATAATGAGCAAAGGAATATGTTAGAATTCTTTCGTAGTGGGATGCAGCTTGAAATGGAATTTTGGAATGAGATATATTATAATGCAGGTTGCGACTTAGAATCTAATATAGAGTTACTCGTGTCAGAACTTTGATTTTGAGTGTTTTGCATGTTTAGTAATATAATTAAGAATTGCTATGGATCAAATCTTTTAAGAGATTTAACTAATCATCCTTTTAATGTTGAGTTGATGGAAGGTACTTTAAATATAGAGAACTTTAAATTCTATATCCAGCAAGACACGTTGTTTTTAGACGATTACATTCGTACCATATTGATTATTGCGTCCAGAATAGAAGATTGTAGTAATGTAATTCCACTTGCCAAAGTAGCGCAAGGGTCAATAGCTGTTAATAAGTTCTTGTGTGATCACTACTTTACTATATACGGTGTGAGACGAGGAAAAAAATCTCCTACATGTTTTAATTTTACCAATTTTCTTTTGTCTGTCTCATATAGTGATATCTATGAAACTGTAACAGTTTTATATTCTTGCATGTTTATATACAAAACTGTTACTGATAGTATGAAAAGTGGGTTCAAGGAAAATAACAGGTATAAGGATTGGTTTGATTTTTATAGTGGTAGTTTAATGGAGTATGGGTGCACTACTTTAGAACATATTGTTGATGAGTATTGCCAAAAAGTAGGAGAAAAAGAAAGAAGTAGAATGCTTGAGTTATTTAGGATAAGCGCACAATTTGAGTTAGATTTTTGGAATAGCGCATATAATTTTTCAGAATTTGATCGAGCTTTTAAGAAATATTGACAATTTTAAGCTAATTTGTATGCTTGGTACGTATTTTTGAAGATGATATGAAAAGTAAAGGACATGATTTTCATTTAGTGGATCCAAGCCCCTGGCCAATTGCTATATCAGCAGCAATTTTTGTTCTTGCACTTGGGTTAGTTGGTGTATTTCATAAACAAACTTCTGGAATATTTGGTTTAGTTTTAGGAATCTCTGCAGTATCAGGTGTACTGTTTTATTGGTGGAGAGATGTAATAAGAGAAGCAATTTATGATAAATGCCATACTGCCATTGTAAAACATGGACTCAAGCTTGCAATGTACTTATTTATCCTCTCGGAAGTTGTGTTTTTTATAGCGTTCTTTTGTTCATTCTTTAAAGCCTGGCTTGATCCGGTTTTTTTATTTGAAGCGTTTTCTCCTACAAAAAAAGTTGAATGGCCTCCTGAAGGGATTTTACCACCGGATCCATGGTCGTTACCATTCATGAATACACTAATATTATTACTTTCTGGTACAACAATTACCTCAGCACATCATTTTTTACTTGAAAATGATAAAAAAAGCATGATTAAAATGCTGTCTATAACTATATTGCTTGGGATGTTCTTTATAATAGTGCAAGCAATCGAATATCATGAAGCAAGTTTTTCTTTACGAGAAACAGGAGAAAAACTTATCTATACATCCAACTTTTACATGATTACTGGTTTTCATTGTGTGCATGTTATAATAGGTATAATATTTTTGTCAGTATGTTTATTTAGAGCTCGAAAAGATCAATTTACACCTCAAGATCACTTATGCTTTGAGTTTGCTTCTTGGTATTGGCACTTTGTCGATCTAGTCTGGATATTTTTATTTCTGTTTATTTATTGGTTAAGCCTTTATTAAGTGATTAAAATAATAGGTCTAGATCCAGGGATGAGTAAGACTGGTTGGGCCATTATTAGACTGGAAGAAAAGAATAATATTAAATTTTTGGGTGGCGGTACCATATCAACTGATGGTAAATTGGGTTTAGGTGAACGTCTACATATAATTTTTGAACAATTAAAGAAAGTAATTTTCCTATACTCTCCAAATGAAGCTGCTGTGGAAAAAATTTTTATTAATAAGAATCCAAAATCTTCGCTAACTTTAGGATATGCAAGAGCAATTGCAATTTTAATATTACGAATGACGGATTTACCCATGAATGAATATGATGCAAACTATATAAAAAAGAGCATTACTGGAAATGGTCATGCTGATAAGGGTCAGATTATATTTATGGTAAAGCAAATAGTTAAAAGCTCAAATATAAAATGTCACCATACTGCTGATGCTCTTGCTACAGCAATTTGTCATGCTTATACGAGAAATTCTTGTTTTATTGAGTAGTTTTACATGAATTCAGTTTAAAAAACTATTTGATGGCATTTATCTTATCCAATGTTCGTTGCAGAATAATACATGCAGCAATTTTATCATCTATTTTTTTTGATTTTGTGATTGATATTCCAGTAATTTTTAGTGCGTGAGTTGCAAGAGATGTTGATAAACTTTCGTCTTGTAGATATATGTTTATCTTACATTTTTTTATTATTTTATTTGCGAATTGGATTATTGCTTTACACCATTCGGTCTCTTGGTCATCTATTTTGAATGGTAGTCCTATTACCATTGATCCAGCTTCATTTTCTTTGAATATTCTATACAGATAACCTAAATCTTTGCTCATATTTCTTCTATAATATATACTATGAGCTGTAGCTATAAGCTGTGTTTTATCACTAAATGCTACGCCTATTTGTTTTTCTCCCATATCAAGGCACATTATACGTTTATCTCTTGGAATAGACTTTAGAAATTCATCTGGATTTCTATGTAGCATCTATGAAAACATAACTTTTGTACAATTGTATTTTTGTGACAGTAAGGTATGTACAGTCTACTGGCATGATAGACATTCATCATAATTAATATCTGTTTTTTGTTGCAATATTTCACTTTTTTTGAATATGTCATGTGAGACCTTGTCAGCTCTCTGCATTGATTGTGATCTGCAGTAATACAAGCTTTTTAATCCTTTTTTCCAAGCAAGCATATGTATTTTGTGTAAGTAACGTTTATGCACATTGGCAGGTAAGAACAGATTTACTGATTGAGATTGACAAATATAAGGAGTTCTATCACTTGCATGTTCTATGATCCATTGTTGATCAAGTTCGTATGCTGTTTTAAATGTCAGTTTTTCATGCTTGCTAAGAAAATCTAAATGCTGAACAGAACCCTCATTTGTTGAAATTGAGGACCATGTTTCATCATTGTCTTGATTTTTTTCTGCTAGTAGTTTTTGCAAGAATTTATTTCGTACTACAAATGAACCTGTAAGTGTCTTCTGTATAAATACGTTTGCTGCATACGGCTCTATTCCAGGAGAAGTGTTGCCTGCGATAATCGAAATTGAGGCAGTTGGAGCAATAGCGAGCTTATGTGTGAACCTTTCCATTAGATCGATTTCTTTAGCGTCAAGACATGGCCCTTTTTCTTCTGCTAATTTTTTAGAAACTACATCTGCTTGCTCGCGCAAATGCTTAAATATTTTTTTATTCCATTGTTGGGCTGTTACTGATTCAAAAGGAACCATTTTACTTTGTAAAAATGAATGAAAGCCCATCACACCAAGACCGATACTACGCTCTCTTATTGCGGAATATTTTGCTCGCTGTATTTCATTTGGTGCGTGGTTTATGAAATCCTCTAATACATTATCAAGAAAACGCATTATATCTTCTATGAAAAGCTCATTATCTTTCCATTTTTCGTAGTATTCAAGATTTACGGATGATAAACAACATACAGCAGTGCGCGACTTGTTCAGGTGATCGTAACCTGTAGTTAAAGTTATTTCACTGCATAGGTTTGACATTTTGATATCTAAATTGAGCTTTTTGTAAGGTTCTGGTTTATTGTTATTTGTTGCATTAAGAAAGATAATATAAGGTTCTCCAGTTTCAATTCTTGCTGTTAATATTTTAATCCATATATCCCGTGCTTTTACTGTTGAAATAACTTTATTGTTATGAGGGCT
Organism: Wolbachia endosymbiont (group B) of Ablattaria laevigata; assembly: GCF_964277395.1. Classification (NCBI taxonomy): domain Bacteria; kingdom Pseudomonadati; phylum Pseudomonadota; class Alphaproteobacteria; order Rickettsiales; family Anaplasmataceae; genus Wolbachia; species Wolbachia endosymbiont (group B) of Ablattaria laevigata. Next base: position 222,057 of record NZ_OZ195519.1, read on the forward strand.
TATTAAATTCCATTCTTGATCATTCTCAACAGCTTGCATAAATTTGTCTGTTACTATTACAGCATGATGTATATTTAATGCTTTGCGATTTGGGTCACCACCAGTTGGCTTACGTAAATCTAGAAACTCTTCTATTTCTGGATGCCATACAGGAAGATAAACTGCTGAGCTTCCTCTTCTTAAGGATCCTTGGCTGATTGCAAGCGTCAGAGCGTTTTGTACTACGATAAATGGCACAATTCCTGATGTTTTACCGCTACCTTTGACACTTTCACCAATTGAACGTAAATTTCCCCAATAACTACCTATTCCACCACCACGTGCAGCGAGCCAAACATTTTCATTCCATAGATCAACTATTCCCTTCAAGCTATCTTCAGTTTCATTAAGAAAGCAGGAAATAGGCAATCCTCTTTTGGTACCGCCGTTACTAAGTATTGGTGTTGAAGGCATGAACCACAAGTTGCTCATGTAATCATAAAGACGTTGTGCATGTTTTCTATCATCAGAATAGTAATTAGCAATACGTATAAAGAGATCTTGATAACTTTCATTTTCTATTAAATACCTATCCAATAGAACTGCTTTTCCAAAATCGGTTAATTTACTATCTTTTGCGTAATTAATAGTAATGTAATTCATAAGGCTCCTTTTATGATAATATAGAAATTTATTTGAGCGATTTCTCGATTAAGTTGTTGAATTTGTTTGTGGATGTTGTAATGCAAATAAGATACCATCAACCTGACTGCCATATATTTTACAGTAACTCATTTGACTTATTTGCATATTTGTTTCTTTTGCAACATGCTGAATATAATCTTCTGAATGACGAAAATAATCTCCTTTGTTTACAAAGTCAATACCTTTACCTTCCTTTCTTCTTACTAAACATACAATAACCCCTTTTTTGTTTGTCAATCCTTTTGCTAGTTCCAATTCTGCTAGAAAATCATGTAGATAGTGTAGCACTTCAGCAAAGATAATTACATCATACTGCTGGTTCTTCTCTTGTTTAAGAAACTCTTTCATTTCTGTATGTATTAACTCATTGTAAACAGGTTTACCTTTTATAAGACATCCTCTTGCAATATTGAGCATTCTATTTGAGATGTCAACTCCTGTTATGCGACTTCTAATATTATTTATTTTTAGGAAGTGACCACATATTCCAGTACCGCAACCAAGGTCAAGTATATTCAGTTCAGAAGTGGAGTTGTGAAAGATTTTTTTGATTATCATATGTACTAGTTCATGTCCTCTGTATTGTTTGGCAATTAGCCAATGCTCAACAAAATATTCACCTGTGTAATCAAAATATTGCTTTATGAGATTTTCAGGCAATTCCACGATATCTGATGTGTTTGTTATTTTCTTTATATAGTAAGAAGCTTCTTTATGACTACTATCTAATTTTAGTGTCTTTGTTAAATAATTATAAGCTTTATTAGTATTTCCTACTGCAAAATGACATCTTCCAATATTATACCAGATTATAGGTAAATTGGGGTAGAATATGCTAATTAACCAAAATCTTAACTTTGCATCTGATATATTACCTTTATAGAAGTGATATAACCCGATTTCAATGTTGGTATTTAACAGGTTTTTAGATTTTTCAAGAAACACTACAATTTCTTTATGGAGAGTATTGTATTTATCCATAATGAAATTTTTTACTTTTTTAATATTTAATAAGCCAGTGAGCTTAGATATACAATTTAAAGCAAAGTTTTTTATAAAAGATAGATTACTTTTCATACATTAGAAATACTCCAAATGTTCATTTTCATTTTTAGGTAACTAATTTTAACACATTTTATCTTACAAAATATCTTTTTCATTAATTTTTCTGTACATATCAATTTGTCGAATATTTCTCAGATTGTACTGTTTTAGATTGCTGGTATATTGTTGTTGATAATAATAGGTAAATGTTTTGTGTAAAAAGGCGTTGACATATGATTTATCAGATTGTAACATATAAAAGATTAGTTTTTAGATGTTTGAAAAGTTTTATGGTAGAGATTATTTAATCTCAATTCAATTGTAAGTTAATATTTAACTCTGCATATTCTACATATAGTCAGATAAATAAATTATTAAGAGCACTTGATGGATGCCTTGGCGTTAAGAGGCGATGAAGGACGTGGCAGGCTGCGATAAGCTGTGGGAAATTGTCAACAAATTTTGATCCGCAGATTTCCGAATGGGGAAACCCAACTAGCTTGGCTAGTTATTATATACTAAGTATATAAAGCAAACTTGGTGAACTGAAATATCTAAGTAGCCAAAGGAAAAGAAATCAACCGAGATTCTGTTAGTAGTGACGAGCGAAAGCGGAAAAGGCTAGTGATTTAAAAATAAGAATTAGAATACTCTGGAAATGGTAACCATAGAAGGTGATAGTCCTGTATAAATAGAAAGTTTTTAAATCCTTGAGTAGAGCGGGGCACGTGAAATCCTGTTTGAATATGGGGGGACCATCCTCCAAGCCTAAATACTCCTTAACGACCGATAGTGAACAAGTACCGTGAGGGAAAGGTGAAAAGAACCCCGGGAGGGGAGTGAAATAGAATCTGAAATCAAGTGCTTACAAACAGTTGGAGCTCTATATCAATTTATTGATATTTAGAGTGACAGCGTACCTTTTGCATAATGGGTCAGCGAGTTAATCTATGAAGCAAGCTTAAGCCGGTAGGTGTAGGCGTAGCGAAAGCAAGTCTGAATAGGGCGTTTAGTTTTATGGATTAGACCCGAAACCAAGTGATCTAGTCATGACCAGATTGAAGGTATGGTAAAACATACTGAAGGATCGAACCAGTTAATGTTGCAACATTATTGGATGAGTTGTGATTAGGGGTGAAAGGCCAATCAAACTTGGAAATAGCTGGTTCTCCGCGAAATCTATTTAGGTAGAGCGTTGTATGTATGTTGTTGGGGGTAGAGCACTGGATAGACTAGGGGGATTCATCATCTTACCAAATCTAACCAAACTCCGAATACCAACAATTAATTATACAGCAGACACACTACGGGTGCTAAGTCCGTGGTGGAAAGGGAAACAGCCCAGATCACTATCTAAGGTCCCAAAATTACAGCTAAGTGGGGAAGGAAGTGGAAAAACCATTACAGCTAGGAGGTTGGCTTGGAAGCAGCCATCCTTTAAAGAAAGCGTAACAGCTCACTTGTCTAAATAAGTTTTTCTGCGCCGAAAATGTACCGGGGCTAAAGCTGTATACCGAAGATGTGGGTGCTTATTGATTTCGATTAATAGGCGCGGTAGCGGAGCGTTCCGTAAGTCTGTGAAGGTGGTTTGTGAAAACTGCTGGAGATATCGGAAGTGAGAATGCTGACATAAGTAGCGTAAAAGAGTGTGAAAAACACTCTCACCAAAAATCTAAGGGTTCCTACGTTAAGTTAATCTGCGTAGGGTTAGTCGGTTCCTAAGGCGAGTCCGTAAAGGAGTAGTCGATGGCAATTAGGTTAATATTCCTAAACCTCTTAAGTGTGACGGGTTTTGTATTTGTATAGGTCTTATTGGATTGATCTATGCTTAAAAGAAGCTCCAGGAAATAGCACTTATATTTATGAGGCCGTACCGTAAACCGACACTGGTGGATGAGTAGAGTATACTAAGGTGTTGAAAGAATGATGTTGAAGGAACTCGGCAAATTATACCTGTAACTTCGGAAGAAGGGTAACCTGCTTTTAGGCAACTATGAGTAGGTGGCACAAAATAGGGAGTAGCGACTGTTTACTAAAAACACAGGACTCTGCAAACACGTAAGTGGAAGTATAGGGTCTGACGCCTGCCCGGTGCTGGAAGGTTAATAGGAGGGGTGCAAGCTCCAAATTGAAGCCCCAGTAAACGGCGGCCGTAACACTGACGGTCCTAAGGTAGCGAAATTCCTTGTCGGGTAAGTTCCGACCCGCACGAATGGCGTAACGATTTCTCCACTGTCTCCAACATCATTTCAGCGAAATTGAATTCCCCGTGCAGATGCGGGGTACCCGCGGTTAGACGAAGAGACCCCGTGCACCTTTACTATAGCTTTACATTGCTATTAAAAGTGTGATGTGCAGGATAGGTGGGAGACTTTGAAGTTATGGCGCTAGCTATAATGGAGTCAACCTTGAGATACCACCCTTTACACTTTTGATATCTAACTATGTTTCATTATCTGGAACTAGGACATTGTATGGTGGGTAGTTTGACTGGGGCGGTCGCCTCCTAAAAAGTAACGGAGGCGTGCGAAGGTAAGCTAGAGCTGGTCGGAAATCAGCTTGATAGTACAATGGCATAAGCTTGCCTGACTGCGAGGCTGACAAGCCAAGCAGAGACGAAAGTCGGTCATAGTGATCCGGTGATTCTGTATGGAAGGGTCATCGCTCAACGGATAAAAGGTACGCCGGGGATAACAGGCTGATGGTGTTCGAGAGTTCATATCGACGACACCGTTTGGCACCTCGATGTCGACTCATCACATCCTGGGGCTGGAGAAGGTCCCAAGGGTTCGGCTGTTCGCCGATTAAAGTGTTACGTGAGTTGGGTTTAGAACGTCGTGAGACAGTTCGGTTTCTATCTGCCGTGGGTGAAGGAAATTTGAGAAGATCTGACTCTAGTACGAGAGGACCGAGATGGATATACCTCTGGTGTACCAGCTGTTATGCCAATAGCATCGCTGGGTAGCTATGTATAGATGGGATAATTGCTGAAAGCATATAAGCAAGAAACCCTCTTCAAAAAAATTTCCCAATTAAGGCCGTGGGAGACTACCACGTTGATAGGCTAGGTGTAGAAGCATGGTAACATGTGAAGCTAACTGGTACTAATAGCCTGATTGATTTATTTGCTTTCTATATGTGCATATGCAGTGTTAAATATTAAATTGAAATTTGTTAAGTCAGAAATTTTTATTGACTTGGTGACTATAGCAAAAATGAACCACCCGATCTCATCTCGAACTCGGAAGTGAAACTTTTTAGCGCCGATGATACTTAAAAAGGGAAAGTAGGTCGTTGCCAAGTTTATAAAAATTTCTTTTTATTTATATCTGTTCAGTAGAGCGATGAAACAAGGTAAACATAGAGTAGCTATGAGGTAATATAACTGATCTTTTAGAATTTTGCGAAAACTTTAAAATAAAAGTAGAAAATTTAAAAGTAGAATTTGTCACCTATTTGCAAATGAGGAGGAGAGATAGCAATATTTAACAAATCATCAAACAATTGATCTTCCGAAAATCAAACTTTATATAATTGAATATTAATTAAGTTGTTGGAGATGAGGAGAAAGAAGAAGTAGCAAACTACCAAAAAGCAGATACATTTGGTCCAATAGTTAGGTGATAATTGTAGCACTCAGTGGATTTTATAAAAATTCAAAACGTGAAAATTATAAGTGATGTTTTTAATGTGAATTGAAAGCGTATCAAATAGTGAATATAGAATTCCCTCAAAATGCAAAAAGGTGTATGAGCAAATCGAATAAGAAAAGTGAGGTTTTGCGCATCAACGTGTTATAATAAAGGTAAACTTGGTTAGTGCTGAAGCAATACTGCAAGTTTTAAAGGAAAAGAAGATTTAAAAGACAGTGTATGTTGCAATCGTAATAGTCGCTGACAGGTACTTTGAAACATAGCTGGACTATTGAAGTTAAAATTCTGGGCTGTTACTTAAAAAACGCATCCACTGAATTATTTATGCTAAAAAAAGCTTTATTAAAAAATGAAACAGAAGTATAAGAAAGTTGCAAAACGTATAAGGTATTACTTGAAGCTACCTATCTGAAGCAACTGGAGCTTTTCAAGTTGCGAAAAATATTTTAAAATCTGAAAGAATAATGTGAAATTTTTTAAGTAAACCAGAAAGTATTCCACTATCACGCTGAACAGCAAATTAGGCATTATATCGTTTACTGTAAAAGCTCATATTTTACGTAATCAGAGCTAGGAACTTGAAAGGATAATTTCATTATACTTAACATGGAAATAAAGAGAACTATACAATCCCCTGCCTATCGTTTCTTGAACTACTCCCTTGAACGGGTACTTTTACTTTTATCAAACCATTCTCTTATTGTAATAAGTTGCTTCTATATTCAAATTTAGCAACTTCCCTGTAGGATTATCCTTATTTTGTTCTAAGTATTGGCTTTGTTCAAATGCCATTCCCCATTGTGTACGATAGCTAGACTTTCTATATTCAGAAAAACTCTCTTCAGCATTATTTGTATCGAGCTTTTTATCTTGTTTTCTTATACTCTCTACCATCAAGCACCCACATCTATTAATTTATTTTAAAAAGTTTACTTATCTTATCATAAAAAATATATCTGTAAATACTTTAGTGAAAATTTCTTCTTATTTTATCTTTCTTTAAGCAAATATTGAGGTCTTTTTGTAAATTTTTATAGCCTGCTTGCATAATGTTTTTATGGGTTAGTATTATGTAATAGTATCCTACATTACTTATATTAGAAATGCTAACTTTAGCTAGCATTCGTAATTGCCTTTTTATTTTATTTCTTTTTGCTGCTTTTCCGACTTTTTTACTGATAGCCAGACCTACTCTAATAACATGAATATACTTTTCAGGTTCTCTTTCTTTTATAGCATATAGTGATATATATACCCCTCGATAAAAAAGACTGTCAGGTGCTAATCTGTTTTTAAAAGCAAAGGAAAACTCTTTTTTTTTATGCTTACTATGCGCATAATTTATTACACCCTAATGAGCGACGCTTATTAAGAATTTTTCTTCCAGCTTTTGTTGACATACGTGAACGAAATCCATGTTTGTGCTTTTTTTTTAAATTTTTTGGTTGAAATGTTCTTTTCATTGTTTTTATATTAATATAACTATTTATTTTAAATTATTTTGCTCTATTGTCAAATAATGGTCAACTTCTATGGCATTCTTGTTGAATAAAATTTGATATATGGAAAAATGAATTTAATTATAGGCGTACCTGTTTTACTAATCCTTTTATTTTGTTTGAGTAAGTTTCAAGCAGTAAGTAAAGTTAAGTCTTATATATATTTGAGTTGTATGTGGATGCTACCTTGTTTGTTAGCATTCTATGATGGTTATTTTATAACTTCTATTTCTATAGCGTTACTTTTTTTTATGCTGATTTTTATCTTTAAAGGTAAAAGAAATAAGATGGTAAAATTTTTGTTATTTATGGCTTTAGCAATATCACTTTTTATCACTTTATTTATAATGCTATCTATTTTTGTTCAGTCCATTTCTTTTTTTAATAAAGTAGCTATTTCAGAATTCTTATTTTGCTTAAAATGGAAGCATAATGTAGCTATTATTGGTGAAGGAGAGGTGGGATGTTTTGGTATAGCGCCACTTTTAGTGGGGACATTACTTATAACTATTGTAGCAATGTTAGTTGCGGTGCCGCTTGGTTTATTTTCTGCAATATATATTAGTGAGTATGCGAGTGAAAAAGTGCGTTATGTTATTAATACAGCCTTACAGGTTTTGTCTGCTATTCCTACTGTTGTATATGGATACTTCTCAGTTGTATTTTTGTCTTTTTTTATAAAGCAGGTAGCAAATTTTTTTAATTTAAGTATACACTCAGAAAGTGCTTTGATTGCTGGTTTATCGATTGGAATAATGATTCTTCCTTTTATTATTTCTTTGCTTGAAGATGCTATAAGATCTGTTCCAAAAAGTTTACGTTATGGTTTTATGGCGCTTGGCGCAACACCAGCGGAAACTATATGGCATATAACAATACCTTATGCAATGCCTACAATTTTAAGTGCAGTTTTATTATCAATTTCAAGGGTGATAGGTGAAACAATGATTGTACTAATGGCTGTGGGAATCAATGCAAATTTGACCTTTAATCCTCTCAATTCAGTTACTACTATCACTGTACAAATTGCTACATTACTTACCGGAGATCAGGATTTCAATAGTGTGCAAACTCTTGCTGCTTATGCGCTTAGTTTGGTGCTGTTTGTTATTACTTGGCTATTAAATGCATTTGCACTATTTATAATGAAACGTAACTAGTAAGTGTTTTAATATTGCAAAATTTCTGTTAATAATATAGGATTTATTTTCTTTAGAAGTTCTTTTATAGAATTTAGTGTTAGGTGATGAAAGAGATGAGTACAGGTAAAGTAGTTAAAATAACTCAAGCAGTTGTTGATTTAAAATTTGAAGACGGGTTGCCTAAGATATTTAATGCTTTAAAAAGCAAACTAAAATGTAAGGGCAAGGAGCTAGTTTTAGAGGTTTCACAACATATAGGTGACAATGTAGTTCGTTGTATTGCTATGGATAGCACAGATGGTATGTCAAGAGGTGATGAGTTTGTTGATACAGGTGCACCAATATCAGTTCCGGTTGGACGCTCAACTTTAGGAAGGATTTTTAATGTTGTAGGAGAGCTTATAGATGAGTGTGGTCCGCTAAAAGGAAAGTATAATTTAGAACCTATACATAGATCACCTCCAAGTTTTACTGAGCAGAAGATACAGGAAGAAGTTTTAGTTACAGGAATAAAGGTTATAGATCTTCTTGCTCCTTATCTTAAAGGAGGAAAAATTGGCTTATTTGGTGGAGCTGGTGTTGGTAAAACAGTTCTGATAATGGAGCTGATTAACAACATAGCAAAAGCTCATAAAGGATTTTCTGTGTTTGCTGGAGTAGGAGAGAGAACGCGTGAAGGTAATGATCTTTATAACGAGATGATTACTTCGAATGTAATAGATATAAATGAGCACGAAAAATCTCAAGCCGTTTTGGTTTATGGTCAAATGAATGAACCTCCTGGAGCAAGGGCTAGGGTTGCTTTAACAGCACTAACTATGGCGGAGTATTTTCGTGATCATGAAAATCAAGATGTTCTATTTTTTGTAGATAATATCTTCCGTTTTACTCAAGCTGGCTCTGAAATTTCTGCTTTGCTTGGAAGAATACCGTCGGCTGTTGGTTATCAGCCAACTCTTGCGACTGATATGGGCGCTATGCAAGAGAGAATAGCCTCAACTACTGCTGGTTCTATTACTTCTGTACAGGCTATATATGTTCCTGCAGACGATTTGACCGATCCAGCTCCAGCAACTACATTCTCTCATCTTGATGCAACCACAGTGTTGTCAAGGCAGATAGCTGAAATGGGTATATATCCTGCTGTTGATCCACTTGACTCAACTTCTCAGTCTTTATCTGCTGAAATCATTGGTGAAGAGCATTATAATGTGGCTTCTGAAGTGAAACGTATATTGCAAACTTATAAGTCGCTGCAAGATATTATCGCAATACTTGGTATGGATGAACTATCTGATGAAGATAAAATTATTGTTGATAGAGCTCGTAAAATTCAGAAGTTTCTTTCTCAACCTTTTCATGTTGCGGAGGTATTTACTGGCATGTCTGGCAAATTTGTTTCACTTTCTGATACTATTTCTAGTTTTAAAGGAATTATTGAAGGTAAATATGATCATCTGCCAGAAGCTGCTTTTTATATGGTGGGAAGTATAAGTGAAGCAATAGAAAAGGCTGAATCAATAAAAGCTGAAGTTGGAGCCGGACATTAAAGATTATGAACACTTTTAAGGTGCAATTTTTTTCTCCTGATAATCGAATTTCATTCGATGAAGTGGTTTCGCTTTCAGTGAATGGGCTTGAAGGAGAGCTAGTGATTTTAGCTTACCATTCTCCTTACTTAATTTATTTATTGCCTGGTATAATTACTGCTCAAATGAGTAACCAGACAAAGGAAAAAGTTGTAATTGATAATGGTATATTAGAGGTTGCAAATAATAATTGTAGCATTATAACGAATCAAATTCAGGTTTTTGATCATTTGACTCATGATGAGGAATCATTAAAAGATAAGAGAGTTGGTATATATTTAAGTTATCTTGATGTCAAATCTCTTTAGGGGCTCTTTTTTGTTCAAGAAATAAGTCTACTCTTGTCATCTCAATGTTTGTCGTTCAAGTAGCTGACACACAACTGTACAAACATTATGGTTAAGGGAAGATGTCATTCCAGTATCTTCCTTCTTGTCGTCCCAGTGCGTGACACTGGGATCCAGATATAAAAAGTATTTGCAAATTATGCAGTAAACAATAGTTCTTAAGAACATATGTCAGAAACAATGTCCAAAAACTAGATCCCAGTGTCTAGGCACTGGCATGACATTATTTATTATGTGCCGTATTGCAATGTTCGTACAGCTATGTGTCACACTACTCGGATGACAAGAGGGGCTACTTGAATAAAGAAGCCGCTGGTCTCATGTGCATCTTTAAACATTTCCACGCTGACTTTGGCTACACACCTTTGAGGGACTGCTGATTAAGTCTAGAAGTGAATTACAGTGATCGCTATGAAATGCGCTATCAAGGCTTAAAGACCTAGATTTTTTTTCTGAATCATCAATTTTCTCTGTAAGCTGGTAAAACATTTTTGAATTATTATCAAAAACTTCCTTTTTATTAACAAGTACTTGATCAATTACTGGACTTAACAGTTCTACTTGACTATTTAAGTATTGCACTGTACCTTTTAGCTCTTTTCTTTCTCCAGTTATTCTTTCAATTTCCAGAGCTTTATTTCCAATTATTTCTGTCAAGTGCTCATTACATTCTTCCAATTCTTTAATCTTTGTCAGTAATTGATTCTCTTTTGTTTCTTCTCTCTTCTGCGACAACTGTTGCTTATACTTCTTAATTTGCTCATCTTTAAGCTCTACCTCGTTCTTTAACCCTTCATATTCCTGCTTTAGCTGATCTACCTCTTGTTTATAAGATTCCAGATTTGTGTTGTACTTATCATCTAAGCGTAGAATTGTAAATTTTAAATTCTGTATATCTTTCCAATTTTCATTTAATATATCTTCTGCTTCCTCTTCCGCTTTTTTAAACTGTTTCAATTTATCTTCCAGTTTTTCATTTTTTGCATTAGCAATTGTTAACTTTTTCTCTAGATCTTTCTTTCCTTCATGTGCACTTTCAAGTTCTTGTATTTTCTCTTGCAGCTCTGTTGACATATTTGCTAGTTTTTCATTTTTTTGTGTCAGTTCGGCTTGCAATTTTGCATTTTTTTGCTTTTCCTCTCCAAGTTCATTCTGTAAATCACTATTATGCTTTTCAAATTCTTGCTCAGCCTTGTCGAGCCTATATTTTAAATTCGTTAAGCGCTCATTCTCTTCGATCATTATACGTTCTGATTGCTCGCTCTCTATCTGCAATGTATCTTCCAGTTTCTTATTTTTTACATTGGCAACTTCCAGCTTTTTCTTCAGGTCTTTCTTTTCTTCATATGCACCTTCAAGTTCTTGCGCTCTTTCTTGCAGCTCTGTTGACATATTTGCTAGTTTTTCATCTTTTTGTGTCAGTTCAGTTTGTAATTTTGCATTTTTTTGCTTTTCTTCTCCAAGTTTATTCTGTAAATCGCTATTATGCTTTTCAAATTCTTGCTTGGCCTCTTCGAGCCTATGCTGTAAATTGTTCCTCAGTTCATTTAATTCTCTAATTTCTTGCTCAGCCTCATCGAGCCTATATTGTAATTTATTCTTTTGCTCGTTTAATTCTCTAATTTCTTGCTTTTCTTCTCCAAGTTCATTCTGTAAGTCACTATTGTGCTTTTCTAACTCTTCAAGTTCTTGTTCAGCCTTGTCGAACCTATATCGTAATTCGTTCCTCTGCTCATTTAATTCTCTAATTTCTTGCTCAGCTTTTGTAAGCTTTTGATCTAGTTGTTGTGAATTAACTTCTGTTTGAGTTGCAATTGCCTGAGTTGCAATCTGCTGTGGATTAACCTCTGATACATTGTTGCTAGTGAAAGAAAGAATAGGATTGCTTTTAGCATCATTTTCAAGATCTTTCATCTTTTCATCTTTATTGATTACGATATGTTCATTATTTTGCAGATTAATAACAGCTGGAGCATCTTTATTCTTCTCCAATAATGCTTTGACAGCGTCATGTAGAGAGAGACCTTGAATATATAATTCTTCATTTTGTCTTATTAATTCCAAAAACTCCTCAGGTGGCGATTCAAAATCTTTACCATTAAACTGTAGTACTTTAGTTATACCAGAATTACTTACATTCATAACCATAGTACAGGTAAAAGTTTTCCCATCCTTGTCCTGCACAGGCCAAGTGCTTGTCATTTCATAATATGCACCCTCTTTAAATTCATAATGTCTTTCCTTACCTTTTCGGTAAGCGTATATGTCATGCTTTTTATCGCAATAGATATTCAATGTGCTAATATCCCTTTCTTGCTGTAAGATATCACTAATTCTTATTGGCTCACTTCTATTGTAATTAATAAGATTAATGTTTAACACCTTATCAGAATTGTTAGTTTCTACATAAAAAGCTCGAAGGTCTATGTCTTTGTCTCTAAAATACTTACTTACAGCTTTTTTTGCCTGATTTGCTAATTCTATAAAGTTTTTTTTAAAGCTCTTGTTGAAAGATAGATCTATATATGCTTGCTTAAAATTTTCATCATTTGTTAAATCCATGAGCAAGTCATAAACCTCCCATTTTTCCTGACAATGTTCTTCTAAAACAGTAATGCTATTTTTTCTTTTCAGCTCTGCTAATATGTTTTTCAATGTCGGGAAATTTGTTGACATAGTATACCCCTTATTACTATTGTTCTGATAATATATTTACTTTAGGAGTGATTAACTCCTTTTATATTAACCTTTTTAGTTGAATTTAATTGCGAGCGTTAAACTCGAACTTAGTCATTTTGTTTATTGTTCCTCACTACCTATTTGTGTTACTATACTAATAGTAGCACTAAGTTTTAGGCTATGCAAGAATTTCTATTGAACGTAAAGCTAGTAAACTTCAGAAATTGGTTATGCTAATTTTGTTAATAAAATGCAACCAATTAAGGAAAGCGCTATACTGTGTCTCAGTGCAATATTTTCTTTCCTAACGGACTGAAAATTGAGTTGAGTTAAAAATCCGATTTTATTTAATACTTTTCAAAGATGACAATATTTTGTAAAAATAGGTTTTTAATAGGACAATAATATGGAAATTTTTCTTGATAGTGTTGATTTGAATGAAATTAAGGAGCTAAAAGAGTTCATTGATGGCATAACAACTAATCCTTCTTTAATAGCAAAATCTGGACATAAAGATAAGTACGAAGATTTAGTAAGCGAAATATGTTCTATTATAAAAGGGCCTGTTAGTGTTGAAGTTGTTGCAGATAGCCATGAAGATATGGTTAAGGAAGGCCTTAAGTTAGCGAAAATCGCTAGTAATATCGTAGTAAAGTTACCCCTTACACATGAAGGATTAATTTCTTGTAAAAAGTTGTGGACAGAACATAAAATACCTGCTAACATTACATTATGTTTTTCTCCTGGACAAGCACTGTTTGCCGCTAAGGCCGGTGCTTGTTTTATTTCTCCCTTTGTTGGTCGCCTTGATGATATAAGCTATGATGGCTTATCGCTAATAGAAGATATATGCACTATATATTCTAATTATAATTTTAAGACAAAAGTTCTTGTTGCATCAGTAAGAAGTCCAGCACATGTAATAGAAGCTGCACGGCTTGGTGCTCATTCAATTACTGTGCCAGCAAAAATACTTAGACAGTTAATTAATCATCCACTTACTGATCAAGGGCTCGCAATATTTGAAAAAGACTGGGGCGTAAAACAATAAATGATATTGCTAAAAAAGACATAAAAACACAATAATTTATATAAAAAGGACATAGGTACCATCTGTCCTTTAAAGACATGTAGGTCAATGATATGCGTAATTCAGTGTTTTAAACATGATAGTCCTCCACTAATAAAAAAGATTGAGAAAAATGTATACAGCTACGACCGAAGTATAGCTAAAATATATTTTAACTGAAGATTATAGATTAGTTGAATTGAAAAGTCTGCAGACGAAGATAGATTCCGAGCTCTAGAACACCTTCACTGTGCATGGTAACAAAACTATTAGAGTTTGTCAAGTAATTTTTTACCGTAATTTTACGAACATGTCATTCCAGTTTTACGTACACAGCTGTACGAATATTGCAATACGGCATATAATAAACAATGTCATTCCAGTGCTTGACACTGGAATCTAGTTAAATTTATGACTATAAAAGTAATGTTAAAATGCAATGCTTCTAGTGATGATGGATCCCAGTGTCAAGCACTGGGATGACAAGAGAAGAAGCACTGGTTAGCCATGCATCTAAAAATTTATAAACAAAAGATTACACTTCACAACTTTGTGATGGAATAAGTTTTTCAATGCTGTTGACGCAAAACTCAGTTGTATTATTAGCTATTTCATCGAATTTATCATTTATATCCTTACCTATTTTTTCATCTTTAATATATTCATACAGAGCTAAAATAGCTATAGTTGAACATATTGCGATGAAACCAACTTTTGCTGTAATAAGTAATGATATCCCACCTGCAAGTATGGACACTGCTCCAATAGCTAGGTTTATAATTTTATTTTGTGTTGATTGATTCTCTTTATCCTCTAAAACGTTTGATATTGCTTTTGAGGCAATTTTTATTGCTATTGCTGTAGTTGAGATTATAACAAACATCATAGCTATTTTTGCTAAGAGAAAAATTGATGGTAGCATTATTACAAGAAACAGTGAAGCACCTCCTATAAATAACCATTTCTCATTTATTTTTTTAGACTGATCTGTATTATTAGGCATTGCAACCCTCCACTTTCATTAACAGTTTATTCATATAATATGAAACATGCGATAGTCAAGATGTTTTTGTGTGGAGAAGCTTGCGATTGAGTTTTGAAGAGCTTTAGCTTTACAAGATGGTAGATTTGGTGATTATCGTAAGATTCTTGCAGTCATTTTAGTGGGAAGAATTTGTAAAATATGAAAAAATAACCGCCAGAAAATTGGAAACGCTATAACTTTCTTTCCTTTAAATATACTTTTTAAAATATATGCTGCAGCTTTTTCTGGCTCCCATATGAAGGGAAGTGGTTTATTAGACTTAAACATATCTGTTTTTACTGGCCCTGGCATTATGGTGATAAACTTTGTGCTACTGTTAGCATATTGGATTTTTAGTGATTGAAAACAACTTTTTAGTGCTGCTTTGCTGGCACAGTATGCAGAAGCATGTGGTGTTGCATGCATAGCAACAAGAGAAGATATAACCGCAAAAGTTGCCAAGGAATTATGATGAATCCATTCTTCAATCCAGTTGATAACTCCAAAATAATTGGTTTCAAATGTTTTTCTATGAATGTTGGTATGAAACTTATCTTCTATTTCGCCACATCCTGCATTAAGAAAAAAGAGATTTGGTATAATATTTTGCTTTTTTAAAAAATCAGACGAGTTTTTAATATTTTCACTTTTGCTTACATCACATGTTATAGGTAAAAAATTACTACCTAATTCTTCTTTTAATTTTTCCAGTTTTTCAGTGCGCCTTGCAATGCCAACCACAAATCATCCATCTTTAATGAGCAACCGTGCTAGACTTTCTCCAATGACAGATGATGCTCCTGTAATGAGACAAGTTTTTCTATCCATGTGAATTTATATAACATGAAGTATGAATGTAATGACTATTGCCTATTCACACAAGTTAAGTTTGCTATAATTTTGCTAAATAATAAAAAAAGAAAGCTACTTATAATTTTGAATTTTATATAAACTTAAAGGGAAATTTAGTATTTGCTTACTTGTAATTTAAAATTCTTATATAATATTTTAAATGAGTTGAGAGAATTAAATGCAGGATGCAGCTTTAGTTTTACAAGATGGCAAGTGCTTTTTGGGAAAATCGGTAGGTAAAAGAGGCAAATGTATAGGTGAAGTTTGTTTTACCACTGGTATGACAGGTTATCAGCATACTATAACAGATCCTTCTTTTGCTGATCAAATAATAGCGTTCACTTTTCCTCATATTGGTAATGTTGGAATAAATCATAAAGATAATGAAGGAGAGAAAATTTTTGCAAGTGGTGTGGTTATGCGTGAACTTTCTCCTATGTCTCACTCTTCTTCATATATTAGTTTAAATGATTGGTTGGAGAAAAATAATGTAGTTGGGATATCGGGAATTGATACTAGAGCTTTGACGAGATATTTGAGAAAACATGGATCTCAAAATGGAATGATATGTCCGTCAAGTGAGGCACATATATTAGATGAATTGAAGAAATACAAATCTGTAAATGGAATAGAAATAACTAAGAAAGTCAGTTTAAGTAATAACTTTCAAAGCGTTCTTAATGCAAAATATAGGGTTGTAATTGTTGATTTCGGTATAAAAAATAGTATAATCTCACGCTTAGTAGAACTTGATTGTACGGTTGAATTAGTCAAACCAGATACAGGTTTTGCTCACAAAATATTAAGCATGAATCCAGATGGTATAGTGCTTTCAAATGGCCCTGGTGATCCACAAGAGATAGGAGAGAGTGTAATTTCAGAAATAGAAATTATTGTGAAATCTAAAATACCAGTTTTTGGCATATGCCTGGGCCATCAATTACTTGCAGTTACTTTGGGAGCAAAGACTGTCAAGATGGATATTGGTCATCGAGGGAGTAATCATCCAGTTTATGATCTGGAGAGTAAAAAAGTTGAGATAACTAGCCAAAATCATGGTTTTGTTGTTGATTCAGCTTCTCTTCCAAGTAACGTTGAAGTTACTCATATTTCTCTATTTGATAATAGTGTAGAGGGGATAATGATGAAGGATTACCCAGTCTTTTCTACTCAATACCATCCAGAAGAAGCGCCAGGTACACATGATTCACATTACTTATTTGGGCGTTTTATTGACAATATTTTGTTATATAAAAGTAAAATCTAACTGAAATCAGTTAGATTAGCTTTTATTACTTGATCTTTTGGATTTGGATGTTTAATATTAGGAATAATAAAACTTAAGTTAAGGTAGTGTTCTCTTAACAGATTTTTGTGGAGGAGTGACCGAGTGGTTAAAGGTAACAGACTGTAAATCTGTCCGCATTGCGTACGTAGGTTCGAATCCTACCTCCTCCATTGTGCGGGTATAGCTCAATGGTAGAGCTCTAGCCTTCCAAGCTAGTGACGTGGGTTCGATTCCCACTATCCGCTCTTTTTTTGTTGTATTTATATAAAATCAACATATTATTTATTGATGTATTTGTATTTTAGGTAGAAGAGTTAAAATTATGACAGCGATAGTAGAAGCATTTGGAAAGCCGCATGTAAACGTGGGAACGATAGGACATGTGGATCATGGGAAGACAACGTTAACAGCGGCGATAACAAAGCATTATGGTAATTTTGTAGCATATGATCAAATAGATAAAGCGCCAGAAGAGAGAAAGAGAGGTATAACAATAGCAACAGCGCATGTTGAATATCAAACAGAAAAGAGACACTATGCACACGTTGATTGCCCTGGACATGCTGATTATGTAAAGAATATGATAGTAGGTGCAGCACAGATGGATGCAGCGATATTGGTAGTGTCAGGGGTTGATGGGCCGATGCCACAAACGAGAGAGCATATATTGCTGGCAAAACAGGTGGGTGTTGGATATATCGTGGTATATATAAATAAAGCTGATGTTGCTGATGCTGATATGATAGATTTGGTAGAAATGGAAGTGAGAGAGTTGCTGAGTAAGTATGGATTTCCAGGTGATGAAGTGCCTGTGATAGTTGGGTCTGCGTTAAAAGCATTAGAGGATGATAGTAGTGAGTATGGAAAGAAATCAATAGATAAATTGATGGAGAAGTTAGATGAGTATGTGGCAGTACCTCCAAGGCCTGTAGATTTGCCGTTTTTGTTGCCAATAGAAGATGTATTTTCAATATCGGGCCGAGGGACGGTAGTAACAGGAAGAATAGAGAAGGGGGAGATAAAGACAGGGGATGAGATAGAGATAATAGGTCTGAAAGCGACGCAAAAGACGACATGTACTGGTGTTGAGATGTTTAAGAAGTTGCTAGATAAGGGGAGTGCAGGACTCAATGTAGGAATACTACTAAGAGGAACAAAGAGAGAAGAAGTGGAGAGAGGGCAAGTATTGGCAAAACCAGGGACAATAACCCCGCATAAGAAATTTAATGCGGAGGTGTATATATTGAAGAAAGAAGAAGGAGGAAGGCATACACCATTTTTTGGAAATTATCAGCCACAGTTTTATTTAAGGACAACGGATGTAACTGGGAGCATAAAATTGCTAGATGGAAAGGAGATGGTAATGCCAGGGGACAATGTGAGTATAGAAGTGGAGTTGCAAGTACCAATAGCAATGGATAAAGGATTACGTTTTGCGATAAGAGAAGGTGGTAGAACTGTTGGTTCTGGCGTTGTTTCGGAAATTTTAGAATGAGTGTAATAACTAAGATGAAGCAAGATATATATATTAGAATCAAAGCTTTCGATTGTTCTTTATTGGAAAAGTGTATTCGCGAGTTTATTGATCAATTAAAGCAGTTTAATGCAGATTTATCTGGTCCGATTGCGTTGCCAAGAAAAGATTCTAAATTTACTGTTAATAGGTCTCCTCATGTTGATAAAAAATCTCGTGAGCAATTTGAAATGAGAATTTCTAAGCGGTTAGTTGTTGTACATAATCCTACTTCTACTATGATGCAGATGCTTGCAGATTTATCTTTTTCTGCTGGTGTAGAAGTGGATTTAAAGGTTAAGGAAGGTTAATATTTAGGAAAAGAAAATGAAGAGAATAAATTCGCTTAGGAGAATTGGTTTGTTAATGATGAATGTTGGCCATACTGCTATGTATTTTGATAATAGTCGCATGGCTGTAACCTTATTACATCTCAGCGAAACTTATATTATCGATATAAAAGGACAAGATGAATGTGGCTACAATTCAGTCATTTTAGGCACAGGAGATTTTAAAAAAATAGCAAAACCTCAGTTGGAATATTTAAAGAAAAAGGGTATAAATAATAAATGTAAATTATACGAAAGTAGATTAACTGATCTATTCGGAATAGAATGTGGTAAAAAGGTGGGGGTTAATCATTTTGTAGTTGGTCAATATCTTGATATTACGGGTTATTCTTTAGGCAAAGGGTTTGCTGGTGTGATGAAGCGGCATAACTTCAGTGGGCTTAGGGCATCTCATGGTGTTTCTATTGCTCATAGATCACAAGGTTCTACTGGTCAATGTCAAGATCCTGGTAGAGTATTCAAGGGGAAGAAAATGGCTGGTCATTTAGGTAATAGCAGAGTAACTGTACAGAATATGAAAATATTATCCATTGATTATGAAAATAGCATAATTGCTGTAAAGGGTAATAATGTTCCTGGGTTTAAAAACTCTTATGTTTTTGTGAGAGATGCAGTTAAAAAGCCTTTACATAAAGATGTTCCTTTTCCAGCAGGTCTGCTGTTGAATATGAGTGATGATGCTAATAATTTGGTGAGTTAGTTATGGAATGTGAATTAGTTGATCTATCTAATAATAATGTAGGTAGTGTTGAGCTTAATCCCTTGATATTTTCTGCCAAGCAAAAATTGAGTATTTTGCATGATATAGTGAGATGGCAATTAGCAAAGAGAAGAGTTGGTGCTCATAAAACAAAGGGTATCAGTGATGTTTCTGGTACAACAGCTAAGCCGTATGGTCAAAAACGTACCGGTAGGGCGAGACAGGGGAGCTTGCGATCTCCTCAGTTTAGAGGTGGTGGAATTATTTTTGGTCCTGTTGTGAGGAGTCATGCTTATTCTCTTAATAAAAAAGTACGTAAATTTGGTTTGAAAATTGCTTTATCTCTAAAATATTTAAATAATCAAGTTATTGTTCTTGATAGTTTAAATGTTGATGTGAAGAAAACATCTAAAATGTGTGAATATATTAAAAATTTTAAATTTTCTTCTTTTTTAATAGTTGGTGATTATGGAGATGATTTGTTACGTGCTGCTAAAAATTTGCATTATGTAGATTTAATCAAACCTATTGGGTTAAATGTTTTTGATATATTGAATCATGAATGCGTGATGTTAACAAAAGACACTTTAAAGCATCTTGAAGGTAGATTGTTATGATTAAATATAATAATATAATAAAATCTCCTGTAATCACAGAAAAGGCTTCTCTTTTAAGAGAGAAGTTTAATAAATACTCTTTGTATGTTTTTGTAAATGTAAATAAGCGTCAAATAAAATCGGCAATAGAGTCTTTATTTAATGTCAGAATTTCTTCTATAAATGTTATTAGAGTTAAACCTAAATATAGACGGTTTAGGGGTGTGATTGGTTGTAAAAAACAGAGAAAAAAGGTTTATTTTTCTTTGATAGATGGTCAAAAATTAGATATAATGAGCGTTTAATATGGGTATGAAATTTTTTAATCCTGTTACTCCGTCTTCTCGTGGGACTGTATTAATAAGTAAAGTTGGTTTATCAAAAGATAAGCCGGAGAAGTCTCTTGTATTTGGTAAAAAATCCAGTGGTGGAAGAAATAATCATGGTAGAATTACAACTCGTCATAGAGGTGGTGGTCACAAGAAGAAGTATAGAGTTATAGATTTCAAACGTAATAGAAGTGATCAGGGTATAGTTGAGAAAATAGAGTATGATCCAAATAGAAGTGGGTTTTTAGCATTAGTATCATATAAGGAAGATGATGCTAAATCTTATATATTAGCTCCTCAAGGTATGAAGCCTGGTGATGTTGTGATAGCTGGAGATGATGCTGATATTTTGCCAGGGAATTGTTTACTACTCAAGCATATACCTGTTGGTTCTTTCGTTCATAATATTGAGCTGAAGCCAGGTAATGGTGCTGCGATTGCTAGAGCTGCTGGTTGTTATGCACAAATCGTTGGTCGTGATGGCCAATATGTTTTATTACGACTCAGGTCTGGTCAAATTAGGTTGATTTTATCTTCTTGCAAGGCTACTATTGGTGTAGTATCTAACCCTGACCATAAGAATAGAAAGTTGGGTAAAGCTGGGAGAAGTAGGTGGCTTGGGATTAGACCTACTGTACGTGGAGTTGCAATGAATCCGGTTGACCATCCTCATGGAGGTGGAGAGGGAAAAACTTCTGGCGGTCGTCATCCTGTTACTCCTTGGGGTGTTGCAACAAAAGGAAAGAAAACTAGGAAAAAAAATAAATCTAGTGATAAGTATATAAAAAAATTGAAAGGTTAATTTATGAGTAGATCTGTATGGAAACCACCTTTTTTACATCCATCTGTACTAAGATTAGTTCAGAGAGCTTTAAAAGAGGGTTCTATTAATAAGGTGATAAAAATTCATTCCAGGGCTTCTGTAATTCTTCCTAATTGTTTGGGTTTAAAGTTTGCTGTTTATAATGGTAAAGATTACATTCCTGTTAGTGTTGATAATCAGAATATGATAGGTCATAAATTTGGTGAATTTTCACCTACTCGTAAATTTACTGGGCACGGTGGTGATAAAAAGGCAACAAGAAGGTAGGTAATTGATATGAAAAATAGGGATATAATAGTTGAGGCTGGTTCTAAGGTTTTAAGATCAACTCCTCGCAAATTAAATTTGGTTGCTGATTTAGTGCGTAATAAAAAAGTTTCTTTTGCTAATGTACAATTAAGATTTTGTGAAAAAAAGGCTGCCGGTTTTATAATGAAGGTGTTGAATTCTGCAATTGCTAATGCTCAAAATAATTATGGATTGAACGTTGATAATTTATATATAAAGGAAATTTTAATAGGTAAGTCACTTACTTTGCGTAGAGTATATCCAAAAGCTATGGGTAGGGCTAATAGAATGAGCAAATTTTATAGTAATATAACTATAAAATTGAAAGAAATTGTATGATTTATAGAAATGGAAAATTAATAAGGAAAGTGTAAAAATATGGGACAGAAGGTTAATCCTAAAGTATTTAGATTGCAAATAAATAGTAATACCTGGGATTCTGTTTGGTGTGCTACAGACGATTATAAACAGAAATTGCATCAAGATCTATTTATTCGCAGTTATATAAATGAATCCTTTAAGCATGCTGGTATTTCTAAAGTAACTGTAGAGCGTACAATTAATTTAGTGTCTGTAATAATACATTCTTCTAAGCCTGGAGTTATAATAGGTAAGAAAGGTTTGGATGTTGAGAAGATAAAGCAAAAAATAGCTAAAAAAGTAGAAAGTAGTGTCGAAGTGAATGTAGTAGGAGTTAAAAAGTCTGAAATAGATGCAGTTTTAATATCAAGGAGTATTACACATCAGCTAGAAAAAAGGATTTCATGTAGAAGAGCGATGAAAAAAGCTATTCAAAATTGTTTGAAGATGGGTGCTGAGGGTATTAAAGTAAGTTGCTCTGGGCGTCTTGGCGGAGCTGAAATAGCTCGTACTGAATGGTACAAAGAAGGTCGTTTGCCTTTACACACTTTGCGTGCTAATATAGATTATGCTTTTTGTGAAGCGAAGACTATATGTGGTATTATAGGAGTTAAAGTTTGGGTTTATGTTGGTAGTTAAGGTATATTGAAATGTTTGTTCCCAAAAAGAGTAAATATAAAAAGGTATTTAAGGGGAGAATCAAGGGTAATGCTAAGGGTGGTAGCACGCTGTCTTTTGGAGATTATGGATTAAAAGCTATGGAAGTAGGTAAGGTTCAGTCTAAGCATATTGAAACTGCAAGGCGCGTAATATCTAGAACGTTAAAACGCTCTGGTAAAGTGTGGATAAGAATTTTTCCTGATACCCCGGTTAGTAAAAAGCCAGCAGATGTACGTATGGGTAAAGGGAAAGGTAGTGTTGAATTTTGGGTATTTAAAGCTAAGCCCGGTAGGGTTTTGTTTGAAATTAGTAGTGATGTTCCCATGCATTTAGCAAGATTGGCGCTTGAAAAAGCGACTGCTAAGCTTCCTATGAAGTGTAAATTTATATCTAATCATAATTGAATGGAGTTGCAATGGATATAGTTAAATTTGAATCAGAATCTTCACAAGGATTACATGAACTTCTTGTGAATTTGAGGAAAGAATTTGTTAATTTGGCTTTTCAAAAAAAGCTGGGCCAGTGCAACAATTTTTCGCGTTTTAGCTTAATAAGAAAGAGCATAGCTCGTAGTCTAACTGTATTAAATAGAAGAAAGAGAGAGGGAAAAAATGCCTAAGAAGGTTTTTTGTGGTGTCGTAACTAATGCTGAGTCTGATAAGACTGTAAAGGTTTCGGTGTTACAAGTGTATAAGGATAGGCTGTATAAAAAAGTTATTAAAAAATACAAGAAGTATACAGCACATGATGAGAATAATAGTTGCAAAAAGGGAGATAGGGTTTTAATACAGGAACATAAGCCTATTTCTGTTACTAAAAAATGGGTTGTTATCAATAGCTAAAAAGGAATAGGTATTTATATGATTCAAAAAAATACATTGTTAGAAGTAGCTGATAATTCTGGTGCGCGTGCAGTGCTTTGTATTGGCTTGTTAGGTGGTAGGAAATCTGCATCTGTAGGTGATACGATTGTTATATCTACTAAGTCTATTAACCCAAAAGGTAAAGTTGAAAAAGGAAAAGTATATAAAGCAGTTGTTGTTAGAGTAAAAAATAGTGTTAAGAAATCTGATGGTTCTGTAATTCGTTTTTCTAGCAATGCTGTGGTTTTAATTAA
The DNA here is from genome assembly GCF_964277395.1 of Wolbachia endosymbiont (group B) of Ablattaria laevigata. Classification (NCBI taxonomy): domain Bacteria; kingdom Pseudomonadati; phylum Pseudomonadota; class Alphaproteobacteria; order Rickettsiales; family Anaplasmataceae; genus Wolbachia; species Wolbachia endosymbiont (group B) of Ablattaria laevigata. Next base: position 245,663 of record NZ_OZ195519.1, read on the forward strand.
TGATCAAGGTGAACCACTTGGCACTCGGGTGTTTGGTCCAGTAAAAAAGTTGTTATCTGGTTCTTTTATGAAAATAATGTCATTAGCTGATGAGGTTTTATAATGAGTGCTAAAATAAAAAGTGGTGATGATATTATAGTTTTAACTGGTAAAGATAAGAGAAAAATTGGTAAGGTAATCAAAGTTATAATACGTGATGCTAAAAAGAAAGTAGTTGTTTCTGGCGTAAATGTGTGTAAGAGACATACTAAACCAAGAGCTGGTAGTGGTGGTGGTATATTGAATAAAGAGTTAGCTATTGATGTATCCAATGTTGCAATATTGGATCCTAAGTGTAAAACTCCAACTAAAGTAGGATTTAAGATTATAGATGGTAGAAAAGTGCGTTTTGCGAAAGTTTCTGGAGAAGTGATAGATTAGGTTGATATGTTTAAACAGTTGTATAAAGATAATATAGTAAAATCCTTAAAGGATAAGTTTAATTACGGCAATGTAATGCAAGTGCCTAAACTTGTCAAGGTGTGTATCAATATGGGCGTTGGAGATGCTGCTACGGACAATAAAGCGATAAATGAGCCATTTGATAATCTACATTTGATTACTGGGCAAAAGCCTGTGTTAACCTTTGCAAAAAAATCTATTTCTGGTTTCAAAATTAGAAAAGGTGCAACTGTAGGTTGTAAAGTGACTTTGCGTAGAAATAAAATGTATGAATTCTTAGAAAGATTAATATATATTGCTTTGCCAAGGGAAAAAGATTTTAGAGGGTTTAGTGTGAAGCAATTTGATGGTCATGGTAATTTTTCCCTTGGTATCAAGGAGCATATATCATTTTTAGAAATAGACTATGATAAAATAAGTAAAATTAGAGGTATGGATATTAATATTATAACAAGTGCAGTTAGTGATAAGGAAGCAAAGGAATTATTACTGGCTCTTAAATTCCCTTTTTTTGATAATTGAGAGAAAATATATATGGCAAAAAAATCCATGATACAGAAGAATCTTCGTAGAATAAAGTTATGCGATCAGTATAGGGAGAGAAGGGAAGAATTAAAATCTATAATGAATAATAAGGATTTATCTATTGCAAAAAGGTTTGCAGCTCAAAGTAAGCTGATTAAAAAATTGCCTAGAGATTCTTCTAAAATCAGAATTAGGAATAGATGCGCTTTAACTGGTAGGCCGAGAGGAGTATATAGAAAATTTGGTTTATGTAGGATTGTTTTACGTGATTTGTGTTCTTTTGGACAAGTTCCAGGGGTTACAAAATCTAGTTGGTAAATGTGATATAAGGAGTGTAATAGTGTCGTTATCTGATGGTATTGGTGATTTTTTAACAAGAATACGTAATGCTCAATTGGCAATGCATAGGGAAACAAGAGTCCTATTCTCTAAAGTGAATTCTTCTATATTGAAGATCTTAAAAGAGGAAGGGTATATTCTTAATTATGAAAAGCAAGAGAGTGATAGTATCCCTTCGCTTGTTGTGCAGTTGAAGTATTATGATAAATCACCTGTGATTAATGATATAGCTAGGGTATCAAAGCCCGGTTGTCGTTATTATTCTAAGTGTAAGGACATTTCTAAAGCATATAATGGTCTTGGAATTTTTATTATATCTACACCGAAAGGAGTGATGACCGATTATAATGCACGTAGATTAAAAGTTGGTGGAGAAGTTTTGTGTCGTGTATTTTAAATGATAGGAGAAATGTATGTCTCGTATAGGTGCCTCACCTATCAATATTCCTGCTGATCTTTCAGTTGAATATAATGATGGTAGGGTATTAATAAGAAGTGTTAGGGCAGAAAAAGAGCTGAACTTGTGTAGTGGCATTCTGTGTCAGATAGTTGATAATCAATTGTTACTTTCTGTTGATCAAGGCAGGGATGATTATGATAAAATAAAATCTATATGGGGCACTTATAGAAGTAATATTAATAACATGATTAACGGTATGGTTAATGATTTTTCTGTTGATCTTGAGATTAATGGTGTGGGGTATAAAGCAGAATGTGATGATAAGTATTTGACTTTATATCTTGGTTATAGTCATAATATTAAGTATAAAGTGCCTAAAGACGTTGAGATTAAGTGTATAAAGCCAACTCATTTAGTGATTCGCGGTATGGATAAGCAAAAAGTCTATATGGTGGCTTCTGATATATGCAAAATTAGAAAATATGATCCTTATAAAGGTAAGGGTATTGTAATAAAAGGCAAATTTATGCTGCGTAAGGTTGTAAATAAAAAGAAGTAATTAAAATGAAAAGATTGTATAATTTTTTAAGTAGCTATGAAAAAAGGAAACTTCGTAATAGAGCGAAGCTCGATAAGAGCGCTGGACGTTTACGTATATCCGTATTTAAGTCTAATAAACATTTTTACGTTCAGTTGATTAACGATGCAAAAGGAATAACCCTAGCTTCTGCTTCTACTTTGGATGATAAAATTAGGAATGTATGTAAAGGTAGGGTCAATGCTGAAACTATAAAACAGGTTTCTTCTTTATTGATTGAGCGTCTGCCTAGTACAAAATTGCAGCAGCGGTTCGTCTTTGATCGGGGAGCATATAAGTATACAGGATTGATTTCTCAATTTGCTGAGGCTTTAAGAAGCTCTGGATTTAAATTTTAGAAGGTTTTAAATATGGCTGTAAAGAATTTACAAAATAATAATGATTTATCAGAACTTTTGGTTTCAGTGCGAAGGGTAACAACGGTTACTAAAGGTGGTAGAAGATTTTCATTTTCAACTTTGGTTGTTGTTGGTGATGGTAAGGGTAGGGTAGGATGTGGAATAGGTAAACACGCAGAGGTTGCTGAAGCAAGAGTGAAAGCTGTAAATGCTGCAAAGAAGTCGATGATTAGGGTGTACTTACGTGAAGGTAGAACTTTACATCATGATATTAAAGCTAAATTTTGTTCTGGTGAGATAGTTTTAAGAGCTGCAAGAACTGGAACAGGTATTATTGCTGGTGGAGCAATGAGGTCGGTTTTTGAGGTATTAGGTATAAAGGATGTGGTAGCTAAGTCTACTAGATCAAATGATCCCCATAATATTATATGTGCAGTATTTAAGGCTTTTGATGTTATGTTATCTCCTCGCCAAGTGGCAGGTAAGAGGGGTAAAAAGATTAGTGAGATAGTTGGAAATAGGTAAAGTATGAATGATGCTGTAAAATTAAATTCTGTGTTTACCAAATTATCTAAGAAAAAGAAGCCTAAATTATTAGGTAGAGGTATTGGTTGTGGTAAAGGTAAAACATCTGGTAGGGGGCATAAAGGGCAAAAAGCGAGAAGTGGCGTTTCTATAAATGGTTTTGAAGGTGGACAGCAGTCTATATATACTCGTTTACCTAAAAGAGGTTTTAAGCCTATACGCAAAAACTTATACTCTATATTTAATGTTGGTGATGTACAGTGCTTAATGGAAGCTAAAAAAATAGTCAAGGATTCTATCATAGATAAGGAGCTACTGCATAAATTAGGTTTTATCAGATCTGTTAAAAGTAAAATCAAACTTCTTAATAAGGGTAAATTAAGCGAAAAATTTGTGTTTCATGTTGATTTTGCATCAGAAGCTGCAAAAAGATCTGTAGCTTCAGTTGGTGGTAGTGTAGAAATACTATCGTAAATCATGAGCAGTAAATTTGCATTTAATAGTTTGGATTCTACGTTGTTATATAAAAGTGATTTACTAAAGCGTATATTTTTTACGCTAATGGCTTTAGTTTGTTATCGTTTAGGCACTTATGTTCCTATTCCTGGAGTTAATCTTGATATAATCAATGATATATTTCCAAAAGAGAGTTCTGGTGTTTTTGGAGTATTTAATTTATTTTCTGGTGGCGCTTTAGCTAGAATGACGATCTTGGCGTTAAACGTTATGCCATACATAGTTGCATCCATAGTTATGCAATTATTATCTTCTGCCGTTAAAGGAATCAATGAAATTAAAAATGAAGGAGAGTTAGGACGTCGAAAGATGAACTCTTATATACGCTATATGACTATAGTGTTTTGTATCTTTCAATCAATTACGATCTTAATAGGGTTAGAAAGAATGAATAGGGAAGGGGTATTAGTTGTAGTTGAACCTGGTATTATGTTTCGTACTATAGGTGTCTTTAGCCTTTTAGGTGGAACTATATTTTTAATATGGCTTGGTGAGCGGATCAGTGTGAGCGGTATAGGCAATGGTATCTCATTAATCATTTTTACTGGCATAACATCTGAATTACATAATGCTTTATCATCTCTGCTAACATTAAATAAAAATGGTAGTATGTCGTTTTTCATTACCCTTTTTGTTATAGCATTGTTTTTTTTACTGCTCCTTTTAGTCATTTTTACAGAATCTTCTTATAGAAAGGTAATTGTTCAATATCCCAAAAAACAGTTTAAAAAATTACATAATGATGATTTTACTTACATTCCATTGAAGATCAATTTATCTGGTGTAATACCAACTATTTTTGCTAACGCAATTCTATTAACGCCTATTTCAATTGCAAATTTCTATAAAGGTCATGCCATTGCTGATTTTATTTTAAACTACTTTATGGCAAATAAAGTGATGTACATTATAACTTACTTAATACTCATAGTACTTTTTAATTTTTTCTATACCAATTTTATATTTAATCCAGAGGAAAATGCTGATTTTCTTAGGAAAAATGGTGGTTTTATTCCTGGTAGAGGGCCTGGAAAACATACTTCTGATTATCTTCAAGATATAGTTTTTAAATTAACATTTATTGGGTCTGCGTATTTGGTGGTAATATGTACTATACCTGAAATTATGAGGTATCATTATGATATACCATTTATTTTTGGTGGGACGAGCTTGCTGATTATAGTTAACGTTATTACTGATACTATTATGCAAGTACAATCTTATGTTTTTTCAAATAGGTACGATAGTTGGATAAAGAAATATGAGTCTAAAACAAGGAGACTAAAGTGATCATTACAATTTTTGGTCCTCCTGGCTCTGGTAAGGGTACTCAGTCCAGTTTGTTAATAGCAAAGTATAATTTTAAATTAGTTTCAGTAGGAGATTTATTAAGGAATATTATATCTAGTGGGAGTAAATTAGGTAAAGGAATAAAGGATACTGTTGAATCTGGTAATTTAATTCAAGATGAAGTTATATGTAAATTATTGTGTGACCAGCTTGCATTAATAGATGGTGATTTTTTGTTAGATGGTTTTCCAAGAAATTTAAATCAAGCTCATTTTTTAACTCAAGTTTTGCAAAAAAGATGCAATAGGGATGTTGATCTTGTAATTGAGTTGCAGCTTGACGATAATATTGCAATTGATAGATTAAAAGATCGTCTTACTTGTTTGGATTGTAAAAGTATATATAGTATATCTTCTTTTAAGAATACTACTTGTGCTAAATGTAAAAGTACGAGATTGGAGAAGAGAATTGATGATGCTAATATGCTTGCAATTAATAAGAGGATAAGAGAATATCATTCTCAGATAAAGGGTTTGCGCGAGTATTATAAGGGCAAGTTGTTAACAATTAACGCTAATTTGAGTGTTGATAGAGTAATGCAAGAGATTGAAAGTAAAATTTCTTGTAATTTGATTTGACTATAAGTTGTTTTATGGTATAAATTAAGAGTTATTATTAATAAAGTATCGAGGTATCAGTGGCACGTATTGCAGGCATAAATGTTCCGGTGAAGAAGTGTATTCCTTTTGCATTAACTTATATACATGGTATAGGTATTACTACTGCGAATATAATTTGTCGTAGCTGTAAAATTGATGAGCGTAAGCGTGTTTCAGAATTACAAGATGAAGATATAGAGAAAATTAGTAGTTTTATTAGGCAAAAATATGTCATAGAGGGTGAGCTCAGAAAAAAAGTGGCTATGGATATAAAATCTTTAATAGAAATCGGTTGCTATAGAGGATTAAGGCATAGAAAAGGTTTGCCTGTGAGGGGACAAAGAACCCATACTAATGCTAAAACTCGTAAAGGCAGATCTAAATTGCCTATTGCTGGAAAAAAATAAAATTTGTTATTATCGTGAGTTTTTATGAAAAAAGTTAAAACGGTTGGTAAGAATACAAAAAGGTTTATTACTGGTATTGTCCATATTCGTGCAACTTTTAATAATACTTTTGTAAATGTGACTGATGTTTGTGGTAATACGCTTTACCAGACTTCTGTTGGTGCATGTGGTTTTTCTGGTTCGAGAAAATCCACACCTTATGCTGCAGGTAAGGTTGCCGATTCTGCTGCGAAGAAAGTAATAGAGAGATTTGGTATGAAGGTTGTTTCTGTAATAATTCGTGGTCCTGGTTTTGGTGCAGAAGCTGCAGTTAAAGCACTTAGGAATTGTGGATTGACTGTCACTTCAATTGCAGATAAAACGGCGATACCTCATAATGGGTGTAGACTAAGGAAAAAAAGAAGAGTATAGGATATTTGGAAGGTTTTTGTATGTATTATAGTGATAATGTCTCTTTCTGTGGAAATTTAGATAGATTAACTAAGCCTAATGCGATTAAGGTAATATCAGGTGATTCAAGTAAAAAAGGTGATATAGTTCTAGAACCTTTGGAAAGTGGTTTTGCTTTAACGTTGGGTCATGCATTAAGGCGTGTAATGTTGTCTTCTCTTCGCGGTAGTGCTGTTTATGGAATAAAAATTGAAGGCGTGAATCATGAATTTACTTCGATCCAAGGAGTTAGGGAAGACATAACTGATATAGCATTAAATATGGGCATGTTGAGATGTAAGCTAAATAACACGTCTAATAAGTGCTTAAATTTGAGCGCTAAAGGGCCTTGTCAAGTATTAGCTGGAATGATAGAAACTGATGACCAATGCTCTATTGTTAATAAAGATTTGGTGATATGTACACTAGGTCAAGATGTGGAGCTTAACATTACTATATATGTTGCTAGCGGAAAAGGTTATCTTCCTGTAAATAAATATAAAGAAAATGAATTTTTAAAGCTTATGAATGAACAAGATTTAATTGGTTTCATTCCAGTTAATGCTTTATATAGTCCTGTCGAGAGGGTTTCGTATAGAGTAGAGAATAGTCGTGTTGGTCAAGTTACTGATAAAGATAAGCTAATATTGTCAATTGAAACTGATGGTACAATCTCTCCAAGTCAAGCTGTTGACTATGCTGCAAGAATATTACAGGAGCAATTTCAGCCTTTTATTAGTTCTGATATGAGTTATAAAAAATCGCAGGTTTCTTTGTCTAGTGGTGCTAAAGATTTGGGCTATGATCCTGTTCTATTGCGTAAAGTAGATGAAATGGAATTATCTGTTAGATCTCATAACTGTCTGAAAAATGAAAATATCACTTATATAGGTGATCTTGTGCAAAAGACGGAAGTTGAAATGTTAAGAACTGCTAATTTTGGCCGAAAGTCTTTGAATGAAATCAAGGCAATTTTAAATAATTCAGGTTTGTCTTTGGGTATGAATATACCAAATTGGCCGCCTAAGGATATAGATGAACTGGCTAAACAACATACTGATGAGGATTAGGTAGTATATGAAACATGGAATAAAGAAAAATAAACTGTCTCGTTGTACCGAGCATAGGTTATCAATGTTAAAGAATCTATCTATCTCGTTAATTAATCATGAGCAGATTGTAACTACTTTACCAAAGGCTAAAGCACTTCGTCCATATGTGGAAAAGTTTATTACAATTGCTAAGAATAACGATTCTTTACATGGTAGAAGGCTTTTGCTTTCACGTCTTCATAATAGTAAGTTAGTAGTTGATAAATTATTAAGCGTTCTAGCTAATCGTTATCAAGACCGTAAAGGTGGATATTCTAGAATAATAAAATTTGGTACTCGAAAGGGTGATTGCGCTCCAATGGCAGTGATAGAGCTAGTTGATAGAGATATTTCAGCAAAAGGTGAGATTTATAGTAAAAATAAAAAAGGAAGCAAAGTAGTTACACAAAGCTAATTATTCTTTTTATGATAAGTAGGTTACGCTATTTTGTAGGTTACTTTGGAGAATTGTTAGTTTCGATATATTTAAAGCTGAAATTCTATAATGTTATAAAACGTCGCTTCCGTTGTAAGTTGGGTGAAATTGACTTAATTGTATCTAAAAAAAGGGAGCTGATTTTTATAGAAGTTAAAACAAGTTTATTTGGAAAAGAAGTACCGATATCTCATTTTCAGTGTCAGTCTATTATAAATTCTTCTAAATATTTCTTAAGTAAAAATCTTGATTTTTTAGATTATTCAGTCAGATATGATTTATGTTTTCTTTCCTTAAGGAGAAGACCTATTTATATAAAAAATGCTTGGATTGAACAATGGTAGCTAAAATAATTTAGATTTACTAGAACAGGTAATTGAATATGAAAAACAATAATTTAGTTTCATCTTATGCTAGAGCACTGTTTCATGTCTCAGGAAGCAGATTAGGTATTATAAGAAAAGAAGTAGAATTTTTGTTAGCTTTTTTTAAAGATCAAGATGTTTTTGTGTATCTATCTCATCCTATGGTTTCTCTTTTGCACAAAAAAGAAGCGATACTTTCTATAAAGGAGAACTTGAGTGAAAACTTAGTCAAATTTATTATGGTTACACTTGCAAACAAGCGCTCCCGTTTATTAATCCTTATATTAGAAAAATTCTTAAATCTTGTAAGGGAAAGTGAAAATGAATTGGAAATTACTATAAAATCAGCAGAGATTTTAAAGAAACCTGATATAAAAATAATTACTGAATCTTTGAACTTTCTTGGTAAAATAATAAAAGTCAGTCATGTGGTTGATCCTTCTATACTAGGTGGCTTTGTAGTTAGGTATGGTTTTAACGTGATTGATGCTTCGCTTAAGAGTTATTTGGATAGATTGGTTGATTTGAGTAAAATGGAAATGTTGAAAATAAGGAATTGTATATGAAGAATAGCATAAATGCCTCTGAAGTAGTAAACATAATAAAAGAGAAGGTTGAGACATTTGATAATCCTATAAAACGAGAAAATATAGGTGAAGTAATTTCAGTAACGGATGGTATCACATTGGTCTATGGGCTGGAAAAAGCAAAGTTTGGTGAAAAGGTATCTTTTGCAAGCGGTGTAGAAGGAATAGTTCTTGATTTAGATCATGATACAGCTGGAATAGTTGTGCTTGGCAATGACCGTGATGTAAAAGAAGGGGACGTTGTAAAATGTAGTGGTGATGTTGTACAGGTGCCTGTAGGTCATGAATTATTAGGGAGAGTTGTAAATGCATTAGGCGATCCTATAGACGATGGCGGAGAAATTAGAGCCAAGAACAAAATGTATATAGAATCTAAAGCGCCAGGTATTATTGACCGTAAATCTGTGCATGAACCTCTGCAGACAGGAATTAAAATTATAGATTTGTTGATTCCTATAGGTAGAGGGCAACGTGAATTAATTATTGGCGATAGACAAATTGGTAAAACCACTATTGCGATTGATACTATTATCAATCAGAAGAAGATTAACGATGAGGTAAACGAAAATCAAAAAATTTACTGTGTTTATGTTGCTATTGGACAAAAAATTTCGACAGTAGCAAAAGTGGTGAATAAGCTAAAAGAAAGTGGAGCATTAGAGTATACAACCGTAGTTGTGGCTAGCGCATCTGACTGCGCGCCTATGCAATTTTTAGCACCTTATACCGGTTGCACTATTGGAGAATTTTTCCGTGATAATGGAATGCATTGCTTGGTGGTATATGATGATTTATCTAAGCATGCTGTGGCATATAGGCAGATGTCCTTATTGCTTAGACGTCCTCCTGGTCGTGAAGCTTATCCTGGAGATATATTCTATGTACACTCTCGCTTGCTTGAAAGAGCTGCCAAAATGTCTGATGAAAAAGGACAGGGATCTTTGACTGCTTTGCCGATTATTGAGACTCAGGCTGGCGATGTATCTGCATATGTTCCAACTAATGTGATTTCAATTACCGATGGACAAATTTTTCTTGAGTCTGAATTGTTTCACAAAGGATTTCGCCCTGCAGTGAATATAGGTTTATCGGTTTCTCGGGTTGGCTCTGCTGCACAATTGAAATCTGTGAAAAAAGTTGCTGGTTCTATAAAGCTGAGTTTGGCCCAATATAGAGAACTGGAAGACTTTGCTAAATTTGGTTCTGATCTTGATGCTACTGTTCAATTGTCCTTAAACAAAGGTAAATACCTTATTGAATTATTAAAGCAAAAACAGTATTCACCTATGCAAATAGAAGAGCAAGTATTGCTTATGTATATCTTTTCTAATCTGTATGGTCAATTAAATAAGGTACAGGTGAGCAACATCAATAGGTTCGAGTGTGATCTTATCAATTATTTTCAAACTGTTCACCCTGGAGTTTTAAAAAAGTTGTCAGGTGACATGAATGATGATATAAAAGATGATATTCTTGGTATTGTGAGTGATTTTGTCACTCAATTTAATTGCGTTTAGGCGGTGATTATGACTTCATCCATTGTTAACAAGTTTCCTATTACAAGGGAAGGTTTTGAGAGTATGCAAGTCGAACTTGAGAAATTAAAGGAAGAAAAACCTTCTATCATACAGGCTATTTCTGATGCTCGTGATCAAGGCGATTTATCTGAAAATGCAGAATATCATGCAGCACGGGAAAGATTAAGTTTTATTGAAGGCCGCATAATTGAGGTAGAGAGTAAACTTTCACATGCAGAAGTGATAGAAGTAAAAAATTTGTCTGGTGATACAGTAATGTTTGGTGCAACTGTTACGGTAAGCATGCTCGGTGATGATAACAGTGAAATAGAATATGTTTATAAGATTGTAGGTGGGTATGAAGCTGATGCTTCAAAGCAGTTGATCTCTACGGATTCACCACTCGGTAGTGCTTTAATTGGCAAAAAAGTTGGTGAGTATGTGGAAGTGATAGTGCCAAATGGAGAGAAATTGTATAAAATAGTTAAGATTGAGTTTAAGTAAATCATGGTACAAGTAACTTATCCTTCAATTAGTCTACCCGGTATTTCTTCTGTGGAAGATGTATTAAGGGATGCTAGTTCTGGTAAATTATTCATTTTAGTTGACGATGAAAACAGAGAGAATGAAGGTGATCTGATTGTATTAGCTGAGAAATTAGAGCCAGAACATGTGGCTTTTATGGTTAGATACGGTACAGGGATTGTTTGTTTAGCAATGACTAAAGTTCACATGAAAAGGTTAGGCCTTAGTTTCATGGAAAAAAAAAATGTTGGTGAAAATCATACTGCTTTTACTACATCAATTGATGCACGTTATGGTATTACTACGGGTGTTTCAGCTGAGGATAGAACAAAAACTATACATGTTGCTATTGATAAAAATAGAACTCAGGATGACATTATAACTCCCGGTCATATTTTTCCTGTGATTGCACATGAGGGTGGAGTAGAGCAACGTGCTGGTCATACTGAAGCAAGTGTTGAGATAGCTAAGTTAGTGGGATGTAATCATTCTGCAGTTATTTGTGAATTAGTGAATGATGATGGCTCTATGATGCGCTTACCCCAGTTGCTTGAATTTGCTGAACAACATAATATTAAGTTAACTACCATTGATAAACTTATCAGTTACGTTCAAAATTTAAACTAGCGTTTATAGATTCGTATAGTTTAAGTGTTAAAATATAAAATTCCTCAAAGTTATACAAACAAGGAATTTCCATGTCTAAGCTTTTTGTTTTACTATTTTTTTTCGTATACTGTAATAGCGCTTACTCTGTTAGTATTATTAGAGATAGTGAAGTGGAAGCGGTAGTTAAGGATCTAGCGCAACCTTTATTTTCTGCTGCGGGTATTGATAATGATAAAATAAAAGTTTTTATAGTTGATGATAGATCGATTAATGCTTTTGTAATTAACAATAATAGCATTTTCATTCATTTAGGGCTTTTACAATATTCGACTGAACCTTATGTCTTACTTGGTATATTAGCACATGAAATTGCTCATATATCTGCTGGTCATGTATTACAAATGAGTAGTGCTGTAGGTTATTTTCAATCAATAGCAATGATTAGTTATATGGTAGGATTAGTTTCTAGTATTGTCATTAACCCTCAGGTTGCGAGTGCAATCTTGCTTAGTGGTGTAACGCTTAGTTCAAGGTTGTTTTTTAACTATTCTCAAGAGCAAGAGAGTGTAGCAGATAGCTATGCTTTAAGATACCTAGATGAATCTGGCTATGATAATTTGGGTATGAAAGAGATTTTTGACTATTTTAAGAGTATTGAGCATGAAAACACTGAAGAGTATTTCCGCACTCACCCACTTAGTGATAAGCGTATATTTGCTGTACAGAATTATAAGATTAAAAACAATATAAAACCAATCCTTGTAGATAAATTGCTGAAGTTTGAGCGTATGGTTGCAAAGCTAGACTCTTTCTTTGCTCCTATTCATGTGTTATCTAATAAATATGAAGGTAGTTCTAAGTATGTAAATGCTGTAATTCACTATAGGCAAGGAAAGATAGAAGAGGCTATTACTAAAGTTAATTCATTGATTCAAGAGTCACGCAATGATCCTTATTTATATGAATTAAAAGCGGAGATGTTATACAAAGCTGGAAATTTAAGTGAAGCAATAAAAATGTATGAAGAATCACTTAGATATTTATCTGAGAAGAATAACTATTTAGTGAAACTTGCATTATCTCATACTTTATTGTTATACGGTGACGTAGAGAAGGCAATTTTTTACCTGGAGCAGATTGCAAGCGTAGAAGCAAATAACGCTTTTGTCTGGAAGTATTTAAGTATTGCATATAAACGTAGCGCTGATATGGCAATGTATTACTTTGCTTTGACAAAGAAGGCTTGTATTGAAGGTGATTTAGAGAAATTTATGAAATACGCTGAGGTAGCTGTTAAAACTTTACCGAAAGACAGTCATTATTTGTTACAGATTGAAGACATGAAGGAACAATACACACAAAAATATCCTGATTTTTAAGTTATTTTTCCCCACACTTGCTCAACATACTACCTTGTTTAATGCTATCGGGTATAATTTTCATTATAATCGCTTTGGCACCAAAAAATACACCACAAAACATACCTAGGGCAAAGAGAGCTGGCCATGGCATTCTACCAAATATTGCAAGCAAAGCTGCACCTATTATGACTACAGTCATAAGTGGCCCACCTATTCCCCAAATATAACCAATAATATTGCATATTACTTGGGCAGTTGTATCATCTATATCAGTAGCAGCATTTGCGTAATCTGAAAAAGAGAGAAACAGCACTATACATAAAGCATTAAAAAATTTTTTTATTATATAGCTCATTCTTTTGCCTCCAAGTAATAAACTAGTGTGAATCTAAATTTATATATATTTATTTTAAGGTAAAACTCATAGTTTGTCCATAAATAAGTGTTGCTACATAAATAGCCCACCATTGATGTTAAGCACATGCCCCGTTATATATCTTGCTTCGTCGCTTGCTAAAAACAATACCCCTGCTGCTATTTCTTCTCCTGTTCCCATTCTTTGCATTGGAATATTATCTAATATTTTTTCTTTTTGTTTTTCATTTAAAACTTCAGTCATCTTAGTATCTATAAACCCAGGAGCAATGCAATTTACTGTTACACCGCGACTTGCAACTTCTTTTGCTATAGATTTGCTCATAGCTATTATTCCAGCTTTTGATGCTGCATAATTTACTTGCCCGGCATTTCCTGTCAATCCTACTATTGAGGAAATATTTATGATTCTTCCCCGGTTGTTTTTAATTAATTTTCTGCATGCTTCTCTATTTAGTTTAAATGTAGAGTTCAAATTAATATCAATTACCTTTTGCCATGCTTCATCTGTCATTCTCAACAATAAGCTGTCTTGTGTAATTCCTGCATTGCATATGAGTCCATCAAAGCCTTTCATCAACTCACTTGCTTTATTTATTAGTTGATTTACCTCTTCAGGATTTGATAAGTCGCAAGGAAGTACGTGAATGTTTTTTTCATATTTTTTAGCAACTTCTTCGAGTACTTCTTTTTTTGTACTAGAAATACATAAAGTTGCTCTGGCCTTATGCATAATTTCTACAATTGCTTGCCCTATTCCGCCTGATGCACCAGTAATCAGAAATTTCCTGTCTTCTAATCCGAACATGATAATTTTTATATTATCCCAGCTCTTAACAGAATATTAAAAGACTTGCAATAGATTTTTTTCATAACTTTCATTTAATAGAAGCTTCTTGACAACTCTTGTGTTTATTGGCGAAAATTATGGCGGCTGCATGCCTTTTTTTATTTTTTTCTATTCAGCCTAAACTCGCTTCGTTTAAGCGTTAGCACATTATCAATTACAGTAATAAAATCAGCACCATGTGGATTCTTTTGCCTTTTTTTGATTGGTAAATTTCTTAACACTTATAGCTAAAGTAATTTAAGAGAGCCAGCGCGTGACTAGTTCTTATTACTTGATCAGTCTTCTGGATCCCAGTACTGGAATGACAGGAGTGTGAGATAAGGCTACATTCATACTCCAACAGGTATGACATCATAGAGGTCATTGAGATGACAGGAAAGAATACTTGAATGACAATAGGGACATTAGAATGAAAGGAAAAGAGGCTATTTAATTGTGCTGAATTTTACAAAATTTATTACTCCTGCCTGACAAATTTATTAGAATAGTATGTATAGTATGTTTATTAGTGAAAATCCGAAAAAAATGCAAGAAAAGTTAATATATTACTTTAGCCAAAGCAACTGTGAAGGTAATGCAGCAATGAGAAATCTACTAGGAGGGAAGGGAGCAAATCTGGCAGAGATGTGTAACATTGGCATTCCTGTTCCACCTGGTTTTACAATTTCCACTGCTGTTTGTCAGGCCTATTGTCAAGATAATGAATTGTCTTGTGATCTACGTAACGAGATAAAAAACTACATGGCGATGCTCGAAAGTGACATCGGTTGTAAATTCGGGGATTCAAATAATCCTTTATTAGTTTCCATACGCTCTGGTAGTGTGAATTCAATGCCGGGCATGCTTGATACTATTTTAAATGTTGGTCTAAATGATGAAACCGTTGTTGGGCTTGCAAAAAAAAGTGGCGAACGTTTTGCCTATGATAGCTACTGTCGTTTCATCATGATGTACTCGAGTGTTGTACTACAGCTTGACCATCACTTATTTCAAGACATTGTTGATAGTGAACAGCAAAAAAGTGGAGCAAAAAGCTTAGCTGATCTTAATGTTGATGTTTTAAAGAAAATTGTTAATGATTTTAAAGAGATAGTATGTGAAAAAACTGGAAAGCATTTCCCGCAGAACGTTGAAGAGCAATTGTTAAACTCGGTTAATGCAGTATTTGCCTCTTGGAAAAACGATAGGGCTGTTTCCTATAGAAGAATACATAGTATTTCTGAAAACCTTGGAACTGCGGTTAATGTACAAGCAATGGTTTTTGGCAATCTGAACGATAATTCTGCAACCGGCGTGATATTTACACGTAATCCTTCAACTGGAGAAAAAAAGCTTTTTGGTGAGTTTTTAGTTAATGCTCAGGGTGAGGATGTGGTTTCTGGTGTTTATACTCCTATGCCAGTTAACGGCGAGCAAGAAAACACCATAGAGAAGTTGCTACCAAACATCTACCGAGAATTATGCGCGGTATGTGAAAAACTTGAAAGTCATAATAAGGACATGCAGGATATCGAATTTACTGTACAGGACGGTAAGTTATGGATTTTGCAGACTAGGTCTGGCAAGCGCACAGCCGAAGCTGCTATTCGCATAATAGTTGATATGGTAAACGAAGGAGTGATTACAAAAGAGGAAGGAATATTGAGAATTGATCCAAAAACTTTTGACAATTTATTGCATCCAGTTCTTGATGTTAAAATCGATCAAGAAGTAATAGGCAAAGGACTGCCAGCTTCTCCAGGTGTTGCTTCTGGATATGTAGTATTCAGTGCAAGTGATGCTGAAAAAGCTGCAGAGCAGGGTAAAAAAGTAATTTTGGTAAGATCAGAGACGAGCCCTGAAGATATTAATGGAATGAATGCCGCAAGTGGAATAGTAACAGCGCGAGGAGGTATGACCTCGCATGCCGCTGTTGTAACTCGTGGAATGGGTAAACCATGCATTTGTAGTCTAAATGGACTTTATATTGATAAAGATGAAAAATTTCTTTCTATGGGGGATATAAAAGTAAATAAAGGTGAATCAATCACCATCAATGGAGGAACAGGAGAGGTTATGCTTGGTATTCTTCCTACAATTTTGCCTGAATTATCTCAAGAATTCAAAACGATAATTAACTGGGTAGATGAAATCAAAACAGTGAAGGTGAGAGCGAATGCTGATACTCCAAAAGATGCAAAAATTGCAAAAGAATTCGGTTCAGAAGGTATAGGATTATGTCGCACAGAACATATGTTTTTTGCTAGTGATAGAATCGAATTCATTCAAAAATTGATAATAGCTGATGATGAAAATGAAAGGGCAAATGCATTAAATAAACTCGAAGAAATGCAAAAGTCTGATTTCAAAGAAATATTTTCTATTATGGAGGGCAGGGAGGTTACTATACGTTTACTTGATCCACCTCTACATGAGTTTTTGCCCCACAATCAATCTATTATAGAGAAAATTGCCAAATCACTGAATAAGTCAGTTGAATCAGTAAAAAATAAAATAGCACAGTTATCAGAAAAAAATCCAATGCTTGGCCATCGAGGTTGTAGACTTGCCATTTCTCATCCTGAAATATATGGCATGCAAATTAGGGCAATACTCAGTGCTGCAAGTGAATTAAGGAAAGAAAAGAAGATAGAAGTGAAACCTGAAATCATGATTCCTTTTATCATGAGTGAGAAAGAGTTTATTCTGATATGCGAGTTAATAAAGAAAGAAGCCGAAAATTTCGATGTGAACTATTCAATCGGAACGATGATAGAACTGCCACGAGCAGCACTGATTGCTGACAAACTCGCAAAACACGCAGAATTTTTTAGCTTTGGCACTAATGATTTAACACAAACAACTATGGGACTTTCACGAGATGATTCAGTTAATTTCCTCGATTCTTATAAGGAAAGCAACATATTTGAAAACGATCCATTTGAGGTGCTAGATGTTGAAGGGGTAGGGGAATTAATCAGAATAGCTATCGAAAGGGGCAAAAAAACCAGAAAAGAAATTAAACTTGGTATATGTGGAGAGCATGGAGCGAATCCACAGTCCATAGAGTTTTTCATCAAATCAGGGGTTGATTATGTGTCATGCTCGCCCTATAGAGTACCGGTTGCAAAATTAGTGGCAGCACAGCTTAGCATAAGTTTGTTGGGCAGCACAACTGTACGAACATAGATTTCGCTAACAAGTAGCGGAATGATGATTTTTCAAATTGTCGATAAATCTAAGTCAGTTTAGCTATTTTGCTGCTACTTTTTTCTTAATATCTTAAGAAAGATTGACTTTTTGTCTAAAATAATATAGGATAAAATAATAGTGAGTGAGGTAAAAATGTCAGTATCAAAAGAAAGTAAGAAATATTTACTAGAAAAGTTTAAATATGCTGCCAAAGAATTTGGTAAATCTGGTACAAAGTCCAATCATCTAGCAGTACCAAAGGAACAGCAACTCTCTATTGATTTAGGTAATAGAAAAGTTTTTGGTATCATAAATAAGATTCTGTATTGGATAGAGAATAATTTTACTTATTTTTTTCCACGATATAATTTGTTTCCAGAAGTTGGAGTTGAAGGAAGAAAAATTCCTGGAACTAATACAAGGGTTAAGTATTTTACTCCAGATGACCAAGCAGAATATACTAAAATTCCTCATGAAGGAAAATTATACGTGGACTTAATGCCAGAAGTGGAAGGTAACAAGTTAAAAGGCTTTGAAGACAAACTATATGATACAACTGATAAAATTAGTAAGGGTAAAAAAGGTTGTGTAGCTTATGTGATCACGCTTGATGGAAAATTAGTAACTCATGAACATATTAATGTTAACAAAAGCGAATGGGCTTATCGTCATTCAACTCTTGCAGGTGGTAGTCCAGTTTTATGTTCTGGTTTAATGAAAGTGGTAAATGGTAAAATAACTTATATAGACAATAATAGCGGGCATTATAAACCAGAATCAGCAAACTTATACAATGCAGTGAAAAAGTTAGAAGGTCTATTTTCGGAAGATGCAAAAGTTGTTTGCCTACCATATTGGATTAGCTTGAAAAAACAAATTCCGCTTATACGCAAAATTAGTCTAGCCAAACGAGAACCTGTAGAGAAATTCTTGGAAAGGATGAAGAAAAAAGGGAAAGATGGATTGACTCAATATGAAAGACATTTTGAAAAGATAAAGGAATTTAATGAGCAGTATGAACAAAAATTGCTTCTTGCAAACTATAAGTCACCTACAAATGAACTGTCCTACAAACCAACTATACATAAAAAACACAGATTGAAATACTCTGAATATATTAACTTACACCTTAATTTTTTGAAAGAGTTTGATGAAAATCCTGAAGTGCAAAAAATAGCAATAGAACATTCAATAAGAAGGGTTATTGGAGCAAATTATGGCCATAAACCTACAGTTGCGCTTGCTAAGGCACAGGTAATAGATAAAGATGGAAAGCTGCAAGAAACGGACGAAATAGTAGGTATAAATGTTGCTTTTCACCATGAGAATGATCGTGATGGCTTTGCTAAACTTCTAGATTTTAAAAAGTATAGCTATATTTGCGAACCTCATTTGCAAGATAAAAAAAATAGAGCTGATATGGAAAAATTAATGCCCAATAAACATACAGTTTTTATGAGTACAGACCAGGCTAATAAATTTATAAAGGGCACTTTACAAATTAAAATTGATAGTGTTGAGCAATTGGGTGTTGGTTTAGTGATGGGCTAAAGCTCTGTTTAAATATATATTTAGTTTTGTTACAATATTCTTATTTTCATCATATAATATGATGGAAATTTTATGCACAACTTTTTTATTTGATTAAAAATTGCATTTTTGCAATAAAAACTTATTTATTGTAAGAAAACTTGCTCATATAAAACTATTTATAGAGTGACAATAGCTGTGTTATACTTACACTTCTGATTCAAAAATTTATGCAGTTATTTCTAACAAGATTGGTCAATAAATTTTACTGTTTAAGGATGAGAAACAAAGTAATCATCGTTTCCAGTATTGCTCTTATTCTACTGTTTTTTATCAACAATACATTTTTAAAAAAAGATCAGGCGGTTCATAGTGATAATCCAATTAGTAGTTTTTCAGTAAAAACTCAGGATTATACTCCACAAAATCGCACTGTATATTTAAATTTTTCTGGTACAGTAAATCCCTTGCATAGGGCAAGCCTTGTCTCAAGAACAAGTGGTCAAGTTATTGCTATTTATTTGTCTGATGGTGAAAAAGTAAAAAGAGGCGATGTAATTTTAAAGATAGAAGATTATGACAGAGTTGCACAAGTTGAGAAAGCCAAAGCTTTATTAAATCAGCGTGAAATTGAGTATGATTCCTCTCGAAAATTGAATAAAAAAGGCTATGGAGCACAGATAAGAGTGGAATCAGCTTTTACTGCATTGCAGAGTGCAAAAGCTGACCTAAAAAGGCTAGAATTGGATTTAGAAAACACTGCGATTAAATCTCCTATTGATGGTTATATAGATAAGATCAACGTAAATGAAGGGGATTTTGTTAATCTTGGACATAAGATAACTGACATAGTTAATTTTGATCAGGTTCTTGTAGTGTTGTATGTTTCAGAAAATGAAGTAAATAAAATAAAACTGGGTAGTGCAGCGCAAATTAATTTGCTAGACGGAAGGGAATTAGTAGGTGAAGTGAGTTTTATTAGTAAAATTGCTGAGCCTAAAACTGGATCTTATAGAGTGGAGGTCAAGGTAACTGATAATGAAATTATATCCTTGCAAGGACTGACTGCTAGTGTAAGCCTACCTTCAGGTGAAAAATTTGCATATAAAATTCCTTCTTCAGCCTTGAGCTTAAGTGACGATGGTGTTCTTGGAATAAAGATTGTTGATGACAATAATTATGTAGTATTTACACCAATAGAAATTGTTGATCATGAAAACGATGGTGTTTGGGTGGTGGTAAATAACGAAGATAAGCCTATAAAGTTAATAACATTGGGCCATCTATTTGTTAAGCCTGGTGATAAGGTTTAAGACATAACTTCAGTATCAGTTATAGCCCTTCCCATAATAGTCCAAAAAGGTCATAAGAAAGAAGAATCGACAGCATGACGAAAAGATTTGAATAAAGGAATGTTTTTCCTGGTTCTGTTTTTTATAGCAAACCAATAATGTTCAATTTTGTTAAAATCTGGAGAATATGGAGGAAGATATAAAATTTCTGCACCAACTCCTTTAGCAAATCTTATTAGACTTATGAAAAGTAGCATTATCAAGGATAACAGTTTGTCCAGGTTCCAAAATCGGTGTCAGAAACTGCTCAAACCATTTATTAAAGATATCCATATTGCAATGGCCTTTAAAGGTTAACGGAGCAATTATTTTTCTTCCACTTAAGGCTGCAACCATGCTAATTCGTTGAGTTTTCTTCCCAGATTTTAGGGCATAAAACCGCTGTCCTTTCTGGCAATAACCATAGGTTCAGTGTCCAGACTCATCTATATACACTAATTCTTTAGGTTCTTTTGTTGCTATAACCTTTGAAAATTGAGCTCGCTTTTCTTCATTTCTTTCTTTATATCCGTAGGTCTTTTTTTTCTTGTGAATCCTATATTTTTAAGTGCTCGATGAATTGTTTGTCTACTAATATTGCCCCAGCATCTCTGACTGAGTTTTGCCACCTTGCTCATTTGCAAATTCGGCAAATGCATTCCAGTCGGTAATTTTATGCCACGCTTCCAGGCTTTTTTGACTGAAAATCTCCCGTTTTCTCACGTCTTTTCTTCCACTCATATAAAGTTGTTTTTCCGATCTTAAATCTCTTGGCAACAGTTTCTCCACTCTCTCCTTCATCCAATGCTTCCATTACCTTTTTTCTTAAGTCATAACTATATGCTACTGGCATCCTTACCTTCCACTACTATCAATCCATCTTACTCTTTTTGGACTATTATGAGAAGGGCTATACTTAAAACCTTTGCTTCAAGTTCGGTTGTTTGCCTTTTTCTGACTACTTGTGGCTCGAAACTTCCTTCTCTATCTCTTGGTGTCAATAGTTCAAATACTTGTCCGTAAAGTCTTTGAATTTCTTCGTTTGTTTTCTTTGCTTTCAGCCGACAAATGGTTTTCTATCTCGCCTTCCCTCTAGCAGTTTTTTTATAAATGGTGTTAATGCTCCATCTCTTCCTGTCAATGGTCTTCCTTCTCGTATAGATGATAAGATATTTGTTTCTAATTCTTTATAGTCTACCAAACCGGTAGTTGTGTTTGCTTGACTCATTGTCAAACCTCCATTTTTTTATCAATTTATTACTTTACTTCTCGGTTTGACACAGTTTATTTAACACTCCCCTTTTTGTTTAGTAATGGTTAATGCTTCCTTCTATAATGCAAAACCCATACTCACCCAACCCAATCAATTACTTGCAATCTGGATTCCAGTTTTAAGCTACTCATATGACAGAGAAAGGGCTACTTGCATGAAATGAAAAGGAGCACCGAGCAGATCACTTCTTCACAAAGATCTTATCAGCAACACGCATATCAATTATGCTCCAATTGCTAAAAGTAAAGTCGGTTGTATTTTGCAAGTGGCTTAAATAATCCCATGCGCTATAAGGATTATCTTCAGGCAATTTTACTGTGGCACTGTTATCGAGTATGATATTCCATCTTCTATTGCCTACATAAACACAAGAAGAAATATGATCACTTAATTGAGTTTTCCTCTCTAGTATATCTTTAATGAATTTTAGGCTTGATAACGAATTTTGTCCTTTGATTATAACGAGGTTATCTATCTGGTAATCATCTACGATTACTTTACCTTCAGAGTCAATTACTGAAGTTCTGTTATCATCTTTCCAAAGAGCAAAAGGTTTGTGTTCATTTACATCAATGCGTAAGGTGTTGGGTAAAATCCTATAAATTCTTACATGTTTTATCCATTCGCTTACAGATTGTATATTATCTGTTAGTTTTGAGAGTGATACATACATGATAGGTTGTGTTCTATCTACTAAACTTAGAATGTCCTGTTCATTTGTAAATTTGTTTCCAGTAACGGTTACTTTGTCGATTGAAAATCCATTGCTAATTAATAAGCTCGATAAGCGATCGTTACACCAAGTAAAGTAGTAATTGAATCGATTTGTTATTTTATCAAGTGAACTATAAAGTACTAGTGTAAGGAAAAGTGCAGTTATAATCATGAAAGCACACTTGCGCAAAAAACTCCTTTGGCTTCTAGTAACATTGTTCAACATCGGCTTGATCTCTAATATTCTTGTGGTGTAAACTGTCTTTGACAATAATTTTAATTAATTCATTAAAATCAATTCCTTTTGTCAATTTTGCAATTTCTGGTACTAACGATAATTCAGTAAAGCCAGGATGTGTATTAATCTCAAGCATTTTTAAAGTGTTATTTTGGGGATTATAACGGAAGTCTGAGCGGGAAACAGTTTTGCATCCTAAAAATTGATGAACTTTTAGTGCGTGTTCCAAGGTCATTCTATATATGTTGTCAGGAATTTTAGCAGGAAATATATGTTCTGCAAATCCATCTGTATACTTTGCTTCATAATCATAGAATTTATTTTTTGGTCGTATTTCCATAGTGCCAATTGCTTCATTCAGCAACACAGCAGTATGTAACTCTATACCCGGTATGTATTCTTCTATGATCATCTTTTCCATTATAGTAGAACTGTTATTTTTCAGCTCTAAGTAATCCTCATGTGAGAAAATCATGTGTACTCCAATGCTTGAGCCTTCGTTAATCGGTTTTAAGACGTACGGATAATCAACTTTAATATTATTTTTTAGCACATCTTCTCGACTAATTACATAACCTCTTGGAGTGTCGATATTAAGAGAATGGAATATATGCTTTGACATCACTTTATTCATAGCAACAGCCGAAGCCATAACTTCTGAGTGTGTATATTTTATACCTAAAATCTCCAGTAAACCTTGAATACAGCCATCTTCACCATAAGGTCCATGTAGAGCAATAAAAGCAAGAGCGGGATTAGTTTTTTTAAGCTTTTGAGCAATGTTGCTATCAACATCTATTTCTATTGCATTATATGAAAGGCTATCAAGCGCCTTCTTTACTGCTTTTCCGCTCATAAGCGATATTTCTCTTTCGCAAGAAAATCCACCACTTAAAATTGCTATAGTTGGAACCATAAGCACCCTAATATTTTGCTATATATCATATATAAAAGATACTTTTATCTTCAATAGAAAAAACGCTTTGAAAAATTCCACAGCTGTACAGATATTGCAATTTGCAGGTGGCAAGTAGTTTTATGTAAACTGGTTCCTTTGTGATCAGACACCAGATTGCAAGTAATACATTGGGTTTTGCATTATAGAATAGGGTTATTGCAAAACATATTTCCTTCAAACGTAAATGGTGTCCCTATATCCTATTGTAACGATAGTTACTTCATGTTTTTGGTGTCTGTATAATACACATCGCCAACTCTTAGTCTTCTAAACCCTTTAAAGCTATGGTGCAAGATTCACTGAATCAACTGTAAGACGTTCCTGTATTGCTTTATTTACTTTTGATTCCATATTTAATATAGTATTAATACTTTTATACTATATTAAATATAATATTAATTAAGGAGAATATTATGTCAGAAAAAGATAATAATCAATGTTCATTAAGTGAAGTTTGTATTAAATCAATCACTGGACCGTTATGGGGAGCGCATTATAACTCAAAGAAGACAATTGAAACAATTAAAGAAGATTTCAAGAATCTAAGCAATAATATTCATTTAACCAATACCAAGTTATGGGGAGAGTATGGTAATTTAAAGAAGACAATTGAAACAATTCAAAAAGATTTCGAGAATCTGAACAATGAACTTAAACCAGACAATATTGATAGTAATATATCATCTGCTGATATATTTTCTGATGAAACGCACATTTACGATTCAATGTCTATTTAACCAAAAAGATGTGAGGCTTCTTTTGTACTCTCTATTTATTCTGAACTTTTCAATAAAGTAATAAACGTATCTGAAAAGTAATTATGCTAATATAAATATTACAATTTTATTAACACATAAATGCTACCGTGGAGTTAGTTTTTTAATTTAGGAGTATATTATGGTTATGTCTACACAAAACTCGAATTCATTAACGTTTCAGGCACGCAACCTATCTCATATTTGCCATAAAAACTGTGAAGAGGCGTTCAATGAAACAGACAAACCTCTGTGCAAGGCTAGATGTGATACTTTCTTTCCAGTGCCTGAACTTCGTTCACAAATTAGTGAGAAATTAATAGACATTGCAAACAATCTCCGTTTTGAGAGTGCACAATTATCGTCTATGGCAGATGAAATAGATGCTTACAATTCAATGTCTATTTAATCAAAAAAGTGTGAGTCCACTTTCGTACTCTATTACCCTAAATTTTCGTCAAAATAAGCTGTTTTATCCTTTTTTTCTTTATACTCTTCTGCTGTATCTAGGGGTTGCTTTTTAGCTGTGACATTTGGCCACTTTTGCGAATATTCTACATTTATGTTGTAAAATGATTTAAAGATTTTTTGTTCATTGTTCAGTAAGCCTTCATCTAGCTCTAGAATATCTTTTATGGAATCATCAGTTACAATTGCATCTACTGGACATTCAGGTATACACACTCCACAATCAATACACTCATCTGGGTTAATCACGAGCATATTTTTACCTTCATAAAAGCAGTCAACGGGACATACTTCTACACAGTCCGTATATTTACATTTTATGCATTTATCTGTAACAAAATGCGTCATAAAATACTGTATATTTGCATTATCTTGGGTACACTAAACTGATAAGAAATTCAAGCCTTTTATGAAGATAAATAAATTAAATAACGAAGAATTAGAAATATGGCTAAGCTTGGCTAGAACTGTGGGACCAGTAAAGTTTTTTAGTATACTAAGAGCATGTGGCTCACTAGATGAAGTGCTTAAGTATCTTAATGAATTGGCTAACAAGGATTATGGAATTAAAAATGTACAAGAAGAAATTAAGAATGCAGAAAAAATTGGAGCCAAAATAATACCAGCATGTGATCCAGATTACCCTGACATTTTAAGGAATATACCGAGTTGTCCTCCTGTAATAACTACACTTGGTGATATATCATTGTTAAGCCGTGAGATAATTGCAATAATCGGTGGACGTAATTCTTCAATCAATGGAAGAAATTTTGCCAATAAGTTGGCACTTGATTTAAGCGAAGTTGGTTTCATCGTAATTTCTGGACTTGCAAGAGGGATCGATACTGCAGCAAACAGTGTAATATACAAAAATCACCCAACCATTGCTGTCACAGCAAACGGAATTGACGTAGTATACCCAAGAGAAAATTTTGATCTATACAAAAGAATCACTGAAAATGGCGGGTTAGTAATTACTGAGCTTCCATTTGCTACTAAACCAAAGCCTCAGTATTTTCCCCAAAGAAACCGAATTATATCTGGCCTTTCACTCGGTGTTGTGGTAATTGAAGCATCAAAAAAGTCTGGTTCTCTCATCACAGCAGATTTTGCTTTGAATCAAGGAAGAGAGGTGTTTGCAGTTTCTGGTTTCCCTTTAGATTCACGCTGTAGTGGTAGTAATTATTTAATTAAGAACGGCGCTAAACTTGTTGAATCCGCTGATGATATAGTAGAGAGCGTGAGATTTAGTTTACCTCTTCAGCAAAAAAATCTATTTGATACCGTTGCTGACCAAAAACAAGAAAAATTACAACAGGCAAAATCTGTTATAGTTGATCATATTAACTCTGTACCTGTTGATATAGATGAACTTATATTAGCAAGCGGACTTTCTACCAATATAGCTCTAATGGCTCTTTTGGAACTAGAGACGGAAAATAAAATAGAGCGTTTGCCGGGGAATAAAATATCATTAATTTTCTAGATTGCTTTAGTTATAAATCCACAACCGTACAAACATTATGATTTGAGTCCACCAAGAAAGATGTCATTCCAGCGTGTGACGCTGGCTTTCCGTAATCTCACTAAAAACGTTGTATTTTTACATAACTTTTATACTTACTAACTTAATATATAATCAGAATTCCTAATATATAATCAGAATTCCTAGATTCCAGACTCATGCATCAATAGACCTGCTGCAAAAGGTAATGATAAAATGATGGAAGAGGAATAAGCAGATAGAGTAAGGTAAAAAAATGAGCTTTAGTTACTACAATATAAAGAAACACCCAAGAAATTTTCGTAATATAACAGGCTTAACTGTAGAAGAATTTGAAAAGGTGATAGAAAAAGTGGGGAACGTTCAAAAAAGTGTGTCAAGCCGAAAAGAAAAGTAATAAATTGATATAAAAAATGGAGGTTTGAAATGAGTCAAGCAAATAGAACTACCGGATTAGTAGACTATAAAGAACTAGAATCAAATATTTTATCATCTATAGCTAACCCAAGAAAGGTTTAGCTATATGGCAAAATTGGTTAGAATGGTATAATAAGTAATGAGAAAGAAGAAGATGCCAAGTCCATATAGTGAGGATCTGAAAGAACGTGTTCTCAAAGGAGTCGATAAAAAAACAATGACGATAAAAAAATCAGTCAAATATTCAAAGTGAGCATAAAACCAATATATTTGTGGAGGAAAAGGAAAAAAGAAACAGAAACCATCTTCAGGCTATCACAAAGGATATGGTCATAAGATTAAAGACTTAGATAGATTTGCCAAATTTCTGGATGGAAATTAAGATATTAGAATTGAAAAGATAATTGAAGAATTTGGTAATATGTGTAGAAGCACAGTATATAACTACCTTAGCAAAGTAAACTATACATATAAAAAAAACTTTTCTTTATCGAGAAAGAGATAAAGAGAAACGCAAAGAGTTCATAAAAAAAGTAGAAGAAATAAATAAAGGAAACTTGATATACATAGATGAGTCTGGAATAGAGGACAATGAATTTTATGAATATGGGTGGTCTCAAAGAGGCAAGAGGTTATTTGCCCAGGGTTTAAAAGAAAGAGGGTAAGCATAATTGGAGCACTGAATGAAGGAAAAGTTAAAGCATCATGGATAATTGATGGCTACTGCAACAGGGAGATTTTTGATGCTTATGTAGAAAATGTACTTGTTCCTGTATTTAAACCTGGACAGACTATTGTTCTCGACAATGCGAGCTTTTATAAATCTGCAAGGATGAAAAATTTGATAGAAAATATTGGGTGTAAAATTTTGTTCTTGCCTCCATACTCGCCAGATTTAAATCCGATTGAGAAGTTCTGATCAAGCACGCCATAAGAAAGGCTCTACAAACCTTTTGGCCCAATATTAATTCGGCTATTGATTTTGTTTTTTAGTGCTCGGGCAAATCTTACTTCGGTTAGCTATAGCAGCTATAATGTGCTTGCAACAACTAATTCACTACGGCAACTGCACCGTGACAGTGTTTGTATTTTTTTCCAGAGTTACAAGGGCACTTGTCATTTCTTGAAACTTTTGGAAGTCTGCTATTTTTAGTAGAGCGTGACCTATTGCCTATTTCTTGATTGTCTAGCAACTTAAAGTGCGCTAGGCGGTGAATGGTAAGCTCCCCCCACTTTTCAAGCATCGACTCAAACATTAAGAAAGCTTCGCGTTTAAATTCATTCAGTGGGTCTTTTTGCCCCATGGCACGCAAATTTATGCTTTGTCTTAGGCTCTCTAAGACCGAAAGGTGCTCCCTCCATAAATGATCAAGTGTCATGATCATCACTTGTTTCACTATCGTATTCCACAAATCTGTAGTTTGTTGACTATTGAAATATTTTTCTTTCTCAGTAAAAAATTCTTGTATCTTGTCATTTATATAATCCAAGGCTTCTTGTTTATTCAAAAACTCTTCTAGATTAAGCGTTATCCCGTATCTTATATGGAATTCTTTTGCAATATCTTCAACATAATCTTCGTAATAACCACTTTGTACTATACCTTCTATTATATCCTCATTTACTTCACTATATACTTCAACTAAATCATTGATTTCATTGTTTAAAATATGATTTCTCTGCTTAAAAATAACTTTACGTTGATTGTTGATTACATCATCAAACTTTAGCAAAGACTTCCGCACATCATAATTTCTAACTTCAACTTTCTTCTGTGCTTTTTCAAGTGCTTTATTAATCCATGGATGATGAATAGCCTCGTTGTTCTTTAGTCCCACTTTTTGCAAAAAATTCCTCATTCTATCAGAACCAAATATCCTCATTAAATCATCTTCAAGTGATAGAAAGAACTTAGAAAGTCCAGGGTCACCTTGGCGGCCAGAACGTCCACGTAATTGATCATCTATTCTCCTGCTTTCATGCCTTTCGGTTCCAATAACACATAAGCCACCAGCTTTTATAGCAATTTCCTTATCTTTTTTTACTCTTTTGACTATTTCTTGATATTTTTTTTCTCTTTCATCAGCATTTTTTATTTTCTCGAGCTCTATTTTTGCAATCATTTCAACATTTCCACCAAGCTGAATATCAGTTCCACGTCCTGCCATGTTTGTTGCTATAGTAATGCTGCCTGGTATTCCAGCTTGCGCTATTATATACGCTTCTTGTTCATGATAACGAGCATTCAATACTGAATGCTTAAGAGAATGGCTTTTCAAAAGATCGGAAAGTTTTTCAGAATTTTCAATACTCACAGTGCCAACAAGCACTGGTTGAAGGCGTTTGTGACATTCCGCTATAAACTTCAATACAGCACTAAATTTTTCTTTTTCTGTGCCATAAATTTCATCATCAACATCTATTCTTTTAACAGGCACATTAGTTGGAATTTTTACTACATTTAATCTATATATATCACGAAATTCTTCTGCCTCTGTTGCTGCTGTTCCTGTCATACCAGAAAGTTTGTTGTACATACGAAAGTAGTTCTGAAATGTGACTGATGCTAAAGTTTGACTTTCATGCTGAATTTCAAGATTCTCCTTTGCCTCCAGTGCCTGGTGAAGACCATCAGAATATCTCCTACCTTCCATCATGCGCCCAGTAAACTCATCAATAATTACCACCTTACCGTTTTTCACTATATAATCTTTATCAGCAGTAAACAGCTTATGTGCACGAAGTGCTTGATCTATATAATGAGTCAGTATAATATTGCTAGTATCATAGAGCGAGGAATTTTCAGGAATGAGGTTATACGATTTTAGTAATTCCTCCACTCGTGAAATGCCATTTTCAGTGAGGAACACTGCTCTACTCTTTTCATCGACTTCATAGTCAGAATCAACTAATTTGATTACTATTTTATTGATATGCTTATATATCTGATTATTTTCCTCAAGTGGGCCAGAAATAATGAGCGGAGTACGCGCTTCATCAATCAGTATGGAGTCTACTTCGTCTACTATTGCATAATTGAAGCCTCTCTGAACCATATCTTCTTGAGAAAATTTCATATTATCTCGTAGATAATCAAAGGCAAGTTCATTATTTGTTGAGTATACGATATCTGCGCTATAAGCCTTTTTTCTCTCGTCGTCTGTCAAATTATTTGTAATAAATGCAACAGAAACTCCAAGAGAATTATATAATTTACTCATCCACTCTGTATCTCGTTTTGCAAGATAGTCGTTAACAGTTACGACGTGCACACCTTTTCCTTCTAAAGAATTTAGATATGCGGCTAAAGTTGCGACGAGTGTCTTTCCTTCTCCTGTTTTCATTTCTGATATCATGCCATTATGGAGAACCATGCCACCAATTAGCTGAACGTCGAAATGCCTCATGTTAAGGAATCTTCGTGATGCTTCTCGTACAACCGCAAATGCAGGTACGAGAAGGTCATTTAGTGTTTTTCCATTTTTCAGTTCTTGTTTTAATTCCGCAGTTTTACTAGCAAGATCCTCATCAGATAAGCTCTGCATTTCTTGCTCTAGCGCATTAATCTGCTGAGCAATTTTTCTGAAGGATTTTATTATCTTCTTGTTCGTTGATCCAAATATCCTTTTTATAAAAAAAAGTGACAATGTAAAGATGAAGAATATAAGAATAGTTGTTAAAACTAACGTAGAGTCTGGCATAAACTTAGGTAAAGTTTTATTTAATATGAGATTATATTACTAAACGTAACCTGCGGCAATTAGATTCAGAAAATCTTTATTTACAAACTAAGCAAAAGATTCTTGCAGATGAAATGTAAAAGAGTCTATTTATTTTATTAAATATTATAATTAATAATTAAACTTTCTTAATAAATTATTAAAATAGTGTTAAGCTACATGTATAAAACGGTTAGTGGAGTCACAATGTTAAGCAATATTATAAAAGTAAAATTAGAGGAAAATAGTTGTCCTTTTGAAGAATTAGAAGAATTTTTTGCTTCATTAAAATTTGGTACAAAAGGGTTTAAAGATTCTTCAATAAAATTAGTTTGCCAAGTATTGGAAGATTTCACCTTAATTCTACCAAGAGAGGCAGTACCTAATTCTTTCGCTTTGAAGCTTTTATCTTTGCTTAGTAAGGGAAATGAGCTAGCTTTACCTATTATATTAAAATACCTTTCTTGCAGAACTGTATTTAAAGATTTTGGTCAAAAACTACAGGATAAAGTGGATCAAGATATAAAAGGACAAAACGATTCTAAAATTTCTCAGGAGATTGAGTTATGCAAAAAAGACATTTTAAATCTTCTCAATGGTGGTAAATCAGTATTAGACGTTCAATTGAAGCAGCGGTATAAAAAATACTATTCGTTAATAGATAATGAGATTGAAGAGTTAAAGACTCAAATTTTAAAAGAACTAGAAGATTATATTAGCAATACTAACGTTAATAAAATGTATCGAAGCCTTAATAATAAAAAGAAAAACGAAGAATCATTAAAAGAAGTAGCGTTAGGATCTTGTTCATTGGGTGGAATTTGCGTGTTAATATTTTTTTCACTTGGTTTTTTTATTTTTTTGGCAACAACCATTGACCCACCTGCTCATATGAGTATGTATAAAGTAAAGGTTTTTAGGTGTATAGGAGCTTCACCTTTAGTTTTTGTAGCATTAGCACTAACAGTAGCAGGTGTAGCTTACTTAACAAGTTGTTATCTAAATCATAGTTTTACAAAAGAAATACAAGACTATATAGAGCAACCAATAAAATGTATGGATAAGGCAACTAATAATAAAGAATTAGACAATTTTCCTTCTGACAATTATGAAAAAGTACAACCTTCAGCACCGCTTGAGGAACTACTACCTTCATACGAAGAATCGTGTTACAGTAGTTTAGGTTATATTCAACCATCTAATCCAATACAGCAAAATAAGTTGTTGTAGTGAAGGTATAAAGAGAATAAGCAAAATTATATTTGTAATTTTGATTCCTTTATCATGACTTAGAACATGCAGCAACATGACGATTTTTCTATACTTTATCAAGTATATTAATGGGTAAATGAATTTTAATACAATCTTATTATACTTATAAATACGTTATATGTGAGAAGATATGGAAGATTTTATAACTGAAAGAAGGAAAGATGATGCTGTGATATCTGTTTGTCAGGATAATGAGAAAAAGAACGTATTAATCTTGGGACTCAATCAAGCTGCAAGGAATTTATTAAAATGTGAGGGAGAGAATTTACTTAATAAGCCGTTAATCAATATTTTAAGTAAAAGAGCAGCTGAAGATATGAAAAGCTATTTGGAGTATACTGAAGATGGGCGCGATTTGCCCGATATATTGCCAAAAGTGATAGGCTTTTCTTTAATCGACGCTAAAGGAGAAGATATAAAAACAAAGGTAAAAGTTTTTCGCACAACTCAATTTACTAATAGCAAGATTAATTATGAGCTATTGATACGTGACATTAGCCTGTTTCATAAGCTAGCAATGTTTAGGGATAAATATCTGATGGGTAAGAAATATAAAAAACACAACTTGTTTGATATACCAGACAATGATTCAACGATTTTGGAGTTATATGTCATATTGAATTTTGCCTTTGAATATCAAATTAATGCAGTTATAGGAATAATAGGCTTCAATAATAAATTTAATGAGATAAACGATGCATTGAGTATGATCACAGAGCATTTTTATAAAAATTGCCGTAGTGATGATTTTCTAGGATTTATTGATGAGAATAAGGTGCTTTTTATTTTGATTAACTGTGATGCAAAGAACACATCTAAAATAATTAGTCGTATATATTCTACCATTAATAAGCAGTTACTAAAGCGAAAGTTACCAAGTATATCAATTATTTATGGAAATATAATTCAAAAACATAGTGTGAAGAATGCTTAAACGCTTTTGTCATTAATTGGTTTGTAGTATCTAAGTTCTACACAATATAAGAATTGTTTTTTATTTCTATTAAGCTTATATTAAAAATTTAAGCTTAACTATGAGGTTACTGATCAAACTATTTTCATTATTATTCGTGGTAGGGAGTGTCAATGCTAGGGTAATTCTAGATAAGGAGATATTTTATGCAGAACTAGATGGAAAAATAGATTTAAGATTTGGCTACGCTTTCAACAGAGATTCTTTTAGCTCTACAAAAGACAAGACCTCAAGCTATTCAGACCTGCGCTTGCTTTATTTACAGCAAGTTTATCCAAATACTAAAATGGGTTTTGATGTTAAGGCAGGAGTTTCTGGTATTGCAAACTTAAAGGCACTAGACATAGAAAAGTTAGAAATGGAGAAGTGGTATTTTATCATAAAGAATCAGGAGTTTGGATCATTTGAATATGGTAAAGGAAGTTTAGTTAGTCAGAGTATGTTAATTAACACTTCAAAAATTTATACAGCTGCTGGGGGAATAAATGGTCATTGGACAAACTATGCAAATCTGCGCGGTAATGGAAAAAAAGATGATGACCCTGGGTATGATAAGGACAAGGTATTTTGGGTAAAACCCAATGTTTACAGCGACTATAATGGACTAGAGCTGAAGTTAAAACAACCAATGATAAACTATATTTCTCCTGAAATTCATAACTTTCAACTTGGATTCAGTTATGTTCCAGGTAAAAATAATTTACAATATAATAATTTAATAGCCGCTGGTCTTTCCTATAAAAATGCCCTATCAGATGAAATAAATTTTACTACTGCT
The DNA here is from genome assembly GCF_964277395.1 of Wolbachia endosymbiont (group B) of Ablattaria laevigata. Lineage (NCBI taxonomy): Bacteria > Pseudomonadati > Pseudomonadota > Alphaproteobacteria > Rickettsiales > Anaplasmataceae > Wolbachia > Wolbachia endosymbiont (group B) of Ablattaria laevigata. The sequence goes on from NZ_OZ195519.1 coordinate 278,947, forward strand.
TTGACTGGTGAATTTGCAAGGGAAAATTTAACTGATTGTACAAACAAAAATTCTAGCGATCTTCAGTGTCATAATCAATTACTACACTGGAATTTTGGTGTGAAACTAAAGCTTTTTGAACTTGATTGCATTTTGTCGTACGGGAATGGTGGTAAATCTGGTGAGAAGCGTAGTCATGAAACAAATAATATGCATTATGTAAATGCAGGTATTGCTTATCATTCTGATTCTCGTAAAGTGAGCTTAACATATTTTAGTAGTAGCAGGGATATTGCAGACAAAGGTACAAACGAATTAACATCACAGGCTTTCAGTCTTGAATATCCATTAGCTGTTGGTACTTCATATTACTTTGATATTGTAAGATTTAGTACTAAGGAGCTTGCAGTGGAAGATAATAACTCCGGATATGTGCTTTTGGCCGGATTGAAGCTAAGTTTTTAGTGAAGTAACTGGTATGTAAGTATTGTAATAATGAGAGTAAAATTGAGTTGTTAATATATGTGCTATTTGATATTATAAAAATAACTATTACATAAGATTTTCAATAAAAAGACATTCTGTTACTAATCCAAGTGTAGAAGAAAACGGTTATTAATTAGCAAACCAAGCCCTTCAGTAAGCGCATCTCTTCAGGTGCTCTTTTTTTCTTTTTTATATATAAAAAAATTAGATAGTATTGTGAGTGCGGTTTTTTCTGTGTTCTGATGCTTTTCAATTCTATAGCTTTTGTATTGAATTTCCTTTTTTTACTACTATTTCTCTATATTGTTGTAAGAAAGAACAGAAAATTTAGTGAGAATCTTGAGAAGAATTTACTTAAAGTAGAACATGAACTTCAAGAGGCAAAACAGTCTTTAGTAGATAAAAATAAGGAAATAGTTGATTTGAAAGTGAGGAACGCAGAACTTGAAGTAATTCTTCAAAAAGAGCGTGAAGAAAAGAAAAAGGAAATAGAATTACTAACAAAAGCAGAGGAGAGGCTTACGAACACTTTTAAAGCACTTTCTCTTGATGCTCTTCAGGTAAACAATAATAATTTTCTGAACTTAGCAAAAGAAGTGATCGATAATAAGCTAAAAGAAACAGAAAGTGACTTCAAAAAAAGGCAAGCAACGATCAACGAAGTTATCACTCCAATAAAAGAAAAATTAGAAAAATTCGACAGTGAAATACGTGAGCTAGAGAAGGAGAGGGTAGGGGCCTATGAAGGTTTAAGGGAGCAAATTGGAGCATTAATGAGTCAAACCTCTAACCTTGCTAACGCCCTGAGGAAACCTCACATTAGGGGTAAGTGGGGTGAAATGCAGCTCAAAAGAGTGGTAGAAATGGCGGGAATGGTTGAATATTGCGATTTTTTTACTCAAGCTTCAGTGGTTGATAAAAATGAGGATAATTTGTTACGTCCTGATTTAATAATAAAAATGCCATCAGGAAAGCAAATAATAATAGATGCTAAAGTGCCACTTGATTCTTATATGGATGCTATGTCACAAAATGATTTGCAGATACAAAGGGAAAAGTTGAAGAATCATTCTCTGGCGATAAAAAAACATATAAACGATCTAGGCAGAAAGGAATATTGGAACCAATTTGAAAATACGCCAGAGTTTGTGGTGCTTTTTTTAACAGGAGAAGGGGTTTTCAGCGCAGCACTAGAATGTGAACCAGCTTTGATAGAAATTGGAATAGAAAAAAAAGTAATTATTGCAACACCAATCACTTTAATCGCGCTACTTAGGGCAGTAGCCTATGGATGGAAGCAAGAGATGATAGCTGAAAATGCAAAGAAAATAAGTGAACTAGGCCATATTTTATATGAGCGAATCTGCACAATGGGCGAAAATTTTGATAATTTACGCAGAAGCTTAAAAAGTGCTGTTGATCATTACAATAAAACTGCTGGTTCGCTTGAGGCAAGAGTGTTTCCTGCTGCCCGAGAATTCAATAAGCTTGGTATACATGCAAAAAATAAAGAACTCACTGCTGCAAAAGAGTTGGAATCTTTACCACGCAGTTTACATGCTGAGAGGTTGAAAGTAGATTAGTATTTCAGGTCTCCTTAACTTACATTTGCTGATTAAAACAACTTTCTAAAAATTTTTTTTATATAGCTCAATTTCTGCACATCATTTGCTGCATAAACAGGTATAGTTTGTTGCTCAGTACCAGGTATTTCTACAAAAATTTTGCCCACTTCTTGACCTTTTTTAATTGGTGCGGGTACCATATCTTTATACTCAATACGCACTTTAATTTTATCATGTAATCTGCGGTTATAAGTTATGGTAACATCGTTTGCAACTGTAACGGGCACTTTTTTATCTTTTCCATAAACAATATTTATTTCTTCAACTACGCTATCCTTAGCAAATATTTTCTTGGTATTAAAATGATTTAAGGAATATTGTATTAGTCTTTTTGCTTCCTCTATTCGCTCTTTCTCGGTGTCCAAACCATTCACGACAGCAAAAATTCTTCTATCGTTCCGTTTTGCAGATGCTATAATGCCATAACCACCAGCACTTGTATGACCTGTCTTTAGACCATCAACTCCAATATCATGGAAAAGTAAAAGATTTTTATTTTTTTGTACAATATCGTTATATGTCAAATATTGTTCAGAGAATAGATCATAGTATTCAGGAAAATCAGTAAAAATCCTTTTTGCCAGTGTTACCAAGTCTTTTGCGCTCATAAAATGGTTTTCATCTGGCCACCCGCTTGAGTTAACAAAATGACTATCATTAAGATTTAAATCTTGTGCAACTTCATTCATTTCAGCAACAAAATTCTCCTCTGATCCTGCAATACCCTCGGCTAGCGCTATGCATGCATCATTACCTGAGGCAATTGTAACTCCTTCAAGTAGTTCTTTTACCGTAACAAATTGACCTTCTTTCAAAAACATAGAAGAGCCTTTCCTTTCCCATGCTTTTCTACTTACTCGAAATTTATCTTCCATTTTTATTATTCCAGCTTTTAGATAATCAAAAGCTACATATAAAGTCATCAATTTGCTCATTGAAGATGGGGCCATTTTTTCCCTGGAATTGTGTTCAAAAATGAACGAGTCTGAAGCTAAATCTAAGACAATTGCTTGCTTTGCTTTGGTTCTAAACTGATATGAGTATGAGTAAAAAGGAAATATAAAAATTAATAGCAAAGTTACTAATTTGCTTAACATATTTATAATTTTAAATTTATAGTGTACTAATTAATAGTATGATTTTGCACGAGCATTTCAATAGATCTCTCGCATAAAACTTCCTTGACAAACTGCGCCAGCCCCCTTATTATGACAATAAGAGTATTTATCCTTGTTTTCGATCCGCGCGGGTTCAACAACAAAAATTCAGTAAAAAACTCAGATATTTATTGGCAAATTACATAAAAATTATAGCGGCTGCATGTCTTTTTTATTTTTTCTACATTCAGCCAAAACGCGCTTATTTTAAGCGTTAGCACATTATTACAGCGCCAATTTACATTATTATAGGGTCAAAACTCGTTACACGGGGATTTTTTTGCCTTTTTTTTCGCTTGGTAAATTTCTTAATATTTACAGCTAAAGCTTCAGGCCAGCACTTGATGCTGGAAATTTTTTGAGCACAAAAGTTATGCAAGGTTTTTGTTGGTAAGAAACCAGTGTCAAGCACTGGGATGACATAGAAGGAGCACTGGGATGACATAGAAGGAGCACTGGGATGACATAGAAGGAGCACTGGGATGATATATAGAAGGGACACTGGGATTGAGGCTACTTGAATGACAAGAAGGAGGGAGCAGGGGATGACAAGAGAGGGGCTACTTTCATTTGCTGTCTTCAAAAATTTACAATTATGCTTCATGTGTTTTATTAAATATTTTACTTAAAAATTCAATTTCTTATTATAAGAGATAAGCAATTCATGAATAATGAAAGATTACAAAAAAGGTCATAGAAAGCGCCTAAGAGAGAGAATTATTTTAGATAACGGACAATCATTACTTGATTATGAGATTTTAGAACACATTTTATATTCAGCATATAGTAGAATCGATGTAAAGCCAGTAGCAAAGAGTTTGATAGAAAATTTTGGTAGTTTAAATAAGGTTTTTAATGCCGATTTAGAAGCACTGCAAAATATTAAAGGAGTTAATAATGCAGCCATATCTGCTATCTTTTGTGTGAAACAGGCTTTTGTTCGTTCTGCACGAGAAGAAATAAAGGACTTACCTATAATCAATAATTGGGAAAAATTGCTTGATTATTTAAAAGCAAGTATAGGAAGCCTTAATAAAGAAAATTTTCGCGTTATCTATATGAATAAAAGATATCAACTATGTTTAAAAATTTTTTATTTGTGTAATTTTGCAACTTCATATGGGCAATAAACCCCTGCTTTGTCGTATAAGAATAGAATTTTATATCAAACAGCTACTATAGTATTTTCTAAAATGGATGATAAAGTTCCATTATGGTATTACCAACCAAAAGCTGTAAGTCTGTATATTTATACATGAGAGGTCTGAGGCGGCTTTTGATGGTATGCCAACAGTATTCTATAGGATTCAAATCTGGTGAATATGTTGGAAGATACAGCAAATGACAGCCAAAAGACTCTATTAATGATTTTGTTTTAGTGGTCTTATGAAATGTAGCATTATCCATAACTATAGTTGTGCCAAGTGGCAATGTAGGTAATAACATCTTCTCCAACCATGTATTGAATACCTCTTTGTCACACCCACCTTTGAAAGTCATTGGTGCAATAAATCTCTTTCCAATCCACCCGGCTACTATACTGATTCTCTCTCGAGTTCTCCCTGGAATATCTGCATAAATTTTCTTTCCTCTTGGAGCGCGTCCATATTCTCGGTATAACTTATTATCAACTCCTGCTTCATCTATATATAAGATGCTGGAATGGTCTATTTTTGAGATTTTATCAATAAATTGCTCCCTATCTTCTTGATTGCGCTCTTGATATAGTGTGACTTTTTTTTAAAGTAATTTTTAGCTGTTTTAGTCTATACCAAATTGAGTTTATTCCAAATCCAAGATTTTGTTTCATCTCTGCCAGAGTATGATCTGGATTCTTTGTAACATATTCTTCGAGTATTTTGGGGTCTATTTTTCGAATAAAGCTACCGTTTTTAGATGGCTTGAGGCTTTCACCAGCAGCTTTCTTTTTTAACCAACGGTACAGAGTTGCTATTCCTATCTCCATAAGCTCTGCTACCTCAACCTTTGTCTTACCTTTTTCTATCATCAATACTGCCTTTTCCCTTAAATCCACACTATATGCCATTATAACTCAAATACTTTATTATACCTTTATCATTTACTTTAGGAAATACTATACCTTGCTTAAACCAATGAATATGTGCGTTTAGTGTGTGTGGACGCACATATTCATTAACTAATTTTAATTATTGCCATGTAAATTTCTAAACATGCAAATTAATTGCTTCTTTAAGTCTGGCATTGGCGATGACTATAATTTTACGCATAAGTGCAGTGAGTGCTACCATCTTTCTTTTACCACTATCAATAAGCTTACAATAAAAAGCAGCAAGTTCTGACTTGGAGTTTCTAGCAGCCATAGCAGCTGTGAAAAGCTTTGAACGAACGTTACTTCTTCCACCTACAATCCTTCGGTAACCAATAGCTTTACCACTTTCCTTAGGATGAGGTGCAACACCTGCAAGGCTTGCAATTTGCCTTTTGTTTAAGGAACCAAGTTCCGGTATAAGGCACAATAAACATTGAGAGGTTTTTCTACCTATTCCAGGAACTGTTTCAAGAATCTTCTGGTATCGGTTCAGTTCAGGGTTTTCATTGACTATTTTTTGTATAGCTTGATCAAGCTTTTCTACCTGATTATTGAGGAATTCAATAGTTTGTTGACAACTTTCCTTAATGTAATCATTTCCAGGAGTTTTAAGCCTATTTTTTTCTTGAACAAGCATTTTCGTAATATCATCACGGCGCTGACAAAGTGTAAATAAGGTGGTTTGTTCTTTTGAGATAGGTGTAAATAGCTGCAGACGTCCACAACGCTCAGCACCATATTGGGCGAGCGCTTTTGCATCCAGATTGTCAGTCTTTGCCAAAGTTCCATGAGATAGAATGAAGTTTTTAACTTGACGAGTATTAGCACGATGCACAGCAATGTTTCTGTCAATAAGAAAATACAATAAGCCAAGCTCATAGCCTCCTGTAGCTTCTAAAATTATCATGGAATTGGGTAAGATATTTGAAAATTTTTGGTAAAATTGTTTCCAGCCAGAACAACTATTGTCAAACTTGATAACACTTTTTTGTTCATTCACTGCAATAACAAATTCAAGTTTTCCGATATCAATGCCAATAAAATTTTGATAGGATATAACCATAAAGAACCTCGAGAGTTTAAGTTAAAATTTAAGATTGTAAACGGGTGCATATGTATGTCCCAAACAACTATTCAAACGTCTCGAAGGATAGGCTTGAGTACCTTGATATCTACGTATGTGTAATACTACCGTCTTACGGTCGCTCAAGCCTTTGATAACTATATTTTTTTATAGAGTTACCTTCCTTCTTGCTTCTTTTATATCATATTTCCAACTTACAATCGTCTAATAGCAGAAGATCTACAAAACTTTGGTACAATAGATCAAACTCCTCTTTATGTTAGAGAGATCATAAAACGCGCTCTTTTGATTGGCTCAACATCGATTGTAATATCCCACAATCACCCAAGTGGAGATATACAGCCTTCAAGTAGCGATATGTTTCTCACCAGACAGCTTGCAGAAGCTTGCAAAAGCATAGGAATAGAATTAATAGATCATATTATTATCACATTTAGTAGCTATTTTAGTTTCAAGGAAAATAGGCTTTTATTAGAGTAGATCTAAAATTGCTTTTGCCATTTTTCTTATTATGGAAGTAAATCTATACATGAGGTGTTTGCAGTGGAGCAAAATTTTCCTTCATGGAAGACAATGTGTGATTTAGGTGGCGTAATAGTGGCAAATTGAAAGAAATACATGGTATTTGCCACTATTAGAAATCTCCTGTTTTGATAAGACTTATGAGGTCTTTATTGGTTTTTTGAATTTTGTTGAAGCACTCACATGCTTACTCTAATATTTTGTTCACAGAGCCTAGTTAGCTCAATTTCAACGTTAATTTGTGAAGCTCTGAGTTCTGTTAGGGGATTTTCTGGTTGAATATCTAGCTTATTCTGTATGTTCGGTAAACAAATTAAAGCCGAATCAAAAATTTCATCATACTGCTCTGCTTCATGCACACAATTGATTATTTCCTTCACATCTTGCGGCGTATCTTTTAATATTGCTCTTATTTGGTTTAGGTTTTGACGAATTTTTTCCTGATATCCAGCAATTCTCTCTTGATATATATCAATCATTTTTTGACATGAGGTACCTCTAAATGGATGTTCTTTTTTCTCTTTTATGTAAGAACTTTGAAAATCTTTACAGTTAAGGATTGCTTCTCTATGTTTTTTTATGTCATTAATTGCACTGACTATCGACTTATCTATTTTCTCCAAGTTTCCTTCCTGTTCTTTTCTTCCAATTATACTTTTGGATTCATTCTTCGCCTGGTTCATTTTATCAAATAGGTTTTTGCATTCTTTATAAGATACCATTGGTTGTAACATTCCTTCTTCTATACATTTATTGTAAAAATTCTTCAACTCATCGCTTGATAGTATTCGTATAGCATCTTCCCTTTTACCTTGTGATTTAGGATACTTTTTGTTCAGTGAACTAATATAATTTAATAGGAAACTCTTAGTTAAATCTTCCTTTTTAACTTCTGATAATTTTTCTAGTGTTTCTATATATTTCAAAGTTTCCGCAAAAAGCTGTGCACCAGATGTAGCAAATCCTGGCAGTGGTTTGCTCTGCGCCTTATAAAAATCGGTTTGTAAAAAATCTTCGGCTTGTTTTTTTATTACTGAAAGTTCATTGAAGGCTTTTTCTGGATTGATTTTTTTTAAAATACTAGTAGCTTTTTTAATCGCTCTTTCTCTCTTTTTATTATCTTGTTTTTCGTTTAAGATTAAGCTTTCAGCTTCAGTAAAAGCATTCCCTTGGGCACTTTTGGCAATATTACAAACAACGTTTTTTACAACTTGCTTAGTTGCTACATAATCTATTTCCTTTGTAAAGCAATCAATAAATAGCTGCCAAATTTTTTTGTTAACGGACTTACTTGTCTTATGTTCTAAATCTTCTACATCTTTGAATCCTAAAATAGTATAGAGATTTTTTTCAATTATTGGTTCAGCATGTTGTTTTGCCACTTTACCTTTTATATTGAATAGAAATTCACTAATCTTAGTTGTGCTCATAATATTACCTCACAATATTAATGTTATATAATATAAAGTATAAAAGCTTAATGCTTAATTTTTACTTACTATTAATATAATTGAAGATTAACTTTGTTCCTATATTAAAACTTTAACTCCCAATTTATTATTAGTAATATCATTATATGAATCTTATGCCTGAATTTGGGAATATATCGCTACTCATAGCCTGTTTGTTATCTTTAACGTATTTGTTTCTACCGTTTAGTTCTTACCGATTCGTCTCCTCTGCCATATTTTTTTGTGTGTCAGCATCAATGGCTATTTTGATCTACTGCCACATTAAAAATGATTTCTCACTTGAAAACGTATATTACCACTCACACACAACAAAACCTTTAATCTATAAGATTTGTGGTGTTTGGGGAAATAAAGAAGGGTCTATGTTGCTTTGGACCTTAGTGCTTGTCATGTATTTATTACTAATGGATATTTATATACCTTCTGTCATCCCAGTGCCCAGACACTGGAATTTAATTGCAAATGAGTACATCAAATGGCAGTGTAATAAAAACTGGATTCCAGTGTCAAGCACTGGAATGACACCAGAACGAACTAATGGTAGTAAATTAAAAAAAATATCTCTTATCACCCAAGGCTTGATTTGCTTTTGTTTTTTACTGTTCACTTTACTTGAATCCAGCCCCTTCACTAAAATGCCAGGCATTGAAACAGATGGACTGGGTTTTAATCCGATATTGCAGGATATAGGCCTTGCTATTCATCCACCGGTATTATATTTGGGGTACCTTGGATTTAGCGTTCCTTTTTCGCTCTCTATAGCTGGATTAATTTTAAATACTGAAGGAAATGTTTGGGCTAAAATTGTCAGGCCTTGGGTACTTATTTCTTGGTCGCTGCTCACTTTGGGCATCAGCTTGGGTAGCTGGTGGGCATATCGTGAACTCGGTTGGGGTGGATTTTGGTTTTGGGATCCAGTGGAAAACGTTTCTTTGATGCCGTGGCTAATTGCAGTGGCGCTGACACATTTGTTGCTCGTTGTACGAAATTTCAATACTTTAAGGAATTTTGCTATTTTACTTACGCTCACAACTTTTATATTGAGTGTGACTGGAACATTTCTAGTCCGCTCAGGAATACTTACCTCAGTGCACACGTTTGCAGATGACCCAAGATATGGACTGTATATATTAGCTCTACTTGGTGTAATTACAGTCAGTAGCTTAGTAATATTTGTAGTGTTTACGAGAAAGAATCACACATCTTTCCAGTATTCGATATTGGAATCTGAAAAGAAATCTGCTACTCAAGTGACAGAAGGTAGAAGATTCTTTTCACGCCTTACGATGATGCTGATGAACAATTTATTATTCATCACTGCCTTTTTCATCGTGTTCGTTGGCACTTTATACCCTACAGTGCTTGAGTATTTAACCGGTGAATTAATTTCAGTTGGAGCACCATATTACAATTCTTTATTTAACTCTATTGCACTAGCTATTCTAGTGCTCACCATGATAGGGCAATACTGCAGTTGGCAGGGAAATAGTCTATTGCCAATATTCCGTGAATATAGATTTTCATTTTGTAGTGCTGCAGCTATTTTGCCGTTTATCTTTCACATGGAGCTAATGATTGTGCTATCAATTACCATCTCCATAGCATTATTAATCTTTGTTTTAGAAGCATATAGTAAAAGAATTTGTTTATTTAAGGTAGCATTTGGTGAATCAATTTTATTAGCAAGAAGAGTTTCTAAGTCCTACTATGCAATGATGCTTGCTCATGCTGGAGTGGCAATTCTAGTGCTTGGTATATCTTATTCAGTTGGTTGGCAGGAGAAAAAAGAAAACTACTTGGGAATAGGAGACAGCATAACAGTCAATAAATTTAAAGTTACTTTACGAAATATTGAGCTAATAAAAGAAAAAAATTTCCATGCAGTGAGGGGTACAATGGATATCAGGAATTTGCTGAATAATAAGATATTAGGTGAAGTAACTCCTGAATATAGATTTTACCTTGCGGAAGGTCAGAAAAATGTTGAAAGCAGTATCTACCACAATTTATTTTCTGATATTTATGTTGTAATTGGAGAGATTGATAAGAGTAAGAGCAAAATCGCAGCTAAAGTGCACTATAAACCTGGAATGTCTATAATCTGGCTAGGATCCTTTCTTATCGCTTTTGGTTCGCTCCTTGCTGCTTTGCCTTCTAGCAAAAAAGTAGTTCCTTCAGTATCATAAAGTTTGCATTTTTTGGCAATTTAAACTTAAGCTAAGCAACACTAACCTTGCTAGCGAATTTTCTCTATGTTCTGTTGTACAATAGGAAATAAAGATATATTTTCTAATGAAGAACTTACATGATATATGGAATCTACTTCCTCAGGCCTTTTAAAATATCCCTGCTTAATAGCGTCGTAGACAGAAGAACCACCAAGCAAGCAGTTCTCACCTAACTCTTCTTTATAATTTTTAAACTTTTCCAATATTTCCTCCTTGTTACTCACTTCTACTATAATTTTTCCTTTATCTTGCACATCAGAATACAATCTAGCATCTACTTTTCCCAAATCAGTATGAAAAGTCAGTACTATATTACCTATAAGGTCAGTATAATTTCTTACCCCACCTTCCGTTAAAATTTCTGTCTCGCTTTCACCGATTGCTATCACGTCTCTTCGAAATTCTGTGCTTTCATCTGTTCCATTTATGATTTTTGCAACCTCGACTATACTATTCTTTGAGTATTTCAAGTAGAAAGTGAAGTTGTCCATTTTTGCCTCTTTTACCTTGCCAGTAGTTGCGTTTTTTGCAGCTTCCAAAAACCTTAGAGAATAATGTATATAGCTTTTACGTGCTTCTTTCAGATTAGCTTTGTGGTCTTTAAACTTCTCTAGTTTATCAATTACAATTATACTACTTAGAGTTTCAAATACTGCACCTCTTTTTACCAAATTACATACTATGCGACTAGCAACTTCTATGTCCCTTTCAACTTGAAAAATCTTTAATTCACTAATTCTTCTTATTACATAATCTGTAAAATTATACTTACTCTCATAAGTATTTTCATATATATTTCCCTCACAAGTAAGATTGAACCTTACCTTAGATTTTATAGCTTCATTTACAACCTGTTCTAGCTGATTTATGTCTTGAACTTCATTTAATTTATCAGAATATTTATCTGGATCTTGCTCATCTAGTAGAAAATCCTCCCCCCATAGATTTACACTTTTGCACAAATACTTTTTTCCATTATAGTCAACTTGTGTTTTTTTACGAAAAGTTCCATAAATAACATCATCAGTTAAAAAGTACTCTTTAATATTAAGGTTGGGATTATTAACTGCAAATTCTATTGGGGTTTTACCTTTTTTATCCTTTATATCAAGATTAGCTCCTTTCCTTAGAAGCAATTTGATAATTGTATCACAATGACCAGAACGAGTAGCATAATGTAAAGGTGTTCTTCCTGTGTCATCCTTTTCATTAGGATCAGCACCTGAATTCAACAGTAAATCTATGAATTCTCCCGCATTGCTACATTCCATACTTGATAGAATATGCAGTATTGTCAGTTTAGATTCTCCTCTTTTAAGGTTGAGGATGGTTTTTAGATCTTGATTACTTTTATGATCCAGTAAAAATTTTTTAATTTTTTCAACATCGTTCTTATAATCCTTATAAGTAACATGTGGAAAGTCTTTAAAAGTACTTAAGAATTTTTTATTCAACTCCTTCTGACTCTCTGTTAAGTTGGACATGTCAACAAGCCACGTAGATATCAGCTTACCAAATGCACCTCTTTCAGCAATATCAGTTAAAGAACAGTCATTGCGAAGTACCAGTGAGTATTTAATCAATTCATATTCATCATCCTCTTGTTGCTGTGTTTCTTCTGCTTTCTTAGAGTGCTTAAAATCATTTTTTATTAATTCAATCAAGAGCTTTAATGTGTTAAAACTTTTATGTCCCAATAAAGGATCTGCTTTGTTTTCAAGTAGAATTCTTGCTATTTCTGAATAGCCATTTCTAATAGCCCAGCATAACGGAGTACGCCCGTATTTATCCGCTATGTCAACAGCAGCTTCCTTTTCTATGATAGCTTTTACTATTTCCACTTGGCAATTTTCAGCAGAAACAGCATGATGTAATGCAGTACTCTCAGCCTGACTTACTGCATCAACATTAGCTCCCGTGTCTAATAGGAGTTCTACTATCTCTTTATTTGCATTGTGAGCAGCACAATGCAAAGGAGTACACCCATTTTGATCTGCTGTATTAACATTAGCCCCGTTTGCTATGAGAACTTTTATTATCTCTGTATAACCAAAGCGAACAGCAGCGTGTAAAGGAGTTATCTTAACTTTATCTACTGCATCAACATTAGCCCCCGTGTCTAATAGGAGTTCTACTATCTCTTTATGTCCATTGTGAGCAGCACAATGCAAAGGAGTACACCCATCTTGATCTGCTGCATTAACATTAGCCCCGTTTGCTATGAGAATCTCTACCACTCCTATACTACCACTTGCAGCAGCAAAGTGTAAAGGATTCCATCCATCTTGATCTGCTGTATTAACATTACCCCCTTTTTTTATTAAAAGCTCTGCTATCTTTACAAGATCATTTCTAGCAGCTATATGTAACAATGTACTTTGATCATCGAATGTATAATTTATGTTAAATCCATTATCTTGCTACTTTTTATACGTGTCTGGATCTTCTTTTTCCAATTCCTCTTTTACCCTTTCGATTATATTGTTCTCATTTAAGTCACTTATTGTCCTTAATATTTTTAACAACCGTTCATATTCCATAATTCTACCTCAAACTATTTGTTTTTGTACTATAGCTAAAAAAAATTATTGATCCATAATAAAATAACCAACACCAGAGTAAGTGGTTTGCTGCTAACATATTTAAAAATGTTATGAACTTAATAAGAGAAAAAAATACCCCTGTAATGGAGCAATATTTAAATTTGAAAGCTCAATACACGGATCATCTATTGTTTTATAGACTGGGCGATTTTTATGAATTGTTTTTCGATGATGCTATTAAAGCTGCGAAATTGCTGAATATAGTGCTAACCAAGAGGGGCAATTCAAATGGGCAAGAAATACCAATGTGTGGAGTGCCAGCACACAGTAGTGAGTCTTACCTGCACAAGCTAATAGATTTAGGATTCAAAGTAGCAATCTGTGACCAATTAGAAACTGTTGATGAAGCAAAAAAGAGGGGCTATAAATCCATAGTAAAACGTGATGTAGTGCGAGTTGTAACTCCAGGTACAATTATAGAAGATTCACTACTGGAGGATAAAAGCAATAATTATCTCGCATCCATAGTTGAACAAAATGACGAATATGCTATTAGTTGGCTTGAATTATCGACGGGAAAATTTTTTCACATTTTAACGAGTTTGAAAGCTCTAGATAGTGATTTATTGCGTATATCACCAAGAGAATTATTAATTTCTGAAAAATTCACTGAGGACGAAAAAATTAGATCGATTTTAAAAAATTATAAAATATCAATTACGCAACACGCACAGAGCTTTTTTGAGTATAGTAAATCTCACAGAACGTTATGCGAGTTTTATAAAATCAGGGAACTTGGGAGTATAGGAAATTTCAGCAAAGTAGAAATCATGGCGTGTGGTGCACTGCTTGAATATGTCAGAGTAACACAAAGGGGCTCCATTCCAAGGCTTGAATTCCCAAAAACCTATAAGCAACAAAATTTCATGCTTATTGATGCTTCAGCAAGGAGAAACCTTGAGTTGTTTTCAACTCAATTTGGTGAAAAGAAAGGTTCACTAATTTCAGTTATTGATCACACAGTAACAGCCTCTGGTGGACGCCTGCTCAAACAAATGCTCGCTTCACCCCTTGCTTGCTCTAAGGCAATTAATTTGAGGCTCAGCACCGCTCAATTTTTTGTAAATAATCATGAGCCACGCAGAAAAATACGAGAGATATTATCTAACATTCCAGATATTGAGAGGTCTTTATCGCGCTTAATACTAGGGCGTGGTTCACCAAAGGATATGAACCTATTAAAAATAGGCCTAGGAAAAACTTTAGAGTTGTCTGAGTTTCTGTCTACCTTGCATAATTATTGTTTAAGTGAAAAATCAGAAATTAACTCTCAGATGTCATTCCAGTGCTTGACCAGAGAAAAGGAATCAGTGTCTACTACTCAGGTGATAAGTAGTGACGAAAGTGAACTAAGCACAATACATAAAAGCCTTGGCAATCATAAAGACCTATTTGAACTGTTAAATAGTGCTATACTTGATAATAACCTCAGTTCCGTGAAAGAAGGAGGATTTATTCACTCAAAATACAACTCAGAATTATCTGAGTTATCCTACATATTAAATAATAGTAATAAACTAATAACCAAACTCCGTGAATCTTATCGCGACCTAACTGGTATTGCCGCACTTAAAATATTACATAACAACATACTCGGTTATTACGTTGAAGTGTCGGCAAATCACAAAATAACTTCGGATATATTTATTCATAGACAAAGCTTAGCAAATAGCATGCGCTACACTACTAATGAGTTGAAAGAACTAGAAAATAAAATTCTTACGGCACGTGATGCTGCAATCGGCTTAGAAATGAAAATTTTTAGTGAACTGTGTAGTGAAGTCGCTAAAGAATCTGAAAAAATTGCTCTTGCTGCAAATGCTTTGGCAAAACTTGATATTAGAACCGCGTTTGCAGAGCTTGCAGTGCAAAATAATTACGTAAAACCCATCATTGATGACAGCAAAGAGTTCAATATCTGTAGTGGAAGACATCCAGTGGTTGAAGTTAACGATAAATTCATTGCAAATAGCATCAATTTAGCTGGTATACATCTAATTACTGGTCCTAATATGGCTGGAAAAAGCACTTTCTTGAGGCAAAACGCTCTCATTGCAGTTTTAGCTCACATGGGGTCATTTGTGCCAGCAGAGAGTGCGCATATTGGAGTGATTGACAAGATATTCAGCAGGGTTGGCGCAACGGATAATATAACAGCTGGTTATTCTACCTTCATGGTAGAGATGATCGAAACAGCAACGATAGTAAATCAGGCAACGGACCGTTCCTTGGTGATACTTGATGAAATTGGTAGGGGCACAGGGGTGTATGATGGATTATCTATTGCACAGGCGGTGATTGAACATATTCACAATGTAAATAAGTGCCGCGCCATTTTTGCAACTCATTATCATGAATTGACTAAAGTAGGTGAATACTTAGAAAATGTGAAATGTTTTTGTATGAAAATAAAAGAATGGAAAGGAGAAGTCATCTTTTTACATGAAGTAATTGAAGGCATTGCAGATGAGTCATATGGAATACATGTAGCAAAACTTGCTGGTTTTCCTGATTCTGTTTTAAACAGAGCAAGAGAAGTATTTGAGGAGCTAAAGGCTTGAGGAAAGTAACATTATATTACTCCACAATTATGGAGTTTTAGCAATCTATGGCGCTTTAATTTTAGTCAGCTTTCTGAGTAGCTGAATTAACGTAGCATTGATCTATTGCCACATTGGTCAAGATTCCAATTCCACCACCTACAACTGCACCTACAGCTCCTAATGCTAGTTGAGTACCAATTCCAGCAGAAGACCCAATGATTAATGGAGCAAGAAAATATAATGCTAAAGCGCAAGTTATTGCAGCTACACTTATAACAGCCAGCTTTCTCGGACAAAAATTTTCTGGTGCCTCAGCACTAGATATGAATGATGATTTTACTAGATTTTTTCTACTTTCATGATCTAAAAAGCCACTCACTGTTCTCATTATAGGACGGGTAGAGCCGTCACCAGTCAAGTCAATTCTATCTTCCACTATATCATGAAGTTCTTTAACTTGAGCTTTATATTCGTCCCAGTAGACTGATAACTCTTGTTGGTCATTGAGAAGATCTGGTTTATTTGAAGTTGTTAACCAGTGTGAGTCATGTTCCAAAATATATCGAATTGTAGCTTTCCCTATATCTATATGCCCTTCAGTAATTGCATACTTTAAAACACCTTCTGCTTTTTCCCTTCCAACATTAAGATTAGCACCAGCTTTTATCAATAATTCTACTATCTTTGGAGAATTATGAAATATAGCAATATCTAAAGGGACCATCTCATTACAATCTTTAATATTTAAGTTTGCTTTTTGTTCTATTAAATAACTTATAAATTTTAAGGTTTCATCAGATTTTTGATCGTCTATGCCTTTATATTCGTAATATTTTCTAATTGCAAAACTCAACGCAGTTTCACCCTTCAACTCACTACCACCCATAATTAATCTCCGATAGCTTTTTACCTCTTGATTTATTAAATTAACATCCGCACCGTTTTCTATTAAAGCCTTAGCTCCTTTGAAATTGCTTTTTGCAATTTGCAGATGAAGTAAGTAACGACCAAGATGATCAGTTGCATTAGGATTTGCACCTTGTTCAATCAAATACCTTGCAATTTTATCATTAAATTTGTGATCATAAGTTGCAGATTGTAGTGGCTCAGGATTTTGCTGTAACTCATGTTTAGCTATTGATTTATTTATCTCACAGATTGATTTTACTAACCCTAAATTTCTTTTCATAATCGCCTTTTTGACTGCAGCGCTGAAACTTACACCTTGCTCTATTAAATACTTAGCTATTTCTTCATCAACAGCATCACCTAATAAATTTGTACCGCTTTGGGAATTAACGTCAGTAACAACATCTCGAATAATGGAACTATTTTTCTCAAAAATTGACTTTACTTTTTCTGAATCATTTTTGGTAACAGTATCAACAAGATCTTTTATTACAGCATCCACCCTCTTTTTTTTAGCCAACATTTCCTCTAATTCTTCAGAATTCATAAGTATACCTCAACACACACAATCAAAAAAATTATATCCAAATCAGAATTGTTTGTAAAGGATTTTTAGATATTAGCTTGCCCAAAGGTTAATTTATTTTATAATCTTTCTGTATTCTAGAAATTTCAATTAAATGAACTGCTATAAAACTCACGCGTGTAATGAATTAAGGAAGAATGATGTAGAAAAGGAAGTTACTCTCTCTGGGTGGCTGTACCGTAAACGTGACCATGGTAACCTAATCTTTGTTGATTTAAGAGATTTTTATGGAATTACTCAACTGGTATTCAATAATGACAAAGACTTTTTTGATGAAATTTCAAATTTAAAATCAGAAAGTGTGATTACTGTCACAGGAACAGTCAAAGCTAGAACTGAAGACACGGTAAATAGCTCTATTTCCACAGGAGAAATTGAAGTTATAGTTAGTAAATTACAAGTTGAATCGGAAGTTGAGTTCCACTGTGATGAAGAAATAGCAAAAGAAGAAAGGAGTATATTAGCAAGTATCGCCGGTGAGCAAGAATACCCAGAAAACATGAGATTTAAATATCGTTTTCTTGACTTAAGACGTGAAAAAGCCCGTAACAACATTATTCTGCGTTCACAGATCATTTCAGAGCTCAGGAGGCTCATGATAGAGCAAGGATTTTTGGAAATTCAAACTCCAATACTTACTGCCTCTTCTCCTGAAGGTGCACGTGACTACTTAGTGCCAAGCAGACTAAATCCTGGTAAATTCTATGCATTACCACAAGCTCCGCAGATTTTTAAGCAGTTGCTTATGGTTTCGGGGTTTGATAAATATTTTCAAATTGCACCTTGTTTTCGTGATGAGGACGCAAGGGCTGACCGTTCTCCTGGGGAGTTTTATCAGCTCGACCTTGAAATGTCTTTTGTGACTCAAGAAGATATATTTCAGGTTATTGAGTCTAGCTTATACAAAGTATTTGCCAAATTTTCTCGCAAGTCTGTCGATAAAGATTTTCCACGCATTACATACAAAGATGCAATGCTCAAATATGGCTCTGATAAGCCAGATTTGCGTAATCCGTTATTAATCAGCGATGTTACGGAAATTTTCCGTGATTCAGAGTTCAATATTTTCAAAAACAATATCGAGCGTGGTATGGTAGTGAGAGCCATTCCTGCTCCTAAAACAGCAGAAGAACCTCGTAGCTTTTTTGATAAAAAAATAGAACATGCACAAAAAGAATTCGGTGCTAAAGGTCTTGGATATATAACGTTCGATAAAGATGGAATTGCAAAAGGACCAATTGCTAAATTCCTTGATGACAATAGGTTAAATTCCATAAAAGAAATAACAAATATAGAACCTGGAGATAGTGTATTTTTTGCTTCTGATAAGGAAAATGAAGCAGCAATAATTGCAGGGAAAGTGCGTATTCTTTTGGGATCAGAACTAGGTCTTATAGATGACAATATCTTCAAATTCTGTTGGGTGATTGATTTTCCTTACTTTGCGTATGACGATAAAAGTAAAAAAATTGATTTCTTTCATAATCCATTTTCTATGCCACATGGTGGCTTGAAAGATTTAGAAGAAAAGAATCCACTGGATATCCTTGCTTACCAATATGATCTTGTTTGCAATGGAATAGAGCTGTCAAGTGGAGCAATTCGTAATAACAAACTAGATATTATGTACAGAGCTTTTGCCATTGCAGGCTACAGTAAAGAGGAAGTTGATACAAAATTCGGTGCACTTGTGCGTGCATTCAGATTCGGTGTTCCTCCTCATGGTGGAATAGCACCGGGGGTTGATAGAATGGTTATGCTACTTGCCGATGAACCAAACATTCGTGAAGTAATCTGTTTTCCTATGAATCAGCAAGGAGAAGATGTTCTAATGGGTGCTCCTTCTAAAGTGGACAATAAACATTTACGTGAGTTGTCTTTAAATGTTATTGAATAAAAATTTTTATAGCGGAGTGTGGTAAGCTGGAAGTCATGAACGATATTCAAAAAGCAATACTATCAAGCATAATCTGCAATATGATTATATGGTATGAAGTAACTCTGTTTGGAGTTTTAATGCATATAATAAGCAACGTTTTTTTTCCTTCAGAAAGTGATTATTTAAGCACAATCAAATTTCTTGCCAGTTTTGCAATTGGATTTGGATTTAGACCGCTTGGTGCGTTTATTTTTGGTTACATTGGAGATAAGTACGGTAGGAGGAAAATTTTGCTGACTTCCGTAACATTAGCTTCGATATCATCCACCGCAATTGCGGTCATACCAGGCTTTAAAGAAATAGGAATATTTTCTCCTATATTACTTCTGCTTTGTAGAATAATACAAGGAATGGCAGCAGGTGGAGAAACAAGTATCAATTCAGCTTTTTTAATAGAGCATTCAAGCGATAAAAAAAATCTAGGCTTTTTAGGTAGCATGAAAGCTTTTAGTGGTGCTCTTGGTTCTATTACATGCTTTGTAATGATAGCTGTTTGCAAAAAGTTTACAGGTGAAAATTATGAAATTTGGGGCTGGAGGTTGCTCTTCTATTTCTGCTCTGTTATGGGTGTAATAGGCTTTTTAATAAGGTACATAATGGAAGAGAGTCTAGCATATAAAACTCATGACCAAAATAAAAGCTTATCTAATTCTCCCTTTTTAGAATTAATCAAGAATTATAAAAGAGCATTTGTGATAGCAATTGGACTTGGCATTGCTCAAAACGCAATTGTTTATTCAGTAATCATGTTTTACAACATATCTGTAAAAGAGCTTATTCTTTCAGATATTGATATTAAAAATGTAGTAAGGATTATGGTTGAAATTACATTTGGGACGTCTGCAGTGCTGTTTGCAATACTGTCTGATAAAGTTGGAAGAAAAAATGTAATGATTCCTACATTAGTAGCTCTAGCTTGCGCCGGTTTGCCGGCACTTTCACTATTATCATATGATAACCACTATATTGTAACGCTCACTTTTCTATTGATAAGCGTACCGATAGGTGCATCTTTTGGAATATACAATTCTCTTGCCTGCGAGTTATTTCCAACAAAAGTTAGGTGTACCGGTTTCAGTTTAGCTCATAACATATCAGCAGGTATTTTTGGCGGCCTTTCTCCATCGATATGCATGTGGCTTATAGAAAAAACTGAAACAAAACTTGCAGCAGGCATTTATCTTACTATCTGTGCATTAATTAGCCTAATATCTGTACTTCAAATTAAAGCCAAAGATAGAAAAGTTGATTGGTGAAATCGTTTCAGTTGAAAGATAGCACTTCAATAGATTTTTCGATGTGCCTAGGGATAGGTGCAGTAATAGTGATTTCTTTATTGCTTGGTAATTTTAAAGATAAAGAATGCGAATGAAGGTGGATCTGATTTACTACCCCATCGATAAAAGCTTTTTTACCACCATATTTACCGTCACCAAGAATAGGGCAATTTATATGAGCTAAATGTGCACGCAACTGATGTGTCCTGCCGGTAATTGGTTGTAATTTTAAATAAGCAACATTATGTTTTAATCTTGATATAATTGAAAAATGCGTAGTGGCATTTTGAGGTGAGTCTTCATCAATAACTACTTTTTCTTGCCCTGAAATATATTTTTTCACCAACGGGTAGTCTATTATTCCATTATCTTTGCTCGGTATACCAGAAGTTAATGCTAGGTAAGTTTTTTTTATCCTCCGTCCTTTAAATTCTTCCATAAGGTATCTTGCAACACTGGCATTGCGCGCGAATATTATTACTCCGCTTGTATCTCTATCAAGTCTATGGACAATTTTAAATACTTCCCCTTCTCTTATTTGGTCAAGCAAGTCACTAATGCTAATTTTTACCTTTATACCGCCTTGAACGATTATTCCTGCTGACTTGTTTATAGCTAATATATACTCGTCTTCATATAGTATGTTGTCTCTCAGTAAATTTACTAATTTTTCATTATATTTACGATCAGAATTAGTGTTTTCAATATAATCTAAGTATCTTATCGTTATAGTTTGCCCAGAATTCACTCTATCGCTGGATTTTGCCGTGCAATTATCAACCTTGATTAATCCTTTCCTTAAAGACTTCTCAATTGCAGATTGTTTCAAATTGGGAAAAATTCTTCTGATGTACCTATCGAGCCTAACGTTATTGTCTTCTACTAATATAGTTTTGATACCTTCTGACATCTTACTTATAAAAATTTTATTGTGTAAACTAAAATCTAACATAGCTAATGTACTCCTCAGTTTCAGCTACTTGCATCGAGTGCTACGTGCTGGAATTTAGAGGATTATTTAACTCTTTATAACAGCTTCATATTTTCCTACAGCTGAGTAAAGTGGTAACAATGATAGTTTCTCGATCATAGAGAGGTGAGTATTAGGCTCTTTAGTACTAGGGCCTGGACACGCTTCAGTGTTAGGCCCTGACTTCATACACTCAATGCCGTTAGCTAAAGATGTTACTCTTCCTACATTAACATTTTTAGTGCGATATGACCACCTGTAAGGACTATGTAATATTTGTTCTTTTACTCCATCCATTTCATCTGGACACGCTTTAGTGTTAGTCCCTAACTGCACACATTTAATGCGGTCAGTTATAAGTGCTACTCCTTTTCCATTAAGTTTAGCGTTATACTGTAATTGTTCAATTTGATTAGCTTGATCTCTTATCATACGTTCAAAGCTGATAGATAGATTATGTGATTCTATTTCTCTCAACATATGTGATTCTATGTGTTGCACTGTCATTAATTTTTTGTTTCTGAGTATACTTGATTCTAAGTCAAGCTGTGTAAGTATAGCTATTGCTCTTTGTTCTGCTTCCACTAGAAGATTACTTATACCTTGACGTTCAGCTAAATCTCTTACAGTTTCACCACAGTGATCAGGCAATGAAGTATTTGCGCGATAACATAGTAAGGTCATTACTACTATCCAGTGTCTACGTTCGACAGCATAAGCTAAAGGAGATTGCCCAGAGCTATCCTGTGCATTAACATCTACTCCATATAAAATTAAGATCCTCACTACTTCCGGATGGTTATACTTGGCAGCTTTATGTAAAGCAGTTGATCCTAAATCATCATCTGCATTAGCATTTACTCCAGCTTCTAATAGAGCATGTACCATTAGTGTATCACCATGTCTGGCAGCACAACGTAAAAACTCAGCTCCCATCAATTTCATCACATCCTTCCATATTCCAAGTTGTATCATAGTAGTTACTGCTTCTAGATAATTATATGGACAAATAGAAAGTAATATTTTCTGTGAATCATTCGTCTCAATACTTGCTCCATGGGCTATTAGATAATACATTACTTTTCTATTGCCTTTTGTAGCAGCACAATTAAAAGGAGTCCATCCCCATGCATCCTTATGGTTAACATTTGCTCCATATTTTATTAAGAGCTCTACTGCTCCCACATTACCATTCGTAGCAGCAATATGTAAGGGAGATCGTCCAATTAAATTATCCTCTAGATTAACATCTGCTCCATGTTCTGATATGCACTTTAATAGGTCTTCTAATATTGAAATATCGTTCTTTGTAACAGCCCAATATAGAGGAGTCCATCCAAATACATCTACTATCTCAATATTTTTGTCGATATTCTTGTCGTTTTTTATTATACAATCCACCATTGCTCTATCAACATTTGCAACAGCAATATGTAAAGGAGTAAGTTTAAGCGCCCCATTCTTCTTAACATCTGCTCCATTATTCATTAAGAACCTTACTACTTCTTTATGGCCATTCCTGGCAGCTTCATATAAAGCAGTCAAGTTCATCAGATCTTCCACATTAGGATTTACCTTCTTCGTTACTAAGATTTTTATTATTTCTATATCGCCATTTGCAGCTGGCTGATATAAAGTAGTCCGTTGAGATGAATCCATACTATTAACATTTGCTCCATTTTTTATTAGCTCTGATACCATTTTTACATTGCTATTTTCAGCAGCCCAATGTAAAACATTCCATTGAAAAAATGGCCCTTTTGCGTTAATATTGATTCCTTTTGCTTTACACAGAGCATTGAATACATTCATCAAGTTAAAATCCATAGCTAAACACAATAATGCGTATTGATCATACCCACTATGTATATCGTAATTTAATGTAAACCAATAATTTACATTAAATCTAGCTTTCTTCCACTCGTGATACACATCTTTACTTGCTTTCTTTAGCTTCTCTATTGCCTCTAGTATCTTTTGTGTATCTAACATCACTGGCATTTTCTCTGATGTTTTTCGCACATTCAGTACATCTTCTGTCGTCACTGCTTTTGATTTTTCTGATGTCTCTTGTACACCTAACCTTTTTAGCATTCTTTTTACCATCTGTTGCGCATTTGATACCCTTGACTCCTTTAGTATCTTTTTTGCTTCTTCTTTTGTCTGCGGTACATTTACCACCTTTAGTCTCTTTTTTAATGGCTCTTGTGTCTCTTTTACTCTTGGAATCTTGCTTGATACTTCTAATCCATGCGATATCTCTTCTAACATTCTTGATGTTTCTGCTTGCCCTAGTATCTTTACTTCCTTTAATAGCTCTTTTATTCTTTCAATTACATTGTCTTTACTTAAATTTACCTCTTGATCAATTACACCTAATATTATGTTCCACTGTTCATATGTCATTACCATAGCTTTACCTCATACTATAGAGTATTTTTTGATGCTATATATTATGGTAGAATAGTCAACGCATTTTCCATAGCGTAACTTGAGAGTCTAAAAGGACTGTTATTAACTTACAGAAAACCAAGCTTGCCTGAAACCACTTAATTGATTATAATCATAGGTTTTAAGGCAGTAAAATGACAGCTTTTTTTCCTTTGGTTATTTTTTTAATCTTATACCTTGGAAGTGGTGTCTATTTTTCCTTTATTGGAATTGATAATCCGCTTCGCCAAGTTTCACCGGTAATTTGCCTACTACCGGCGCTATTTTTTGCTGTTGCATGCAGTGCAGGTAAAATTCAACGTAACATCGATACTGTCATCGAGGGTATGGGCGATAAAAACACCCTTACTATGTGTTTAACTTTTCTATTTTCTGGAGCATTTTCTGTGGTGACTCAATCAATTGGTAGTGCAGATACTGTTGCTGATTTAATTCTCAATTTCCTTCCAGCAAGATTACTACTGCCTGGAGTATTTTTGGCTTCCGCTTTTATATCAACTGCAATTGGTACGTCTATGGGAGTTGTTGTATTAATGGTACCAATAGCTGTTAACTTAGCAAAAAGTGGGGCTTTTGGTCTTGAAATAGGAACTGCAACTGTAGTTGGAGGTGCCGTATTTGGTGATAATCTTTCAATGATATCTGACACTACTATTGCATCTGTTTCTTCACAGGGGGCCACGATAAAGGATAAACTTAAAGTGAATTCTAAAGTAGCATTTGTTGCCAGCATTATAACGCTTGTCTATCTGGCAATTATGGCAGATAGTACAAAAATTATTCCTACATCAAATTTAGATTATTTATCAGTAATAAAGATTATTCCTTATATTTCTTTAATAATCATGGGGTTATTTGAAGTTACTACTTTAGTAACAATAACTATAAATATAATTGTTGCTAGTGTATTAGGGATGACTTTTTTTGACTATACTATCATTCAACTCTCTCATGACATATATGACGGTTTCAAAAAAGTAAACGAGATAGTGATATTTGCTCTATTTATTGGCGGATTGAGTCATATAATGTACAAGCAGGGTCAAAAGGCATTACACAAACTTATCGATGAAAGCAATATCACAAAAACTAAAGCTGAATTTGTAATAGCGGGCATAGCATCTATGTTTACTGTTTTAGTTGCTAATAATACCATTGCTATTTTATTAAGTGGCGATATTGCAAAAAGGCTCGCGCAAAAGCATAATATTCCGTCATACCGTAGTGCATACTTGTTAGACATTTTTGCTTGCGTTACAAAAGGCATTTTGCCTTATGGTTCCCAGCTGCTGCTAGCAGGTAGCATTGCTTCTGTCTCACCTATTTCTTTGTTAACACAAGTTTATTACTGCTTTATTTTAGCAGCAGTTACAGTAGGTGAAATAATCATCAATGGCAGACGTTGCGCGGCTACAACTTAATGTACGAAGATTTCTCTTCATATTACATTTTTGTGCCCATAAGAAACGAGTTGCCATTTTCATCAGCTACTTGGATAATAGATATATTCACAAAATTGTTCCATTTTTCTCAATAGATTTTGGTTTTCTTTTCCCCTTATTAGCAGA
Organism: Wolbachia endosymbiont (group B) of Ablattaria laevigata; assembly: GCF_964277395.1. Taxonomy (NCBI): domain Bacteria; kingdom Pseudomonadati; phylum Pseudomonadota; class Alphaproteobacteria; order Rickettsiales; family Anaplasmataceae; genus Wolbachia; species Wolbachia endosymbiont (group B) of Ablattaria laevigata. Next base: position 304,417 of record NZ_OZ195519.1, read on the forward strand.
GCATAAAACTTAGCTTTTTAATAAATCTCATTTTAACTCCAATACACTAACTATGAAACAATCTATATTGCCATCAAAAACGGAATTTATATTGCCAACTTCATGTCCAGTCCTTAAATCCTTTACCATTTGATACGGATGCATAACATACGATCTGATCTGACTGCCCCAACCTATATCGCATTTCTTGCCATATTCTTCGGCCATTTTTTGTTCTTTTTTTTCCAATTCAATTTGATATAAACGTCCTTTAAGTAGTTTAAGTGCTTCATCTTTATTTTTATGTTGAGAACGACCATTTTGGCATTGAGCTACAACGCCTGTTGGAATATGCGTAATACGTACCGCGCTTTCAGTCTTATTTACATGCTGACCACCTGCTCCAGAAGCACGGTAAGTGTCGATCTTTAAATCCTTTTCATCCACAACAATATCTATTGAATCTTCAATCACTGGAGTTACTCCTACACTTGCAAAACTGGTATGACGTTTACCATTTGCATCAAATGGTGATATTCTAACCAATCTATGAACTCCACTTTCACTTTTTGCCCACCCGTAAGCTTTTTCTCCGATGATCTTTATTGTTGTAGATTTTATACCAACTGCATCACCATCTAATTTTTCTACAACTTCAACTTTAAAATTGTGATAAACTTCTGCCCATCTTGTATACATGCGCATGAGCATCTCAGTCCAATCATTGCTCTCTGTTCCACCGGCTCCTGAGTGGATTTCTAAAAAGCAGTTATTGTTATCTGCTTCACCAGTAAATAAGGATTCTGTCTCTTTAAGTTTGATTAATTTCTCTAGCTTTACTAACTCACCTTTAACTTCAGAAAAAAATTCTTCATCATTCTCATCAATAGCAGATTTCATCAAGCTGATAGAATCGTTGTAATCGCTTTCTAGCTTTGAAAACGATTCTATTTCATGCTTAATTTTAGAGCGTTCTTTTAAAATCTCTTGTGCTTTTTGATTGTCTTGCCACAGATTATCATTCGACGCTTGAGAATCCAGCTCTTCAAGACGCAACTTCAATTTTTCTATGTCAAAGACACCTCCTGATAAGAGAAATACTTTTATTTAAGCCTTGAAAGTATTCAAGGATTTCTGGATGGGTTTTCATTACACTTTAGACTTTAATATATTTATTATCACTAACAATAACAGCAAACAAAATAGAAATTTAACCATATAATAGTTAATTCAAAATAATTTTATTATACTTGAATGTTCAATAAAATCAAGTGTGTATATTTATTAAAAAAATAAGGTAAAGTAATGAATATTAAAACAAGTTCTCATTATGGTTTAGACAAAAAGGCTATTGATGATTTAATAGAGTCTCTCGATAATCAAGAATTAGAGAATGTTCGTAGTATTGTAAAAACGATAGATAGCGTTCAGTTAGCTTATTTTTTATCTACTTCGATCAATGATCACAGGGAGAAATTAGTTAATATCCTCGATCAACATTTGTTAAGTGATGCCTTAGTACATGTAGTACCAGATTTACAAGTAGAGATCATAGAAATATTGGGAATAGAAAATACAGCAAAGTTACTAATGCTTCTTGATATAGAAGACATAGTAGCTATAGTGAAAGATTTAGATAGAAAGTCTATAGAAAATATACTTAACTACTTACCCAATGCAACTCAAAAATTAGTAGAGGAATTGTTATCATACCCAGAAGAAAGTGCAGGAAGGTTGATACATAAAAATATGGTTATAGCTCCATATTATTGGACGATAAATCAGCTAATGGAATTCTTGCGCAACTATAAAAAAATACCAGAAACATTTTATCAAATTTTCATCATTAACTCAAAATTAGAACCCATAGGCATTTTCAACTTAAATAAGGTAATATCTCACTCAGGAGAAACAATAATAAAAGAGATAATGAGTCAAGATATAAAAATAATTAAAACTGGAATGGACCAAGAAGAAGTAGCAAGAATATTTAAAGATTACGCTCTATTATCAGCTCCAGTAGTAAATAAGAATGGTAAAATTATAGGTGTAATCCTTATTGAAGATGTAATCAAAATTGTTCAACAAGAAGCAGAAGAGGATGTGCTTAAAATAAGCGGTGTATCTTCTAAATCTGATATAAATGCCCCTATACATAAAACTATAATTAAAAGACTACCTTGGTTACTGTTTAACCTCTTAGCTGCAACAATATGTTCTATAGTAGTTGGCTTTTTCGATAACGTAATACAAAGTTTTATAGTACTGCCAATAATTATGCCAATCATTGCATCGATGAGCGGAAATGCAGGATCCCAAACAGTAACACTAACTATCCGGGCAATCGCAACAAAATATCTAACTGAGCAAAATGCAAAAAGAATACTGATGAAAGAATTTTTAATAGGTCTTATAAACGGGGTGATCTTATCTACTATTTCATTAGTAGTGTTAGCAATAAGGTTTCACAATGTCAAAGTGGAGATGATTTTTGTGGTCTCCATGATTATGATGTCAATTATTGCAACGTTCATCGGAACTTTCATTCCTATAATGCTTCATCGTTTAAGATCCGATCCTGCTGTTTCGTCTTCAATTTTAACATCAGCAACAACTGATATTCTCTCAGCTCTTATATTTTTTGGTCTAGCCACGATCTTTTTATTAAATAGCTGAATCTTGCTATATAAAAAAATTGCTTTACAAGCTTTACCGTCCACGTTATCATTACTCATAGATGTATTGAAGAAGAAAAATAACAGTCGATAAAGAAATAAAAGTACATGAAACTGAGCTGCTTTAGTTTTAAAATAAAAACTAAAATAAGATGCTAAAGTATGCAAAAAAATTCTTGCTTTGCTAGATCTTTTTAGCTACAATGCAGTCTAACGTAATGAAAACATGGGGTGTGAGTTAGATGCATTGTATTATGTATATCACTCAGAAAGCAATTCTCGATTTTTTAAGAATATATCTATTTTAGTCAGAAGTCAAAAGAAAAGCACACTGTTACTCAGCAATTAAAGTTACTTAGGATTACCGTAAGGTTTCTACAGCAAATTGGTTTGGTACAGCTGCATAAGAATCAAATGTTGAAATCAATCTTCAGAAAAGAGGTTTACGACAAAACAATCAAAATATGAATATTAAAATATAGGCGGCTTTATGTTAGGTAAAGAAAATATAGGAGAACAAGTAGCAGATAATCAAATGGATTATGTGAATGCTGGATCAGCAATAGTTGATTATGAAAATATATTATCTAGTGAAGAACTTCAGTGTGGACGAAGTCAGGAGAGCCCTAGAGTAACAATATCTTCATCTATAGGCAGCAGTAGTACATCGACTGATGATGAAGAAATGTTTAGCTTTATAAGCATTACAAGTGATGAAATAGTGAAAAAAGCAACTTTTTTTGTTAAGACTTTTGTTAAAGAATTCGAGGAAAAACTATCTGAATGTTCTAAAGAAGCAAAACCAGGTTCAAAAGTACGTAAAACAGGTAAAGTAGTAGCTAAGGTTGTATCAACTGTGGGTAATTATATTCCACCAAGTGTGGAGAAAGTAGGTACTTCTCAAGTTATGGAGTGTGTGAGTTTTGTTTCTACAAACCAACATAGGAAAAAAGCAAAAATATTTTCTACAATAGTTGCGCCTTCAGAAGGTAACTTAAGAAAGATTTTAATAGAAGCTGGCTTGGAAATTTTTCAAAGTTTTGAGAAGCAATTCACTAAAATTGTGGATACTAATCAGTTGTCTTGTAATAGGGGGATTGAGAAGTTGGCAATGGATACTGTATCCAGAGTAATAAATTACACTACATCTTGCAACGAGAAAGGAGAATTTCCCAATCTTCACATAACTAAAGGTGTTATTTTAGGTAAATCAAAAAGAAAGTACCCGTTTACTACACGTACTGGACATCAAGTAAAAGATAAACAAAGTGGTGAAATGTTGATGACTTCAGAGTTATATGAAAAGGTGGGAATAGAGAAAGCAGAGGGTGAGATTATTAAGTATTATCAATTGAAGGAGCATGACTTTGCTGAAAAATACGGCTATCGGCTTCCCTTTACGTGGGAATTAGAAAATTGGGAAGAGTTAGAACAAAAATATGTACTTAGTGCAACATCTAAAAAAAGAGAGTATGTGCGTATTTTAGATGAGGAAAAAAAGAAAGGATTGGCTAGTAGTATATTAAAAGAGATCAATGAAAACGATTCAGCAAAAAAAAAGGATATACAAGAACTGCGTGAAGAAATCAGAAATTTACGAATACTCCATGAAAAAGAAGGTAAAAATACATTTTCCTTTAATTTGGGCTATTTACCAAAATTCTTTATAAAAAGAGAAGTGATGTTAGACGAATTAAAAAAGAAGTTAGATAGTAAAAATCAAGAAGTAGAACTGTCACGAATGGTCTTGATTAATGGAGAATATGGAACAGGAAAAAGTGAATTAGCTAGAAGCTACGCATATAGTAAGGAGAGTAATATTTGGACAAAAGTTATATGGATAAATGCTAAAACATATGACACTCTTTTCAATTCATTTCGTAATTTAGCTAAAGAATTAGAAATTCCTACAGAAAATGATAATGATATGGATTTTAATGTTGTTCGAGATAGAGAAATAGAATCTATTGTCCAGGATGTATACCAGTATTTTCGAGACGTAAAAAGTCTTTTCATCTTTGATAACACCAGTAAGTATAAGGAGATCGAAAAATTTTTACCATCCTATTTTCCTAATTTGTTTTTTCATGGAGAAAAGCCTTACGTTTTAATTACTTCTCGTAGCAAGAATTGGGAAAAAGAAATAGAAAAGACACAGTTGAATGATGGATTTTCTCTAGGAGAAGCTATAACATTTATTGAAAGAACCTTAGAAGTAAAAGATAGGTTACAGGATTACTATCTAGTAGAGTTAGCACAAACATTGGGCTATCTTCCATTAGCTTTGACACAAGCAACAGCATATATTAAACAAGAAAAGATTAATGTTAGTGAATATCTAAAACTCTATAATGAAGAAATGAAAAAACCTAATCCTGATTGTCTCGAGGCGCTAGGTCTCACCAAAAAATTATTTATAACTTTGACGCTTAACCTTAATAAAATAAGAAGAGAAAAAAATGTTGGGCAGCAATCGCATGATATTGTATCATATATGGCTTACTTGGATCCCAATCAAATTGATATAGAAGAAATTTTCCTCCAGAAGAAATCAGAAAAAGGTAAGCAACAAGTTTTGGATGCTCTTAATCTACTCAATAAGTTTTCAGTGATTGAGCTAGAGGAGTCAATAGCAAGAGTTCATAAAGGGATACAAAAAACAGTAAGAGTAGAGAAAGAACGAACAGGAATAGAAGAAGAAAATTTAAGAGAAATGATGACATCATTTTGCCTTACGAATCCAAATCACGTTAAGTCTGTTTGGAGTCATGCAAGTAAATATAGTAGATTAGTTAATGAATTTATTGATTCTATTTATGATGGAGGTACTATCTTACATTTGCTAGCCAAAGATGGTAATGAAAAGGTTATTAAGCTGATATTAGAGAAAATATATCCTGATAAATTAAGTAAAGTTATTAATGCTATTGATGAAAAGAATTTTACTTCTTTAGATTATGCTATCATACATGGTCACTTAGGTACTGTTCAGCATCTTGTAAGGAAAGGGGGTGATGTAAATCTAAATAACACAAAAGGTATGAATCCTTTGCACTTTGCTGCCGTATATGGTCACTTAGATATTGCTAAATACCTTGTAGCGCAAGGGGCTATAATAAAATCATTAAACAAAGATAGTATGTGTCCTTTGCACTTTGCTGCTATATATGGTCACTTAGATATTATTAAATACCTTGTAGAGGAAGGAGCTAGTATAAATATAAAGGATAAAAATAACATGCGTCCTTTGCACTTTGCTGTTATATATGGTAGATTGGATATTGTGAAATATCTTGTAGAGAAAAGAGCTAATATAAATCTACGTAGCAAAGAAGGTGAGAGTCCTTTGCACTTTGCTGTTATGCATGGTCAGTTAGATATTGTTGAATACCTTATAGAGAAAGGAGCTAGTATAGATAGACAAGATGAAAAAAATATGAGTCTTTTGGACTATGTTATTGTATATTCTAACTCAGAAGAAATTATTTATTATCTTGAAGATATGCACTTAGCTCCAGACTTAAAAACACAATCACATAAAAGAAACCTAGAGACATTTGATGAACATACACTACCTAAAAAAAGAAAATTAGAAAATATAAGTGAAGCATTGCAATTTGAAGATAAAAGCACAGTTAACTTAACTAATAGGTCACCTATATCTTCATTTAACAGCGTCTCTGTACAACCTGCAAACAAGGACTTAAGACTATAATTTTACAGTAAGCTATTTAATTTTATGAGGGGAATTTCAAAAAAACAGAGAAATAAAGTAATAAATTGATATAAATTCGCGTAGAACAAGTGGTAGACCAAGATCCCAAAACAAATTCTTCTCTCACTAGCTAATGTTGTTTGCTGGAAATGGTTATATTGTTTAAATTTTTAGCAATATGTAATACTAATTCATTAAAAAATGGAAAAGAAGAATTATGGTAAGAAAAGTTTATGCTTATCTTATAATAAAAGTGCAATAGAAATTTTCCTAAAGAAAGCAAAAATCGCAGAAGTATACAAAAAAAATATAAGCATTTATAGTACTCAAAAATGTAAGTACAGTAATGTTAAAAACTATTAAGTATTTATGCTGCATAATGTATCTATAGGTTAGAGGTAATTTATGAACGAAACACAACAATCACAGAAAAATATTCAATATAAAATGTTAAGAGCGGCTGATAATTATAAAGCATTTAGGGAAGCTGCTGCTGAAGGTAATATTGAAATGTTGAAATTTCTATTGGACAGAGCAAAATTACTAGATGTGCAGTATAAAATGTTGGCAGTTAATGATTATGAAGTATTTAGAGAAGCTGCCAGTAATGATAATGCTGAAGTATTAGAGCTGCTGCTGAATAGAGTAGAATTACCAGAAGAACTACATGCAATGTTAGCAGTGAAGAATTATGAAGCATTTAGAGAAGCTGCTGTTGAAAGTAATATTAAAGTATTGGAGTTTCTATTGGACAGAGCAAAATTACTAGATGTACAGTATAAAATGTTGGCAGCTAATAATTATGAAGCATTTAGAAAAGCTGCTTATGCGGGGCACACTGAAGTACTGGAACTTTTATTGAATAGAACAGAATCATCAGATGTACAGCGTGAAATGTTGGTGGCTAATGATTATGAAGCGTTTAGAGAAGCTGCAAATGATGGTGGTGATATTGAAACGTTGGAGTTTCTATTGGACAGAGCGAAACTACTAGATTTACAGTGTGAAATGTTGGCGGCTAATAATTACGAAGCGTTTTGGGAAGCTATCAGTGAAGGTAATATTAAAGTGTCGAAGTTGCTCCTGGATAGAGCAGGATCACTAGAAGAACAACATGCAATGTTAGCAGTGGAGAATTATGAAGCATTTAGGGCAGCTGCTGACAGTGGTAATATTAAAACGTTGGAGTTTCTATTGGATAAAGCGAAATTACTAGATGTACAGAGTAAAATATTGGCAGCTAATAATTATGAAGTATTTAGAGTAGCTGCTACCGGTAATGGTAATATTGAAGTGTTGAAACTACTGCTGGATAGAGTAGAATTGCCAGAAGAACGACATACAATGTTGGTGGCTAATAATTATGAAGCATTTAGAGAAGCTGCTGCTGAAAGTAATATTAAAGCATTGGAGTTTTTATTGGATAGAGCAGGATTGCCAGAAGAACAATATGCAATGTTGGTGGCTAATGCTTGTCAAGCACTCAGAATAGCTGCCAGTGAAGGTAATATTGAAGTGTTGGAGCTACTATTGGATAAAGCAGGATCTCCAGAAAAACGACATGCAATGTTGGCGGCTAATAATTATGAAGCGTTTAGGGTAAATACTGTTCATGTTGACATTAAAGTATTAGAATTTCTATTAGATAAAGTAGGATCGCCAGAAAAACGACATGCAATGTTGGCGGCCAATAATTATGAAGCATTTAGAGAAGCTGCTGCTGAAGTTGATATTGAAGTGTTAGAATTTCTATTAGATAAAGCAGGATCACCAAAAGAACAATATGCAATGTTAGCAGCTTATAATCATAAAATGCTTTCTTCCCATATAATTGAAAGCCATGCATATTCTTCTGAGGAGTTCAAAAGGGTGTGTCTTGAAACTGTGACAAACTATAGTGGTAAGGAAATGCTTGATACAGTGCAGTCAAACCTTTTTCCTTATAGTACCCGTCAAAAAGTAGATGAATCCTATCAAGTGAAAAAGCGAAAATTTGAGGCAATAGAAGATTTATCAAAATCACAGCCAGGACCTTCTGGGTATAAACCACTATCAAGGCATCCTCAAAGAAAAATGTCATGTGTAAATATTGAGCCAGGAAATGGAGAAAGAGAGAAGGTAATGAAATGTTGAGAAAACATTCAAAAAAGTGTGTCAAATCAAAAAATAAATTAATATAAAGAAAAGTTTGTGTAGAACATTTAATATACCAACACATCCAAAACAAACACTTCACGTGCGACCCGAAAGTCATGAAATCGTGATGGTTAAATTCCATCCGCCTTAACATCGGGTTGAGAGCATAATCCACACTTTAGAAAAGTGGCGATTTTCTAAGGTGCAAGCATGGATTAAAAAGGGGTAATATTAAACTTTATAATAAACCCCCCTAAGAAAGTTAGATATGGTTACGAAAGGAACTTATGTCTGAATTGTCGTTATTTGTGATATGCGAAATAAAGTTGAGACGCATAAACCAAAAGGTACGGAGAGATGAATAATTAGAATGAGAAGGTCTAATTAAGATGTTTTCAACCTCCCGGCAAATAGTAAGAACCTAAGTCTAACGTGAAAAGATTTCATGGAACGGAGTAACCACATGGAAGCTCTTATTATCCTTTGTTTAAAAAGGATAACTAAGAAGGTGGCCCACTAAATGCTTCTATGTGGAGGGATTGTTTAAGAAGCTAATGCCTAAAGTAATATTTGGGATATGCAGACGTAAACACTGTAATTTGGAAGGTAAAGTTGTGAATAGTAGTGAATATGTTATGAGCCAACAAAATGTTAAGTATGAATGGAATTTGGCGCAAGCTTGAGAAATCTTCATTTAAGCTACAAAAACGAATTTACCGAGCTTCACAATGTAATGATATGAAGATGCATAATCTTCAGAGGTTATTACTAAAGTCAACAAGTGCAAGAATGCTCGCTGTTAGAAGGGTAACTCAGGATAACAAAGGGAAAAAGACTTCAGGCATTGATGGAAAGTCTAATCTTAATAAAAAGGAAAGATTGCTATTAGCAAATTCCTTAAATATAAGATATATGGTAAATAACAAGTTATATCTTATTAGACATAGGGATCATGCTATTAAACGACATATCAAAGTAAATGGAAATAGATCTCCGTATGATGGAGATTGGCCATATTGGGGAAATCGTTTAAGTAAATTACCAGATCACGAGTAATAAAATTACTGAAGTTACAGCAAGGTAAATGTAATTATTGTTATCTTTGGTTTAGGTTTAACACATGTACATCATCAAGATTGCAATAATAACATGAAAAATCTATCCTTGCTTCATAAGCACTGCCACGATCAATTACATGGAAGTATGTATACCAAATTAGAGAGAAGCCGGATGATGGGAAGTCCGGTTTTGAAGTCGAGTGGGGAGAGGTGACTTTCTCCACTTAGATAACTCACTAGCTGGTTTTGGTTGCGGAAGTGATTGTGTTGTCTAAGTTATTAGTAATATATACTATTAAGTCAGTATTAATTCGTTAAGAACTTTCATTAAAGATTATCAAAAAAACTTCTAAATAGGGATTGACAAGTTTTAGAGATGGAGTATTTTATGAAAAGTATATTGAGCTATTAATTTTTTATGTATAATAAATATGATAGTGAAAATATTTTTCTTTATATTATGAGGTAGCTGTTTTATTCAGAAAAAGATTTTTTTCTTACTTTGAAATTGAGTGGTTTTTATCGAGGGTTAAATGATTAATGAATTATTTGCTGCTGTACGTAGTGGAGATGCTAATCAAGTTGCGGATCTTATCAATAAAGGGGATGATGTTAATGCCAGGGACAATAGAGGCAATACTCCTCTACATTTAGCTGTTCTTGCAGATAAATTACAGGTAGTAGAAAAGCTTATAGAGAGAGGAGCTGATATTAATGCTAAGAATAATCATGGCGCTACTCCTCTGCACTGGGCTGCTCTTAATCAGAATGTCAGTATAGTAGAAAAGCTTATAGAGAAAGGGGCTAATGTTAATGAGAAGAATAAATATGACAATGTCCCTCTGCACTATGCTGCTTTTTTTAATGGTTGCTTAGGTACAGCAGAAAAGCTTATAGAGAAAGGAGCCAATGTTAATGCTAAGAACAATGATGGCGCTACTCCTCTGCACTGGGCTGCTCTTCATGATAATTTACAAGTAGCTGGTCTTTTTATAAATAAGCGTGCTAATGTTAACGCTAAAGATGAGAATGGTTGGACACCTTTGCATACTGCAGCTGCTCGTGGCAATTTGGGTGTAGTTAAGCTCATTCTTGATAAAAGTGATTATGTTGATGCTAGAGGAGCTTTAGCCGTAGCAAATACGCTTAATGAAGAAAACAGCTTAGAAATACGAAACCTTCTAGAAGAAAGAATAAGAAGAAATGAAGAAATCACCCAACATCTTAACTTGCAAGAAGAAAGCAGCTCCCTATCAACACGTGTCCATAATCGCCTCAGTATTGCACAAGAAGATGAAAATTCGTTGCAAAATGATAAGATAGGTCCTGATAAAATAGGAGTTACAAGCGGAACAAGTAAGCCATCTTCATTTATCAATATTTTTGCTTACACTACGGTAGATACTATTAAAGGTATTTTTCAGTTTGTTTCTTCTCCTTTTAAGGCAGCTATAAGTATGGAACCTTCTAAAGCTATTACAGTTCAAGGTATTGATAACAACGGTATACTTCTTTTATTAGATGTATTTATAAGGAAAATCACAGGTCAGAAGTATATTTCCACAGTAGTTCAGTCTATATCACCATTAGAAGCGCAGGGCTATGCATTAAATATTATAGAGGAATTTGAGAAAGTAGTAGAGCAAGCTGCATTAAAAATTGGGATATCAATGCATCGGTTAAATATTGATTGTGTAGAAATGCAGAAAGAGGTTACTGCAAAAATCACGGGTGGTAAGTTTAATGACATTTCAGGAGTTTTAAACTCATATGTAGAGCAAGCATGCCACGATAGAGAAGCAGGTAAGTTAAGTCCAAAGAAGTTTAACAAATTTATGGTTATATTTAATAAGGAACTAGATTTAATAGTAAATCAATCAATAGAGCAGATATTACACAATAGAGATAGTACATTAGAAGTTGAAGAACAGCAAATAAACTTAGAGCCTCAAAGTTATTTAAGTAATACTTCTGTTCAAGGTCATTTAATTCAGGATAGAGGTTTAATAAATCAAGGTAAGGCTTAATTCCTTAGCTTTTTGATTTCATCTAGTAAAAGGTTGGTAATTTGATCTTATAACATCAATGGGCACACCAGCCTTTGTTTTGTATGCATTCAAGCAATGTGTGACTATTACGCCACCTAAAAAAATAATCATACACTGTCTTCCATAGAGGAAAATCTTTTGCTCTACTGGCAAATACCTTTCATTATGTATTGTATAACATTAATAATTGCTTATTTTGTGCTTTCTTGGCCACACCTTGTGCAACTCTTGGCTCAAGAAATTTCCATTCTTTGTCACTTACATCACCTGGATATATTTTTTACTGATCCTATCATATTATCTTCCTGATTTCCTTTCAAGATATGTTCTAAAAAGTAGAATCCGTTCAGCAGGGTGACAAAATAAGGTAGAAAAGACAGCCATAGAAATAAATGGTGTCATTCCAATATGATGCTTTCTCTGTCATCCCAGTACTTGACACTGGAATGACAACATTTTTGCTTCGATATTTACACATTAGCCATGCATCTGAACGGATACAAAAGTAGAATTTACAATTCTATCTAAAAGGATACCGAAAAAGAGCAAGAGTCCTATCTGGGAATTATTTTTAAATATGGACATGCATTGATTAGAATCGTCTGGATTGAAATTTTTGTGTTGGTGGTGAAATATGAATCCTATGGCAAGTAAAGCAATATAAAAGATGTTATTTAATGATGATAGTATACCAGCGTACAACCATGCCATTAAGGATATTAAATAAAATCTTTTCAACCAAGATTTTGTTGTATTGCCAAAATATAATGCAGTAGATTTCATTCCTAATTTCTCATCATCTTTTTTATCTTGATGAGCGTATATAGTATCATAACTAAGCGTCCAAAAGACGCATCCTATATAAAATAGCAAGGATTCTATGCTAATCTGGTTTGTTATTGCTGCTGAACCCATGAGTGATCCCATGTTGAAAGTAAACCCTAAAAATAATTGTGGCCACCAAACGTAACGCTTTAGCAAGGGATAGATAACTATCATGCACATTGAAATTATTCCAAGTATAAGAGTAGTTTTATTGGTTAATAATAAGATTATCAGGGCAATAGACAGTAACAGTGAAAGTAAAGCCAAAGCCTGCTTTATGTTTAATGCACCACTTGCAAGTGGCCTATATTTTGTTCGTTCAACGTGCGCATCTATTTCTCTATCGAAGATATCATTGATTATGCACCCTGCGGGTCTCATTAAAAATGCACCTATAGTAAACAAAACAAGGAGAAAAAGAGCCTGATACGATAGAGAAGTTGAGGCTAAAAGAATGCCGCTTAAGCTAGAAAATAGCACAAGCCATAAACCTGTTAAACTGTGTATTCTCATTAATGAGAAATAATGGTTGAAATACATTAATTAAGTGTGATTATGTAATATTTTGCTTACATTGACAAAATTATCGAATGCTAAATCAGGCTTAAAAACTAACTCAGGTATAAATCGCAAATCAACATAACACAATATAGATTTACGTATTGACCATGCAGATTGGTTCATTTCATTAACAACAGTGCTGATATCATCATTATCATTTTGGATGTTCAATGAAGATAACACAATATATACATCTGCTTTCTTCAAATCTTTGCTTAGCTTTACATCAGATACTACTACTTTTTCATTAAGAACATTACTTTCCATTAAGACTTTTGATATTGCCCTATGTAATACCGATGCTACTTTTAGGTTTCTAATTTCCTTTTTCATATCCAGCTACTATAATTTCCTTTCTTCTTGCACTAATTGATAAGCTTCCAAAATGTCTCCAACTTTAATATCGATATTACCCTCTAGCGATATTCCGCATTCAAAATTTACACCCACTTCTTTAACATCATCTTTAAATCTACGTAGTGCTTTTAACTTTCCTTCATGCACCAATTTGCTGCCACGTACTACCTTAATTAAAGAATCTTTTTTTATAACTCCATCAGTGACATAACATCCGATTATATTACCGGCTTTGGATGCATTAAATATTTGCCTTACAGATGCAGAACCAACACGAACCTCTCGTGTAACAGGCTTTAACATTTTAGTTAGATACATCCTCATGTCTTCAATAAGCTCATATATTATATTGTAAGTATGTATTTCTATACCTTTTTGTTTTGCTAATTCTCTTATTTTTGAATCCACTTTTACATTAAAAGCTAAAATTACTGCGCTTGATGCTTCTGCAAGCAGCACATCTGAATCTGTTACTCCTCCTACTGCTTTGTGTAGAATATTTAATTTCACTTGCTCTTTCCCAAGCTTATCAATTGAGCTTGATATTGCTTCAATAGAACCAGTGACATCGCACTTTAAAACTACAGATAGTTCTTCTGTTTCACTATCATTACGACTGAATATATCTAAATTACTGTCGTCTAAATCTTCTTGCTTTTTCTTGATTAATTCTAACCTGTATTCAACAATTTCACGAGCCTGCCTTTCAGAGTTTACAACAACAAATTTATCTCCAGCATTTGGTACACCATTTAAACCAGTAACTTCAACTGGAGTAGAAGGTAGTGACGCTTTTTCTCTTTGACCAAGGTGATTAACCATACTGCGTACTTTGCTGTATGTTGTACCAACTACCAATATGTCACCAATCTTTAATGTCCCTTCTTCAACTATTAATGTAGCTGATATTCCTTTAGCTTTATCTATTTTGGACTCTATTACCCATCCAAGTGCTCGACAATCCTCTATTCCTTCTAGCGTCATTAATTCAGCAATTAATAAAATTGCCTCTTCTAGTTTATCTAAGTTGATTTTCTTTTTTGCTGATACTGGCACAATTATAACATCACCACCAAGTTCTTCGGGGATGAGGTCATACTGAGGCAAACTATTAATTATTCTTTCTACATCGCCAGGTTGTGATTTATCAATTTTATTAATGGCAACTATAATAGAGACATTTGCTGCTTTTGCATGGTTTATTGCTTCAACTGTTTGTTTCATGATTCCATCATCAGCTGCAACTACTATCACAACTATATTAGTAATATTGGCACCACGTGCACGCATTGCAGTAAACGCCTCATGCCCTGGTGTATCAATGAAAGTAATTTTTTGCTTATTTTTTGTCGTTAATTGATAAGCACCTATATGTTGAGTGATGCCACCTGACTCTCTTTCTGCAACATTGGATTCACGAAATGCATCAAGCAATGATGTTTTACCATGATCCACATGTCCCATAAAAGTAACGATAGGTGGTTTTGGTCTTTTAGGTAAGTTTTCTCTGTTGCTTATGAAGAGTAAATTCTTTTCTTTATCAGCATCACTTACTCGTTTAGCCGTATGATTAAATTTTTTTGCTATTTCGCATGCTATATCTGGATCTACTAGATCATCTACTCTATAGCTCTCCCCAACTTCTTCTTTGAGCATTTTTAGCACACTCTTGCTATCTTCTGCCATACGAATAGATAACTCCCTGATAGTTATTTTGTCTGGTATAATAACTTCTCTTGCTATATTTTTACCCTTAGTAAACTTTGATTGTTTACTTCTTATACCAAATTTTTGCTTAAATACAGGGAGGTGTTCATTTCTTTCATCTATTGCCTGTGTAATTACTAGCTTAGAATGCTTAGAGTATATATCTTTGCTAGCTTTAAAAGACTTTTTATCATTTTTCTCATATTCAATACTATCTTCTTTTTGTTCAACTGAGTTAGTATTACTTAAAACTTCCTTATTTATTTCTTTAGGTACAGAGTGTGATTCATTTTTATCTTCAGCTTCTTGATTGCTTTCTTCTTTTTTTATTTTCTCTTCTTGTTCTCTCTGATTCCTTTCTTTCAGCAAAGTAGCATTCTGTACAGCATTAATGCGGGAAATTTGTTCTTTTTCAGTTAAAGAGCCTAATTTACTCTCGTCAAATAAACTATATTCTTCTGCAGAATGAATTTTTCTTCTTTTTTTTACTATTGTAGTACCAGTACTTTGACTATCTAAAGAGTTTAAATTAATGTCTAATTTAAGCTTGCTTAAGCCTTGTAGGGTTAATTTTTTATTACTGATATCTTCATTATTCATATTGTTTTTATATTAATCCAAGCTTTTTACGTGCTTCTATGATTATTAAATCTGCTGTATCTTTTAGATTGTCTTTATTATTAGTTGAGGAAGAGAGTATGCTACAAAACTCATAATTTGATAAATCTGCTATGTCCTCTAAAGTTTTAATATTATGTTTACTAAGAGCAATTTTATTATCTATTGATAAGGCTAAGTTGATTACATCGTCTTCCATACCTAAATTTTTTAGCTCTTCTATTTTTCTATCATTCTCTGCTTTCAGGTAATTATTTGCTCTATTATGAAGTTCATTTGCAATATCTTCATTGAAGCCCTCTATTGAAGCAAGTTCCTTAATTGAAGTGTTAGATATATCTTCTACACTTGAAAAACCTTCTGTTACCAATAATTGGCCCATAATCTCTTCTAAGTTTAAAGCTTCAGCAAATAAAACTGAACATTGACTAAATTCTTTGTTTCTTCTTTCTGATTCTTGCTGAGTGCTTAATATCTCAATTTTCCATCCAACAAGCTCTGAAGCTAATCTTACATTCTGACCCTTTTTTCCTATAGCTAAACTCAATTGATCTTCAGCAACTATTAACTCTATACAATTTTCATTTTCGTCAATAATGACCTTTGATACTTCTGCAGGAGTAATGGCTTTAATAACAAATTGACCCAAATCTGATGAGTAATGTATGACGTCGATTTTTTCACCGTTTAATTCGTATATAATAGTTTTTATTCTATCTCCTTTAACTCCAACGCAAGCACCTACTGGATCGATATTCTTATCAGATGAAAAAACAGCAACTTTAGATCTTGAACCAGCGTCTCTAGCTATACCTTTAATTGTTATCAATCCGTCAGCAACTTCTGGTACTTCTTGATTCAACAATGCCTCTAAAAAGCCTTCATGAGTCCTAGAAAGAATGATTTGACGTCCATCGTCAGAGCGCTTAACAGCCTGTATGTAAGCTTTAACCTTATCGCCTTCACGAAATGACTCACCACCAATTAAGTTTCGTAAAGGGAGGTATGCTCCAATTCCGTTTATGTCTATAATAAGATCTGAATATTCTACTTGTTTAACGATGCCATACCTCATTTCTCCTACCTTATCTTTAAATTCCTCATATTGCTTTTTTAACTCTTCATTTTTGATTATTTCAGAAATCTTTTGCTGGGCAATTCTTGCTGAAACAAGATCAGTGTTAAGAGAAATCAACTCACTAATAGTATCTCCAACTTTTGCATCTTCTTTTATTAACTTAGCTTGTGTCAACTTAATTAAGTCACACTCATTTTCATTTGATTCATCATTAATGACTTTTAGTTGTCTATATGAGGTAACTTTGCCTGTGTTTCTATCTATATTAACTACAATTTTACTTTTGCTACCATACTTTTGTTGAGCTACTGCTTCGATAGCACTTTTAAGTGCATTTATTATAATATTAAAATCCAAACCTTTTTGAAGTGAGAGCTCTCCCGCTGTTTTTATTACATCAAGGCTTCCAACTATGTTATTCTTGTTGCTTTTCTGCTTAACACTGCTTTTACGATTAGCAATCATATAAATAAATCCAATTTAATTAGTTATAATTATAGCTTCAACAGGTAAAGAACGCTATCTTAAATGTTAAATGATTGCTAATTTAAGTCAAGTTTTTTCATGTCTTTGTATGATAAGCAATGCCGGAGTAAAGAGTAAAGTTAAGACCGTTGCAGCCAATATTCCACTTGCTATGGTTGCTGAAATATCAACCCACCACTGGCTTGATGGAGCATCATATGTGATTTGTAGCGTAAAAAAACTGATATTTAACCTAGTAATCATCGGTATTAAACCAAGAACTGTAGTTGCAACGGTAAGTAGTATTGGCCTGATGCGAGAAATTGAAGCGTTTATTATACATTGCTTAATGTTATTTTTGCGCACCTTAATTTGCTGATGAAAGGCATCAAGCAATAGTATATTATTATTCACTATAATTCCTGCTAAAGCAATTATCCCCACTCCACACATGACAACTACAAAAACTTTCTGAATAAGAAAGAAAATGAAAAATACACATGTCGTTGATAAAAACACTGCTGTCATTACGATAAATGTATAGTATATGTTGTTAAACTGTGCCACTAGCACCAATATCATCAATGTAATTGCTAATATAAAAGCCTTTAATAAAAATGCTCCTGATTTTTGTTGATCTTCCTTATCACCTTTGAAATCAATCTTTACTCCTTTACTACAGTCTTGAGTAATCGAATTTTGAATGAACTTAACTCTTTCATCAACAAGATAGCCAGTATCAACGTCAGCAGAGATTGTTACTGTGCGTGATCCATCAATCCTACTTAGTTTATTTGCCTTTTTTTCGGGAACGTATTTCACTATGCTACTCATAGAATATGGTCCATTTGCTGTATTAATAAAAAGGTTATCTATAGTTTTCATGTTGCGATTCTTTCTGGGAAAGCGTAGTACAATATCAATTTCTTCATCTGCGTTATTTGGTCTATATTTTCCAATTAATACTCCATTTGTAACCATCTTTATAAAATCACCGATGGTTGCAACACTTACTCCAGAGCTTGTAGCCTTACTCTTATCAATACTCATATTCCACTCTATTTCAGGTGCTGATCTACTATCTTGAATATTTATAAATCCAGATGAAGGTTGGTCCATAATTTTTAGGATTTTCTCTGCTACTGAATTCAAGTTGGATGCACTTCCGCTTAAGTTAATTTGTATTGGCTTGTCAGCTGATGGTCCTGACTTTTGTTCCTGTACATCAATTATTACTCCTTTTATGTTTTGTACACTACTCCTTATATCATTTAGTATTTGCGTAGCTTTGCGCCTGCAGCGCCAATCTACAAGTTCCAATTGAATTTTGGCAATAACGTTGTCTGAAAATTTTCCTGATCGAGCATAAAAAACATAAATTTCCTTTTCAACACCCAAAATACGTTCTTCTACTTTCTTAAGTATCAAATCTCGTTCTTTTGCTGATAAGCTTTCTTTTACTTTAACGCTGATTAAAATGTTATCTGAATCTACATTCGGAAAGAACTTTAATCCAGGACCAAAAGTAAAATATAATATACTAGACAAAAATAAAACAAACACAACAACACATACAAATTTTTTGGGGTGATCTAAGACTTTCTCTAACATACGTACATAAGTTCTTATTATAAGCCCAGTATTTTTTATCTCACCACTTTCTATAGCACTCATTCTTATTATTTCTTTTTTTGAAGTTATGGAAGGTTTACCAAATATTGCACCAAGTGTTGGTATAAAAACCAAAGCCATAATTAGCGATCCAGTTAAAGTTAGAATTATTGTAATTGGTATGTACTGCATAAATTTACCGACTGTATCGGGCCAGAGTAACAGAGGGAAAAACACTGCTAATTTAGTCAATGTTGATGATAAAACTGGATAGAACATATCATGAACTGAGGTGCAAAAGGCTTCTACTTTATCCATGCCACAAATCATCTTTCTATCAGCATATTCGCTGATTACAATTGCATCATCAACCAGCATGCCAACTGCCATAATTAAACTGAAGAGCACAACTATATTTAGAGTAATACCCATGAGGTAAAGAGCCATTATTCCTATTAGAAAGGAGCCAGGTATTGATAGTGCAACAAGAATAGCAGCCCTTGTTCCCATAAAGAGCATTATTATGGTTAATATTAGTAATACGGCAAATATTATACCATTTTCCAAGTCGTCAAGCACATCACGTACATTTTTTGACTGGTCATTCAAATAAACTACTTTTAAATTTTCAGGTAATTGATCTTTTGCTTTGTCCATTAAGTATTTTACTTGATTTACCGTGTCTATTATGTTTTTTCCATTACGTTTTGAAATTTCTAGTACAATGCTAGGTAGTCCATTAATACGAGCAAATCCTTGGTGATCCTCAAACCCAAGGTATACTTTTGCTATATCTTTGATTCTCAAAACTGCATCACTTTGAGATCTAATAGGAATATTCATAATATCTTCTATGTCTTTTAATAACCCTGATATTTTAATCGAATATTTACCGGTATCATTTTCTAGTGATCCGGCTCCTACCAATCTGTTGTTGTTTGATATAGCTTGAAATATCTCATTTGATTGAATGTTATATTTTGTTAGAACTGTGGGCTCAATTATAACTTCCACTGTTTCTTTACGCATACCTGCTACTTCAACTTTAAGAACATTTGGCAGAGATTCTATTTCTTTCTTTAGTTTGCGTGCTATTTCAGTTAAAGTTCTTTCCGGCAAATTACCAATCAAGCCAACGTTTAGTATCGGAAATAAGCTCAAGTTTATTTCATTGATTATTGGAGATTCTGCTTCAATAGGTAATTTTGATTTTATGTTTAAAAGCTTTGAACGGACATTATCGAGCACTTCTTTATTATCATACTCTGTTCTAAATTCGAGTATCATGTGAGCACCATCATTAGTTGCAAAAGCTCTCAATTCTTTTACACCTTCGATAGATCTTAGTTCATTTTCTATAGGAAGCACTAATAGCTTTTCACTATCCTCGACAGAAATACCAGGAAACCCGACAAATACGCTAATTATAGGAATCTGTATATCAGGATTGCTTTCTCTTGGCATTTTTATATAAGTGTATGAGCCGAAGGTAAAAATCACGATAAGCAATAATATTACTGTTCTATTCCTCTCTATAATTAAGCTTTTCATTCCGGACATTATACGTATTTACATCATATTATAGCTAAGATAAATTATATATTAATTAATCCTTATATAGCTTTATGTAAATGATTAAAATTTTTACAATTTTGCAAGCGTAAGAAAATTTCTATATAATATGACTTTAGTATGGTATTCGAGGGATTATTATGGTATCAGTTTTAAGTGTGACAGAAGGCAAGAATAAAGTGATCGTATCTGGGTTGGTTGGTGTTTCATCAACTTTAGTATTTTTAACAGTGATTCACATTGCTGCAAAGATAGCCATTATAGTTACTGCTGCTGCAGTTACTTACGCATTACTTTCATTGCTTAATAAAGCAGGAGCTAAGTCTGTTAAAACTGATGATATGTCAGAAGATGAAGGGTATAGCAGTGTTGATGAAGGTGAAGAAAAAGATACCGTAAAAGAACCAAAAAGAACTGAAACTGAGCTAGAAGAAGAATTAAAAAATAAAAGAGCAGAAGAAGAAATGAAAAATGGACTACCTAAACATATGGATTTCAAAGGTAATTCACTTTCTAAAAGTGCTGATACTACAGATAGTCATTTCGTTTCTAGTGCTACAAATATTGTTATGGAACCTTTACCTAAACACATGGATGCACTTGGTAATCCACTTCCTGAGCAGCCACCGAGCAACCTTACCAATATAGGGCTTGGATCATCTAAAAGTACGCAGAAACTATCTGCTGCAGACTTGCTATTACAGTATGGGAATGTAAATAATGATGTGAGGAAAGTGCTAGAATGGCCAATTACCTCAAAGGAGTTTAATGGGTTAGGGTTTAACAGGTAGTTGCTATATCAAACTCTCCATCTTATATTGAGGATCAGATGCAATGCCATACACTCTATTTGGCGGAGCAATTTTGTTCTCTATACCAAAAACTATACCTTCAATTATTGCTGTGAGTACTTTTTCAAGGTTACAATCTGCTCCAGGAACACGGTGCTCTAGGCGGCATCTTTTGGAATCGTTGCCAAAATAGGGAATTCTTATCGCAGCAGTTCTGTTATTCACTCCCCAACTAATCGTAGTTGGAGTATGAATATCTGGGTACTGAAATCTTAAATATGAATCATCATTTGGAGCAAAAAATAGCATATGTTTTTTCATCATTGCACATAATCCACCTATGCTGTGAATCAGGTGGTCACTATATTTTTGCTTATTGCCATAAAATAAGTTATGATTATTTGAATCCATGAGGCTAACATGTACATTTAGTGCGCTGCCTGCTCTATCCAAATAAGGTTTTGCTTTAAAAGAAACATTACCATCGAACTCTTGTGCTGTTCCAATCAGTAATTTTTTTACTAACTCAAAATGCATAATTAAATTATCAGGACTCGTATAACAATCACTTTTTATCTCATATTGGTTTAAAGAACTCTCTTTCTCACAAAAAAATCCAAGAGAAGCTATTTTATTTTTGATGCTATTCAGAAATAAATATTCTTTTTTTATTCCCTCAGTGTAAAACTCCAGTTCAATACCGAATACAGTATTATGACTCAAATTACTTAATATAATCACAAATTTACTTCAATAAATTTATACTAAATCAGCTATATTTATACAAGTACTTTACTTATTTATCAGTAAATTTAATATCTTATTTATACATAATATATTACTATTTTTTAATAACATACTTCTAATCCTCGGTACAAGCGACATTTACAAATTGATTGTTTTTATTTCAAAAAAATGATCAATTTTAGTGCTTTTATACTCTTTACAACTCGTCAAAAAATCCTCATAATTTTAGATATGTATTAAGTAGTGTTAGCTTTTTATCTTACAGTAAGCTATTGATTATCTTGCATCTTTCTGATTATTGTTCTTTCTTGGTGTGGTATATGAACTTAACTAACCCTAAGGTTTCTACTATGTTTTTTGATCAGATTATTACAGTAACGGACCACAATGTTACTTGGGAAAAAATCCAAAATTATCTCCATAATCTCTATGGAGAAGCAACATATAACAGCTGGCTGAGTTCACTAAGATTTATCAGCAACAGAAATGGAGAAGTTTTGTTGTCTGTACCAACAAGATTTATAAAGGAGTGGATTACAGTTCACTACATGGAAAAAATATTGTCATTATGGCAAAGCGAAGATCAAAGTGTATGTTCTATTGATATTCAATTAATTGAAGAAAGAAATTCAAATTCTAATACGATACTAAAAAATAGAGAGGAAAATAATCATAATCTTGGTTCACCACTAGATACCAGATTCACTTTTGATAATTTTGTGGTAGGAAAGTCAAATGAGTTAGCATTTACAGCGGCAAAGCGTGTAGCGGAATCTATAGATCCAATATCAGGAAGCAACCCTTTATTTCTATATGGTGGAGTGGGACTTGGTAAAACACATTTAATGCATGCTATAGCTTGGGACATAGTCAATTCTCCGTCAGCAAAAAGAAAAGTGGTATATTTATCAGCAGAGAAATTTATGTATCAATATATTACGGCGCTGCGGAGCAAAGATATTATGTTATTTAAAGAGCAATTTAGATCAGTAGATGTATTGATGGTAGATGATGTGCAATTTATCAGTGGTAAAGATAGTACACAAGAAGAATTTTTTCACACTTTCAATGCATTGATAGACCAAAATAAACAATTGGTTATATCAGCTGATAGGTCTCCTAGTGATCTTGATGGAGTAGAAGAAAGAATAAAATCACGACTTGGTTGGGGATTAGTTGCAGATATTAATGAAACAACTTTTGAATTAAGACTTGGTATATTGCAGGCGAAAGTGGAACGAATGAATATGTATGTTCCCAAGGATGTCCTAGAATTTTTGGCAAGGAATATAAAATCCAATATAAGAGAACTAGAAGGAGCATTAAATAAGGTTGCTCATACCTCTTTAATTGGAAGAAGCATGACAGTAGAATCAGCTAGTGAGACCCTAATTGATCTTCTTAGGTCAAATCATAGGTCAATCACAATAGAAGAAATACAGAAAAAAATAGCTGAATTTTTCAATATAAAGATTGCAGATATGCAATCTAATAGAAGGCTCCGCAGTCTTGCGAGGCCGAGACAAATAGCTATGTATTTCGCAAAGAAGTTTACGCAAAAAAGTTTACCAGATATTGGAAGAAATTTTGGTGGTAGAGATCATGCTACTGTTATACACGCAGTCAAACAAGTGGAAAATTTCATAAGAACTGACCCAAAATTTGCTGATGAAATCAATCGATTAAAAAAGATGTTTAAGTAGCACTTTATTAATGACAACCAGGCTGTTTTCATTTTTTTGATCAAATATCTTTTTCAAGTAGATTAAGTAAATCAAAGATCATTATTAGTATAAGCTAAGAGAAAATAGCTAGTCGATTGCTTAAAAAGTATATAAAATCACAATTTAAGTAGGAAATATGGCAATTAGACTTATTCCAGATAATCTTGATATAAAATTTAGTAAATATAGAAATTTGACAGCACTTGTTAGCGTTATTCTTATCATTTTTTCAATGCTTACTTTTATGCTGCGAGGAATGAATTTGGGTATAGACTTTACAGGTGGAATTTTGATAGAGATAAAATCTTCAAGCAAGGATGATGCTATTCTCGGTATATTAAAAGAGAGTGGATTTACGATACAGAGTTCAAAAGCTGGTGATAACTTAGTTGTGCGGTTTAAAGATGAGGGAGATGAAGATAAAATTAAAAAGGTTAAAAGTATATTAGAGAGCAAATTAGGTAGTTTAGTAACTTATCGCAAAATAGATTATGTTGGTCCACAAATAGGCTCAACGCAGATATTTGAAGGGATATCAGCCATGTTAATTGCAATTATTGGAATATTTTTTTATGTTTGGCTTAGATTTAACTGGCAGTGTGGACTTGGTGGAATAATGGCACTGATCCATGATGTGATTTTAACTCTTGGCTTTATCAGTTTAACGAGTATTGAGTTTAATATTTCATCAGTTGCAGCTCTCCTTACCGTAATTGGCTACTCAATCAATAACTCAGTGGTTATATATGATCGGATTCGAGAGTATCAAAAAAGTGGAAAAAATGCAAAAATAGGTGAAGTAGTTGATGCCAGCATTAATTCGACGCTATTTCGCACTATGTTAACTTCAGGTACTACTCTTCTTGCCGCTCTTCCTTTAGTGCTGATTTGTACAGGTGTGGTCAGAGACTTCTGCTTAATCATTTCTTTTGGCATTGCAATCGGCACCTGTTCCGCAATATTTATCTCTGCTCCTATATTGACCTGCAGAGCGTTGATAAGTAGAGTATAGAACGTTTAACTACGATATAATATTAGCTTGTTATCCCTAATAGTGAAATGAAAATATCTCAAAAAGCTCATACCAAGTAATGAATGGGACATAGAGTGAGTATTAACACTAGCGTGCACATCATTAATTAAAAAATTTCCTATTTTAACTTGAGGTATTTGAACCACTCCAGCTTTTATTTGACCTTTTGCAGTTTCATATATTTTAAAGTCTTGAATGTTTTGTAAGTTAATACCAGCATGTAACGCATCTTTTTGCGATAGAACAATATCAGTTGCTCCGGTATCAAGCAAAAACGTTATATTACGATCATTGACTTGAGCTTGAATATAAAAATGTCCATCGTATGACTTTGTAAATTCGATACTTCCGCCATTTTGAACCCTTCCTTTGTACGGTAGAAAAGTGCTCAGAAACCTATTGCTTAGTTTATCCCCTTGTGAATCAATAAACATTGCAGTAATGACTATTATCAGTAGCCAAATAACTAGATTTTTTGCTGCATTCATATTATTAAAATTTGAAGCCATAAGAGTAAATTTTTAAGATTAGCGTTAAAAGCTATTATTAAAAATAAGTAAATTTTATTGTTTTAGTACAATATTTAATATATACTTTAAGGAGGTATGTTCGATTTAATTTCATGTCAGAAGCAAAAAATTTAATTTTAGCAACAATTCTTTCTATATTGATTATAGTATTATGGCATATTATTTATGATAATTTTCTTAACACGAGCCAAAGCCAACCATCGATTGAAAATATTGAACATATCGAATCTTCTAACGACCTTGCTCCTATGATATACCAAAATCGTTCTGAAATTATTAATTCTACTAGAGAACAGAGAGTTAATTTAACCAATAACATGCTTGAAGGATCAATTTCTCTGAAAGGTGCAAGGTTTGATGACTTAATCTTAACTAACTACCACTTAGAACCGAGTTCTTCTTCTCCACAAGTGGTGTTACTGTCACCTGCAGAATCAAAAGATGTATATTTCGCAGAATTTGGGTGGCTCGATCCGAATGAAAAGATTAAAGTTCCAGATTCTAAAACAGTATGGCAAGCAGATAAACTCAATCAAAAAGAGGTCAATTTATTTTGGGATAATGAAAATGGCATTTTATTTAGAATGAAAATTAGCCTTGACGATAACTACATGTTTAAAGTTGAGCAAATTATTGAAAACAATACAAAAGATAATGTAGTTTTGGTTCCCTATGGTAAAATCAATCGTAAACGTGATAATATTAACGAATCCTATTGGATATCACATGAAGGAGTACTAGGTGCATTTAACAATAAACTAGAGGAGTGGACATATAAGGATATTTCCAAGAAACGTTTAATAAAGGCCAGCACAAGTGAAAAAAGTTGGTTTGGTTTTGCTGATAAATATTGGTTTACAGCTATCATACCTGAAAAATCTGATCAAATAAATGTAAGTATTAAGTATACGAATGTTAATAACATTGATAAGTTTCAAGTAGATTTTGTTAAACCTTACAAACACATACTCCCTGGTGCAAGTGTTTCTACTCTGAACTACTTTTTTGCTGGGGCAAAGAAGTTGAATTTACTTGATTCTTATAAAGACACTCTTAATATACCTTTATTTGATAAGGCTGTAGATTTTGGTGTACTTTATTTTATAACCAAGCCAGTGTTTTTACTGCTTGAATATTTTAACTTTGTTTTGAAAAATTTTGGCTTAGCAATATTATTGCTAACTTTAGTAATCAAACTTTTGATGCTTCCCTTATCTAATAGATCATATATTTCGATGTTCAAGGTGAAAAGCCTGCAGCCTGAATTAACTCGTATAAAAGAGTTGTACAAAAATGACAGCTTAAAGCAGCACAAAGAGACAATTGCGTTGTTCAAGAGAAACAATGTAAATCCAATGTCGAGCATTTTCCCTATGCTCATACAAATACCAGTATTTTTTGCTCTGTATAAAGTATTATTTGTTACTATAGAGATGAGACACGCCCCTTTTTATTTATGGATTAAGGATCTTTCAGCTTCTGATCCAACAAACATTTTTACATTATTTGGGTTGTTTAATTATAACTTTCCTATTTCTATAGGCATTTTACCTATAATTTTCGGCGCTACCATGATAATTCAGCAGAAGCTAAGTGAGAACGATCAAACCAGTAAAGATGATATTCAAGTAAATGTTATGAAGTTTTTACCTTACATTTCTGTCTTTATTTTTTCTTCTTTTCCTGCCGGCCTGGTAATATATTGGATATTTAGTAATATTATAACTCTGGTTCAACAATCATTAATAAAGTTGCTTTTAACAAGAAAAGTAGGAATGAATGTCGAAAATACTAATAGTTAATTCAGTTTATTATACTGAAATAGCAAACCTTTTGCTTGAAGGTGCAACCGATAAATTAAAAGGCAGCAGCGCAAGTTACGATGTAATTGAGGTTCCCGGTGCATTTGAGATACCAGCTACAATTCTCTTTGCGGTCAAAGGCAAGAATACTAATTATGATGGTTATTTAGCTCTTGGATGTGTAATTCGTGGTGAAACTGATCATTATAAATACGTTTGTAAAGGAGTAATCGAAGGCTTAAATGAAGTTATTATGCATTATGCAATACCCCTTGGTATGGGCGTAATTACCGCTGACAGCAAAGATAAAGCACTAATTAGAGCTGACAAAAATAAAAAGAACGTTGGTGGCCATGCAGCCTCAACTGTTTTGCATATGATAGATCTACACAATAAATTAAAATAATGGAGGAAAAACCAGTAGATAAAAAGTGGCGCATAAAAAGAAGTACGGCAAGATTTCTTGCTGTACAAATTGCTTATTCAAATATTTTTGTAAGTTACAACAAAAGCACTTTTAAATTGGAAAATTGTGAGCTTAAGGACTACATAAGTACGTTGAAAGATATATTTGAATGTGAAGAATTTGAACATCAGTTCTTAGAAAATTTGTTATGTAAGGTTATAAAAAGCAGTGAAGAATATGATAAAATAATAGAGTCTTATTTACACCCAAGCTGGTCACTTTCACGATTAAATCTTATAAGCTTATCTATTTTGCGTATTGCAGTATGTGAGTTAATTGATTTTGATACACCAGCACCAATTGTTATTAATGAATATACTAACATTGCATCTGATTTACTTGATGCTCCAAACAAAATTGGCTTTATTAATGGGTTGTTAGATAAGGTAAAGGATGCAGTCAGACTAAATAAAAATCCTTAGCAATTATAGCCAGCAAACACAGGGTGTCATCCGAGTAGCTGACACATAGCTGTATGAACATTGCAATTTGCGTGGCAGGCGGTGTCATTCCAGTCTGGAATCCAGCTTTTTCATAATCATCAAAACGTTGTATTTTAACATAAAATGGCTGCTTTTATGCTTACCAACTTAGTAAAATTCCTGGATCCCAGACTGGGATGACACCATAGTCAAGCTTTTTCGTAAGTTACCTGCCACTTGAGCCAAAGCCCCCTGCATTGCGACCGGTTTCTTCTGTGCAGAATTCTTCTCTGTCATCCCAAATTACCTGAGATACAGGAGAAATAAGGATTTGTGCAATTCTATCTCCTCTTTTTATTTCATATGGCTGATTACTTAGATTGATTAGGCAAACTTTAACTTCACCTCGATAATCGGAGTCTATAGTGCCCGGAGAATTTAAGACAGTGATTCCATGTTTTGCAGCAAGTCCAGAACGTGGGCGAACTTGCCCTTCAAAACCGTTTGGTATTGCAATTACAATGCCAGTTGGAATAAGTAACCTTTCAAGTGGATTTAAAATAACAGAGTCGTCCAATGCAGCATAAAGATCCATGCCAGCACTCTGCATAGTTGCATAACAGGGAAGAGGCAGGCTTTCGCCATGTGATAACTTTTTTATTTCTACTTTAATTTTATCTCTTTGCATTTTTGTTCACCAGTTATGAAAATTTGATTGTAGCATGTAAATTATGCCTGTAAAAGATAAGAAAACTACTTGACAAATGTTGCGAGCTTTCCTTATCATGACATTAAGGGTGTTTATGACTCAAAACTTGTTTTTGACCTGCAGACAAAAACTCAGTAAAAAACTTAAGGTACTTATTGGCGAAATTATAGTGGCTGCATGTCTTTTTTATTTTTTCTACATTCAGCCAAATCGCGCTTGTTAGCACATTATTACAGCGCCAACTTAAATTATTAAAACTCACTACGTGTGGGTTCTTTTGCCTTTTTTGCAATTAGTAATAATATTTTGGATTAGTTAGGAGTCTTATAGAGATGTCATTCCAGCACTTGATGCTGGAATCCAGCCTTTCTGCAATCTCATCGAAAACGTTGTACCACTTTCTATGCTAGTTTGCTTGTGAGCAACTTGGATCCCAGTACTGGGATGACAAAAAAGGGGTACTTGAATGACAGTAAAGAGTATCAGGATGATAGGATTTACGCTATAAAGCGAACCGATTTGGTGTGCTGATTTTGTTTGCAGTTTCATAGTACGAATTTTTTACTTCGGTAGTCTTTTTATTGTCATTATAATTATAAGAATAGTTGAGGCCAATTAATATGAAAACTTTTGCAAAAAATTTTAAAGGTAAAGAAAGAAAGCTAGAAGAGTTCAATGAAGAAATAGAAGACATAGCAGCTGCGGCTCAAGATAAGTTTGCGCATGAACTTGAAAACATCGCATATGAAAGTGTGCAGAAATTTCGCAGTCTACTTGCTAAAGAGCTAAACTTCACTTTCAATAACATTCATTCTCAGAATGTCAATCTACTAAAATCCGGCCTAAAAAAAGGAGAAACAGCGTTAATACGTTCTCTTCTCAATATACTTGTACGATAGAGTTGCTGCTGCAATTTAATATTAAGTGATAACTAAAATAAGTAAGATTTTTTATAGATAAGTCTTACTTATTTTAGCTATATATAGAAAAGGAGGGTTGTTATGTCAACGAGACTAAAGTATCCAATCATAAATATACAACGTAAGTCTAAGCCTAAATCTTTTCCAGTAACTTTAGGAGAGGTTAAATCTTTTTTACGAATTGAAAATGATCAAGATGATAAGTTGATTTCAAGTTTTATTTTTATGGCAACTGATTATGCTCAGTGGCATATGGAAAAGTCTCTAGTAAAGCAAACGTGGCAAGTTTCATATGAAGGTTATATACCTCGTAGAATCTATTTAAGCTATGGTCCTGTGAATAAAATAATATTGGCTACTGATAAGAATAGAAAACTTAGTTATTATTTTAGTGATATAGGAAGCTATATTGAATTTTTCAATTATTTGAACATAATAAGGGCTGATGTTGTATACGAAGCTGGCTATGACAGCGTTCCTGAGCAAATAAAGCTAGGTATTATACAGCATGTTTCTGCTCTCTATAAAAATCGTGAATCAGAAGTAAGTAGCCATTTATCTGAGGTAAAGAAGGTGTATTCTCCATTTCGCGAACCAAAGGTTGTTTTGTAGTTCCTGTTTGTCATTCAATAGCAGATACAACAGATGGTGTCATACCAGTACTTGGATCAAGATTGCGAGTAATGAATTGGGTTTTGTGAGTATGGGTTTTGCATTATAGAATGAAGTGTTTTTGGTTAAGAAAACTGGATTCCAGTGCTTACTGTACAAAAATTGTAACTTAATTCCATAAGGGAAGGTGTCATCCCAGTACTGGGATCCAGGAAAATTGATTCTAAATGAGCAAACATTTTCAAAAAAATGACCAACAAGAAAAATAGTTAGGTAAAGCTGGATCCCAGTACTGGGATGACAAGAAAGAGCTACTGGAACGACATCATTATAAAGTGAACCAGTGTCTGGGGATGGGATGACATCTTCTTGACAGATAATGTTCGTACAGTAAGCACTAGGATGATACCATCTATTGTACCTGCAAATTGCAATCTTCGTAACCGTATCTGTGAGATGGAAAAAATTCAAATTATAAATGAGTTGTATAATAGTATTTATGCAGCATTAAAAGCAAACTCTGATTTAAAGAAATATGTTACTAACATCTATGATTACCTGCCTAAGCAGGTTACTATTCCTTATCTGAGATTGCGCATAGTAAATTATGTTAACCTGCATATGCTATCTAATTTTGCTACAAAAGTAAGATTTTCATGCGACATATATACTTATCATATAAGCAGCATGCTTGCTGCTATAAAGCATGTTGGCTTGGTGGTAAAGAGCATTAGTAGTGAGACCATTTTGGAAAGTAATTGTGCTATAAATCAGCATGATGAAGTTTTACATTCAACAATTAATTTTGATATTTTAATACAAGGAGGTAGCGATGAGCAAATTACAGCTGAAAATTAAAGGTCATGACAATAATTTTGTTGTGCTGAATAATATACGAAACTTAAGGTTTACTTTGCGTAATAACAAAGAGGAGATGAAAGATATTTCCTCTTTTGGCTGGAGAAAAGTGCTTGATTGTGCTGGAAGTAGAAAGATTACAATAAAAATTAATGGCATTTTAAATTCAGTATTGGCTGATGAATTATTGCGTAATTCTGCAATGTTAAACTCTAATAATGATTATGAGATTAGTTTTAATGCTAAGGAGAAGAT
Source organism: Wolbachia endosymbiont (group B) of Ablattaria laevigata (assembly GCF_964277395.1). Lineage (NCBI taxonomy): Bacteria > Pseudomonadati > Pseudomonadota > Alphaproteobacteria > Rickettsiales > Anaplasmataceae > Wolbachia > Wolbachia endosymbiont (group B) of Ablattaria laevigata. The sequence goes on from NZ_OZ195519.1 coordinate 335,691, forward strand.
AAAACTCAGGTGTTCGGTTGAATTGTATGAGAGATATTATGATCCTGCCACTTTTGACAGCTTCACTGTAGTTTTAGCCAGTGCTGAAGTTGTGAACACTTTTCATTAGTGTTAATTTAATTTTTTCATATACAATAATAATAAGTGGGAATAAATTAAAAAAAATTATGAACGATGAGGATCTTTTCGAAGAAGGCGATGATAATGTTGAAGAGAATAGCGATGACAGAAGAGAAAGGAATTTGAAGAATGAAAATCAGCTCGAAGAGCAATTTAAAGAGTATTTAAAACCTTTCGAGGATATTTTAAGTCAAATTGATGAAGGAGTTGATAATTTAGATAGTTACGAAAGGACTATGCAAGTAAAGCGAAGTATAGATAGGCTCATAGAAACCTTATATAGCCAAGCAGCATCTGAGGATATTGATGTAGAACTTGAAACCACAAAACACACTCGCGATAAATCAGAGTCCAAGAAAAGAGTTCTGGAAAAGAGAAAGAAACAACTGATGGAAGAGATCTTAAGTTTTCAACAACAAAAGGAGCTAATGAATAGTAGGGAAAAACATGAAGTAGCAAGTGATGGGGATGTTCAGAAGGCAAAAGCACGAGTGAAGTCTTCAATTAGGGGGGTGTTGTTTTCAGTTATTGCTCATAGAATGGATCCACGAAGGAGGGCAGGGGAAACTGCTGATGACAATGAAAAGCAAGCTCTTATGTACGGTAGAGAAGCAGTTGGTGGAGTTTTAGGTGGATTATTCAAGGCGTTTTTAACTGCAGTTGCTGCTGTTGTGCGCGAAATTGCTAAACCACTTCAACATATGAATACACAAGAGACGTCTTTTGCAAAACAAGTTGAAGAAAGCAGAAACCAGGATTCACAGAAAGGTCGATCTGTGTAGGTCAAAGTATAATTTCAAAAAAATTTTTGAAATCGTATGTACTAAACAATATCTACTCAACGGAAATTACAACAAACGCAGTAGCATAATCTTGATCATCACTTAGAGAAAGGTGTATCTTGTAGTCTTTCGAGATGAAATCCTTTGTGATAGCAAGATGTGGTTTTCCCCTGATATTACTGTATATTTCTATATCTTTCATTATAATTCCTTGGCTGAATCCAGTGCCTAGCGCTTTAACAAAAGCTTCCTTTGCAGCAAAGCGTTTAGCAAAATATTTTGCTCTTACTTCTTGGCTATTATATTTTTTGCTTATCTCTATCTCCTTCTTAGTATAGACTTTATTGAGAAATTTTTCCCCGTATTTTTGTGATATTCTCAATATTCTGGGTATATATACTATGTCAGTGCCAATACCGTATATCATTTTGCACTAAAACGATTTATTGCTTCTTCAACTTGTATTTCCTCTACCTCTCCAGTTTCCCTATTTTTTACTTCAACTATATTTGAAGTTACTGCTTTCTTTCCAATAATTATTTGACACGGCAAGCCTATCAGATCCATTCTGGCAAATTTCACTCCTACACTTTCGTCCGTATCATCATAAAGCACTTCATCGCTTTTCAAAGCTTTGTATATTTTATCTGCAGCCTCCGTTACTTTTGTTTGTAAATTGATCAAACCAACTTTAAAAGGAGCTACTGCCTCTGGCCAGATAATTCCTTTATCATCATGGAAAGCTTCTATTATTGCGCCAACAAGCCTTGAAACTCCAATACCATACGAACCCATATGCATGTTAACATTTTTTCCATCTTGAGAAGTAACACTTGCCTTCATAGGTTTCGAATATTTATCACCAAAATAAAAAATATGCCCTATTTCAATACCCTTGCTAACATTTAACTGTTCTTGCGGTATAGGACAACTTTCAGGATCATGCATATCGTCTGCAACTGCATATATGCTCTTCAGGCTTTCAATATCTTCGCTTTCTAGTAATTCAAAAAATTTATTGTCATAATATAGAGTGCTCTCACCGGTGTTTGCCAATATATGAAATTCATGACTTAAATTTCCTCCAATTGGTCCTGTATCTGCCCTCACTCCAATTGGAGTAAGTCCCATTCGTTTGAAGATTTTTATGTAAGTTTTATACATCAAATTATATGAATTCAGTGCACCTTCGTAATCTACATCAAAACTGTATGCATCCTTCATCAGAAATTCCCTGCCTCTCATAACGCCATAACGAGGTCTTACTTCGTCACGAAACTTCCACTGAATTTGATATAAACAAAGTGGTAAATCTTTGTAACTTTTTACCGTATTTCTAATCAAATCAGTTACCACCTCCTCATGTGTTGGACCAAAAAGCATATCGCTTTCATGCCTATCTTTAATACGTAGCATTTCTTTGCCGTAATCATCGTAACGTCCTGACTCTCGCCAAAGACTTGCTGGCTGCACACAAGGCATCAACACTTCAATTGCACCAATTTCATCTCTGATAATATTTTCAATATTTTTAAGTACCAAAAGACCAAGCGGCAGCCAAGAATAAATTCCAGATGCTGTCTGCTTGATTAAGCCCGCACGTAACAAATATTGATGAGAAATAATTTCAGCACCAGCCGGGGTTTCTTTTAAAGTTGGCAGGTAATATTGAGATAAACGCATTTGATAAATCTGATTGTACTAAGTAATCTTAATACAATCAGGCCTGTAGGTAAACTTATTTTAAGAAGAGTGTACTACTTTCTCTTACCTCGATCTACGACACTTTGAACTTGAAATGGTTTTTGCACCTCACTATTCACTGAGTCAACATTATTTGCTTGTGCTGCAGGAGAAGCTTCATATTTCGTTTTTGAATTAACAGGCTTAGGCGATATCGGTGGCTTCTCTGCCTTTAGTGTAGAACGTGGTGGAGTTGTGGATTTAGGTTTTACATTATCATCAGATTCATGACCACTGTCAGGACTCTTGCTTCCTCTTTCATCTTCTGGTTGGGAGTTTGAAGGCGTAGGTTTTTTCCTGGATTTTGTCAGCTTTTTCTCTTTCGGTTTTTTCGATTTATCATTGCTCCAATCATCACTGTCACTGTGGTCAGAAACTTCACTTTCACTACTAGAAAATTCTATTGCTGGTCTCCTCTTCAGGATATTAGCTATCTCAGAATCATGACATTGAGCATTCCTCATTGTACGTTGCTTATTCTCTTCTCGCAACTTCTCAATTCTTGCAAAATACTCTTCTTTTGTTTCTTGTTTGTCACCCGCAGGTAATGACTTGTTTTGTTTAGAATCAATAGCCTTCTCCGGTGCACCATCATTAATAGGTTTTAACTTCGTACCTTCTCTTATTTGTTTAAGCAGAGCAGAACGATCATGCTCAGATTCATTAGCCTTTTTTGGTGCACAATTCTTAGGTTTCTCCGTACACTTGGAAGCTGTAGGAGGAGGTGGTAGTGGTGCAGCATTTTGTGGCAATGGAGGAGGTGGTGGTGGCGGTGCACTGGATGTTCCAAGCGTTACTGAAAGTGATGATGTATGAGTATTGCTGTGTTCAAGTCCTTTTGCTTTCTGTAAATCTTGTGATTGTTTTCTACCAGGATCAACTCCTTTCTCGCTGTTTATTGCAGAAAGGTGTGAATTGATAAGATATGCAGCTAAGCTCAACATAACCGATGCAGAAACAAAAGCAATAACTGCAGAAGACACTGGCACTGCAGCACTACTTAATACCGCTGAAATGATGAAATACGTGCATACTCCAGCTACAGGACCGGATGTACACAATAACAAAATAGCAATTGAATATTTTAAGGCAGTTGCCTTTTTTTGTTCTGCTACAGATGACTTTTGATTTTCACTATCAGACTGTACACCATTATGTTGTCCAGTCATAGGTTTTTTCGGCACAACCTGTTTAGTATTGCTTCTGTCATTTTTAGTTTTGTCACTCGCATTATCTTCTTCTTTTGACTGAGCGCTATTTCTGGTTTCTGGATTCTTAACATGAATACTATTCTTGCTTCCTTCATCTGCAGTTTCGCTATCCACATTATTTTTTTCTTGTATTTTCTTAAATACTAAACTCTCTTCAAAATTGAAAGGTGATTGTTGAACAGGACTCTTAGATTGAACTTTTTTTAATTGAGTGCTATTGCTGGTTTTTGATGGAGTACTACCAAGAGTGTTTTCATTTTTATCGTTATTTTTCGCTGGCTTCCAATTTTTTCTCCAATCTGCAGGTGGTGGAGGTGGGGGTGGTGGAGGAGCTGATGATGGTGTGTTATTATTATTAGTAAGCATTTTTCTTCCTCATCATTAATATTATATTAATGATGATTAAATTATTAGTACTTGTCAATAATTTATGAGTAAGTTAGTATTAAGATAATAAAATAAAAAGGAAAGAGAGAGGAGCAGTCTTCTAAGAAGAAATAGAAGCTATCTTAAACCTCAAGTCATCACTTTGTTACCACAGCACATCATCGATGTTTTGGTATAGAGTAATCAGAATCATAAAAATAGCTTAGTGTTAGCTATTTTTATGATAACCTCTCTTAAACAATTGATATTTTACAGTGTTTTTGGTAAAATAATAGCTTAAGGCTTAGAATAAAAGTTTATGAGTGAAGCACAAGGTCCAAATATTGCAGAATGGCAGGCACAGCAGCAACACCAGGAAGCCGCTAGTGAGAAAAGTGGTTTCGGTCTTGGTCATAGTGACTCTGTTGCAACAATTGTGGATGGAATGAAGTGGATGTTCAACTTTCATGAAGGAGCAATTGCTGCTTATAATAATGTGTTTGAAGGTTTGGTCAGTGGTAGCAGTCTAGTAACGTTATTTGGGAAATCAGGTAATATGTTTGGCATAAAATTTTTTGAAAGTCTTGCTGAATATTTTTCAGGTGGTGGTGGAGAAGATATGCCATCAGAAGGAATGGGTATGGACTACGGTGATGAGGGGCATCATCCGGATGATTATCCCCACTCTAACAATGAAATAGCTCAAAGTGCCGATGGTTTGCATGATATGCATGATGCAGGTGATCATCATGGCCAATCTTTTTCACCTGGTCCTTCACCATCTGTTGGTGATGATCATGAGCTTGGTTACTAAATAACTAAGAAGATTTTATTGTAATTAGTGAAAAAAGTTTCAGTTTTAGGATCAACAGGAAGCATTGGAAAAAAGACTGTAGATTTGCTCTTAAAGAGAAAGGAAGAATATCAGGTGGAAGCACTAAGTGCCAATTCTAACTTTGCTCTGCTAGCACAACAGGCAAATCTACTTAATGCAAAATATGCTGCCATTTCTGATGAAAGGTTCTACAAAGATTTAAAAGAAGATCTACTTGGTACAAACGTCAAAGTAGAAGTTGGTGCTCCAGGTCTAGCAAATGTTGCTTCTCTACCTGTTGATCTCTCAGTTATTGCAATAGTTGGCATCGCAGGCCTTGAGCCAGTTATAAAGGTTATAGAAAGTGGTACTAAAGTTATTGCCCTAGCAAATAAAGAAAGCATTGTTTGTGGTGGCAAGTTACTGCTTGAAAAAGCTAAAGAAAGGAGCGTACAAATAATTCCCATCGACTCTGAACACAACGCAATTTTTCAAGTTTTGCAAAATGATGATAAATGTGTAGAAAAGATTATACTCACTGCCTCTGGTGGACCATTTTTAAATTATAGCCTTGAACAATTAAGAAATATCACAGTAAATCAGGCACTAAGTCACCCTACTTGGAAAATGGGAAAGAAAATCTCAGTTGATAGTGCAACAATGATGAATAAAGCACTAGAAATAATAGAAGCACATCATTTGTTTAATATTAGTCCAAATAGAATTGAAGCAGTAGTGCACCCTGAATCGATAGTACATGGAATTGTCGTTTATCACGATGGATTCAGCTTTGCTGTGCTTGCAGAAACTGATATGGAAATTCCCATTGCATATGCTTTGTCTTGGCCAGAAAGATCAACTTTAAATCATAAATTAGATTTAACAAAGCAAGGAAAATTGACCTTTCAAGAACCAGGTCATAAACGTTTTCCTGCACTAAAGCTAAGCATGGAAGTGTTCAATTCCTCTTCTCCACATACAAATAGTATTGTTTTGAACGCTGCAAATGAGATAGCTGTTAACGAATTTTTGAAGTCACGAATCGGCTTTTTAGAAGTAGTAGAGGTAGTAAAATCAACAATAGAAAACTTTGACAAGTACTCTGATATTAACTCACTATCCGACATAACAAGTATCGATTTTGAAAGCCGTATTCTTGCCAATGAAATCATAAAAAGTAAAGGTATCTGTTCAGCAGAGTGATAAAATAAGGTAGACGAGAAAAGACAACTAAATGGGTGTAGCTATCCAGCAAAATTCATTGCAGATAAGACAACATTTTCGATCAAAAAGCTGTATTCCATAATGTCATTCCAGTAGCTGACACTGGAATACAGAAAAGCAGCTAGTTTCAGCTACTCGAATGACAAGACTAGAAAGAAATGGGTGTCATCCCAGTCTGGGATCCAGTCTTTTAGTCATCAAACATTGTAAGGTATTTACCAAATTAGCTGGATTCCAGCATCAAGTGCTGGAATGACACCTTACCTGAACAGATAAATCACTTAGCATGTTCGAAATCAACCTGAGAGAAATTTACATCGTTAAGAACTGTATTTGCTCTATACAGATAACCGCATCCTATTGCAAGAAAAAGCAACGAAGTTGCAACAAGCGGAGTTGGGTTATCAACTGCGAAACATATACCAGCAGCAAGTACTCCAGATAACAAAAAAGCACAAGCATAATTAGTTTGTTTCCTTTTTTGAGCGACTGCTTCTATCTTTAGGAATTCTGGTTCTATTGCTTTCTTGACATGTCCTGCAATACAATCTCTTGGACTTTTGTTTTCATAGTTTTGAATATTAGGTTTGATATTTGGATGTGTAAGTAATATTTTTATCATGTCTACATTTCCCAACTTGCAAGCAATGTGTAGAGCTGTATTTTTTTCCTTCTTGCCGGTCTTAATTTCCTCCTCTGCACGAGCATAATTTTGAGGTATAAATCCTTCATTAACAGGTTGTGAATTGTTAAGGTATACACAACCCCCTCTACCCTGATCTACTACTTCTCTCCCCTCAAATTCGTACACTGGATAACCATCATGTTTCTTTGGTTTTCTCTCAATAACAGCTTGCTTGCTTTTTATATTTAAATCGATTTTTTTATGTTCTACAAGCAACTTAGCCATAAGCTCTAAATATTGATGTTCCTCGTTATTACTAGTAACAAAAGCTGAAATAATGCACATCAAAGGTGTCATCCCATCCTCAAAAGCGTTAACATTCGCTCCTTCTTTCAATGCTTGTTGAAAATGATTCCAAGCTTCCTCAGGTGTTATTCTTTCACCACTAGCATTTTGAAATTCAATAGCTTTAAACAACTTTTTTGTTGCTTCACTTGTACTAAACATTTTAACCCCCTATCACAACAAACTTGATAAAATTATACATAGAAAAAATTAAAATATCAACTATTAAGCTAATGATCCAGAATATACTCCTTCGTTAAAGGAGACTGAGCATTTTCAAAGATTTCTTGAGTACTTCCGAATTCAACAATCTTGCCATTGCAAAAGAAAACTATGCTGTCAGATAATTTTTTAGCTTGCTTCATCGAATGAGTTACCATAATTATGGTGAACCTCAATTTCAATTCTTGTATAAGATTTTCGATTGCATTGGTTGCCATTGGATCAAGAGCAGAGCATGGTTCATCCATTAATAAAATAGTTGGCTTTACTGCAATTGCACGAGCAATGCATAATCTTTGTTGCTGGCCACCAGATAAATTTAGTGCACTATCTTGCAATCTATCTTTCAACTCTTCCCATAAACCAACCTTAGTTAAACTACTTTCTACTATTTCATCTAATTTTTGCTTATTTTTCACCATGCCATGCAATTTAGGCCCATAAGCAACATTATCATATATTGACTTTGGAAAAGGATTGGGTTTTTGAAATACCATACCAACTTTTGCTCTGAGCAATACAACATCCATATCACGTGAATATATATTACCCAGCCCATCGATTACCAGTTCACCAGTCGCTCTACATCCAGGTACGTAATCATTCATACGATTGAAACAACGCAAAAATGTCGATTTACCGCACCCAGAAGGTCCGATAAAAGTTGTGACTTTCTTTTTGCAAATATTCAAATTTATATCGAATAAAACTTGTTTAGAGCCATACCAAAGATTTAAATTTTTAACGAAAGCGTATTTATCGCTCATACTAAATCCTGCATTGAATAAAGTCCTGGTATTTCCTGTTTATTATCGCACAACCATATTGCTGCTTGAACCGCCCCTCTAGCAAACGTTGTGCGGTCAATTGCCTTGTGATTTAATTCTACTCGTTCATCGGAATTGACAAACATGACACTGTGATCTCCTATTACTCCACCTCCACGAGATACTGCAAAGCCTATTCCTCCTTTCCCTCTTATATTTGAATTATTATGTGAATATTGATTGAGCTCAAAATCCACTTTTGCAGCGTTAGCAACTGCTTTACCAAACTCTATAGCTGTTCCAGATGGTGAATCCTTTTTTAAATTGTGATGCATTTCCCAAATTTCAACGTCATACTCATTACCTAAAAGCTTGGCAGCTTCTTTTACCAATTTCAGCAACACATTAACTCCAACACTCATATTTGCTGACCATAATATTGGAACTTTAGCAGCATATTCTTTTAAATTTAGACCTTCTATTCCAGTTGTGCCACTAACTAGCGGTTTTTTAAATTTCACGGCCGCCTTAAGGCATTCTAGCATACATTCTTTAGTTGTAAAATCTATTACAACATCGGACGATTCAAATACCTCACTAATAGAACTTGTAATTTTGATTCCTAAATTGCAATTATTGCCTACAATAGGCCCAATATCTAAGCCTATATACTCACTGCCCAAGCGAGCAACAGCACCTGCTATTTCCACTTTGGTATTCGTAATTAATTCATTGAGTATTTTCTTACCCATTCTGCCTAAGCAGCCTATTACTCCAACTTTGATTTTCATAAAGCTTTTTCCACTATGTTAGGCTTTTTTTGAAGCTTTGTCATCTTTATAAGCTTAGCATATTTAGCCTTACACTGATAAAACTATAGCTATACATCGATGAATCTATTGAAAATTGATACGAAAAATTGTAATTAGTCAATTTTCTCCTATGGAGAAAACTTATAAAGAAAAAAAGAGCACCAACTTTGGTGCTCTTTTGTGAAGGATTTGGTTTAATAATAACCGCTTCCTACTTTGCTCGGATTAGAGACACAATGTCTTTCTGTTGCTAGTGCTCGAGTTGTTGAACTTGGTTATGTAACTTCTGCATCATAAAACTCCTCTGATTCAGTAGTCACTTCCTCAGAGTAAGATCAGATAAATCTTCTCTAAACTTAGAAAGAGATGCAGTAAAAGCATTTATTAACTCTTGTTTTTTTCTTCAATAGTAGTTTTACCTGAAGATTGTCCTTGCTGTGATATGCTTTGTTTCGCAACACTTGTTTCACTTTTTTTACCACCAAACAGCCGCTTACAGCCTGATGAAATTTTTCTTGCAATCCATGAAATTCCTATGTGATCAGCAATCCACTTAAAAAAGTTTTTTATTTTTTTAAACATATTTTACTCCTTAAATTAATAATTTATATTATTATATACAAAGCATAATCTGTCAACTTTTTCTATAGAGAACGTATAAAGAAAAAAAGAGCACCAAAGGAGGTGCTCTTTTGTGAAGGGTTTGTTTTAACAATAACCGTTTCAATCTACACTTGGATTAGTGACATAATGTCTCTTTGTTGATGGTACTCCAATTGTTGGACTTGGTTGTGTAACTTCTTCATCATAAAACTCCTCTGATTCAGTAGTCACTTCCTTATTGTTAACCATTTGTTGTGACGTAGTAGTAGGTATTTTCACTCCAAATGGTTCATTAGATATACTATCTACTTTAATCTCTGTTACATCATCTTTCAATCCTAACATTTCTTTCACATGCTCAATATTGTCTTGAACTAATATTTTATCGTCATCGATATAATTACCATCTCTATTCTTCTTTATTATTGATTTTACAGATATACCATAACAATAATAGATAGAATCACCAACACCAGTAATGCGATATTCTTCTTTATCACATCTTAGATATATAAGAAGATTAAAAAGGGGTTCTACCTCGTTTTGACTACCTTGATAATCCTGAACTTTTATACTCTCTTCCAAATTTAAAAATAAGTAATTATCTTCATCAAGTTCAATATAACCTACTCCTTTAGGCTCATTAGCAACAACTTCTTGGCTCAATGCCCTTTGCTGATCAGTGGTTGTTGTTTCAGAATCATTGTTAACTGTTCGTTGTATCGTAGTAGCATTAAGATTAGGTGTTGTAGTTTTCAATGGATTTATAGACATTCTAGTTATTTCAGCAAGATTTTTGTTCTCATCCAAGCCTACTTTATACATCATTTCTAATGGGTTTTTTGAAATAGTTCCCTTGTCATGCTGTTTCTTCACTGAAGTTATGGATACAGATTTCTTTCCATCATCTACATCTTGACATGAACTATAAGGGCCAGTAATACAAAACTTGTTACTTTCACACTCTACAAATATACGAAATTCTCCAGGTATAACTTTACCATTTTTGTCTTCATTTTTACATTTTTCTTCAAGACGTTTATAATTCTCGTTTGTTGTAACAAATAGTAATTTTTTATCGATAAATTCAAAATAACTCCCTGGCTTTGTGCTTTGTTGAATAACATTAGGTTTATTAGGATTTACGTGCCTTCTTGGTTGTTCTGATTTTTCTGGAAAATTTTCTGCTGGCTCGACGTTTGTACCTGTTTTAGATACAGGTTCTTCAGTCTCATTTTGCATAGGGGTGCTAACAGTTGGACTTTTATTTACATTCTCATCTGAAGGTCTCTTTGGTGATATATTTTCTTGAGCAGTATTTGCTTTACTGCTAAATAACCAATTCCAACCTGATGAAATTTTTCTTGCAATCCATGAAATTCCTCTACGATCAGCAATCCACTTAAAAAAGTTTTTTATACTTTCCCACATACTTTACTCCTTAAATTAATAATTTAATTATTATATATAAAGTTTAATTTGTCAATTTTCTCCTATGGAGAAAACTTATAAAGAAAAAAGAGCACCAAAGAAGATGCTCTTTTGTGAAGAAAAGATACTCTTTATAAAAGTGGCATAATAGGTGTTGAATTTATAGCTGGCTTATCTAGCACCTTACTAGGTTTACCAGCTTCTGAGCTTAGTACCTTGCTATCACTTGCAGGCACTTTAGATGTAGAACTTACAACTTCAGGTTTCTGAGATATTTTATCTATAGTAACAACTGTACGCTTACTATTTAAACCCAACATCTTTTTCATTCCTTCTAACTCACAAGACAAAGTTTTATTATCATATACCGAGTTCACTATAAAGGATACCGAACTATCGTTCATGACAACAAGTTTGCTATAAACAATTTCGAATATAGCTTCGTCAGATTTGACATTTATATGATATCTTGATGGATCTTTAGAATTAATACCGCTCCCATCTATAATTTCTGGTACATTCTTTTTGTTTGTATGCAGTACTAACTGCTTATTACCATTTTCTTTAATAACACCCCAATGATTGGATTCACCCTTCACTAGTTCAATTACACTATTTTTTGCGGTTTACTAGACCACAAGTTTTTAATGCTGTTCCAGCCTGATGCAATTTTTCCTGCAATCGACTGAAAAAAGTTTTTTATTTTTTTTAACATATTTTACTCCTTAAGTTAATAATAATTTAATTATTACATAAAAAGTATAATATGTCAATTATTTCATAAAAATTTTAGTACTTGCTTGCAATTTTCAACAATTTAATAGCGCTGGTGTTGACAACTTCCCCGCCAACACGCTTAGTAACAAAAAATCTAACATAAGGTTTGTTTGTATAAGGGTCTCTAAGTATTCTCATTCCTCTGTTATCTACGATCTTATAAGCTTGTTTGAAATCCGCTACTGCAATCATTGTAGGTGGCATATCAGCAGATTGATATACTGGTATTCCCATTAAAGTATCTGGAGTTTCAAGCGATAAACTCGGCTGCCAAAGATACTGACCTGTTTCAGATTTTAGTAGCCTAACGTCCTTTAACGTACTCCTGTTCATCAAAAATGATGCATTTTTAGAGTAATGTTCATTTAGAGAGTAGTACAATATCATTATGGCATCGCTGTCTAGCTTATCAGCTTTAATTTGCTCTATCTTATTATGACCATTTCCATTTTCGTAAGTTAAAATTCCTTTAGGTTGAAAAGTGCCATCACCTTTAATAAAGGCTTCATTCTCCTTCTTACTGAAAGTTTCGGCAACCTTTTCTACAAGCCAATTTTCAACATTGACAAATGCATCATCGAGCAATTTTTGTGATATTTGCGGCTGAGCATAGAGCTCATAAGTTGTGATGGAAATCTTTTGAATTTTAGGTGTACTTGTGTCTTGTGCAAAATCATACTTGGATTTATAGCCACCATCTTCATCTTCTACTGTTTCACCACTCCAACCTGCACCAGCACGGTCACAATCTTCTATAATATAATCCAGCGTTTCAGTAGAGATTCTTTGATTGGAACATATTTGCCGCATTGGAGATGAATCAGCTATACGCTTGTTTATCCGTTTTCCAATGTGAGGAGTAACTAAATACCCTCCAATATCATTGTCATCTCCACTTAGGGTTTTGTGTGATAACCTACTTTCCATTCCTTTGCGAATATAATCAGAAAAATATTTATCACCTGTATTAAAATCTGTGCTAATCTCTGGGCGTTGAGCTGAAGTTTCAATAAAATCTAAGCGCTCTTTGCAATTATCAATATTACTATTTATCTTGCATAGCTGCTCAGGTCCTTTGCTTTCGATTTCTTTTAGTTTGCGATCATTTATTAATTTAAATTGCTCCCATGATGAAGCGAGTTCATTAACACGGTGAGCGATATCAGTAAGTGACATAATAGCCTCCTTTAAAAATAAAATTAGAATAGTATTGTAATTTGAAGGTAATCTTTAATCTCAGTACCTTTTCGTTGTTATGCAAACTGCATTCAGAAAAAAGACCGGTGAATGGCAGCTTAGTATAACTCAAACGCTTGTTTACAATATGGATCCCAGTGCTGGGAGGCGCCCTCATGGTAAACAACGTTCATACAACTGTATACGTATAATGCTCGTGCCTGCCATTCACCGGTCTTTTTTCTGGATTCCAGCATTGGCTTCATGGTAGATACAAATAAACGTAAGGCGCCTGGTAACGAGAGAAAAATGATACTGATTACTTGTTGAAGTAAAAAAAGCAGTGTAGTATTACACCACGGTAAATATTATACTTAATCGTTAGCACTATACAGCATCCATTTTTTTGTGTCAAGCATTTTTTTTCGCTGCGTATCTGTTCAGAAGAATGTGCAAATAAAGTACGTAGCTGTACAAATTTGCCAAAACAATAAATGGTATCCTGTGCTGGGATCCATTTTTCTATCATCACCAGAAACGTTGATTACTTTTATACCTGTAAATTTAACTGGATCTCAGTGTCAGGGCACTGGGATGACAGAAGAAAAAGGCCTGTATCGGCTACTTCGATGACACTCACAGCCCTGTCATTCCAGCGCGTGACGCTGGAATCCAGAAAAAAAGAAAAATGGTCAAGCACTAGGATGACACCCATTTAGTTATCTTTTCTCGTCTACCTTGTTTTGCCACCCTGCTGAACGGATACATACCGTTTGTTGCTTTTACTCTATGCTACCTTATCTGCCCTGCTTCAATCAGTAAGGGATTTCAATATTAATTCTGCACTACTTGCGGGATTGCCGCTTTTTGTAATTGGTCTGCCAATTACGATATAATCAGCTCCTGAATTTATTGCTTCTTTTGGTGTTGCTGTCCTTTTTTGATCATCATGACCTCGATTTATACGGATTCCTGGAGTAATAATTTTAAAGTCTTTACCACATTCTTGGCGCACTTCTTGAGCTTCTAGTGCAGAGCAAACTATTCCATGCAGTCCAATCTTTTTTGCAAGCTTTGCTAGCAAAATTACCTGTGATTTTGTTTCTCTTGCCACTCCGAGTTCACTCAGATCTTCATTGATCATGCTGGTTAGTACTGTTACTCCAATTAGCTTTATTTTCTTTCCTTGCACTACACTTAGTGCTTCTTTAAGCATTTTTGTTCCACCACTGATATGCAATGTTAGCATTTCAACATCTAGAGCTTTTATTGCTTCAACTGTTCTAGCTACAGTGTTTGGAATATCATACAATTTTAGATCTAAAAAAATTGGTACATTGCATTTTGCAACTTCTCTCACTCCAGAAGGACCATGTGCAGCAAAAAATTCTAACCCAAGTTTTACCATGCCAACCTTATCACGCAGACCATTAGCCCAAGATATGGCTTCATTCAAATCTTGTGTATCCAGTGCGCATATTATTGGGTTCATTATCTTGTATAATTTTTTTTATAATAAGAGTAATTGTTGCATTTTACAATCCATATTCAGGGATTGGTCCACTTGCAATGCTTTGTACAGACACTGAACACGATAATCTGGTCGGAGTGGGTGAACGACTGGCATATCCAAGATCTTCCTGTAAAGAATCAGACGTTTCCTCCGATGTTTTGGAACCTTTCATTGGCTTGAATTGCACAAGCTGCCCTAATATAAATTTTATTTTCTGAGTCTCCCCTAATATTATTTTTTTGCTATAATCTTTAATTGTTTCATTTTCTCTTATCGATTCTTCTATCTTATCTATCACATATTGAAGTTGTTTTATTTGACTGTCTCGCTCTAAAAGTGAATTTCTTAAATTTTTCACTTCGTTATTACAATCTTGTCTTATTCTGTCTAACTCAAAAGATTGATTTTTAATTAAACCGTCTGCTTTATCTAGCTCTTCAAATTTCCTTTTTAACTCTTGAGATAAGTTTTTATTTTTCTGATCAATTTCTTTAAATTTACATTGTAATTCATCTAATTTCACACAAAGTTCTTCTTTTCTTTTATGTAATTCTTCTTTTTTCATATATAGTATATGTTTCTCTTTACGTAATTTGTCTATTTCCTTAGATAACTCCTCTTTTTCTTTAGATAATTTCTCTACTTCCTTATATAATTCCTCATATTTATCATTGTCTATTTTTCTTTTCAATTCTATTATAAGTTTTTTCCTCTCAGTTAGATTAGCTTCTTTTTCCTGTAACTGTTTACACAAATATGAGATTTTATGGAGTAGTTCTTTTTCTTGTGCAGCAAGCTCATCTTTCTCCTTCGTTACTTTTTCTAATTCTTCTGTTATTCCAATTATATGGATCATTTTTGCTTCTAATTTCTCCTCCAAAGATTTTTTTTCTTTAAGAAAATATTTCCTCTCAGCTTCTATTTTTTGACAAAATTTTCTTCCTTCCTCGTATAAATTGTGCTTTTCTTGAGTCAACTCACGCTCTTTGTGAGCAAATTTCTTCTCCACTTTACTAGTGTCAATAATTATTTTATACAAAATCATAAAAGCCAAAACAGATAATACAGCTAAAGCGAGAATTAAAGAACTAGGTACATTAATAAGCGCTAAAGATGTAAGTAACGTGAGAGTAGCCAGAGAACTAGCTATAAAATAAAATGTATTATATTTATTAAGTAAATTGCTCATCACCCATATACAAAACTTCAGCAGTCTTGTATATATTGATTAAAATTGTCTTACCTGTAGAGGAGAACACTTATCACAATTGTACCAGTGATAAACTTTAGTTGATATTCTAACTAAACTCAAAATGCAAGGTGGCATCAGACAGGAGTAGAACATCTAGGAGTAGAACATCTACTAGAATATCCAAAATCTTCTGAATATGAAGCTTCATTCAGCTCTTTATTTGGTAGTGCTGATAAATCCCCATTACTCATATTTGAAGAAGCAGGGCTATCATTAATTTGTTCAAATACTTCTTCAAGCATCTTTTGTATTTCTTGATCACTTTCTACACAATGCTTAATCAATTCATCAAATCTTCCGCAAATCTCTAGCATAGTACTCCTTGGCATAGTCACATTGTCTTTTTCTCCTATACTTTCTTGAAACAAACTTACCATCTCTGTTATCAAACCCGTACAATCCTTTACAAAGCTGACATAATTTTGATGAGATAATGAAGATTGATCATCTAAACGTGAAATTCCCCTTTTCATAGTAATTTTCTCAGATAGTAACTTTTCGTACTCTTCAGAACAATTTTGATCTTCTTCTTCTAGATCACTTCGCAATTTTTCAAATTCTTTTCTTCCTTGATCAAGATTTCTTTCTAATTCTTTGATCCTATTGAGATACTCAGCTTCTTTCTCTTCCAATTTCTTACATAGTTCTTCTAGATTAATCTCTTCTTGAGTTTTTTCATTTAACTTTTCTTGTAATCGTCTTTTTTCTTCTTCTGAATTACATAATCTAGATTCTAAACTAAAAACTTCCCCCTTTTCTTCTTCCAACAGCACCTCTAACTCTGCTATTTTTTTCTTTTTCTCTTCTAAGTATATTTCCAATTCTGTTATTTTTTGACTTTCTAATTCGTGTGATTGACTTTCTAATCTCTGGATTTCACCATACTTACCATCCAACTCTTTTTGAGTATCATTCAATTTTTGTTTTAATCTTTTATTTTCATTCACTGCTACAGCCACACTGTACTCTAATTGCCTTATTTGATCCTTTAGTCTTTGTACTTCAACATCTAGACCTTCAGCAAATTCTTCTAAATCTTGCTTTTCTTGCACTAATTCAGCTTTTTCTTTACTTAACTTTTGTATCTCTTTTTGCGCTTTCCTTAACTTCTCCTCTAACTTTTCCTTCTCTACTTTTCTCCTTTCAAATTCACTCTCTACCGAATCACTTAGCTGCTTGAGTTTTTGTGTTACTTCAGCCAAAACTTCATCTTTTTCCCTTACCTTTCCATTTAATTCCTCCACCTCTCTCATTTTTTGCTGTAATTGTTCTAATATAGTTTGATTATTTCCAGTTAATCTTGTATTTTCTTTTTCCAATTTATTAATTCTTTCGTTTAAGCTGTCATCTACAACTTGTGCAATTTTGTCTTGCATTTTAGTACTGCCTATTTGAGCTTCTTTGCTGCCAAGCTCAATTTCTTGAGTTGTTTGAATGTTAATATTTCTATTACTATTTTCTATCACAATCTCAGATGATTTATGATTGCCTTTCTCCTTATTTCTAAATTTTATTTGATACAAGAATAAGTTACCTATTTTTACATCTTTATTTGCTTTCAATTGATCATCAGTAACACGATTACGCTCGATAAGTTCTATACCATTAGCATCAATATTAATTATAATAGTGCACTTTTTTCCGTCCTCATCACACCAATTCAGAGTCATTTCGTATGCACCATCAGTTACAACATAGTGCCTTATTCCTTCTTCAGAAACAAAACCGTGCATTCCATTTTTTCCATTGCTATGCAGAGTTGAAAATCCTGAAATTCCATTATCTTGACAGAAATTACTATTCAAAAACTCACTGACTTTGAATTTGTTTTTATTAGCTCCCAATTTAACTTCTGCACAACTACCATATATTGACACTGTTTCAACACCACTTTCAATATACCCACTCAATACTTTTTTAGCATCATCTTGAAGCTCTAGTCTCGCTTCCTTTACATTATTGAAATCTTGGATAACGGCTTTATACACTTCATCTTCATTAAAATTGGCATTGTATTTTATTAAAAAAGATAATATGTGAAAACTAGCTACAGCAGTGTGAATTGATTTATTCTTTTCTTTTATCTTACCGAGCAAAAACAAAAACCTTTGAATGAAGTCATGATAATCATCTTTTTGCTCTTCAATTTTATTATTATATGAATTACCAATCATTATTACCTCACAACTAAATAATTAGTATAGTAATACGAATGCTAAGTTACATCAATCAATAAACTTACAGTAAATTTTCCATTCTCAGTTATAAGCTCTGCTTCTGTACTCTCAACCCATTCTATCACTTCAGCATTGCAAACTGACTGCAAATCATGCTGAGCAGAATAATTTAACTCATCCTCTTTTACACTCGCTTTTATCATCAACTTTTGTATAAGATGCTTAACTGATACGTTATTATCTGCTTTTATTTTTCTCACAAGGTTTAATATCTGCACGAAATTATCTCCCATTTCCTCAGAATACTTATCATAGGTAAGTTCTTCCTTGTTAGGCCAATTACTTTTATTGTGAACGGAGTTATAACTATACAACTGATGATATATTTCCTCTGTAATGTATGGCAAAAATGGTGCAAATAACCGCAAAATAATATTGAGTACATATGCCAAACTCTGTTTCGCACTCATGTTTGCCTCGCTGTCCAATGCATCTCCATATGCACGTTTTTTAACTAACTCTAAGTAATTATCACAAAAATCTTTCCAAAAAAATTCTTCTATTGCGCTCAAAGCTTCGCAGTATTCAAACTGTAATAGGTTGTTCGTCGTTTTTTCTATCACTTTATATAATTTGGACAATATCCACTTATCCATCGTCTCACTGATGGAATTTATGCTCAATCCTTGATGTTTTTCCATAAACATGGAAACAAATTTGCTAGCATTCCAAAGTTTCGTAACAAGTCGTTTGCCAATTTTGAAGATATTTTCAGAGTAGACTGTGTCAACTCCAAGTCTTGAGTTTGCTGCCCAATAGCGTACTACGTCAGCTCCATAGGTTTCAAGCATTACATGAGGAGTGATGATATTACCTTTTGATTTACTCATCTTTTTTTTATCATCAGCCAAACACCAACCACTAATCATGATATTTTTCCACGGCAGTGAATCTGCATGATAATGTGCCTTCAAAATCGTATAAAAAGCCCAAGTTCTTATTATCTCATGGCTTTGGCTGCGCAGATCTGCAGGAAATATCTTATCATACCGATGGCTTGGTAAACCGAGCTCACTGTTTACTGCCAGTGCACTTAATTGAGGAGTGATCGCACTTGTTGCCCAAGTATCCATCACATCTTGATCTGGAGTAACTTCTTCTTTAATATACCCTTTCGGCAAATCTTTGAGTGGATCTACAGGTAAATCCTTTACTTCAGCTAGAATGATTTTGCCTTCTTCTCCCTTACGTTTTGAATACCAAACTGGAAATGGTACACCAAAATAACGCTGTCTTGAGATGCACCAATCCCAACTTAGCCCTTCTATCCACACCTCCATACGTTTACGCATAGATTCTGGATGCCAATTACATTTACTCACTTTATCTAATACTTGAGTTTTTTGCTCTAAAGTCTTGACAAACCATTGATAAGTAGGTAATATTTCAAGCGGCGCACCAGATCTTTCAGCACATTTAACAGAATGAGAAATGCTAGTGCTTTCTATTAAAAGTCCTTTTCCACTGAGGATTTCAATGATCCTCTTTCTTGCTTCTTTAACTTTTAGTCCATGGATCCCAGTGTCAGCTACTCGGATGACACCGGCATGTGTCTCCTCTGTCACCTGAGTAGCTTGATAATGGGCATCTTTCTCCCCTGTCATCCCAGTGCGTGACACTGGGATCCATTTTTGATCACACACTGCATGCAGATTCATCCTTCCATCCTGATCAATTATAATTGTCACCGGCAGATTATGCTTTTGCTGCCAATATATGTCGAGCTCATCACCGAATGTACAGCACATAACAAGCCCAGTGCCTTTATCTATTTTGACCTTATCATCAGCTATTATTGGAACTTTTGCCTCTGTAATTGGCACTACGGCTATTTTTCCAATCAGATGGGCATATCGTGCATCTTCTGGATGACAAAAAACTGCAACACATGCAGGAAGTAACTCAGGTCGCGTAGTTGCAATATGAATCTGCTCATTTTTTTCAGTGGAAAAAACTATCGTGTTCAAAGATGACTCAAAGACTTTATCCTCTATTTCCGCTTGCGCAATTGCGGTTTTATCAACTGGGTCCCAAAGAATAGGTTGCATTTTCCTATATATATACCCTTTGTTATATAGATCAACAAACGACGTTTGAGAAAGTGCCACAGCTTCCTTGCTGATCGTGTGATATTCCAAACTCCAATCATAACTAATGCCGACCGATTTAAATAACTCCTTGAATTCTTGCTTTGACTTCTCAATAACTTCATGGCACATCTCTATAAATTTTTCTCTGCCAACTTCTTTTGCACTAACTTTATAGGTTTGCTCAACTAACCTTTCAGTCGGAAGGCCATTATCATCAAAACCAATTGGATAAAACACATCTTTCCCCAGCATACGTTGAAACCTTGCAATAAAGTCCGTATGGCAATAGCTAAATATATGGCCAATGTGCAACTTTCCCGATATCGTTGGTGGAGGCGTATCTATAGTGAAAGTATTATCCTTTTCACCATTCCATTTATAAACCTTGCTACCTTCCCATAATACGGTGTATTTGTCTTCAATTTCTCTAAAACTATATTTTTCTTCTAACATAAATATTTCTCAGTTTTAAGCTTTAAGTTATCACAATTGAGCGAATACAGCAATTTTAATGTCTACCGTTTTAATTTATGATACAAATTCTTCTTGATCTTATAATTTTTAATGTATTACATAATAAATTTTTAGTATTGAGGTTTATTATGCTTAACTTTCACAACTTAAAAGAGATTAGAGATATTTTAACTCACCCATATTATGTGCCCCACCCAGCAAAAATAGATCTAGCAGAATTGCTTGAAGACGTGCTGGAGTTAAAAGGTAAAAAAAGCCCAGAAGAAGCAGTAGCTACATTAAAAGATAAAATAAGAAATGAACTAAAAAATGAAATGAAAAGTGAAATGAAGCAAAAAATAAATAAACTTGAGCAGCTAGAGAAGGAAAATAAAGACTTACAAACTAAAAAGGATAGAGCTGAACGGTTAAATAGATCCTTAGAATATGCAAGGAAGACAGCTCAGAACGAAAATATAGAATTAAAAGCTGAAAAAAATAAACTAAATACTCAAATCCAGCATTCACAGCAAGAAAAGAAAATATTAGAAGTCAAAAATGAAGCAAATAAACAACTAAAAGAAAAAGCAACATACATCGCTACTGCTAGTACTGGTCTTGCTGTTGGGTTAGTAGTGTATATTACACTTGAACATACAACTAAATTGGACATGTGGTTAATCGTTGTTATAGCAACAGTATCTGCATTCTTAGCTGGTGGTTTAATAATGAAACCTAGCTCTCAAGTAAATGGAACACAAGAACCACAAGGAGTAGCAAATAAGAATTCAGTCTAGCTTGATATAGTTTTTTTCATTTCACTGCCTTTCCAAATTTGAAGCAGGTTGTTTGAGCCATAGTACAAAGTAAATATAGTAATTTTACACTAAAATTTTTAGTTTTGTTTCTGTGGGTTAGTTGGTACGAGCCTTGCCTTTAAGAAGATGTAAAATCACAATTATTACGAATAACATTCCACCAATAACTGATATAGCTCCACCCGTAATAAAACAAGCACGTGCCAACATTGATGAAATACTTGGCAGATCTGCAACTTTTCTTAATGCACCATATCCACCAAGCCAAACAAGTCCAGTAATGTGGAGAAAATGTCCCAAGCTATATGAATAAATCTGTAATCTTACTATGGAGCTTTTTATTTCTTTACAGCCCAATTTTGGTAACAGCCAGTAGACAAAATTCATAAAAGCTATAGTAATACCAACCACAGAACCGTGATAATGCGCAGGGATAGTGACATTTCCTTCAATAGTTAGCACTCCAAGCACACCTCCATAAATGAACAATACAAACGAGTGGAGAAGATAATTGCCCTTATCATTGAGCAGAGTTTTTATGTTGCAAGACACTAATATTGTTAAAAAGCACGGCAGAACTGCTCCAGCAATTCTCATATGCCAGGTAAAAAACTGTATTAATTCAGCACTATCCGCCGAATAAGTAAAGTATATAAACGGCGCACCTACGGTCAAAACTGTGTTTATAAATAGTGGTAAAATGGTAATTTTATTTAGACTAATATAGCGAGCATTCAGTATGATCAAATAAACTAAAAACATTGCTTGAGCAAAGGCAAACTGCAGTAAATGTCCGCCTCCCCAAAAGAGATATTCATAAAATAAATTCTTGTCTGAGTGATATAGACCTGGAGGCATATTTTTATGTGCTAAAACAACACAAAGAAATGATGACACAAGTATAATGACCAGGCCAATTTGTCCGATTGAAAGATATGAGTCTTGTTTATTTGATATGTAGGCTAGAGCTGTATTTATCAATATGATGGTAATGAAAAGACTGAGTCCAAGTAAAAATAATTTGTTTTGTAATACAGGTATATAGTTACTTTTGATAACTTCAGTATTTGGAACAAATGCAGATATAAACATTAGCAGCATGGAAAGGATTGAGAGAATCCATGAGAAGTTAAACCAATGATTGGTGTTTTTTAAGTTTATGATGAAGAGCAGAGATATTATAGAGCACATCCATACCAAAATTGACAAATTTACGTGTATCACAAGTGCATTATCAAAGATATATTGTGCAGAAGGAATGAGAGAAGAAATAAAAGGCAATCGTAGAAAAATAACAATTATTGACAGCAGTCCAGAACAAGCAAGAGCAAGTACTGCCAAGAATATCCATTGCCTGCAAAGTGAAGCGTTATTTTGTATGTTGAGCATTTACTTTTAGGTACTATAGCATAAGACAATGTACATTTTTCAAATTGATATGCATAGTTTAAATGAATGACATTACAACAATATCTTTCATCGTGAAAATGCTGCGTCCATTTCCATTTCATATTATGGTAATATTACTGACAGCGTTAGTCTGGGCTATCGAAATGTGTTTTAATCAATACTTGATAAAAATTATTACAGTAAGAGAATCTTTACATAATGGCATGACATTACGTTAATGCTTTTGATCCACAATTAAGAACATTTTCGTTGTGATTTACGTTTCTAGTATGTATATTAATGAATCTTGTTTTCACTAAATAATGAAAATAATAATTGTCATGATAATGTTATTGTATAGTAACTATACAATGGCAAGCGAACGAATAAGTTTAGTAGATAAAAAATTATCTCAAGGATATGTCGCTCCAATACTTACAGAAAATAGCGTTATTTTACCAGACAAGCACGGTACCTTATATTCCTTTGATATCGATAACCCAAGAGTTATAAATTGGAAATTATACCTCTCAAGTAGGAAAAAAATTGGTAATATGAGTTTATCGAGCTACAAAGAAAATGTTTTCTTTGTAGTGGATAACATTCTACACACAATAGATGCGAAAACAGGGGAGATTCAATGGGAAAAAGAATTAAGAGCTCCGGCAAGAGGGAAAGCAATAGTAATAAACAATAAGTTGGTAGTATTGACTATTGATAACTATCTACATGTATTTGATGTAAAAGATGGCAGCCCCATTTGGGCTTATCAAAATGGTATAAATGAGGTTCGAGGTTTATATTCCATCTCACCAGCAGTCTCTAATGATAAAATAATGGCACCATTTTCAAATGGCGAGTTAATAGCTTTTAATGAAGAAGGTAAAAAACTATGGAGCCAAAAATTAGCTACAAATCTTTTAGACACACAGCTTACAGATGTAACTACTACACCTAGAGTACACGATAATATCTTAATAGCTACGAGCAACTCTTATATTTATAGCATTGACGTAAACTCAGGAAATATTTTATGGTCAAGGCCACTGCAAGTAAAAAGTATATCAAACATTGAGTCATATTATAGCCCTCTTATTCCTGCAGAGAAACAAAAAGAAGGCGGAAGAATTTTCATGGTGACTAAAGATAATAAGGTAATTGGCATCGACATACAAAGTGGAAAAACAGTTTGGACATCTGATTTTATAGAGAATGTGCAATTGTTTGTTCCAATTATGTATGCCCATACGCTTTGGGTAACAAGTAATAAAGGTTCAATATTTGCTTTTCCTGGATCTGAAAGTACAGGAAGGGTAATTAAAATACCCGGTAATGTGTTTCATGCTCCAGTATTTACCCATGGTAAGATGTATATAACGACTGAAGGAAATGGTGTTTATTCTTTAGAAAATAGGTTTGTTTTTTATGACTGATTATGATTTGATTATTATAGGTGGTGGTCCAGGTGGTTACAAATGCGCTATTGCTGCTGCAAAACTTGGACTCAAAGTTGCTTGTATAGACAAAAATAGCATTTTTGGTGGCACGTGTTTGCGAGTTGGGTGTATACCATCAAAAGCATTACTCCATTCCTCTTATCAGTATGCTAGCGCGAAAAATAATCTATCAAAACTTGGCATAAAAGTTAAGGATGTAAGTCTCGATTTGAGAGAAATGATAGGCTATAAAGACGCTAGAGTTCAGGAACTTGGAAAAGGCATAGAATATCTGTTTAACCTTTACAAAATTACTAAGATCAATGGACTTGGAAAAATTACTTCTTTTGATCAAGGCAACCTTGAAGTTTCAGTTGAAGGTAAGGTGCTGAAGACAAAAAATATAGTAATTGCAACCGGTTCTGACGTTATTTCTTTGCCAGGAATTAATATCGATGAGAAAAGTATTATTTCATCAACTGGTGCATTGTCTTTAACTGAAGTACCAAAAAAACTTGTCGTAATCGGAGCCGGGGCAATAGGGCTTGAAATGTCTTCTGTATGGAGGAGGCTAGGGTCTGAAGTCACTGTAGTAGAATTTTTTGACAGAATCGCTGCAGCAATGGATGGAGAATTAAGTAAGTCTCTACTTTCTAGTCTACAAAAACAAGGAATAAAATTTTTACTTAGCACTAAAGTTGAGGGAATAAAACAAAGTAGTAACTCTTTGAGTGTGAAAGTTTGCTCTGTAAAAGATAATCAAACAAATACTATAGAGGCGGATAAGGTATTGGTGGCAGCAGGACGCAAACCATGCTCTGAGGGTCTTGAAAAAATAGAAAAAGACAGTCGTGGCTTTATTAAAGTCAACAATAGTTATGAAACCAACGTAAAAGGAATATTTGCTATTGGTGATGTGATTGGTGGAGCAATGCTTGCTCACAAAGCTGAGGAAGAAGGGGTGGCAGTTGCAGAGATATTAGCAAGGCAATTGCCTCACGTTGATTATGAAATCATACCGTCAGTCATTTACACCCACCCTGCAGTTTCTTCAATCGGTAAAACTGAAGAAGAACTAAAAAGTGCTGGTCGAAAGTATAAAGTTGGTAAATGTCAATTTGCTGCAAACGGTAGAGCAAAAGTCACTGACGATGCTGAGGGATTCGTGAAAGTTCTGACTTGTAGCAAAGCAGATACAATACTCGGTGTACATATCATAGGAGCATACGCTGATACGCTAATCAATGAAGCAGCGGTTGCAATGGCATATGGTGCAGCAGCAGAGGATATATACAGAATTTGTCACTCTCATCCTGATATAAATGAAGCCTTTAGGGATGCGTGCATCGATGCTTTCTTTAAAAAGTAACTGTGGACCTCGGTTCAATCATTGAAAAATGGTATGATTGGCTAAAGTACAACAGGTCTTACTCACCAAACACTTTGGAGTCATACATGAGGGACCTCAAGGATCTTATAAGTTTCCTAAATACTCACATTGGTGAAGAAGTAAATGTTGGCTCTTTAGAAAAATTAAGCATACCTGAACTGAGAAGTTGGTTTACCTCTCGTTATGCAAGAGGTGTAAATGCGAGATCTAACACTCGCGCATTGTCAGTAATCAGAAATTTTTTCAAATATATAAAAAACAATTATGAAATAAATAATGAAGCGGTATTTTCTTTATCAAGGCCAATTCAGAGAAGAACTCTACCTAAAGCACTTTCAATATCTAACATAGAAACTCTATTGAAAGAAATGAAATTGCCTGATCTAGGCGAGCCTTGGGTGGTAAAAAGAGAAATTGCAATTGTCGTTCTGCTATATGGTACGGGCTTAAGAATCACTGAAGCACTGAATCTTAAGGTTAGTGATATTAGCAATGAAAGTTTAATAGTAACAGGTAAGGGAGATAAACAAAGGCAGGTATTTATTCTTCCAGTAGTAAAAAAGTGTATACAAAAATATATAAAAGCTTGTCCCCACTTTGACGAAGCGGGACATCTTTTTGTCGGGGTAAGAGGAAAAAAATTGGGAAGAACTTATGTTGCTAATCGTTTGCAAAAAATAAGAAGATTTTTAAACTTACCAGAAATTTTATCTCCACATGCATTTCGCCATAGTTTTGCTACTCATTTGCTTCAGGAAGATATTGACATAAGATCAATACAACAGCTGCTTGGCCACTCAAGCCTTGAAACTACTCAAGTTTACACTCACCTAAATTATCAAGATGTCTTCAATATGTATAAAAACTTTCAGAAGAGTTTGAATAAAAAATCGAAATCTTAACTTCGTCTTAAATCGATAATATTGCCGAACTGAGTGCTTGCAACATCATTCAGTACTATACTTGCTTTATATAAGCAATAGTGACCAGCAGAGAAGAAAGCAAAAACGTTTTGCAAAAGGTTATGAATGAAAGAGAATAGACAGCAGAATTTAAATTAGAAGCTATGTAAAGAAACAAGTCAAGCAAATAGCAAAAGAGCTAGGCTCTGTGTACAAAATGTTAGCAGGTCAAATTAATTGAGGACGGGGATTTGTGACTAAAGTTCATGCACTTGTTGACGTACTGGGAAACCCATTCAAATTTATTTTGACCTCAGGCTAGAGGAACAAAATTACTCAGTTGACTAAAAATGTCTCTAGCTACACTATATGGCTTCTTTAAAATTTTGTTTACAGAGCCTAGAAA
Source organism: Wolbachia endosymbiont (group B) of Ablattaria laevigata (assembly GCF_964277395.1). Lineage (NCBI taxonomy): Bacteria > Pseudomonadati > Pseudomonadota > Alphaproteobacteria > Rickettsiales > Anaplasmataceae > Wolbachia > Wolbachia endosymbiont (group B) of Ablattaria laevigata. Next base: position 362,595 of record NZ_OZ195519.1, read on the forward strand.
GAAAGCTGAGGAAAAGTAGAGGTTACCTTTACATATGAACTACATCTCAACCTGATATTGTCGTTCCTAATATGTTGGATTTCTTGCATAACTCGAATTCAAAAGTTGATGTCATTCCAGCGCGTGACACTGGAATCCAGATATTGGGTTCCAGCTGGGATGACACCTGTTTATGCAAGAAATCTATTGAAAATTGAGTTAAACTAAAAATTCAGTTTGACACACTTTTGTTAAACATTTTTGGGACGTTAAAATAAACAGATAAATAATTTTCTCTTAAGCTACTTCAACACTTTCATCATGGGTTAAAAGCAACTCCACAAGCTCTTGATTATCAGTTACATAATCCAATGCTGTCTTTCCCTCATTATTTTTAGCGTTAACGTCAGCACCTTGTTCTACAAAATATCTTACCACATCAACTTTTTCCCTGATAGCAGCCCAATGCAATGGAGTATCACCATATCCGTTTTTGATATTAATATCAATTCCTTTATCAATCAGGTACTTTATTGCATCTAGTTTTGCAAACCTGATAGCCTCATGTAACATAGTTTTGCCATTGCTGTACTTAGCACTAACATCAATACCCATACCTTTTTCTTTTATAAGGTATTCTGCTATATCAAAACTTTCACTTTCAACAGCCCAGTACAACACAGTCCAGCCATAATTATCTTTAATACCAACACTAGCACCCTTATTTACAAGATATTTTACCATGTCTAACTCTCCACTCTTAGCAGCCCAGTACAATGGCGTTTGGTAAAAACAGTCCCTAGCGTCAATATTAGCACCTTCATTGATCAGGTATTTTGCTATGTCCAATTCCCCATTCCCAGCAGCTAAATGCAATGGAGCAATATCACAACCATTTTTAGCATTAACGATACCACTAAGCTTATTTTGATGTTTTCTCTTTATATATGCTAATAAGTTTTTAATAGCTTTATAATCACCATTTTCAACAAGCAAATGTAAATTAGTATCTTTGTAAAAATCATCAATCAACTTACCATGTTTACTCGCATATCCCCAAATAAATGCAACATGAATTTTATTATCTTTTGCTACATCACCAATGTTCACCAAATTTAGAGCTTTCCTAAGAACTTCTTCCTCTCTACCTTTCTCTTGCAATTTTAATCTTGTTACTTTCTGTACTGGACTATGGATATTTACTATCCCTTCCCTTAACTTAATCATTGAATATCGATTAAGTAGTTCAACAGCATTCCACAGCTTTTCTTTATCATCCGCTATTGACTTTGAAAAAATTTCTTTTATACGAATATCATCAGGAGCAAGATAGGCCATTATTTCAAAAATGTTTAATGCTTCAAAGCCATATTCCTCCTAAGAAACTCACTCAACTAACTCTTCTTGTTGAACTAATATGTAGCCAAATTCGCTCGCTTTTTTGATCAAATTTTTTACAATTCTATCTTTATAGCGTGTTTCATAGTATTCCATTCCTTTTTCTACATATTCCTGTCCGTATTTGAGCATACTATAAAATATGCATGCCATTTTTCTTGCAGTAGCTGTTATTGCTTTCGGTGCTCCTAGTCGTTTTTTCAATCTTCTGTAGTATGCACCCAACGCACTTTTACTCTTTCCTACAGAATGAGCAGCTATTCGCAAAGCATTTGCAGCACGGTTAATGACTTTACGTGTTCTTGTATTAAACACTTTTTCCCCTGTAACTTTATTAGCAGGACTGAGTCCCAACCACGACGAAAAGTGCTTTTCTGTTGGCCATTTGCTGTGGTTTATACCAACTTCTGAAATTATGGTTTGTATACTTAATACATCAAATCCAGGAATTTTAGTGAAATCCATACCAGTGATTCGGTGCAGTTCCTCATACAAAGCAAAGCTTGGCTTACTTTTGCTATTTTTATTCTTTTGCTTACTTAGCTGTTTGCTTTCACAAGACTTTGTTTCAAACGTTTTATAATAGGCTTCAATGTTTCTATCACATTCTGCTATTTTTTCTTGATAAATATTATATAGTTCAAATTCTTGCTTTAGCGTGAATAAGTGTTCTTCTCTATAGTCACCAGCTAACGCTTTTGCAATAGTAGACTGATCATTTTTCATTCGCACGTCCCTGAATTCTGCTAATTTTTCAGAATCTCTTTCGCCTTCAATTATAGCTTCAATGATTTTCATACCAGTTATCCCAGTAATATGACTAATAACCTTGTGTAATTGTATATTCATTTGAATTAATGCCTTCTGCATACGTAGAATATGCGTAGATGCACTTTCAGTGAGATTTCTGCGCTGCCGCACGTAACTGCGCAATACACACATCTGATTATCTGGCCTAAACGATCCATGAAGCAGTCCGTAGCTATGCAGTTGTTGGAGCCATTGGCAATCTTGAACGTCAGACTTCCTACCAGGTACATTCTTTACATGCCGTGCATTTACCAATCTTACCTCGAATTTATATGACTCAAGTATTTGAAATAAAGGAATCCAGTATACTCCTGTTGATTCCATAGCTACTGTTGTAACTTTACACTTTTTCAACCACTGTGCTAAGTTATGAAGGTCTTCAGTAAAGCAGCCAAATTTCTGAACGCGTTGTTCATCTCCTCCTTCAGGTACACACACATAGTGTACAGCTGAACCAATGTCTATTCCTGCTGCATTAGGATTCACTATTTCTAATTTACTTTTTGCTTTTTTCATGGTAACTCCTACATATAATTTGTTACAGGGAAACGCTTCAGCTTGGAACGGTTGATAGTACAATCTCCTAACCGAGGTAGTCTAAATGACTCCATCAATGATTTGACCGTTCCTTCCAAGACCATGCTTGCATACGGGCACTTAGGCACCATTGAAAATGTCGATCATAACTGCAGAGGCGCTCCCTCTACAATTATACTTGAAAATTACTAAAAACTTAAATTTGTGTGTTTCTTTCTGATTTGACAGATTTTGTCTGTTCGATGCTTGCATATATATGTCATCGTGACATTCCAAGTTGTCAAAACTGTTTTAGTATAACGATCTTCATTTTCATAAATTCCTTTCTTAAGCAATTCTCCTGCATTTTGTTGATACTCTTTTAAGTAATCACTTATTTTAAACCTCTTATCACCTCTTAATCTCGATTCCTCATTTCGATCTTGGATATATACAACTGCTTGTCCTAAAGCTAATGGAAAATATTGTAATTCTCTTGTTAGCTCTTCTATTTCCCTATCCTGTAAATTATTCTCTATGTTCAAAGCTTTTCTAACAAATTCTAAAGCTTCTACTTCACCAAACTTATCTAATTGTATTACTTTTATATCACTTTCTCCTCTCACATTCCACTTACAGTCACGAGAAGTAATTAAAATGTAAGGTTTTTTATGTCTAGGGTGTAAAGATGAAGGTAAAAATCTTTTAATGTTTTCATATCCCTCAGCATTATCAAAAATGAATAGGCTTTTTCCTTTCCTTCTTGCAAAGAAAGCATATATTTCTCTAACAATATTTTCTATCGTCTTGTCCCTTTCGTACCTATCTTTGGTAGAAATGCCTAATCTATCATCCTTAACTAACCCCAAGAAAGAATTTTTCATAGTTTCAACGCTTTCAGCATTTATCCAGATAACGTTAGCATAATAATCCTTTCCATATGTGTAAGCATATTGCCTAGCGAATTCACTCTTACCTATCCCCCCAAGACCACTAATAGTAGCAACCTGAGATATAATTGCTGGCCTGACCGTACTCCTTTGTAGTGCATCATGTAAGGCTTTTAATTCACTATTTCTTCCAGTAAAAAATGCAACTGGCTCTATTATTTTAAACCAAATAGGCTCCTCTACCCGCTTGTTATCCTGTGTCGTTACAGCCACATATATTTTATGTAGTGTTTTACTATCCTTGTGTTGTTGTTCTATTACTTTATCAATTCTTTCATTATTTTCTTTTACTCCTTGTTCTATCTTACCTAAAGTACTAGCCCACAGCTCAACTTCTCGAAAAAGTTCTTCTCCTTCTTTGTACGAAAGAGGACGCGCTTTTATATCTTTTACCCAGTCTGATATTTTTTTTAGAAGATTATTACAAAAGATTTGATTGTCACCAATATAGTCGAACTTTTTGTTCAACCTACTACTCAACTTACCTAGCAATAATTTTCTTAGCTGAGCTTCATGGGGTAAGTTAACGACGAACACCAGTTCATTTAAAAAGTCCTCTATCTCTTTATTGCTGACTTCCTTGCCTATCTCACGCTTTATAAAATCCATATTTTGTTTCAAGTATTGAGCAACACTACCACCTGAATCACTAATTCTATATCTTGCACTATCACCTATATCCAGAAACTCATCTTTTGTGTCTATCCTTACAAATGAAAGTTCTTTTCCTTTATTTTCTCCACTTAACATTGCTCTTAGGTTTCTTACTTCGTGTTGTATTGAATATGGTGAATCAAGATCCATATTCGTAGCAAAAAGAAAATGCTTTATTCCATCACTAAACTTTGCACTATTTTTGATTTTTAAATAGGCAAGGAAAAGTTTTAAAATACTAAACTTACCACTTTTTGTTAATAAGCTACTTACACTGATTTTTTTAGTTCCATTTTGGTTGTGCTTAACTTGTATAAACTTATGTACTATATCTTTATTTTGCTCATGCCAAACAACAATGTCATCAAAACCTTGAGCTGACTCTAACTCTGTGTCTATGGAGAAAGAACATTCTTTACCCATCTTAGACATGAGAGATGTTATATCCATCTCATGCATTAGAGATATTACGATCAATAACTCTTGAAAGGCAATACCATGGTAAATGCGTTTGACACCCCAAGGAGAATCATCTTCTAGATACATTACCCCTGTTTTTACCCTAATCTTTCACTCAAAACCAAGTTTACGACATCAGGGCTGGCTTTTCCCTTGGTAAGTTTCATGACTTCGCCGACAAAGAATCCGTATAGTTTTGTTTTACCGCTTTTGTATTCTTGAACTTTATCTTGGTTGCTATTGATGATTGTGTCGATAACTTCTGCTATTTGACCTCTATCGGTTATTTGTTTTAGGTCCTGCTCTTCTATGATGAGAGATGCCGGTTTGCCAGTTTCAAACATAATATCAAAAACTTGCTTGCCGAGCTTAGCAGAGATCGTTCCATCAACGATAAAGTCAAGGAGCTCGGATAAAGCATCTGCTTTAATTGGAGAGCTAACAATATCAATATTTGTTTTATTTAAACGACCGAAAAGCTCGACGGTTAACCAGGTAACTGCAATCTTTGAATCATGCTTTTTTGCTAATTTTTCAAAATAATCGGCAATTTCTTTATCAGAAGTGATAACGTCTGCATCATATTCATTGATACCTAATTCCTCTATGTATCGAAGTTTTTTTTGATCTGGCAACTCGGGTAAAGATGATTTAATAGAATCAATTTTGTCTTGGCTTATTTCAACAGGTAGCAAATCAGGTTCAGGGAAATATCTATAGTCACTTGAATCTTCTTTGCTTCTCATCACTTTTGTTTTTCCTAAAGTGACATCAAACAATAAGGTATCTTGACTTATTTCTCCTCCGCTTTCCAAAATTTTGATCTGCCTTTGTGCTTCATAATCTATAGCTTGTACAATATAACGTATTGAATTTAAGTTTTTTATTTCACAACGAGTGCCAAATGTGCTACTACCCTTTGGGCGAACAGAAACATTTGCATCACAGCGAAGTGACCCCTTTTCCATATCACCATCACATGAACCGATGTAACGCAAAATCTGCCTCAATTTTTTCATGAATTCTGCAGCTTCTGCAGATGAACGAAGATCTGGCTCTGAAACAATTTCCATTAAAGCAACACCTGCACGATTTAAATCTACGTAAGTTTTGCTTTCTTCATGAATACTCTTTCCTGCATCTTGCTCTAAGTGAATTCTTGCGATTCTTATTTCTTTTTCATTATTATTGATAAACACTTTACCATTTTTAACTATCGGCTCAAAGAACTGGGTTATTTGGTAACCTTGTGGTAAATCGGGATAAAAATAATTTTTACGATCAAAGTAAGAGCACTTATTAATTTCTGCAGAAAGTGCAAGACCGGTACATATTGCTTGCTCTATGCAGAAATAATTTAATATTGGCAATGTACCTGGCATTGCTGCATCAACTAGAGAAACTTGAGTATTGTGCTCAGTGCCAAATTCCGTTAGTGAACTAGAAAATAGCTTTGTCTTAGAAGAAACCTGAGCGTGTACCTCAAGTCCAATTACTGTCTCCCAGTTTTCTTTTGTCATGTATTTTATTCAATTAATAACTTTATATTCTGCAAACTAGCACAAAAAGTCAAATAAAACTCATTTAACCTATGATCCAAGAGCGGTGTATATCAATAATATAAGAGTTACTACAGTTTCTATTGACTAGGCTGTTATATAATAAAGTTAAGTGCTGCCAAAAAATATCTATAGTAGGCCAAAACATAATTTTGATGGCAACTGATTAGCTAACAAATTTATAAACATCAGTATATAGTTCATCAATGCCTGGCTCTTTACTATTTTTAGCAAAATCTTCTGACTTTTTTACTAAATCTCGTATTTCCTTATCAATAGCTTTGCATTCTTCATCAGAAGCGATTTTATTGTCTGTTATATACTGCTTTAAGGTGCTTATAGGATCATGATTTTGCTTCATATCTTCAACTTCTTCTTTTGAGCGATAAGTAGCAGGATCTGACATCGAATGGCCACGATATCTATATGTCTTCATTTCAAGCAAGAGAGGTCCTTTTCCCCCACGTACGTGCTCAGCTATTTCACTTGTTAACTCATAGACAGAGAAAAAATCCATTCCATCAACTTGTTTTCCAGGAATACCAAAACTCTCTCCTCTTTTATATAGTTCAGTTACTAAAGTTGATCTTTGTACAGAAGTTCCCATTGCGTATTCGTTATTTTCTATGATATAAACCACAGGTAACTTCCACAAAGATGCCATATTAAATGATTCATATACTTGTCCTTGATTTGCAGCACCGTCACCAAAATATGTGAATACAACGTTATCTTTTTTCTTGTATTTATTAGCAAATGCTATTCCTGTGCCAATTGGGACTTGTGCACCTACTATTCCATGTCCACCAAAGAAATTTTTTTCAACATCAAATATGTGCATGGAGCCACCTTTGCCTTTTGAACACCCTGTTTCTTTGCCGGTTAGTTCTGCCATCACAACATTCGGATCAGAATTACATGCAAGCATTAAGCCATGGTCTCTATAGCTTGTGATAAAAGCATCACCAGATTTTGATGCAGCTTGAGTCCCAACTGCAACTGCTTCTTGCCCTATTGATAAGTGACAGAATCCGCCTATTAATCCCATTCCGTATAATTGTCCTGCTTTTTCCTCAAATCTGCGTATGAGAAGCATTTTTCTGTAGAATCCAATCACCTGTTCTTTAGTGAAATTTTCTGCTTTCATATTGACTTTCTTTTATTAAATTGAGATCATACCAGAAATTTTTAACATTTTATAATACTATCTATATGGACTACTATCACTGGCTTGAAGCTTTTCACGTTATCTCTGTAATTATGTGGGTGGCAGGTATGCTCTATTTGCCAAGGCTTTATGTTTACCATGCATCTGTAAAACCAGGGTCAGAAAATGACAGCTTACTTCAAATAATGGAGAAGAGACTCCTTAGATATATCATAAACCCTGCAATGCTTTTCTCCCTTAGTTTTGGAATTATGCTAATGATTATTAGGGAACCATATCACGAAGGGTGGTTTCATGTAAAAGCGCTAGCATTATTCTTAATGTTTGCTATTCATGTCCTACTTGCAAAGCATAGGAAAAATTTTGTAGTGGGCTTGAATAAGAAAACTCACGTTTATTTTCGTGTTTTAAACGAAGCAGTAACAGTGTTAATAATAATTATAGTTATTATGGTTATTGTAAAACCTTTTTGATTTTCTAGCCTAATGCTGAACCATTCAATAGAGTATAAGAATTGTTACTAAATAGTTTATTCTGATGTTCCATAGTCTAAGTAGAGTACTTAAGATATAGATTCTTTGTTTTTGTGTGTTATCCTGATTAACAAGAATTCGCAGTAGTATTATAATGAGTAAGTTAAAAAAGCTTAGTGCTGGACTTTCTTTGACAGGCCTGATTGGTAGTGATGATATAGATATGCAAAGGGCAGGAAATAGAAAGAAGAAATATCAATTTTTGGATAAGACGTTCGCATGGATTGATGCGATGATAAATTTTATTTTTAAACGTGAGAGTAATAACGCAAATGAAGTCCTAAAAGTCACATGGGGACCACTATTTTTTGGTTTAGTCGTGATATTCATCTTTTTTGGAATAGGTGGTATTTGGTCGGCTATAGCTCCAATTGACGGAGCAGTGCATGCAAGTGGAGAAGTTATTGTCTCTTCAAATAGAAAAATAGTGCAACACTTGGGTGGGGGAATAATAAGCAAAATTTTAGTAAAAGAAGGTCAAACAGTTAAAAAAGATGAGCCTTTAGTTTTATTAAGTGATGTTAACGAAAAGGCAAATTTGAGTATAATTAAAGAAAAACTCTTATCACTTTTGGCAACTGAAGCAAGACTTATTGCAATTAGGGGAGACTTAGATACGCTAGAATTTTCTGATGAGGTTAAAAGATTATCTAACGATGAACTTGTAAATAAAGCGATAAAGAATCAGGTAAAGTTGTTCAACTCTCAGAGAAAGAGTATATTAGGAAAAACTGACATACTGCAACAACGTATAAAGCAGTTAAATGATGAATTAGCAGGGCTAAATTTTCAACTAAATGCAGCCCATAAGCAATATGACTTGATAACTGAGGAGTTAGAAACAAAAAGACAATTACTTGATAGTGGACATATAAGCAAACCACACATTTTAGCTTTAGAAAAACAGTTTGCTGAAATTGAGGGTAGAGTTGGACATTACCGTTCTGCAATATCTCAAGTACAGCAAAAGATTGGAGAAAATGAGTTAGAGATTATAAATGTGAAGAATGATGCTCAAGAAAGAGCAAATGCTGAGCTTAAGGAAGTCAATACATCTATTGCAGACTTAAAAGAGAGGCTGATGGTTGCTGAAGATTCGTTAGCACGTACAATAATTAAATCACCTCAAGATGGTATAGTTACAGATATAAGATACCACACTGAAGGTGGTGTTATACAATCTGGAGTTCCAATCATGAGTATAGTACCATCAGATGATGATCTAATAATAGATGCTAAAGTTCTAACCAGAAACATAGAAGAGATACTGTCAGCAAAAAAGAAAGATAGCAATATAGTCTCTATCGACGGACTAGAAGGGCTAAAAGTTAAAGTAAGGCTGAGCGCTTATAGTGCACGTCGCTTAAGTTTAATTAACGGTATAGTAAACCATATTTCCCCTGATGCTCTTGATGATCCAAGGATGGGGCGTTATTATTCAGTGCGAGTGGTGATACCAAAATCAGAACTTGCTCAATTTAAAAACGTATACCTATATCCTGGTATGCCAGCAGAAGTATATATAGTTACTCAATCCCGCACTCTTTTATCGTTCTTGTTTACACCTATAATTGCAACATTCGATAGATCTTTCATAGAGAGATAATTTATTTTGCTTTTCTAAAAAATTTGTTTACAGAGTTTGATATGCAAAAAAATTTACACACAAGTAGTGTATTATTTTATAATTATTTTCTATAATATGTAAATCTTTGATTTAAGATGCAAATGCTAACGTAAACATTAAAGGTTAATTAGTAAACTCATCTGTATAATAGAATTAAAGGAATTAGTAAGATTTTTACCTCAATGAATTATAAATAGGCAAACTTACCTAAAGTTTAATAGTGTCTGTTACTGCTTTTAGGTGTGAGGCTAGAGGGTTATTAGCAATAACAGACACTATTAAACTTATTATAGAACTTCCTTAAAGTAAATACTTAACTTAAAATATTATAATATTTTAACTTAAAATAGATTCATGTAAATGCTTTTTCCTCAAGTTAGTATCGTATTAGTATATTTATTAAATGCTAAAAAAACATTAATCATCATTTACTTTTGATTCAATATTTAGCAAAACACTTGTGTACATTCTATAATCTCTGTTTGCATAGTAAGTGTATATATATTATTATACAGTTAGTTTTACAGCAAAAAATATGGTGAAGTTATTTGCATTATTGATAATGTTTTACTCAAACATATCAATTGCTTCTGCTCCTACTTCTTGGCAATTTGGATTTCCTGCGCCTGCAACTGAGATAATGGAGGCTGTAGTTAAGTCACATTCGTTTGTGATGAGTGTAATGATTGCAATTATGCTTTTTGTATGGGCCCTGCTTGCTTATGTAGTATTTCGCTTTCGTAAGGGCAAAGTGAAAAATGTCAGTAAAATAACTCATAATATCTTTGTAGAAATTATCTGGTTTGTTATACCAACGATTATTGTTGGGGTATTGGCTTTTAAAAATGCTGAATTAATTAAACTACAGGAGAAAGTGCCAAAAGCTGACATAACACTAAAAGTTATTGGTCATCAATGGTATTGGAGTTACCAGTACCCAGAATATCAAGGTATTTCATTTGACAGCTATATAAAAGGAAAAGAAGACTTTACCGAAAGAGATTTAAAACTATTCTCTGTTGATAATAACGTTATTTTACCTATCAATACTAATATTCGTTTACAAGTGACAGCAGGAGATGTAATACATAGCTGGGGAATACCGGCTTTTGGTATAAAAATTGATGCAATACCAGGTAGGCTGAATGAAGCATGTTTTAACGTTACAAAGCCCGGTATTTATTATGGGCAATGTTATGAACTATGTGGTCAAGGTCATGGATTTATGCCAATTGTTGTTGAAGCAGTGAGTAAAGAAGATTTTAATAAGTGGATTGAAGATAAAAAATTAGTAAGTTAAGTTTGGAGTATAGATATGAGTGATGTACCAAAAGGTATAAGACGTTGGCTGTTTTCTACTAATCACAAAGATATAGGGACACTATACATTATTTTTTCCATATTAGCTGGAATTATTGGTGGATTATTATCGGTAATTATTCGTACTCAGCTAATGCACATTAATATACTTAACAATAATTACCAGCTATATAACGTAATGATTACAGGGCATGCGGTAATAATGGTGTTTTTTATGATAATGCCAGCCTTAATGGGAGGATTTGGTAATTGGTTCGTACCTCTCATGATTGGTGCACCAGATATGGCATTTCCTCGTATGAATAATTTAAGTTTTTGGTTGTTAGTTTCATCTTTTATTTTGCTTATCCTCTCGGTATTTGCTGGCGAAGGTCCTGGAACAGGATGGACTTTATACCCACCTTTGTCGCAAATTATGTCCCACCCAAGTGCAGGAGTTGATCTTGCTATACTTGCACTTCATATTGCTGGTATGTCATCAATTGTTGGGGCGATCAACTTTATAGTTACCATATTCAATATGCGTGCAAAAGGTATGTCACTAACTAAGATACCACTATTTGTTTGGTCTATTTTACTCACGTCATTTATGTTAATTGTTGCCTTACCGGTACTTGCTGGTGCTATAACTATGCTGCTCACTGATCGTAATATAGGTACCTCCTTTTTTGATCCTGCTGGTGGTGGTGATCCTGTGTTATTTCAACATCTGTTTTGGTTTTTTGGTCATCCAGAAGTTTACATAATTATTTTTCCTGCATTTGGTATCATCAGTCAGATTGTGTCAACTTTTTCTCATAGGCCAGTATTTGGTTATATGGGAATGGTTTATGCCATGATAGGAATAGCAACGTTTGGCTTCATGGTTTGGGCTCACCATATGTTTACTGTTGGGCTTAGCGAGGATGCTGCTATATTTTTTAGCACTAGCACAATTTTCATTGGTGTTATAACTGGTGTAAAAGTCTTTAGTTGGATTGCAACTATGTGGGGTGGAGCGATTGAATTGAAGACACCAATGCTGTTTGCATTAGGTTTTATTTTCATGTTTGTTGGAGGTGGTATAACCGGAATAATTCTTTCTCACGGTGGAATAGATAAGCTTTTGCACGATACCTATTATGTCGTTGCTCACTTTCACTATGTCATGTCGCTTGCTGCATTATTTGGAGCTTTCGCCGGTTTTTATTATTGGATAGGCAAAATGTCAGGTAAGCAATATAACGAGTGTTTAGGAAAGATACACTTTTGGCTCACTTTTATTAGCACCAATGTCACTTTCTTACCCCAGCATTTCCTGGGATTAGCAGGTATGCCAAGGCGTATACCTGATTATCCCGACGCGTTTATCCCTTGGAATTATATATCCTCAATTGGCTCATATATGTCCTTTCTTTCAGTTATGTTTTTTGTATTTATAGTTATACATCTCTTTAAGTGGGGCAAAAAAACTGGAGATAATCCTTGGGAAGGTGACACTTTAGAATGGACGGTATCTTCACCACCACCTTTTCATACTTTTGAAAAACCACCAGTGATAAAATAGAATGTACACAAGTGTTTTGCTAAATGTTGAATCAACAATACTGGATTTTTGGCATTTGCTGAAGCCAAGGATAATGTACCTTGTAGTGTTTACTGCAATTGCTGGAATGGTTGCTGCACCAGGTAGCATTCATCCTTTCCTTGCACTAATATCTCTTATGTGCATTGCTCTTGGTTCAGGATCTGCAGGTGCAATAAATATGTGGTATGACAGAGATATAGACTTGCTTATGGAGAGAACAAAAAACCGCCCTATACCTTCAGGTAGAGTTTCTGCAGAAAGCGCGCTTGAATTTGGCATAACTCTTGGAATATTGTCAGTATTTATCATGGCAATAGCAGTGAACTATGTTTCTGCTGCTTTGCTTGCAATTAGCATATTATTTTATGTTTTTGTGTATACAATTTGGCTCAAAAGGCGTACTCCGCAGAATATTGTTATTGGTGGTGCAGCAGGTGCTTTTCCTCCAATGATTGGCTGGGCGGTTGTAACTGACTCTGTAAGCTGGGAAAGTTGTATTCTATTTTTAATAATTTTTATGTGGACTCCACCACATTTTTGGGCTCTATCCTTAAATAGATCTGAAGATTATACAAAAGCATCGATTCCAATGTTCAATATCGTTTATGGTCCAGAAAAAACGAGGAAATATATATTAATCTATAGCGTGTTACTCGTATTAACTAGCTTACTTCCAGCACTATTTTTGAAAAAGGCTCTATTTTACCTCAGTATGGCAATTATTGAAGGGTGTGTTTTTATTTGGTTTGCTGCATCCGTTATAAGGCTTAAGAGTCATAGCTCGCAGAAAAAAATGTTTTCTTATTCGATTTCTTATCTATTTTCTCTGTTTGCCAGCGTTATTTACTGCTCTATTGATTTGTTTTAACCATGAAAGAACATAAAAACTATCTTTTACTTTCTCTTCTAATAATGCTCGTTGTAGCACTTTTTTTTATTTCCATAATAAAATTTAAAGGTGCGGCTTAAATTGCCTCTATATCTATAAAAATTGTGATTTTATAGAAGCAACGATATACTTTATTAATTCACTACAGTTAAAGATGAAGAAAAAGGAAGTGACAATATACACAGATGGAGCATGCTCTGGTAACCCAGGGACAGGAGGGTGGGCAGCAATCATATTATTTCAAAATCATAGAAAGAACATCTGTGGTAGAGAAGAAAATACTACAAATAATAAAATGGAGTTAACAGCAGTGATCAATGGACTGAAGGTATTAAAATTTCCTTGTAATATCAGTTTGTATACGGATAGCCTCTATATTAAATACGGTATAACAGAATGGATAAATAAGTGGAAAATGAACGGCTGGAAGACAAGTAATAAGAAGTCAGTAAAAAATATAGAATTATGGAAAGAATTAGACGATGTTGCTTTGCAACATGAGATTAACTGGAAGTGGGTGAAAGCGCATAATGGTGATAAATACAATGAAGAAGCCGACAGCTTAGCAAGAAAAGCAATAATCGATGCTTAAAAAAATAGCTCTATCATTTTCTATAATTTTATTATTTATATTCTGCTTCTTTATCCCTTTTAAAGGGGAAGGTCCTTTAGAAATCAATATTAGTTATATTAATTTTTATATAAAGAAAAAAATATTAAAGATATTTACCAATTCGGATGTCAGCATGGAGAGTACCTCGGTTATTTGGCAGAAAGATGGCAAGCTAGTCATTACAGATTTAAAAATAACAAATCCTGACTTTACCATAGAAGTTCCTGAGCTTTTCGTACACTTTAAGTTAAGTTCCAAAAAGTTCTCTCAGGTTTTAGCTGGTAATGTACACATATATATCAAGAAGGAAGAGACCAGAGGAATAACAACATCTGTAATGACAGATAAGATGAGTAGTACAAAAAATCTGCTGAAGACAATAAGAAAAATTTTTTTCTACTTAAATGCAGACTCAAGGATTGAAATTACTAACATTGCTGTCAATAAAAGCACGGAAGGTGAATTCTTCATTGATAAAGTATATGTAGGAAAGGAGGAAAATTTTAATGTTTTGGATATTCGTGTTCATACAAAAGATAAAAAGGGGATTCTAGATGATTTATCTATTATGATAAAAAATCGCAATAATTTGTTAAATTTGTATGGAACATTTTATAACCTAAAGTTGGGGCTATTTAACGAGTTTTCCACACTAGTTAAAAGTTACAATTTGGACAAAGAAATAGGGTTCAAAGGGAACTTCTCAATGAGAATTAATGGAAAGGATGAAGTTATGGATGGAAACATATACGTGTTAAATACAGAGAGTCACTCAGGTAAAAACTTAGCCTTGACTAATGTAAATGTAAATTTGACATATAGTGATGAAATCATTAGCGTAAAAAACTTTCATTTTAAGTTAAATGATACTTACCTTTCTTTGATTGGCAAAATGAACTTTGGCACAAATCATGCTTTGCTTAGAGTTAATATTAGTAAACTTGTTGCAAAAGATTTATGTACTTATGTACCAGATGGTCTAGTGAACAATGAATTTAGAAAGTGGTATTGTAATAATATTGATGGGAATATTATAAATACAATTATAAGTTTTAACGGTAAAATCGATAGTTTAATAAATGATGATCTGTCAGGTATTGTAATTGTTGCTGATATAGAAAATGGCAGCGTTCAATTTGATGAGGATTTTGAACGAGTGGAGAAGTTGAACGGTGAGTTAACTCTCAAGGATAACAATCTCAAAATTATTGTAAATAGAGCTAAGTTTCAGAATTTTACTATCAATAGTGGTCATATTGAAATGAACTCTCTCAATAAAGAAGATTCTGTTCTTACCATTAATGGTCAGGCTGTAAGTGATGCTTATGGGTTATATGAGCCTATAAGATTTAAGCTGGATGATGTGGTAAAACTTGAAAGAGATAAAGTAGGTGGAATAGCAAAGTCTGTATTCAATTTTCGCATTTTTAATCTAAACTCTAGTGATAAAAAAGTAGATTTTTCGGCCAAATTTCATTCTGAAATTGATAATTTGGTGGTGTATAATGGAAGTTTTGGTAAGTATGATATTAAGCTCGATTTTGGGAGTGACTTTATAGATTTAAATGGCAGTGGTATGGTAAATAATACACAGCTTCTATTTGACCTCAAAAGTAGCAATAAAAATGAAAATTTTGTCTGGAGTTTGACTGGAGATTTACCTGCTCAAATACTTAATTTCGGTGATGGTTATATCAATGCAAATATAGAGTCAGTAATGTATCAAGACAAAACAGGGTACGTTAATGGTAATATAGATTTATCAGAGCTCGAGTTGCGTTCAAGCTACTTAGGGTGGAAAAACCATTTTGAAGATCACAATGAAGTTTTATTTTCTACAAGGCTAAAAGGAGTAGGTGAGTTGCTAATAGACAAACTAGACGTTGTAGGAAATGATCTAGACATAAAATTTAGCGGAAGAGTAGAAAATGGAAATCTATATTTAAATTCTAGCAACTTTAAATTACCTGATAATAATTTTAGTATAGAAATTGAATCAGGTAAGGAGAAAAATGCCATAACTATTCACGGTGAGAAAATCAACTTAAGTGATGTGTTAGGTTTACTTGGCAAAGATAGTAATCGATTAAATAACAAAATAGAAGTTACTATGAATGTTGATAATATAATTATGAAAGAAGGAATTATCATAAAAGATGCTAAGCTAAATGTAACTTGTGCTAAAGGTGATTGTAGTGGAAGTCAATTCACAGGACAGTTTTTAGAAGATAACAGTAATATACTAGTAGAACATAGTGAAATAGGGCTTGAAATATATTCGGATAATTCAGGTATGCTTTTGCGTTCTTTAGGTATTGGTAAATCAGTTAAAAATGGCAAATTATCTCTTTATCTATCTTCTAAGAGAGAAAATGGAGAACATTATGGTATGTTATCTATCAGCAATTTCTATATCAAAGATGCTCCACTGCTTACCACTTTATTATCAATGTCTTCACTGCCTGGTATTGTAAATGCTATAAAGAACGAAGGTGTACATTTTTATAAGTGTAATGCACCTTTTTCATATAAAGATGGCACTGTTGAAATTGAAGAATCTTGGCTTGAAGGAGCGGAACTAGGCATTAGCACTAGTGGTACGCTCGATATTAAGGGTTATAAATTCCAGGTTGAAGGACAAGTAATACCGGCATACTCAATTAACAAATCTTTGTTGAAAATCCCTATAATCGGAAAACTTCTGACTGGTGGGAAGAGTAGGGGGATTATTTCAATAGACTACAAAGCAAATGGTGATGATAAAAACAACAACGTATCTGTTAATCCTATCTCTTCGCTAACCCCAAGCTTACTTAAGAGGTTATTAGGAGTATTTGATCGTATTATGACAAAAACTAATAAAAGCATTTTAAAAGGTAGTTTGAAGAAGAAATTTAGCTCAATATGACCAGAAGAAAAGTTGTTTATTGATGTTTAGTTAGATGGTAAACGTTAGATACAACAAACAGAGGAAGTTAGATAAAATAATTAAGGGAACAAGAATATAAAGGTTTAACTTGAAGTAACCGGATAAAATCTGAGTTACACTTCCAAGTGCTGGTACCCACGAAAGCAATGCAACTGCACAAATCAGTAGGTGCCTTACAATTTTTGGTGTTTTGTCTTCATTCTCTAATTTGTGATGTGATCTTCTGATAAAAATTGTTATTCTACCTAAATACCAGTTAGCTATTCCACCAAGACTGGATCCTAATACTCCAAAAAGTAATATAAGTAGTTGATCGTAGTTTGACCTAAAGCATAACATAGTGTAAAGTACAAAACCTTGATGTATGGGTAAGATAAGCGATGATACTAGGCTATCTATAAATAATAGGAGATAATTTTCCATACCAAGTTGTTGTACCATCTTCGTTGTCAGAAATTGTAACCCCCATTTGTTTCAATTGCTCTCTTATTTTGTCTGCAGTATCATAATCTTTATTTTGTTTTGCTACTTTTCTTAAGTCTATCAACCTTTCTATTTCTTGATGACTCACACCACTTGCAAACCACTCTTGATAACTTGACTCAAGAATACCAATGAACCTTGCGCTTTTAACAAACTTCTTAGTTAATTTGAGCCTCTCACATTCATTACTTGTCTTATTGATTTCTGTAGCCATTTCATGCAATATGGCTACAGCTTCAGGAATGTTTAAATCGTTTTTCAAAGCCTCTATAAAATCTCTAGAGACTTCTGCATCACTTTCCTCAATACATGTACTACGTAATAACCGATAAAACTTGTTTAAAGTTTCTTGCGACTCAGAGATAACATTTTCTGTCCAATCAAGTGGTTTTCTGTAGTGAGTTTTAAGCAGCGCATAACGTATTACTTCACCCTTTATTCCACTATCTAACAAATCCCTTACTTTGACTATATTAAATAAGGATTTGCTCATTTTCTCTTCATTTACCGTAAGAAACCCGTTGTGTACCCAATATTTTGCAAACGTTGACTCAGCAAATGCAGATTTACTCTGTGCAATTTCATTCTCATGATGAGGAAATTGCAAGTCTATACCCCCACCGTGAATGTCAAAATCTTTGCCAAGGTAAGCATATGACATTGCTGAACATTCTATATGCCACCCTGGTCTTCCCTCTCCCCATGGACTATTCCAGTGACTTGAAAGTTTATAGTCAGTTTCGTTTGCAGGTTTCCAAAGTACGAAGTCTCCTGGGTGTTTTTTATTTTCACCAACTTCAACTCTACTACCGTAGTTTAATTCATCAATTTTTTTTCCTGATAAAACGCCGTATTCAGGGTAAGATTCTACACTAAAATATACATGTTTATTGGATTCATAAGCATGACCAGCTTGCAGCAAAGACTCAATTAACTTGATAATGTTATCTATGTTTTCCGTTGCTTTTGGTTCATATGTTGGTTCTGCACAATTTATGCTTTCCATGTCTTCATGAAAAGTTTTAGTGTAATATTTGCTAATGCTTTCTATATTACTATTTTTCTCATTTGCTGCATTGATTATCTTGTCATCGATGTCGGTTATATTACGCACATAAGTAACTTTGCCATAACAAAATTTCAGCAGTCGAAATAATACATCATAAACAACAACAGAACGTGCATTTCCTATATGTGCAGTATCATATACTGTTGGTCCGCAGACGTACATTTTTATATGATCTTTATCGATCGGTGTAAAGGGCTCTTTTTTTTTTGTTAAAGTGTTGTAAAGCTTAACCATATACAAAGCTTTTTAGAAAAGAAAATGCTCCAAATATAAGCTGTGGTCCTTTAACTATTACGACAAGAGTAAGTAATAACCCACACAATGATACTAATACTCCGATTATAGAGAGAAATCCATCTTTGCTCATGATACCCAGTGAAATGAGAGTTGTACCAATTGCAGGAATGAAGTTAGTTAAAGGAAGTGGGATTGCTATCGATAATGCACAAAGCAGCATTATAAATGCTAAAATATTTTCACCCGGACCACGAAAAATGAAAGACATTCTTGGTTTCATGAACTTTTCTATTTTTTTTAATGTAGGTGAAGTTTTCTCTACCACGAGAGCTAGTGTTGACCGTTGAAAAGATTTCCTTTCTAGCCAATTAGGCATCCAAGGAGAATCAAACCCAAATAGAAGCTGCAGTGAAAATAAGATTAAAGGTATAGAAAGAATGGTTGTATAGCCAGGTGGAACAGGTATAGGTACTGATAGCGGTAAAGAGAAGATGATTATTAAAATACCAAAACCACGCTCATGTAAAGCTGTTTTGATGTCGAACAATGTTACTTTATCACTATCGTTGTTATTGGTATCTGCAACCTCTTTTAGAATATCAGAGGCCAATTTTTTATCTTCAGTCAATTTCTCACTTTTTTCCACAGATACCCTTTAATAACAATATAACTTCTAACTAACATAGTTATTGCTATATTTCAATATCGATTATTCATTTCATGCTGTACTTCATTCTTTTATTAAAGTTTTGTAAAGCTTTTAAGAAGAGAAAGTGTTCCGGCTATAAGTTTTGGTCCTTTAACTATTACAATAAGGGTAACCAATAACGCACAGAATGAAACTAACACTCCTAACGTAGATAAAAATCCATCTTTACCCATAATGCCGAGTGAAATAAGAGTTATACTAATTGCAGGAAGGAAGTGAGTAAAAGGTAATGGAAGAGCTATTATTATTGCACAAAGCAACATCATAAAAGCTAGAATCTTTTCACCCGGACCACGAAAAATGAAAGACATTCTTGGTTTCATGAACTTTTCTATTTTTTTTAATGTAGGTGAAGTTTTCTCTACCACGAGAGCTAGTGTTGACCGTTGAAAAGATTTCCTTTCTAGCCAATTAGGCATCCAAGGAGAATCAAACCCAAATAGAAGCTGCAGTGAAAATAAGATTAAAGGTATAGAAAGAATGGTTGTATAGCCAGGTGGAACAGGTATAGGTACTGATAGCGGTAAAGAGAAGATGATTATTAAAATACCAAAACCACGCTCATGTAAAGCTGTTTTGATGTCGAACAATGTTACTTTATCACTATCGTTGTTATTGGTATCTGCAACCTCTTTTAGAATATCAGAGGCCAATTTTTTATCTTCAGTCAATTTCTCACTTTCTTCCACGATTAACCTTTAATAACATTCTAACTAACATAATTATTACTGTACTTCAATCATACCTCTTCAATTCTTTAGCCTTGTTTAAACAAATGACACGCACTTTAGTGCGTGTCACGAAACATAAGGAAGCTAACGATCTGGTTCACTAGATGATAGTTTCTCTGAATCCTTAAGTTCTTGTTTAAGGTTTTTAATGCCTTTGCCTAAATCACCCATAACTTGTGGTAACCTACCTGCACCAAACAGAACTAAGATTATTATTAAGACTAGAAACAGCTGCCATGGACCTAAACTCATTTGTACCTCCGTTGAAAATATTAACTTTTAGGTATTAAAACTTGACTGAAGCCAAGTGATACATAAATTATATCACTTTTATTGAATTATAAATCAAGAGTTTTTAATTATCTTATAATAGTTTTAGCCTAACATTAAGTTTAGTTTAGCTGTAGAGTAAAAGGAAGCTCACTAAAAAATTTTGCTAACGTATCATCTTTAGGTCTGTGGTATATGTAGCTAGGAACTCCTGATTGAATAATTTTACCATTTTTCATCACGTAAATAAAATCTGCAACTTTCAACGCTTCTTGCGGATCATGAGTTACCATGAGTACAGGAATATTTTTGCTTCTAAAAAGTGACAATATATGGTGCCTTATTCGATATTTGAGCAGTATATCTAAATTAGAAAATGGTTCATCGAGCAAAACAACATCAGGATTTTGCGCCATTACTCTTGCTATTGCAACTAATTGTTGCTGTCCTCCTGATAAAGCATGAGGGTACATGTTTTCATATTTTTCTATATTAAATAGCTTTAAGATTTCCAATGCAGTAAGGTATTTTTCTTTCTTAGAAGTACTGCAAATAGCAAAAGTTATATTTTCTATTACTGTTTTATGAGGAAATAATGCAGAATGCTGAAAAATCAATCCGATATTTCTACGCTCTATAGCAATTGACACTTTGTTACTTGCAACTAATTTATCATTTATAACAATGGTTCCAGATTTTGGATTTTCTATTCCTGCGATTAATTTTAGAATTGTTGACTTGCCACAGCCAGAATGACCTAGTAAACAGGCAACACTTCCTTTCTTCACTTGAATGTTGATGTTGCTTAAAGCAAAGCCATCTTGATTACTATAAAAGTAACTAATATTGTTAACTAGCATTAATCTTTCAATTGGAATCGTATTATTAAATATAACAGTATTACATTCAAGAAATACAGAAATATTTTTTATTATTGTGAATTAATTGTACAGGGTGCCTAGAAAAATGCGAGACTTTTTGCTATAATTTTGCATAAATAGCAGAAGACATGGGACTATAGCTCAGTAGGATAGAGCGTTGGATTCCTAATCCGAAGGCCGTGCGTTCGAATCGCACTAGTCCCACTTAATCTTAATAAAGTAGAAGAAACTAACACAGGTTTACAACACCGTTCTAGGAGTTAGAGTCCCAGTTTCTCAACTTACAGCGTTTGCATGCTTGGGTTTATATGCTCAACCTTATTTTCTTCCATTGCTCTATAACTTGGCAGTGTAGAATTTTTTACATGTAATCCAGTTACTATTACAACTAAAATAGCTAGGACACTGCAAACTAATACACCAGCTAAAGATGGAACCATCACAGCAGCAGCAACAAACAATCCTGCAATAACAACTCCAACAACATCACTCCTTAATGAGGCGTAAAAACTCTCCTTACTTTTTTTGTATTTAGTTTCTTTTTCATGTGGTGGAGAAAATTGAGCCTCTACAAAGCCGTTAGCTTTCTTATCATTATTTGGTGTGACAGTTGGGCCAGTCCTTGTTGATACAGGTGCTTCATTTTTGTTATTATTACCATTAGTACTAACAGGGAGCACTGTTGCTACAGGTCTACTAATAACATTTCTATTACTATTGGATACACTATTTGTTTCTATGTGGAATGTTTCTTGTTCCTTATTTGTTGCTGATCCATGCGGCACAATTATTTCTCGATCATTTTGTATCAGTGCTGTTGCTGCCACAGAATTCTTTTTTGAAGAAGCAGTGCAGAATGCATCATCCTTTAACTGTTGATATAATCTGTACAATTCACTTTCAGGATCTAGTTTTGATTGCTCTGCATTAACACTTTGCAGTAACGTGCTCAGAATCTCAGCATTGTCATCATCAGTGTAAGAGACAACAAAGCATAATATAGGTTTGTCTCCTTCAATTTTGCTAACGTAATACCTTCCTTCTTGACCGATTGCATTGATGATGGTCATTCCATTTTGTAAGAGAAATTTTATAACGTTCAAATTTTGATCTTTAATTGCATATTCTAGTACAGCATTTTTTTCACATTTGCTCTGAAGATTAATTCCCTTCCTTCTTAACCTTTTTTGCAAATCTTCAAAACTAGTAACTGTGCTATCCTGTTTTGTAACCCTATCTATATCAAGACACAGATTCCTAATGTCATCATTATTTAGCGTGAGACCAGTGCTTGTATTACTGACATTGGACTCCGCTCCATCAGGTGTGTTTTGCTTCTTGTTTATTGCTGATCTAAGCAGTGCAATTATTACACAGCTTGAGAGATATTTATTGTGATCAGAATTGCTGAAGTCGACTTTAAACTCAGAATCTATTTGAAGTTGTTCTCTGAGTGATAATTTCCCTTCTTCAATTATTTTTAGAAGATTTCTTATGTCATCTTCTGGTATACCTGTCATATACTTTAAAAGTAACTTAACTTTTGGTAGGTCGCCATCTACAGAGGCATTACTCAAAGCCTGAACTTTCTCTTCTCCAGTAAATCTTTTGTTATTCAAGAGTATCTTCATAACTTCAGTGCTCTCATTGTGAGGAGCTGTGTTAAGAACCTCTAGTATTTTCGTATGATCTATGTAATCTAAAAATATCTCAAACTCTTGAACTTTACCTTCATTAACGGCGGTCAACAAAGCATTCGATTTTCTTTCTTGATCAAATTTATCGCTATCCAAAAATATCTTTATAACGTTAGGTTTTTCACCTGACACAGCGTAATCTAATACAGTTTTAGAAGTAGTATCTC
Organism: Wolbachia endosymbiont (group B) of Ablattaria laevigata; assembly: GCF_964277395.1. Taxonomy (NCBI): domain Bacteria; kingdom Pseudomonadati; phylum Pseudomonadota; class Alphaproteobacteria; order Rickettsiales; family Anaplasmataceae; genus Wolbachia; species Wolbachia endosymbiont (group B) of Ablattaria laevigata. The sequence goes on from NZ_OZ195519.1 coordinate 385,810, forward strand.
CAATATCAATTTTAATATTTGACTTTGCGAGCAATTCAACAATTTTTAGAAATGTATCATAATCATTTAAAATACTGCTTTTCCCTGAGCGGAGAATATCCATAAACAAATCACAAATCTTTGCATCTGTTGGACCACTTTGTTTTAGCTTCTCACCAAATTCCTGAGCAACTATATTAGGATTATCAGTTACAAATTTCTTTACATCTTCATAAGTTAAATTACCGATCATATTCAAATCTTACTATTATTGCTATACGCTTATTATATCAACTTTTTCATTATTCAGTCAAGTAATCTTGCAGTATCAAGTGGCATGATATATATTGATTTATGATTCTCGAGCAAATGATAGAAGATTTAGCCTATAAGTTAGTGAAAGTAACCGAAGCTGCAGCACTTGCTGCATATAAATTGGCAGGCCTTGGTAATGAAAAAAAGGCCGATCAGGTTGCAGTTGATGCAATGCGTACGGTGCTAAACTCAATGGAAATAAATGGTACAATTGTGATTGGGGAAGGGGAGAGGGACGAAGCACCGATGCTATATATCGGAGAAAAAGTTGGCACAGGAAGTGGCCCTGAGATTGACATCGCTGTTGATCCACTTGAAGGCACTACGATTTGCGCTCATTATAAACAAGGGGCAATGTCTGTTCTTGCTGCAACAAAAAAAGGTAATTTTTTACATGCACCTGATGTTTATATGGAAAAGATAGCAGTGGGAAAAAATCTCCCAGAGGGTGTAGTCTCACTAAAAAATAGGATTGAGAAGAATCTGGACAATTTAGCCAAGGCAAAAGGATGTAAAGCAAGTGATCTTATAGTAACTGTACTTAAACGTGAAAGACATGATGAATTAATAGCAAAAATTAGGAAGCTAGGAGCAAAAGTGAAATTAATAGATGATGGTGATGTTGCAGCCATAGTTTCGCTAATAAATGGCAATCACGATATGTATATCGGCACAGGAGGAGCTCCAGAAGGAGTGCTTGCAGCAGCAGCGCTAAGCTCAATCGGTGGGCAGATAGAAGGAAGATTAATATTTGACACGGATCAATTAAAAGAAAGAGCAAAAAATTTGAATATCACTGACCCAGAAAAAATCTACACCGTGAAAGACATGGCAAGAAGTGAATCAGTGTTCATTGCAACTGGAGTAACAAATGGAGAGTTTGTGGATGGAGTAAAGTTTGGCCAAGATATTTGTCTGACTAATTCATTAATAATATTGCCTGGTAAAGTAATAAAAATACAAACAAAATCAATATCTTAAACATTTGTTATATGCTAATTATAAAATTTTATAGAAGGAAGATACTTATAATTGTCTTAAAAAAATGAATTTACATATTAATTTTAGCTTTACAACATTTGGCATTAAGTTATAGTTAAATAGTAATACTAAGAGGTGCTTAATGTTTAGTTCACTAACTAATTTTTTTACGAATACGTCTAAAAAGAAAAGTTCTCAATCTGAAGAAAATAATCATTCTTTCTCTAACAGCACAGAAAGTTTATTAGTCCAATCTACTAAAAAAAATCCTCAACTTGATGATCAAAGTAGAACTGACGCATCTCCTCAAACAAATCTTCAATTTAGTGAGGATGATGTAAAAAACGTGCTCCAAGACTTCGAAAAATTGGATTATAATGATAGTAAGTGTTTTAACAAAATAGCAGAGAAGTATAAAAAAGAGAGAGACCTTTTTGACTATGTAGTGTTAAGCAAGCAAAAGGAGATAATCAATATATTAGATAATAAGCTTCCTGATCTCAAAAGACAAGAAGAGTTTAGAAAAAGATTGGGTGAGTATATTTATTCTAGGATTAAAGATGGAATGAGTTATGGAGAAAATCTCCAAAGTACACTTCAGTTTCTTAAAGGTAGGGCAGAAGAAGTATTATCAGATTTTAAAAATTTGAGATTCGATTTTAAGGATAATAAATGTGAAGACCCTAATGATTATGTAAATTATAATAGCGGCCGGCCGGCAGATCCATTTGATAAAATAGCAAATTATTATCGAAGAAAAAGGGATATTTTTCTTTTTAACTATGCGATATTGAGTCAGCAAAAAGAAATAATGAATATATTAGATAAGAAGTTTACTAATGAAGATCAGAAAAAGAATTTTGAAAATAGGTTAGGTAGATATCTTATTCGAATTGAAGAAGGGATGAATGATGCAAAAGAATTTCTAAAAGAAGATGGTCTAGTAGGCTTTTTTGATGGACGTTATTGGCCAGGCGAAAATGCAGAAGTTAATCATTATGATAATCTTAGTGTAAATATTATTAAACCTGAAAAGAGTTTAGAAACAAGCCGTCTTTTCACTGACAAAATTGAAAGGATGGAAAGAAATAAAAATGAGGTAAAAAGAGCAAAAATATACAGCGATGGTAAACTAATTGTAACGATTGAAAAGAATGATAAGCAACAAAGAAATTACCGCTTTGCAAAAGATGCAACATGCGATATGAAAATTAGGTGGAGTGCAGAAGATGAGAAAGGTAATTCTGTTGACTGCTTTATTAGTTTAAATGCAAATCCTAGTAATATTGAGATTGGTCAGGTAACTATTAATGGTAAAGATGTTCAAGTAAGGGAAATTTTAGAATTAGCTAAGCAAAATAAGGATATGCTTATAGAAAATCAAGCTTTATATGAATTTTTAGAAGAATGTCTGGAGAACGTATTATGTGAGGAGGAGAAGAATATACAACCACAGGGGAAAGAAGTTGTTACAACACCTAGCTCCATTCTCCATGACGTGGAACTAGATGAGATCAGCGAAGAGGAAGCCATAAAGAAAGGCTGGACTCCCGGGTACTTTGGTAGTTAGATGTATACTACACATTAAACCTAAAGTGCATTATATCGCCATCTTGCACGATATAATCTCTGCCTTCGAAGCGAATTTTCCCTGCATCTTTGCAAGCTAATTCGCTTCCATATTTTATATAGTCTTCAAAGCTTATGGTTTCTGCTTTTATAAAGCCCTTTTCAAAATCAGTGTGAATTACACCTGCTGCTTTGTCAGCTGTTGATCCTATCTTTATTGGCCATGCACGTGCTTCTTTGGGGCCCACAGTAAAAAAAGTTATCATACTTAGCACTTCATACATAATACGTGCTACTCCATCAAGTCCTGATTCTTGTAAGCCAAATTCTGATAAAAAATTCTGTTTTTCCTCTTCACTATCAAGATTTGCAATATCTGCTTCAAGTTTCGCTGAAATACAATAAAATTTGCTTTTATTTTCTTCCGCCATTTTTTCCACCCTTTTAGATAGTTCATTACCAGTTATGATATTCGTATCTTCAACATTGCATACATACATAACAGGCTTTGTTGTTAGCAATTGAAGCAACTTCATCTCATCTTCATCGATATTCTCCAAGCTTCTTGCCGGTTTACCTAATTTTAAAGTAGCTAATACCTCTTGCATTAATTCAAGTTGTCTCTTTAGCTCTTTATCACCTTGCTTTGCTTTCTTTTCCAATTGAGGAAGCCTTTTTTCTATGCTATCAATATCAGCTAGAATTAACTCCATTTCCACTATTTCAGCATCTGATATTGGATCTATTTTACTGTTTACATGGCTGATATCGTCATCCGTAAAGCACCTGAGCAGATGAACAATGGCATCAACTTCTCTGATATGACTCAAAAATTTATTTCCTAGTCCTTCACCCTTGCTCGCACCCTTAACCAAGCCGGCAATATCGACAACTTCCAGTTGATTGTAGATTATTTTCCCCGAGTGAGCAATCGAGGCAATTTGTTTCAAACGCTGATCTCGTATTGGCACTTTGCCAACATTTGGCTCGATTGTGCAAAAAGGATAATTTGCAGCTTCAGCTGCACTTGACTCTGTAAGTGCATTAAATAAAGTTGATTTTCCTATATTTGGTAACCCAACTATACCACAGTTAAAGCTCATATTTGCTATTTAAAGCCTTAATTATTGCATAATTAAAAAATTTTTGCTATACCTAATTAGTTACTTATTAATAAGTTAGTTAATATAATAACATATAGCTTGAATTAAGGTAGAAATTATGGTTGGGCTTAGAAAACGGAAATTACCAAATGGTTTTGACAGTATTGAAAATGCTAAAGGACGCAAGACTTCAGAGAGTAATGTAGAAAAAGAACCTTCTAATAACCAAGTAGTTAAATATGATACTGCAGGTGATGGCAATTGCTTTTTTCATGCAGTGTTTGGTGATAACAGTTCTGGTACATATAAAGCTGAAAGAGCGCAAGATATGAGAATGGAATGGCACAAATTTTTAAGTCGATTTACGTCTTTAGATGATCCAAGTATGCCAGCTCCTTTAAAGGATCAGCTAGAAAAGGTTTTTAATATGTTTTTTAATAAGCCAGGGGATTTAACTGGCAAGTCTGATAAAATAAAGGGTCTGGTTAAGCAAACAAATAGGAAAATTGAAAATGCTGAAGGTAATGTGAAGAGGTTAGTAAGTAGAGCTGTTAGCAAATTTAATATATCGCATAATCAAGCTGTGCTTAATCTAAGTGAATATGCAGAGGCTCTTGATGGCATTGGTGAGAGTGACTATAATGCCGAATATAACAGTGATTTTATTACACGCTCATTTCTTGACAAACCTGAACTCTATCAATCCTATCTAGAAGCAATAGACAGTAAAAGTTATTTTCCTTTTATTGAAGAAATTCAATTATTAGCTTCTTTAGCCAACATTGAAATTAATGTCCATTGTAAAGTTAGCGGCAGAGAGAAACAACAAAAGTTTGAACCAAATCCTGAAATGATAAACAATGATCAACTAAATCAGATGTTTAATCGTGAGAGTTATAAATTAAATGACGAGTTATGGGGTAGTAAAGAGAGAGAAACAATATATCTTGAAGGAAATCATTACTCTAGGGCTAAAATTGTAACTCAAGAGTTAATAAAACAGCAGCAGGAGCAAGAAGACTTTCTATTAGCAAAACAACTTCGGATAGATGAAATTTTGGAATATTGTGATCTTTCAAAGGATATCTCTGAGAGAGTAGAGATTGAGAGGGAGTTTGATGAGTTATTGGCAAAAAATGCTGATGGAAAAATTGGTGATGTTATAGGGCAGTGCATTAATGATGTACAGCAACGTATAAAATGCCTTGAGGAGCCAGTCTTATCAAGAAGGTGCAGTGTGGAAGAAGCACGTGTAGAAAAAACATTTTATCAACAACAAGTACCACAACCTGTAAGATAAGTCTTCATAGTCTATATACTTCTATAGGGGGACATTCTATAATAAAAGCCATGCTCATTTTAACCACTGCTTAATAAGAATAAAGTCTTAGCAAAACAAACACAAGAACAATAGGATTTCTTGCTTGCAAAGCAACTCCAAGATCGGGAGGAAAAAGACTTTTTCCTTGCAAGGCAACTTCAAGAGCAACCCTCACGCACAATCCCTTAACCCAAATGGAGGAAGTAAAAATAGAAGATCAGCAGCAACAAATACTTATAAAATAATAACTCTATGGTTAATGTGCGAGATTTAATTAAAAAATGTTGTCATTCGAGTAGCTGACACTGGGCTCCAATGTCAATTACTCGGATAACAAAAAAACACAGGCTTCACATGCATCTGCAGTACTGTATTAGTCTACTATCTTCATTCCCACAACATTATACCCTGAATCAACATGTAAAATTTCTCCAGTTGTACCACTACTCAGGTCGCTTAATAAGTATAGTGCTGCCTTTCCAACATCTTCTATTGTAACATTGCGTCTAAGTGGAGAATTACTTCTATTCCATTCCGATATGGAGTGAAAGTCACTTATTCCAGAAGATGCCAAAGTTCTGATTGGACCAGCAGAAATTGCATTTACTCTGATGTTCTGTGGTCCGAGATCACATGCTATATATTTTACACTTGCTTCAAGTGCTGCTTTACATAAACCCATCACATTATAATTTGGCATAACTTTTTCAGCACCATAGTAGGATAAAGTAAGTAAACTACCGCCATTTAACATCATTTTTTCCGCTCTTTGCGCTAAAGCAGTAAAAGAATAGCACGATATATGCATTGCATTAATAAAGTTGTTTAGTGAAGTATTGACATATTTACCATTTAGCTCATTTTTATCGGAGAATGCTATTGCATGTACCAAAAAATCAATAGCACCCCACTTCTCCTTTATTTCCTTAAAAGCATTATCTATAGTTTCCTCATTTGAAACATTACAGTGCAATATTAACTCTACATTTAATTCACTTGCTATTGGTAATAATTTCTCTTTTATTGTTTCATTTTGATAAGTGATTGCAAGCTCAGCTCCATGTTCTGAGAGGGTCTGTGCTATACCATATGCTATTGACCTCTTATTTATTATTCCGGTTATTAACCCTTTTTTGCCCTGCAATATCATAGAATTATTTGCCTTTTTTATAATTTGAAATATTAACTAGGCAAAGTCAATTATGTTTTAACTGTAGCTAACGTATAAAAAAGGTTCTGTCTCATCTATAAACCATAGGAAAAAAGCTGGGATTATAGGAGTTATGAAGCCATTAACATAGCAAAATTCTCAAAAGTAGAAACATTATTTTAATAATTTGTCTTTTTTGAATCATACGAATATTTTCGGTTCTGTCGCATTTGTAGGGAAGTAGAAAGAAGAATGATATAATTGTCTAAAAAAAAGCAAAGATGTTTCGTATCAATCAAAAATTGTTGCCATATTTCAAAGGATTTAGCTTTTCAGCGGATGTTATCTGTATACATGGAATGTCGATTCTCTTTGAGCTATCGAGATTTGGAAGAAATGATGAGTATAAGGGGAGCAAAATGCTACGTTACAAAGGTGGGTTATCACCACTGATAGATGAGGCAGTAAGGAAAAGAAAGAAGCAGGTTGGTAGTAGTTGGAGAGACTTACATTAAATTAAACGGTAAATGGGTTTATTTATATACTGTAGACTTGTGTGTTAGTAGAGACAAGTCTGCAGCACTTGCATTCTTTCGTAAAGCCTTCAGGAGTACCTATCTTCCTGAGAAAATTGTAATTGATAAAAGCGGCAGTAATACTGCTGCTCTTGATGATTTGAATGCAGAAATTTCTGAAGATTACAGTTCTTCAAATAAAATATCTAAATAATATTGTTGATAGATTTATCAAAAAACTAATAAAGCCAATGCTTGGGTTTAAAAGCTTCCATTCCGCAAAGATTACCATCACAGGCATAGAAAATATTCGTATGATTAAAAAAAAGACAAATTATTAAAATAATGTTTCTACTTTTGAGAATTTTGCTATGTTAATGGCTTCATAACTCCTATAATCCCAGCTTTTTTCCTATGGTTTATAGATTGCGACAGAACCGTTGGTAAGCATGAAAGCGCTTTACAACGTTTTTTATGTGAAAGCCAATGTCAGCTACTCAAATGATACCATTTGTTATAAACTCACTTTTACTCTATGGTCTTGTCGATATCCTGAACAGATACAATATTTTTTATTTATAAAATGAAGTAACTACTTATCGTAAAGTTGATCTATAGATATAATACTACCATTTGATGACTTTTCAGCACATTTCTCACTTTCATATTCTTTATCAGAATCAACGCTAAATACTAAAGTATCTCCTGAAATTTTATCATGAAACTCACTAATAGCAAAAAACGGTACAGTGACTTGTTCTTGTTTTCCACGAAAGCTCAAACTGACGCTAAACTTATCTTCAAGAACTTTTAGACCAAAAAATTGATGCTGTAATATAATAAGCATTTGAGTAGGGTATGATTCTTTCAAGTAGTCTGGCATGACAACACCATTAAAGCACGTAAAAAATACTATTTCTAAGTGAGGAGTAAAAACATTATCTAATATAGTATTCAAAGCCTTTTTGATAACTTGAAATTTAGCATAACTAAGCGACTTCTGATAATCTGTTTTATCCATATAACCCTTACATGTTTGGGGGAACTTCTGTTACCCGGCGTTCCCTAAACCGTGCTTATAGCAATGAAGTTATAGTGCCTAAATTAAGCAGCTAATGCAACATTGTCTTCAGCAGCAAAGTTATCGTTTGCATCTAAATTGTGAACTCTTAGCGGTGGTATCTAACCGAGCAAAGCTACCATCTTTACTATGCATGTCGATCCTTACTCGCCCCCGTATCAATCAAAAAATATGGTGGAGGCGCCGAGTACTGCCCTCGGGTCCAATACACCTATTACAAGGTAATTTTATTGCCATAGTACAAAAAATGCACATCTTTATTATACAGTAGTATTGAATAAATGTCAAGTTGTTGAACGTAAAATCGGTTGTAAGCTAAAAAATTAATATAAAAATTACTTCGCCTATTTATCTAATCTTAGTATAATCAAAGTAGAGATATTTTTAGAGCTCAAAATCTATCTTCGTCTGCAGACTTTTTTATCAAATAATCAAACTCAGTAAAGAATGTAGAGTATCTTCTTCAGCGCAAATGGGTGCACACATATGCTTAATCTCTGTCGTATGTGCGTTACATTTTTTCTGTTCTTTATTAATAAATATGGGGGATTCTATGCCTAATTCTTAACAAAAAACTACTCAAATGCTTTTGTAGCTATTGAATTTCTGAGTTCAAGAAAGCAAGAGACAGTGTGAGAAATGGCACAAGCCGAAAAAAAGATAAGTTGTGGAACAAAAAATGCAGACAACTGTGGAAAATTACCCACTGGAATCCAGACTTTGATTGTCAAATAAAAAATTCACATCTTAAAAGGATCATATACATTAATTTCCTTAATTTTCACTTTTTCATTTAATAATCTTAAGATGGGCTGTAAATCATCGTCGATTGATAAGCACAGTACTTCTCTATCAAGATAATTGGCTAAATGATTCTTCTTCTCAAGAATTTCTGTTTCTTCCAATAAGTCACATTTATTTAACACTACAATTTCCTCTTTTTCAACAAGATCGCTATTGTAAAGCTTCAGTTCATTATGCGTACAATTATAAGCTGAAATAATGTCATCGTGAGTTACATCAATTAAATGCAGTAAAATTTTGCACCTTTCTATGTGCTTTAAAAATTTGTGTCCGAGCCCAACTCCAAGATGAGCATCAGCGATTATTCCAGGAATATCTGCTATTACAATTTCGCTATAATCCACTTTTGCTACACCTAAATGTGGTCTTATAGTAGTAAATTCATAATCGCCTACTTTCGTATCAGAATTCGAGCAGCGGGTTAAAAATTTAGATTTACCTACATTTGGCATACCAATAATGCCAACATCAGATAAAACTTTTAGCTTCAATACTATGTTTCTTTCTTCGCCGGGCTGACCATGGGTAAAATGTCTTGGTGCCCTATTGGTGGAAGATTTAAAGTTAGTATTTCCAAGCCCACCTTTTCCACCTTTCACTACTTGAAATTCCATGTCAGGTTTATCAAGATCTACTATTATTTCCTCACTTTCTTCATCGATTATTTGTGTACCAACTGGAACTTTAAGTATAATATCTTTTCCTGCCGTGCCAGATCTATCTCTACTCGTACCACTTTTTCCACTACTTGCTTTAATATGTCTTCGACAACGAAAATTAAGCAAAGTGTTGAGATTTGCATCACTGATGAAAATTATGTCTCCTCCCCTGCCTCCATTACCACCGTTTGGGCCACCAAATTCAACGAATTTTTCTCGACGAAAACTCGCGCAGCCATCGCCACCATCACCTGCTTTTAAATATAATTTAACTTCGTCTATGAAGTCCATGCTAACCCACAATAATATTTAGCATTTTCTCCTAATGAACTTTCTATTCTCATTAATTCATTATACTTTGCAAGCCTATCAGAACGCGACAGCGAGCCAGTCTTGATTTGTCCACAATTCGATGCAACCGCTATGTGGGATATCGTTGTATCTTCTGTTTCACCTGAGCGATGCGAAATAATAGCCCTATAGCCATTTGATTTTGCCATTTCAATAGCAGCAAAAGTTTCCGTAAGTGTTCCTATTTGATTTGGTTTAATTAGTACAGAATTTGCCATTTTTTCCTCTATTCCCTTACTTATTAGTTCACAATTTGTAACAAATAAATCATCCCCGACTAATTGAATTTTACTTCCCAATTTTGCAGTAAGTAATTTCCAACCTTCATAGTCGTCTTCATTCATTGCATCTTCTATAGAAATTATTGGATATTTGCCTACAAGGTCAAAATAATACTGAACCAATTCCTCTGAAGTGAGTTCTCTGTTTTCAAATTTATAAACTCCATCTTCATAAAAAGTAGATGCAGCAACATCAAGACCCAGTGCAAAGTGATTTTTCATCGAATAACCGGCAGATTCAACAGCCTGAATTATCAAATTAAGAGCTTCTTCAGTGCTTCCAATGTTTGGTGCAAAACCACCTTCATCTCCTACGTTTGTGCTATAACCTTTTTTCTTAAGAATGCTGCGCAAGTTATGAAATACCTCTGCAGATATTCTGATTGCTTCACTGAAAGTTTCAGCACCAACCGGAAGAATCATAAATTCTTGAAAATCGAGTTTATTATCTGCATGTACTCCACCATTAATGATGTTAATTAGCGGAACTGGCATCTGCTCTTCCCCTACTCCCAAATACTTATATAACGGCATTTTAAAGCTGTTTGCTGCTGCTTTTGCAACAGCAAGAGACACACCCAAAGTTGCATTTGCTCCAAGTTTAGATTTATTTTTTGTTCCATCTAGTTCAATTAAAACTTTATCAATTGCACTCTGGTTTGCTGCATCCATGCCAATGATTTTATTTGCTATCACTCCACTCACAGATTGAACAGCTTTCAGCACTCCTTTACCACAATACCTTTTTTCATCTTGATCTCTCAGCTCCAATGCTTCTAGTTTACCGGTCGAAGCCCCAGAAGGGACAGCGGCTCTACCTGTTGCTCCATCACATAGTTCTATTTCTACCTCAATTGTTGGGTAACCCCTGCTATCTAAAATTTCTCTTGCAAATACACTGCTGATCGTCTTTTTCATCATGCTAAACCTCCACTAGATTCACAATTGTGTTCACGTTCGGGAAATGTCACCCCAGCGCTGTAACATTTCAGTGTACGAACATTGCAATATACAGGTAATTTGAGTAGCGGATGGTCAGTGCTTGACACTGGAATCCAGTTTTTATTATACAGCCACTTATTTAAAGTTAAGTCTTCTGGATCCCAGTGTCTGGGCACTGGGATGACACCATTCTTAATGGAAGCTATCCCCATATCGCAATGTCTGTACAGTTGTTTGCCTAGACACTGGGATCCAGTTTTACTACACAATTTTATCATATAAATCACCAATGCTTAAGTTTATTTTACTAGCAGCAGCTTTGCAGTTTCTTTCCCTAGTTTAGCTATATTACTACCAGCACCAATAAATAATACTACATCTCCTGAACTTGTCGAATTACTAATAAAATGTGAAATGAGTAAAGCATCATTCATAATCTTCACATCATTAAACCCATTACTGATCAAGGCTTTTTGTATATCATCAATTCCACAGCCAGGAATAGGCTTATCTTCTGGAGGATGGACAGGAGTGAGAATTACATAATCAAACATCATGAAAATTCGTACGAACTCATCAAAAAAATTACGAACACGAGCAAAACGAAGCGGCTCGATAATTCCTGTTACCTTTCCTTTAGTGGTCAAACGTGCTGCTGCCAGGGTTGCTTGTATTTCATTTGGATGATGAGCATAGTCCTCAATTAACTTAACACCTTTAATATCGGCAATTAAAGAAAATCTCCTTGCTACTCCTTTAAATTCCAAAAGACCTTTTTTAATCTCTTCATCACTAATTCCAAGTTTCACTGCAACTGATATTGCAGCCAGGGCATTGCTAACTTTATGCATTCCTATTGCATTTGATAGCACTACATTCTTTATAATTCTGGTACAAGGTTGAATATCTTCTTTTTGTCTTTCGAGAGCGAGTTCTTTTAATCGAAACACCATATGTACATTATCATCATCAATTTCAATACGCTGAACTAACTTTCTAATTATATTAAATTTAGTCTCCCAATCTACCTCTGATAAATCACACTTTTCCTTCGTTATATGCCCTCTTAACATCTTCACTTCTTCCCATACTACCCCTTCTAGTATATCTGCGCGTATTGATTTGCTGTTACATTCACCAAAACGTTTTCCAGGACAACGATAGTAACTTCTTCCTCCCTTAGCATTACTCATTCCATAATAAACGGATTTGCAACACTGACATATCACTAACCCTTGTAATAAGTATTTTCTTCCACTTTGTTGCATTTTTTCTATTTGTAGCTTTTCTTTTTCCACACTGTATCTCTACGACTTATATATATTTTGCCTATAGTAAAATACGCACATAATGAGCCAAATCAAGGAAAGTGCAAACCAAGTAATTGTGTATTCAAGATGCTTTATTGGCTGTATAGTCAATTTGCCACCAAAATTATCTTGCCACAATATACATTTCTCTAGCTTAATACCTAGATCATTGGAGATTTCTTCTGTACTTAAGGTAAACCATGTATTTGAAGCAATATCATTTTTGATAAACCAATTTTTGCTACCATCACAATACAAAACGCCATCAGCAGCTACTTTTTCAATTTTTGCTTTTTCTTCTTTTTTTTCTCTGACTATTCCTTTATTTATTAACATGTAATGTCCATTGATAAGCAACATAGGAGACAGCACATGATAGCCACGTTGACCTGCGAAAACATATAGTTCTATATCACTTAAAATTCCGTCGATTTTAACGTTTCTGTAGTTAAACTTTGAAAGATTATCACTAGGCAGTAGATGAATAACTGGAAGATCCATATTTTTGATAATATTATTCTTCCAGCTCAATCTAAATAACTGCCATAACCCGAGTGAAAAAAGAAGTAAAAAAGGTATAATGAAAATAAATACTGTTTTTCTTAACACTCTATATTTGTGTTCTCAAGTAATTTTCAATACCCATAAGCTCAATAAGGTCAATCTGTTCTTTGATCCAATGTAAGTGCTCTTCCTCATTTTTCAGTAGTCCTTCTAATAACATTACACTCACGAAATCCTTTTCTTTTTCAGCAACGGAAATTGCCTCTTTGATGCCCTTGATACCTTCTTCTTCTAAGTTAGAATTATCTTCTAAGATTTTCTGCATTGTATCTTTTGTGAACTTTCCTTCATACTTTGAGATTTTATTTGTATCTTGAAAATTTGGCATGCCCTTAAGCAGTAAAATTCTTTCTGCCAACCTATTTGCATGCTCAAGTTCTTCATTAAGCTCCTTTCTCATCTTTTCTGCAAGTTTATTGATTCCGCTATTTTTAAGAATCGCAGAATGCAAAAGATACTGGCGTACAGAAGTCAGCTCATTTGTAAGTAATTTATTTAAATGTTCTACTATTTCTTTATTCATAACCTTTCTTTAGCTAATATACCAATGTAATCTACATAACAATCAAGGCAACATCAATTCATTTTTCTCACAACAATCGTATCAAATAGCACATCATGAAATGCCTGTTTCCTCTGAGAGAAGCAAGCAACTAAATACCAACTGAAGGTAAGCATCACTATAATCACTTCTAGTGTACTTAAAGCATTTACTGATGTTTGAAAAAGTTTGATAAAGGTGATAATTGAATTATTTAGCATAGGAAGGAAAAACTGAGAGATAGTGCGATCAAATGCTAAGCTCAAACCTATTTTAGAACTATCTAAAGTGATAGTATATATATTCATTAACTGTTGACCAGGAGTTGCTTGAGCTGTTGAAGATATAAAATATGTAAAGTATCCACAATTTATACACATGTATGACAGGTGTAAAATTAATGGAAAATCCCCTAATGACAACACAATTAGTAAGGTTGGAATTAATAAAATTGCTACATCTATTAAATATGCGCAAAAGCGCCTGTGTACACTAGCGATCTCTGTCATTACCACCTATCTTTCAAATACTTTACTATGAATTCTGTAAGTTTATTAAAATGTTGAAAATATAACAAATCTTCATAACCTCTTATTGATTGTCCGTATACAATAGGTAAGCAATTTGCATTTTGTGCACATAGAATATCTGTGATGCTGTCACCAACAAAAAACACATTTTCTCTATTTACAGGTAGCGTACTCTCCTCTAGTGCAAATAGCAGTGGAGTTGCAGATGGTTTATCTTCTGCAGTATCACATGATCCAACTATTCTTTCAAAGTAAGAATCTAGTTTAAAGTAGGCAACTTCTTGACGTAAATTAGTATTTTTCTTATTGCTAACTATCGCTAGGTAAATATTGTGGCTTTTCAGTGTCTGCAGCATTTTCTCTACTCCTTCATTCAGAGTAATATTTTGTAACAATGCATTATCTAGGTATTTTTGATATATCTGATTCGCTTTTTTCCACTGATCACCAAACAAATTGACCATGTAGCTCTTTCTTGATTCATGAGAATTTCTATCAACAACTTTACTGCCAGATCCCATCAAATCTAAAGTATGCTTAATGGCATTAGAAATATTATCTTGAGTATCAACTAAGGTATTATCCCAATCGAATACTACCGCTAATCGGCTATTTTTCATTTTTATATTGTGACGTATTTTAAACTAATAAGTAAATAATATTTTGATGATAAAGCTTCTATGTTAATCATTTTTACATAGTAACCTAATACACTGGTTATATTATATGGTTCTGTCGCATCTATAAACCATAGGAAAAAAGGTGGGATTATAGGAGTTATGAAGCCATTAACATAGCAAAATTCTCAAAAGTAGAAACATTATTTTAATAATTTGTCTTTTTTGAATCATACGAATATTTTCTATGCCTGTGATGGTAATCTTTGCGGAATGGAAGCTTTTAAACCCAAGCATTGGCTTTATTAGTTTTTTGATAAATCTATCAACAATATTATTTAGATATTTTATTTGAAGAACTGTAATCTTCAGAAATTTCTGCATTCAAATCATCAAGAGCAGCAGTATTACTGCCGCTTTTATCAATTACAATTTCCTCAGGAAGATAGTTACTCCTGAAGGCTTTACGAAAGAATGCAAGTGCTGCAGACTTGTCTCTACTAACACACAAGAGTACAGTATATAAATAAACCCATTTACCGTTTAATTTAATGTAAGTCTCTCCAACTACTACCAACCTGCTTCTTTCTTTTCCTTACTGCCTCATCTATCAGTGGTGATAACCCACCTTTGTAACGTAGCATTTTGCTCCCCTTATACTCATCATTTCTTCCAAATCTCGATAGCTCAAAGAGAATCGACATTCCATGTATACAGATAACATCCGCTGAAAAGCTAAATCCTTTGAAATATGGCAACAATTTTTGATTGATACGAAACATCTTTGCTTTTTTTTTAGACAATTATATCATTCTTCTTTCTACTTCCCTACAAATGCGACAGAACCCTAAAAAAGAAGTAATACATATAATCGGTATAGGTGGAATTGGAATGAGCGCAATTGCTGAAATTCTTCATAATTCCAGTTATAAAATTCAAGGCAGTGATACGCGATCAAACGACAATATAGATAGGTTACAAAAATTAGGTATAGAGGTCTATATTGGTCACGATGCAAGTAGTATTAGACAAGCTCAAATAGTTGTACATTCTTCCGCAATAAAACCTGATAATGTGGAGCTAGTTGCAGCAAGAAATAACAATAAAACAGTTTTGCATAGGTCAGACATGCTGGCTAAAATTATGAAAGGTAAATATGTGATAGCGGTTTCTGGTTCAAGTGGCAAGACAACAACAACAGCTATGATTGCTTCCATTTTTGATCATTCTGGTACTGATGCTACTGTAATTGTGGGAGGAGTATTAAACTCCTATCAGAGTAATTCAAAACTTGGCAAGAGTGACATTTTTTTAATCGAGGCTGATGAGTCTGATGGAACTATGTTAAAAATTCCTGCAAATATTGCTGTTGTAACAAGTATTAATGACGACCATATAGACCATTACGGTACATTTAACGAAATCAAAAATGCATTTTCTCGATTTGTAAACAACGCGAATTTTGCGGTTTTACCTGATTCTGCAAGCGTCAATTATGATGAGAATAATTCTATAACGTTTGGGTTTGGGAATGATAAGATTAGAGCCAGCAACGTCAAACAACACAATAATAGCATAGAATTTGATGTATTGATTAGTATAAACGAAAATAACTGGATTCCATTGTCAACTACTCAAATAGTTGATAGGGATGGGATAAAAGCAGTTCTTGATTCGTCACTTCAATGCTTGAAACTGGATTCTCGTTTCAATGTTAAACAAGATACTATAGAATTTAAGAGGACAATCCCTAGAAAATCTCTACATTCAAAAAAAGTAAATCGTACTAATGCTATTTGAACAAGCTAGCGTAAAAGTAAGCTAAATTTTTTAAGGTACAAAAATAGCAAGAAACAGTTGTTTGAAAAAAATTGGAATTTGATTGGATTGCTGAAAATTGGCTCTCAAACTTTAGACGCATGAGCAAGATAATACTCTTTAACTAATATAGATTAGGTGATTTGGAAGAGATACATCTAGAGCAGCCAGCAAAGTTACAATACATATTACCGCAATAACTAGAAATGAGAAGGATCTATATGGTGATTATAGATTTTTCCAGACCTTGAAAACAATAAATAGACAGTAAATTAGAACTACTGCAAAAAAAACAAGAATAGCTACACTGGTTGCTTGACCATCGTAAACGTAGCTTGTTAAGCCGATAAAAATAGCCATGATAGAAGCTCTAATAAATGAAATTGCAGAAGAAGTTGTGCCTTTCATTTCAGGGAAAATATTTAATGATGCATTGAAAATGACTGCTTGACAAATTCCACAGCCAATACAAAAAATAACCATAGACAGCGTTACTAAGTAGTAAGCACTGGGCATGATTATACTGAATATTAAAAGTGATAGGGATCCAATAGCAATTACGCCTGTACCGGAAATTACACACCAAATTGCTCCAAGTTTCTTTAAGATCTTACTGGAAAACAGGCTAATTAGTGAGAAAGACCCAACCATTGCACCTTGATGTAGCGCATAAATAGTGCTGGATAAACCAAAAGTTTCCATATACAAAAAAGGGCCACAAGTAATGAATGACATATAAGCCGCAGAAAAAAGGCTCTGTGCCAAAGACAACACCATAAATTTTGAACTTGATAATAATTTTTTATAGTCTTTCATCATTTTTTTTAGACTAAAAATATCACGGTCCTTTTTTGTTTCTGGTAACAGAAAAAGCAGCAAAACCCAAGAGATGAAACAAAGTATTGCAACACTTGCATAGTTGCCACGCCACCCAACAATTTTGTTGATGAAACTGCCTAATACTGGTGCAATTGCTATGAGAACTGTGATAATAGAATTCATGATTCCAATAAATTTTACTGCTTCGTTGCCTTTATAGCTGTCTGCAATAATTGCAAACACAACTACAGATGTGCTAACACCAATGCCTTGAATAAAGCGAGAGATTAAAAGCCAAGAAACTGACAGCGCAAAGACACAGCCAACAGCACCGATGAGTAGCAAAGTGTTGCCTATGATCATCATCCTTCTTCTGCCATAGCATTCAGACAATGGACCAAAAAATAACCCTCCTATGCAAACGCCTAAAAAATTATAAGCAATAGTTAATTGAATTGTGCCTTCCGGTACGTTAAAATAGCGTACTATATCAGGAAAACTAGGTACAGAAATATCAATTTCAATGAACTTAGCAATTAGAGATAGAATTAATAAAAACGGTAGTAACACTTAAAATCTTTAATTAATGAATAAAAATATCACATTTAAAGCGTTGAAAGAAGAACATTTTTCACTATTATTAAAATGGGTAGAAATGCCCCATATAAAGAAGTGGTGGGATACGGATATAAATTGGACACCAGAGTTAATTGAGAAAAAATATAGCAACTACGTTAAAGGATTCAAACGTTTGAAATTTAAGACACAAATTATTGAAAAACCAATGCACGCATTCATTATTAATTGTGATGGAGTTGATATTGGTTATATTCAATATTACAACAAAAATGATTTCCCACCTAAACAGATCTATAACACTTTAGAACTTCCAGAAAGTTGTGCTGCTATAGACTGGTATATCGGAGAGCTGAATTATGTAGGTAAAGGAGTTGGTTCACAAGCTTTGAATATATTTTTAAACAAATTTGTCTTTAAAGTTTATGAGAATGCCTTTGTCGACCCAGGTATAGCAAATGTTTGTGCAATCCGTGTTTACGAAAAAGTTGGCTTTAAAAAAATTATGGAAAGTAATAGTGCGATTTTAATGATTAAGGCAAGAATTCCTGAGAACCATTCAAGATGAGTGTTTTTTCAACAATCTACCTAAATTACTACAAGTGGTTTATAAAAATATACAAGGAGCTTTATACAAACTTAACATAATTTAATCATAAAAATATCATTATTAAGTCCTATATAAGAACAAATTTTGGCACTCAGTGAATCTTTTTTAACTAACTATGAACTTGATTAATTGGAAAATAAATTTTACTTACTTTTACAATACCTTAAAATCTAATATCACTTTATCAGCAAAGATATCACAATAGGCTAGTATGTTCTTTACTCTTTTCCTCAAAATATTACCTATTTACATTACAATACTTATTGGTTACTTAGCAGGAAGATATCTTAAAATTGATAGAAATACTATATCTCAAATACTCTTTTATATAGCTAATCCAATAGTGATTTTATACGGAGTATCTCATACAGAAGTTAATTTAAAAGTAATTTCTCTGCCGATTTTGATATGGTTTATAGGTAGTACTATGTCCTTATCAGTGTATTATCTTTCTTCTTTTTTATTTAAGGACAACACGAGAAACATATTAGCGTTTAGCTCGGGCAGCACAAGTATGGGTTATTTTGGTCTACCGATTGCCATGGCTTTATTTGATGAAGATTCAGTGTCTGTGTATGTTGTCTGTTACATAGGAATGGCACTATTTGAAAATAGCTTGGGATTTTATATAGCTGCAAATGGTATCTATACTGCAAAAGAATGCGTATTAAAGTTACTCAAACTTCCCTCATTATATGCAATGATTCTAGGTTTCTTTTTAAGTATATATGATATACAAATACCCACTTTTTTGACAGATGTTATGATAAATATCAGAAGTACATTTATCACATTAGGAATGGTGCTGCTTGGAGTAAGTATTGCACAAATTACAAATTTTAAAGTAGATTGGAAGCTTGCCTTGACCACTATTGTAGCAAAGTACATATTCTGGCCGTCATTTGTTTTGGGAATTGTCTTGCTAGACAAGCATGTTACAGGTATATACGATGAAAGCATCTATAAAGCACTGATGTTACTAGCTATTATTCCGATTTCTGGATCCAGTATAATACTTGCTAATATTTTAAATTACCAACCAGATAAAGCTACTTTATTGCTCCTAATTAGTACTGCAGTGGGACTATTTTATGTTCCACTTATAATATCATTATTTTTTACTAAACTTGTCCCTTTTTGATCAAAAATTTAAGCGCTAGCCTATTCATAAAACTTGAATTTAGACTAGACTTCTTGGATAATCATAAAAGAAACTAATCCTTTTTTCCTCTCCTTTCTTATTTTTTTACACAGAATAGGAAGTTATCAATTGATGGAATTTTCGCAATAATGTCAATAGCAGTAAGATTTCCTACACCTTTTAGCAGGTCTATAGTTGAATTTGGATGTTCTATGAGCAGCAACAAATAAATGTAACTTGCCTTTTTCTATATGATGCTATTAACCGAATAGGTATTCGCTTGACATTTCCATATCTTTGTTATCATTAGTAATACTAAAGGGAAAACTAAACTTAATAAGATTTGGAAGCATATTGTTGTTCTATGATTCACGTAATACTGCTATGCCTTCGTTGCAGACGTTGTCATAAAGTAAATTAAATTCTTTAATATTTGAAAAACTACCACCCCTTAGCGCACTCATTAATATTATTCCACTTTCAACATCAATATCATTAGAAATTAAATCAAGTTTAATAAGATTTGGAAAGTTACCATTCTTTAACAATTTAGTGATTGCTATTGAGCCTTCTGCGCCAATAATGCTAGAAGTTAATTTACACTCAGTAATATTTGGAAGATTAATATTCTCTAATGCTTCATTTAAAACTTCTCTGCACTGAGCATCAATATAACAATTAGATAAAGTCAAGCTTGTAATATTTTGCTTTTTCTGTAAAAAGTTTACTAGCTTTTCCATATATACATATAGATTATTTAACTCTAAGGTATTACTATTAACATATTGATTAAAGTCAACTTCCATGGTTTCTGTAAGTTATAGAGCTGCTAATTATAGCATAAATTTAAATAATTGTCAACCTTATGAACAACTAACTTTACTTCTTTTTAACCTGATACCTATGCTTTGTTTCAAATTTCCATCAAAAAGTAACATTACCCCCTCCAGTCAACCTTTCTGCTTCATTTCGTGAAATCAATGCCTCAATAAATTCATCTAGTTCACCTTCTTTTATAATCTGTTCTAGTCGATGTGAAGTGAGATTAATTCTATGATCTGTTATTCTTGATTGTGGAAAGTTATAAGTTCTTATACGTTCAGAGCGATCTCCAGAACCAATTTGGCTTTTCCTCATTGTTGACCTTTCCATTTCTTTTTTTTGTCTTTCAATTTCGTATAGCCTTGCTCTCAACACTTTGAGCGCTTTAGCCTTATTTTTGTGCTGCGATTTTTCATCTTGCTGTATTACAACTATCCCTGTTGGCAAGTGGGTGACCCTTACTGCGCTGTCAGTTGTATTCACTGATTGCCCTCCAGGACCACTGGATCTATAAACATCTATGCGTAAATCTTTTTCTTCTATTTCAAAGTCAACCTCTTCTACTTCAGGTAATATTGCAACAGTAGCTGCGGAAGTGTGCAATCTTCCTGAGGATTCAGTTTCTGGCACTCTTTGTACTCTGTGCACCCCTGACTCAAATTTCAGTCTTGCAAAAACTTCTGTTCCATTAATGAGTGCAGAAGCTTCCTTATAGCCACCTATACCTGTATTAGAAATACTTATTGGCTCAAACTTCCAATTTCTTCTTTCTGCATATTTTTGATACATACGAAATAACATCGCTGCAAATAATGCTGCTTCTTCTCCGCCTGTGCCTGCTCTAATTTCTAATATTGCATTTCTTGAGTCATCTTCATCTTTGGGTAATAATGCCAACTTTAGTTTTGCTTTTACTTTCGGTAATAGTATCTTTTGCTTCTCAAGAAGTTCTTCTTTTGCTAACTCTTTTATATCACCATCGCTGTTCTCATCTTTCATGATTTCTTCTAAATCTGAAATTTCCTCTTTTAATATATTATATTCATCGATTATCTCGATAATTGGTCTGAGTTCAGAGTATTCTTTTGAAAAACTAACGAATTCTTTTTGACTCAAATTGGTAGGGTTTTCCAGATTTCTCTCTACATCAGAAAACTTTTTTTTTAAGTCTTGTAAATTATTCTCTATATCCATATAGTACAGGTCTAGTTTTCAGCTGTTTAAGTAAGTAATATATACTGAAATAAAAAATTTCTTATATCAAGCAATAACACTATAATTGTCTCGAATATTTCTACCTAAGTATAATGGCAAAACAGATAACATCAATCTGCAGCTTCATATTTGGAGCTTCAGACAAAAAATCATTACCAGATGAGTCGGCTCCAGAGATTGCATTTGCTGGTAGATCAAACGTAGGAAAATCAAGTTTAATCAACTTGCTGATAAACAGCAAAAAAGCTGCAAGAGTTTCTTCTAAACCTGGATGCACTAGACAAATAAATTTTTACTCTATGTACAATGATAAGTTTAGGATTGTCGACCTACCGGGTTATGGCTATTCTTGTGCAAGCAAGGAAGAAGCAGTACAATACTTAAACCTAATTGAGTACTATCTAATTCACAGGAGAAATCTAAAAAGAGTGTTTGTGCTTATAGATAGCAAGGTAGGATTAAAAGAAATAGACAAAGACTTTGTTTATTGGTTAATATGTAATAATATTAACTTTAATATTGTGCTAACAAAAATAGATAAAGTGAATCAGGAAAGTCTAGATGCTATTCTAGAAAATACTCAAAAGTGGGTTAATAATGAACATGTATCAATTCATCAAATAAGCATTCGTGTTAAGCATAAAATCACCAAGGTAAGAGATGAGTTTTTCAAATTTACAAGATAAAAAAATGAAAAGTGATGAATCTTTAAATGGTAAGATGCCATTGAAGGAAAAAACAGAAATATTATTTGAAGTTCTGTCTAACATACCTAAATTTGTAGGCGAAACTTTTATCATCAAATGCAGCAGTGTAATAATCTCAGATGAAACGCTGCTTAGTGCTTTTGCGCATAATGTTGTTCTGTTGAAACAGCTTGGTATAAATCCGGTGGTAGTTCATGACGGAGAATATGAAATTAACTTAGTGTTAAAAATGCTAGGTATGAATGATAAGTTTATAAATGGTGTCAGACTTACAGACAAAAGCACTATGAAAATCATTGAAATGGCACTGTGTGGTTCAATTAATAAAAAAATTGTTCAGCATATAAATTCTGCTGGTGGTTCAGCTATTGGACTATGTGGAAAAGATGGCAACCTCATAAAAGCTGAAAAGATAAGCACTACGCTTAGGGAAAATAGATTAAATAATATTGAAAAAATACTAGACATGGGATTTATCGGTAGACCAACTGAAATCAATCCTGATATATTATTCTTTATTGAAGAATCAGATTCTATACCAGTTATTGCACCTATCGGTTATGGAAAAAATGGAGAAACATATCATATTGATACTGATAGCACTGCAAGTGCAATTGCACTTGCAGTTTACGCATCTAAAATGATAATCTTGAGTGATACAGATGAAGAAATAAACAAAGTTGGCAATGGAAGAGTCTTGATTAAAAATTTAAAAGAATCGATTGATTGTGGAAAAATTAAAGGAGAAAAATTTGTTGAAAGGCTTATGTCATATACTAAAATGGTAGAAGAATGTGCAGGGGTTGTTCACATAGTTGATGGTAGAGTACCTAACATTATACTTGATTTATTTACTGAGAATAATTCAGGTATATCAATAATGGATGATTAATAGCTGTACTGCTTATAACCATATGAACATTGAAAATTTGGGAATAGCTTATGTCAAATTCCTATTCTCTTTTCCAGTTTTTTAGGGTTTTTTTTCTTGCAAGCATAATAGTTTCGTATACATAATGAAACCAAATGGTATTTTTAGCTTGATAACAGAGGAAAATAAAGAGGGCTTGGGTGTAACACTCAAATAATGATTTACCTTATGGATACCGCTAGAAAAGTTGACTAAGGTATACAATTCTCTCTGCGTCAAGTTACTCAAGATATCGAATCTACAAACGCTTTGGATTGAGTGTGTTTGGTCAATTTGAGTGCTTTAAATGAAAGGCGAAAATTGAGCATACTACGCCTCTGTACACAGTATCTTTAATGCAAATGCCCATGTGATTCCACAGATAATCTCTGTTTTTTTATT
Source organism: Wolbachia endosymbiont (group B) of Ablattaria laevigata (assembly GCF_964277395.1). Lineage (NCBI taxonomy): Bacteria > Pseudomonadati > Pseudomonadota > Alphaproteobacteria > Rickettsiales > Anaplasmataceae > Wolbachia > Wolbachia endosymbiont (group B) of Ablattaria laevigata. The sequence continues at coordinate 409,443 of NZ_OZ195519.1, forward strand.
TTATCTGTCCATTTATCATTCTCTATATCTTGTTTGTTGGTTGCTCTTTTTTCTTGCTCAACAATTGCCTTATCTATCTTCTGATGAATTGCATCAATTGCATTAATTGCATTTTTTTCTTTGTATACTTCGATTTTTCCTTCAACAATTAAATTGGTAAAAATATTTACAACAAACTGCACTTGATTATGATTAACCTGACCTTTTATCGAAGAAGGTAAAGAGTTTAATTCCATCAATACTTCTGATGCTGTTTTATCTTGAGTGGAAAGCCCTAAATTATCTGCTACTTCACTTATTAATAACTCTCTGTTTTCTTTATTATCTTCCAATTTAGCATAATTACTCAATAGATCTATAACGGTAGATACTTTAATTTCAATAAAATCATCAACATCTTCTATAGCAGAACCTGATTTGAACAATCTATCTCTGAGATTTTCGCTTAAAAGATTGATAAATCTTTCATTTGCATCTGATCCTGTAGTTGATATCGTACCATCTAAATAGTTACTTACTTTGATTTGAGTACCTAAGTCATGCTCTATTTGTATTTTTGTCTCATGTTTAAATCCTAATTCTGCACAGAATTTCTGAAAATATTCTTTAATAATGTCAAACAAACTCTTGCCATTATCTTTATAGTTTTTCAACTCTTCAGGAATAGTAAGTGACAATTTACCTTCTTTATATGTTATACTATCTTTGCTATCTTGAGATTCAAGTGTGAATTCTAATGAGCTGGATAGGTCACATATTTTCTCTTCCGGATTGTCAAACGTGGTTATAGGCATTGCCATATCAGACGTCACTTTTATGCGGTTGTGGTCAGTGCAGTAAATGTTTAGTGCTTTTTTAGGACTGTGTGGAGTTAAACTACAACTACTGAGTGCGGAATGAGATTCATTAAATATACCAGCCCCATACCCTGCTTGATTGCAATTAGTGACTAGCTCTTCTAAAATAGCATCACTTGGAACTTCTGCCCCAGCGTACCTGAACATTTCCTTGAAAATTTCCTTTGCTAATGCACGGTAATCTTTTTTGGAGAATAGATGATAAGAGCTTCTCCCTGCGTTATAAAATCTCTCAAATTCCTTTCTATATTCATCAATTTTTTTTTCATCAGCAACTGTAGGGCTATTACAATGATTTTCCCAAACTTCAGATAGTCTATCTTGATCAAGCTCCTTAAGTACTGGTTCCATAAAAGCTTTACCTTCTTCAGAGAGGTTATCAAAATTATCACGGTTAAAAATCTCATTTTTATAATCTTTAGCTCCTTCCTTAAATGCAATAATAAAATTTTTATCTATTTCTTTTTCATTAATAATAAAATTCATTCTTTGAAAATCTAAGAACATTGTTTCACCGGAATTCGCTAATTTATTATCTTGATCTGCTCTTAATTTACTAAAATTGAATTCTTTAGCTGTGGCCTTTAATCTAACTACCGGACTCTTCTTTGCCTCTTTCATAATTAACACCTTACTATAAATATGCTGTAAGTTGTACCATATAATGATGAATAATTTTATAATATATAAAAAAGTCGATAGTCTATTTCTTTATTTTAGGGATATAGGAAAGGCGTAGATTTCTCTTTTCATTTGTAGCATGCTGCATTAATATTTACGTATTAATCTAGAAAATAGTGATGAATAATATTGTAATTGTTGGTCTGCAATGGGGTGACGAAGGCAAGGGTAAAATAGTAGATTATCTTTCTGAGAATGCAGATGTAGTTGTGAGATTTCAGGGAGGAAATAATGCAGGGCACACTATAGTAATAGATGATGAGGTTTATAAATTAAATTTACTGCCCTCTGCTGTTTTGAGAGCGGACAAAATATCTATTATAGGAAACGGTGTTGCTCTTGATTCACATGCTCTAGTCTCAGAAATAGAGTCATTGAAAGTTAAAGGAGTGGACGTAAACTATAACAACTTGATGGTATCCGAGAGCTGTCCATTAATACTTAGCGTACATAAGGACAAGGAAAAGCTATTTGAAGATTTAAACGGAAATCACAAAATTGGTACAACAAACAAAGGGATAGGGCCATGTTATGAAGATAAAGTTGGAAGGAGAGCTATACGCATTTGTGACTTGGAAAACGCAGATGAGCTCAATCAAAGAGTGGATGCTCTCCTGAGTTACCATAATTCTATCAGAAAAGGCCTTAACTACCAGGTGGTTGAAAAAGAAGAAATATTAAAGGAAATTCGACAGATTTCAGAAAAAATTCTTTCATATAAAAAACCTGTGTGGAAGATACTAAATGATTTTATGAAAGAAGGTAAGAAAATAATATTTGAAGGAGCTCAAGGCGCATTTTTAGATATCGACCACGGAACTTACCCTTTTGTTACTTCAAGTAATACCGTAGCATCGCAAGCGATAACAGGCTCAGGATTATCCTACAATGCTCACATTATTGGTGTAGCAAAAGCGTATACAACAAGAGTGGGTAATGGTCCATTTCCTACTGAACAAAATAACGAGATTGGAGACAGCTTATTTTCTATAGGTAAGGAACTTGGAACAGTAAGCAATAGAAGAAGGCGCTGCGGATGGTTTGACGCAGTTTTAGTGCGCCAGGCCGTACAACTCTCTGGAGTTTCAAGCATTGTATTAACCAAATTAGATATTCTTGATTCTTTTGATACTATTAAAATAGGCACTGGTTATAAGTATGGCGGAAAAATGTATGATTATTTACCCGCATCACATTCAATACAAAAAGAATTAGAGCCAATATATGAAGAATTTCCTGGTTGGAAAGAGAAAACTCAAGGCAAAAGGTCAGTTAAGGAATTACCTGCAAATTTGATGAAATATGTGAGAAAAATAGAAGAATTAATAGGTGTACCAATTCATCTAATTTCAACCAGTCCAAAAAGAGAGGATGTTATTAAGCTTAAAAATCTATGAAAACGTCTTGTTAACTTTTATCTAATAAAAAACTATACTTGTGTGACTTCAAGCAATCTATTATGCAAAGTAGCAGCGTAAACGTACAGTGAGCAGTGTGATTTTTCTTAAATACATGTTGATTGTTATAATATAAACATAGTTAAAGGAGGCGTATTATGATTGCAGGTTTTACTAAGGGAGACAAAGCAGTAGATGCAGGAAAAATAGGTGATCAATTTGAAAAGCATTTTTGTATAGGACCAACTTCACTGAATAGGGAAGTTTATTACTCTACACTTATCTACCATACATTCAAAGAGTTATATTCACAATTAGATAATATCTCTCATGCTAATAAAACGAGATCAGAAAAAGAAATAATAAATTTTTATGTTCTACCTCAATTTGCACATTTTAAAGAAATTCTTGATGAAGGTATAAAAAAAGATCCTTCGTTTGCAAATTCCGCTATTGTGAAGTTTTGCTACTCAATTATAAAAGATAATAAATTATTTAAAGAATTAGAAGAAGTTAGTATTCCCGCAGAAAACTCTAGTGTAAAGGCAAGGATAAGCTTTCAACTGAAAAATCTTAAAGAAAAGGTGTGGTTCTTAAGAAAACTAAAGGAAAAAAAGAATTTCACTTATGTGCAGAGGGCTTTTGGGGATGAGTGGAGTTTTTATGACCTAATAAACGATAGAGATTTCAAACAAACGTATATAGATAAAGCAGTAACAGAGTCTGCTAATAAGAGCTTTGAGGAAGATATAAATAAATGCATAGAATTGGCAGAGCAGGGAAAAAAAGCTGCAAGTAAATATTTTGAGAGGAAAGACGTAGAGCTTCAAGCTTATTACACAGAAACTGGTAACGATCATAGAGTTTTGAATATTAACCTTATTAATTACGATAAGAGTGAGCCAACAAAGATTAGTGAAGTTTTACAGCAAGAGAAAGATATTAAAGAACTGAATATCTATTGCAATAAAAAACATGAAATACACGCTCATCAAAAAGATAAGAAAAGATATTATGAATTTAAAGAAGGTGCATATTATGAAATGACAAGCACTTGGCCTGCAAAAGATGGATCAGGAATGTGTACCATGATTATGAATGTGAGTAGCGATGGCATAACTGAAATACTAAAATTTAATGGTGAAGATTTTGTTTCATCGAAGGAGATTCTAGAATTAATAAAGCAAAACGATGAATTATATATTCAAGGTCTCTCCTTATATGATGCTGTAATGGAATCACTAGAAGAGGATAGGGCTCCTATTAATTTTTACAATGAATCTATGGTGGCTTATCAAGGTAAGGAACCAGAGGGGAAGTTAGATCATAAAGTTGATGCTGATAATAGCCTTCCTTCTTCTCCTTCTATTAATAGCAATGCATTAGAAGTCAATTTACAGCACACTGAAACTCAACCAGAAATTGCTTCACAACAAATCAGAACTCAAGCGGAAACTAACTCACAAAAAATGGATGAATTGATTCCAGATAATCAAATGCTACCTAAAGAAAATGTTGAATTAAAGCAAGAAATAGAAGCAGAAACAATTGTAAAGTTAGAGAGGCAGTGTAGCAATTTGAACGATGAACTTGAAGAAGAGAGACTAAAGTTCGACATTGAGGAGCCAGAAAACGAGTACGAGGAATTTCTAGAAGATATACTTGAACTCACTGAAGATGAAGATAATATTGATGAATTGAAAGAGAACTATATCGACGTAATTGCAGATCAAATTCAAACAATTAAAGAAATGAAAGAGGAGATAGAAAACTTAAATCATCAAGTGAAATACTTAGAGGACCAACAAGATCAAGTTACTGATAAACAAAGAATGAATGAAATCCCCAGTGGTTGTATAAAAAAATATTATACTCTAATGGGAGAAGTTTTTAATGAAACTGATAATGAGTCTAATGTTCCACTGAAAGAAAAAACAACATTATGCAGATCTTTAAGCTTTGATGGAGGATATGGTAGCGATGAGGAAAATTGTGATAATGATTTATCTTCTAACATAACTTCTATTGAGAAGGTAGTAGAGAGTAGAAGCGTAGGTAGCTCGCTTTCCTCTTGCATTGTTAAGGAGATGATTGGAGTTAAGTTGCAAGAGCAATACTCAAGTAGAGTATAAAAATCTCCTGTATTGATAATAATTTAAAATCTATAGTAGACTGAAAAAGATTATTAAATTATAATACGACAATGATAAAAGAAGACAAATCAAAAACAATTTTTGAAGTGGAAGGGGCAGTAACTGCTTTACTACCTGCAGCAGAATTTAGAGTGAAGCTGGACAATGAACATGAGATTATCTGTCATGTATCAGGGAAAGTGAGAAGAAGTAAAATACGCATAATTATAGGCGATAGGGTGTTGGTTGAGATGAGTGTTTATGATAGGAATGCAAAAAAGGGTAGGATAATTAGAAGGCTTAAAGGTACAAGTGACAGGACGATCTCTAAATAATCTTATTCTTGCTTCATCATCGAAAAGGCGTATAGCTTTACTAAAACAAATAAATATTGAGCCAGGTTTAATTTTGCCAGCAGACATAGATGAAGTTCCTTTAAAAAAGGAACTTCCAAGAGATTACTCAATCCGTATGGCAAAAAGTAAAGCTGAGAAAACACAAAGTTCAAATCCAAATTACTTTGTGCTTGGTGTTGATACAGTTGTTGCTTGTGGTAGAAGGATACTGCTCAAAGCTGAAAACGTTGAGCAAGCAGAAAAATGCGTTCGCTTGTTATCAGGAAGAAGGCATAGAGTATACACCAGTGTGTGTTTATTAACTCCTGATCAATCTAAACAGCATATTAGGACTGTAGTTACAATAGTGAAATTTAAGCGTCTCAGCGAACAAGAAATTAAATATTATTTAGCATCAGAAGAGTGGAAAAACAGGGCAGGGGGGTGCAACATACAAGGTCTTGCAGGAATGTTTGTATTATTTTTACGTGGCTCATACTCTTCTGTAATAGGGTTACCATTACATGAAACCCATTGCTTGCTAAGTAATTACTTTAACCTATACTAATACCACTGTCCTTTTTTTGTTTTTCTTCAGCAATAAGTTTAGCCCAGATTCTATTTCTATTTGCTAATGCAATTCTATTGCGATCAGGACTATCATTGCGTTCTGTTAAAGTATCTTTTCTTTCCTCTTCTACTATTCCAGCTTTCAGTTGTGCTGCATCTTTTTCTAGCAATTTATATAGTTCGCTATTTTTGTCTATAGTCAGATTAGTATTATCATTTTCTTGTTCTGCCACTTTTCTTTCTAATAACTTACGTACAGGGTCATATTTTTTACCTTCTTTTATTTCTTTCAACATACTTTCTGAGAATAAATCTTTAGTAGCCTGGTGTGAAGGTTCTCTCAATCCTTTATTCAATTTTTCCAATGTATCTTTTGGTTCAATGGTTTCTAATCTCTTCTCTAATTGCTCAGAATTGACCTGAAAATTATAGTGGCTAGTGTAAGTTGGAGATGAGTAACCTGAGTCGTTTATTTCTTTCTCCGCTGCATTGTCTTTTAGCAATCCAGCTGCTAATAAATGTTCTTTTGTTTGCCCACTCATTTTCTTTTGATTTACTGGTTTTAGCAGGAATTTCTGAGTTTCTTTATCCAACTTACTGGTAAATTCCGTAAGTAGGGTATCATCTCTTTGTTCAACATTCATTAGACTCGCTTTTAACTGTCCAGAATTTACTCGAGATTTTTCATGATTAGAGTGAGTTGGAGATGAATAGCCCGAATCGTTTGTTTTTATGTCTGTTAAGCTGTATTCTAGCGATTCATTTTCTTGTAATTTATCTTCGGTTTCTTTTTGTTTATCGTTTCCTCTTTCTTCGTTTTCCTTAGTGCTAAGATAATCTTTTTCTTGTTTATAATCTGATTGAGGATTTGAAAGCGTTATATACTCATCTTCGTTATCGCTCCAACCATCTTCGAAGTCAGAAAATTCTTCATCATACTCACTTTCACTACGTAATAACTCATTTTTTGCTTTCCATGCAAGAATCGAAGCTACATCATTTAGTGGTTGCTTATTTCCAGTATTGCGTGATTCTTTAGCGTTTTCATACTTAAATGCATCTTTAACTTTTTTGAATGCAACGTCTTGTACTGGTGCAGCGCTTTCAGTAGTTGTAGGATCAAAAATTGCACCTTTTTGCCGATTATTAGATATTTGCTCACTTTCATCTGATTTTCGGCTTCCAGGTACAGCATGTCCAAATGTAGCAAATGTAGGATTGTCATACCGTTCATCCTCTTGTGTATTATCTTGATTGTAGATTACAGACTTGGTGAAAATAGTACTGCTTGAAGAAGCATCAGAATATGGAGAATTGTAGTTATTTCTACTATTAATCCGTATTGGCTGATACTCATCTTTTTTCTGATTATTAGGTAATGAACTAGCTCTAGGTGGAAGTGACGGTGGAATCTTTTTAGCAGATGCGTTATTAGAATTTGTAGTGCTAGTCGTTACATGCTTAAACTCAACTTCTTGATCTTGAGTAGCTTGAACGCCAATACCTTTACTAATATCACTTTCTATGAAAGTTTCAGATGATTGTTGTTTCTCTTGTTCTTGTCCTTTCTCCTTGAATTGTATTTGATATAGGAATAAGCCACCTATTTTTACATCTGTGTTTGCTTTTAATTGTTCCTCAGTAACACCATTACGTTCAGTTAGATCTACACCATCTTTATCAATCTTGATTTTGATAGTACATTTTTTTCCATTTTTGTCATGCCAATTCAAAGTCATTTCATATGAACCATCGGTTACAACATAATGCCTTATTCTTTTCTCTCCTTCTTCGGCAACAAAACCGTGCATTCCGCTCTTTCCATCACTATGCAGCGTTGAAAATCCCGAAATTCCTTTCTTCTGACAAAAGTCACTATTTAAAAACTCGCTGATTTTAAACTCTTTTTTGTCATCTCCCAGTGTAATACTTGCGTGATCGCCATATATTGAAACTCCTGCGATATCATCAACATACTCTTTTAACCTTGCTTTAACTTCACTTTCAAGCTTTTGTTCGGCTTTCTTTATCTTGTTCTGCTCTGGAAGAATAACTTCATAAGCTTTATTTTTGTCTTCATCTGTCTCCAAATTCCAGATGGGGTGCTTTATTAGAAACTTTACTGCATTAAAACCAACTCTGGAATTATAAATTGGGTCGTCTTCCTTTTTTATTTCATCGAATAAAGTAAAAAATCCTCGAATGAATTCATGATATTGTTGTGTGCTTTGAGTATTCATATTTTCCCTCACTAATAACCCTCTGCCTTTTAGCCTTAGCTAGTACAATTATTACGGGAATTGATTTAGTTTTTATTAAAGAAGTTGTATTGCTAACGTGATGACATGAGCTATTTTATGTTCACATCAAGCATTTAAGTTGTCATTCCAGTCTGGAATCTAGATTTTTCTAGACTTGATCCTATAGTCAAATTCATAACTACAAACGTTATAATATAAGAGTAATTTTCACCAAAAAGTATGTCATTCTAGTAGCTGACACTGGGATCCAGTCGCACTCAGTTAGTGAGCATAAAATTATTATGTTAAAACATAACATTTTTGATGAAGTTCATGAAAGGCTGGATTCCAGACTGGGATGACAACTTAAAATATTGCTTTAGCTCTGTTTTTGCAACTTCAAGTATTTGCTACTCATAGTAAATACTTCTGGATCTTGAGAAGTGAGCTTGAGTATAGCAAGTATGTTAATAAAAAGCAAAGCAGCAATCGAGATATCAGCTATATCCCAGAGTAACTTAACTCCACCAATTGCACCAAATGGAATGATTAAGGTAAAAACTACAGTCCAGATTTTGGTGTATTTATTATCCATAGATACATAGCGTATTGTTTGTTTTGAACAAAAAAACCAAGTAAAGATAGTAGTAAAGGCAAAACAAAACATTATAGCCATAATTAAATAGTCAGTATAGGGCCAATTCATAGCTTTTCTAAAAGCAAATATGCACATGTTAGTGCTCTCTAAATCAGTAATCCAAGAATCTGTGACAAGCAGTACCATTGTTGTAATGAATACTATGAGTGCAACTATAAAAGGAGATATTATTGTGATTAGACTCTGTTCAATGATAAATTTATTGTTATTTTTTTTAGGAGTAATCGAGGAGTGTACAATTCCTTCGAGGCCAAGTCCTATATCTGTTGCAAAAATACCTCGCAAAGTTCCAACTTGAATAATAGTCAACATTTCTAAAATTAAACCTAAAGATAAACCAGAGTTAAAGCTACTAGTTGTAAAAAAACTGCTTGTTATTAATTTTAGAGAAGGAAGGATATTTTCACTAAACTTAAATAATATTATACCGCAAAGTGTAAGGTAACTCACCGTCATTATCGGTATCATAGCCGATATAAAAATTTTAATTTTTTTTAAGCTGAGAGCTGCAACAACAAAAAATATTATGGCCATTACAATGCCGCCAATAACTACAGGTACATCTACCATGCTGAGTGGTATTGATAGAGAATTTACCTGAACAAGATTACCAACTGTTATTGAAACTATTACCATAACAATTAGAAACACAATTGTAGCTTTGCTAGAGTTAAATGAGTCATTCATGTAGGCTACAGGTCCACCTATAAACCGTCCATTTTTTTCTTTTCTGGTTTTTATACTTAGGTAACAAGTAACATATTTTATCACAGAAGTAACAACAATAATGATTGCCATCCATAAAATGGATCCTGGTCCTCCGGTTTTTAGAGCAACAGCAGTTCCTGAAATATTTCCTACTCCTAAATTTCCCCCTAAGATTGTAAACAGAGCAGCTATAGAAGAAAATTTATTTTCTCCTCTTTTAGCTCCAATAAGTGAAAGGGCATACGGTAGTCTAAATATCTGCAACCATTTTAGTTTAACCGATAGGTAAACACCAGCAACTAGTATGAGTAGTATTGTTGGCAGTAATAAAACAAACTTTACTGTATCCATCTGTAAAAGAGAGATTTTTACTTGAGTATATAGCAAAAGTTGAAAAATACCTAACCTATTTTCTATGTATGACTTCGGTTCCATTATTCTAGCACATCTTATCTTGTCATACCAATCACAACTGTATGAACATTGTAATATGGTACAATGTTAAAACAATGTCATTCCAGACTGGAATCCAGAAAATGAACAATGGATCATAGTTTTAGCTACTCGGATGATAAGAAAAGGATACTTGAATGACAAGAAAGGGGACACTAGAAAGAAATGGGTGTCATTCCAGTGCTTGACACTGGGATGGCTTTGTTGCATCACTCAAGAGAAAAGAACTGGCAGTTACTGACAAAATTCATTATAGAATAGCCATTTAACCATTGAAGAAAAAATATGCCACAGCAAATGAAAGTCAGTAACTGCAATGAATATAACAAATTTCTCCAAGAAAGAGGAAATATTTTTCATTTAGGCAAGGTGTTGATAAGAAGTTTAAGCTACAAGAGCATTAAATACACTGATGAAGTACGAGAATATCTAAATCACATATTGAAGCAACATTCAACAAGTGTAGATGGAGCACAAGCACAATCTTTAGCAGGTGAAAAGAAACAACTATAGTTTTTGTTATTGTTTAGTGTTGACCTAGAAGGTCAACACTGATATACCTCTATATAATTTAATGTGTGGAGGTATATGTTAGATAATCCTAAAGGTCTAATTAAAACTGACCTGAATCAAAATACAAATGAAAATTTTTATTTACGTGCAAAGGATAAGTTCTTTAAAAATGTAAGCCCAGGTAGCAAAATATCTGTAGATTCTGGAGATAAGAACGAAGAAGTTAGTATTGATGATGATGAAGTGTGGTTTAAACACTTTTCTACTGTGGTTCCCAGTGAAGAAGGACAGGAAAAGTATAGATATGAAGTTAATGGCAGGTATGAATACAAGTATGCCAATAAGTACGATAGCAAAAATGTCGTAGGTGCAATTGCTCAGAAAATTGCAAAAGATGTAAAGGAAAGTATAAAAGACAATACTTTAGAATATATAGGAATTAAAGAAAGTAGAAAGAAAGGTAAGATTAAGCCTGCACTCAGAATTATGCTTGGCGATCCTACAAAATCAATAAATGTGGTTGATGTTTTAAATAGTGATCTATGCAGAAAATATGGTGTAGATGGAATTACATTATTACTGCCTAGTAAAAGCAAGTGTGAAACAAGGGGAATACGCTGCAGAGTTGATGAGAATGGAGTAAGAATTTATGAAGTAGCTAATGGCTCATATTATATGAATTTAAATTGGTATGTTGAGGGGAAAGAGTGTAAAATGAAAATTAGCATTAGCGATAATGGTTCTGTAGAGTTTATTGAAAGCAATGGTGTTACTTGGGATCAATTAGCTGCACATAAAGAAGTAAAAGTAGGAAGACAATATGAAGCGAAGACTTTATATGAAGCATTGTCATATTTAAAGCGAGAAGGCTCTGAAGTAATAAAAGGATTTTATCCTCCAACAAGTGTGGAAAGCATACAAATTACTACAGGAGTTAATAAGCAAGCAGCTCTTTCAAAGTCATAATTTTCGTTATTGATTGAAATGAAGCCTTTTGGTCCCCAAAAGGCTTCATGATCGAAATTTTTGGAAAGATCTTTATTGGAAAATTCAGGGACAGGAATAACATTTTTAAGCTATCGTATAACTATCACTTGCTCGCTGGGAGCTCTATTTTTCATACCACTCATTTATGAGTTTATTGATATCAGAATCTATAAAATCCTTTAGTGGTTGACTGGTTTTTATCTCGGCATTTTTAGGGATACACCTATCTTTACATATTGCGTACTTTATATGAAAGTTAATATCAGCGTATTCCTGATTTGGAATGATATTGTTTTTAAAGGGAAATAACACCATATCTTCATATATGTTACTAACAAATGTAACTTCCCCAACTTTATCTTCATGTTCCTTGGGAGTAGGCCAATGAATATCTATATTTGATATGTTACCCTGACAGTCAAAGGAAGTAGGAAGGCCGAAATCTCCAGGGTCTTTGTAATATATATGCCAACCTGGTTTTATTGTAACCTTTATTGCGCCTTCAATGGTAAGGTTTGCTTTATTTACCTTACCAATGAGCAGATCAAATTTTGCAACTTCTTCTTCAGCGCACAATTGAGTGCAAGAAAAAAGTAAAAGTAGGATTGAGTATATACGTATTTTCATAAATACTCTATTTATGAAGAAAATAATTTAAGTTCTATCTATTATAATAAAAATATTATATAAATCATTTGTTAATATAATATTATGCTAATACAAATATAGTAGCAATTATAACTTTCATATATTATTTTTTTATTTTTAAGCAGTTATAATATTAAAGAGACGTAACAAATATAAATAGTAGTGGCTTTGCATAGAAAATCACAAATTTATTTCCTTTATAAATGTAAGACTTTTTAGAACTAGAAAGATACCTTGGAGCAAGTTGCTCCAAGGCTCTTGTTTACTTAGAATCCACCCATTCCGCCCATTGCTCCTGCACCCATAGGTGATGAAGCATTTTCTTCTTTGTTTGGTAGATCAACTATCATAGATTCAGTAGTAATAAGTGCGCTTGCTACAGACACTGCCGTTTCAAAAGCAATACGAACTACTTTTGCCGGATCAATTACACCAGCTGTTGATGCATTAGCGTAGTTCATAGCCTCAACGTTGTATATAAGCTCTTTATCATTCTGCTTAATCAAATAGTCAATTATAACAGCAGATTCAAGACCAGCATTTTTAACCAATCTTTTGATTGGAGCACTGAGAACTTTTTTGACAATGTTGATACCTATTTGCTCTTCATCGCTTGAAGCTTTTAGCTTATCAAGAGCAGATGCAGCGTAAAGAAGTGCAACTCCACCACCGGGAACTATACCTTCTTCAATTGCAGCTCTTGTTGCGTGAAGTGCATCTTCAACTCTATCTCTGCGTTCTTTTACTTCTACTTCGGTTGCTCCACCAACTTTGAGCACAGCAACGCCGCCTGATAATTTCGCTAAACGCTCTCTCAGCTTTTCTTTATCATAATCAGAGGTTGAAGTTTCAATCTGAGATTTAATCTGCTCAATTCTAGCTTTCACTCTGTCAGAGGTGCTATTTTCGCTGACAATTGTAGTATTGTCTTTAGTGATTTTAACATTTTTGGCAGTACCAAGATCTTCAAGAGTTAAATCTTCCATCTTGATTCCAAGCTCATCTTTTATGACATACTTAGCACCTGTTAAAGCTGCTATGTCTTCGAGCATCTCCTTTCTCCTATCACCAAAACCTGGAGCTTTTACTGCAGCAACTTTTAGACCACGTAATTTGTTGATCACTAAAGTGCTTAATGCTTCACCTTCAACATCTTCTGCAATGATAAACAAAGGTTTACCAGACTTAAAAATAGCCTCAAGAATAGGAAGTAAAGGTTGAATAATATTAAGTTTTTTTTCTGTAATCAGCAAATATGGATCATCAAGCTCCACGCTCATCTTTTCATTATTTGTAACAAAGTATGGAGAGAGATAACCACGGTCAAACTGCATACCAGTTGTATGTTCAACTTCTAATTCTTTTGAACCCTTACTCTCTTCAACAGTGATGACGCCTTCTTTTCCAACCTTTTTAACAGCATCAGCAATGCTATTACCAATATCTTTATCACCATTTGCAGAAATTATTGCAACTTGTGCAACTTCATCCATTTTCTCTAAAGAAATTGTGCGAGACATTGATGTAATCTCCTTTAATATCACATCTTTTGCCTTCTGTATTCCATTTTTGATACAAATACGATCATTTCCAGCTGCAATTGACTTTGAAGCTTCCATTATCATATTGCTAGTCAGTATTGAGCATGTTGTGGTACCATCACCAACTTTGTCATTACACTGAGAAGCACTTTGAGCAATGGTGCTTACTATCGCAGAGTGTAATGGTTTTTCAGGCTTTATACCTTTCATTACCTTATAGCCATCCTTTGTGACCTCTGGTCCACCATATGGCTTGCTAATTCCTACTGTATTTCCCCTAGGCCCTGCAGTTGCTCCCACCGTTGAGTCAACCATTGCTGCAACTTCACGAAAGGCTTCTTGCAACTGTTCGCCTGATACTACTATGTTAGCCATTTTTATCACTCCTTAAATTAATAAAAAATTTAGAATATTAAAATACATAATGCACTATATAGCGCATTAGTTTAGTAAAATAGGAATACCTACTTGATAACAGCAAGTAGGTCTGACTCCTTCATCACGACATACTTTTCATTATCATGCTCTACTTCTGTCCCAGCCCACTGCCTGTAGAAAACCTTATCACCAGTTTTTACAGTTAAAGCTATACGCTCTCCGCTTGAGTTGCGTGAACCACTACCAATTGCTATAACTTCACCTTTAGTAGGCTTCTTTTCAGCACTTGATGGTAGTACAATTCCACCTTGTTTTTCTTCAGTAATAGGCTTTATTAGCACGTTATCATCTAATACATTCAAATTTACACTTGACATTTATGTTTCCTCATTAATAGATTAACCTACAATTCTATGTAGTCATCTAAAGGTTACATTTCAAGGGTTGGAGTTAGTAAAAGTGTATAATTTAAGGTTTGAACAGAAGTTTTATGGGTTACATACCGCTAGCAAACCGTAGTCTAATATCTTTATACGGACCAGATACGAGAGATTTTCTTCAGGGTGTTATAACAAATGATATTAATAAACTAAGTAGCCAGCAGGCAATTTACTCTTTATTACTCAATCCTCAGGGAAAATATCTGTACGATTTTTTCCTCATTGAGCATGATAAATATATTTATTTGGAGTGTGAAAATGCCCATCTACAGCAAATAATTGAAAAATTAGACTTGCTCAAAACTTACCTTAGAGTGAGGATTAAAGACATTAGTTCACTATATAAGGTTGGAGTTTTGTTTGATGCTAAGTTGGCGAAGTGTAGTAGTAAGTCACAAGTTATTTTTCAAGATCCAAGGCACAAGCTGCTAGGAATGAGGATCATACATGAAGATGAAATAAAAGAACCGGTTGGAGATTTTATTCAGTATGAAAAAGTTAGAATTAAAAACCTTGTCCCAGATGGAGCAAAAGATATGGTGCAAAATTCATCATTTCCGCTGCAATATTTAATCGATAAGATAAATGGTATAAGCTTTAATAAAGGGTGCTATATAGGTCAGGAAGTTGTAAATCGAATGAGCAGACAAGAAAAATTCAGAAGGAAACTTTACCTTGTTGAGGGAAAAAATGCACTTCCAAATATTGGCACTAAAGTAATCAGTGAACATAATGAAGAAGTAGGAGAACTACGCTCTAGTGTCGACAATATTGGACTTGCATTGCTTAATACTGGAAAAAGCCACGCAAATTTATATGTCGGTGGAGTTAGCATTAAGACGTTATAAAATATCTATTCGAGTAAAAGCCCCTTTTTCTTGTTTAAGTGTTTGCAATACTAGTTAAATTCTTGACTTTATTATTTAAATATATCATAATTAAAGTATATTATTATTTTTAATAGAGTTTGATATGCCATTAACAGAAAAACAGAAAGAATCATTTCAACAATTATATCAAAGATTTAGAGATAATGGAGATATTAGAGATATTGTTGAACTTTTAGGAACAGTATCAAAAGAAGATTTTCTTACTATTTTTAGTGAAACTAATGAAAAAACTCAGGAGTCAATAATTGGAACTTATGAAGCAACTCGTGTAGACTATCTTAAAGAAGTTTTGAAGCGTGCGAAAGAACTAGTTTTGCTTAAAGAAGTTGTAAGAGCAAAGATTTTATCTTCTAAAAATCAAAATAAGGTGAAATCTATTTCACTGATTAAATATATTACAGATCCTAGTCGCCAATATCCATCAGAAGTTTTAAATAATATTCTAGAAGATTTTAAAGAAGAATTTTTCGCTTCTTTAAGCGAAGATGAGCTTAAAAAAATTAAAGTTGCTATAGAGAGAGAATTTACAAATGAACAATGTGTACAGCAAAAAGAAAATCTTGAGAAATTGATAACCTCAATTAGAGACCTTATTGAAAATAGAGTGAAAGCTGAAAGCAGTACGGATAAAATAAATCCAAATGTTGAAAATAAGCTATTTAGCCCAACTAGTAAAGCAATTGTTGCTGGTGCTATTTGCAGTGTTATAGCTGGATTAGCAGTTGGTGGTGGACTTTTTGCTGCTGGTGTTGCATTACAAATGCTGACTTTAATTGGCATAGCTGTAGCTGCTGCTGTACTCACTGGACTTGTTGCTGGTGGTATTACATATGCAGTATCTACTAAGATAGAAAATCCTGACACATCAAGGTCGGCAACAGAACAAGATTTGCCTCAGCAAAGTTAAGTAGAAGGAAGAAGTCTCTTCTTCCTTCTCTCCAAATTTTTTACTTTGTTAGGTACCCTGAATAGGATTTTAGATATCTTGTCCTATGTGTAACCATAAAGTGTTAAAGGATAACTCCGTTCGCGCAAAAGCACCTTTTTCTTGTTTAAGTTATTCACAGAATTGTTAATAACTAAGTTGATAACCTAGTAGAGTACATAATTTTACATTTCTGAGTACTTTGGAAATCTATAATAAATATGATCTCTAAATACTAATATATATATAATTGAGAACAAAAAAAACTGTGGATAACTCTGAAAAGTTAGATCAATTTAGATATTTTTGAAAGAAAAGAAACAAACAATGAAGCAACCAAGCTGATATAGTTATGCAAGAACTAATATAATTAGTTGCTATTTTAACACTTTTTTGATAAGAGACAATAAGAGGGTAAGGAATGGTATTTAAATTAAAATTTTAGTTCTTTAAATACTCTTAAAGTAATGCTTTAGATATTTTAAGATAAAACTTTTAAAGTAGTACCTGAGTATTTTTCGATACTAATCTGGAGGTTCAACAGATACTTTTTTATGCTGTTTGAGAAGAGCAAAAATTGCATTTTCTCTTGCTGAAAGCTTGTGTTTCTTATATTTTCCATAATATACATTATGTAATTTTCGATACTAATAAAAATATCTGCCAATCTTTTAAACAACAACCTATCGAACCTCCGGATTAGTACTTAAAAGGAACTATTAAAGTACCTCTTTAAGATTAAGTTCCTACTTTCAAAATACTTAAAATTCTAACCTTTAGCTCCAATACGACCCTCTATTTGTCTTTTTACTTAAAAGTATTGAGATATTTACTAATTGAGTAAGTTTTTCTGTAAATATTTCAATCTAATCATACTCTTTTTGATGTCTTTTTTGATCTTTTTCAGAGTTATCCACAGTTTTTTTATTCTCAATTATATATAAAAAATTTGGAGAAAAGAGGAAGAAGTCTCTTCTTCCTTTTTTTACTTAACTACACTACCATACTTGCCGCTGTACTAGCTTTTTGTTCTGCGTCAACGCTATCTAGCTTCTCACTAGGAACCATTGCATATGTAATACCAAAAACAACAAACCCTATTGCTATAGCAACAGCTGCGCCAATAAAAGCCGATATTAGTAATGAAAGACCAGCAGCAGCAAAAAGTCCATTACCAACTCCCACTCCAGCCGTAATACCAACAATAGCACCAAATTTCATTGCTTTATTGCTTGTATTTATCTTCTGCCTTTTTTAAAAGCTGCTTTGATTCATCACGGGCATGTTTTCTTGCAGTCATTCCATAATGATCCTTTATAAAAAGATTAGCACCTGCATCTAGTAAAATTTGTGTTACCTCTTTGTCATGACTATTGTGCAAAGGAGTTTTTCCAAAAGAATCTCGTGCATTAACATTAGCACCTTTGTCTAATAGATATCGTATTAACTTCTTCTCCTCCTCCTCTAAGCAATCAAAATCTCCAACTATTACATGCAATAATGTAACTTTATATCTATACTCTCTTTTCTCTAAGCTAAATAGATGATTTATATCAAATTCTTCCTCCTTCCACCTTTGATATGTATCGCAAGCTTCCGTTGAAACGATAAAAAAGGGTGAAGTTACTGCTATTCACTTTTTGTATCGTTTTTAGCAAAAGCTTCCTCCCAAGTGCCTTGAGTTGCTGCACGGCTATACTCTGTTACTCTATTTTCAAAGAAATTTGTATGTTCCACGCCATTTAGTATTTCATCAAGCCACGGAATAGGGTTATCTTTAACATTATATATAGATTTAAGACCTAATTGCGTTAACCTTCTGTTTGCTATGTAACGTATATAATTGCGCACTTCCTCTGCAGATAGCCCTTCAACATCTCCTAAATCAAAAGCAAGACTTATAAATTCATCTTCAAGTTCAACAATAGTGCGACATGCAGAATATAATTCTTCTTTGAACTCGTCATTCCAAATTTCATTATTCTCTTTAATAAACGTATTGAACAAATTGATAATTGAATTGGTGTGCAAGGTTTCGTCACGTGCTGACCAAGCAATTATTTGCCCCATACCTTTCATTTTTCCAAACCGTTGAAAATTGAGCAAAATTGCAAATGATGCAAATAACTGCAATCCTTCAGTGAAGGCACCAAATACTGCTAAAGTTTTAGCAACATGTTTTTTATCGTGCTTTTTACTTTCCTCAAATTCTAACATGTATTCATACTTCTTTCTCATAGCATCATATTTTAAGAATGCTTGATATTCACTTTCTGGCATGGCAATCGTATCTAGAAGGTATGAATAGGCTGCAATGTGTATAGTCTCCATATTGGAAAAGCTTGCAAGCATCATACATATTTCTGTTGGCTTAAATATATTTGAATAATGCCTCATATAGCAATTATTTACTTCAATATCTGCTTGAGTAAAAAACCTAAAAATCTGGGTCAATAAATTTTTCTCTACATTAGAAAGTTTAGTTTTCCAATCTTTCACATCATCAGCAAGCGGAACTTCTTCAGGTATCCAGTGTATCCTTTGTTGCTGCAACCATGCATCATATGCCCAAGGATAATTAAAAGGCTTGTATATTGGATCTGCTTCTAGCAATGACATAAGGTACCTAATTATTTTGAAGTAAATATTATATTAAATGATATTGAGAATCAGTCAATTTAACTTTTTTGAAATTTGACGACAGATAGTTTATCAGTGTATTATGATTTCAAATAACTAATTGATAAAATGCGAGTATTAATATTTTCTGTTTTGCTGTTTTCAGTAGGCTGCATTCACACTATCTATAATCACGGAGTTCCTGGCATTAATGTTGAACTGTGGAGCAAAATAAAAGTAGGTGATGATAGAGAAAAAGTGGTTCATACTTTAGGATTGCCAACATTAGTATCAAAGTTCGACGAAAATGTTTGGTACTATGTCTCATATAAAATTAAACAAGCTAACTTCTTGGGAAAAAGGAAGTACAGTAGTAAGTCTCTGCAAATTTCGTTTAATCAGAATGACGAAGTTACAGATATAAGAGAAATCAACGTTGCAGAAAGGTCTTTAGCTGTTGTTGATTGAAAATTTGCTGATCTATTTTTCATCACAAGTAACTAATTTAGGTAACGTAAATTCACCTATTTAGAATAAAATCTAACGTGACTTCGCGCCAAATGTGATGCTGCTCAGCAGGTAAGCCAATTAACGGGCTACATTTATACACTGCACGCATTGCATTATCTGCTGCTGATCTAAAAAGAGGATTATTTTGATAAGAACTACTATCTGCTACGTTGGCTACAACGATCTCGCCTTTACTGGATAATAATAAGTTAATTTTTATACTAAAATTTTCTTTATAAACTATGCCCTCAGGAATGCTCCAACACTCTGTCAGTTTATCCCTTATAGAATTAATAATTTCTGTTACAGCCAATTCATCATCTTTGTTCTCAATATTTTTCTTATCTCTTATTTCATTTTTCACCTCTTTGATGTCTTCTCTTAGTTTTCTTTCTACACCCTTTTTTCTTTTGGGAATTGGAATACCCTCATCAATTTCCTGTATTTCAATAATTTGCCTCGGTTGTACTAACTCAACTAATTCTTTTTTTCTTTGTGGTATAGGAATAACTGATGAATCATTCGTTTGGGCTTTCATTGAAAAAAGCAAAAAACAACATAGAGACAAAAGAAGAATATAATTAAAATAGAGAGGGCGCATATGTTAAGCAGCTTGTTTTACTGGTTTAAAGCTAATATTGCACATAAAGTCAATATATTTCAGTTGACTTAAACTCAAATTTGCTACACTAATTTTATTATCTCTATAATATCATATGGTCAATATAC
This sequence comes from Wolbachia endosymbiont (group B) of Ablattaria laevigata, assembly GCF_964277395.1. NCBI lineage: Bacteria > Pseudomonadati > Pseudomonadota > Alphaproteobacteria > Rickettsiales > Anaplasmataceae > Wolbachia > Wolbachia endosymbiont (group B) of Ablattaria laevigata. The sequence continues at coordinate 429,654 of NZ_OZ195519.1, forward strand.
TCTAAATGAGATGGAAAGATGAAGGTGTTATTATAGCTGTTAAAAAATACGGTGATAAAAATTTAATTCTTTCTCTATTTACAAAAAATCATGGAAAGTGCAGAGGATTAACTAGGTTAACAAACAATAGCAATTATAAGTTTCAAATAAGTAATCTATTACATGCAGAATGGAGTGCTAAGCTACCTGAAAATCTAGGTTTTTTAAAGTGCGAATTGATTGAATCTCCATTTCATCATTTCTTTCAAGATAGGTTAAAAAGCATTGCTATTGTTTCTTTCTCGTCTATATTAGAAAAAGTGCTTCCAGAAAGTGAATCCTGCATCAAGTTGTATGATAATTTTAGACACTTCATCGATGTAATAAAACATAATAGCCAGTTTTGGCAAAGTCATTACCTTAACTTAGAGCTTCTGCTTCTTACGCAACTTGGATTTAAGTTAGACCTATCAAAATGTGCTGTAACAGGTGTGAAAGAAAATCTACAATTTATTTCTCCAAAAACTGGTAGAGCAGTGTCAAAAAAAGTAGGTGACTGTTATGCAGATAAATTACTACCTTTTCCACAGATGTTGCATGATGTATACAATAACAACCTACAAAATAGCTACTCATATCAAGAATTCAGACTAGGGTTAAAAATTACAGGGTATTTTTTAAATAAATATCTATTTCTGCAGTTAAATGCGAAATTTCCGGAGTTGAGAAATTTTATGCTATCATTTGAATCTTAGTTACTACTTATTTAAAAGAACTTCAACCAGTAACCACTCTATTTCTACCACTGTTTTTTGCTTTATATAAATATTTGTCAGCACGTACTATAAATTTTTTAACATCATCAAGGTCAGATCTTTGCATTGCTGAAATTCCAATGCTCACAGTTAAATTATGGGTTGTATTTTTATCCACAAGTATAAAAGGTTCTTTGGCAATAATTTTCCTTATTCTCTCTGCAATAGTATACGCATCTGATACATTGGTATCTGGCATTACAACAACAAATTCCTCACCACCAAACCTAGCTAATAAATCTGTCACTCTGATATTTTCAGAAATTCTTTTCTGTATTTCCTTTAAAAGTTCATCTCCAGCATTATGCCCAAAGTTATCATTCACCATCTTAAAATAATCTATATCAAGTATCATAAGAGATAAACTTCTATCTTTTTCCACAGAATCCTTAACAATATTTCTTAAGTGTGCATCAAAATATCTTCTATTATAACAGTTAGTTAATGGATCCTTTATAGACATTTCCACATTATTAAATAAATTCATTCTCAAGGCATCTTGATACCTTTTGCGTTTCACTTGCAAATTAACCCTAGCTATTAATTCACTCTCATCTAAAGGTACTGTTAAATAATCATTAGCACCTACATCAAGTGCCTTTACTAAATTGCTTTTATCATAATCTTCAGAAAGGATCAGAATTGGTGTATAACGTGTTTCTACTTTACTACGAAACTTAGAACACAACCGTAGGCCGTCAGTTTTTGAAAACTGCATGTCAGAAATAATCAGGTCGTAATTATCCTTAATACCAACCTTTAATGCTTCTTTTGGATCGTGCAGTATTTTAATTGATCTGAAGCGTTGCTTTAGAACATTGTGTATCTGCTCTGCTTGAAAGGTGTCCTCATCTACAACAAGTATGTTAGCATCAAAAATCTGATTAGAATAATCCATAATACTGCTTTCTGCTACTCCACCAATCTCAGCATTAGTTTCTCCTCTCAAGCACAACTCATCTATTATCATCTTTAAGCGCACAAGAGACTTAATTCTTGCAGATAAAGCAGTTTCATCTATCGGCTTAGTTAGAAAGTCATCCGCACCAGCATTAATTCCTTCCACTCTATCATGAGTGTCATGCAGCGCAGTTACCATAATTATTGGAATATAAGTCGTTAAGGGATCATTCTTTAGCTTCTTACAAACCTCAAAACCACTCATTTTTGGCATCATGACATCAAGTAAGATAATATCTGGCTGCTGTTCTGCTACTAAATCTATTGCCTCCTCGCCATCATAAGCTACAATAACTGTATAGTACTCTGCTTTTAGCTGAGCCTCCAAAAGCTTAACATTAGATGGTATATCATCTACTACTAGGATTTTTGCTGTCATTTTTTGTACTATCTAAATTGTAAGTAGGATAAAGCTTGCCATCTTCACCAATTATGTAATTGACTTTTTCAACGTTATGCTCTTCATATAATTCTTTAATTCCGGTATCCTTCAACAATTTCCTAGCTCTTGATTTTACAACCCAGAAATACCTATATATATTTTTAATAAGATTAAGAAATACAGGTACTTTACTTTTATCAAGAACAATTATACTCACTAAAGCTACAACTAAAACTTCTGACAGACCTATATTAAACATTTTTCCTATGAAGCAAGTATTTTAACTCTTCTGATTATGAGTATTAATTTACTTAAATCAAGTTTATAAGCGACCATCTCATCTAAAAAGCTATTGTAGCGCTCTATATAATCCTTATCATTAATAGCCCAAGTTTGAACCTTGTCTACATGATTATCAGTAGCTTTTATAACTTTAACAGCTAGCTTATGTTGATAATTGCTTAAATCATCTAATAAATCATTAATTAAGCTGCGATCCCAATAGGAAGAATGGCTTTTCATCTTGCCAGCAACTGTTCTAATCATATCAAATCTTAGCAGCGACTTTAATTCAAAGTATATTCTACCAGCCTCAAGGATGGACAAAGATGTCTGCTCAGCAACAGATATAACGTCCAGCGCATAAATAAGAATACGTAGATCAGCAACCCTTTTTGCTAGATCTTTATTTATGTTAAGCTCTAACAAAGAAGCTAATCCATGATTATAGACCTCTAATAGGTGCTCATCTAAAATATCATGGCCTAAAGTTTCAATTGCACCCCTAAATTTTGTAACACCATCTAGTTCTACAAGATTAAGCTTACCAAGATTTTTTACTAACCAAAATGATACCCTACCAATAAATTTTTGCACACTTCTCACTACTTGCAAATATGAATCAACATCAATTTTTCCATCCAATTCATCAATTTTCTGCCAAAGGCTACTTAAATTATATAGGTGATTAACAACGATATATATGTTAACTGCTTCATGTACTTTAATTCCAGTACTCTCAACCAAATTATTAATAAATATACAGCCCATCCTATTTACTACATCGTTTGTAATGCAAGTAGAAATAATTTCCCTACAAAGTTGGTGTTTCAATATGGAATCCTTGAACTCTGTTACCATCCTTTGTGGAAAGTAATTTAGTAAGTAATCACGGCACAAAAAATCTTTTTCAGGTAGCTCAGAGTGTATAACTTCATTTTTTATTGCTGTTCTTGCATAAGACATCAGAACAGAAAGCTGAGGAGAACAGAAACCTTCTCCATCAGTTAACATTCTTGCTACCTCTTCTTCAGCTGGAAGAAATTCTACATCTCGGTTTAGCAGCCCAAATTTCTCTAAACTGAGTAATAATTTATGGTGCTGCTCCAACTTTTCTTTAGCTTGCAAGCACTCAAGAAGCAATGCTTTTGTTTCAATCCTGTTATGGTTTTCAAGTACCTTAGATGCAACTTCATCTATCATGCTAGCCAGTATTTCATTCCTTTTTTCCAAGGAAATTCCCCCTTCTTTCATAATTGCAACAAAAGCAATCTTGATGTTAACTTCAAGATCGGAACATATTACTCCTGCTGAATTATCAACAAAATCTGCATTGATGTACCCACCTCTCTTAGCATACTCTACCCTTCCAAGCTGCGTGCAACCAAGATTGCCACCCTCTATAAACATAGAAGCTCTAATATCCTCACCATTCACTCTTAACTCATCGTTTGCTTTATCACCAACCATGCCATGGCTTTCACTCTTTGCCTTAACAAATGTGCCAATTCCTCCATTCCATATGAAGTCCACTTTTGCCTTGAGCAGATACCGAATCAAATCATTTGGAGATAAGATATCTTCCACTATATCAAAGCACTTTTTCATTTCTTGAGAAATGTCTACTTGCTTGCTGCTACGCTCAAATACCCCACCACCATAAGAAATCAAATCTTTATTGTAATCCATCCAAGTGGAAAACGGTAATTCAAAGAGGCGTTTACGCTCTGCGAAACTTTTTTCTGCGTCAGGGTTTGGATCAACAAAAATATGCATATGGTTAAATGCACCAATCAAGCGCATATTTTTTGAAAGCAGCATACCGTTTCCAAACAGATCGCCAGCCATATCTCCAATTCCAATAACAGTTGCATCTTGGTAAATATCCTTATTCATTCTCCAAAAATGCCGCTCTGCTGCAATCCATGCACCTCTTGCTGTAATACCCATTTTTTTGTGGTCATAACCTGCTGATCCACCAGATGCAAATGCATCTCCAAGCCAAAAATTACATTCATAAGCTATTTGGTTAGCATAATCAGAAAATGAAGCAGTGCCTTTATCTGCCGCAACTACCAAGTATGGATCATCTTCGTCATACCTAATTACATTCTCTGGTGGAATTATTTTGCCATCAACTACATTATCAGTAATATCAAGCATTCCTCTAATGAAATTCTTGTAGCATTCAACACCTTTCTCTCTTAAAGTGTTTTTGTCTTTATAAACTTGCTTTATTACAAACCCACCTTTTGCACCAACAGGTACAATAACTGCATTTTTTGTCATCTGGGCTTTCATGAGGCCCAAAACTTCAGTGCGAAAATCTTCCGTCCTATCTGACCATCTCAAGCCGCCACGGGCCAATTTCCCTCCTCTTAGATGTATTCCTTCAAAAAGGTTTGAATAAACATACAACTCACGATATGGACGCGGATCAGGTAAATCATTTATCTTACTTGAATCAAATTTTATAGATAAGTAAGGTTTATCATCCTGATAATAACTGGTCCTCAAAATGGCCATCATCAAATTAAATATCGAACGTAAAACATAATCATGTGAAGCATTGCTGATTTCCTTTAGAAGCTCCTCGATTTTTTCTGTCAAAATGCTAGTAGTTTCTACCCTGTCGATATCTATTTCAGGATCAAGTCTTGCATGAAACAATTCTATTAAATACTTTACTACTTTTGGATATTCTGATACTATTTTTTGTATATATTCTGGGTTATAGTTAAATGATGTCTGCTTTAGGTAGGCGCTTAGCGCTCTAATCAGAAGCACTTCCTTCCACTCGAGCCCAGCAATAATGATCAAACTGTTAAAATAGTCATTTTTTATTTCCTTGCTGAACACTTTGACAAGTGTTATCTCAAACTGCTCTTTTAAAGTAATGTTGTCTATTAATTCATCGACTCTTGACAACACAAAATGATGTATCCATATTCCACCGTTGATTTCTATATAATAACCATTATGAGATAGAATCTTAGCTCCTAAATTCTTAGTAACCTTTAATATCTTTGACAATTCAAGGCCTCCGTTGCTTGGAGTGTAAACCTTCAATTGATAGTTGAGATTGTCACGAGTAAGCCTCAAATCAACTTCGCTGACTTTTTTCTTTCTCACTATCTCCAATTTTTTCATATCATAATACGCATCATGAGGTTCAAAATTCTCTTGATAACTTATCGGAAATGCCTTGCAATAGCGGATAAATATATCCTCAACAGTGCTAAAAGTATTATATAAATTGTCTATAAAACGATCTTCCCACTTTTCTGTAATGTTTCCTAATTTGTTTTCGATACGCAAAACTTCATCATCAAAAACGCTAGCGCTTTTGGTTCTTAGCACCACGTGTAATTTCATCAAATCATATTCATTGATGATGTGGTTGTTGTAAATATCTGAACTTTCTGCATTCGTTTCATCTTTCAATATATCGCGTATCTTAAACATTAGTCTTGCACTAGCATAACGCATCGGTATCAATACTATGCAACTAATAAAGTTCCCTACCTTTCTCAAAAATAATTTGACTCTTGGTCTAATCGCAAGAGACATGATCGAGGTGCAAATTTCAAATAACTCGTCTTCATTTGATTGGAATAATTCGTCACAAGAAAATGCCTGTAAAATGGAAACTAAAGCTTTATTATTATGGCCACCAGGAACAAATCCTGCCTTTTTTTCTATTGTTGTGACCTTATCCTTTATTACCGGAATAGTCCGAACATCTTGCACTTCCGCTACAGAAGTAAATAACCCAAAGAAATGCCGTTCCCTACCCTGGTCATTAAATTCTTTTACTCCTATACAATTCATATACGTACGCCGATGAACTATTGAGATTAGGTCTGATCTTAATATGTATAAAGAACCTAAACCTGCAGAAGAAATCGATAAATCTTGATATTCTTCACTTGCTCTCATTAAACCAAGGTTTTCCTCATTACTCAGAACGAGCTTTCCATCTTTATTAGCAACGTATTCTTGGTAACCTAGAAATACAAAATTGTTATTCTTCAACCAAGCTAAAAAATCTCTATCTCCAGTGGTCAATGCAGGCTGCCTAAGAGCTTCATCAAGCTTCTTTAGCAGTGGTTGCCAGTCTTTCACAACACAATTAACTGCTTTTAGCGTTTTTCGTAGAGATTCTTTCAATGTATCAACAAAGCTATCACTTATACCTTTAATGATTACATATATTACTGATTCTTTGATTCCATTACTTTCTTCCAAAAGACAAATATTATCTATTAGGCTGTCTTTTCTTTGGACATTAATTATGCTGTTGCTGTAGTAGCATATGGTTAAATCGTGCGACTTAATAGTTGCAATAACCGAGTCAACTAAAAAAGGCATGTCATCATTTGTGATTTTAATTATAGTGAAATCACCTTCTATTCCTGAAATATCATTTACATTATTTACTGCCAATTTACTTTCTTCTTTTTCTTTTTTAAGAATGAAGTTGTATGCATCTTCTGCAATGTATAAAAGAAATTTATCGTTGACTTTTAGGTCACTATTATAAACAAAATTATAAAAGTACTGTATAAACTCTTTAATTTTTTCTTTCTCTTTTTTATTCCCTTGATCAACTAGCTTAAATAAAGACTCAACATTAACATTATGATTTATACACATTTTTCAAAACAAAAATACACAGCGAATCTAGATCTTTTTAACTAAGATTTCGTTACCAGAAGTATACACTATTAGCTCATCTCCTTCTACTATTTCCCCCGATAAAACTAACTTAGCTAGATTATTTTGAATGCATTCTTGTATTACCCTTTTCAGAGGCCGCGCTCCATATTCAGGGTCATATCCAGTTTGTGCTATTAGTTCTTTAGCTTCCTGCGATAAACTAATACTCAGTTTACGCTTAGCAAGCATCTTTTGTAAATAAGAGAATTGAACATCTATAATTTTATCAATGTCATCTTTGGTTAAGCTGTGGAATATAATAATTTCATCCAGTCTATTTAAAAATTCTGGACGAAACGCTGACTTAACTATTTTCATCACCTCATCTTTCACAGATTCGGTAGCTCCTCTTAGCATCACCTCAGCACCAAGGTTAGAAGTTAGAATCAGTATGGTATTGCGAAAATCAATCAATTTACCGTGGCTATCGGTGAGCCTGCCTTCATCCAAGATCTGCAGCAATATATTAAATATATCTGGATTTGCCTTTTCTATCTCATCAAACAAAATTACCTGATATGGTCTTCTCCTTACTGCTTCGGTTAATCTGCCACCTTGTTCATAACCAACATATCCTGGAGGCGCACCAATTAACTTTGAAACGGAGTGTTTTTCCATATACTCTGACATATCAAAGCGTAGAAGTGCTGATTGATCATCAAACAAAAATTCGGCAAGAGATTTTGCTAACTCTGTTTTTCCAACTCCGGTTGGACCTAAGAATAAAAATGAACCAAAAGGTCGATTAGTATCCTGAACACCAGAACGGGAGCGCCTTACTGCATTACTTATCGCTTCAATTGCATCTTTCTGCCCTATTACTCTTTTTCCTATTTCATTTTCCATGTTAAGGAGCTTTTCCTTTTCACTATGCATCATGTTATCAACTGGAATGCCTGTCCATTTTGAAACAATATTTGCAATATCACTCTCAGTAACTTCTTTCTTTAGGAAACTATCAGTAACTTTTTCCTGATTTTTTAACTCATTTTCAAGTTGAGGAATCACACCATACATCAACTCCCCTGCCCTTCCTAAATTTCCATTACGCTGAGCCAGTTCCAACTCTTTCCTCGCGTTATCCAATTTTTCAGCTGTTTCTTGTATTTTAGCTATCTTATTCTTTTCCATCTGCCATTTACTGCTTAAGTCAGCAAATTTACTGTTTAGACTCTCAATTTCCTCATTTATCTTTTTTAAACGTTGCTTAGAGTTTTCATCACTTTCTTTTTTCAAAGCCTCTGATTCAATTTTTAGTTGTATAATCTTTCTCTCAAGTTCGTCAATAACCTCAGGTTTGCTATCCATCTCAATTCTTACTCTGCTTGCTGCCTCATCAATTAAATCAATCGCTTTATCAGGTAAAAATCTATCTGTTATATATCTATTAGAAAGCGTTGCAGCAGCAATTATTGCACCATCTGTGATTCTAATACCATGATGCACCTCATATCTCTCCTTCAAACCTCTCAGTATTGAAATAGTATCAGTTTCAGTTGGTTGAGAAATAAACACAGGCTGAAAACGCCTTGCAAGCGCAGGATCTTTCTCTATATGTTGACGATACTCATCTAAAGTTGTAGCTCCTATACAGCGAATTTCTCCACGCGCAAGAGCAGGCTTTAGCAAATTTGAAGCGTCCATTGCACCACTTGTTGCTCCTGCTCCAACTAAAGTATGAAGCTCATCTATAAATAAGATAACTTTCCCCTCTGCTTTTGAAATATCATTGATTACTGCTTTTAATCTTTCTTCGAATTCTCCTCTGAATTTTGTTCCAGCAATTAACGCACCTAGATCCAAAGCTAAAACTTTTGCATCACGCAAACCAAGTGGTACATCATTTGCAACAATTCTGTTTGCTAAACCTTCAACTATTGCAGTTTTTCCAACACCAGGTTCACCTATCAGTACTGGATTATTTTTTGTTCGCCTCAACGATACCTGCATAGTTCTTCTGATTTCCTCATCACGACCAATTACAGGATCAAGCTTACCTTGCATAGCAAGCTCTGTAATATCTTTTGTATACCTCTTTGCCGCATTTAATTTTTCCTCGCTATTTGGAGAGTCTGCACTGCCACCTTTTCTCATTTCTGCAATAACTGAATTTAATTTTTGCGGTGTTACACCACCTTCTGCTAAAATTTTACCTACAATTTCATCTTTTTGTGCAGCAAGGCCCTGCAGTAACCGCTCAACAGTAACAAATGTGTCTTTATTTCTCCTCGCAATACCAATTGAATCATCAAAAACTTTTGCTACCTCTCTTGAAAGCTGAAGTCCACCACTACCTGGTCCTCCAACCACTGGAAACTTTTTAATTGCACTACTCACAGCATCAGAAATATTCTGAACATTTCCACCACAAGCGCCTATCAAATCCTGAACTAAACCTGACTCATCTTCAAGCATTACTTTAAGTAAATGTTCAGGCATAAAAATCTGATGCCCAGCTCCCAATGCTTTCATTTGAGCGCTCTGGATTAGGCTTTTTGCTTTTTCGGTAAATTTATTCAAGTCCATAATACAAATTTAACTCATACTTGCTGGTATATATAACAACTACTTTCTCAATTTTAAACTTAAAGTCATTCATCAATAAAAATTTTCTAAGTTCATACAAAACAAGAAAAAGCAGATTCTCTACAAAAGAGAAAACTTATATTAAAATATTAATTTGTTTTAAAACTAAACTAATGTTAAGATATAAAGCATATAGCTTAATTTTTTTATAAAAGAGCAATGAATATCAATGATTTTAACATAAAGAACTTAACAACAATTTCTATAGTACAAGAAATAAAGAATGGCGTTAGGCTTGTTCCAGACATAATCAAACCTGGAATACAGGGTATATTTTAGGTTCTGTCGCATCTATAAACCATAGGAAAGAAGATCATTAAAGGTGGGATTATAGGAGTTATGAAGCCATTAACATAGCAAAATTCTCAAAAGTAGAAACATTATTTTAATAATTTGTCTTTTTTGAATCATACGAATATTTTCTATGCCTGTGATGGTAATCTTTGCGGAATGGAAGCTTTTAAACCCAAGCATTGGCTTTATTAGTTTTTTGATAAATCTATCAACAATATTATTTAGATATTTTATTTGAAGAACTGTAATCTTCAGAAATTTCTGCATTCAAATCATCAAGAGCAGCAGTATTACTGCCGCTTTTATCAATTACAATTTTCTCAGGAAGATAGTTACTCCTGAAGGCTTTACGAAAGAATGCAAGTGCTGCAGACTTGTCTCTACTAACACACAAGTCTACAGTATATAAATAAACCCATTTACCGTTTAATTTAATGTAAGTCTCTCCAACTACTACCAACCTGCTTCTTTCTTTTCCTTACTGCCTCATCTATCAGTGGTGATAACCCACCTTTGTAACGTAGCATTTTGCTCCCCTTATACTCATCATTTCTTCCAAATCTCGATAGCTCAAAGAGAATCGACATTTCATGTATACAGATAACATCCGCTGAAAAGCTAAATCCTTTGAAATATGGCAACAATTTTTGATTGATACGAAACATCTTTGCTTTTTTTTTTAGACAATTATATCATTCTTCTTTCTACTTCCCTACAAATGCGACAGAACCGAAAAACTTCCTCTTATGGCTGTAAAAATGTTATGATAAGAGCTAATTTTCATGAGTAGGGAAATACCCAAATATTACTATCTTTCACCTTTTCTCCCTTCAAATTTTTTAACCATTTCTTTTACACTTACATTCGTGGAAGGTAAATTTTTGCTGGCAAGATGGTTGATCGAAGATTTTTTATTCCCTACTGGAAATGAACGAGATTGTTTTCTCTTCACACTGATATCCGTTTGTGTTACTGAAGCAGTTTTGTTTTCAGCAGGCAACACGTTCTTTACTTGATTTCGCTCAAATCTTTCTTTTAATGCCTTTACTTTACTACTCTCGCGAGTCACTTCTTTTTTCATAGCAACTACTAGTACTTTTGGTCCATCAGCTTTTTTTGCTGATTCTTTACCATCTTGATTTTCAGATTTTAGTGGTAGTGTAGGTTTACTCTCAGCTGATTTTTCCACTACTATTTTTTGCTCTGTGCTTACTTTTTCGCCTAAATCTTTAGGCTTTGGTGGTACTGCAGGTTTATCTTTTTTCGGTTCTTGTCTAATTTTTTGATTGGCAGTAAACATTTTCTCTGGTACTGGTGGTACTCTTGGTGGTTTTGGTGGTACAAGAGATTGAAGTTGTTGTTTCTTCCTATGTTCTCTTTTTGCTTCTATATGTTCTTTAGAGATTGTTGCATAAATCGGCTCCTCTTTAATTGATTGTAGATTACGCAAATCTTTTGTTAAAGATTTACTTTTTTCCTCTTGATAATTTGATATTTCTTCATACTCAGGATCTTCGTTTAATGAACCTCCATAACCTGAATCTTCTCGCTCATATAAGAGATTTTTCTTTTGCTGTCTATTTTCTAAATTTATTCCATATGACCTATATTTATCTTGACTTCTTTCTATTCGCTCTAAATCTGAAATTTTTTGAATAACATCTGTATATTCGATTGCTGTTCTAGCAGTTGAAGGAGGCAATTTATCTTTTATAAAATTACTTATATTCCTAATCGAAACATCTCTTCCTAATATTCTATTGAATATCCTAAAAATTAATGGCTTTTTATTTGCCTGCTTTACACAATTATTCAAGTCATCACGTATAACAAGCTTAGCTACATCTTCTGCCTTATCTGTAAAACCCGCTAAAGCATTAGACAGATCTGTTACTGTTTTATAACATTGTTTCTCTGGATTTCCTAGATTTATAGCTTTGATCAGAGAATCAAGATTTTTTTTATAATCCTCACTTTTAAATGGATCATGCATACTAATTGTAATATTTTATTGAAATATAGATCTAAAATATTAAGATCTAGTGAATATTACTTTTTTAGTTCATATATAGCTATAGTTATACGGCGATAATGAGTAGCAGAATAACGATTTTGTCATTCTAGTGTCTGCTGTTACCCCTTATCTAGGTGTGTAAAGGTGAAATCTAGTTTCGCTATATAACACAGTCTCATACAAGTAGCTTCTCGATTGAGAGTTGTCTTCTACATTGAGCTCAACATTATTTACTACTTTTTCAGTAATAATTTCGGCAAACTCAGGAGAAAGTTCTTTTGCAGAAAATGCAGCATGTACATCATTTTTAACAAAGAAACACGTAGCAAGTGCAAATACTGCTGTTGGTACACAGCACCAAGGAAAAGCTATACTAAAAAAAGTTGTAGAAGCTACTAAAGTAAATATTGCTTGAAGCATAATATACTGTTTATCAATGCCAACATATTCAGCCATCAATTTTCTAATTTTGTTATTGCTGTCGTATGGTAAAAAAATATCTTAATAAAAGCTGTTACACTATTACTAGCAAGATATCAATCACGCTCTATTGGATCTACATTTTGATTTAAAATCGCCTATTTTCTTGCACCTTTTTGCCATTCATAGAATGTTAACTTTGAACCTCTTGGCTACAAATGCTCTACTTTCCCCTACATCCAATGCTTTTTTCCTTAAATCATAACTATATGCTACTGGCATTCACATCTCCTCGCTACTTTACCTATTCCACCATGTTCACACTATTAGGAAAAGAGCTATAATTTTCAACACTAACAAAACTACTTCCTAATCTTTTACACAGCAACCTATAAAACTTAATGCTGTGAATATATGATCAACAAAAAAAAACTTTGAGAAAAGGAAGAATAGACTTCTTCCTTTTACTTAACTACGCTGTTAACCCTATACTAACTCTTTGCTCTACATTAGCTCTATCTAGATTCTCACTAGGCTTTGATATTGCATATGTAATACCACCAGCAACAAGTCCTGTTACTAGAGCAGCAGCTATAGCTATACCAATTAAAGCCAATATCGGTAATGCAACACCAGCAGCAAAACATCCACCACCAGTTGCCAATGCAGCTATAGCACCATAAACACAGCCAATTATTATTGGTTTATTAGTAGTTTTTACTTTGTCTTTTTGTTTACTATTCTCTATTTCAGATGTACTACTTTCATCAGTTATATTTCCTTCAGTTTTAGGAACGATGCTTTCAGCCATTGAAGACTGTTCATTACTTTCACAATCGGGCATAATACTTATTTCAGATGTACTACTTTCATCAGTTATATTTCCTTCAGTTTTAGGAACGCTGCTTTCAGCTACTGAAGATTGTTCCTGAATTTCGCAACCAGACATGATCTTTTTAAGTACTGTTAGCCTATCAGCAATTTGCTGTGGATCTTTTGATGATGGGTCTAAAATCTCCTTAAGTACATCACAAATATCTTTATTTTTGTGATTAGGCACGATCCTTTCAAGGGTTACTTTCCAATCCTCTTGCTCTTGCTTTTCAAATATCTCTTGAACTCTATCGTGCATTGTAATTTTGTTAAGATCATCTTTACTTTCACAACTAGATATGCTCTTTGCAAGTACTTCTAGCCAACCATCAATTTTAGTTTTTTCCTTTTCATCTTGTTCTTGATTTTTTAATATTTCTAAAATCTTCTTGGTTTTGTTAAGATAATCTTTTCTTACACTAGCGAAAACTTTTTCTAACATATTATCATTTTTAGCTGCATCTAGAATATTTTTAATAGCTTCCTGATTATAAAGAATTGTAGCATGGGCAAGCAGTGTTATATCATGTTCCGCACCGTTTTTGAACTTCAAACTTATATTTGCAGTAGTAAGTACTGCTTCTAATATCGCTTTATCTTTAATTACATCTAAAATATTTTTAATAACTTTCTGGTTACTAAAACCCATAGCATAGGCAAAAGGTGTTAGAGTATGATTTTCACAATCTCGTAACTCTTTAGTTATACTCGCAATAGTAAGTGCTTTTTCTAATACCCCTTCTTTTTCTAAATTTTTGAGAATATCAGTAATCTTATCCTCTTTCCCTTTTTCTATTTCAGAAATTAAACAATCATATAATCTTTGTTGTGTTTCGTTTAACTCTTCATATTTTGGCATATAAAATTCTCCTATTCAAAATAATAATATACTTTAATTATTATATATTTAAGCAAACAAGTCAATAAATTAATAAAATACTGTGGTGCCAAAAACACTCAAACAAGAAAAAGTGCTCTGGTGCTCATTCTTTGTTTATAAATAATATTCTTGATTCAATCCTTTGCTTTCTTCTCAATATATCTACATATCAGAATAGACAGCTCATATAATACCAACATTGGAATTGCAAGCCCTACTTGGCTTAGTACATCAGGTGGAGTTAAGATTGCAGCAATAATGAAAATTACCACTATCGCAATTCTCCGTTTATTTGACAAACTTTGTGCAGTGATTAGCCCTACTCTCACCATTAAGGTTAGTATGACTGGAATTTGAAATGCAGTACCAAAAGCGAACGCGAATTGAAGAACAAGGTCTAAATATTCACTAACTGATGGCATAAACTCTATTGGTATACCGAAAGATTTACCGCTATGTTCAAAAGCAATAAAAAATTTCCAGGCTAAGGGAAATATGTAGTAGTAAACTACAGCGGCTCCCGTTACAAACAAAACCGGTGTTGCAATTAAGTATGGCAATAACACCGCCCTTTCTCTTTTATATAAGCCAGGTGCTAGAAACATATAGAATTGCCATGCAAACACAGGAAAAGAAAACAACAGTGCACTCATTATTGCAACCCTGAGATATACAAAAAACGCTTCTGTTAAGTCTGTATAGATTAGAGAAAAATCATCACTATCTTTTGTAACTTCTATTAAAGGTGCAAGTAAAAAGCGGTATATATTTTCTTTAAAGTAGTAACAAAACCCGAAGGTAACACAAAAAAATAGAAAGCAAAAAATAACCCTTTTTCTAAGTTCCGCAAAGTGCTCATAAAATGAAGCATATTTTTGTGAGTTTTCGTTCATACTTTACAATAACGCTATATCTAACATTCTCAGTGAAAAAGCCCATTCATTGTCATACCATGCTGCAACTCTACAGATATCACCTGTGACATATGTACCAGCTAAATCCACAATTGCACTATAAGGGTTATGGACAAAGTCTATTGAAACTAAAGGCTCGTTACATACGGAAAGCACATGATTTGCTGAATTTTTAAATATTTCGTTTATTTCCTTAGTTGTTGCTCTCTTATCAGCTAAAAATTTAAAATCAACCATAGAAACGTTGCTAACCGGAACTCTAATAGCAGTACCATCTAGCTTACCCTTTAACTGAGGAATGACAGAACCAATTGTTTTTGCTGCTCCAGTTGTAGTTGGCACCATAGAAAGGCCACAAGCTCTTGCCCTGCGTAAGTCTCTATGGTTGCCATCAAGAATATTTTGATCATTCGTATAGGCATGTATAGTGGTCATAAAACCGCTTTTTATACCTAAATTGGAGTGTAAAATGTGTACAATCGGAGCCAGACAGTTTGTAGTACAAGAACCTGCTGAGATCACTGTATGCTCCTTTTTTAGCATATCGTTATTTACGCCGTAAACTATAGTTACGTCAGCATCTGAAACTGGAGCAGAGACAATTACTCTCTCTGCATTATGCTTTGCTGCTTCCGCACGCTTGTTGAATGCACCAGTGCATTCAAGTACTACATCAACATTCCAAGGAATATTTTCAGGGCTACGTTCTCTATATAAAGAAAATTTCCTGCTATTTATAGATAGCCAATTTTCAGACTCGTTAAAATCAATATCGCCGTTAAATTTGCCATGAACAGAGTCATATTTAATCAAATGTGCATGCTGCTCAGCACTGAGCGACCCATTTACCGCCACAACTTCTATTTGCTCGCTATAGTTTTCTACTTCAAAAATAGCACGCAATACACTTCTGCCTATTCTACCAAGACCATTAATTCCTACACGAATTGTCATTTTTCCATCTTAAAAGTTTAATTATAGGAAATATTGCCTAATATTTCATTCTATTCTTTTAGCTGTTAATCCTAATGTTATAATATATTGATTGACTAAAGAAACTGTATCACTTAATTAATAATATCTAAATTTTAACTTGGAGTAGGTTATGCATGGATTACCAATGACAAATTCAGATAATCAGTATCAGCAAAGAAAAATAGAAGCATTGTAAAAAGAAAATAAAGGACTGTCAGAAAAAGTGAAAACACTACAGAAAATGTCAGTGCTGCACAATGAAATGCTAGTAATGCTACAGTGGAAATCAATACCAGAGAAACTGCGCACAGAAATATTAAAAAAACTGCTAGAAACACCTCAAGCAGCAGCAGCATTTCAATTAGAAGAAAGAGATGAAGATCAGCAAGTAATAGAAGACATACTGGATATGCAAGAAGAATTTGAATCTTCACAAAATTTGGAAATGCGGGAGTGTTAAATAAACTGTGTCAAACCGAGAAGTAAAGTAATAAATTGATAAAAAAATGGAGGTTTGACAATGAGTCAAGCAAACACAACTACCGGTTTGGTAGACTATAAAGAATTAGAAACAAATATCTTATCATCTATACGAGAAGGAAGACCATTGACAGGAAGAGATGGAGCATTAACACCATTTATAAAAAAACTGCTAGAGGGAAGGCGAGATAGAAAACCATTTGTCGGCTGAAAGCAAAGAAAACAAACGAAGAAATTCAAAGACTTTACGGACAAGTATTTGAACTATTGACACCAAGAGATAGAGAAGGAAGTTTCGAGCCACAAGTAGTCAGAAAAAGGCAAACAAACCGAACTTGAAGCAAAGGTTTTAAGTACATATGCCAGTGGCATGGGATATAGCATCGCATGTAGAAGAAATATAAAATATCTGCAGCAGAGATATCAAGTATTACTGACAAATTGTTACCGGTAATCAACGAATGGCGCAGTCGTCCGCTGCAATCTGTATATCCAATAGTGTTCATGGTTTTTTAAGGTCAAGGAGGACGGGCATTGTGTAAGCAAATGTATGTATAACATATTAGCAAAATGGCAGAAAAGAAGTTTTGGGTTTTTATTTGGCTGAAAGTGAAGTTCTGGTTGGGAGTACTAAATGACCTAAAGGAGAGAGGAGTAGATGATATTCTGATAGCTTGTGTTAAAAAGCTTTCCTACAGCTATAAATAGCGTATTTCCTAAAGCAGAAATGTATAGTACATCAGATAAGAAATTCACTGAAATATGTATCGAGCAAAAGTTTTCATGAATGATTTGAAAAAAACATATCAAGTAGAGAAATAGCCGAGAATTATTTACTTGAACTGGAGGAAAAATGGGGAGAAAAATATACTTTAGTTTTGGGAGAATAATTGGGAAAATCTGTCTAGTTATTTTAAATATTCCGGCCCTGTAAGAAAGTTAATTTATACCACAAATCCTATTGAAGGGTTACATAGACAGATCAGAAAATTTACTAAAACTAAGGGCTCATTTACTAGCACAAATGCCTTGTATGAATAGGTATATTGTGCTATAAAGAAGGCAGGAGAGAAATGGACTATGCCTATACATGATTGGGCTTTTACTATCTCTCAACTTGATATCTTTTTTCCTGGTAGGTTAAAAATCGAGTTGAACTAAAAATGCGATTTGACACAGTTTATTTAACACTCCCAACTTGTCCGGGAATTGATAAACTCAAGCATATTTCTCTCCTTAACATAACTCTACTCATAGCCAGATATATGAAATTTTCAGTGAGTAAATCTTATTCTTTCGATAGTCTTCTATTCCTAAAGCAAAAGTCCTTTCTACAACCCACCTTCTTGGCTGTACTTTAAACCCCTCATTGGTAGTAGCTAAGGCGGTGTGTCTTTGTTGACTTAGAACCTACATGAAGGCCTTTTGACAATCTCAATATCCATACCATATTCTTCCTTTATATGATTTTTTAAATTTTCTCCTTGGTATCCCATCACATAGTAAATACCGCCATTTACACCTGTACACAATACATAGAAAATTGCTTCTAATATTTCTCTTTTGCTATACTTTGACGACCTTCCTCCTTTCCTGTATGATACTCTGGAGTAGCTTTCTATTCTTGTCTATTCCCTTTGACTTAGGTCTGCTGGATGCTTTTTTCTCATCTTTACCCAGCACTAAAACTTTAGATATTATAGCCTTTTACTAATCTCTGGACAAGCTCTAGCTTCGGTAAACTCAGTAGAAGGTTCTTTTGCAAAAAATGCAGCATGTACAGCATTTTTAATAAAAAAACATGCAGCAAGTGCAAATATTGCTGTCAGTACATAGCGCAAAGGAGAAGCTATACTAAAAAAAGTAGCAGAAGCGACTATTAAGCAACAACAAGTCAGTATCGTTTGATCACGTAGATAACGTCTATCAACTCCACCGTACTCAGCCATCAACCTTTTAACTTTATCATTGTTACCGTATGGCAGAGTAAGCGTTT
Source organism: Wolbachia endosymbiont (group B) of Ablattaria laevigata (assembly GCF_964277395.1). Lineage (NCBI taxonomy): Bacteria > Pseudomonadati > Pseudomonadota > Alphaproteobacteria > Rickettsiales > Anaplasmataceae > Wolbachia > Wolbachia endosymbiont (group B) of Ablattaria laevigata. Next base: position 448,220 of record NZ_OZ195519.1, read on the forward strand.
TAATCAAATTCATTACACCATTATTAGTGAAATATGGAGCACACTCTATAACTCTGGAGCCATTAACCTTCTGATTAGGATCTGCACCATACTTTAGAAGCAACTCCACATATTTTTCGCGTTTATCGTTGTCACAATTGATTGCTTGATATAATGGACCTCGACCATTTTCATCTAACATATTAGGATTAGCACCATATTTCAAAAGTATTTCCATAGTATGATCATCATCACACAAAAACGCTTCAAACAACGGATTTTTACCATTTCTATCTACCATATTAGGATCAGCACCATATTGTAACAATAACTCTACAATTCTGCTGTCGTTGAGAACCATATAATAGCATAACGAAGCTTCATTATTATTGAGTAGCCTTATGTTAGGGTCAGCACCATTTTCTAAAAGAAGTCTCAAAATACTATAATCTCTTGAATTTTTGGCTTGCATTAAAGCAATAGATAATGGAAAGTAAATACAAATAAGTTCTTCATTGATGTAATCACCAAATCTTCCATCTTTACTGCTTTTGAATTTGGAAAAAAGCTTTTCAAGAAACTTTATATCCTGATTATATAGAGCCCTATATAAGTAAAACCTCAAATCTCCAGGCGAATTAATTTCATTTAAATTTTCGTCAGTTAGATTTTTAACCCCTTCTATATTTTCCTTAGTGAGAAATTCATATGCAGTACCTAGCTTTTTAAATTTCTCCTCATTTTGTTTCTTTACAGCTTCTGAATGTTTATCAGGATGATATTTCAAGGCTAATTTTCTATACGCTGATTTAATTTCTTGTTCACTGGGCGCATCGCTTGATTCAAAACCTAATATTTTTAAAGCTTCCTTTCTACTTACAATAAATTCCCCACTGAAATATGTTAAATTAAACGTAACCCAAAATTTCAAAAAGTAAAGCTTTTATGTCAAATTGTATCTATTTCATAACTGTACAAATATTGTAGATCAGGAAACTTCAGTCCTTGATACTGGAATAACATCTCTATACTACTCCGGGCCAATCTAAATATTAAGAAATTTACCATATAAAAAAAAAGGCAAAAGAAACCCTATTAGCTATTATCTATTTTTTAAATTTACGTTCTTTATTGTCTCATTTGACGTTCACTAAACAGAATGTAGTCTAAGTACAAACTTGTGAAAGGCTTATGTGTAATGCTTCTCCACATAATCACTAATAATTTCCTTAAATTCTTCAAAAATATTATCACCTTGTAAAGTTTTGAAATATTTGCCGTCTTTGTAGACTGCTGAAACAGGTTTTTCTCCATACCCAGGCAGGCTGATCCCCAGATTTGCATGTTTGCTCTCTCCAGGACCATTTACTATGCATCCCATAACAGCAACTTTCATATACTCTACACCAGGATTCTTTTTCTTCCATACCGGCATATGAGTTTTTATGTAGCCATTTACTTCCTTAGTTAATATACGAAAACGATCGCTACTTGTGCGTCCACAACCAGGACATGAACTCACCTGAGGGTTAAAGTAGCGCAAACCTATAGACTGCAGTATTTCCTGACATACTACCACCTCATTAGTGCGTGATTCACCAGGGCGCTGAGTTAAAGAAGCCCGGATAGTGTCTCCAATACCATTTTGCAATAAATAAGTAAGCCCTGCTGTGGTATTTACTACGCCTTTGTTACCCATACCAGCTTCGGTTAAACCCAAATGCAGCGCATAATTGGAAGATTTTGCAAGTGCCGTATAAACTAAAATTAAATCCTGCACTCTACTGACTTTACATGAAATGATTATTTTCTCTGCATTAAGGCCAATCTTTTCAGCTTTTTTTGCACTACCAAGAGCAGACATTACAAGCGTCTTACGTAATATAACATCAGAAGTTTTTGGATTACTAGATAAGGAGTTTTCATCCATTAATTTTTGTGAAAGGTACTTATCAAGACTACCCCAATTTACTCCAATTCTGACAGGAAGATCATGCGTTATTGCATACTCTATAATTTTTTCGAATTTTTCATCACGTTTATCACCAAAGCCTATATTACCTGGATTTATCCTAATTTTACCCAGAATTTTAATGTTGTCTGGATAATCCTGAATCAGCCTGTAGAGCTCATATTGTCCACAGCCTACTAATATCTTACCATCAAAGCCTTCTTTATTTATTTCCTCTACTATATAAGGTATTGCTTTTGCTACTTCCTCTGAGTTCAAAGCAATTCGCACCAACTCTGAACCTGCATGCGCTAGTTCTATTACTTCTTTTGCATATTTCTGAGCACTGCTTTTTATGTTGTCAGAATCTATATGTGCACCAAGTGACATGGATTGAACAACTATAGGATTATTTCCACCTATCTTCACTTGTCCAACTTTTACAGTATGAGTTTTATGCCTGGAAACCGGCGATGACTCATATGCATCATCACTCAGTGTCAGGTCTCTATCTAGCATATTATTAATCGTGACACTATTTTACTGTGTCAACTACACTGCCAAATGAACTTGAACCATTTAAACTATGCTGTGGTGTTCTATTTAGATCAGTAATAGAATCATGAGAGCACGTTCTTCTTGATGGACTTTCTTTTATAGTAACATTTATAGGGGAAACTTTTTTTTCTCGTGTTGAAGTAACTTTTTTCCCTTTTTGTTGTTCACTTTTATGCTGCTTACTTTCATACTGAGAAACTGGCTCTTGATCTATAAATACAGCACCCTTTAAACGTGCAAGATTAATACCATGCTGATTGATCATAGCATCCTCCCCATCTTCAACTATGCAAGCTCCCACGTTGTTTGGCTCGTTATCAAGGCTAGCAATTTTTTTTTCTTTTAATTTTTTGATTAGATCTTCTTTATTTATAGCTAGATCTTGTAACTTTTTTTTCTTGAGGAGCTCCCTACGCTTCTCATACAGTTTATATGACTCAGCAAAATCCTCGTCTGCATGAAAGTTTGCACCACCAGGGTTACCAGGAGGTATGTACCTCTTACTGAACTTTACCTTAGACTTCGCTTCAACATTATGTACAGTAAAGAAACTAGAAACCAAAAGTATTAATATAAATAAAACTTTAGAAAAGATCTTAAGCATACTATAGTGAATATTGTGCTTTAAAAGATACCAATTAACAAACTTCAAGTAAATCAGAATCTCTACCAACTTTATAATACAAACATCTTTCTAAAAAATTTACTACCAAAACCTACATAATCTAAAGGAAATTTAAGGTGTTACAAATTTTACGTAACACCTTTTCAAGAAGAGCATTACGCTCTTACTTGTTGTAAATTATTATTCAGTTTTTCGGTATCACCTACATTACTAAACTTCCCATTTGGTTTATCTTGAGACAAGTCATTTTTCTTCTCTTTATCAAGCTTAACTCCCTGATAGATACAGAATGCAACAAAGCTAGTTACCGCTATTACAGCAACAGCACTGACTATGGCACATAGTATTGCTTGTTCTTGTCCCCCTACCATGTCTGCAAATGTCTCTACTTTTTCTTCTAAACCTGTAAATTTTTCTTGCAGGCCGTTTAAGTGCTCTTGCATACCTTGAAACTGCTCAATACCAATCTTTTCTTCTAATGCGCCAAAAACTTTTTCAAACTGCTCAACATCTATCTTTTGAGCTTCTTGCCATTCTTTTAATGCACTAAATACCTCTTCAAACTGCTTAGCATCAATATTTTGAGCTTCTTGCCATTTTTTTAATTCACCAAAAACTTTTTCAAACTTCTCAGCATCTATCTTTTGACTTTCTTGCAATTCTGTTACACCTAACCAATTGCGCAAAATTCCTTTTACCATTTTAACCCCCTAGCTAATTAATATATTATAATTTTACATTCCCAATGTTTAAATTATTATTAAATTAACTATCATTATACATTGATCTTAAAATAACTTTCCCCGACCTGAAAGTTTAAGCTAGCGATCATTCTACCAATATCTCTCTCTTTCCTGAGTAACTTGGAGCACTGACAATACCTTCTTTCTCCATTCTTTCAACAATATTTGCAGCTCTGTTATAGCCTATTCTAAGTTGCCTTTGAATGTAACTAGTTGAAACCTTTTGATCTCTCTGAATGATGGCCACCGCTTGCTTGTATAGATCGTTCTCTTCATTCTCTGTTTCACCTTCTGATTCTGCAAAAGAATTTTCATCTTCTTGAGTGATTTCCTCCATGTAGTTTGGCTCACCTTGCATTTTCAGATGATCAACTATATTTTGTACCTCATCATCACTTACAAATGGACCGTGAACTCGAATAATCTTACCACCAGAGGCCATATAAAGCATATCACCCATACCGAGCAATTGTTCAGCCCCTTGTTCACCAAGTATTGTACGGCTATCTATCTTAGAAGTAACAGCAAAACTAATTCTCGTTGGAAAGTTTGCTTTTATCACACCTGTTATCACATCTACAGATGGGCGTTGTGTTGCCATTATGATGTGTATTCCTGCAGCACGAGCCATCTGAGCTAAACGTTGAATAGAGCATTCTATATCTTTGCCAGCAACAAGCATTAAATCTGCCATTTCATCTACAATCACCACAATATACGGAAATGTCTCCATTTTAATCGGTATTTTTTCAAACAAAGGTTTACCCGTTGTTGAGTTAAAGCCAATCTGTACAACGCGTTCCAATTCTATTCCGCTATTCATCGCTTCTGTAATTTTTTGATTATAGTTTATTACATTCCGCACATTTAAATATGACATCATACGATAGCGATTTTCCATCTCTTTCACGATCCACTTAAGAGCAATAACAGCTTTTTTTGGCTCTGTTACCACTGGCGTTATTAGATGCGGTATTGCATCATATATTGAAAGCTCAAGCATCTTTGGGTCGATCATTATCATCTTGCATTCATCAGGACTTAATCGATAAACAAGCGACAGAATCATCGTGTTAATCGCAACTGATTTACCTGATCCTGTAGTTCCGGCAACAAGCAAGTGGGGCATTTTAGTCAGATCTGCAATAATTGGTTTTCCGCTTATTTCCTTGCCTAGTGCAATCGGAAGATTTAAGTTTGCATTTTGGTATTCTGGCGATTCCAGTAAATCACGCAGCATAACAATTTCTCGTTCTTTATTTGGCAATTCTATTCCCATTGCATTTTGTCCACGAATTATTGAAATACGTGCAGAAAGTGCACTCATTGAACGTGCAATATCATCTGCAAGACCAATCACTCTTGCAGATTTTGTGCCTGCTTGTGGTTCAAGTTTGTATAAAGTCACAACCGGTCCATAACATACACTTATAATTTTTCCTTGCACGCCAAAATCACTTAGAACCTGCTCGAGCAGAGATAAATTCTTATTGCTCTCTAATGCATTCAACTGTTTTCTCTGCACAGATTCTTCTACTTTAGAAAGTAAGTGAATGCTTGGAAACTCAAACTCGCTAGAAGGTGGTTTAAAAATCTCTTCGGTAGCTTTTTTCTGTCTTTCTTTTGGTTGTTGTCTAGTGGTTCTATATTTTTCTTCTACTACTAACGGTGCTATTGAATAATCAGTAGTTTTACGTAACCTGAAAAACAGAACCTTTGTAAAAAGGGAAAATATTTTTTTACATAGGAAAAGTAAAGAATAAACCGTTCTCTTCCAACCAATTAACCCTACAAAACCTATTGATGCTGCTACTGCAAAGATGTAAAATGGGTAGTTACTAATTAGTGCATTTCCTATCATTCCGCCATGCACATACCTTGCAGTGATACCGAGCGAAAGTTGCGCTAATGTAGCGCATATTCCTAAATTGATTAATATTAAATAGAGAATTTTCAGCAGCCTTTTTGATATCAAAAAGTAAACTACGGTTGTAGCTATTGTAATACTAGCGAGTCCAAGAAATTGAACCAATATATCAGCTAAATATGAACCTACCACTCCGCCCAAATTTGTTACTTCCTGATTTGTAGCTGTATTTAAGGATGGATCTTGATAATTATAGCTAAAAACCGATATATATATATACATTAAGAGTAACAGGTATATCGCTGATTTTAGCTGTTTTTTTAACATCTACTTAAAGTAATAAGTAATTGTATATTTTACAAAGTGAATTGCTATTATCAATATCATCACGGATAAATCTAATCCATTGAACGGTTGTATATACCTTCTGATAACCTTTAGTGGAGGATGGGTAAGTCGGTTTAAAGTTTGCATTATGTTGCTTACAACTTCATTATACATGTTCACTACATTCAATTTAATCAACAAATCGAGAACAACTGAGCATATTAGAATGAAGCTGTAAAGATCAAGTAGCAGGTTAAGTAAGTATATGATTGGATGCATATTACTAATTTATACTAAAGTCTATTATGTGTAGTGATATATATAAAATCAAGCCTCACAATAATTTTCATGCTGAAATAGGTATAAACAATAACTGATTAGTCTGTTTATCAACTGATATGTCGGTTCTGTCGAATCTATAAACCATAGGAAAAAAGGTGGGATTATAGGAGTTATGAAGCCATTAACATAGCAAAATTCTCAAAAGTAGAAACATTATTTTAATAATTTGTCTTTTTTGAATCATACGAATATTTTCTATGCCTGTGATGGTAATCTTTGCGGAATGGAAGCTTTTAAACCCAAGCATTGGCTTTATTAGTTTTTTGATAAATCTATCAACAATATTATTTAGATATTTTATTTGAAGAACTGTAATCTTCAGAAATTTCTGCATTCAAATCATCAAGAGCAGCAGTATTACTGCCGCTTTTATCAATTACAATTTTCTCAGGAAGATAGTTACTCCTGAAGGCTTTACGAAAGAATGCAAGTGCTGCAGACTTGTCTCTACTAACACACAAGTCTACAGTATATAAATAAACCCATTTACCGTTTAATTTAATGTAAGTCTCTCCAACTACTACCAACCTGCTTCTTTCTTTTCCTTACTGCCTCATCTATCAGTGGTGATAACCCACCTTTGTAACGTAGCATTTTGCTCCCCTTATACTCATCATTTCTTCCAAATCTCGATAGCTCAAAGAGAATCGACATTTCATGTATACAGATAACATCCGCTGAAAAGCTAAATCCTTTGAAATATGGCAACAATTTTTGATTGATACGAAACATCTTTGCTTTTTTTTAGACAATTATATCATTCTTCTTTCTACTTCCCTACAAATGCGACAGAACCCTTAATCCACTCTATTATGTTCTGAGACCATACATCTAAGACTTTTACTTGTTACAACTACTGTGCCTGCAATCTTATCGTGCCAAGTTTGGCAACGTTTGTCGAAGCTTGCCCATATGAAACCTAAGAATAGTGGTGAAGTTGACAATATAAAGGAAAAAAACCTCTTTATTGCTTGTTTTAGAGTCAATTTTTCAAAAGTTTGTGCATTTACAACTCTGAGTCCAAGTAATAACTTTCCAGGTGTAGCGCCAAATCTTATCCACATATATGCTACATAACTAAAAAGCATAATAAATTGAACTATCTGATTTAGAACTAGTAACTTGATTAGTTTACTCTGCATTGCTGTTTCCTCTGCAGATAATGGTGTTTGCATCTGATATTTCGCAGCAATTTGGCCTAATATTTTACTGCTCTCTGAGTTCATGAAGAGTTGGCTTAAGGCTTGGCCGCAAAGCTGCAAGAACAAAACGATGATAATTAAATCAAGCAGCACTGACAAATAGCGTCTAAGTCCTGTTACGTAACATATTCCATTTTCATCTTTCTTTACCCTTTGAATAGCATTTATCGAAGAAAGAATGGAAAATAAACGATTAAAAAACTTGTGTAACATAAAGCATTTTCCAATATTTGAGTGCCCCTGGCCGGACTTGAACCAGCATGCTTTTGCAAGCAACAGATTTTGAGTCTGCCGTGTCTACCATTCCACCACAGGGGCCTACTTTAATGCTATAAGCAACACAGGATTAGTCAAATTTTTTCTCTTTCAAGTAAGGACTGAATATTCTACAATAATCAATCATTACTCTGAAAAATTAAAATGAATGAATTAGCCAATCTTATTGATTCAAGAGAAGAAATATGTAAATTGCCACACAATTTAGAAGCAGAGCAAATGCTCATTGGTGCAATGGTTCGTGATAATAGAATTTGTGATGCAGTCGAAGATATAATTGCAGCAGATAATTTCTATGATCCACTACATCAAAGCATTTTTACCCAGATATCTAAAACCAGAAAACACGGTATAGTTGCTAATGAACTGAGCCTCAAGATGTTTTTCGAGAATGATAAAGCATTTGCCGAATGTGGTGGAGTTGAGTACCTAGCAAAACTTGCAGCAAAGGCAAGCATTGCGCTTGACATCTATAGCTTGACCAGAATAATCCGTGATACTTATTTAAGGAGATGCTTAATCAAGCTCGGACAGGAGATAGTTGACGATAGTTACAACTACGACATTGAAAATCCTGCACAGGTACAAATTGAGCAGGCAATGACAAAGTTGTTCAACTTAGCAGTAAAAAAGCAAGGTGATAAGACATATATAAAGCTTGCAAGTTCAATTAAAGATGTGGTTGAGAAGATCAGCAAGCTGAAGAATAACCCAGAGGCTCTAGGTATTACAACCGGACTTCAAGACCTAAACCAGCTTCTTGGTGGTTTGCAGAAATCTGATCTGTTAATTATAGCTGCAAGGCCCTCAATGGGAAAGACAGCATTGGCGCTGAACATCGCACTTAATGCTTGTAAGATTTTGCAAAAAAGAACAGATAAACAACATTATGTAGCATTCTTTTCACTTGAAATGTCAGCAGAGCAATTGACCGCAAGATTGATTACTATAGATTCAGGCATTGGTTATTATAAGGCACTGACTGGGAGAATTAGTGATTTTGAATTACACGAATTCATTAATGCTAGTACAGATCTATCCGAATTACCTTTCATCATAGATGACACTCCTGCGTTATCAATTAGTGCTCTTCGTACCAGAATACGTCTTCTCTATCAACTATATAATGTAGAGTTGGTCTTTATCGATTATCTGCAGTTAATTCGAGGAACAACAAAAAGGAGTAGTGAAAATAGAGTGCAAGAAATCTCAGAAGTGACGCAGGGTTTAAAAGCAATTGCAAAGGAACTAAATATTCCCATTGTTGCACTATCACAGCTCTCTCGTTCTGTTGAGCAAAGGGATGATAAAAAACCACAACTTTCTGATTTACGTGATTCAGGAAGCATAGAGCAGGATGCGGATATAGTAATGTTCCTTTATAGAGAAGAATATTATGAATTAAGAAAGCAACCAAATGAAGGAAGTAATAAACATCGAGAGTGGCAAGAGAAAATGGAGAAAATTAGAAATATTGCAGAACTGATCATTGCAAAACAAAGAAACGGGCCAATTGGTAGTGTGAAACTACATTTTGACTCCAATAGAGGTGCATTTAAAGATTATACAGAAAGATATAGTCTGTAGCGGTTTTGAGTAATTCTGGAAGTGTTTAACAAACCATACGTGCCAAATTAAGTAGCTATCGTGAAATATAGCAATATTTAAGATTGGCATTTTATTTGTTACATTTATTTTTTTAGGAAATTCTTATCTAGGATAAGATATTTTTTTAGAAAAATCTATAAATTACTAACTTTATTACTTAATATATAAAATAGTTTTTTTCTTATTTCCTTTCTTCCTTACGCCACTTTTTCTTAACTTGATGCGTATGGTTTATTTAACACTTCCGATATACAACTAAAAAATAGCAAATTCTCTATAACTTGAATATAATTTTAGCTTTACCTAAACAGAAAGATGAGTTACTTAATGGATTTTGTTTTAATATCTCTTTCCTTGCCACTTTTTATTACTGAGAATTATTTGTTAATTACTGCGTTGATCCCACTTTTAAGTGCATTAGCTATTTCTTTTACTAGTAAATGGCCCAGAGTGAACAGTAGCGTTACTGTTGCTTCTTCTATGCTTCTGTTTGCGTATACATCTCTATGCACTTTATATTTGGTGTATGGTGATCATTCTCAATTTATTCTCATGGATTTTGGTAATAATTTGCATATTAGTTTAAAGCTAGAGTCTAGTGGAGCAATATTCAGTTTATTAATATCATTTTTGTGGGTACTAACCAGTATATATGCAATATGTTATATGAGAAATAACTATGCTGATAGCAATCACTCAAGTTTTCTATGCTTTTTTTCAACATCAATCAGTTGTGCAATGTTTATTGCTTTTTCTGGAGATTTGCTCACTACATTTGTCTTTTATGAGCTTCTAACTATTAGTACATACCCTCTGATTACTTACAACTCAACAAATGAATCAGTAATTGCAGGACGCTATTACTTTGGTTTACTATTTTTCTCTTCTTTAGTATTATTTTTTCCTGCAATAGGCCTATTATATAATGAATTCCATACTTTAGATTTTGTAAGTGGTGGAATATTCAAGTTTGATACTTCACTCATCACTTTTATTGCAGTGTGTTTTGCTATGCTGATTTATGGAATAGGAAAAGCTGCATTAATGCCAATGCATTTTTGGTTACCAAAAGCAATGGTTGCACCAACTCCTGTGAGTGCACTATTACATGCTGTTGCTGTTGTGAAATCCGGAGTTTTCATCATCATCAAAGTTATATTATATACTTTTGGCGTCGATAATATGCAACGTTTTGTGCAGCAAAATTGGTTTGCTGGAGGGTGGCTTCCGTACGCTGCTGGATTTACTATCATTACTGCATCGTTGATTGCATTAAAGCAAAAGGAATTAAAGAAATTGCTTGCTTACTCTACCATCTCCCAATTGTCGTATATTATATTGTTCGCTTCAATTTTTAGTGAATTCAGCATGAAGATTGCAATCTTTCAATTAGTTTGCCATGCATTTGCAAAAATTACTTTATTTTTTTTTGCAGGTATCATAATAACGAAAACGGGTGAAAAATATATAGATAGAATTCACGGTATAGGACGTAGTATGCCAATTAGCATGATAGCATTCACTATAGGTGCATTGTCCATGATAGGAGTACCTCCTGCTCCGACTTTTTGGAGCAAATTTCTCATCTTTCAAGCTGTTTTCAACTCTAGTAATGTAACACTTTCTGTGTTTGTAACTCTAGTGTTAATTGTTAGTACTATACTCAATGCTCTATACTTTTTACCAATAATTTACAACGCCTTTTTCTCAAAACCTTCTAGAAATTATTTTATTAAAAAGACACCAATGCTTCTAGTTTTACCCCCAGTTATTACTGCTATATGCACTTTAGTTATTTTTTTTAGCTACCAAATAATGTTATAAATATAATCATCTATATTTATAGCTATTAACAATAAATTTAAATGGCACTATTCCAGCTAGAGTTGCTTTTATATTTGACAAAGTGAAGCTGACCTCCACAGCATAATCTTTCATCTTCTTATTTTGCTCAGCTGTAAAAACTACAGTAGCGTTTCCAGCAAATGTAACTAAGTTCTTGGTCAACCGGTCAATAGATAATGTTGTTACGTTTATGTTGGTAATTTTTCTTGTGGATGAAACAGCTTCATTGTTCACTTTTTCCTGAAAGTTTTGGTAGATTTTGTATACAGAATTGTTTTTTATAAAATTTTCTTGATACTTTGGCTCAACAGTCCGAGAGGACTCATATGTTTCAATATATTTACTTATTAAATACCTTGCTATGGAAATGTACTCATCTTCTTTTTTACTAAAACTAAGTTTATGTATTGCAGAGAACTCATCTTCTGTGTGGTTCATATACTTCACAAAATTTAAATCTTTTTTAACAGGAAGTAATAGGTATATGTTTAGTAGTGATAAAAATAAACATACTAAGAGAAGTAACGCTATTAACGCCATCCAAGATCTTTCTACAACGCAGAACAGGTATCTGTGGCAATACCATTCAACTGCTTTCCTGAAGTAACTTTTGTTTTTTACTGATTCAAGTAATTTATCTTCCATAATACAAACCCAATTATATAATATACTGGATACTCTAAAAAACTTTAAAATATGTCTAAATTTTCCAAAATAGGATGAATTATTATATCACCTTGTTCTGCAATAAGGTGAAATTTATCAATTTTGCTCACATCTAAATTTATCATTTTTACACTGAAGCTTTCAGGATCATAAGTATTACTTTCTGCACTTTTGTGATAATTATAGTAGTGTAATTTATTTTGATCATCAAAATAACCAAATTCATCAGCAAGAGTTCCCACTTTTTTGCCTTTACCGTCTCTGACTAGCTCAAATAGATCAATTACATGGTTTTCAGATCCAGGCTCAATAGATCCTTCTACAGCAAAAAATTTAGGTGCATGACCAACATACTCCTTAAGTTTTAGATTATTAGTCTTTTTTATATTACCAAAATCCATGAGTTTATATTCATCTGAAAGACCAGAATATTGTGGATCATACTTTTTATATTCAAAAAACTCATTACCTAAAAAATTACAAAACGTTAATTTACAATCATCGTGATTGGATTTAACAACTTTAAAGTAATGAAAATCTCTAGGGATCTTTACTTCCTCTTTTGTAATATGATTACGTACAACAAGTTCATCATTAATCATATGATAGCCAATTCTTGGCAAAGTAGCTATATTGATTGCCTTATTTAGCTTAAAATTTGCCTCATAGATGCCACTTGACAGCTCCTTCCCTTTTTCTAAAGTGACGTCTTGATCTGAAGCTGTATTCTTGATTAAACTCAATTCTTTCTGCATGTTCAGTATAGTGTTTGTTAAAACTTCTATTGATTTCCATACAGTTAATTTATTATCAGTCAAATTATATACTTTAAGTATTAAATTAGCAGAATTTTATCATAAATTTATGTTAAAAGTATTATATTTTTGTGTCATGATGTTAACTACATTAGCTAAAACATGCTTTTTATCTAAGCGAAATTGCTTTGCAGCAACGAAAAGTTCATCTATTTCTTTCCATTGACTTAGTAGAATTTCAACATTATTTACTTCTTTCTTTATACTTTCTAAAATGGAGGTTTGAATTATATGTGATGCTAGTTCTAGCTCAATCTCACTATTAATTATTTTATTAACTATATCAGAATTATTTAGATTACGGAAAAATGTATAAAAATGCTTATGTGACTCATAAGCACCACTGTTTATTGCATTTATTATTACTCCCGGAGTTCCAGGAAACAAAGTAATGATCTCACTAAATATTTTATCGTCGAATTTACACTGAGATGAAACAACCTGCTTTGTTTCATCGTAAGTTAATGGAAGTAAATTCAGCTGAAAACACCTACACCGGATGGTGGTTTGTACATCATATGGCTTATGGCTAATTACAAATATTTTAGAATTTTGTGGCGGCTCCTCTAATATTTTTAATATTGCATTTTTAGCATTATTAGTCATTGACTCTAAGCTATCTATTATAGCTATTTTATATTCTGATTGAATGGGGCTTAAGTGCAAAAAGTTTTTCATTTCTCTCACCTTTTCCACTCCTATTGTATCACCTTCAACAATGTGTAAGTCTAATGCTACTTCATCGTAATTTTTTATAAGAAACCAATTAGAAAAGGATTTTGCGAATGTTGCTTTTCCTATACCTTTTTTACCACAGATCAGCCAAGATTGAACAGACAAGTTGTTCATTATCTTTTTTTTTGCTTGGTTGTGGCCTATCACCTTTTTCATTCTTTCTCCTATAGATCTTAGTTTGAAAATTCGTTATTTATTGTTTGTAATGAAATTTTACCTTTTCTTAAAACCTTAATCTTGTCTCCAGTTAAGTCAATAATAGTAGATTCTATACCAGAAACTAATTCATCATCTTCAATTACTGCAGATAAGTGTTGCTTAATAGACTGAGGTATATCTCTTGCTTTGCATATACTTTTTTCTCCTGAAATGTTAATACTAGTTGCAACTACTGGAGTTTTCAGTTCATTTAATATTGAAATCGCAATAGGATGATCAGGAATTCTTATGCCTATACTATCTTTAAAGAACTCATTTGGTAATATACTGTTATCTTGAAGTGGTAAAATATAGGTCATTGGTCCAGGAGAAAAATAGTTTATTAAATCGATATACTCTTCCTTTACCTTTGCTATATTTATCAAACTATCAATATTACTAACAAATACAGAGAGCGGCTTGTTTTGAGAACGCTTTTTTATTCGATATATTTTTTCTATAGATTCGTTACCTAGCGCATTACAAGAAAGAGCATATACTGTCTCTGTTGGAAAGCATGCTAACAAATTATTTTTTATTGCATTTATTACTTCAAATACCATATAGCTAAAACTTATGTCTACAATAGCTCTGGGTTTACAGTTATCTCGCTATATGGTAGCAATTAAGATACCGAAATGGCTAGCACGCATCTGCTGTATACTTACAGTAAATTTTATTAGCAACTGCTCGTTTTTACAACAGATTTACTACAATCCGAACTCCGCATTGATTTTATCGACTATCTCCTGTGGTGGATCATCTCCCCATCCTGAATATAAAATCTCTCCATAATCTGCAACATCTATAGAGCCAGTTCTACTTTTTGCCAGAAACATTTCTCTTTTATCTTTATCAACTAATACATAGTGCCAAGCTGATCTTCCTCGATCTTTACCACGAACTAGATATATGAGATCTGATCTACTTCTTCTTGTTGCATCAGCAAAGGATCTTTCGTTGATAGTTCTGCTTTTACTCTTTATGCCGCCACTTTCAGAAAAAGCTTCCTTGGCTTCAGCTTTTTTGTTTGCCAATTCAGAAATTTTTCCTTTTGCTCCTAGTGCATGTTCTTTGGTATTTTGAGATGAATACTTACTGGAAAAACCTCCTCTTGTCTCATTAGAGGTCCTATTTGTAAAACGCTTAGTAAACGAGTTATCGTTATCATTTTCTGCCATAAAAGTCTCCAAATTTTAGATTGTAGAATCCAAATTTTTACTACACCCTATCATAGGTTAGTTAAATTAATATAAATGAAGGATAATATAGTAATTATTACAGGAATTACAGCCTCAGGTAAATCAGAATTATGCGATAACTTGATAAAAAAGTATAAAAACATTAGCATAATAAACTGTGACTCAAAGCAGGTATACAAAGAGATTCCCGTAATTACTGCTCAACCACCAAAGCAGAAAGAATTTTATAGGCTATACGGTTATGTTTCAGCAAGAGAAAATTATTCCGTAGGTTTATGGCTAGAGGATTTAAAGAGGGAAGTTAACAACGCGCTGAAAAATTCACGAATACCCATCATCACTGGAGGAAGTGGGCTTTACATTAGCAGCTTAATCAAGGGATTATCATCGATTCCACAAATAAGCCAGGAAGTGAGAGAAAACGTAAATGAACTTAGGAAAAATTTAAGTAAAGAGGAATTCTACAAATTAGTGCTAAGCAAAGATCCAAGGATTCAAGGTAAAATATTTATTAATGACTCACATCGCCTCTCAAGAGCACTTGAAGTTATCACTGAAACTGGCAAGACAATCTTTGTATGGCAAGAAAATAGACAGCCTCCTTTGTTCAATAATTTTAAGGTATATACAATTCTACCTAAACGTGAGGATATATACCGAAAAATAAATTCTCGTTTTATTGAAATGGTTGAAAATGGAGCAATTGATGAAGTAAAAAACCTACTTAGCATGAACCCATCTCCACATTTGCCAGCTATGAAAGCACATGGAGTACCAGAAATTATAAGATACTTAAAAGGGGAGATTACTTTAGACGAAGCAATACAGATTGCTCAAACAAACACAAGGCATTATGCAAAACGCCAGTACACTTGGTTTAAAAATCAATTTCCGAATTCTCAAGTGATTGACTGTGAAAATAAATTGACAGAATTTTAGATATTTTGATTATTATGTATTATATTGCTATGCCTATGCAAACTTTTCTTGATAGTATTAAACTTTTTTCTTAAAGAACTTTCATCATTGCCTAAATTGTGATTATTAAATTCTTTGTAAAAATATTCTTACTTATGAAGCGCTACTATACCTGTAAGAGCCTTTATCACTAAATGAACTATATCACGCAATATTTCATCCTCAATTTTTCTATATTCTCTCACTAATCTTGTAACCACAATCTCCACTTTCATATCCTTGTATAGCTCTTCTCATAATAGTAGGAACAAGATAAGATAGTGATTTAGTGTAACAAGAAGGTAAAAATGCCAGCAGCGTAAAGTTATGACTTAAGGAAAAAAGCCATTCAGGCGTTGGATGAAGGAGAGAGCAAAACAGCAGTAGCAAATTTTTGGCCCTCTCTAATAACTTCAACATCACTAAATTCAAGGGATTGGCCTTCTATTATTTGGAATCTTTCATGTCCTTTTCCTGCAACTAGCAGAATCATATTTTCATCATGTGCTATATTTATACCTTTCTCTATAGCTTTTTTTCTATCTCCTATCTCCAGTGCATCAGGGCAATGTAACAAAATATCGTGACGAATTTTCCCCGGATCTTCATCACGCGGATTGTCATCTGTGACTATAACTTTACCTGCAAGCATTTGTGCTATTTTACCCATCTCTGCACGTTTTGTTTGATCACGATTCCCGCCACAACCGAACACTAGAACTATCTTTTTATTGAAGTGCCATTTTAAAGATAACAGAGCTTGTTTGAGTGCACTTGGAGTATGAGCGTAATCGACAAATGCAAAAGTGTTCACTTTTTCCATTCTTCCAGATGGAGAAGCGAGTTTATCTATACACATTCTTTGATAGTCCATACCAGATGAAATAACTATACCGATTGCACACAACAAATTATATGCTTGAAATTGCCCAAAAATCGGAAAAAATGCGTTATAAATTTCATCACCGATTTGAATTGTCAGGTATTGACCATTGGCAGTGGGTATCTGCTTTAATAAAGTAATGTCAGAGTTTTTTTTTCCATAGGTTATAACTTTGTTGCCACGCTTTTCAGCTATGTTGAGCAACTCTCCATATTCGCCTATATCTGCATTTAAAATCGCTGTTTTTTCTTTTGGCAATACCTCATCAAACAACCTTTTCTTGGCCTCAAAATACTCATCGATACTTTTGTGATAGTCCAAATGATCTTGAGAGAAATTAGTAAAAGCTGCAGCATTGAGCCTGAGTCCATGGATTCTGTATTGATCGATTCCATGGCTTGAAGCTTCTAATGCTAAGTGTTCTACGTTCTTATTATTTATGTCACGCAATGTGGAATAAAGATCATCTGCACTTGGCGTTGTAAGGCTATTATCTTTTCTATTATTATTGACACATGTTCCCAGTGTTCCTATAGACGCTACATTATCTTGCCAAATCTGGCGACAAAATTCCACCACTGAAGTTTTACCATTCGTACCAGTTACAGCAGCAACATATTTAGGTTGTTTGAATTGATAAAACCTGCTGACTATTTCACTGTATATTCCTTGAGGGTCCGAGTGGTAAAGCACTGCAAAACTTGGAGTACTTGTCATTCGAGTAGCGGACACTGGAATCCAGTTTTCATTATACAATTGTCTAGTATGCTTGTTTACAATTAAATTTTCTGGATCCCAGTGTCTGAGCACTGGTATGACATCTTTCTTGGCCCCTTGTATTACAACGTCTACACAGTTGTGTACACATCCATTAGGAAGACATGTTACGTGTTCTTTACTCCTTTCTGACACACAAACAAAAAGGTAACCTTCTTTAACTCTCTTAGGATTACATGTGACGCCTTTGATTTCAATATCAAAGTCAGCATTTACAATGTTATGCAGTAGCTCTTTCAGTCTCACAATCATCTTTAACACTTGAACATGGCAGTCTTATTAATGCAGTATTCAAGTCAAAAATCAAATCTTCAGGATCTTCTAGTCCGCAAAATATTCGCACAAAACTTCCACCATAATCTGAATTCATTACAGATCTTGACATAGATCTATGGTCTACTGGTAATATCAAACTGTCACATCCTCCCCAAGAAGCACCAATGCCGAAAACTTTCATGTGATCAACCATGCAGCCTAGTTCTTCACATGAATATTCTCTATCTAGTACTATACTAAATACGCTACTTGCCCCTTTGAAATAACTTTTCCATAATTCATGTTGAGGATGGGAGGGAAGTGCTGG
Source organism: Wolbachia endosymbiont (group B) of Ablattaria laevigata (assembly GCF_964277395.1). Lineage (NCBI taxonomy): Bacteria > Pseudomonadati > Pseudomonadota > Alphaproteobacteria > Rickettsiales > Anaplasmataceae > Wolbachia > Wolbachia endosymbiont (group B) of Ablattaria laevigata. The sequence continues at coordinate 466,359 of NZ_OZ195519.1, forward strand.
ATACAAAACTCTTTTGATTTTTGGATGTTTTTCCAGCCACTTTGCCACTTGCATTGCTGTACTTTGATGCTTCCTCATGCGTGTTTGCAGTGTTCTAAGTCCCCTGTGTGCAAGGTAACAGTCATGCGATTGAATGGTGACTCCATAATTTTTATAGCTCTCATAAAGCAATTTAAAAATTTTACTTTCAGCAACCATAGCTCCCATCACTAGATCTGAGTGACCGGCTAGATACTTTGTCACCGCGTATAGTGCAACATCAATTCCATAATCAAGCGGCTTAAACAACAAAGGAGTGGCCCATGAATTGTCACAAACGGTTACGATTCCACGTGCTTTAGCAACTTTTACTATATGCTCTATATTTGAAATCTCAAACGTTATAGAACCAGGAGTCTCAATCATGATGAGTGAAGTATTACTCTGAACTAAATCAGTTATATCCTGTGTCGGATTATAAAAAGTTACTTCTACTCCTCTTTTTGGTAGCTCATTTTCGGCAAATCTCTTTAGCCTATAATAACTATTATCTTGTATCAGGACATGTGAACCTGCTTTAGTGAAAGTCAAAATAGCAAAAGTAAGTGCAAATAATCCAGAAGGGTAGATGAGTGCTTGTCCCCTACCCTCAATTTCAGCCAGTGCATTTGAAAAATAATGAACAGTAGGCGTACCAACATTACTGTAACTGTAATCCCTTGCAACACCATCATTGATTACATCGTATATACTTTCTCCATTTGCTGCATTTAAGTAGTCCTTGTAAGTAGGAAATAATATAGTAGAAGAATGATAAACTGGTGGGTTCATCGACCCTTTATAATCATTAAATTTTCTTCCTGCTTTAACTAATAAAGACTCTTCGTTCACATTTTTATTATTTATTTTTTAGATTGTATTCGCTTTGCGTATACAAGTGAAGAGAAATCGCATGTACTCGTTCTATTTCACTCTTTAATAATTCATAGATCAATTTATGCCTCTTTAAAGAGCTCATTCCAGAAAAGTCGTTAGATATTAATACTAATTTGATATGTGAAGGTAGTGTCGAAGAAGAAGCAAAATAATGATCTGCATGCTTCGCTGACTCATCTATAACATTAATACCAATTATACCTATTGAATCGCGTAATTTTTCTTCTATTGTCTTAATAATATCCACAATAGTTCCTTTAAGCAACAATACGCTCCTCTTGTCATCCCACAGTATCTGGGCACTGGGATGACAATCGAATTACTTATTCTCTTCTTTATTATCCATGTCTTGATAATCAGAATCTACTACTTTTTCTTCCTTATCATTTGGATTTCCTTCTGATGAAAAGCCATTTTCAGCACTGTTTTGCTGAGATGCTTGATACATAGCTTCTCCAAGCTTCATAGAAAGTTGAGAAAGATTAGTAACCTTCTGTTGTATTGAATCAGCATCATCAATATTATCAGACTTACTAGCCTCTTTTAATTCATTAACTGCATTTTCAATAGCAGATTTATCTTCTGGAGAAATTTTATCACCATATTCTGTCAAAGATTTTTCTGTAGAATGAACTAAACTATCCGCTTGATTCTTCACTTCAATAAATTTCTTACGCTTTTCATCTTCTTGTGCTTTTTCCTCAGCTTCTCTCACCATCCGATTTATTTCATCCTCCGATAAACCACCTGAAGACTGAATACGTATTTTTTGCTCTTTTCCAGTAGCTTTATCCTTTGCAGAAACATGCGCTATTCCATTTGCATCTATATCAAATGTCACCTCAATTTGAGGAACCCCGCGAGGAGCAGGTGGTATTCCTTCTAAACTAAACTGACCAAGCAGTTTATTATCAATCGCCAATTTTCTTTCACCTTGATGTACCTTAATTGTAACGGCTGTTTGGTTATCTTCTGCAGTTGAAAACACCTGAGATTTTTTTGTGGGAATAGTAGTATTACGTTCAATAAGTGGAGTGAATACTCCACCTAGAGTTTCAATACCAAGAGAAAGTGGAGTTACGTCAAGTAGTAACACATCTCTTACATCACCTTGAATAATTCCTGCTTGTATTGCAGCCCCAATTGCTACAACTTCATCAGGGTTAACTCCTCTATGTGGATCTTTGCCAAAGAATTCTTTAACTTTCTCTATGACTTTTGGCATACGAGTCATGCCACCAACAAGAACTACTTCACCAATTTGACTAGCAGACAAACCAGCATCTTCAAGAGCTTTTTTGCAAGGAATTATAGTCCTTTCAATTAAATCATTCACTAAGCTTTCAAGCTTTGCTCTTGTTAGCTTCATATTTAAGTGTTTTGGGCCACTTGCATCAGCTGTAACAAACGGTAGATTTACTTCTGTTTCCATTGCACTTGACAATTCTACCTTTGCTTTTTCTGCAGCTTCTTTGATTCTTTGCATAGCCATTGGATCGTTTTTCAAATCAATGCCATTACTTTTCTTGAATTCACCCAGTAAATAATTCACTACTGCATTATCGAAGTCTTCCCCTCCAAGGTGAGTATCACCATTTGTAGCCTTTACTTCAAAAACTCCATCACCTATTTCAAGAACTGAAACATCAAATGTACCACCACCAAGATCATACACTACTATTGTGTGTCCGTGCTTTTTATCAAGACCATAAGCAAGTGCTGCAGCAGTTGGTTCGTTAATTATTCTGAGGACATTTAATCCAGCAATTTTTCCTGCATCTTTTGTTGCTTGACGTTGAGAATCATTGAAGTACGCCGGCACTGTTATCACAGCATCCTTTACTTCTTCCCCAAGATAAGCTTCCGCTGCTTCTTTCAGGTTTTGTAGTATAAATGCACCAATTTGACTAGGAGAGTATTCTTTACTATCAGTTGTTTTAACCCATGCATCACCATTTTTTGCTGCAAATACCTTATACGGTACACCTAGATTCTTCATTTCAGGATCGCTATATTGGCGACCTATCAATCTCTTAGTTGCAAAAAAAGTATTACTTGCATTGGTAGTTGCTTGCCTTTTTGCTGGAGCGCCAATCAACCTTTCTCCAGATGAAGTAAATGCAACTATAGATGGAGTAGTTCTTGCTCCTTCTTTATTCTCAATTACTTTTGTATCCTTACCTTGCATTATTGCAACACAAGAATTTGTCGTTCCAAGATCTATACCTATTGCTCTTCCCATAATGAATACTCCCTTTTAAATATTATCTGATGTAAAATATATAAGTATAAAACTCGTTAATTACAAGTCCCGTTTAGTTGTTAGAGCCCAAAAGGCGCGAAAGCCATTTAGTTAACCAAAAGTTGTCCGGTAGTTTATCTGAACTACCAGCTTCTTTATCCCTGCTATTCACAATTTGACATCCAGAATTCTGCAATGGCTTATAATCATTAAAATTAATATGGTCTCCTTGCTTTAAAATAAATGTATCTGCATCTAAACTATTATCAATACTAACATTTAATGTAATATTGAACTCTTTTTCGATTGTAGAAACCATATCACGCTTATTATTAAAAATGTGCGCTATAACTGCACTGCGTGCTATTAAATCAAAGGACTTATTTTGATTTTTATTAGCAATATGTTGCAAATCCCTTAGTATCGATGCAACAACCACTTCGTTTGATTTCACTCTTCCAATACCTTTACAGCGTAAGCACTCTGTAGTATTAATTTCCTGTATATTTGGTTTAATTCTTTGTCTTGAAAAGACCATTAAACCAAAGTCATTGATAAAGCTAAATTGAACTTTAGCTTTATCATCTTTAAACGCCTGCTTGATAGCAAATTCAACATTTTTGCAATACTCAAGTTTCAACATGTCAATAAAATCAACAACTATTAACCCTGATAAGCCCCTGAGATTCGCTTGCCTTGATATTTCAGATAATGCCTCCATATTAGTTCTATAAGCTGTTTCTTCTATGTTATCTTCTCCTGTCATTTTCCCTGAATTTACGTCTATTGAAACAAATGCCTCAGTTAAGGTTATCACCAAAGACCCACCAGATGGTAATTCTACTCTATTGCTATATAATTCAGAAATTTGATCTTCGACTCGATAGTAAGTAAAGATTGGAACAGAGCCTCTATATAACCTAGGACGTAATTTTCCTTGTAACACATTTTTAGTGTATTTTCTTACCGCTTCACAAACTTCTCTATCAGATACTATAATTTCTGTATCATTACTACAAAAGTCACGTACAGATCTCATAACTACATCTGCTTCGTTGTAAATTAATGATGGAACATTTAAAGAAGAGAAGTTTTGCTGGATATTTTGCCATAATAAGGTCAAATTATCGTAATCTTGCTCAATTTCTTTCTTACTTTTTCCTGCACCAACAGTTCTTACTATTAAACCTGACCCTTTTGGTAAATTTATTGAATTTAATATATCCTTTAACTGTTTTCTAACGTTGGTATCTTCAATTCTGCGAGATACTCCACCCCTACTTATGGAATTGGGCATGAAAACACAGTATCTACCGACCAAAGTTACGTATGTTGTAAATGAAGCTCCTTTATTTCCTCGTTCTTCTTTAGTTAATTGAACCAATAACTTTTGATTTACTGAAATCACATCTTGTAACTTATATTTTCTATGTAAAGGTACCTCCCTCACAAAACCACTGCTGGATTCATTACTAGCTGTAGAATCTAGGCCTTCTTCTGTGCAATTATCATTTGAACAGTCCACACCGCTCGAATAGCCTTCGTCAGGGAAAATTTCCTTCTCTTTTTCTGGAATATTAAAGTAATTTAGAGATATCTCAGAAAAAGACAAAAAACCTTGCTTATTTTTTCCATACTCAATGAACACGGCCTGCAAAGCAGGCTCTATACGCTTTACATAAGCAACGTATATATTACCTCTTAATTGTCTTTTTTCCTTGAATTCTTGTTCAAACTCTACAACCCTACCATTAACTAGTAGGGCAACCCTTACCTCGTTAGAACAGGTAGTACTTTCTATCAATAATAACCTTTTGCCATCACTCGCCACTTATTTACCGTCTGCTTTTCATTCTGAAATCTTCTTATACTACTTAATATATTATTGATTGTCAAGAATTTTGCGACCTGCATTATTGGGTTGACTTTCAGTGTTTTGCGTTCTAAACTTGCATAGAATTTATTATATCACTACAATTATGGCGAAAAAAAATGCTTCTTTGCTTGTCAAGCTAGTTAGCACCGCAACTAAAACAACAAAAACTGGAGAAGAGAAACTAACAGGCTATTTTTGTGTAAAAAAACGTAATCCTAAGAACCTTCCCAAGAAGCTCGAGTTTAGGAAGTATGACCCAGTGGTCAGAAGACACGTATTATTTAAAGAAGAAAAATTAAAGTAAGTATATTATCATGCAAAGCTTACAGCTAAAAGGAGTGTAGCTTATTGCTCACTAGTTATACTGTTTTGCATTAGAGAAAGTCTATTTGAGGTTTTCAAAGATTACGGTAACTTGTATAAGTTACGGGGAATTGAGCCACCTGAATAAGGGCTGAAAATGGTAGCGTTTTTGTCCTGATCTGGCCTTTTTATTGTTTAAATGGGAAAAAGTCATTAGAAAGCTTGGCAAGTGTAGAAGTTTTAGTATAAATTTACTGTTTTTAATGTACACTAAAGGCACTAGATAGGCTACTTCTTTTTATTTTAAAAAATTACCCACAGTATTATGTATAAATGCACATAATTATAGTTCTTATAGTATGTTCTTACTAAAGAAGTCGAAAGTGCTCCTATAAAAATTAAAGGTCAGTTATCAACAACTTAGTTCTTCAATTTATTAAATAAGACTTGATCTGACACTTTAAATGATCCAGATAGTCTATATACCATCACACTCTGGGACCATACACTTAGAGGTTGTTCACAAACTTTTGAATTCTTTTGTTAAACTTTTACAGAAAAAAATTGCTTGCGCATATTTTAAATCTGACTATAATCATATTCAAAGATATTTTAAGAGCTCAAAATCTATCTTTATCTGCAGACTTTTTTCATTAAACAATCAAACTCATTAAAAAATGTGGCGTATCTTCTTCAGCGTACGTGGATGCACACACATACTTAATCTCTGTCGTATGTGCGCCGCACTTTTTTTCTAATCTTTTTTACACAGGAGGATTTTATGTCCAGAATGCCAGATACTTGATCTTTACTTTAGCTAAAAACCATAGGCGCCTATGGTTTTTATAAAGAAAGTTTAGAAAATAACCAAAAACCACTTGCCATAAAAAGTAACTATATTAGTATGATATTCACATTTATATGTTAATATAGATATAATCAGATTAAGGAGTATATTATGGTAAAATTTACACAAGATTCTGCTTCATTGACAGTGCATGGTGTTGATTTACTTAATTTGTGCCACAGACAGTGTGAAAATAAATACGAGGGTAATGATTTATTGACAAAAATTAATAGATCTTAGTGTAAGGCTGACTGTAATAGAAAATTAAAAGCTCCTGAACACCATTCACCAGAAAAAGTAACCTTAGTGAACAGTTAACAGATATTGCAAGTAATCTCCGTTTTGAGAGCATAAAATTATCGCTTATATCAGATGAAATAGACAATTACAATTCAATGTCTTTTTAATTAGAGTAAAAGAAGATATTGGTTATCTTCTTTTTTTTTATACGATTATTTCTATAATTAACTACTTGAAATTAAGTTCGTTCAGGCAAGATAATTATGAGTAAAAATAGCAGATGCAAGTAGCTGGCACACAGCTGTACGAGCATTCATTTTTGAGGGCATAGCAAATGGTGTCATTCAAGTAGCTGACATTGGCTTGCCCTAATCTCATCAAGAACGTTGTGCTTTAACATAATATTTTTATGCTTACCAACTTAACTGAATCCCAGACTGGGATGATATACTTCTGGTAGATAATGTCGGTATAGTTGTGATTGGAATAGAAAGCACTAAGTTTGCAATGCTATCTGAATAGATAAAAGAACTCATTACTCAGTGAAACAAGACTTGAAATTTTGTGCAATGCTGCTGATTATATCTAGATATGCATCCTTTCCAGGCTCTACATCTGATCCAATAGGATCAAGAATCACCATTTTTACGTCACTAGAAAAGACATTAGGCTTTATGCTATCCTCTCGTGAATGAGAAACAATACATTTAACGTTTTCCTCTTTCATTACCTTTTTTAATTTCATTAAACTCTTCATACCTATGTAAGAATCCTCTTCTATAGAAAGAATGGCGCTTGGGTAACTTAAATCAAAATATTTTTCGAAATATTGATAAGCATCGTGAGTAACTATGTATTTTTGATTTTTTAACTCATCCAATTCTTTCGTAATTTTTTCTACTTCTTGGTCTATCTTTCTTATAGCCTCCTCTGCGTTAGTATTGTATCGATAGGCATTTTCTTTATCTATATTAGATAATGTTGCACTGATAGAAAGTATCATACTTTTTGCATTTTCAGGACTCAGCCAAATATGCAAATCTTTTTCATCTTGAATGTGACTAGAAAACGAATGTGGTCGAGCAGGAAGTAGATCGATTGCACTTGATAGCGGTATTAACTTCTTATTTTCTTTAGCGAAAGTTTTAACAAATGTTTCCAAAGAATCATCGATATAAAATATAATATTACTAGATTCTAATTTACTTGCATCTGAAGGCCTGAGCATGTAGTTATGTTCAGACACTATTTCGTACATTAGTAATTCTGGCTTTGAAATCCCATCTGTAACAGAAGCTACAAGTGAGTGTATAGGTTTGATTGTAGCTACAATTTTTAAATTGGATGAAAAGGCACTATTGTAGTATAGTGTAAGTGAAAGTAATAGAAAAAAAATCAGTAAATGTCTCATATAAATATTGAGAAGAAGTCAATTTTCGCCAAAAAGTTAAGTAATGTCAATAACTGCATTCTAAAAATAGAAAACCTTACTCTTGCATATGGTAGTAAAAAAGTTCTTGATAATATCAATATATCAGTAGAAAGAGGAGATATAGTTACAATACTTGGTCCAAATGGCGGAGGTAAAACCTCTTTAGTGAAAGCAGTTGCTGGTATAAATAAAGGTTTTATTGGCAGTATTGTATTCGCTGACAATATAAAAATTAGCTATATGCCACAAAATTTTAGTATTGGTAATTTGATGCCAATAACAGTTGAGTCTTTCCTTTTCAATAGCTCCTCGAAGAAATTGAAGAAAAATCAACCCATTGTTACAGAAGCAATAGAATTGGTTGGTATCGGTAACATCCTAAAAAATCAAGTATTAGAAATCTCTGCAGGACAAACACAATTACTGCTGCTTGCACGCTGTTTAATTTCAGAATCTGATTTGATCATTTTAGATGAGCCAGTCAGTGCAATGGATATTAACGCACGAGCTAAATTTTATGATATTATAAATAAAATCGCAAAAGAACGATCAGTGTCGATTCTCATGACTTCTCATGACCTTAACTCTGCTCTACCATCCTCAGATTACATAATTTGCATAAATAATACTATCTATTATCAAGGTAAACCTGATGAAATTATGGAGATAAATGAAATATTTGGCAGTTACGCAGCGAAATGATTCAAAATATTCTACGTCTTCTGCAAATAACTACAGTGCTAACACGCTACAATGTGTTACCTTATTTACTTCCACCATCAAAAAAATCAATAAATAAAATACAAGGTCATAAACTAAAGCGTGCTCTTGAAAGATTAGGTCCGGTGTTCATTAAATTTGGGCAATCCATTTCATCACGCACTGATATTTTAAATGAGGACATAACAAATAACTTGCTATTGATATGTGATAGATTGCCATCATTTTCGTATAAAATAGCAGTTAAAACTATAGAAAGTGAGTTTAATTGTAAATTAAGCGATATTTTTTCAAGCTTTTCTGAAAAGCCAATTGCAGCAGCATCAATTTCTCAAGTGCATAGAGCAGTTACAATTGAGGGTAAGGAAGTTGCTGTAAAGGTTTTGAGGCCAAATATTGAGAAAACATTCTCAAGGGATATAAAAATGCTTTCTTGGCTTGCAGAAATTGCAGAAAAATTTAGTGAACAATCAAAAAGGCTGAAGCCAGTTGAATTAGTCAAAACTTTTGCTGAAATTTGCCGATTAGAGTTAGATCTACGCTTTGAGGCTGCCCACTCTTCGGAACTGAAGGAAAATACTAAACATGACAGAGGTTTCTACGTACCTGAAATAGATTGGAGTAGAACTTCAAAAAAGGTTTTAACATTAGAATGGATGGAAGCTATACCAATATACGAAGTTGAAAAGCTGAATAACCGCAAGCAAATAGCTATCAATCTTATAGAATCATTTTGTAATCAAGTGTATAGGGATTGTTTTTTTCATGCTGATATGCATCCAGGAAATCTAATGATCGATAGTAATAACAATATTATTGCCCTGGATTGTGGAATCATGGGTAGAATAGATCGTGAGACATGCTACTACGTTATAGAGATACTCAAGGGATTTTTAAATCGGGATTACGATCACGTTGCAAAAATGCACTTTAAAGCTGGTTATGTTCCATCACAGCATAGAAATTTTGTTACAGCTTGCAGAGCAATAGGTGAGCCCATTGTTGGACAGCCTATACAGAAGATTTCATTTGCTCGATTACTTACTCAGCTACTAAAAATAACTGGTGATTTTGATATGAAAGTTCAAACACAATTGTTATTGCTGCAGAAAACTATGATTTTATTAGAAGGAACATGTAGGAAAGTCTATCCAGAAATCAATATGTGGAAAGTAGTTGAAACATGGATAAACAGTCAACATGAAAGTAAAATAGGGTATAGGGAAAAAATTAAAAGCTCTTATCCCATCAAAACAATCCAAGGAATATTTAGCCTTATAGAAAAATTAAACCTAATAGCTGACAAAAAATTACAAGTGAAAAATAGATCAAATGGAAAAGCCTACTTTTTACTTTGGTCTGTAATTATAATTCTCATCGTTAAATTTTTAATTTCTTAAACTAAAAGATAATAAAAGCAAGTTTACAACAACTATTTAAGTCTTGAAACCACTCAGGTTCACATTCACTCGAATTATCAAGGTATTTTCAGGATGTATAAAACTTTCAGCAGAGTTTAGAGAAGAAGTAAAAACCTTAACTCTATCTTAAACTGATAACATTACCAAATTCAGTGCTTGTCACATCACTCAGTACTGTACTTGCTTTATATGAACAGTAGCACCCAATTGCAATGAAAACAAGTGCAGCTACAGCAAGTGAAATACATATTTCTAAATTCGATATTGTTAAACATGCACCAATAGCAAACGCTCCAGATAACACAAAAGAGGCAGAGGCATAGTTACTTTGCCTTCTATTATAAATGCTTGCTTCTGAAAGTTTTCTGTTTTTGTTCTTTGAGTCTTGATTTTGAGCTTGAAGTTCTAATCTCTCTTGCCTTAAATCCCTTTCTAACTGTGAAATTTTGTCAGTGTCTCTTGTTCTTTCATCTACGGTCCTATTCAACTCTTGCTCTTTTTCTCTAAGTCGAATTTTTGTTCTTTCAAGCTCATCTCTAAGGTTTTCAAGTTGACTTTTTTCTCTAGTAAGTCGAGCTACTTGATCAGTGAGAGTGTGAATTCTTTCCTGATTATCCTGCCTTACTTGTCTCAACTCCCTTTCTAACTGTGAAATTTTGTCAGTGTCTCTTGTTCTTTCATCTACGGTCCTATTCAACTCTTGCTCTTTTTCTGCAAGTTGAGCCTTTGTTCTTTCAAGTTCACCTTCCAGGTTTTCAAGTCGCTGCAATTCTTGAGCAATAAACTCATCGTTTATTTCCGGAGCAACATTATGTGCATTTGCTGAAGGCTGTTCCATACTTGCAGGAAATTTCTCATTGAGATAATTTTTAATAGATTCACTTGGATTATTAACATTCCTCAACACAGCGGTGACAATTGCACGATTTATGAAGCAATTATCTTCTACTAATTTTTTTACATAATCCAAATCTTTTCTATTAATAGCATCAGTTAATCGCTCTTTCATAGCTTTTTCAATGATTTGCTTCAATCTTGAATTTTGCTCTATAGCTGGTATTGGTTTTATTTGACTAAAATCTAGGTCTTTATGTTTTAAAAATTTAGTCAGTACTTCTTTTTTATTTTCCTCTGTTATTCCTTGTAAACATGATTTGATAATCAGGCTAAGTGGTGTTTCTATTTCTCCATTTGAATTTCTTTTCCAACAATTAGGGTTGAGTTCTTGATTTAATAGTCTTTTTGCTCGGTCAATATTTCTGTTAGAAAGAGCATCTAATAATTCTTTTCCTGTTTGTGCTTTTTGTATTTCTATTGTAAGATGTGAAAACTCCTTTTTTTGTATTCGCCCTATTTTTTCAATATATCCCTGAGGAGTATAAAAAAACCATTGTTTGTACTCTGCATGTTTTATAAGCTCTGCTCTGAAACCATTATATCGAGGCTCAAGATATTGATCCTGAAGAAGAAAAACTTTGTTTTTAATGTTTGTATTCATGTTAGGATGTCTAAGTAACATCCGTACAAAATTCCTATTTTCCATGAGAAAGGCTAGATGTAGAGCTGTATTGGATTTTTTAGTTTCTTGAGCATTAATATTTAAATTCTGGTGCTGTAAAAGCAAAGTCATCATTTTTAAGTTTGTAGGACTATCATCACCACCCATGATAATAGTCATTAATGGTGTATATCCCTCATCAAACGTATTAACATTCGCACCTTCTTCCAGAGCTCGCTCAAAATCTCCTAGATTTTCTTCATCAATAGCTTTAAATAATTTTGTTGTTGATTGTCCTGAAGTTGTTTGATTTTGAGTTCGTAATCCTACATCACTAACAACCCTTCTTCCAAAATCTACATTATTTTGCGAAAGCATACTAAATTCTCCTCAACCTATAATTTATTAACATAATTATAAAAAAAACAAAGAAAATTGCAAGTAATTTAGTTAAAAATTTTAGAACTAATTATGATTCCAAAAATTTTTCTGCATCAAGTGCAGCCATGCACCCTGTACCTGCTGCAACTACTGCCTGGCGATATACCTTATCTTGAACATCACCAGCGGCAAACACTCCTATCCTACTGGTTAGAGTTGTTCCAGGTTTCGTAATTATATAACCTTGCTGGTCCATTTCAACAAAGCCCTTAAAAATACCTGTATTTGGTGCATGCCCAATTGCAATGAACACTCCATCCACTTTTAATTCCTGAACTTTATTGGTTTTCGTCGATTTAATTGTAATGCCAGTAACTTTTTTAGGATTTTCTTCTCCAAGAATCTGCTCTACGGTATGATTCCATATTACCTTTATCTTATCATTTTTAAAGAGCCTGTCTTGCATTACTTTCTCTGCTCTTAACTTATCACGCCTGTGTATCAGTATAACTTCCTTAGCAAATCGAGTTAAAAATATTGCTTCTTCAACAGCAGTATTTCCACCACCAACCACAGCTACAACTTTATTTCTAAAAAATGCACCATCACAAGTTGCGCATGCCGAAACTCCGTAACCTTGAAATTTCTTTTCACTCTCCAGGCCAAGCCACTTCGCTTGCGCACCAGCTGCGATTATAATTGCATTCGAATAGTAGTCACTAGCATTACCACAAGATCTAAATCTATACTCATTAGAATCCTCAAGTTGTTCAACGCTTTTTATTTCGTCATTTATTACCCTTGCCCCCACCTTCTCTGCATGCAACCTCTTTTGTTCCATGAGTTCTGGACCTTGTATAGAAATAAAACCTGGATAGTTTTCAACATCCGTAGTAATTGTAAGCTGACCACCAGGTTGCATTCCTGTTACTACAATTGGCTCTAAATTTGCACGTGCTGCATATATAGCAGCAGCATAACCCGCTGCTCCAGATCCAATAATAAGAACTTTTGTACTCAATTTATAATTCTGCACTGTGTGAGTTTAGATAATCAGCCACTCCTTCATCGCTTGCCTGCATTGCTGGCTTACCTTTTTTCCACCCTGCTGGACATACTTCACCATGCTCTTCATTATGTTTTATTGCATCAATAATTCTAATAAACTCATCGATATTACGCCCTAAAGGAAAATCATTTATCGATTGATGACGTACAACAAACTTATCATCAATAACAAAAGTTGCTCTTAGTGCAATTGAGTCATCATATAAGACCCCATAGTCTCTTGATATAGACTTTTTGATATCAGACACTAAATTGTAGCTAACCTCTCCAATACCACCATCATTAACTGGAGTGTTTCGCCATTTATAGTGTGAAAATTTTGAATCTATACTTATTCCTATCACTTCAACATTACGTTTTGAAAAATCTTCTATTTTGTTGCTAAATGATATCAACTCAGTTGGACAGACAAAAGTAAAATCAAGTGGATAGAAAAAAAGGACAGCATACTTATCCTTTATATGTTTACTTAAACAGAAATCATCAACTATTTTTCCACTAGCAAGAACAGCCGAAGCAGTAAAATCGATAGCGGATTTTGTTACAAGATTCATAATTAACCTATTCATTCTTAATATTTATAATTTTATACCTTGATACATTTACATGCAAGTTTTCTTTAGCCCCAATCCTATAAAAACGGTTCTGTCGAATCTATAAACCATAGGAAAGAAGATCATTAAAGGTGGGATTATAGGAGTTATGAAGCCATTAACATAGCAAAATTCTCAAAAGTAGAAACATTATTTTAATAATTTGTCTTTTTTGAATCATACGAATATTTTCTATGCCTGTGATGGTAATCTTTGCGGAATGGAAGCTTTTAAACCCAAGCATTGGCTTTATTAGTTTTTTGATAAATCTATCAACAATATTATTTAGATATTTTATTTGAAGAACTGTAATCTTCAGAAATTTCTGCATTCAAATCATCAAGAGCAGCAGTATTACTGCCGCTTTTATCAATTACAATTTTCTCAGGAAGATAGTTACTCCTGAAGGCTTTACGAAAGAATGCAAGTGCTGCAGACTTGTCTCTACTAACACACAAGTCTACAGTATATAAATAAACCCATTTACCGTTTAATTTAATGTAAGTCTCTCCAACTACTACCAACCTGCTTCTTTCTTTTCCTTACTGCCTCATCTATCAGTGGTGATAACCCACCTTTGTAACGTAGCATTTTGCTCCCCTTATACTCATCATTTCTTCCAAATCTCGATAGCTCAAAGAGAATCGACATTTCATGTATACAGATAACATCCGCTGAAAAGCTAAATCCTTTGAAATATGGCAACAATTTTTGATTGATACGAAACATCTTTGCTTTTTTTTAGACAATTATATCATTCTTCTTTCTACTTCCCTACAAATGCGACAGAACCTTTTCATGATACTGTTTATAATCCTCAAGACTCTTTGATATTTTGCCTTTTAACTCTTCTTGCGAATCTTTGCTTTTTAACGTTTCTTGCAAATTTTTGTCTTTTAACAACTCGTTAGCGTGAGATTTTTCAATTTTTTGCTTCCATTCATCATACGTATATTTACCACGTTGTGTATCTTGACACTCGCCTCCTACATTAAATAGTTCTTCATTACAGATTGTATTACCCTGATAAAAGTAATCGCTTATATTGATTTTATTATTGCCAGTTATGATTTGTTCAATTGCTTTTTTGTTGTTTACAATTTCTTCTCTGTACCTAGAAGTGCAATTTGATAATTCTTCTTTGCAATCTGTAGTCATAAGCTGTTTCCTTTAATAAAATAAAACCTATTTTAGCATAAAATAATTAATACTTTATTACTAATCTGAGGTATACTAAGGTAGTGATAAGAAGTCCAGCATCTACGAAGTTTGTTTAAACTATTTTCAAAACGAATAAAATGTAATTTTAGGTAAATAAAATGAATTACGATGTAATCATTTCAGGTGGTGGGCTAATTGGTCTTATTACTGCTATTGGCCTGAGTAATGACTCTGTATCTGTAGCCGTAATTGAGAAAAATAGTTTACCACGTGCAGTTGATGATAATCGAGCATTTGCTATTTCTCAAGGGTCAAAAAAAATACTAGAAAAATTAGGAATTTGGCAGTTCTTAGAAGATGAAGCTGAACCAATACTTGATATATGCATATTAGATGGAGATAGCCCATTTACTGTTCATTATGACCATAAAATGGTTGGTGAAGAGCCAATGGGTTATGTAATCAAGAGCGCTATTATATGGAATGCAATTAATAATAATTTTTTGCATAAACTCAATATATATTCTCCACGTTTCTATAAAACAATCGCTTGTGACGAAGGATACGTGGAAGTTACTCTTGATAATGATCAAAAATTGATATCATCGCTATTTATCTGTGCTGAAGGTAAAAACTCTAAGCTGCCAGAGTTGTTTTCTATAACAATAATAAAATTTGATTATAAACAAAATAGCATGGTATTTAATGTAAAACATGAACTACATCACCAAAACTTAGCTGTAGAGCGGTTTTTTCCTGGTGGTCCATTTGCAATTTTGCCAATGAAAGGTGGCTATACTTCTTCAATAGTTTGGACAGAAAAATGCGAAATTTCAAAAATGCTGATGAGCTTATCTGAAGAGGAGTTTATCATAGAACTAAAAAAAAGATTTGGTTCTTATTTGGGAGAAATTGAATTAGAGGGTGAAAGAAAATCTTACCCTTTGAGTTTTACTTTTGCGAGAAAGCTTCATAAAAGCAGAATTTTGCTTATTGGCGATGCAGCACATTCAATCCATCCAGTTGCAGGTCAAGGACTTAACCTTGGAATGAGAGATGTAGAGAGTGTTATTAGACAAATAACTGCTGCAAAATCCTCTGGCATTGATGTTGGCAGTAATTATCTATTGAAGAAAATTTCACGTGATAGATACTTTGATAATTTTACTATGGCACTTGCAACTGATGGACTAAATAGAATATTTTCCAACAGAATACTTTGCGTTAAAGTTCTGAGCAATCTTGGTTTAATGGTAGTTGAAAATTCAGATTTTCTTAAAAAACGCTTCATTCGTCACGCTATGGGGTTTATATAAATCATTAGATTTCTTTCATCATAATCAGGTGTCATTAGAGTAGTTGACACTGGAGCCCAAATTCCATAATGTCATGCCAGTGCCCAGACACTGGCATCCAGAAAAATTTATAAGCAAACTTGAGCTTATGCTAAATTTGATGAAATGAAAAACTGAATTCCAGCGGGCTTTGTTGCATCACTCTTCGGATAATAGATAACGTGGAATAAATTCATGAAGCTATCTCAAATTTAGCCATGCCTATATCAGTAAATTTGTTAAGCAAATAACACTTGAGTAGCAGTTCTCTCTCACGATTAACCTCAGATTTGTTTCTAAAACTAAACCCAAATGTTTGCTTCAGTCGCGAGAAAAAACTTTCTATATAAGATCTCTTCCCATAATTTATCTCTTTTTTCCACCTCTTCATACCATCTTCATCATATGACTTTATGAGCTTGATTGTAGAATTTCTCTCATCCATATAATCCAACTTTGGATGCTCTACTGCATTATTTTGCGGAGGAATCCTTGTCTTTATGTCAAGCTCATCGCACAGTTTGTATAACTTCTTTCGATTATATGCCCTGTCTGCATATAGTGTGCTTATATTATATTTAACATCAATCCTTGCAATAAGATCACATGCTCCATAGTGGTCAGAATAAACTCCGCCACTGTATTTTGCTGCTATAACTTTTTTGCTACCTATCTCTAGCATTACATGCAGTTTTCTTGTTTGCTCATAGCGGCGATACTTTCTATCTGTACCATTTGCCTTGCTATGACCTGGAATATTATTGTAGATCAATACTATCTATGGCAATCTCAATATCTTCTGTATTATTTTTATCATGTCTTCGATCATTAATTTTGATGTTAAGTTTTTTAAGCCTTCTTGAGGCCTGGGAATAGCTAATAACTTGCAAGTTTTTCCTTACTTGCTCAAGGTACCCTGCTATAAATCCCGCTGTTTGTCTCAGACCTATTCTAAATAAATAAGTTATTATGTGAACCAGAATCACGACCTTATCGCTATAAATATAGTTGCCACCAGCCATTTTTGGACCTTTTTCGTACCAATTTTCTATGGCATCATTGACGTAATAAAAAATATTTCCCCTCTCTTGGAGAAATTTGTTATATTCATGGCAGTTACTGACTCTCATTTTTTGTGGCATATTTTTCTTTAGTAGTTTAAATGCTTGTCTTATAGTGAATTTTGTCAGTAACTGCCAGTTCTTTTTATTTGATCTATGCAACAAAGCCATTCCAGCGTCACGCACTGGAATGACAAGAAAAAGGGTACTGGCATGACATTAAATGATTTTCCTTATTTTAGCATTAAACGCGATGAAGAAAATCATTTATAATCGCTATAGCAACTAGTGTTGAAACCTGACGTACCTTTTGGCTTGACAAACGAGAGTTTTTATCTGATTTGACAACAAGGGCTTCTAGATGACTTTGAAAGTAAATATTACCATGCTTATCTTCGATAGCTTCTATTACCCCGTCATTGGCAAATGCTGCAATTTTATATCCAAGTAGCTCTAGCCTTCTTCTATTCTCTGTAGTATTACTTACTGTACCTGAATGAGCATTCGGAAAATAAGTTGAAAACCAGCCATTTTGATTAGGTAGTAAAAATCTAGCTACCACTTTTTCCAAACGACTACCTGGAACAATTTTTATCTGCTGAAGAGATATATTCTCTTTTTGTGGATAGGATGATGATTTTAAATGATTCTTCTCATCATTAACAACATTTGTTATTTCAATTTCTTTTGCATGCATAATGTCTTGTAAACCACCGCATATGGCAAGCAAATGAATTGTAGGATTGTCATCTACTGTTTTTACAATTGCTTCATTCACAAGCTGGCGGTAAGGGTTAAGAGCTGAATGAAAGTTATCTGAAATAAATATTCTGTTTATCTTTTGCTCTTTGATAAATTTTGCAACTTCAACTTTTATTCGATCTAGTATCAGCTTTTTTGCCAATATTTCATCTTGTTTTGCGAACTCTTCTTGGATTTCTTTTAGATTAATTATTTTGTCGTAGTCAATGAATATAGTTTTAACCCCAAAATTATTGAATATCTCATAGATATTTTGAGATTCATCTGTTTGCAATAAACCAACAATTATATTATAATTTACTGCATTTTCCACTGTCAAAGCAGATAATTCTTTGTTTACTTTTTCACTATAAGCGATATTACTTAATAGTAGAAATGTAATTAATAGTATATTAAATATTCTATTGTAACATTTATACATTATTTCCTAAATAATTATATTAATATTATAATATATTATAGAACATTAAGAAAAAGAATGTGGCCTGAGCAGGAATCGAACCAGCGACACAAGGATTTTCAGTCCTTTGCTCTACCAACTGAGCTATCAGGCCAACTACGTACTTTCATTTTTAGATAAAAAACGTTATCATGTCCATCAAAAGTTTTTGAAGTATAGAAACAAAGAATGAACATTAGTAACAAAATAGGAATTTATCCTGGTACATTTGACCCCATAACTTTTGGGCACCTTGACATAATAAAAAGAGCATGTAAGCTAGTCGATAAGTTGATAATTGGTGTTGCAGAGAATGTTAATAAACATACTAATTTTGACATAAGACTGCGCACAAGCATGGCTAAAAATGAAGTGAAAGGAGCAGGAATTGATGCAGATATTATATCCTTTAATGGGTTGCTAGTGAAGTTTGCCAAAGAGCAAAATGCTTCTGTTATTATTAGAGGACTGAGAGCAGTATCGGATTTTGATTACGAGTTTCAAATGAGTTGGGTAAATTATAAGCTCTTTCCTGAAATCGAAACTATATTTCTTCCTGCATCTGAGGATACTCAATTTATCTCATCAAGTTTTGTAAAGGAAATAGCGAGATTAGGAGGAGATGTTAGCAACTTTGTGTCAAAAAGTGTCCAAAGTGAATTGATTAATCTAAATAGGGTAGAAAATGGAGAATAAGTATTTGTTGTCTTTTTTATTTCCAAACGAGTATGTTAGATGTGTAAAATATTGTAAGCTAAAGGAGAGACATGTTAAAAGTGAGGGATAATAATGTAATAGTTTGCTGCCGTGGTGATGAGAATGATGATGGTTCTGGTCATCCAATAGTATACTTACACAAAGAAGGAGAAATGTATTGTCCTTATTGTAATAAGTCAATGGATGAAATAGTGAGTGCCGAAGAATTTCAATCTGTTGAGGTGAAAGTAATAAGCAAGAAGGAAAGAACCAAAGGTTAATAGTACTTCATTTTTTTAGCTTATGTAAATAGCAATGAGAGGGGCAGTAAAAATGAAACTATCCATACGGTCGAGTACTCCTCCATGGCCTGGTATAATACCTCCACTATCTTTAACATTGTAAACTCTTTTGATGAGTGACTCAGTGAAATCTCCAAGTTGGGCTAGAATAGCAACTATCAAACCAATTATTGGAGAATAAAAAATTGGAAATAAACTCAAAAATATTGAGCCAAAAATTGTACACACTATTCCAGCTAAGACTGCACCAAAAAGTCCTAACCAAGTTTTCCCAGGGCTAATGATTGGACAAATTCTAGTTTTACCAAAATTTTTGCCGAAAAAATAGGCAGCAATATCGATGCTCCAAATAGTTAAGATAAGCCATACTAATGCATATTTTCCCTGTGGTAGATTATATAGGCATATTAGCGAGGCATTTGGTAGTGCAATGAGTAGTAATGCAAAAATGTATAAGATTCTATTGCCCTGAGTTAGATTATACCATTCAAAAGAAGATAAAACTGCAATTGAAAAAATTAGTAGATAAAATGATAAATCACTGAAATATGTAGCAAAAGAAAATATCAGTAATATTACTATTGAAGACAGTGTTCTCACCATAAAATTATTATCTACCATATTTTTTCTCTCTCTTTGTATAATCTGCTAATGCTTTACTCAAATCTTGACAAGAAAAATCGGGCCACAAAGTATCACAAAAATACAATTCAGCATAAGCTGCTTGCCATAATAAAAAATTGCTTAACCTTTTTTCGCCACCAGTGCGAATTAATAAATCCAATTTTGGCAAATCTTTAGTATACAGAAATTTTTCAAATTCCTCTTCCAATACGCAATCAATATTTCCTTTTATGACGTTGTTGATAGCATGTATAATTTCCTGCTTTGCTCCATAACTAACTGCAACAGTGAGTAATAGACCATCGTTCTTATGTGTCACTTCTTCTGCTTTTTTGATTTGATCGAATATTTTACTGGGCAATAGACTTAAATTGCCAATAAAATTTAACTTAATGTTACAATTGTAAATGAATTTCATTTTATCTTCATTAGTTAAAGTGGAGTAAAATAAATTAAATAGGTAGTCTGTTTCGTTTTCAGATCTGAGCCAATTTTCCATGGAAAATGCATACAAAGTTAAGTAAGGTATGGCCAGGACTGTGCAATGCTTAGCAATATCAAATGCAACCTCACTGCCTTTTCTATAGCCATCAATTTTTACCCTTCCTTGATTGTTTGCCCACCTACCATTACCATCCATAATAATTGCTAGATGTTTTGGCAGAGATTCTAGATTTAACATTTGAATTCAACCTGTTATTCGGTTTTACCAATATTACCTATATTAAATTAGCTTAATTTCTATATTTCTGTATGAAACGTTCACTATATTCGCCTGAAACTATATTATTACTGAAAAATCATCGAAGGTCTATATTATAAAAATTTTCTCAATCAGCTGCTTAGTGATCTTACCAAGAAAAAGCGGAGAGAAAATATAGCAAAAACAGTCTAATATAGATGATTTTACGGTATAGTGAAATTATTATAAACAAATGAATTTAGTGGTGTTAGGAATACCTGGCTCTTTTATGTGGATTTATATTCTCAATAACCTGCTCTAAAGATAAATTATATAATTTTGACACAGGTTCTTCGCATTCAGTATATCTTTTAAATGTAAGGAGTGGTATAAGTGACTCTATATTTATGTCCAGCTCTTGGGAAACATATTTAATTATATCTTCGTAAATACGTTCCTTGTTGTTCAAGTAATCGATATTAATATCTGTAATTTTACCAGCTTTACGCAGGAGTATAGCAAGCCTCAAAGTCGACTTTACGCTAGGTTTAAAATTTTTAAATATATTGACAAATACCTTACCAGTAACATTATCTGTTATTGCTTTTAGCTCTTCATTATTGACAGAATTAATATGCTTAACAGCATTTTGATCTTTTAGTAGTGTTATAATCCTTTTGCCATGCAATTTGATACTATTAAGTAGAAGTCGAAATTTTTCAGTATTAATAGAATCGATAAAATTCTGACTTTTTAGTAAATCCATAATCATGGGTCGATAAAACTTACTACTATTAGATATAAGTTCAAGTTTTTCAAGATCAATAGAATTGACTCGAGCGAGTAAACTCTGATCTTTTAGTATTTCTACAATCTCTTCATCTGTACAAAAATTATTACTTATCATGATACTAACTTTATTCCCATCAAGAGAATTGATTTGATCAAACAAACTCTGATATTTCAGTAAATCCATAATATATCCTTTATCAAGATATTTAAATATCAAGTTAAATATTTCACTATTCATCGAATTGATGCGTTTAACAACTTCCTGATTTTTTAGTAATTCTATAATAATGGTATAATCAAATTTCCTAAATACGGATTTAGATTTTTCAGAATCAATCAAATTAGTAAGCTTAATAAATTCTCGATCTTTTAGTACTTTTATAATATATTCACTACTAAACCTATCACTTTTAACTATGTATTTAAGCAGTTCTTCACTAATAATATTGATGTTCTCAGCAATTCCCTTGTTTTTTAGTAATTCTATAATAATGGTATAATCAAATTTCCTAAATACGGATTTAGATTTTTTAGAATCAATCAAATTAGTAAGCTTAATAAATTCTCGATCTTTTAGTACTTTTATAATATATTCACTACTAAACCTATCACTTTTAACTATGTATTTAAGCAGTTCTTCACTAATAATATTGATGTTCTCAGCAATTCCCTTGTTTTTTAGTAGTTCTACAATAACACTGGTATCATTAAACTTATCACTATTAAGTATGATTTTAGATTTTCCAGGATCAATCAATTTGATAAGCTTAATAAATTCTAGATCTTCTAGTGCTTTTATAATATTTTCACTACTAAACTCATTATTCTTAACTATTTGTTCAAACAGTTCTTCACTAAGAAGGTTGATGTTCTTAGCAACTTTCTTATTTTTTAGTAATTCTACAATAATATTGATATCATCAAACTTACCACTATTAAGTATGATTTTAGATTTTTTAGGACCAATCGAATTAATGCGTTCAACAACTTCCTGATTTTCTAGTAATTTTATGATATCTTTAAGACTAAATTTATCATTCTCAATTATATATTTCAACGTTTCTTTATCAATAAGATCGATGTTCCTAGCAGCATTTTGATTTTCTAGTAATTCTATAATACTGGTACCGTCAAACTTATTACTACT
Source organism: Wolbachia endosymbiont (group B) of Ablattaria laevigata (assembly GCF_964277395.1). Lineage (NCBI taxonomy): Bacteria > Pseudomonadati > Pseudomonadota > Alphaproteobacteria > Rickettsiales > Anaplasmataceae > Wolbachia > Wolbachia endosymbiont (group B) of Ablattaria laevigata. The sequence continues at coordinate 488,895 of NZ_OZ195519.1, forward strand.
AAGTATGAGTTCAAATCTTTCATCAGTAACTGAATTAATGCGTTCAAGAATTTCCTTATTGTCGTATAACTTTGTAAAATCTTTATCAGTAAACTTATTACTTTTAAGCATGTATATAAATATTACGTGATTAATATTATGAAACTGACCATCATCAACACGTTTTTCATTAGTTCCTTTATTTCCTAGTGCTTCTTTAGCAAAGTTATTCAGATCATTTTTTTCATCTTCCTCGTAATCAGAATTATCATAATATCCATAATCTTCTTCATTTTCCTCACTATCGCTACTCTCAAATTCATTATTGGTATTGCAAACCTCTCCACCTTTTAGTATTTCTAGAATATTGTGCTCCGAAGTTGCATGATTTATCATAGACCTCAACATTTCATCATCGTAATCGTTGATGTTATCAACAATTTCTTTATCTGATAGTAATTCTTCAATACCTTTGTAACTAAACTTATTATTATACTTGCATAAGATTTTAAGTTTACTGTAATTCATTGAATTGATGCCATCAATAACTCTTTGATTTGATAGTAATTCTCTGTTATAAGCCTTACATATCAGTTGAAGTTTTTCGTTATCTAAATCTTCTGCATTGCCTGCTTTATCAAAATCCATAATCTTATTTCAATTTACTTAGTATTTTGATTTTAAATATATAAAAAGAAATAATCAAGCATTATGATAAAAGGCCTAATGAATTTATTAGTTTATTTATGTTTCTTTTCATGTATAAATTTATAGGAAGTTTTATAAAGAAGTTGTTTTATGAGCAAAATTATAGAAGTCAGAGCACCAAAAACTCTTGGTGGTGAATCGGTTACGGAAGGTATAGTAAAAATAAAGAAAAATATCGGTGAAACAATAAAAGTAGATGACTTGATCTTTGAAATTGAAACTGATAAAACGGCGCTAGAACTAACTGCAGAAGCTTCAGGACAAATAACCGAATTTTTTGTGAAAGAAGATGATGTAATCAGCCCTGATCAATTACTGGCAAAACTTGCTGTAGGAGAAGTAAAAGAAGAAGTGAAAAAAGAAGATAAAGGCGAAAGCGCTGATAAAAAAGATGCCCCTTCAGCTCGTAAAATTATGGAAGAAAATGCAATTAGTGCAGAAAATGTAAAAGGAACTGGCATGGGAGGCAGAATAACTAAAGCGGATGTGATAGACCATATGAGTAAAGCTGAACAACCTCCGGTAAAACAATATGAATCGCCAAAAAGTGTAGTAAGTGGAGAGAGAAGAGAAGAGCGAGTGAAAATGAGCAAAATAAGGCAAGTAATATCTGCTCGTTTGAAAGCATCGCAAAATACTGCTGCAATACTGACCACGTTCAATGAAATTGACATGAAAAACGTCATGGATCTGAGGGCAAAGTATAAAGAAACTTTTGAAAAGAAATATGGAATAAAACTGGGTTTCATGTCGTTTTTTATAAAGGCAGCAGTGCAAGCACTAAAAGAAATTCGTGAGATTAACGCTGAGATTTCATGTGATGAAATTGTATATAAAAATTACTATGACATAGGTGTTGCTGTTGGCACTGACAAAGGTCTTGTTGTACCAGTTATTCGTGATGCTGATCAAATGTCATTTGCTGAAATTGAACTAACTTTAGTTGCTCTTGGCAAAAAAGCACGAGAAGGTAAGCTGCAAGTATCGGAAATGGAAGGTGCAACATTTACTATCTCAAACGGTGGTGTGTATGGTTCACTTCTTTCTACTCCGATAATAAACCCTCCGCAATCTGGAATACTTGGAATGCATACTATACAAAACAGGCCAGTTGCTGTGAGTAACTCAATTGAAATCAGACCTATGATGTACATTGCCCTCTCTTACGATCACAGAATAGTTGATGGCAAAGGAGCAGTTACTTTCCTTGTGAAAATCAAAAATTACATAGAAGATCCAAATAGATTGGTTTTGGAAATTTAAGCAGGTTAAAAGCGACAAGTAAGTTTTTCTGAAGTTTTCAAGATGGGTGGCTTTGTTGAATGGCAAGGAATGAGGAGGAGTAATGAAAGGAATTTACTAGGCAAATTTGAAAATAGGCATACCTATATCAGTAAAGTTATTAATCAAATAGCATTTTAAAAGCACCTCTTGAGAGCGATTTACCTCAGATTTATTCTTAAAACTAAATCCAAATGTTTTTTTGAGCCTCAGGAAAAAACTCTCGATACGTGAACGTATTTCATACCTTGTCTTCTTTTTCCAGTGGGTTAAATTGTAAATTTTCCTTATACTAATGTTGTTGTTTCTTTCTGATAGATAATCTATATTGCTGCAGATTTTTTCTTGGCTTTATGATGGGTTTCAAATTGTATTGATTGCACAACTTATATAAATTATCTGTATCATAAGCTCCATCTGCACGCAGAGACTTAATCTTATAGATATCACCCATTTCCTTTAGTATTTTAGATGCTATCATGTGAAAGAAAATTAGTATATCGAATTGCTATTGCCTTTTTGCTGTTTTCGTCCAAAGCAACATGTAGCTTTCTTATTTGATCTGTACCATTATACTTCCTTATCTTGGCGTTATCTTTGTTATGTTGAGTACTGTTACTATAAATATGGATTACAGTACTATCTATAGCAATTTCAATATTCTCTATGTCATTTTTATCTGTTCTGTGGTCACATAATTTCAAATTAAGTTTGACGAGAAGCTTGTGAATACTTGGAGATTCTTCACTATACTTTGTAAATATCCTTTTATAAATCCAACTGCTTGCCTTAAGCCTATTCTAAATAGATTAACAACTATATGTACTGCAATAACAACCTTATCGCTATAAATCTCCAGGAATTTTTTCTGAACTTTCGTACCAGTTTTCTATAGCTTCATCGATAAAATGAAAGACATTTCCTCTTTTTTCTAAAAATTGATTATACTCTTTATGACTACTGACTTTCATCTTCTGTGGCATATACTCTACAAAATGTTCATTTCTTAATAGAGTAACCACTTTCTTTAGATTTTCTCCCTTTTTTTCTCCCATCTCTACTCGCTATGCAACAAAGCCAGCTCTGCTCTATTATAACTACTACCAATGCTGAATATTGCTTCTTGAAGAACTTTAATTCCAATAAGAGAAAAGGCCTTTATTTTTATGTCTTCTGTTCCACTGTTTCCTATATCCATTATTTTATTAGCAAACTCAGCCCATTTACCTGGCTTTCCTATTTGATTTTCTAGTCTCTCATAGTACTCTGATAAAGAGCGTTCATAAATAAAAACAAAATCTTCAACAAACTTTCTGAGCTTTTCATGCACTTCCTTTTCTTGCGCAGAAAGTCTTTCTGCTTGATTAGAAGATTCTGTTAAATGTTCTTCTAAAGTTTCAATAATCTTTTCCTTATTGGATTGCTTAGCAATATCGAGTGGAGTTTTACCTTGATTATTTTTAATGTTTTGGTCTATACCAGACACATTCAAAAGAAGTTCGACAATGTCTTGATGTTCTTTGCTTACAGCAACATGTAGTGGTGTATTACCACCATCATTGAGATCTATATCATTAATATTTTCTACTTGAGTAAGTAATTCTTTAATTGCATTAGTCTTGTCTAGCTCAGGATTGCCCGTTTTGTGTTCACGTATCATAAGAAACAACTTGGCAATATTAGTATCATCAGGGTTATATTGACGTCTTATTCTATTTTTAAACTGAAAAGATTTTTCTTCCCTATCTGAACTAGTTGCTTGTGGGTTAGTCTTTATATCTTGCATAAAATCCCTCTCTATTTTACATAAAAACCTAAATTTTGTTATATGCTAATCAATACAATTGGCAATGCAAGTAGTTTTTATGTGTCTTTTAATATTTTATCTTCAGGCTATTTTATTTAAGTTTTTGACTAAAGAGTTATATATCTCTTTGGCCTAGCAATACATTCTACTAAAAATTTAGATAAAATAACCATTTCCAGAACTCAAAACCAGCTAGTGAGTTATCTAAGTGGAGAAAGTCACCTCTCCCCACTCGACTTCAAAACCGGACTTCCCATCATCCGGCTTCTCTCTAATTTGGTATACATACTTCCATGTAATTGATCGTGGCAGTGCTTATGAAGCAAGGATAGATTTTTCATGTTATTATTGCAATCTTGATGATGTACATGTGTTAAACCTAAACCAAAGATAACAATAATTACATTTACCTTGCTGTAACTTCAGTAATTTTATTACTCGTGATCTGGTAATTTACTTAAACGATTTCCCCAATATGGCCAATCTCCATCATACGGAGATCTATTTCCATTTACTTTGATATGTCGTTTAATAGCATGATCCCTATGTCTAATAAGATATAACTTGTTATTTACCATATATCTCCAATTGTCGTTACCATACTTTTTAAAGTATTTTCTTTTAACCCAACACCTTCTTTTGTCATGGTGTCTATAGACAGCCCATTTCCAAAGTTTGTTATGCATAGAGTAGTCTAATAAATTAAAGACTTTGCTTGAGACTACCGAGATGTAATATTGGCTCCAACCCCTTATTATTGGATTAAGTTCTTTTATTACAGTTTCTTGTGGCGCTGCTCGCAACTCTTTAAGCTTATGTTTTATAGATAACAAGTGTTGACTTATAGATTTACGACTTGGTTTAATCAATAACTTGTAACCTCTCTTATTTTGACGTGTTTGATAATGCCTTATTGAAAATCCAAGAAAATCAAATCCTGGCTTTTCCCCATTTAGGGATTTCAGTGTATGTGCAATTCTTGTCTTTGATGACTTTAATTCTAGTCCAACGGGTTTTAGCCATTTTTCAGTTAGAACCTTTGCCTTCATCACAAGTTCCTCGCTCTCGTGTAATACCACAAAATCATCAGCGTACGTAATTACACTAACTGAATTTTGCGCCTGCTTGCGAGACACCCTGCTATATTTCTTTTTCGCATATTGGAAAAGTTCTTCCTTAAGTTCTTCTTTGATATTCTGTTCTAGTCCATATAGTGCTACACATGCAAGTAATGGAGAAATTGCTCCACCTTGAATTGTGCCACGTTTGGTAGGACTGAACTTTCTATCTTCCATAATGCCTGCTTTCAACCATCCTTTTATAATTCTCTTTAAAGTTGGTGTGGTATTAAGTTTTTCAAGCAGTGCAGAATGTTTCAAAGCATCCGGAAATATCAGCATCTAGTATAAATGCTGTTTTCTGACCAAGTGCGATAAATATAGCTGCTATTGCATCATGACACGATCTACCAGATCTAAAACCGTAAGTGTTAGGCTCAAACTTTGCTTCCCATTCCGGTTCTAGTGCCATTTTAACAAGTGTTTGCTTTGCTCTATCTGCTATTGTAGGAATACCGAGCGGGCGATACTCCGATGGCCTATCAGATTTTGGGATCCATACCCGTCTTGATGGCTTTGCCTTCTCTCTTATATTTAAGGAATTTGCTAATAGCAATCTTTCCTTTTTATTAAGATTAGACTTTCCATCAATGCCTGAAGTCTTTTTCCCTTTGTTATCCTGAGTTACCCTTCTAACAGCGAGCATTCTTGCACTTGTTGACTTTAGTAATAACCTCTGAAGATTATGCATCTTCATATCATTACATTGTGAAGCTCGGTAAATTCGTTTTTGTAGCTTAAATGAAGATTTCTCAAGCTTGCGCCAAATTCCATTCATACTTAACATTTTGTTGGCTCATAACATATTCACTACTATTCACAACTTTACCTTCCAAATTACAGTGTTTACGTCTGCATATCCCAAATATTACTTTAGGCATTAGCTTCTTAAACAATCCCTCCACATAGAAGCATTTAGTGGGCCACCTTCTTAGTTATAGCTCTTTTCATAATAGTCCAAACGAGGTAAAATAAGGTTTTATAGTAGTGAAGGTAAGGATGCCAGCAGCATATAGTTATAAAAAAAGCAATGGAAGCACTAGAAGAAGGAGAAAGCAGTGAAACGGTGGCAGCAAGATTTAAAATTGGAAGAACTACGTTATGGGAGTGGCAGCAAAGAAGAAAAGAAACAGGAGATTTTCAGTCAAAAAAACTTGGAAATGGAGGTTATAATCACAAAATTACTGACTGGAATAAATTTACTGAATTTGCTAAAAAATATGGTGGTATCGGAAATGGCTAAGCTTTGGAGCAATGTTAGTATCCCAACGATCCATCGAGCTCTTAAAAAAATTGGACTCACACGCAAAAAAAGATATATGGATACAAAGAAAGAAACGAAGAAAAACGCGCTGAATTTTTGAAAATTATAGCAACAAAAGAACCTCAAAACTTAGTTTATATAGATGAGTCTGGACACCGAGTTATGGATATTGCCAGAAGGGACAGAGGTTTTATGCTCTAAAATCTGGTAAAAAAATTCAACGAATCAGTATGATTGCAGCCTTAAACGGCAGAAAAATAGTTGTTCCGTTAACATTTGAAGGCCACTGTAATATGGATATCTTTAATAAATGGTTTGAGCAGTTTCTGACACCGATTTTGAAACCTGGACAAACTGTTATCCTTGATAATGCTACTTTTCATAAGTCTAATAAGATTTGCTAAAGGAGTTGGCGCAGAAATTTTATATCTACCGCCTTATTCTCCCGATTTTAACAAAATTGAGCATCATTGGTTTGCTATAAAAAACAGAGCTAGTCCTCTATTCACATCTTTTCGTCATGCTGTTGATTCCGCTTTTCTATAAGCTTTTCGGACTATTATGAAAAGAGCTATACTTCTCCTTTGATGGAATTTCTTCATATTTTATCATACCCTCAAATTACTCCATAACCATTACTAAATACAAAGCCTTGATCTGGAGTAGAATGTTTTAAAACAGAAACATCACAAAGATCTCCCTTAGATTGAGAGTTTTCTTTAGCACGTTTTAGTTTTTTAAATATTTTAGTGTTTTTATCTATATTCTTCTCAGCATAATCATATAAAAGATGCAGTAACTTTCCACCAGCGTTAATGGCAATTTCAATAGTCGTATTTTCATCATTACCATCTGGAGAGTAGTTTAAGCTTGGTTTGAAACCATGTTTCTTCTTTGATTCTAGTAACTCTTTTATCTCTTTGAGTAATTTATCTAGCTTACGCGTATCCTTTTCATTTGCCGCTTCTTTTACCTTATTAAACAACTCACCATCTTGAACTTTTTTTATAACACATTTTCTTTTATCTCCTTCATTTTTAACGGATTTGAGATCTATACAACCAATATTAATATTTGGGTCAGCAAGCAGAAGGTCAATAATCTTGGAATAGCTATTTTTTAGTGCTAACGACAAAGGAGTGTTACCTTCCTCAGTCTTAGCATTAATATCAGCTCCATAATCTAGGAGAAGTTTAACTGTTTCAACAGAACCAGATAATGCTGCCAAGTGTAAAAAAGTAGCATTTTGTATCCACTTAGCATTAACATCAACTCCATAATTCAGAAGAAGTTTAACTGTTTCAACAGAATCAGATATTGTTGCTAAATGTAGAGCAGTATATTCTTTGTACTTTCCAGCGGTCTTAGCATAAACGTCAGCCTTGTTATTCAGAAGAAGTGTAACTACATTCCTAGCATCCCTGTGTGCTGCAAAATGCAAAGGAGTAAAATCTTGATAGTTTCCAGTAGCTTTATAATCAACATTTGCCCCATGCTTCAGAAAGAATTCAACTACATACTTATAATCCTTTCCTGCTGCAAGATGTAATGGAGTCTTACCTGAATCATCTTTAGCATTAACATCAGCTCTATAATCCAGAAGAAGTTTCACTATATCAAGGTGATTCTTTTCTGCTGCAAAATGTAAAGAAGTATATCCTGCATATTTTCCAGTAGCTTTAGTATGAATGTCAGCTCCTTTCTCTAGAAAAAGTGCAACTATATCATAGTGACCACCCACTACTGCCGCATTTAAAGGAGTAAAATCTTCCCTATCAATTTTAACATTAATCTCAGCTCCATTACTCAGAAGAGAGTGAACTACTTCATAATAACCATTTTCTGCTGCCCAATGTAAAGCAGTACTACCTATCTTATCTCTAGCATGAACATTAACTCCTTGCTCAATTAATCTTTTAGCCTTTTTCGGATTTTTATTTCTTAAAGCTAAAAATAATTCCTTTGTATTCTTTTCTAATCTTTTTGATTCCTTTTCATCATTTAGATCCTGATTATGCCTTACATTCTGAGGTTTTTTACTCTGACTAGTACTATCTTCTAAAGAAAGCTGTGGTTCCACCTCTTGAACTTGATGGCGTTTTTTAGCTTTCTTCTTTTTGTTTTTATTATGTCTACTTTCTTTACTCTGAGGTTTGCTAATATCATCTCCTTCATGTTCTGAGCTTTGTGAAGACCTAGAACTTATATCACTCTCTAACACTGAATTTGCACGCTTGTTTTTATCTAAGGCCTGATCCTTTTCATGATCTCTATTAGCTTTCAACGCATTCGTAACCTCTTCAGCATATTCTCTTTTTCCTTCCTTTTGCAATTTTGTTGCTATACGTTCAGCTTGCTCTATGTTTCCTTTCTCTATTAACTCTAGTGCCTTCTTTCTCCATTCCTCAGGACTCGATTTTTCTTGCTCAATATTTACATTATCTTCTTCCCCTGGTTCTATTATTTTCAATAAATTACTTTTATCATCTATAATGTAGACATTACTAGCAGCACGAGTAACTCCAACATACAGAGCGTTCATATAAAATTTATATTTCTCCAAAGACTTATCTTTCTTATCCTTATTTCTTGAAGTGTTAACTTCCTTTTCATTGTATGAATCACGAATTCTATTAATAGTATTATCTATCTCCCCGTCACTTTTATCCGTACATGCTATCTTCCATATTTCATTATAAGCTTTACATGATGTAAACTTGTAAAGAATCACATTTTCAAATTCCAAGCCTTTGGCTTCATGTATATTAAACACAAGTGGAGTATCAAATAACTGACGTGCACTTTTTTTACTTTCATCATTCAGAACTAAAACAGCGCAATTTATAGATTCATTTACTTGTTTTGCTATTTCTTCTTTTTTATCATCAGTAATAAAGCCAACGTTCCCTTTCTTCTTAGTCTCACTCTTCATGAAAAAAGCGTTGTCTACTGTTATTTTATCTTCTGAAGCAAAACAATAATTCTTAAGATGTAGTATACGATTGGCGAATTCAATAACTTGCTCACTATTACGATAATTCCTCTCAAGGGTATAAAAAACTCCCGATCCTTGGCTCATTATATATCTATTTTGACAAAGAAAAGATTTTAACTTAGATAAAGAGAAAAAACTTGGATGTATTACTTGATTAACATCACCACATAGTAAAAAGTTACTCTTATTCTCATCTTTTAAACTCTTTAACACCAGATCTAATGTGCTCTCAGTTAAATCCTGAACTTCATCTACAACAATCGCATCATACATTCCTTCTGTAATGCATTGATGAGTAACAAGATTAGGATCATAATACTCTGAATCTTTTTCTATAAACTTCCTGTACTCTTTAAAAAAATCATAAATATTACTCCTTTCATTCTCAGGAAACATAGATTCTCTCTTTCCTAATTTCTCATATAGGTCTTTTCCGTTCTCTCCTAATAAGCCTTTTCCCCCTATTACAGCTGTAAATTCTTCGAATATTTTATCTCCGTCTTTTTTATACTCCTTAAATTTATCTTTCTTGCATATTTCATCGAACCATGAAAAAAACTTATTTCTATCAATTGGCTTCTTTCCTTTTATATCTTCTGCTTTCTTTTCAAGAAACTCATGAAGAGATAAGAACTCAATTCTTTCTGGAATGCCAATCTTGAATTCACCAGCAATTTCATCATAGTATTCGTATTCAAATAATTCTTTTGATTGTTTTATAAGATTTTCAGACTGGGTAATATATAGAACTTTTCCTTCCTCGAACTTCTCTTTTATCCTTTTTAGGCTCTCCAAAGCCACTGATGTCTTTCCACTACCAGCAGCTCCATTGATAACTAAAGGCAATTCAATCCTTTCAACTATATCTTCCTGCTTTGCACTAAAAGTAATAAATTTACCGAGATAACTAACTTGTGGAGCATCTTCAATCTCTAATGTATCAGGAACTTCTTCACCTATTATTTTTATGTTTCTTATTTTCTCTCTATTCGTTAAAAATTTAGACTTATGATAATCATGATTCAGAATTACTTCTAAAATAACAAAAGCATCTTTGTCATTATGTTTTCTCCTCGTAAATAGTAATCTGTCACTATCACTTAATTTAGCTCGAAAATATTCAATATTCCCATCACCTTTTATTAACTTTATATTTCCTTGGCTTGTACTGTTGTTTTCCTCTAAATCTTTAATTATTTCATTGAACTTTTTCCTTAAAGGAGTTTTACCATTGTCTAAATCACAGTCATTAAACTCTTCACAATAAAATACAATACTCATAACTTTTATTAACTATTTAATTATATTAAGAATATAATAATATTATTAATGCGTCAATATATTTATTACTAGATTAACCTTTATTATTTATTAATACATAATTCTTATCTTGTAATTAGATAAGTAATGAAATAAATTTATACTTGTTTGGTATTAAATGACCTGAGTAATTTGATCGTCTCTAATAACTAACCGGCTAGTGAGAGAAGAGTTTGTTTTGGGATGCGTTGGTCTACCAAGTGATACATGCGAACTTTTCTTTATAATAATTCTACTATATCGCAAAACTATCTATTTTGGCTCACTTTCGCTAAATTTACATACGAACAGGTTTGCCTAGCTTTGTTGCAATAATTTTATGCTTTGATTTTTACAAACCTGCTTTTATTTAAATTGTTCTCGCAAATATATGTACTATTTTTATGTGTTTTGAAAAAGTAAACATTCAAGATTTTTATGACGCTAATTTTTAGTATGTTTCTGCGGATATTAATAATTTTATATAAAATATAAAAAAAATACATAACTCTTGATTTTCTCATAAAAATGATTAATAATTAAATTATACCATTTGAATAAAAAAGTTATAACTTTAACATTAGAACAGTGGAAAGAAATACTAGATGCAGTAATCCCAAACAGCGGTAATATATTTGAACAAATAAAAAGAAAAGTAGAGGAACGAGATAAAGGTACGTATCAAAGGTGGAAAAAAACAAACTTTAGTCTACGTTATCTGTTTAAGGAACAAGATGAGAAGATACATATCAAAATAAACTTTAATCCAGATCATCAATTTGATGTATTACCAAATGTATCTTCTTACAAATTGACGTTATTACATATAGCAGTTCTTAATGGCCGCTTAGATATAGTTGAAGCTCTGTCAAAAAATGGGGCTGATGTTGAGGTAAAAGATAGTAATGGCGATACTCCCTTACATAAAGCTGCTTTTTGGGGTTACTCAAATATAGTTAATGCTCTATTAGAAAATGGAGCTGATGTTAAGGTAAAAAAGAATGGCAAGACTCCCTTACACAGTGCTGCTACTGGTGGCCATTTAAAGATAGTTCAAGCTCTGTTAAAAAATAAAGCTGATGTTAATGTCACTGACAATTATGGCAATACTCCCTTACACAATGCTGTTGATAATGGTCATTTAGAAATAGTTGAAGCTCTATTAGAAAAAGGTGCTGATGTTAAGGTAAAAAACAGTAATGGCGAGACTCCCTTACACAGTGCTGCTACTGGTGGCCATTTAAAGATAGTTCAAGCTCTGTTAAAAAATAAAGCTGATGTTAATGTTACTGACAATTATGGCAATACTCCCTTACATAAAGCTATTTTTAGAGGTCATTTAGATACAGTTAAAACTGCTTTTATAGATCGTTTAGAGATAGTCGAAGCCCTGTTAGAAAATGGAGCTGACATTAATATCACTGACAAACATGATTATGCTCCCTTGTTCTTGGCCCATAGATGGAAGCATGAAGTAATTGTTAATTCAATAGTAAAGCACATAGCAAAATTAGAAGCTATTGATTCATATGTTAGTAAAGACAATTTACAATTTATAAATGCTTCAGAAGAAATGAATAACAATTATTTACAGCATCTTCGAAATTGTAAAAAAGAAGTTCAAATGATTAAAGAAAGAAATGGGTCATTATATAACTTTTTAAGAGAAAACGACGTTAATAAAATGCTTGGCATATGGAAGAAAAATGAAAATGTACGTAATGAATTTGATAATGAAGAGAGTTTAAAAAAGCTATATCCAGAATATGCTCATATTTTGATTAATAAGGCTAGATATGCAAGCAATAACAATAATAAAAAACAAGAGAGTAAGTTACCTGTTGTAGTTGCCTCTGAACTTGCAGCATCCGGTCTTACCTCAGGAATGGGAGTAGCAGTTGATGCCTTTTGCTTATTAGCTGGTGGAATTATATACCATTTTAGTCAGCCTTCAAACTCACTTCAAAATATCGACGCTGAAGTTGCAATGAATCAAGGGCAGGAATTGTAAGGCAGGGTAAGAAGAAAATAGCAGGCTTTGTTACTTATGAAAGGCCAACTTACTGAAAATCTTATTTTTGCAATCAACTTATTAAATTTAGTGGGAGTGTTAAATTTGCTGATCTTTCCATAAGCGAGATTAAGGAACTTCAGACTAAGTCTAAACTATTACAGTTTATAGTAATTCTACTATGTCGCAAAATCAGCTATACTGGCTTATTTTCGCTAAACTTACATACGAACTGTTTTGCCTAACTTTGTTGCAAAGATTTCAAAATTCTATTTTCACAAGCCTATTTTTACGCTGCTTGCTCTCACAAATATACGATAGTTTTTGTTTCTTGAAAAAGCAAACATTCAAGATCTTTGTCACGCTAATTTTTAGTATGTTTCTGAAGCTAAAGTAGATATGAACAATCTTATACAAAGTATAAAGAAATATATAAATCTTGACTCTTTTGTTAAAATATTTAATAACTAAATTATATTATTATTTTGAGGTACTTATGTCTTTAACACTAGAACAATGGAAAGAGCTACTAAAAACAGTAAAATTAAACAAAGATGGCATATTTGAACAAATAAAAAAGGGGTTAAAGGAAAAAGATGAAAGCACATATAAAAGTTGGAGAGGCGAAAGGTTTGATGTAAATTATATGTTTTGCGTAGAAGATAGTCCATTCAAATTTGGTTTGTTGCATTTAGCTGTTTTTAACAGAAATATAGATTTGATAAAGCTACTAATAGAAAAAAAAGTTGATGTCAATCAAGGAATCTTTTCAAACTCTATCTCTCTTTTAGCTTATGCTGCTAGCAATGCAGATATAGATATACTAAATCTTCTACTAAACGCAGGTCCTTCGACCTTTGAATGCAATATGGCTTTTAAAATAGCTGCTAAAGAGGGACATAGAAATGTAGTAAAACGTCTAATAGAAGCAGGGGTTGATGTTAATGATTCACAAGGAGATTGTGGTAGAACCGCTTTACATCTAGCTGCTATAAATGGACATAGAGATATAGTAGAAGATTTAATAGAAGCGGGGGTCAAAGTTGATGTACAAGACACACTTGGCAGAACTGCTTTGCATTGGTCTGTTATCAAGGAAAATAAAGAAATAGCAAAGTTTCTCATAGCACATGAAGTGAAACTAAAAGGTTACAACGTAGAAAAGCCGCTCTTTTTATCAAGATTTGAAAATGATCACGAAGCTAGAGTGGTGGGTAGAGAATTATCGAAATATTGGGATAAATGTTTAGAAATTGAGAGAATCAAAGAAAAAAGTATTGATGGTACTACTATCACATTTTATGATATTTTAATATGCAAGGATAGTGAATTAGTATATTATGCACGAAAGGGAATTTTGCAAAGAGCATTAGAAAATGATAACTATAGAAATGAATTTCCTATACATGCTGATGACTTAAAAGATCAATATGCTAAAGGAACAGAAAGACTAGTTTTATCTAATGAAATTGAGCACTTATCTCAGAAGCGTCAAAAACTTTTTTTAAGGAAGGATGAAGAAAAGCCTGATATTATAACAAAACTGCCGACAGAACTACTTGAAACAGTAGCCACACATCTAGAAAATGCGAGTATGAATAATTTAAAAAAAGCATTAGAGATAAATATATAACATCGGCGATAAGTTCCTAGTCTAGCTAGTAAATAATAGACTAAGTGTCAAATTAAAGCGAGTAGGAAGGAGAAATTCTTCCTTTCTTTGCTGTGTGATTCATGTATATTATGACAACTGATTTCTCACATCAAGTCTTGTTTAATACACTTTACATTTTGATAATAGTGATATGAAAATAGACAGCAGTTCACAATTCTGTTAACCTAACATACTTTACTAAATAGTTACTTGTAAAGGTATGGTAAAAAGGTCAAAAATGTACTGTAAGCTATATGCTCAACGTAAGGAGAAATGGCGGGAAGGTTAGCTTTGTTACCTATGAAAGGCTAACAATTTATCTAATTTAGTGAGTAAACAAGGGGGTATTGGATTTACCAATCTTTCCATAAAAGAATTATAGAGAAATTTAATAATTTAAGATTATTCTAAAGAAATTATCTCATTTTTTATTGACAGACAGCTTGCTTAAACCCGTAAAATCTCTTCATCTGCTCACTCCACAGCATCGGTATTTCTCTTAAATCAACTAATTTTAAACCTCTCGGTTGCCTCCCATTTACTATGTCTTCTTTAATCTTCGGCGCTAAATAATTCAGCCTTAAAATTTGCTGTATTCGTCTTGTACCTATATTAATTTTGGCACTCAGCCCTTTTATACTTGCATATTTATTCTCTTCTAGTTGCCATTTCCAGGAATGGGCTCTTACCACTGCTTTTAGCAATGCATTATTTGTTTTCCCTTCTGGCTCTACTACTGTACATTTGTTTCCTTTCTTTTTTATTGGTATAAATTCCACCTTATCCTCTGAACTCACTTCTATTCCATCTTCTTTTACCATTACTCCCTTTATTAACTTTTTCACTACTTCTTTCTGCTTTCCAAAACTTAAATTTTTCCATTCTTCTGCTTTTTCTCCCCATTTTTCATATAGGTGTTCTGCTCTCTTCATTACCTCTTTTTCCATTTCTCCAGCAACTATTGTTCGGTTTATCGATTCACAACCTTTTCCTCTTAAATGGTTATTGCATACGTAGTATCTGTACCTTTTATTCTCCTTTTTTGCATATGTCAGTGTCATATTTACATCACAGCTCTTGCACTTAATTACTCCCTTAAGCAGCGCTTCCTCATATTTTGCTTTTCTATATGGTTGATTCCTTATCAATTCCTGCGCTTTTTGCCATTTTTCCTCTTCTATTATCGCATCGTGCTTTCCCTCATACTCTTTCTCATAATGTCTGATTTTTCCCACATATATTGGATTTGTTACTATTCTCCTTACTGTCGCTTTTTTAAAGATATCTGATTTTGTTCTATAACCTTCTCTGTTTAACTCCCTTGCCAATTCTGCCATTGACTTCAGCTCTACATACCTTTCAAATATATGCTTTACTGTCTTTGCTTCTTTCTCATTTATTATTAATTCTTTATCCTTTACATCGTATCCAAGCGGTAAAGTTCCACCCATCCATAGTCCTTGTTCTTTTGATGTTGCTATTTTATTTTTTACTCTCTCTACTATCATCTCTCTTTCTAATTGTGCTGCTCCTGATAACACTGTTTGTACAAACTTTCCCATTGGCGTATTATTATCAAATATCTGCGTTACTGCTACAAAATTTACTCGGTGCCTTCTAAAAAATGATGTTACTTCAATGCTGTCTTTTGTTTCTCTTGATAGTCTGTCTAGTGTGTACACTACTACACAATCTACCTCTCCTTTTTTTACATCTTTAAACAATTCCTTTATTGCTGGTCTTTCTAAATTCTTTCCTGAGAAACCTCCATCATCGTACCTTTTGGCCAATGCTACCCAGCCTTCTTTGCTCTTTATGTACTTTTCACATGCTACTCGCTGCGCATCAAGGCTATTAAACTTTTGCTCTAGACCATCTTCATTTGATTTTCTTGTATATATCGCACACCTTACCTCTTTTAGCATTCTCTCTCCTCAATTTCCACTTTTATCACGCATTCCAAATAATAAAGGTCCGTTGTAACTCATTCCCATTATTTTTCCTGCTACTCCTGACAATGATGTATAAAACTCTTCTCTGTAGATTAAACCCTTATCTGTTACCATTACTGCATGCGTTTCCTCACCTCTCTCTAGTATTAATTCTGTCCCTTCTACTGGTAATTTATCGCTACTTATTCTTTTTCCCTTTTCTAGCCGATCTGCCAGATATTCTAGTCTTTTTGCTCCTTTTCTTGACATTTTTCCATACGCTTCCTCCTGCATTCTATATGCTAATCTAGGTATCAGATATTTCTTTGAATGTTTAGGTGCCTCTTCCCCAAATACCTTCTTCCACGTTTTTCTCAGCTCACTCAAAGGTTTTCTCTCTAAATTCATTACTTTCTTTTCCATTTCCTTCTCCATATTTTTAGCCCTTCATAAATAGCTTCTCAATTCTGTCTATTTCTTTCTTCAATACTTCAGTTACTTCTTTACTGGTTTTCGCATAATCCATCGCTGTCATTCCGAACTTATCTTCTTGCTCTATTTCTGCTCCTGCTTCCACTAACTCTTTTACTATTTCCACTTTCCCTACCATACATGCAAGGTGCAATGGAGTGCATTTACTTCCATATTCTTCCGCATTTACATTCCCTCCTGACTTTATCAATTCTCTCACGATTTCTAGACGTTTCTCCGTTACTGCTAGGTGCAGTGCTGTATATCCTCCTACATCTGCTGCATTTACATTCGCTCCTTTTTCGATTAATAACCTCACTGTTTTTGCGTCTATTGCATAATGCAGTTCCATTTTCGTCTCTTTAATATTTTTATATGAGTTCTCTGATAATTCTTTTGCTGATTTATTAAATTTGCCAAGCTTTAACATAATCCACCTCACCTTTTCTTTAAAATCAAGTCCCCTTTTTAAGCCTTTCTTCCTACTACATTTTCTACCTCATCTATCATTTCATTCACTTGGCTGATTATCTTGCTTGCTAAATTTTGACATTCTTTCTTTATTAGTGATTTGTCTCTCTTTCTTATTTCTTCTATCTCTATTATTTTTAGCTCCGGCATGTAGCTTCCATTCAACATGTCTGCTATTTCTCCCACTAGCCCCTCTATTCCATAGCACGTCAGTTCTCTACTTTTTGTTACTCCACCTTTTTCTCTCAAAAATTTACTTGCCTTTTCACTCTCTTTGCTATCACATAGACGATACTTTTCACTTTCCCAGATGTAATACATTGGTGTTGCACCATACTTATTCAGTTGATTAACCTCAGCCCCTGCCTTTACTAGCTCTTTTATTATTTCAACTCCTGCTCCTTTGCACGCAGAGTGGAGTGGCGTACATCCACTGACATATTGAGTGGCATTTACTTCTGCTCCCGACCTTAGCAGCACTTTTACATTTTCTAAGCTTTTCGCAAATACTGCACAGTGTAGTGGTGTATAACCCTTTTTATCTCTTGCATTTACCTCTGCCCCTTTTTTTATTAATAACTTCACTGTTTTGTAATTGGAGATTTCTACTGCTTGATGCAAGATCGTCTCTCCTTCTTCATTTCTTTTATTAATGTTTTTACTTGATACTTCTTTAAAAAACTTACTCTTGCTAAAACTCATTTCATACCTCACAAAATTAGCTTTTCTAGCGCCAGATAAATTTCTTATATTTACCTGCTGCTATTCAAGTCATGTCCTTTTTAGCATGAGAAAGCAAGTCCTTTTCTTTTTATTTCATACATTTTAACCTATTATTAATATAATATATGAGGATCTAAATATAAGTACTTAACTTATTACACATATTGCTTGACTATTTTTCCAACTTCTGTGCAAATGTCGATGTTCATGCCACTTCAGTACTCCCGGGTAAAATACTAAAATGTAATTTTCTAATTCGTGTATCGAATCTTTTTGCTCTGAATCTAAATCGTTTTCATACTTAATATTGTGTTCTGCTAAACCATATTTTGTAATCTTCTGATCAGTATAGTTTTCTACTTTGTAATTGTGAGTAATGCTAAACCTTTCTAAAATTGGCTTGTGTTTTAAATTCCAACGTTGCCCTGAAAGTTTATCGTTTCCCAATACAAATTTATTTCCTTCTTCTTCTATTCTACCAACCGGAAAACAGCTATTTATTTCTCCTAATTTCCAGCTATCTGACAGTACAATCTGCGCTTTTGCAAATTTAATCGATGGTAATAAGCTTTGAGTTAGAGGATACAGGGCTTTTAAGTTATACCACTGATGACTTCTTTCATAAATACCGTTATAATTCTTTGTGTGAGGCTCGGTTTCTCCAAGGATTGCTACATCTAGGCGATATATATCATTGCTTAAAGCTCGTTCATAATGATCGCGTAGATAGTTTTCTATAATCCTAATAACTGGACCACTAGACCTGAAAAAATTTACTCTTCCAAACGATAATACTGGTCCATCTTTTTCAATTTTTATCCCTGAGTAATCCGATAACAAACTTCCAAAAAAGCTTTCATCTAAAATAAACCTGTCAACATTGTAGTGATCATTGAAAATCCTCATTAGCCTTGATCTTGCTGGTAATGATAGTTTTGCAAGTTCTACTACTGCATCCACAAAAAAGTCATTTGGAACATCCTTTATTCCTATTTGCAACTCGAAAAAATGTTTTCCAGGTGGTTCTTCGATAATTTTAATATCTTCTATATTTGCCCATTTGAGCGCTATTTTAAGTGATGCAGGTGTTCCTCTCAGTCTTTGAAATTTCACTCCTTCTACTACAGCTTTTCTTTTGTCTTTTACCCAGCGTAGTATTTCTTCTAAGCCATATTCTCCAATTAACCATGGTAATACTTCCTCTTTAAAACTGAACTTAAATCCCCTAATGCAGCTCGGATCAACTTTGTAATCGAGGCTATCTACTATATCTCTTTCTTGTTTAGTGGAATTTGGTGGCAGCAGCATTCTTTTTTTACCTAGTGTTAAGATAACTTTCCCTTTCATTTTTAGGCAACTTTTCAATTGCATACCTCAACATCGTTCTTGGCATACAGGCAGCATATCGATCAAGAAATACCACAAGCACTTCCTTATTTCTTTTACCAACTTCTCTTAGCATCCAACCAACCGCTTTATGGATTAAGTCATGTGTATCCTTTAACAAAATCTCAGCAATCTTAAGCGTCCATTTAAATTTACCTTTACGGATAAAGTCTAGAGTTGACACAATTGCAATACGCCGCTCCCACACTATCTCTGATTTTGCCAAACTCACCAGAACTTCTTTATCTTTGTTATATAGATGAGCACCAGCAATCAAATGAGCTGAAGAATCAACTAAATTCCAATTGTTCACATATTTCAAGTTATACATATAAAACTTGTAGATCTCATTTTTTAACTGTTTATCTCCTCGTTCGTATTGATTGATTAGCATTAGTAAAGCAAGTAGTCTTTCTTCATTAATAGGAGATTTAACAAGGTTTGTTATACCTTCAAGGGGTAAGTTTATAAAATCTTTAGCAATCTTTCGTAAAATAGGTACACTCACACCTATAAATTTGTCGTGCTCTGCATAATCACCAACATTAACCTTATAACATAAAGTATGTTTTTTCTGTGATAAACTAGCAAATTTCTGTAACAGCAATTTTATATCTTCTAATTCTGAGCCCATTACTTATTTATATCTTTTCTAACACTATACATTTAAGCTTAAATTTCTCAAGGTAACACACTCATTTCCTCTAACAACAATATCTTCCTTTGGTTCTGTCAGCTCAATATTACTTATTCCTTCAATGAAAAGATTAGCAATTATCCAAGACCTTGTTACATTCCAGCCCAAACCTTTTGCTAATTCAAATTTTTCAACGAATTGCTTTTTTGCTATCTCAATAGTGTCTTCTGATAGTGCTATAATTTTAGCATGAATACCCATCGAAATAATATTGCAGCCGATAACCGTAACTGCATCAGTTAGCATTCGAACATCATCTTGAGTAACTTTTTTCCTTACGATATTAAGTAATTCTTCTGAAGGCACTCCATCTACGGACAATATTGAGACCTGTACGCTCCCAGGAACAAGAGATTCAACTAATGTATCTTTAACACGAATGTCAGCTGATAGTGCATGATAGCGGTAATATTCTTTCCCACCAGGTGACCAACCTACTATTTTTATTTTTACCCTCTTTCTAAATCTTTCATCCTCTTCTTCTTTCTGCCTCTCTACTCCATAAAACTCAGCTAAATTATCAAGATCTTCTCCCATTGCAAACTTCAGTACATTACTTTTTACTGCCTCATTTATTCTTTGTCTTAGTAACAATTCCCTCCATGCTGTTACTTCTAATACCTTCATCGCTGGGTCACTTTCTACTAATGCTGTAAAACTTTCATCTCTACGCACTAACTCTTCCTTCATTCTCGAAAAGATTTCCTCAAAGTTCAGTGGCTCGATAATATTTGGCTGCTGCATCTTTATACCACAACCCCATCAAAGCGAATGTTTTTCCCACTTGGCACGTATAATCCTTCCAGGTCAAGCGTTACTTTTCCCTCTTTTACTTCTGTAATTTTTACTTTTTCTAATTTAAACCTTTTTTCCCATTTTTCCAAAGCTTCTGCAGTTGCTGCATATATCTCAAGTGTTAAATCTCTATTTATTGGCTTATCCACCAATTCAAATAATCTTGACCCATAATCTCTCCTCATTATTCTACTGTTAATAGGAGTGGTCAGTATATCAATTATCGATTGCTTTAAGTGCTCTATTCCTTCTAACGCTTTTCCTGTTTTAGCATCCATACCCTTCATTTCTATTTTGCAAAAACGCTTTCACTGCATTTTATTACTTTAAAACCACATGAAACTATATCTCCTACTCTTCCTACACTAAGACCATTTGCAAACACTGTTTTTGATCCTTGAATCATTACTTTTCCTTCACTAAAACTTTCTCCTTGTCTACATATTGACTTACCGTTTACAAAAACATTATTACTTCCGCTAATGCAGAAATGTGGTATAGCTTCTCCACAGTAGTCTCCTAACCTCACTATTCCTTTGTTCAATTTAAGTCGATCCTTTCTGCTTTCAGTTTTATTCCACTTTTTGTCATTTCTATACTTGATCCCCCAGCTTTCAGTGTTATTTTGTCTACTACTTCAATCTCTAAATGATGTTTTCCCTTATCATATAACAATCTTGTTCCATCTTGAAACTTCATACTATTTATTTCTTTTTTATTCTCTGGTGCAGGGTATTTTTTCTGATATATTCCTCCTAATACCACTCCTAATGATAGTTCACCAAAAGGAGAAAATACCACAACTTGTTCATCGATACCTGGTGAAGACCAATTTCTATCTTTTCCTGCTTTACTTGTTATCCACGGTAAATAATCTGTTAAAAATTCTCCTATTTTCACTCTTACTTTTGCTTTTTCATAATCTACTTCTTTTACAACTCCTATACGAATGATATTCGCTACTTTTCTACTTAGCTCTGAAATCGCAAAACTATGATCCAACATGTACGTTACCTATCTCTATAATATGCGGTTTAATTCCAGTTTCTGACCACACTGATTTACCAATATGTATCTCATGAACCCATTCTCAACCATCCACACTAAATATGCATCGAGCTCTGGTCTAAAGTCATCTCCTCCTCCTGATATAAATTCTCCTGGTGAAACATTTTTCACGTTCCAAGTGTTTTTATTTACTATTTTCACAACCTCAGCAGCTAATGTTCTGACAATAATAGGGGCATTTTCTATAGTACTATCAACTACTATTCTTGCCTCAAATCTTACCCTCAGAGCTAGTTCACCTGTTCCTGGATCACTTCCTTTTTCAAGACTACTAAGTTCTACTAATACCGCTGGTGCTAACAGTTCTTTTCTTATCGTCGGGTATACTTCGCATGTTTGTATAGTTAGGATTTCTTTCTTCAGTGTAGTACAAATTGCTTGATGTAAATCTATCCAGAACTTTGTCATACCTTTAAAATATAATTTAGCTCATGCTTAAAGTATTTCTCAAACTCTCTCTCACTCTCATAATTAACAAGGTCTTTTATTATTCTTGAGCCTTCAGGTTCCAGTGGTAGCTTTACTTCTTGTATTGGCAATGCTGCTCTTCCTTCACGTTTAAACATACCGCTATTTCCTTTTGGCATAACTGCTGCAAATCCTCCTATAAACTCATGCTTTCCTACTTTCGACCCTCTTCTTGTTTTTTGTATTTTGCCAATTGCCGATGCTCTAATGTCATAGAGATTTGCTCTAATTAACACTTCTAATCTGCTAGTTTTCGCCTTAAAAATTCTTAATCTCTTTCTTATCAAACTTAATTTTATCTTCTTTTCCTCACTGATTTCCTTAGCTGCTTGCGCTTTTAACCATAGTGCTGTTCTATTTAGTGCTTTTATAGCTGCCAGTTTTACTTTCTGCTCTTTTCTGTCAATATTGGAGATTATTTCATTAATATTATTACCAGTTTTAATATCAAACACTTTCTATTGCCTTAATTTTTAATATTTTACCTGAAGAATCTTTCAATGGTGGTTCAAAAATCTTGTAGAACATTTTTTCAATCTTGATATAATCACCTATGCTAAAGGAAGTAACGTCCTGATCACGTATTTCTATAGAAGCAATTTGCTGAGTTAATACTCCATCTGCACCTAGAGAGTACGTAGTGTCGGGACGTTTAATTAGCACTTTTATTTTACGAATACCCTCCTTATTTTTATTACAATATGTGGCTTCCACTCCTAAATGCTCAAAACAGTCTTCTAATAATCTACCTATATTCATCAACTAGAACTAATTTTGACCAAAACTGCCGGACGATGGCACATTGGCAGAGGGTTCGACTGCGTATGTAAATCAGTCCCTCTATCAAACCTCCTTGGCTCTTGTTTTGCATATAGCGGTTTTCCCAAAGTATTTACTATTTCATTAAAATCTGCTGGTGCAAAATATGTTGTAAATGTGCTCGCTGTTCCTAGTGGAAAACAGTGCCCTGTATCTTTCTCAATAAATCTTCTCACCGTTCCTTCAGGGTCAGTTGCTTGCCCTCTATATTCCTCAAATGTGATGCCACAAAACGTAAATCCCGATCTCATATCGTTCCTTAGCACTGCTCCTTCTTGCCATCTCTCATATGCTTCTTTTACTTTAGCATGAGAAGTTAATGCATCAAAAAACTCAGGGCTTACCAAGGCATGAATTCCAGTCATATATTCACCACTTAGATTATCTTCTATGTGCCGGAGTACTTCCAGACACTTACGTTTTACATCTGTTGTTGCTGTTCCAAGGGCAAAATTTACTACTTTTGGTGTTATTTCAAATTCGTTGTACAGATTTAATAATTCTGACCCGTCAGCATCAAGAATAATTCCCTTCAGCGCTCCCATTCGCAAATGTTCCAATGTTATTGCATGTTTGTTCCTCATCAATTGCAAATGATCGGTTATTACATCTGCCAGCGCTTTAAGTTCACTCTCTGATCCAAATGCCCTTATTCCCTGTACTTCCTCTGGTAACACTACATCATCATGTGGAATATGCGGAACCGTAAATGTTCTTACCTTTCTTTTGCCGCGTTTTCCTACTGTTGCTGGTGCCCCTGGTACTTGCGTTGGTAGTAGACTTAAAACTCCATTATGTTCTTCTATTGTAATATGTCTAAATCTTACTGACCTACTTGGAAACAAATTTAGATTTTCAACTCGTCCATAATTTATCGGCAATATATTCATCGCATTTGTTAGTGCCGTCATGCTAAATGCTGTATTTGTAAATGGATTTTGCATTTTTTCTTTTCCCCCTTTGTGTTTTTTTATTGTTTAATATAGCCTTAGACTGCTTTACGGATAATGATCCCTCGTCCTTCAAGTTGCTTTATTGCTGCAGCTTTTTGCTCTTCAGTGATACCTGCTGGCCATACAACTGCATGATCTGCTAGCATTGCTATACGTGTAATGATTACTGCTTTGGCATTTTCTGTCGCATTTACATCACTTGTTATTACACCTATTGCTCCATCTGTTGCAGTTGGATTTAAAGCTTTAATTAAACCATCTTTAGTATCATAACCAACTACTGTTCCCAGCTTTAGATTTTGTCCCTTGGCTACTGTTATCTGATCTCTTGAATATAGACTTGATGCCTCATATTTTAATAGGTCACCCAGATTATTTTGTTCGGTTATACAACTCATAAAATTTTCTCCTTTTGTTATATATTTTAAATGTCTGATTGTGCACGACTTTTCGCTACCTGCATCATCAACTCTTCTCCTGAATTCTGTGGTATTGCACTCAGTATCTCTGTCTTCTTCGTTCTCTCTGCAAGTAATTCCATTAAAACTTCCCTTGCTTGCTCAATACTTACACCCTGCTCAATAAATTCTCCTATTTTCTCTGGCATTCGTGATAAGTTACATAAACGTATTAATTCAACAACTTCAGTACGATACTTAGTTAAATTATCAGTTTCTAGGTCAGTTGTAGTTTGTTTATTCATAGTATTTTCTCCTTTGTTAATAAATTCACAAAATGTTGTTATTCCATCGGCAAGACCTATTTCTATTGCATTATTGCCAAAGTAGAGACCTGCTTCAGTATTTTTTATTGCTTGTACAGAAAGTCCTCTGTTGCGTGCTATAAGTTCAGTCAGCATTTCATATAAGCGATTTACTTCCTCCTCTAAGCTTTTTAAACTTTCTGAACTTATCGGCTCATGTGGGTTTAAATCATTCTTTCTCTTGCCTGCGAAAATAGTTGTGTATTTTACCCCTTGCTTTTCATCAAAACCGCTTTGGTCAATATGACTTGCTATTACTCCAATGCTTCCAACACCAGAGGTTCTACTTACAAAAACCTTTTCAGCGCTAGAAGCTATAGCATATGCAGCAGAATACGCATCATCATTTGCTATTGCTAATATTTTCTTTTTTGCTCTTGATTCGTAAATAAAATCAGCTAAATCAAATACACCGTTTACTTCTCCTCCTGGACTATCTACATCCAAAAGAATTATTTCCACTTTTTCATTCTCCAAAGCTTCTGCTATTTCCTCTTGTATCTTCTCGTACGATGTCATGCCTAGAAAATCATCAAAAGCTCCTGGTTTTTTAGTTAAAATGCCATGTATTGGTATAATTGCTGTCTTTTCTATATTGTTCTTTACATAGTGTTTTACGTTTTTAAAGATAGGTTGTTTTTGACTTTGGAGAGATAGTAGTTCAAAACTTTTTGGTTCAAGCATTAATGGTCTACTTAGAAACATTGTTTCCTCCAACATCAGAATCAAATATTAAATTGAGACTATTGGCACGTTTATTATCCTCTGCTATTTCTTGATCAATTTCTTCTACATCGTAACCCATTTCTGATACTACTTCTGATCGACTCTTAAATCCATTTCTTACTGCCATTTGCTGTGCTTGCTGATCTTTTAGTGGATCCACCCAATCAAATCCCTGTGGTATCCATTTTACTTCTTCTTTCGCTGCTTTTACTACTTTTTCATCTATACAGAGTTCTCCACAAAGTACTGCTAACTCTAGCCATCTACTCCATACTGGTCTGCAAAATTGAAATACTATAATGTTGTGTTGCAGCATAGCGCATCGACGACGAAACTCTATTAATCCCGCTCGAATGGATGAATAATTAACGCCTGTTAAATCTCCTGTTAGCTGCTCATATGTTATCCCTGTGCCTATTGCTATTGCCCTCAGTTGCTGTCTCATAAATGCTTCATAACTTCCTCCAACATCAGACGGCTCTGAAAATTTTATATCTTCTCCTGGATCTAAAAGTTGCATTGTTCCAGGTTCTAGGCCAGATAGTGCTACTCCTTGCTCATTTGACTCACTTTCACCTAAAATATTTGCTTCAGGATCGAGTCTAGTAATGAATCCCGCAAACATTGCTGCAGTCTTTTTTCGTACTAATTCTGCATCATCATACTGGTCAAGTTCGTAAAGTTTTAAAAGCACGTTAGAAAGCCAAGGTTCTCCTCTAATTTGTCCAGGTCTTAGTGGTCTATAAATATGTAAAACATCATTTGCTGGCACTCTCACTGATTCACCAAATGAGCCTTCGCCTGGATGTTCTCTAAATAAGTAATATGCTTCTCTCTGCCCAAGTCTATTGAACTCAATCCCGTTTCTTATTACATTACCATTTCCTAAAGTTTGATTTGTTTTATTATCTAAATGTTCAGACTCAAGTACTTGCAGTTGTAATGGCACAGAAAATCTATCTTCCAGCTTTCTCGTTCTTAAACGTACAAAACATTCTCCTCCCTCTATCATACTTCTGCATACTAGAGCTTGTAATCCATAAAAATCACTTATTCCACAGCTATCTGCTTCATCTGTCCATTTTAGCCATAATTCTTGCACCTTCTTTCGAAATTCTGCATTCTTTGCTTTTGACTGCGGTTTTATTCCTGTGCCAATAGAATTGCTCATAATAGTATCTATAATATTTGCTGCATATGGATTTTTTCTTACCATATCACGAGAGCGGCTACGCAAGTGCTCAAGGCTTTGAGAAAGCAAATTATTTATGCTTCCTGCTTCTCCTTGCCAATACATTACCCTTCTTCCTGAGCCTGCTGCATCCCATGCAGAACTTTTGATTTTTGGCTTGCCAAATAATTGTTTGAAGGTTTTTAACATCCTGATAACCAAAATTCTCTTAATTCTTTCAAAGTTCCGTTAAATTTATTTCTGTCACATTTTCCGATTCCTTCTACTTCATGCGGCTTTGCTCCTGTTTGACCGTCGGTATATTGCCATAGAGTCCAGTTCCTCCATCCTATTGGTAATGTCAGTTTTGTTCCCCATTTTGCTAACCATAGTGGACATTCTGTTAAAGTTGGCGTGGCAAAATCCTTGAGAAAACTAGGGCTTCCATAAATTAACGGCAAACGTCCGGTTACTAAATAGACCCTATTTACAAAGTCCTCTGCTTGTTTTGGCATTATGCTTTTTCCATCTTTGTTTTCCTCAATGTCAAGGGCTAACAATATATTTGAACTATCACCAATTGTTTCGAGAAAATGCTCAGCTTGGTCTTTGCCGCTTTTTTCCCCGACACCAAAATGGTATGCACCCCAAAGCAATTCCTCTTTTTCAGCGGCTTTTTTCCTTTTTGTATATTCAGGATCTACGTACTTTACCCCCTGGGTGGCTTTGTGAATTATGCCTACTATGCCATCTTCTTTTGTTAATCTAAAATCTATCTCCTGATTCCAGTGCGACAAATCTATTACTGCATTTATAAGCATGCCTGGTGTAGCGGTAGCTATCATATACCTCAAGTGCTCTAGAAAATCTGGGTATCCATTTTCTACCATGCAACTTCTCATACCACTCCTTTATTCGTTGAAATAACAATCTTTCTTTTTGGTTTTTGACCTTCAACCTTGAGCTCAGCCTTGATTCTTTGTCTTAAGTTTAAAAGATCGTTTATTTGCACTTCAGCATATCTCACAACATGGTCACCATATGCAATTGATACTACTCGCTCTCCGCTTTGCAGCTTCTTTATTGCTTGTTCAACTTGAAACAAATACTCTTCGTTATACATTTTTCAACCACTTACTCTGTCTTACTTTTTTAGGTTTTTTACTTTCTCCACTCAAACTATTCCATTTACTCTCTGGCCATCGATCGATTCCAAGCGCAATAGATGCAGCCCTAGCATAAATTCGGCAATCTAGTACTTCATTTCTTTCTCTTACCTTTTGCCACTCTTGTTTGGTGTATCCTTTTACTACCTTACTGACTAATTGCTCTGCCGTTAGCTGCTTAAAATATTCAGGTGCATACTCCGGAAAATGACAATATCCAGGTAGAGCTTTTCCCTCTTCTTCTTTCAAAATATTAAGTAGTTGAAAAAGCTCTGACTTTAATATCGATACTCCTACTGGCCAGAGCTTTATTCCTCTTTTCAGCTTTTGACCGCCAACTGTTATATCAACTCTACTTGGGCTGCTAAGCGGCACTAGTGCTTTATTTACACCTTTGACTGCCATTACTCTTCCAGATCCTTGATGACCTCTTACCCAATTGTATACTTCTTGTGTTGCATATCCTGCATCTACTGCCATCATACTTATCATATATTCAAGCCCATTTTCACCGATAAAATGATGACTCAGAAGCTCCGAAAGCTTTCCCCATACTTCCCCACTCCCAGTATCTCCTTCAAATACTCGGTAGTCTATTGACCAACTTTCGCGGCTTTTTCCCCATGCTACAACTTCTACTTCTAACCGATCTTTTTGTACATCTACTCCTGCTGTGAGAACTACTTCACCCTTTGGTACTGTGCCAATTTGATAAGATTCTCTCCTGTTAAATAATTGCTTCCAGTCCGGTACTTCTCCTTTGTCTACCCAGGTTTCTCCAAGCGTTGTATTTATCCAAACTTTCAGTAATTGTTCACTTTCTTTGGCATGGAGAAAATCTTCTACTGCTTGTTGCCAACTA
This sequence comes from Wolbachia endosymbiont (group B) of Ablattaria laevigata, assembly GCF_964277395.1. NCBI lineage: Bacteria > Pseudomonadati > Pseudomonadota > Alphaproteobacteria > Rickettsiales > Anaplasmataceae > Wolbachia > Wolbachia endosymbiont (group B) of Ablattaria laevigata. The sequence continues at coordinate 517,481 of NZ_OZ195519.1, forward strand.
TACCAGCCAACTGGACTATAAAGACTTGAAAGATGAAATCCTTTTTTCTCACCTTTTACTCTATTAGTAGGTCTCCATTCTCCACGCTCAAGCATCTCTGTCTTTTGATGATTTTCTATTTTGCCGCTACATTCAGTGCAGACATAATGTGCTGTTTTCGAATCGTTATTTTCCCATTTTATTTGTGACCATTTTAGAACTTGATAGTAATTACAATATGGACATGGTACAAAAAAATATCTCTTATCTGTTGCTTCAAATTCCTTTTCAATTCTGCTTATTCCATGAATCGTTGGTGTTGACACTAAAAAAATCTTTCGCCTTGCAAATGTATTAGTTCGGGCAATACTGAGCAGCACTGGATCTCCTTCTCCTCCTGAATCTCCTGGATAGGCATCTATTTCATCAAGAAAGAGATATTTTACTGGCATGGATCTAAGTCCTACACTGCTATTCGCTCCAGTTATTACTACTATTCCACCTGGAAACTCCTTACTTTGTACAGTATTGCCTGAGTCTCTTGATCTTGGGTCTTTTACTTTACTCTTTAAACATGGTGTACTCTCTATCAACGGTGCAAATCTTCCCTTCGACCAACGTTTTCCCATTTCGACTGTTGGCTGTACTACTAGCATTGGTCCTGGTGTTTGATCGATGATATAGCCAATCCAATTGTTGCCAGCTTCTGTTCCCCCAATCTGCGCTCCTTTCATGAATACTACTTTTTCAGCCGGTGAAGAAGGAGATAGTGAATCCATGATTTCTTTTAAATAAGGAGTTCTTTCCGTTCTCCATTTACCTGGCTCTGACGCTGCAGTTGGCGCTAAAACTCGATACTCATTTGCCCACTCTGATACTTTAAGCTCTGGATCTGGTTTTAAACCTTCAGAAAAAGCTCTAGCGTATATCATTGTCTGCATTTACTCATAATTGGTTCTATCTCAATATTGTTAACAGTAGAGTTTATTCCTCCACACTCCTCCAATTCCATAAACATCTTTTTCTGAAACTCTTTTTCTATATATCTTTTGCTCATCTCACTTATCATTAGTGCTATAATAAGCGCAAATACCCCTGTTATTGTTGCAAAAATGATTGCACTGCTTATTGTTGTTGCTGTTAACCCTATATATGCTGCCATTGCTACTGCACTTACTGAAGTAAAAATGCAGATCACATTATTGTATTTTCTTACTTTTACTTCTCTATGTTCTATACACCTATTCAGAGCACAATAAACTGGTGAATTTATTACAGATACTCTCCTTTCGTCTGGTAATTTGACGTTCTTTTCTTTAAACAAAGCTTTAAGTAACTCTAAATTATTTGACTTGATTGCTAAATGCAAAACAGGTGTGTAATTTGCTCCTTTTTTCAGCAGTAACTTTACTACATGTAAATGCCCTTTTTCTGCAGCAAGGTAAATCGGTGATAGACCTTTATTATTTGAAACGTCAATATCAATTTCTTCTTTTAAAATAGACTCTACAATCTCAATTTCTCCTCTTTGTGCAGCTAAATGGAGTAGACTATTCTTTTCAGAACCGTATTTATTACTTATCAAAGCCTTCTTTATCTCAGGTTTAGCGTAATCAAATGGTGTCTTGCCGCTATCGTCTTTTACCAATGGATCTATATCTTCTCGCGTTAGTAAAACTTCTATTGTTTTAAGTCTTTCAGCATAATGTAGTGGTGTTTTATTTTCATAGTCTTGCAAATTGACTTGAGCATTAGGCTCCTTTATTAAGGATTTGAGGATATCAAGACATAAGTCTCTTTCATCATAATTAGTATTACTTACAGCTATATGCACAGGCGACAATTTCATTGAGTTTTGTCCCATGCGCGTGCTATTTACATCTGCTCCAAGCTTCAGCAGTAACTTTACTATCTCCAACTTTTTATTATTAACTGCATAGTGCATTGGTGTCTGATTTCGTGCATCAAAGACATCTATTTCAGCATTTCCTTCTCTTACTAAAATCTTTACAACTTCTACATGTCCAATACCAGCTGCCAAATGTAATGGCGTATGATGCAGAGCATTTCGTATATTAACGTCAATACCTTTTCCTATCAAATATCTAACTGCATTAACTTCACCTATCATTGCAGCTAAATGAAGTAAGCTATCTTCCTCAGAGCCATATTTATTATTGACTAATGCCTCTAATATCCTTGTCTTTTCACCTTCTTTTGCATAATCTAAAGAGGTTTTGCCTTCATTGTCTTCAACAAAAGGATTAATATTCTTCTTTGTTAGTAACAAATCCACCATGCTTAATTCGTCAAATTCTATAGCGCAATGTAGTGGTGTCTTGCCATTTAATCCTCTAACATTAACATCTAATCCAGGTTGATTAATGAGGCACTTTATTAATTCTAAACTTAAGTGAGCAGACATTTTATATTTAAAATTTAGTGTTAGATAATTCTTCAAGCGAGTTTGTAATCTCTTCAGTTAGCGCCATATGAATCTTTTCAGTATCACTCAGTGATGCAAGTAGTGCTGAAACTCTATTTGGAATATTAAGCAAATTATTACGGACAACTCTTGCTACGTTAAATGCTTCACTTTTTACTTCTTCTACTGCTACAAGTTCACCAATCTCAGCTTTTGCCTTTGCCTCAAGCAGTTTACCACGTTCCATTTCATTTTTGATTCGAGTTTTAAGCAACATCGTGGAAAGTTTTTCTCCGTTTTCTGAATAGTTTTTTCTTCTCAATGGTTGACTTGGATCTCTTATTGCTGCTACTGCTTCATTTGCTTGTTCTCTATTGATCAAACCATCCTCCAACTCAACTATTCCTTTTTTTACTAAATAACAGACATATTGCTTTGAAAATCCTTGTTCTCTTGCCCATTCTGTTTGTGTTATTAATTTCACTTTTTTTGCTCCTTTTTTTCTTCTTGAATCTCTTGAAAAGTTTTACCAGCACCAGAAAGAATTGCCTCCCTGCCTGTATACACTTGCCAACGTTTTATCGTTACATCTACAAACTTTGAATCTAGCTCTATTGTTCTACAAATTCTTCCTGTTCTCTCACATGCAATCAGTGTGCTGCCAGAACCGCTAAATGGATCAAGTACTATGTCTCCAGATCTACTGCTGTTTACTATTGCTCTCTCCATTAGCTCTACTGGCTTCATCGTTGGATGTAGTGAGTTATGTATTGGCTTATCATAAAACCACAGATCACTTTGATTTCTTCCTCCATGCCACTCACGTTTATTGCCGCTTTTCCATCCATAGAGCATTGCTTCGTATTGTCTTTGATAATCTGATCTTCCTAGCGTAAAGTGATTCTTTGCCCAAATGATAAATGTTGACCAACGACCACCTGCTTCTTCAAATGCTTTTTGCAACGTCGAAAACTCTGATGATGATATGCAGATGTAAATTGCTCCTTTCGTATATGCTAAAATATTGGAACAGATGTAGTAGAGAAAAAGTTCGTACTTTTCACCTTGATTATCGTTTAGTATTTTTTTATCTTCTCTTTCCTGACTGCTACCGTAATCAACGTTATATGGAGGATCACATACGGTAATATCTGCCATTTTATTGTCTAATACCGCTTTATATGATTCAACTAAAGAGCTATCACCACAATAGATTCGATGATCACCTAAAATCCATAAATCCCCTGGTTTTGTTATTTCTACTTTTTTGTCATCAACAACTAAGTCAGAAAGATCTTCTTTTTCACTGTCTAAATCATCAAGAAAGTTTTGAACTTTTTCTAATTCAAATCCAGTCATTTTAAGATCAAACTGTAAATCTTCTAACTCTTGAATTTCCACTTTTAAAAGCTCATCATCCCACTTTGCCCAGTTAGCTGATTGATTAGCAAGTAGTCGAAAAGCTTTAGTTTGTGGTTCATTTAAATTATCACTGAGGACTACTGGAATACTTTCCATACCAAGTTTTCTTGCTGCTTTAAGTCTTAAATGACCATCAACCACAGTGCCATCGCTTTTTGCAACTATTGGTATACGAAAGCCGAATTCCCTGATTGAAGCACACATTCTGTTTACTACGTCATCATTTTTACGAGGATTACGCTTATATTCGACGAGGTTTTCAACAGGATAGTAGTGGATTGCTAAATTCATATCTTAATAATTAAAAAGTTAATATTCAAAATATCTCTGACACTAGAAAAGGCCTGGGGTCAGCACCACCAAACCCGCCATTATGGCCGAAAGGACCCACTTTTTATGAGCTTATTAATATCTTTCCATAACATAGAACATCAAAGCTAAAGCATCTGCTTGATTATCATCTCTAGGTGAAAAACTTTTTTCACGTATCGCTTCAATAACTTCACTCTTACTTGCATTACCTTTGCCTGCTATAAAGCGTTTTATAGTTTTAACATTAACACCTTTGTATGGTACGTGATGTTCTTCACACCAAGCAGACAGCACTGCAAGAAAACCACCATAGCAATGAGCTGCATCAGTTCCTAGATGTCTTCTTACTTCCTCAAAATACACTGCAGAAATGTCTTTCAAAGAATTAAGCCAATTACGAAAATTTAAGAAGCACATACCGCCTCCACTGAAACGACTACCATGAAAGCCTTTGCTTCCACTTTCAATTATTCCATCTGTTAGAATTGCCCAGCCCGTTTGCTTGCCAAGGTCGAGTGTTAGGATTGACATTTTCTTTGTGTTTGAAGCGTATAGAGGTAAACTAACCTCGTTGAAACAATGCCCTTCTATTATATATATACCGGATTTCTTACTACTTTTTCCGGGATTTTCTAAAAAAAAAGTTAAAATAATTTCAAAACTGCTCACCAGCTAAAGAATAAAGTAGATAGTTCTCTATTTTTAGAGTTTTACAGTTGCTTGTCTTTTTTACAAATAACCTATATGCTACTTGAAGTAAGGTAGAGTAGATATGATAATAAATGAAAACGAAATTTTATTATATACAACTCCAGATGGAGACGTGAGAATTGATGTTTTGTATCGAGATGAAAACATTTGGCTTACACAAAAAAGAATGGCGGAGTTGTTTGATGTTAATATTAGAACAATTAGTGAGCATTTACAGAACATATTTGCTAGTCAAGAGTTAGATAAAGATTCAGTTATCCGGATTTCCCGGAATACTGCTGAAGATGGTAAACAGTACCCTACACAATTTTATAATTTGGATAGCTATTGGTTATCGAGTTAATTCTAAAAAGGCTACATCTTTCAGAGTATGGGCTACAAAAATTTTGAGAGATTTCATCATCAAAGGATTTGCATTAGATAGCGAACGGCTAAAAAACGGCCTAAAGTTTGGCAAAGACTACTTCAATGAATTACTTGAAAAAATCAGGAGCATCCGAACGTAGGTTTTACCAGAAGATTACCGACATTTATGCTGAATGCTCTGCAGACTATGATCCAAATTCAGAAATAACAAAACAATTTTATGCAAAAGTACAGAATAAATTATATTGGGCGATTTACGGCTTGACTGCAGCAGAGCTATCGAGTTGATCATAAAAAACCACATATGGGACTAACTACTTGGAAAGATGGTCTAGGTAATAAAATTCATAAGAGTGATGTAAGTGTTGCAAAAAACTACTTGACTGAAAAAGAATTAAGTGAACTAAATCACATTGTCTCAATGTATCTAGATTATGCAGAACTTCAAGCAAGAAAGCATCGGCTAATGAAAATGCAGAATTGGGTTGAAAAGTTGGATGCATTTCTATTGTTCAATGATTATGAAGTACTTAAAGATGCTGAGTGCTGAAGTTGCAAAAGCTCTAGCTGAAGGAGAATACGAAAAGTATAGAGTTATACAAGATAAATTACATGAATCTGACTTTGATGAATTAATTAAAGCAAGTAAAGAAAGTGAGAAAATAACTACAACAAAAACCAGCTTGTAGTTGAGCTATCTGTGTTTGACATCTTGCTTTTGTTTTAATTTCAAGGGGGGTGAACCACCCTTTAGAAAGCCCTATCTGCCAATAAATAGTGAAAACATAAATCTTTGTCTCCATTATACGAGATAAAATTAGAGACGTAAATAAATAAATTTTGATCTTTGTCTCCATTTTAAGCGGTACATAAGTTTTAGATGCAGAAAAAGCTCAATAGAAAAAAATGATTCATTTCTGTAATTTTAGACACCTATGCCTAAAGAACAAACAAATCATATCCTCTTTTTCCGGAATACTCAATAAATTGGCTGAAATCTTGAACGGAATACATATTGTAATTTAATTGTTAGGACATTTATATTATAAGCAAAGCAGAAATTTAATAACTAAAGGAGAAAACCTATGTTTTAAAGCTAGCCACAACTTTTAAGCAAAAAAATACTCCCCTGATTAAAGATCGCTTATAAAACAACTCTAAACTCAACTAAAAGGTATTTTAATTAATCTTACTATCACGAAAGAAACTTACATATAAGTTTAACACGGTTTTCATGCCTTGTAAAGAAAATTTTTTAAAAAGAATTTAACGTTTCCTGTCTCAAATCCTTTTTTTTTAGAGAGCTATCTATAAGAGTTAAAAAATTAAAGAATAAATAAGAATGAAAAATATAAAATATAAATAGGGTATTATTATATACCTTATTTTTATTATTTATAATAATAGGGTTTTTCTCTAAACTAAGAAACACTCAAAATCAGCCAAGGAACAGCCTTTTATGATATTATAGTAGTTTGCTTGACTTGTAACCTTAAATTATGTTAAACTCCCCTACAGTAGCCCACTTCTCAGCTTAATGAGATTTCATTTTCCAATCTAAAATGGCTTAAACTGCCAAAAGTCTATATAATCTCGAATCTAAAGTACTTAATTCACAAATAATTATTATTAATAGTTTTACTAATATAGCATTTTTACGGCTACCTCTTATAGACGGAAAATCTCTCACCTGGGTATATTGTAAACACGTTAAGCTCTATTAAAGTTTAATAGAAAAATCGTAATAAAAAAAATTTTAGAGCAATTCATATTTCAAACCACATTTACAGTATATATCTGTTATGGAGGAGAAGAAAAGTAGTAGATAGCTTATTTGATTATGTAAGTGTCTCATAAGGAAAGTATAGTATATTTTGCAACATAATGCAGATGCAACTTATAGGTGGCCTTTTTGTTTAAAGTTAAAATGAAATTAAATTTTGTAATTTTTTTGAGGAGTGTAAGTTGAGAGCAGAGCTAAATTTTCAATACCACCATTGTCCTTTACAGAATTTGCGTTACCTGTTCATTTTTGTAATTTCAATGAAAAATTTTTAGAGCAAATCATATTTCGGACTGCATTTTTAGTCGTTAGAAAAGTAGGTCATTTAGTGGAGTATGAAAGCGGAGTTGTGCAAAATTTTTTAAAAAAGTGAACAGTTTTTAGAATTTTTGTGAACATATATAGTAAGGAAATAGTGTAAGTTTAAAGTCAGATGTTTTTATAATAAGGAGTAAACGTGTTTTGGAAAAATTTCCCTCACTTCCGGAAAGATCGATAAGGGATCCGGTATACTATAGTCAATGGTACAGAAATATAAGCATCTCTTGAGTTATGTTAATAAGTGAACTTAGTTTATGCAGTAAGCAACTGTTATAAATTTTCTAGCATATAGGTATATTTACTTATTAAAGTAAGCTTCAAAATGCAAATCATTTGGCAAACCTACCAAATAACCAGATGAACTTACAAAGAGAAATACAAGAAAATCAATACCTTAAGAGAATTTCAAATGGCAAATAAAATTTCATTTGGCAAAATTGCCAATCGGCTCCAAAGCTGCGTATATGTGGAGGTTTAACCAAAATGTTAAATGGCAAATTTCCTTATATATAATATATATTACATACTATAAATATGTAATATATCAATGTGACAAAATAGAAGCATTATGATTATTTAATAGGAAGTTGACATAGTGAGGAAAATATTGTAGAATTATATTAGAGTATTTTGTCTTAAAAGAAAGAAAACTCTAAGAGCCTTCAATCTTACCTTTACTGTAAACCTGAACTGACTTCCTTCACTTATTAATATATTTTTCAAGCTTTGCCAAGAGAACCACCTACTACATTTTTTACTTCATGATAAGAGAACAAGACCGCAACCAATACAGCCTTGCTCAAAAACCTTTCAAACACTTAACTTTAAAAGGAGCTTCAACCTATGGTACAAGATTTTTTAACTGATGTCAAAGAAAAAAATACTTTAAATTATGATTTTAACGACGCTGTCTCACATTTAGAACCATTAGAACAATTTGATGTAGAAGAAATAAAAAGACAACTATTATTAAACATCAGATCATGCCTTTCTTATTTATTTCCAAGAGGAACTTTTCATGGTGACAAATTTCAGATAGGTGATGTACAAGGTAATAAAGGCAAAAGCCTCAAAGTTGAATTAGCGTATGGCAAGGTCGGATTATGGATTGATTTTGCAACTGGGGACGGTGGTGACATTATTGATCTTTGGGCAGCTGCACATGGGAAAAACGCTAAAATAGAATTTGTTGAAGTAATTTCTTCGATAAGTGAATGGATAGGATGTAACAAGCGACCTACTAAAGAGCAAAAGAGAATAACTCAATGGGACTATCTCGATCAGGATAATCAGTTGATTGCCAGCAAATATCGTTATGATACTGCTTCAGGAAAAAGTTATCAACCATTTGATGCTAAAAAATCTACCTTTACTGCACCTGAGATCAGGCCTCTGTATAACATTCCAGGCATCACTAAATCTGATAGAGTGATATTGGTAGAAGGGGAAAAATGTGCTGAGCTACTCATAGAACAAGGGATCACTGCAACAACAGCAATGTTTGGAGCAAAAGCACCTATTGAGAAAACTGATTGGACTCCACTTAAAGGTAAACACATTATTATATGGCCAGATAACGATGATCCTGGAAAAGATTATGCTCAAGAAGCCGCAAAAAAGCTTTCTGGTTTTGGAGTTGCATCACTTTCTATTCTCAAGATTCCTCAAGATAAGCCAAAATCTTGGGATGCTGCAGATAGTGTGCTAGAAGGAATGAACGTTGAAGAATTTATCCTTAACAACAAAAGCCCTTATTCTTCAAGAAAGTCAAAAAGAATTGATACTACAGTTTGGACCAATATCCCTCCAGAAAGAAAGTGGGTTATTAAGGATTGGCTCCCTGTAGGAAGTGTTACAGCTCTTTATGGTGATGGTGGTGTTGGAAAATCTCTCCTTGCTCAACAATTAATGACAGCCGCTGCTTTTGGTAAACCTTGGCTTGGAATAGATCTGGAAAAAATAAAGACATATGGTGTGTTCTGTGAAGATGATGAAGAAGAACTTTGGCGTCGGCAATGCGCAATAAATGAATTTTATCAATCAGGTATGGAATCTTCTGATTTTCAGGATAATGTTGGCTTATGGTCACGAGCAGGGCACAATAATCAACTTATGGTTTTTAATAACAAAGATACTGGTCAATTAACTACGTACTTTCAAGAGTTACTTGAGGATATTGAATCGTTTCAGCCGAAGCTTGTGATATTAGATACAGCAGCAGACCTATTTGGAGGAAATGAAAACGACCGTTCTCATGTGAGACAATTTATTCAAGGTTGTTGTGGTCGAATAGCTCAAGCAATAAAAGGAGCTGTTTTATTACTTGCCCACCCTTCTGATGCGGGAATAATACGTAAAACTGGCACAGGCGGTTCAACAGCATGGAATAATACAGTAAGGTCTCGTTGGTATTTGACTAGACCAGATAAAGCTAATGCTTCTCCTGATGAGAGAATTTTATCGCGCAAAAAATCTAACTATTCGCAGTGCAATAACGGGCAAATGACACTTTACTGGAAAAATGGGGCATTTGTACATGACAATTCAGTTTTAAATTCAGAACCAATAATCAGAGATCAATATAGTAAAAAGTTGGATTTAGAACGGATGAGAAAACATGAGGTTATCTTGAATTTAATTCGCAGTAGCGCATATCAAGGTAATATTTATACTGCTGGACAATTTGCAAAGCGTTTTGAAGGAGAAGAGGGGCTTGGCAGTGAGCGCAATATTAGAGAAAGAATAAATAATCTTGCAACTCTTGGACAGATTAAATTCTTTCGTAATGCTGCAGGATATGGGACCAATTCTAAATATGGATTTCTTTGTGTGCAGGATATGGAATTTAAAGTTTCAGTAGGAGATAAAGTAGAGCACAAGTTAATAAAGCCAACACATTACTATCTACAAGCAAATGGTGCGGTCTTGCCTATTAAAGATTTAGATGTTTTGTGGTAATTTTTCAAAAAGTTTCTGAAAATAGCAATTACTTTTATTCAAATTTTCAGGATGTTGAGAGCATTTAAGAGGGGCAAGTGAGTTTTCTAAAAAACCTTCATACAAAATTTTCTTTACAATGAATAAAAATGACGATAAAATCATGTGCAAGTTTATTTTATACTAATAGAATTAGTATAAGTACATTTTATTCAAATTTTAAAGGGCATTACAGACGCTAAAGAGATACAATCGATTGGGTTGGACACACTCGCTTTAGAACTTAATTACAGGCTTTTTGGTGAATTAAGCAGTAGTTACCTTATTTCAAACAGAGTGGTCTAAGAGGTTTCATCAATAAAAACCATACTTGAAAGTAGCACACACTCAATTATAACTATGGGGCGTCTCTTTCTAAAATTTTACTTAAGAATTACTACAGATGCTAATTTAACGAATTTTGTCTGTTCGATGGTAGTTATTTTCCTCTAGAAAATCAAAGTGGACTTTACATCTTACTAATTATAAATTAACTTACTACCTAATCAATTCCTGAATTATGTATGAGTAAAATTTTGATAATATTAGCAGCAGGAAAGAGCAGTAGAATGAATTCTGAATATCCAAAAGCGTTGCACCAAGTGGGAAATCTTACTCTTTTAGAACATATAATTTCTAATGCAAAATCGCTGAGTCTAAAAAGCTTATCAATTGTTGTTAACAACTCCCTTCTAAAAGATTTAGAAAACTTTGATACTCTAAAAAGTATAATCGATCAATACAATATAAAACTAATAATTCAAGAAGATATTACAGGCACTGGCACTGCAGTTAAAATTGCTCTAGAAAATCTGGAGGAGTTATCTGATCAAGACATAGTTTTAATACAGTATGGAGACACTCCTTTTATATCTAGCGATACAGTTATGAAAATGACTGATTGTTTAAAGTATAATAATTTAGTTCTTCTTGGATTCAATAGTCAAGATGAACAATATGGAAGATTAGTAATTGATAATTACGGAAATGTTCAAAAAATCCTAAAAAATGGAGATAAAATGCTTCTTGCAAACTCTGGAATAATGGCTTTATATGCTAAAGATCTCTTTACCTTAGTAAAAGAAATAAAATTCAATAATTCGACCAATGAATATTGTCTTAATGATATAGTGCCCATTGCAGCAAACAATAACTTGAGTGTAGGTTATGTAGTTTCTGATGAAAGAGAAGCAATGGGAGTAAATAATAAAGAGGATTTGATTAAAGCCGAACACTATTTTCAAGAAAGAAGGCAGCCAACTTTTCTTTCATAACTACATTTTTTTATTCATTAATTTAAGTTGACATTTGTTTTATACTGGTTTTATAATACCTTTTGATTCTTACTTGTAAGATAATTGGTACGACAAATTTTCCTATTTGTAGTGAGAGGGTATACATGGGGATATTAATAACAGGTGCTGCAGGTTTGATAGGGTCAACCTTGGTGAAAAAGTTAGAAAACCAGGGCCATGAAGTAATAAGCTGTGATATTAGGTTTCGCAACAATCCACTCAGTTTTTTTTCAGAAGATATAGTACCACTACTTGCTAAGTGTACAGGAATTATTCATCTGGCTGCAATTTCTCGAGTTATACATGGTGAACTTTATCCTGAACTGTGTAAAAAAATTAATGTTGATGGTACAATGCAGTTTTTAGGGTTATGTAAGTCACTTCCAAATAAACCATGGTTTATATATGCAAGTAGTAGGGAAGTCTATGGAGAGCAGAAGGAACTGCCGGTTACAGAATCTGCTAGTATCGATCCAATAAATAATTATGCCAAAGGTAAAGCATTTATTGAGAAGCAAATAACAAGTTTAAAAGATTTTAATGTAGCAATATTACGCTTTTCAAATGTATACGGTGGTTTACTAGATCATAACAGTAGAGTAATTCCCGCACTCTGTATTAATGCATTAAGAGGTGATCCAATTAAAATAGAAGGTAAAGAATGTGTTTTTGATTTTACCTACTTGGATGATGTTATAGAGGGTATATGCTTAACTGTTAAATATTTACAAAGTGAAAAATCTTCTCTTCCTGCTATTCATCTTACTACTAATAGCCCATGTACTTTAGAAAACTTAGCAAAAACAATATTAAAAGTCACGAAAAGTGATTCTAGAATTGATTTTTATCCTCCAAGAAATTTTGACGTAACTAAGTTCCATGGTGATTTTACTAGAGCTAAAGAGCTACTTGGTTGGTCTCCAAAGCATTCATTAGAAGTAGGATTAAGCAATTTTATAAAAAGTCTACAAAACAATATACAAGAGTATCCTAACAATATAGATATGGTAATATATGAAAATATTAAAAGTTATTCATGGTTACCCTCCTTATTATAGCGCTGGTTCAGAGGTTTACAGCCAAACTCTTGCTCATGAACTAGCAAATAACAATGAGGTACAAGTATTTACTAGGTATGAAAATAGCTTTTTACCTGATTTTTATTACACTACAGTCCTAGATCGTAGTGATTCTCGAATCTTACTGCATTTAATTAATATACCCATAGCTAAATATCGTTATAAATTTATTAATGAAGAAGTAGATATAAAATTTAAAAGAGTAATAGATAACTTTCAGCCAGATCTTATACATTTTGGTCATCTTAATCATCTATCAATTACTTTACCAGAAATTGCTTTTAAAGAAAATATACCTACAATTTTTACGCTACATGACTTTTGGTTAATGTGTCCAAGAGGAAGGTTTATTCAACGCAATTCTGAAGATTTATTACAGCTTTGTGATGGACAAAAGGATCAAAAATGTGCAACCCAATGTTACAAGGGATATTTTACAGGAGATGAAGAATTCCTGAATTCAGACCTAAATTATTGGGAACAATGGGTTGCAACTAGAATGAAGCACACAAGGAAAATAATAGACTATATAGATTACTTTATTTCCCCATCGAAATTCTTGATGGATAAATTTACTCAGGATTTTTATGTTCCGATAAACAAAATTTCTTATCTTGATTATGGTTTTGATCTCAATCGTCTTAAGAATAGAAATAGAGTACAAGAAAAAGAGTTTATTTTCGGTTATATTGGTACTCATACTCCCGAAAAAGGTGTTGATCTATTATTGAAAGCTTTTTCTCACTTATCATCTAAAGCAAAACTTAGAATTTGGGGAGCAGCAAGAGAAGAAACTAAAGCTTTAAAAGCGATTGCCGATCAGTTTTCACCTGTTGTTAAAGAAAGAATAGAGTGGATGGGAAGTTATGATAATAAGAATATAGTTACTGACGTATTTAATAAAGTTGATGCAATAGTCGTTCCTTCAATTTGGGGTGAAAATTCACCGTTAGTAATACATGAAGCACAGCAACTTAGAATACCAGTTATAACAGCCGATTATGGTGGTATGGCAGAATATGTAAGAGATGGACTATTATTTAAGCACAGAGATGCAAGTAGTTTGTCAGAAAAAATGCAAGTCCTATCTACAAATCAGGAGTTATACAATAAACTTACCCAAAAAGGCTATCCTTATACTAAAAATGGAAATATACCTTCTATGAGTGAGCATATTGAGAAACTTAACAAGATTTACCGTAATGCTATTGAAAAGAAAGGCAAATCAGTAGCTGTTAAACCCGGTCCTTGGAGAATTACTTTTGATACTAATCCAGATTACTGTAATTTTGCTTGTATAATGTGCGAATGTTTTTCACCATACAGCAAAGTTAAAGAAGAAAAGAAAGCTAAAGGAATAAAACCTAAGATACTGTCGATAGAAACTATCAGAAAAGTAATTAAGGAAGCAGCTGGCACACCTTTAAGGGAAATCATTCCTTCTACTATGGGTGAGCCTTTAATGTATAAAAGCTTTGATGAAATAATCAATTTGTGCCATGAGTTCGGCCTTAAGCTTAACCTCACAACCAATGGTTCTTTTCCCATTAAAGGAGCTAGAAAATGGGCTGAACTATTGGTACCAATTTTATCTGATGTTAAGATTTCCTGGAATGGGGCAACTAAAGAAACTCATGAAAGAATCATGAAAGGTTCAAAATGGGAAGTAGTGACAGAAAATTTAAAAACTTTCCTTGAAGTTAGAGATAAATACTTTAGCGATACAGGTGAAAGGTGTACCGTTACTTTACAATTAACATTTTTGGAAAGTAATTTACATGAACTCTATGACATAGTTAAGATGGCCATAAAAAACGGCATAGATAGAGTTAAAGGACATCATCTTTGGGCACATTTTGAGGAAATTAAGGATCTATCTATGAGAAGAGATGAGTTAGCAATTAGTAGATGGAATACAGAGGTGAGAAGGTTATATGAGCTTAGAGATAATATGCTATTACCAAATGGTAAAAAGATAAAATTAGAAAATTTTACAATTCTTTCTCAAGAAGGTATTAAGGATTTGGCTCCAGGTGGTCAATGCCCATTTTTAGGTAAAGAAGCATGGATAAACAATGAAGGAAAGTTTAGTCCTTGCTGTGCTCCAGATGAACTCCGTAAGACATTAGGAAATTTTGGTAATGTTAATGAGGTTAAACTCGAGGAAATATGGCAGAGTAGTGAGTACCTAAGCTTACAAAAGAATTATTTAAATTACAAATTATGCAAAACATGCAACATGAGAAAACCTTTGATCAATTAATCAAAGATAATCTTAAATCTATTAAAATTTCACCGTGTGAGAGTTTTCACGAATTACTAGGAAATCCTTTGTATGAAGATAGGTTTATAAAGGTTGGTAAATTTCATGAGCCCGGTCTTGCACCGGTTTATGATCAGACAGGTGCTTATCATATCAATGTAAGAGGAGAAGCAGTTTATCATCATAGATTTCTAAAAACTTTTGGATTCTACTTTAATAGAGCGGCCGTAGAAGATGATACAGGGTGTTACCATATTGATTCATCTGGATGTAGAGTATACAAACAGTCGTATCAATGGATTGGAAATTATCAGGAAGATATTTGTGTAGTTAGAAGACATGATAAATGTTTTCATATTAATTTAAATGGCAACAGGATTTATCAGGAGGAATATGATTATGTTGGAGATTTTAAGGATGGTATCGCTGTAGTCTATAAGGATGGTAAAGCTACACATATTAATCATCATGGAAAGTTAGTACATAATAAATGGTATAAAAAACTTAATGTTTTTCATAAAGGGTATTCTATTGCAGAAGATCAACATGGTTGGTTTCATATAGATATTAATGGTGATCCTGTTTACCAGCAGAGATTTAAAATGGTAGAAGCATTTTATAATGGGATGGCAAAAGTTGAAACTTTTGAAGGTGTGTTAGGACAAATCGATATTACCGGAAATGTAAAGTTTAGTATTTTTGATTTAGGTAAAGAATCTCAAGTGCATAGGATTTCTGCAGAACTTTCAGCCTTTTGGAAAACTTACCTAACAAGCGTTGCTATTGAACTTGATTTGTTAAATATTTTACCTGCAACTGTGCCGTTTTTATCTAAAAAGTTAAACATTATCGTACCAAATCTAGAAAGGCTGTTAAGGGCGTTGTGGGAAATAGGGTTTATTGATTACGATAAGGACGAGGACTTATGGAAACTATCATCAAAAGGTAAGTGTTTTAAGGAAATACCATTTTTGCCAAAAGCAGCAACAATGTGGGCAAGAGTTGCCGCTGAAAAGAATTGGTTAAAGATGGCCGATATACTAAAACAGAAGTCTATCTCTTCATTTGAATCTTTTAAGGAAAGAGAAGCATCAGAAGATAAGAAAATAGCATTTTACCAAGCATTACTAGGATATTCTAGGTTTGATACTAAAGAGTTTAATTCTAGAATTAATATAGATGATGCTAAGAATATATTGCTATTTGGTGTACACTCTTTATTTCTTGCTTATTCTGATATACACAATAAAGGTTCTATAGGCCTATATAACGAACATAAAGTACCAAGACAGTTAGTAGAAAATTTAAAAGTCAAACTTATAACTCAGGAAGAACTATCAGTTACAAATTATGAATTAGGTGTCTTTTGCCGCTTTCTACAGCACTATGATGATGATAAAGTATTGTCTTATTTAAAATTGGTCAAAGGAATATCTCGTATTTTATTGATAGAAACTATTTTAGATTACCGCTCTCCAACTGGAGGCTCTGTAGATATTAATGTCATGGTTGAAACAGGAGGTAAACTAAGAACATTAAACGATTGGGAAAAAATACTCAAACAAGTAAAAGGATTCAAAATTTTTGCTGTTTTACCTTTAACAGATTACTTATCAGTTATTGATGTCAGATGTTAATCACATGGAAACATTACAAAAAAATGGTTTTTTTATTATCAAAAATCTGGTTCCTTTAGAGCTAATAATTCAGTCTTTAAGTGATATAACAAATAAGATATCAAAGCTATCCCAAGAAATAAGTGTTTCAACTTCTGACTACTTAAACTGTACCGGCAGATGGGGCATGTTATCTCAAGTAACTAGAATTATATCTCAAGCATTAGATAAAATTATTAAAAATTACCTTGAAAAGTCACTTCAGTGTCAGATACTGCAGAAAAAATCAAATGTTATATGTAAAACTGCTGATTTAATAGATGCAGTTCCCTTTCACCAAGACATCTCCTATAGTTTCAATGATCCTTACCACTTTTCCGTTTGGTTAGCTTTGAATAATGTAAGTGAAACTTCAGGTGCACTACAAATTATAGAAAACAGTCATAAATGGGAAATACAGCCTTTAGTTGATTTTTGGTACCCATATTTTTTTGATCAGTACTCAAACAACCGAGAAAATTACAAAATTAAGTCACTACCTATTTCAGCAGGAGATGCGATAGTTTTTGATTCACGGTTATGGCATGGTAGTGATAAGAATACAGATGCTAAAGATAGATTTGCTTATGTAACAAGGTGGATTATAAAAGATCAAGACCTTCCCTATGTGCCAAAACCTCAGCCTTCAGTTTTTGGTATACTCAATTGTGGTGAGTTAACAGAATCTATACTGAGAGAATGCTTGTCATTGTTTGGCTACCAGGAAAGTATAAAAGCAAAAAACATGGAAGAACTTATCAAGAGCTGGTTAGCCTTTATTACAGATACAACTACAAATATTTCTGAGATCGACACTACTGAGGCTAAGCGAGATTTATATAAGCTGCTTATTCTAAATCAAGCATCAGCACTACATGATGCTGGAGACATCTCAGGAAAAATATACAAAAATTTATGGTTTTCACTACTTGTATTTCTCAATAAAAAAGTCAACGTAGTGGAGCTAGCATTGTAAATGAACAGAAGTAGAGTTGATAGCTTCAAATGTGTATTGATGTTCATCTTGAATATAGTATCTAAATTCAAGCTTAATGTACTTATAATGTCTTTAGTTGCTCTGGTGGTAGCTGTTGATTTGTCTTTTAGAAAGTATTTAGTAAAAAATATTCTAGATACAGCTGTAAAATATCAGGAAGGTAATGTAATTGAAAATCTTTTATTACCTGTAAGCGCTTATCTTGGTATGGCATTACTTATCACTACTGCTTTTAGATTCTATGGCTATTTTGTTGACATTCGAATGTTTACCTTAATGCGTCAAAAAATAGCTGATATGTCTTTTTGTAGGCTACTCCAACAAGACCATTCCTATTATCAGAACAATTTATCCGGAAGTTTAGTACATAAGGCCAGTAACTTAATGGATAGTGTGATAGAGTTAATAAGATTGCTTATAGATTGTTTTTTCGGTTACAGCATAGCATTAGTCTTAGCTATTTATACCTTATCATTAGTAAACATAAAATTTGCAATCGCCACATTCACTTGGGTAAGCATTTTTATTTTAGTATCGATTTTCAGCTTTCGTGTACTTACTGAACTAGCTGATAATTACTCTAAACAAAATTCACAAGTAATAGCTAGTATAGCAGATAGTATTTTAAATGTTATATCAGTAAGGCTATTTTCTCAGCAAGCACATGAGAGACACAAATTTTTTCAAATATGCAAGAAAAGAACTATTGCAGAGAGAAAATTACAATGGGCATACTTTTGTCTTTGGTTTATATATGGCTATTCATTTGATATACTCCAAGCAGTAAACTTGTACTTTTTAATTTATGACTATCAATTGAACAAAATTGCAATAGGAGATATTGCTCTTGTACTTGGAATTAATATATCGATTATAGAGTTTCTTAACCATCTAACTAGGAATCTTACCCAATTTTCTACTCATTTCGGCAAAGTTTCAGATGCATTGCCAATCTTGACTACTGTACCAGAAATTCAAGATAAGGAAAATGCTAAAGAATTAAATTTATTAAGTGGAAGAATAACGTTTAACAATGTTTCTTTTTCTTATGAAGGTCAGGAGCCATTATTTCAAGATTTCTCAGTTACCATTAATCCTTGCGAAAAGGTAGGTCTAGTTGGTTATTCTGGAGGTGGTAAATCTACTTTTATAAACTTAATTCTAAGGCTATTTGATGTTAAAAAAGGTAATATACAGATTGATAATCAAATAGTATCAGAAGTTACACAGAGTTCTTTGAGGCAACAAATATCTGTAATACCTCAAGACCCATTGTTATTTCATGATACTATTTTAGCAAACATCATATATGGTAGACTTCAATCTACTATCGAAGAAATAATGAGAGCTGCAAAGCTGGCTGGTATTCACGATTTCATTATGACTCTACCAGATCAATATGGAACTACAGTCGGAGAAAAAGGCATCAAGCTATCTGGAGGAGAAAGACAAAGAATAATAATAGCCAGGGCATTTTTAAAAAACGCTCCAATATTATTTCTCGATGAACCAACTAGTCAGTTAGATTCTATAACAGAAAAAACAATTCAAATGAGTTTATTCAAATTGATGAAAAATAAAACTACGATTACTATAGCACACCGTATTTCTACACTTTTACACATGGACCGAATTCTAGTATTTAACAAAGGAAAAATTGTCCAAGATGGTAAACATGCTGAATTAGTTTCTAAGCAAGGTCTTTACAAGGAACTTTGGAATGCTCAAATTGGTTGTTTGAATGGCAAAAAATAAGATGGAAAAAATTATTGATCTGAGAAGTGACACTACAACTCTGCAGGGCTCCAACGTTATACATGCAATAAGTAATGCAACTGTTGGAGATTTTGCTTATGGTGAAGACAAAAGCTGTAATGACTTATCAGAATATTGCAAACAATTATTCAAAGTAGAAGAAGCATTATTTGTAACCAGCGGTATGCTTGCAAATAGATTAGCCATTGCCAGTCAAACAAGTCCTGGTGATGAACTAATAACTCATTATAATTACCACGTTAATTTTTTCGATAGCGCAGGCAATGCAAAAGTAAATAATATCGTATTTAATTGTATTAGAAATAATAGCGGAATCTTAGATGTTGATGAAGTAGAATATGCTATTAATTCTAAGCCGAGGTATAAAATTTTTGCTCAGGTGAGTCTTGTTTCTATAGAAAATAGTATAAATGGGTTTAATGGTAAAATTTATCCTTTTGAAAAACAAGTCGAGTTATATCACTTTTTAAAAGCTCACAATGTAAATCTTCATTTAGACGGTGCAAGAATATTTAATGCTCATATCGAAACAAATATTGCTTTAGCAGATTATGCTAAATATGTGGATACAATGAGCTTTTCTTTTACTAAAGGACTTGGCGCTCCTTTTGGTTCAATGCTTATGGGTAAAAGAGAGATAATTGAAAGGGCTAAAAAGCTACAGGTTTGGCTAGGTAGTGGTTATCATCAGATAGGGTATTGTGCTAATGCAGCAAAATACGTACTACAGAATAATATCTCTAGGCTTAAAGAAGATAATAAGCTCGCTAAATTGTTTGCAGATAAGATTAAAGAAATTCCACACATAAAACTGGTACTACCTTATCCAGAAACTAATATAGTAAGCTTCAGTATAAAAGCACTAAATGTAACTAATGAGGTTTTCTTGAGTAAGTGCCAAGCTTATGGTTTATTGCTTTTTCCTTGGCTCGAGTCTCATATAAGAGCAGTTACCCATCTTGGCACAAAGGAAACAGAAATCATGAAAGCTGCTGAAATTATAAAGGAGGTTGTGTTAAATTTAATATGAGAATAAAAATAGATTTCTTTAGCGATTCAAACACTGACCCTTCAGCTAAAATGAGGGAAGCGATGGCTAAAGCAAAAGTTGGAAACGAAGCTGCATGTGAAGATCCAACTGTAAACGAATTAGTGGCAACCGCATGTAAAATATTAGGTAAACCTGCAGGAATCTTTTTGATTTCAGGAACGATGTCCAATGTAATTGCTTATAAAGTACACATTCAAAGACCTGGTGATTACTTGCTGCTTGATGAAACTTCACATCCACTCATAGTACAATCTGGCTTGATCGCAGCCCAGGCACATGCCACTCCTTTGCCCATCAAAGGTACGAGAGGAATATTTACTGGAGAACAAATTGTTGAGTTTATTACTCGTCCTAGTTTAAGAAATATTCCGAGAGTTGGGCTTGTTTCTATCGAACAAACGACAAATTTTGGTGGTGGAGCTGTGTGGCCTTTAGAATATATTCAAGAGATCTCAAGTCTCTGCAAAGAGAATGACGTATTCACTCATTTAGATGGAGCAAGACTGTTCAACGCTTGTGCTCATACTAAAATATCTCCAAAAGAGTATGCAAGTTATTTTGATTCGATATTTATTGATTTTAGTAAAGGATTAGGTGCTCCAATGGGCGCAATATTGCTTGGAAGTGAAGATTTTATTGAAAAAGCTTGGTACTATAAGTTTCAAATTGGCGGAGGTATGCACCAAGCTGGCATTATTTCAGCTGCATGTTTATATGCTCTACATAATAATGTAAATTCTTTAGAAGAAGATCATAAAAAAATGCAGCACCTTATAGAAGGCCTAGGCTCTATAGATCAAGTTATAATTGATATCGACCTGTATAAAACTAATATAGCGTATTTTTCATTACATACTAATTGTATATCTACTCAAGAATTAATAAACGTACTAATGACAAATTATGGAATTAGAATGGCTAACATCAAAGGTAAAATCAGAGCTATAACACATAGAGATATAAGCTATGAAGATATTAATACTACTGTATCTGCTATAAGAAAGATACTAAGTAAGTAATTTTCTGCACTAATTGTTTGCAAACTTCTTGTCAAACAATATTATACCAATATAGTATTATGCTAGCATCTGCATAGAGCTATTTGGGAATAGGTGTGAACTTTGTCTTCTTTCAATATTTACTATTCTTCTGTGGATATATGCTGCTTTATTTATCAAGACAAAGTATACCAATTGCTCTACCACTGTTAATAGATACTGACCATGTAAAATTAAGCTATTTTTTTGCCTGCTTTTCTTTTTTTTATGGAGTATCAAAATTTGTTAATGGAATAATCATGGACTCCAAAAATAATCCATTATTTATGTTTGGGCTATGCAATATTGCAACTGGATTATTAACCATTGGTATAACTTCATCATATAATAATCTAACTTTATTACTGTTAACATTAATATTATTAGCTTGGACACAAGGGTTAGGTTGGCCAGCTATTACCAAGTTTATGGTTACAAACTCTAGCATCTCTTCAATTGCATCATCATGGGGAGTTATGAGCTCATCTCAGCAACTTGGTTCTTGTATTACTTTAATTGTATTACCAAGTATAATTAAAATATATGATGCAAAAAGTGCATTTTTGTACTCTGGTCTCTTATGCTTACTTTTTGGAATTTATACAATATTAAAAGCATATTACAAAGAAAGTGCCAACTTTACTACCTATTATAAGGTGCAGAAATCTCAAATAGGTATCAAGGTAACAAGTTCCATATGGTTTCTATGTTGTGCTACTTTTTGTGCTTATATTATAAAAATGGGAATCTTTTTTTGGTTTCCTATAATTTTAATGGATAAATTACAAATTTCTCTTGTACAATCCTCACTAATAACAGGCGTATATGATTTAGGTGGAATCCTTGGAACTTTAATCACAGGAAGAATTAGTGATATGTACTTCTTTCAAAATAGAAGCTTGCTGGCATTACTTTACATGTTGGGTATAGCACTCACTTTTATTGCAATGAACTTTGGTCAAAACATAATTCTTATGAACCTTGGTGCAATCTTATCAGGATTCTTTATATTTGGAGTGCAAGTACTGACAGGTGTTATAGCTGTAGAAATTGCTCCACAAAATAATGTGTGTGCAATTGTAAGCTTAACAGGATTATTTGGGTATATTGCAAGTTCAATATTTTCATGCGTGCTCTTAGGAGTACTTGTTAAGCACTGTGGTAACAGTATTATGTTTTCATTTTTTTCCATTTGCTCTGTTGTTGCACTCGTTTGCTTTTCCATACTATCAAGCAAAGATCTAAAAAAACTAAGTAAAGCGGTGTAAAAAAAATTTCTCAACAGTTAAACTTTGTAGATAGATTTTTTACCCAAGGAATAAACATGGTAACCATATCTTAGTAATAGCTCGCTATCTAATAAATTACGGAAATCAAAAACATTAGGTGCAGCCATAATACTCTTTAAACTTGCAAAATCTTGATTTTTAAATTCTTTCCACTCCGTTAATAATAATAAGGCTTCCGCGTCTCTTGCAGCCCCTATAGCATTGTCTGCGTACTCTATATCCTTTAGAACTTGCCTAGCATTATCCATCCCCATTGGATCATATGCAGTAATTTTAGCCTTGTTATTCACTAACAATTTTGCAATATCTATAGCTGGGCTATTTCTTACATCATCAGTACCAGACTTAAAAGTTAGCCCCCATATTGCTATTTTTTTATTTTGGACTCCATTTAATACATATTCTACCTTTTTAGCAATGTTTGTTATATGATTATAGTTAGATTCTTTAACTGAATTTAAAATTTGTAGCTTAACATTGTAGTCTTCAGCAAGCCTTAATAAAGCTGACAAATCCTTAGGAAAACATGATCCTCCAAATCCTGGACCAGCTTTGAGAAATTCCTTACCTATTCTATGGTCCATTCCCATACTGTTAGCTAAAAGGTCAATGTCTGCTCCTAATAGCTCACATAAACCTGCCATCTCATTGATAAAAGCAACCTTTGTTGCTAGAAAGGCATTAGAAGCATATTTAATCATTTCAGCAGTAACTGTATCAGTGACTATTAACGGAATATTCTTATCTATAAATGATCTATATATAACTTCTAGTTTTGCCCTAGCTAGCTTAGTTTTTACTCCTATTATTATCCTATCTGGGTATAAAAAATCTGATACTGCAGAGCCTTGCTTGAGAAACTCTGGATTAACTCCTAAATCAAAGTTATAGCCCTTATTAGATAAATAATTATGTATATTTTCTGCAGTACCAGGAGGAACAGTTGACTTTATCACTATTAAGCAATCTTGATTAACTCTCTCAGAAACTTCACTTACTGCATTATATACATTCTTTAAATTTGCATTTCCTAGGGAGTCTGATGGAGTATCTACAGTTACAAATACTACTTCTGTATTGGGATTTATTTGAGAATACGAATCAAAAAATCTTATCCTTTGTGACTTTATATTATTCTCTAAATAATCTGCTAATCCAGTTTCATATAAGGGAATTTTCCCTGATTTCAAAAGTTCAATCTTCTCAGTATTTATGTCAATGCAATCAACTTTATGGCCCTGCTCCGATAACATTGTACCAGATACTAAGCCTACATACCCTACTCCTATAATAGTTATGTGCATTTTATTATCACCTTAAAAATATAGCTTAGCATCTAAAATAAATACCATTAACAATTATAAACTTTTGTTGTTACATTATTTTTCTTAATTGCCTTACCTTCCGAATAAGCTATAAATAAGGTTGATGGTATTAATATCAAAGTACCATATAAAGCACTTTTATCAGGTAATTCATTAAATATAACGTATGCTACTATTGCAGAAATTATTAGCTCTATGTATCTATAAGGTGCAAGTGCAGTAGCATCAGTAAGAGCAAAAGCTTTTAACATGAAGAACAGAATTAGGTTTGAACTTATTCCTAAAATCAGCAGTAATACTAACTCCAACAAGGAAGGCATATGCCAATAAAATAACAAAGATGGAGTGGAAAAAATTGTTGTTGTTAGAGCTGAGTAAAATAATATACTTATTATTGTCTCCTTCATTACAAGCTTCTTATTAAGTACATCTAGTATAGCGAAGATTAATGCGGATACAATAAAAATAAGAATTTTAGGATTAAAATCCTCACTATAAGCTTTAGTAGTAATAGCAATACCAATAAAACCAATGACAGCTACTACCCATCTTTGCCAAATTATATTTTCTTCCAGAAAAGGAATTGCAAGAAGCATAACAAATAATGGTATTGAGAAACCTATAATTGTTGCAGTTACTATTGGGCAAATAGTCAACCCATAGGTCCATAAGGTCATTCCACAAAACAACAATGCACCTCTAGTTATTTGAATAGATATTCGACTTGTTTTACAAACTCCTATTCCATAGTAAAATATAAAAGGTATAAGAGTAATAGTGCTAAATAAAAAACGGAAAAAGATTATCTTAAAACTTTGAAGGTGTAAACCGAGACACTTTGATATAGTATCATTAACTACACTACTAAGTAAACTGAGTATAAACCAGGTAACTCCAAGCAAATAAGCTCTTAGTCTGTGATCCATAAAACTCCAAATTTAATATTTTATGAGATAACTTTACTGTACAAAAGATCAATAATAGAAAAGGTTTCTTCTATCTACTGTTTAACCATATTCATAAATATTTAGTAGAAATAATTTGAGAAGTGTTATATAAAATGCAGCTTTATTGCATAATTTTAATAAACAGAAATGCTAACTGATTTTTTTGTAATATATGATAATACTTGCGAATACTCTCACATTATCAGGAAAAGTAATCGGGAGTACTGACGGCTGTGGCGATTTTACCAACTAGCTCCTCTGCTAGCATTAGCAATATGTGTTTTCAGCATCAATTTTAAAAGCATTAAATTTGAAGTTTATCAAACAACACGAATTAGCAGCAAAACTTTATGAAAATGCTTCAGTTGAGTTAGCTAAACAAGGATTTATAATGGTTAATATATTGACTATTTTTACTTGTATCTTAAACACAATTCAATTTTCACACTCATCGGCAGTTAGGCCACTTGCTCGCAAAATAACATCAGTAGAAACACCCGCCTTCACTAGATTTTTCGCAACCTTGATCTTTTCTGTTTTTTTAACTTTCTCTTTGCTATTCTTCATATCCCTAGATAAAAATTTCTTCACTAATTCTTGCTCTTCAGTTTTTCTTAGTAAATTAAGTAGTTCACTATCTTCATTTGTTTTAGGCAGCAGAACTTTAATATTCACTGATAATCCTTCTGCTATTTGATATAATTTGTCAAATGATATGGCAGTGTATCCTATTTCATACTCGTGTATTTCCTTGAGTGTTAAACCAACTTTGTTTGCTAAATCTTTCTGAGTATACCTTTTTATCAATCTCCATTCTCTTATTCTTTGCCCTATTCTGTAGTATATAGAATCAGTGCAGACTTCTTTCTCTGTATTATCATACTCGTAAATAGATAAGCCGGTTGCTTGGGAAATTATGTCAACTGAAACCCCTTCTTTCACTAGATTTTTTGCTATTTCCAACCTTGCCTCTTCTTGATTAATTTTTTCGCTAATATGAACAAACCTGACTAATGAAGGTACTATTTTGCCTAACTTTTGATTCTCGTATATTTTCGTTAGATAGAGTATTTCCTCGTCTTCATAGCTGTCTTCCCTTACTATTACTGGTTCAGGTAATAAATCTACAACGTCAACTGATAATACTCTTGCTATTATATATAGTACTTCAATTGGAATAGGAATATACCCATCTTCATAGCTGTTTACTTCTTGGTATGTTAAACCTATTTGACTTGCTAATCCTATTTGAGTATGCCCTCGCATTAACCTACAATTTTCTATTCTTTGCCCTATTCCGTAACTAACATTGCTTGCAGAAACAAACATTTATCCTCCATTTAAGAAAAAAACTTTATTGCTATAATTTTTTTACGAGCTATCCATCTAAAACCATATCAATAGATAAACCTACCGCTTGCAAAATAGTATCAATAGAAATTCCCCCTTTTACTAGATCCTTTGCAACTTTAATCCTTTCTATCTCTCTCACTTTCTCCTCACAAATACGTATCCCTTCAAACAAAGATCTTATTAGTGCATGACGTAGTTCTTGGCTCTCAATTTCTTTGTATTCTTTAATCAAATTCGGTAGCTCATTTTCCACTTTACTACCTTCATCTTCCTCTGTTAGTAGATCTGTAATACTAATCGATAATGTTTCTGCTATCTCATATAATTTTCCCAGTGGAGTAGCTACGCGTCCTTGTTCATAGTTGCTTATTTCGTCACGTGTTGTACTCATTTTCTCCGCTAAATCCTTTTGAGTATACTCTCTCACTAGTCTCCATTCCTTTATCTTTTTGCCTATTTGGTAGTAGATAGAACCAACTTTTTCTTCAACACATTCATCAGCAGACAGACCAATTGTTTTTGCAACAATATCAACAGAAACTCCTGCTTTAACCAGACTCTTTGCAATTTTTATTTTTTCCGATTTTCTACTACTTTTCTCACTAACTTGGACAAATTTGGTTAGCAAACAAAACATCTTACGTAACTCCTGATCGTTAATCTTTTTATATTCTCTTACTAGATTTAATATTTCTTCTTCATCTTCAAGACAGCTTTTTGATACAGGAATAAGATCCGTAATACTGATTGATAGTGCCTCAGTTATAGCATACAACCTTTCAATTGGAACTCTACGATTCCCTTTCTCATATTGCAATATCACCCAGTATTTTACACCAATTTTCTCTGCTAAATCTTTCTGAGTGTACCCTCGCTCTAACCTCCAGCTTTTTAATTTTTCTCCCACTTTATAATCTAGACTTTTTTCCACAAAAAGAACCTTGCATATAATATTTTCTATTATAGCTCAAAGGCTCCAGATATAATAGCCAGACTCTGGAACCTTTAAATTAAAGTGCCCTACAAGTTTCTTTACTATTTTCACGTACTTTGTCTGCCCATGAAAACAATTTTTCACTTACTTCCTTCTGCTTTTCACTCCATATGCCACATCTAGTGAAACTACCTCTTTCTACCGCTTCTTTAAGTTTCACTCCTCCAAAGAGACAGTTTTTTCCTATTTCTTCGCCTCTTTTTTGTAACTCAGCCCACATTTCCTTATTTTCTACTCTCACTTGCACCTGATCTGCCTCTTGGTACAATATAATATTTAGCTTACCAATGCTTGTAGGAAATTCTAACATGATAGAGCTGCCATCTGAAATATCGGTATAGTTTCTTATACCTCCCTTCTCACTTTTAACTTCAACTGCATCATTACCAATTTTTAAGATATTACTTCCTAACTTTCTGTTTGCTTCCAGTATTTTGGCTACCTCTACCTTACTATTCCCAGAAAATTCTATATACGATGTTGTATTATCTATCTCAACATCTATTAATTCTCCTTCTTGCACAGCATTTTCGCCAGCTTCCTCTAGCTCTTCTAGTTGCTTATCTATCTGTGGCTGAACTTCTGGCTGTAGCTCATTATAGATTTCACCTATCAGTTTATTCTGCAGTAGAGTATCATGAAACTCTGCACCACTTAGCATTAATTTACGTATTAGCTTTTTACGATCAGCCTTATCAAATTTATGAAAATGTGTGCCCAGTATCACATATTCCGCGAAGCTTGTATCTTTATAATGTAAGGTATTAGAGCTAAAATATCTTATAGGAGAGGGTGAAGCCGTAGCGAAGCTAATGCCAGTAAGGCCGTAGTGGAGATTTTGCTCTCCCTCTCAATAGGGTTAAAAGACTGAACAGTATCTTTGGAATTATATCCCGTATTTACAAGGTTAGTCTAAACTCTCAACCTAATTTATAGTCTTGGAGGCAATTTTATGCAAGCAAATGCTGTTTTAGGTGTGGACATTTCTAAAAAGAAATTTGATGTTTGTTTATTGGTAGGCAACAAAGAACGGTACAAAGTCTTTCAAAATAATCATGATGGTTTTGAAAAGCTTGTGGCTTGGTGCAATCATCATGGAGCAGAACTTATTCATCTGTGTCTCGAAGCAACCGGTTGTTATAGTGAAGATATAGTTAATTTTATGTATGACTTGGAGCATAATGTAAGTGTGGTAAACCCAGCCCAAATCAAAGCTTTTGGCAGAAGTGAGCTACTTAGAAACAAAACAGATAAGTCAGATGCTGCCATGATTGCTAGGTTTTGTATTGCTAACAAACCTAATCTTTGGAAACCTGCTCCTCCCGAAGTTAGGCGTTTAAGAGACCTTTATCGTTGTTTGCAAGCATTTAAAGATGACAAGCTACAACAGATGAATCGCTTGGAAAATAAAAATACGGATTCCCATTGTAAACAAGCAATACTTGAGGTCATTGCTACAATAGACACACAAACTGCTGCTCTAGAGAAAGAAATTAATGAACATGTTAATAACCATTTGCATCTAAAAAATATAACAGAAAAGATCAAGACTATAAAAGGCGTAGGACATCTTACAGCTGTTGCTGTTGTTGCAGAAATGCCATCAGTTGATAATTTTGATAATGCCAGACAATTCACAGCTTTTGCTGGTCTAAACCCAGAACATTATCAATCAGGATCATCCGTAAGTAAAAAAAGTCGAATATGTAAAATAGGATCTGAGCGTATTCGCAAAGCTCTTTATATGCCAGCTATAGTAGTCAAGAATCATAATTCTTACTTTCAAAAGTTTTGTCAGCGTTTAGCAAGTAAAGGAAAATGTCCAAAGGTTATAATTGTTGCTTTAATGAGAAAACTAATGCATGTATTTTTTGGTATTCTTAAAAATGATCAACCATTCAATGGTAATTTAGTGAGATAATTTTGACAGTAAAAGCTTGGATCTTATGCTCAACTGTTTAGGATGTAATTTAACATGTACTTTGAGTTATAATATGTATCATTTTGATTTTAACTGAGCTCTGTACTTTGTAAAACTATTCTCAGAAGATTAAGAAGATATGGTCCTATAACTGTGGATAAATACGTCCACACACACTTAAAGTATTTATCCACAGTTACACTAATTTATAGAAAATGCAGATAAATTTTTTGTTGTTTTATAGCTAAATAACTTGTTGACAATAAAGACAGTTGTAAGTTGGAAATATGATATAAAAGAAGCAAGAAGGAAGGTAACTCTATAAAAAAATATAGTTATCAAAGGCTTGAGCGACCGTAAGACGGTAGTATTACACATACGTAGATATCAAGGTACTCAAGCCTATCCTTCGAGACGTTTGAATAGTTGTTTGGGACATACATATGCACCCGTTTACAATCTTAAATTTTAACTTAAACTCTCGAGGTTCTTTATGGTTATATCCTATCAAAATTTTATTGGCATTGATATCGGAAAACTTGAATTTGTTATTGCAGTGAATGAACAAAAAAGTGTTATCAAGTTTGACAATAGTTGTTCTGGCTGGAAACAATTTTACCAAAAATTTTCAAATATCTTACCCAATTCCATGATAATTTTAGAAGCTACAGGAGGCTATGAGCTTGGCTTATTGTATTTTCTTATTGACAGAAACATTGCTGTGCATCGTGCTAATACTCGTCAAGTTAAAAACTTCATTCTATCTCATGGAACTTTGGCAAAGACTGACAATCTGGATGCAAAAGCGCTCGCCCAATATGGTGCTGAGCGTTGTGGACGTCTGCAGCTATTTACACCTATCTCAAAAGAACAAACCACCTTATTTACACTTTGTCAGCGCCGTGATGATATTACGAAAATGCTTGTTCAAGAAAAAAATAGGCTTAAAACTCCTGGAAATGATTACATTAAGGAAAGTTGTCAACAAACTATTGAATTCCTCAATAATCAGGTAGAAAAGCTTGATCAAGCTATACAAAAAATAGTCAATGAAAACCCTGAACTGAACCGATACCAGAAGATTCTTGAAACAGTTCCTGGAATAGGTAGAAAAACCTCTCAATGTTTATTGTGCCTTATACCGGAACTTGGTTCCTTAAACAAAAGGCAAATTGCAAGCCTTGCAGGTGTTGCACCTCATCCTAAGGAAAGTGGTAAAGCTATTGGTTACCGAAGGATTGTAGGTGGAAGAAGTAACGTTCGTTCAAAGCTTTTCACAGCTGCTATGGCTGCTAGAAACTCCAAGTCAGAACTTGCTGCTTTTTATTGTAAGCTTATTGATAGTGGTAAAAGAAAGATGGTAGCACTCACTGCACTTATGCGTAAAATTATAGTCATCGCCAATGCCAGACTTAAAGAAGCAATTAATTTGCATGTTTAGAAATTTACATGGCAATAATTAAAATTAGTTAATGAATATGTGCGTCCACACACACTAAACGCACATATTCATTGGTTTAAGCAAGGTATAGTATTTCCTAAAGTAAATGATAAAGGTATAATAAAGTATTTGAGTTATAATGGCATATAGTGTGGATTTAAGGGAAAAGGCAGTATTGATGATAGAAAAAGGTAAGACAAAGGTTGAGGTAGCAGAGCTTATGGAGATAGGAATAGCAACTCTGTACCGTTGGTTAAAAAAGAAAGCTGCTGGTGAAAGCCTCAAGCCATCTAAAAACGGTAGCTTTATTCGAAAAATAGACCCCAAAATACTCGAAGAATATGTTACAAAGAATCCAGATCATACTCTGGCAGAGATGAAACAAAATCTTGGATTTGGAATAAACTCAATTTGGTATAGACTAAAACAGCTAAAAATTACTTTAAAAAAAAGTCACACTATATCAAGAGCGCAATCAAGAAGATAGGGAGCAATTTATTGATAAAATCTCAAAAATAGACCATTCCAGCATCTTATATATAGATGAAGCAGGAGTTGATAATAAGTTATACCGAGAATATGGACGCGCTCCAAGAGGAAAGAAAATTTATGCAGATATTCCAGGGAGAACTCGAGAGAGAATCAGTATAGTAGCCGGGTGGATTGGAAAGAGATTTATTGCACCAATGACTTTCAAAGGTGGGTGTGACAAAGAGGTATTCAATACATGGTTGGAGAAGATGTTATTACCTACATTGCCACTTGGCACAACTATAGTTATGGATAATGCTACATTTCATAAGACCACTAAAACAAAATCATTAATAGAGTCTTTTGGCTGTCATTTGCTGTATCTTCCAACATATTCACCAGATTTGAATCCTATAGAATACTGTTGGCATACCATCAAAAGCCGCCTCAGACCTCTCATGTATAAATATACAGACTTACAGCTTTTGGTTGGTAATACCATAATGGAACTTTATCATCCATTTTAGAAAATACTATAGTAGCTGTTTGATATAAAATTCTATTCTTATACGACAAAGCAGGGGTTTATTGCCCATATGAAGTTGCAAAATTACACAAATAAAAAATTTTTAAACATAGTTGATATCTCCATTCTCCATCATTACATGCATTTAGCCTTGCTCCAGAAGCTAGTACTTTGTCTATAACTTTGTGCAATTCATTTACGTTTTTTGCCTCTACTATAGAACTCTTAAACCAGCTCAGCTTCTCTGTATTTGGCTTTATTTTTTGCAAAGCTGAGGCAAATGGATTTTTATCTTCTTGATCACTTACAGGTTTTGTGCCATATATATAATCAAGTCCTTTTCCATAGTTGATTTTGTTTTCGCGAACGTTTCTGCTAGGGAAAGGCATTGTATCTTCCAGTTTTATCTCCTTCTGGCTATTAATTTTACTCACAAATTTAGACTGCTCTATATCAACGCTTTCAAGAGCACCAAATATTTTCTTGTGATTAACATTAGTCTTTTTATTCTGATCTTTACTAGTCATATAAACCTCATATTAAAAATACTTTTTAAGTGTACAATAAACTTTGTTATTATACATTATATTACTCATTATAAATTGATATGAGTAGATTTGCAAATACTTTCTGCTATAACAATCCGTTTTCTCTAAAGCTAAAATAACCCCCACTTGTAATGATAATATGATCAAATAATCTAACGCTTACAGTACTACATGCTGCTGCTAAGCTCTTTGTTACTTCTTGATCTTCTTCTGAAGGTTCTAAACTTCCCCCAGGGTGGTTGTGTGACATTATTACTAATGTTGCATTCTTTATTAATGCTTTTCTTGTAATTTCCTTTATGTATACTGGTGCTTTTTCCATTTCACCAATATAGGATTCTTCTCCAATTAGTTGACGCCTTTTATTCAAGTACAGTATTTTTACACATTCCCTTTCTGAGTGGCCTATACTTACGTTTAAGTACTCTACTAGCCCTTGTAAGTCCATTATTGGCTCACTTTTGAGCTTTTCTCTCAGTACCCTTTCTAGTGTTTCCTTAACACACATAATCATTGCTACTGCAGAATCAGTTACTCCTTCTATAACTTTCAGGTCATCCATTTCTCTACCTAAAATCCTTCCTACTCCTGCATAAGTATTCACCAGATTTTTAGCAATTTCTTGAGCTTGCGGCCTTTCATGTACTGCACTTAAAAATGTTTCCATTATTTCACGATCAAGTAGTGCTTTGCCTTTGCTTTCTAATATTCTGAATTCTATTTCTTCTTTATTCTTATTATTATTCATATAATTTACCCTTCACTAACAACAAACTTTTTTTTAATATTTACTGCTTTATCAGCATTGGCATAGAGCCATAGCTTCCGAGTGAAGTCAAATCAATTTTTCAATCTTTTTTACTTATTTTTTCATCAAAAAGTAAAGATATTAATAGATACTGATTTTTTATTTTAAATTTGTTGAATTTCGTCTAAAGAGATGCCTACTGTTTTTAAAATAATATTGATAGAAATTCCTTCCTTAACTAAATCCTTTATCTTTTCTGCTCTTTTCACTTTCTCTTCGCAAATTTGTATGCTTTCAAACAGAGATTTCATTAGTGCATGACGTAGTTCTTGGCTTTCAATTTTTTTGTATTCTTCAATTAAATTAGGTACCACTTTATCATCTGCATCCTCTGTTAGTTCAAGTAGGTCCATGATATTAATCGATAACGCCTTTGCTATCTCATATAATCTTCCCAGTGGAACAGCAGTTCTTCCTTGTTCATAGTTGCTTATTTCATCACGTGTTGTACTCATTTTCTTTGCTAAATCCTTCTGAGTATATTCCCGCACTAGTCTCCATTCTTTTATCTTCTTTCCTATTTTGCAGTATATAGAACCTATTTTTTCTTCAACACATTCATCAGCAGAGAGGCCAATTGCTTGTGAAACAATATCAACAGAAATCCCTGCTTTAACCAGGCCCTTTGCAATTTTTACTTTCTCTGCTTTTTTACTACTTTTCTCACCAACTCGGGTAAATTTTGTTAGCAAGTAAAACACCTTGCGCAACTCTTGATCATTAATCGTTTTATATTTTCTTACTAGATTTAATATTTTCTCTCCCTCATCTTCAAAACAGATTTTTTCATTTGATACAGGAATTAGGTCTACAATACCAATCGACAATATCTCTGCTATAGCATACAATTTTTCAATCGAAATTTTACGTGTTCCTTTTTCATATTGTAGTACTACTTGATACGTTACACTGACTTTCTTCGCTAAATCTTTTTGAGTATAGCCTCGCTTTAACCTCCAGCTCCTTACTTTTTGTGCTATCTGATACCTTATAGAGATATTTGCCATAAATATTATACAGTTTAATACTACCAAATAAAGATATACAAAAGGGATGCTTCTTTCTATGTTTGAATTTTAGTTGAATATTTCTTCACAATTGTGTATAATTACTAATGCTTTTTAGGTTAATTCGTCATGGCTCTTTCGAAATTTCTTGATCCCAAAAATGACTTGAGCTTTAAAAAGATCTTTGGCTCTGAAAAGAATAAAAATATCTTAATTCACTTCCTCAACGATATCTTAGGTTTTTCTACTTCTGATCAAATAATGGAAATTGAATTCCTTAGTACCATTATGGATCCTGAAATTGCCTCTGACAAACAAAGCATTGTTGATGTTCTTTGCAAAGACTCTATTGGTAATAGATTTGTTATCGAAATGCAACTCGCTCGTGATAAAGGCTTTGAGAAACGTGCTCAACTTTATGCTGCTAAAGCTTACTCTCGGCAATTAGATAAATCTGGTAATTACATTCATCTTCAGAAAGTCTTCTTTATTGCTATTTCCAATTGTAACCTTCTGCCTGAAGAAGTTGACTATATTTCTACTCATAATATACGCGATATCAAAACCAATGGGCATTACTTGAAAGATTTACAATTTGTCTTTATTGAGTTGCCTAAATTTACAAAAAATAAGGTAGAGCAATTAGAGAATACTACAGAGAGATGGTGTTTCTTTTTTAAATACGCAGAAGATACAACTGAAGAAGATCTAAAAAAGATAGCAGCAGAAGCTCCGATAATAAAGCTAGCATATGATGAATTAGACAGGTTTCGCTGGAATGAAAAGGATTTGATCGCATATGAAGAAAGAATATTGAGCGTGCAGAAAGAAAACGCTATCCTTGCTCAAAAACTCGATGATGCTAAACATGAAGGAATCCAAATTGGAGAAGAGAAAGGCAGGAAAGAAGGCATCCAAATCGGCCATGAAAAAGGTAAAATTGAAGGTAAAATTGAAGTTGCAAAAAATTCACTCAAGGCCGATGTCCCTATAGATGTTATAGCTCAAATTACCGGTCTCTCTCATTCTGAAATTTTACAACTCAGGGAAAAAACATAAATACTACAACTTATTCACTTCAACATTTATGAAAATCTTCTTTAAGTTAGATATATTCCCTAATTAAGAATCTAATGAACTGTCTAAAATAGCTATAAGGATTGCACATAGAATTATATAAATTACTATCATAACGTTACTCAAACTTCTATATCAAAGCTACGTGCTGTAAGTTCAATATGGAAAACACATTAACCACTTAGTATTTAATGTCTACTTCATCCATTTTAGTATTAGGACCATCAAACTTGCTACTGGTTTCCCTAATTATTTTGGCTAATTTTGCTACCTTCACTTTAAAATTTTCACTACTTGGCATTTTATAGCTGCACCTCTTATATTATAACCTACCTATTGATATTACCTCCAAGCTTGGTTACTCCTATCTCAGAAAGACAAGTTGATACTTCTGAATGGCTGTGAACTGAAGCATTACTTAAATAACTTTGAGGCTCTAAACTCATTTGCTTTGCACCATCAACTTCTAATGTACCATCTCTGTTGTGTAATATCTGCTCTATTGATTGATTTAGCAGACCCTTATTAAATTGAGCTATAAACTTGTCAAATTTCTTCGGACTTAATTTACCAGCTTCTTTACCAGAACATGCTTTCTCTACATATGAGTTGAAAATCCCTGAAATTTCATTAAATTTACCACTCATGATTTTTCCTGTAACTTCTTTCTGTATTTCCATATAATCAATATTTAACCGGTGCATTGATATGCCACTTTTTAATGCAGCTTGTTCTACTACTTTCTCAAATTTCTCTGTAATATTCAATGCATAGCCCTGCGCTTCCAGTAATGATACGTTCTGATCTGATGTAAAAATGTATTTTTGACCCGTAACCTTTCTAACAAGCACATCAAGTAACATTATCGTACCATTTACATCTATTGGCGCATCAACTTGTAAAATTGAACTTGTAGTACTTGATGTTTCCTCAGGTAAAACAGCTCTAAACCCACCTACAGAACTTTTCACCCAACTAAACAAATCATTTATCCATGAAGATGGTCTTGTGCTACTACTTGCTGCTATTCCAGGTTGATTACTTGAATCTACAGAAAGGAATTTATGTGATGAGTGATTATGATTGCGATTGTGATCCCCGTGGTGATGACGGCGTCTGCGTTGCACAGGTTTTTCTCCTTTTTCATTGAGTTTTTTCTCTAAATATTCTGCAATACTACTATCTCTAGCAATATCTAGCGGTGCCTTGCCGTAATCACCTCTAGCATCAAGATTAGCATGAGCATCGACAAGAACTTTTACTATATCAAGACTGTTGGTATCAGCAGCATAATGTAAAGGTGTCCAATTGTCTTTGTCTTCAGCGTTAACGTTTGCACCACGATTAAGAAGCAATTTGACCACATTTAGTCTTTCATTTAACACAGCTCCATGCAAAGGAGTTGCTTGATATTCCCCATTTTTAGTTTCAATATTAGCACCATTATCAAGAAGGAATTTTATTCTATCTAAATCACCGATTTCAGCAGCTGAATACAGTAGTGTATTACCGTTCTTGTCATTGGTATCAATGTTAGCACCCTGAGCAATAAGACCTTTAGCTTCATTAAAACCACCGCTTTCCACAATAGTCAACAATTTTCTATCTAATTGTACTTGCTTCAAAATTCCTGCTATATCTAGGTAACCTTTTCGAGTAGCCAAATCTAAAGATGTTTGGTTATAAATATCTCTAACTTCAATATCAGCACCTCTGCCAAGAAGGAGTTCGACTGTATTTAATTTGTTTCCTTGTATAGCTACATGCAATGGTGTCCAACCATTATTGGTTATATTATTAATACCGCTAATATCCTTGTCTAAAAGAAACTTAACTATTTCAAGACTACTACTGTACTGGGCAGCTACATGTAATGGTGTATTACCATACACATCTTTAGCATTAATATTAGCATTGTTATTGAAGAGAAACTCAACTACACTAAGTTTATCACGAGAAGCAGCAAAGTGTAAAAGCGTCCAACCGTACATGTCTTTAGCATTAATATTAGCCTTCTGATTAATAAGATCTTTAACTTCATTAAGACCTGCATCTTGCACTGCAGCTAACAATTTTTTATCTAATTCCGTTTGCTTTAGAAACTCTGCTACATTTGTGTCATTCTCTTGAGCAGCTAAGTCTAAAGGTGTTTTACTATCCTTATCTTTAACACTGATATCAGCTCCTTTGTTCACAAGAAATTTTACCACATCTAAAGCATTGTAATATACAGCATAGTGTAGAGGTGTCCAATCACTACTGTCTTTAGTATTAATCATAGTTTCTTTATCTGAAAGAAATTGAAATATATCATTAAATAGACTCATATTACCATTGTAAACGGCATAGTGCACGGTAGTCCAGCTTGTTGAGAATTTATCTTTATCTGCAACGTCATCTTGATTTCTTTCAGCAGTTTTATCAAGGAAAAGATTAACTATATCCCACTTGCCATTTTTAGCAGCATATTGTAGCGGTGTATAACCGAACTTATCTTTTTCATTTATGAGAGACTTTAATCTTTCTCTTTGGCGAACTGCTTTTACTAGTTCATCAGGTTCTGAATACAAATTATCTTCAAAATTCATACTTTCAATTTTACCTATAAGAAACCTAATAGAACGCAATTTGCCTTCTTGAGCAGCAACATGAAAAAGTGTTTGGCCATCGTTATTTTTAGCTTCAATGTTAGCTTCGCACCCAGCCTTCTTTTGGCAAATCTCTGAAGCTTTATTAATCAGACCTTGTATTTCTGCTATATCAGACAAACTAAACCTGTCTAATCTCCGGATTATTATTGGTTCTAACCCTAAATCGAATTCCAATGTAGAAATCCTATAAGACTCAGAATTATTCCAATTTTTTACATTGATTACATGGTTAGATACTTCGTCGGAAAACACCAAATCTGTATTACTACTGGAAACCCTAATCTGATCTGGAGTAATATCTTTTAATATCACTACTCCTATGCGTTCTTCATCTTGCCCCACCGAAGTTAAAGTGCCATCTTGATTATGTGTGATACTGATAGACTTAGTGAAATCTATAACATATTCTTTTATAATTTTTTCATAATCATTCTTAAGTTTATCTTGATAGTCCATTATTCCATCAACCTCTTGCTGTAAACCTAAATATGGAAAAAAATTACCATTGTTCCACAGAAGAAAATTAACATCTCTCCATTTACTTTGGTCATTATAAAAATCTTCTACTCTAATAATAAAAGGAATCTCACCTTCTCTTGTTAATAAGAGATCATCTTCATCTTTATATTTCTCGATATCTTCAAGATTAGAATCAATCACTAAATGATCACCTTCAAAATCCTTAGGCAACAAAAACATATTCTGAGTCTGTGTGGCATGGAAAAAGGGAGATAATTTGCCACTTTCTACGGAAGAGCCAGCACATGACATTGATTGTACATAAGGAATAAAGGTTTCTCCTTTACTGTTCATAACCATAAGGTGCCTATAGCTGTTACCCTTAAGATAATTTCTTACTTGAACATGAGTATTACTATAGTTTAAATGCAAGTTACACTGTTGAATTGAAAACTCCTCAGGAACTTCTGGCATAACCAACATATCTAATTTTTTATCACCTGAGTTATTATCAATAATAATCTCTCTTTTCTCTGTGTTGCTATCAATAACATACATATCACTTCCATTTCCACCTCTAGCAAACATACTCCTTTGGTCAAAATTTATTATATCTTCTCCTGAAGAACCAAATACCATATGTTGGAATGCGCTATTGCTTTGTAGTTTTGCTCTAACAACACCAAAGACTTTATAGTCCTTATTATTAATGAGTATTTCCTTGTAATGATTTTCTGCAGCATCAAAGCTATCAAGAGAATGTTCTGTATGTAACTCGAACGAGTTAATTTTTGTAATGGATGATTCTAGTTTCTCAATTTTAGGAATAATATTACTACCATTTTTATCTATCAGCATAAAATTAGGTTGATTACTGCCTTGCTTAATATAATTTTTAATATCAAGGGTATATTGATTACCTTGACCCAGCCCTATTTTTAAAGATAAAGTATTATTAGTCGAGAAATAAGATATTTCATCACAATCATCTAGCAGATTAGTTTCCGGAAAGATTACAGTTCCCGTTCCTTTTACATCAATTTCTGAATATAAATCTTTAGCCTCGTAATCTGTGGTTTTTATATAAAAGGTATAATCATTTTCTGCACCTGTAACTTTAGTGTATGGCGCAATAGCTACTTTTTTACAATTATCAACTGTATCCTTCTCATTTTTGCTCAAACCTCCACCACTATTTATAAAGACGTCACGATTATCGTTTCTAGTAAGGCGCCTAGAATTATATGTACATAAAACATTATCTGTCTTATTTTGCCTTCCAATATAGCTATACCTGAAAGCATCGACATTGCTATCAACATAATCATTGATCAATCGATGAAGATTTGTTGTTAACCTTAAAAGACCGGGAGCGTTAGGTCTAAAACGATAGTCAATTTTTGCTTGTACAAAGTCGTATTCTGTTGATTGACTTAGGTCAAGTATATTAGTAGCATTACTTCCACCAATAATTTTACCCGAAAAACCTCCAGGTTTCACAAGAATAAATTTGTTAACAGTATTATTACCACCAGTTATTCCTGTGTTTCCTCTAAAAATCAAGAAGTAGTTATTTAATGTATTACTTCCAACAATGGTACCTTCATCTATGCTTTCTAAATTATAAAGAATTATTGTACCATTTTGCATTCTTCTTCTATCAGCAATAACCATTGTATTTTCACAGTGATGCACAGCTGTTGGAACTGATTTTTTAATACCTTTTTCATAAATTTCGCTAGTGACTTGTGGTAAGCAAATTATCGTAGCATTTTGAATTGGGTCAGGTATAACACGTGAAAGGTTTGTTGTATCAGCATCTGTTCTATTCATTAGAATCTTTCCATACCCTGCATGAAGAGATGGCGTGTCGCTATCCACCCCAAAACCAACTCCATAGGCAACTACATCATTAGGGCTATCACTTAAAGCTTTCCAGGCTCTTTTAGCTTGACTATTAACCATATTATTTCTGGCTGCAAGGTGTTCCAGATCATATGGCATAGATGAAAGTAAAAGCGTATGCAAAAAGATATCGAAATTCTCACCATGAGTTGTATCATACTTCTTTTCATACTCTATAATATTGCTAATACCACTATAAACTCCATGAGTTACCATGAGTCCAAATCCAACTCCAATACCAACTCCAGGCAGACTAGCTGCTGTAAGAGCAACACCAGAAACAAATGACACACCAGAAAAGGCTATAGAAGCTATATTATCTCTTATCTCCTTTTCTCCACATGGATTATTACTATCTTCTCTATTTTTACAGTCTACAAGGTTATTTGCTGATATGCCTATATCAATAATATCAAATATACCAGCTATAGCTCCTGCCGTGCCTTTCGCTATTTTACTTCCAAATTTTACTCCTGCAACTTGAACAACAAATTTTGTCTGCTTACCTAAAGTACCCGGTATAATCCTTCCTACAACTTTTTCAGCTGATGTTACAACTTTTGGAGCAATTTTAACCATTACATTCTCAATTGGTTGAGACGCAAAAGACCATCCTATTCCACCTAGATTTAATCCACAATCCGTTGCTG
This sequence comes from Wolbachia endosymbiont (group B) of Ablattaria laevigata, assembly GCF_964277395.1. Taxonomy (NCBI): domain Bacteria; kingdom Pseudomonadati; phylum Pseudomonadota; class Alphaproteobacteria; order Rickettsiales; family Anaplasmataceae; genus Wolbachia; species Wolbachia endosymbiont (group B) of Ablattaria laevigata. The sequence goes on from NZ_OZ195519.1 coordinate 558,301, forward strand.
TTCCATCCTTGCAAGATACAATAGCACCATGAATTCCTCTTATTAATTGTATTCCACCTGCAGCATTCATTAATCTGCTTTTTAATTTCGGGTTTTTTGTTAAATCACTGTTTTGCTGTAAAACGTCACCATATAAATCCTTGATACGCTCATTCTGAATATAGCGCTCATACCCTTGGTCTCCAATCACCTTATCAACTAAATATTTATAGTCACCCTCAATATTTTTGTTTCCAATAAACTCTATTAGCTGAGCATTTTTCCCTTCATCTTGACTGCTTTTAACATAAGTTAGGAACTTTTCACTATCAATTATAACCTTACCTACATTATTTTTATCTACCCTTCCTTTACTAAACTTTTCCACATCATCCTTTGAAAATAAACATTTAATACTTCTCTTCTTTCTATTGCTTTGCTTTGCACAGCCATTAAGATTTAACTTATTCAAAGATTGTGTTGCTTCACCAGTAGGCAGCATATGAACTGAACTATGAACTACTTCAACAGGAATAAATCCTTCCTTGGTTGTCCTACTTGTTAAAATAAGTTTATTCGGATTATTAGATCCTTTATCGAAAACAACACCGATAAATTTTACCTCATCACCATCTGTAAGTGTTTTATAGGTAACACCTTCTTTGTACTCTTCATTTATTTGATCATTTGCTTCCCTCAATAAAGCTTGAGCCCCTTTACCCTGCCTTGATGCCTTAAGTTCTAACCCTATTGGAGTGTACTCCTCAGCATTTCCACCTTGAGCCACAAACTTAATACCATGAACTAGCATGTCAATACGTTCCCCTCTACCAGTTTGAAACTCAGTTAAAACTAATGCTCTAGTTTCTGGTGATTCCTGTAATTTTAAGTCACTATAATAACTAAACACTCCATTCAATATTCCCTGGAAATGAGCTTCTTTATTAACGAGACTCTTAAAAGGAAAGATTCCTTCTCCAATTTTTTCTAATAATCTACTATATCCTCTTATTGATAAGGATTGGATATCTAGTGCTTTATCAAATGTTTCTTTTAACTCATTAGGATAAGTAACTTCTTTAAAAGTACCTTGAAATCTATTATCTCCGTTGTTGTACTCTTGTAAAGAATTGTATTTTTCAGCCCAAATAGTAAGATATCTTTTAAAATCTGACTTGTATCTAGTATCAAAATTAAGACTTAATTCGATTATTTCCCTATTCCCTATTTCTCTATTTAATCTATCAAGAGGAAGAACTTCATTCAGCCCGTTCAAAACATCTTTTCTGTTAGCTTCAACAATATTCATCACATAAACCAACTTCTCTGTATTTTCTGGGATGAGCACCATTGTTACAACTGCATGGCTTGCATCAAGGTTAGCTGACAGTCTTTCTCTGGCTCTTTGAGCTGCCGGACGTCCAAGCCTACGAAGATTAGGATGCACTTCAGTAGGTATATTGTCTCCATAGATAAAAATATACTTTTTTAAACTTGTTCCTGAATCTTCACTTAATAATAATGATTGCCCTAGTAAAAACCTACTAAAATAATGATTATCTCCCTTCTCTGATGTACCAGGAAACGTATGATAAATACGTTCCATATTATCTTTTATCTGTTCTTTTAATTCTCTTTTACCAATCTCTTGCGTATCCCAATCATCAGAGGATTTTAACATATCTTGAAAAAGAGGAATTATTTCTTCTCCACGATTTGATACTTTAATATCAGAGATAGGAGACGGATTATCAAGGTTGACACCAACATATAAAATGTTATCTGCAGTAGTTAAAACTCGCTGAACATTTGGTTGGAAACCTTGTGCATACCTTTCTGCTTGCTGCAAAGCCTTATCTGGAGTAGCATTAGAACCTGCTCCCGCTTTTAATTCAATAATAATGGGAATAGAATCCAATGCACGATCAGGACCACGAGCCAGCAAGATAATATCTGCATAACCCCTTCCTGCAAATTGCTCTGGGTAAACTCTAAGATTATACCTATAGTGGAAATTCATGAAAACGCCTACCGCAAACCCATGATGTGCTGCTTCACGTGCTCTGCTAGCATAGATTAGTGAGTCTGCATATTCGGAGTGAATTGTGTAAATCTTATCAAGAATTCTCCTTAAAGATGCTTTAACTGTTCGCTGATTGGAAATAGCTAGCTTCGCTATATCGACTTCGGGATCCCTCCATAACCCTTTTCTCACTTTTTTAAATTGAACTTCAGAATTATGTTCTATGTCTACTCCTTTATCTTTCACATCAACAACTATTTCTCCCTGATGACCGGCATCTTTAATGATTTTTATTGATTTAACTTTAATTTTATCTAGGTTATTTTCAATAAGAGAGTAAAGCTTGCCTAATACCTCCTTCAATTCACCTTGATCAAACTCTTGAGTGTAAGAATGAGAACCACTTTCTGATATAACAAATAATTTTACTTTATCGATCACATCTTTTTGACTCTTCATTTCACCATTTTTTATAATAGCTACCTTCAAAGTCTTTGCACCGTCAAAGCTAAAATAAATCTCCTTGATGTCTAGCTTTTTTGCCATCTCTGTATCCAACAAAGTAGAAAAACTACCTAGGAAGAAGTGTGTAAAAAACCCTGCTTTTTCTACAGAGTGTAAATAAGATGGAATCTGATCCACAAATGACTGAAATCTCGGTTCAAAAGATTTAAAATCCTCATCTTGCCGGCTTATACCAACTTCTTTATCTGCTTCCTCTATCAATAACTGTATTAACTCAAAGTCTTGTGGTCTTACTTTACCCATGACTCTTTTTAAGCCTTTTGCAAGCTCTTTATCATTATCAATAATATTCCTTTCAAGACCAAAATTATAATGGTTTCGTTTACCTGGTGCACCAACATGAAATAATTGTATTTGAATATCCCCATTACCATATTGAGTCTCAACTTCACCAGAAACACTAATCGTTGCGCTAAGCATTCCACTCATTGCTCTTATTTCAGGTTCACCTCCCCAAGTATCAGGGTTCCTCATGTTTTCCAAGTAACGCTCAAAATCACCTTCAACAAAATCTCTGAACTCATTTCTATAAGAACTTATGTGATCAACTACTCGATTACGAAATAAGTTTCTTACTAAATTTGCAAATGTATCATCATAATTCGCAGCACCTAAATTCCGAACCAAACCTCTAATATGATCTAAATTTTGGGTTACAGTTCCATCATTTCCAAATAGTACTTCATACCTTTGTCGAAATAAAGCATCGTCGTTTCTGACGGGTATTAAGTAAGCCATAGTAACAGACCAAAACAAGCAACTACCGTCTCCTGGAACATCGATTCTCTTAATCTGACTTCCACTTTCGGAATCAACATCAGATCTACGATAACGCTTAAGTTGATAAAATTCTCTAGCTTGCTCTATATATTGCACTTCATCCGATAATTCAGTAATCTTTGAATTAACATCTTCTTTTTTTAGATGATCTGTTGGATATTGTATCTTGAACACAAACCCCCTTCATTATATTATACTAAACCCACTATACCAAGCTTATTGTATAACCATCAGAGATATCAATAATAAAAGCTATTTTTGCCTACATGCTGACTTGTGTATATAACATTTGTATTACAATGCAACATCTTTTTGACAGAAGCTAAAGTAGTAACAAGAAACCACCACCTACTTTATAGAATTGCCTTATAATACCTTAATTGCCTAACCCTAATTGCTCACATGCTTTGCTTAATTCAACTTCAGTTAAGCTAGTGAACTCTTCATCTGTAGACTTTCTATATGCTAGAAACTTATTCAATGAATCAGCATCTCTTTTTTCCAATATAGATCGTATGTAGCCTGCCTGTTTAGAACACATAAACTCTTTAACCTGATCAGAATTAGCTTTATTTAATAACGCCCATACTGGTTCCATACAGCCCTTTTCTACTAAAGGTGTTAATAAAACTGTACAGAAAAGAGGTGATTTATCCTCTAGTTCCTCTCTTATCACTAAAGCACGATGGCTATCAAATCCTTCCTTCATCCACATATGCATAAAAAGCTTTACACTTTCACTTACATAAGGCTCTGAATGTTTTTTGATTTCCATGTCTAACCAGATATTATAATCATCTTCTGGAACATCATTTGGCTTTAAACAATCAAATAATTCCTGAAATTTATCAAAGCGAAGTGCACCCTGTAGTGTATTCAAACTACCATAATAACCATTTTCAGCTAAGTCTCTTTTTAGAAGTTCTGGATATTTATCAGGACTTATTTGACTAAAACAAAACTCGAATATTTCAGGATAACTATTACAACGGTTCCCTGCTACATATACTGCTGTCTTCATCAAGATTTCATCCTTTTTCTGTTCACTCATCTCACTTTCAGGTAATGATTTTATTTTATTCCAAAAGAATTCCACTGCCTGCTCTTGCTTAAGACTCACAGCACATTTAAGCCCGTACTCATATGGATGACAGCCATCTAAATTTAGTTTAGAGATGTAACCACTAACAAAATGTGACCAAAAAACTATTAAAAGGTTGCCTCCTAGAGTCTTAACTAAGTGACCATACTCCAACAGACTGCTCTTACCTTGAGCTGATAGTTTATTTTTTCTCTCTTCAAATAGAGCAATAATATCTTCTTCCAGGCAATAACGACAGGCAATCTCATATCTTTTATCAGTACTAAAAGGACTATTTGAATTTTGCACAATCAATTTTTTACCTACCATTTGCCTATCAAGCTTAACTCCGTGTAAATTGTCTACTTTTTTCCAACAATCCTCGCTAGACAATACCTGTGCAAGAAAATTACGTCCTTTCTTGCCACTTTTTTGGTGCAGACGCCAATTTGCATAGCACCAGCGTTCAATTTGAAAAAGCTTAGATGCTCTATGGGGATCATCCTCTTTAATAGACGAAAACAAAACTTTTGGAATATCTGAACGCAACATAGCCACTACCTTAATTAATTAGATTATCAATTACATTTTAAGTATAGTATTCTATCTTTAAAACTTGTCAATCATTATTGTAGAAAATTTTCTAACCCAAAGTAGTTTTAGGCAAAAGTCTCTTAAGAAGGTCGGTACGGGATTTTTCTTTACCTTCAAATTCTGTTTTCATTATGAGTTTGCCTTAAATTCCTCCTTAAGAAAATTAGTATTAATCTAACAACGTATTTTACTAATAGCTTAAATAATATAGCCATTTTCAGTGCTCAAAACCAGGGACGGTGAGAACAATTTTTCTTGGAATCAGTTGGTCTGCCGCTAGATCCGTGCGAACTTTCCTTTATAGTAATTTTAATACAACACGAAACTAGCTATTTTAGCCTACTTTCACCAAATTTATATACGAACTAATTTGCTCAAGCTTATGGAAATAATTTAAATCTTCTATTTTTATAACCTTATTTTTACGCAACGTGTTCTCACAAATATATGACCTTTTTTGCAATTTCAGAAGAGTCAATAATTCAATTCCTTATAACACTAATTAGTATGGTCTTTTCATTAAATTTATCCTCTCAAAAAGACTGTGCTTTATTCACCTGCTTTAATGGTATTATAATATTTTACACCTAAACCTACTCTATAAAAATTCACAATACGAATTAGTAAATAGATTATATTCAAATTGATTGTATTTATGATATATAGCGCATACAATATATTACTTGTTTATTTTAGTGGGGGGTATAGGTATGTTTAGTTTAAAGCAGGTAGTACAATATAATTTATTTGGTAGTAACGACCTTGAAGGCAATTCATCTTGTGAATTTGAAGATTTTCCTGAAGAGGTATTTGAGATTAGCAATGAAGAAAATCAAGCAATAGATAGTTTGAAAAGTAAAATAGAAAATCTACAACAAGAAAATTTTGATCTTAAAAAAAATGTAGAGTTACAAAAACACTATAAGAAAAGAGTAGAAGAGTATTACGAAGAAGTAAGTGAACTTACCAGAGAAATGCAAACCCTAGAATGGAAAATTAAAAGGCTTGAAGTTGAATTACAAAGAAGGACGAGAAATTTAACTGAAAATGATCAAGACATCGAACAGCTAAAACAGAAAGTAGAAATATTATTATTAGAAACTCAGAACAAAAGTGATATAATTAAGAACTTAAATAATCAATTAAAAGAGGCAAAGAATGAAATTCAGTTAACAGACAAAATAAATGAAGAATTACAGCAAAAACTGGTTTTGACTGAAGATGAGTTAAATAGAGTAAGAAAAGAAAGTACAGTGCTGATAAACAGTATAGAGGATTTGAAAGGTGATTATGAAAATCAGATATTAGAAAAAGAGAAGGAGCTTAATGATGTAAGAGATCAATTTTGTATTTATTTATCAGAGTATAAAGAACTATTTGCAGAATTCAATAGACTGCAGAAGGAAAACGAAAGTTTAAAACAGAAAAATTTCTATATTAGTAATGAAGTGTCTCTTGCAGATGAAATAAACAAAGAAAACGTAAGAGAAGAAATAGCAAAGCTTCAGTTTGTACCTGAAGTGAAAATTAAACATATTATTGATAATAATGACCAAGAATCAACCTTACCAGATAGAGAAGCAGAAAATTATCGAACAAGTGAAGATAAAAACCTTGAAAATACTGATTTCGAGATTGGAGTATGGAATGAAGCTGACGATGAAAGTAGCGATGACCAGAAATCAACCTGGCTATATGGAAAAACAGAAAATTGTCGAACAAGTGAAGATGAAAACCTTGAAAATACTGATTTCGAGATTGGAGTATGGAATGAAGCTGACGATGAAAGTAGCGATGACCAGAAATCAACCTGGCTATATGGAAAAACAGAAAATTGTCGAACAAGTGAAGATGAAAACCTTGAAAATAATGATTTCCCAATTGAAGTATGGAACGAAACGGATAGTGAAAGTGACGATGACAACAATGTTAGCCCTTGCCCTGATTATGATGAAAGTTTTGGTAGGCGTTACAGTCAACTATTCTATGATGAAGCCATAATTCATAAAGAAAAAGATACTTTTGTTTTAATTCGTCAAAAAGATTCTTTTTCTTTAGCGAAAGTGAAACCGAATACAAGAGAAGAAGAAAAGTATGAAAGTATTTGGCAAAAAATAAATAAGATCCATGATTATCTGGATATTTTAGGTTACTCTGGTAGCGAAGAAGATTATGAGGAGTGCGAAAAAGAACTTGATAAAGTTATAAACGAAGCACTGAAACAAGGAATAATGTTCACTTTTCCATATAAATCTGATATGTCCTTGATAGATCGTATAGCTGACACATTCCCAAAGCTATATTTATCTGCTGACACTACTCGAATTTATGAGTTTTTACACAAGAAAAAAATATTTCAGATAATATCAGAAGGTGCATCTTTAAACAGATTTAGCGATTAAGAGCATGGAGATGTAGTAAACGTAATTTGTTCAGATAAAGATACCTTAGGTCAGCGAAAAGCAAACCTTTCAAAGCTGAAGGAGTTAGCACTTGAAAGTATTATAAGTAAAAGTGAGCAAATTGATAAACATGACTTTGAACTAGAAATAGATAATGGATATTTTTGTATAGATTACCCACAAAATAGTACTATTGAAGTTGCAAAGATATTCAATAATCAAAAAGCTAAAGATTTAAATCTAAATATTGGTATAGTTCAAGTTGGAAAAAGTATAATTAGAGTTGAAAACATAGAAGGAAGGAGAAATTATACAGACATCTCAGGAGATATCATTGAAATGTCTTTTACCACTGAAGTAGGAGAGATCAGTATTCATCTATGTCCTAATGAGAAAGATAGTAATAAAATAGAGGTGAGGCTTGTCGATGAAGTAAGATTTAACAAATTAGAGAATAAATCAAGTTTAGGGCTAAATTGTCTATTAGGGGGGAAAAGTGTTTTAACAGCTATAGAATATGGGTATTTTAAAAGAAATAGCAGCGTATTTGAAGAGTTAGATAAGGCTATTAAACAGTCAGATTATACAATAGAAAATCCATCTAGCTTTCTAGAGGGGGTTAATAAAAATCAACTACTCAAAGTAAATGCAAGGGGATATGGTCCAGGATTATGATAATACAAATTATCTGCATTATACTAAAATGTAAAAACAAGAGGAGCGAAGATGCTTTTTAATTTAGAGCCAGGCAGTGTTGGTTATAGTGATAAACATAGGATTGGAACTATCAAAATAAATGATAAAGAAAGAAGGAACTATAGCCCTTCTCATAATAGTCCAAAAAGAGTAAGATATGGATTTATAGTAGTGAAGGTAAGGATGCCAGTAGCATATAGTTATGGCTTAAGGAAAAGGGTAATGGAAACGTTGGAGGTGGTGTAACAAGCTTTTTGCCTACCATTTGTCTATTAAGCTTGGGAGTGTTAAATAAACTGTGTCAAACCGAGAAGTAAAGTAATAAATTGATAAAAAAATGGAGGTTTGACAATGAGTCAAGCAAACACAACTACCGGTTTGGTAGACTATAAAGAATTAGAAACAAATATCTTATCATCTATACGAGAAGGAAGACCATTGACAGGAAGAGATGGAGCATTAACACCATTTATAAAAAAACTGCTAGAGGGAAGGCGAGATAGAAAACCATTTGTCGGCTGAAAGCAAAGAAAACAAACGAAGAAATTCAAAGACTTTACGGACAAGTATTTGAACTATTGACACCAAGAGATAGAGAAGGAAGTTTCGAGCCACAAGTAGTCAGAAAAAGGCAAACAAACCGAACTTGAAGCAAAGGTTTTAAGTACATATGCCAGTGGCATGGGATATAGCATCGCATGTAGAAGAAATATAAAATATCTGCAGCAGAGATATCAAGTATTACTGACAAATTGTTACCGGTAATCAACGAATGGCGCAGTCGTCCGCTGCAATCTGTATATCCAATAGTGTTCATGGTTTTTTAAGGTCAAGGAGGACGGGCATTGTGTAAGCAAATGTATGTATAACATATTAGCAAAATGGCAGAAAAGAAGTTTTGGGTTTTTATTTGGCTGAAAGTGAAGTTCTGGTTGGGAGTACTATAGCCCTTCCCATAATAGTCCAAAAAGGTCATAAGAAAGAAGAATCGACAGCATGAAGAAAAGATTTGAATAATTGATAATGCCTTTTTTACCACTTTCCTTTCAGATAAGTGTACTTCATCTATTGTACCAAAATACACTTCATCTCTTATCAGACGGTGCTGTTTATCCAAGTATATTATCTGAACAGCTTCTTTTGCTGAAAAGCCTATATTTACCCTTACATACTCTATCAGCTTTTCTTGGCTATCCATTACAGGTCCTCTCTTTAATCCTTCTCTTAGTGCTCTTTTATAAGCTTCTTTAACACATTCAATTGCTGCGGCTGCATGTTCGGTCATTCCTTCTATCATTTTCAGATCATCGATTTCTCGCCCTAAAATTTCTCCTATTCTTGGGCAATTATCCATTAGAGTTTTAGTAACATCTTGTGCTTGCTTTCTGTCGTGAACTGCTCCTAGAAGTACTGCCACTATTTCGCGATCAAATAGAGCACTTCCTCCTCCACTTTGTAATACTTTCTCTATTTCTTCTGTAAGTTTTTTACCATTATTCATAAAATATACTCCTCGTTAATAACAAATTGTTTTTAATTATTTACTGCTGTTTTTTATCAGCATTGGCATAAGGCCATAGCTTTCGAGTGAAGTCAAATCAATTTTTCAATCTTTTTTACTTATTTTTTCATCAAGAAATTAAGATATTAACAGATGCTTATTTTATCTAATTGAAAATTAATTCTTTATGTAAAAGAAGTTGTTACTATTTTAGAAATAACATCAGTAGAAAAACCTAACTTGAGTAAATTATTTGCAACTTTCATTTCCTCTACTTTATCAATCTTCTCTTTGTAAATTTGCTTTCTTTGCAAGAAAAATTCTACCCATATATTTAGCTCATCTCGTGATTCCTGATTGTCAATTTTTCTATATTCTCTTGCCAAACTTAATAATTCACTTTCTCCTTCGCAATCACTTTCTTTGTACTCCTTTATTAGATCTTCAGCATCTACTGACAATTCTCTTGCTATCTCCCACAACCTTTCACTTAAAAGAGTAACGTTACCTTGTTCATAGTGATGTATCTGTGAGGGCCCTACATTAAGCTTTTTTGCTAATTCTTCTTGCGTATATCCTCTTCCATTTTTTTATCTCTTGTCCTCCGTTTGGCTCGTATCTCTCTTTATCAGCATATTCTTCAATTGATAAGCCTGTTACTCGATAGATAACCTCAGCCTGCCTTAACTAGATTCCTTGCAATTCTTATTCTTGCTGCTTTTACATTACTTTCTTCTTCAGCTCGGACAGATTTGGTTAACATATAAATTGCTTTGCGTCCTCCTGTTTTTTCTATGAAATTATACATTTCCTGGGTCTTAGCTTTATCAAAACAACTGTTTTCTTTTAGTACTTTTTGTCTTGGAAAGAGATTTCTAATAGGGATTGATAACGACTCTGCTAGGATTTTTAGCCTTCCAATTGGAATGCCACATGCTCCTTGCTCATATCTTAGCAGTGTATGATAGTTTATGCCTGCCTTGTCTGCTAAGTTTTTCAGGGTATATTTTTGTTTTAACCTCCAGCTCCTTACTTTTTGTGCTATCTTGTACCTTATCGAGGTATTTGTCATAAATATTATACAGGTTAATACTACCAAATAAAGATATACAAAATGTTTGCATTTTAGTTGAATATTTCTTCAGAATTGTGTATAATTATTAATGCTTTTTAACTTACTTTCTCATGGCTCTTTCGAAGTTTCTTGACGCACGCAACGATTATGCATTGAAAAGAATATTTGGCACCGAGAAGAATAAAGATATCCTCATTCATTTCTTGAACGATATTTTAGGCTTTACTGGCTTAGCGGCTATTCACGATGTTGAATTCTTAGCTACCATTTTAGACCCTGAAGTTGCCGCTAAAAAGCAGAGTATTGTTGATGTTCTTTGTAAGGACTCTCAAGGTTCCAGATACATCATAGAGATGCAGTTCACTAAAACTAAGGGCTTTGAAAAGCGTGCTCAATATTATGCTGCTAAAGCCTATTCAAGTCAAGCAGATCAAGGTGATGATTATCATAACCTCAAGGAAATTATCTTTATTGCTGTTGCTGATTGTATTATTTTTCCAGATAAGGCTGAGTACAAATCTAATCATGTCATTTTAGATCAAAATAGCTTTGAACATGACTTAAAGGATTTTTACTTCGTATTCATAGAACTACCAAAATTTACGAAAAACAAAGAAGACCAACTAGAAAATATAGTAGAAAAATGGTGTTACTTTTTTAGATACGCAGGAGAAACAAGGGAAGAGGATCTAGATAAGATAGTTGGTAGTGACCTAATAATAAAACGAGCTTATGAAGAGATGAATAAGTTTAATTGGTCAGAAGAAGAGTTATTAGCATATGAGCAAATGAAAAAACGCATAATGGATGAGATTGCTGCTTTTGCTCAAAAATTTGATGAGGGTCTTAAAGTTGGTCAAGAAAAAGGTAGACAAGAAGGCATCCAAATCGGCCATAAAAAAGGTAAAATTAAAGGTAAAATCGAAGTTGCAAAAAATTCACTTAAGGCCGGTGTCTCTATTGATGTTATCGCTGAAATCACTGGCCTTTCTTTGGATGAGATTCAAAAATTAAGAAGTTAATTTAACCTTAAACTTCTATCCTGAGTAAAATCACTTTGAGGTCTTGAATTTATTCGCCTATCATTAATCTGTTCCGTACGTATAGCTTTTTTCACAATAATCCGAACGTATCGTAATACGCTACTGGCCTACTATCGACATAAATACATATCTTATCACGTTCGAACTATTATAAGAAAGGCTATACTTCTTGGCACACCTTACATTTTTGTGATTACTAACTTTCATCATCTGTGCTCTCTAAAATATTCGTTGCATAATAGAGCAATCGCTCTTTTTTAGCTCCCCTCCCTTTTCTGACCTCTTATAAAATTCTCGAAGTGTCTTTCAATTTTGCTATAGGATTAATAAACTTAGTGCTTGGTGAAATAACGTCTTCAGTGGTAAAAGGCTTGACGTTTTTCTCAAGATCATTTTTAACTTCATTTACTTTATCAACAACACTATTGATAATTTTTTTATCTTCTTCTGAGCTTTGCTTATTTTTTGCTGCACGAGAAGAGTCACCAAGCAGTGGAGAGATAACATAATCTGCAGCTTCCCTTGCCAATTTTATATTTTCCCTTTGTGACAAAATCTCTAGCTCATTTAAGTCACTTTCACATGTAATTCCAGCTTTACATTGTTGTTGCTCTATATATTTTTGTCTACACTCACTTGATTCTTTACTCTCTTCAATTTCACATGTACTATTAACCCTGTATTTTGATAATGCAGGAGGAATAATAGAAGCATCACACTCTTTTATTTTATAATAATTGTTATTATAAATGTTAATTCTTTCAATTATATTCTGCAAATAAGATTGCACCTCCTCTATATCTTTTAAATCATCTTTTGTGAATTGAAAAGATTTGTCTTTTAAATTTTTCCTGAACTTGTTCAAATTCTCCACTTTATCTGGATTGTTTTTTCCTGGATAAATCTGATCAAGTAACTTGAGCAAATAATCGCCTTTCATCAACGGTGACGTTATTTTATCAAATAATTTAAGATGCACTGGATGTTTCAAACATGCATTGATATGCTCTAAGTAATTATTGAAGCTTTTAGTGCCAGTTTCGTCCTGTGGTTTTTTTCTCTGTTGATAAGCTCCATTAAATTTCTCACTTAATAAATTAATCTCTGTGACACTTTTAACGCTATATTCTGCTACAACATGAGCATAAGTATCCACATTAGGATTACTTTTGAACCCATTCACTGCTTTCAAAAAGCTATTATAAGTATTTTTTGTTTCCAGGTAATACGTGAAACAATTAAGAAGATACATAACTGTTATTACAGCCTTATATAGCATTTCAAGTATTTTAATACCCAAACCGCCATCATCTCTTAACTCTTTTTCATAGTTATTAAGCTTTCTTCGTGCATGTTTTAATATATCAATAAATTCCTTCTTACTTTTATTGAAGTCATGCCCATTGGTATTATAAACTTCTATAAACGAATCTAAGGCAATTTGAATACTTTGATCAGCCAAATCATCAATTCTTTTCAGGCTCTTTATTTCTTGGTTAATATAATCTATTATCTCTGTTGCAAGCTTATTTCCATACATTTGCTGATTTGACAGCTTTGCTACTGATTCATTATAAGCATCAATATACCCTCCTCCTTTCTTGAGTAGATTTATGTCAAAGCTCAATTCACCACTCGAATAGCAAAAGAATGTGGAGTGTCTATTAGGATTTAGGCATCTAAGTCTACCTGGAGCTTGAATAAGTTGTGCAGGCTTGTTAAAATCAGTGGATATTGGGTCTATTAGCATCCCAATATGTTGTAAATTGATGTCATTGTATCCCTGTACTTTGGTAGGATCTATATCATTACCAACTAATCCCATGCGGCACAAAGCATGATGATCGTTTTCTTCTCCCAATAAACCCTTATATAAATCTTTTAGATCACCTTCTGATAAATGGCCTATTGCCAATTTAGCTAACTGTTCTTGATCTAACTTTTTTATAAGCCTTTCCTTATAAGAGTTAATTTTCTCAAGATTCTGCTTAACATAATTCTTACTATTCTCCAGAATAATATATAATATTTGTGTGTCCACCTTTTCTAAGTATTCTTGAGTTAACTCTTTTTTATTGTGATGAATATCGAGTAGCAAGTTTACTATAAACTCTACACTTTTATTACCTGAGCGTACCTCATCTCTCCACCATTTAAGACGTTCTTCATAATGGTTACCTTGTTTAAGCTCAGCAAGCATCTCGGCATCAGAACAATTCTTATTTAGATCTATTAGATCTTCACATATGCCTGAACTGTTACTCGAGGACAATTTCTTTTTTACAAGCTCTAATTCTTCTAATGGTTGACTACTTATATAGTCTGAAAGCTTACTCTTAAGATCTTCTACAGATAAATTGCCTGAGCGATTTAAATTTTCTAATTTTACTTTGTACTTATTTTCATAACAAAAATCTTTTAGTGCGCTTAATGGATGTGCTTTTTCACTACAATAATACGAAGGCGTGGACTGACTATAAGTAAGTTTATCACGATTTTCTAATTTCATTCCAAGCTCTTTCCCAAGATCTTCAAGTAGTTTTTTCTCATTTTCTTCTAGAGGTGTAGATACTTTGCGCTCACTTTGTTCTTTATCACTCAATCCTCTTAAAGAATTCATAAACTTTCTTCTTTCAGCAGATGCTTCTTTTCCCAGTTCACATAAGTCATCTATTTCACTTTCTTCTACTCCATAATATTCAAGATAATCTCTTACTACAGAGTAATTGCCGCTACTTAGCAAAGCTACCAGCTTTTCAGGAATTTGTTCTAATTCTTTAGATGGCATCAAAATGTGAAGTTTTTTATCTTGGTTCCAATTTCTTATCAATCTTATGAACAAATCAGAGTCTTTATTTTCTTTTAGAACATCAATAACAGATTGCATATGCTGAACAAGCTCTTTCTTTAATTTGTGACTTTTAACTCCTTGATCTTCAACATATGTTTCTAAATCATAATTGTTGTCTAATGCTGCTTTAACTTCTGCTGCTAAACCTTTCAAATCTGCACACCTTTTTTCATCAAGCTCGTGTCTATTTAGACCTGTTAAGCCTGAAAGTGTATTCTCAATTATTCCATGCATTACACGGAATGCAGAATAATCAGCAATGCCACTGAAGTCATAACATTCTTTTACAATTTTTGCTGCTTTTTCTTTTGTAATATTGAACTGCTTAGCAACTTGCTCTGTTATAAGAACAAACTTTTTTGATTTGGTTACTAACTTATAGTCTGGCTTAGAATCGAAAATTTGCTCTAAGAAGTCAAAAAACTTTGATCCAGTAGGTTTCGGTAAGGTTTCGTTTCTACCATATTGCAATATTTCTTTCAGGTTATCTATCTGCTTATTTGACTCAGCTAAAATCAATGCTGGTTCACCAATTACGCTTTGAACATTTCTATACAGGTAATTCTCTACTTCTTTTTTTAATTCATCGTCTGTTAAATTTGCATTGTTATATTGATCGTTTTTTTCCGGCTTAAAATCTACATACTCTTCAATGCCATTAGAGTATTCTTTTGCTAGATCCTTACTTTTTACTTTGGTATGAACTTGTAAATTTAAAGCTCCATATACATCTGACTTCATTTTATCTGTCAAAGAAAGAGTTTTAAGTAACCCATCATTTCCTTTAATATCTCTATGAGTGCTTATTGAAGGCGTTGCACTTAAAAACAGCGTAGGCACAAGTGCAGACAAAAGCCCCATACGATATTTATACAACTCCTGCTCTGCCACTCGGTGCTCTTCATCAAAGGACAGAGATATAGATTTTTCAATATTTAGCTCAAATTCTTGACCATTAATTGTAACTTTACCACCTTGAATTTTATATTCTTTGTTATCAAACTGAATTTTATCCGCAAGAATCACAAAATCCTTACCATCTATATTTATTTTTCCATTTCTTATTTCAAATCTTTTGTCTCCAATGTTGAGAGCTTTTATAATACCAGGAAGCTGTCCAAGACCTATTGCCTCTAGAAATTGATTCCAATTTTTCATCAAGCTTTCGCTGCTCAATATAGAGCACCCTTTATCACCGCTTATCTCTTTCAACTCAATATCTTCAATATCGGAGTCAGATAATACTTTTTTCCAGTCATCGCGTTTCTGTGTTACAAGATCTTCATTAGGTGCTAGAGATATGTAAGGTACATCCATTAGCCTAGCAGGCAAATATTCAACAAGTAGTTCTATAAATGTTTTTCCAGTTCCTGTTGCAAGTGCAAACTCTTTAGTTGGACTCTTACCTTCTTTTAAGTGGTCTATTGTTTCTTTGATGTAAGATAAATGTTGTGGAAATATTACAATTTTACCAAGCCCACCTATTGTTGCACTTTTTTCTTTACCTTTGATTGTTACACTATAATGGTGATTACCTTTCTTATCTCTGCTGATTGTCAACTCATGCTGTGTGCACAAAGTAAGTAGATCTTTGTCAGTGTAATCTTTCGTATCTTTAATATCTACCGAAGAAGAAGCACTTTCATCAAATTTAACATTGTATGTACCTTCTTCCTTCTTCGTTAAAGTTACACCAATTTCTCTTTCACCTATTGTTACTTTATCATGTATTTCACCTTCATTGCTACTCAACAGACTTTCTATTTTTTCTTTAATGTCCTTTGCAACTTGAGAGGTTTTTCTATTTAATTCAATTGACAGCAAGACTCCCAAGTAAGTCTTTTCTAGCCCTTCTATATTTCTCTTTTTTGAGTCGTCATCAAACTTTGTGAATATTTGCGCAGATGAATGTACCATGTTTTTACCTTTAAAATACAGTGTTAATCTCCTAATAATATAGGAAATTAAATAATTAATCAACATATTTAATTAATAAATTACAAAATAATCATAAATTTTTCTATTATTTTTAAATGAATTAGTATTAACTCTTTAATGTACATTAGTAAAAACCCAAATAATATAACCATTGATAACAATAAAAACCAAAGATCGTGAGAACTGTTTTTCTTTGAATCTGCAGGTCTAGTTTATTAATTAATTTAAAGTATTACATTATATATTTATTTATATTATTATTAAAATAATAAATTAACTATAGAGAGGTATATAATGAAAAATATATTTAATAAAGCTAATGCACCTTATCTTGTGAGTGGTGCTTTGGCTACTTCGGCTTTATTGGCATCAGGAGTGTTTGCTGTAGCTCCTTACATTGTTTTTTTAGCTCCAGTTGCAGCTTTGAGTGTTGGTCTTCCACTTATTGTTGTTGCTGCTGTGTTTTCTTTTGTAACTATTGCATTTTCATGTGCTGCAATTAGTAAAAACAACACCATTGCTGAGAAAAACGAAGTCATTAATCAGAAAGAAAGAGAGATATTAGATAAAAACAACACCATTGCTGAGAAAGAAGGTCAACTTGATCAACAAAATAATGAGATTTCTAGACTAAAAAAGCAGCTTGATGAGAAAGAAATTGACGTACGAAATTACAAAAACTCAGAAGAAGGTAATTCTGCTTCTAGGTTAGCAAAAGCAGCAGTAGCAGGAACAATGGCAACAGGAGGAATAGTAGGAGTGATGTTAGTAGGAATAACAGGAGGGATTTTAGGAGCAATAGTAGGACAATCAATATTAGGAGTATATGTTGACAATTCTAAAGAAGGAGAAGCACGGAGAAAAGCGACTGTTGATAATGCTGTACATGTTTGGGATGTATCGCAATCGGCGTTTGGCGTTGTTAAAAGTAGTGTGAAATATACTTGTGGTAGCATTATTGAGTGTTCAAAAAGTAGCATTAACAGTGTAGGAACCGTCTTGAAAAGTGTTTGTAATGTCATTCCTCATTCCACAGCGAATTTAAATTTCTCTTCAATGATTGACTGATAAAAGTTAACTCTATTAGGGGAGAATGGCTGAAATTATTTTTTCCTTTGATGTTAAATCTCAAAAAAAACTGGCGTAAGTTTAGGCGGTGTTGTGTCTGAGCTTACGCACATGCTATATAAGATTCTAAATCATATTATCCTTTTGGAATGCATGTAGGCTCCAGGTTATAACAAATGATCTCACCATTCCAAACAAATTATATTAACTTAATATTATTTATCATTAAAAACTCAAATAATATGATCACTTCCGGCAACCAAAACCAAGGGCGGTGAGAAGTGTTTTTCTTGGGATGGCATGGTCTACCAAGTGATACGTTCAAATTTTTGTTTATAATAATTTTACTATACGCTAAAATCAGCTATTTTAGCCTACTTTCACCAAATTTATATACGAACTAATTTGCCTGATTTTGTTGCAAAATTTTACATCTTTATTTTCACAATCCTGCTTTTATTTGAGCTGCTCTCACAAATGTATGTACTTTTTTGCGATTTTTAAAAGAGTAAATGATCAAATTTGTTGTAACGCTATAGAATCCAGTATTTTCTGCAAACTATAATATAGTTCAGTTAATATATTAGTAAAGTTGACAATTGTTAAAATATTAATTATAATATTAATTAAATAACATTAGTAGATAAAAATGATTTTCAGTCAGTATGTTAAAGACAACAGATTACATTTGTATGATAAAAAAGTAGATATCAATAATTTGATAAGCTATTTGCAAGAGAACAAAAATATTAAAGAACTTTCTCTCGGTTCGTGTCAGATTGGTAACGAAGGAGCAAAAGCTTTAGCTAATCTTACAAACCTTACTCAACTTGATTTAAGTTACAATAATATTGATAAAGAAGGAGCAAAAGCTTTAGCTGATAGTAACCTTACAAACCTTACTCAACTTAATTTAAATTACAATCAGATTGGTAAAGAAGGAGCAGAAGCTTTAGCTGATAGTAACCTTACAAACCTTACTCAACTTAATTTAAGTTACAATCAGATTGGTAACGAAGGAGCAAAAGCTTTAGCTAATCTTACAAACCTTACTCAACTTGATTTAATTAGCAATCAGATTGGTAACGAAGGAGCAAAAGCTTTAGGTAATGGTAATCTTACAAACCTTACTCAACTTGGTTTGCAATTTAACTATATTGATGCAGAAGGAGCAAAAGCTTTAGCTGATAGTAATCTTACAAAACTTACTCAACTTGATTTAAGTGTCAATAAGATTGGTAACAAAGGAGCAAAAGCTTTAGCCGAATCTGAGAAATACTGCGAATTCATAGATAAAATTACTCATATAAAAGGTAATAACGAACCTATGGGTTTTTGTAAACGTCTGAAAAAATCATGGTCTCAAGCAAGAGCAAAATCTAACAGTAATGTTAGCAAGCTAGATGAAAGCACTATAAGGAGTTTGTTTTTTGATCTTGCACAACGCGGTTATACAGGGGGAATAAAGGTTTTGCTGGATGACTATGATAAATATCCTTTTCTAATTAATTCAAGAGATGAGCAAGGGCATACACTATCTCATTTCTATAATCACGACCCTGGAATGCAAAGGTTTTTCTTTGAACGTGGTATGATACCTAAACAAAGACCTGAACAAAAAAGAGATGACTTGCGCATTGTACAAGACCGTCAATCTGTCCATGCAAATCCAGCAGTTAAAAAAACAAACTTTCTTGCTAAAAAACTGGTTGAATCGACGAAAGAAGATGAAGAACAGTTAAAGCAAGCAGCGACTTCTTACGTAGAAAGTATAGAACTACTTAAACAATATCAGAATGATCCAATAAGACTAAATCTTCTTAGTGTAGATGACAAAGAAAAAAGAAGTGTGATGGAGAAAACATTAGGTGGTAATCCTGTACCAAATGACAAAGAGTTTATAAAAACTGTAATCGACCAAGCTAAAGATGCATTAAACACTAAATACTTAAGGAAAAATCAATTTGGTGAATATGACCAAGGATATCCTACAGAACCATTACAATATGATTATAAGAGAGATGATGCAAAGATTACTATACCTGAATCTATAGGCCGTATAAAACTACTTATTGATAATTTTTCCATTCCATTGAAAGAAAAAAAAGAATTGCTAGTTACTCTCATGGCACAAAACAAAGATTTAGTAATGAGCAAACTCTCTGCAGTAAAAAGAGAACTTGGAGATTTCGATAAAGAACAACTTGATAAAACGAAACTACATACATTGTTAAATGATATAGACGACAATAAAAAAGTAGATGTGTTATTTAAAGAAATCAGTGATCTAGATATAGAAAAGATCTGGAGAGAGCAAAAAGAGTTCATTCTTCTAAAACAAATATATATAGCGTCAACAACATATGGTGAAGGTAGCAGTGCCTGCATTCAAGGCACATGGACCCAAATTATTAATAGTATAGACGAAATTAGCTCTGAGATCTTGGAACAATATGATCATTATTTAGAAGAAGAACAAAAACTAGAAGCACAGAAAGTTGTTATTACAGAAGAGAACATTAAACCATTTCTGGAAGATTTGGCTAAGAATCTAGTTCAACATGTGGAATCTTATCCAGAATTGAAAGAAGCTCTTAAAGATTTTGCTGTGTGCAATGTAGATATTGATAAGCCTGAAGAAATTACCTTTGAACGGCAAAAAATTTTAGCAGAGATAAATAAATATTTTTATGAAAATATTAAAGAGGCTTTACCGAATTACGATAGAAATATACCAAATAATGATGAATACAAACTTATCATCGAGAAACTGCCAGAGATAAAAGTAATGCAAGATTTTGCACAAGATCCATCTAATCAGCAGGAGAATACCATAAGAGAAACGGAAGCTCAAATTGATGAGAATAGTGAGGATAAGTTTTTTGATGCAGAAAATTATAATAAAAGTCGTGCAACTATTAGAGAAAGCGACACAGATGAAGAACCGTTAGTTCCAGAAAGGTTATACTCAGAAACTTCAGTTGTAGCAACAGATCAAACAAATGGTATTCAAAATAATAATCAACAGCCGAGTAATTTAAATAATGATGCTCCACGAAGTAAAGAAAAAAATAAACTGCCTACTGTATGTGCTTTCACATTAGCAATAGCTGGAATTGTTTCAGGGATAGCTATTGCAGTTTACTCAGGAATGTTAGCGGTAGGAATAGCAGTTGGAGTTTGTTGTCTAATTGCTGCTGCAGTCATATACTGTTGTAATAGTCCTTCAAATTTACTTAAAGATAGCAATGTTGAAATTGTAGTGAATCAAATAACAGTGGAATGATTATAACTCAAGGTAAGGAGAAATAGCAGGAGGGTTGAGTTTGCTATCTATAAAAGGGAATGTTCAAAAAAGTGTGTCAAGCCGCATTTTTAGTTCAACTCAATTTTCAATCTATCTGGAAAGAAAATATCAAGTTGAGACATAGTTAAAGCCCAATTAGTTAGAGCCATAATCCACTTTTGCTCTACCTTTTTTATAGCACAATATACCTGTTTGTACAAGGCATTTGTACTAGTAAATGAACCCTTAGTTTTAGTAAATTTCCTGATTTGTCTATGCAACCCCTCAATTGGATTAGTGGTGTAAATCAGCTTCCTAACTGGCCCAGAATACTTAAAATAACTGGATAAATTTTCCCAATTGTTCTGCCAGGATTTTATAACTAAAGGATACTTTTCTCCCCATTTTTCTTCCAGCTCAAGAAGATAATTCTCAGCAATTTCTTTACTTGAAGCACGATATATTTTTTTCAGATCATTCATGAAAACTTTCACTCGATACATATTTCAGAGAATTTCTTATCTGATGTACTATACATTTCTGCTTTAGGAAATACGCTATTTATAGCTGTAGGAAAGCTTTTTAACACAAGCTATCAGAATATCATCTACTCCTCTCTCCTTTAGGTCATTTATAGCCCTTCTCATAATAGTCCAAAAAGAGTAAGATATGGATTGATAGTAGTGGAAGGTAAGGATGCCAGTAGCAAATAGTTATGACTTAAGAAAAAAGGTAATGGAAGCATTGGATGAAGGAGAGAGTGGAGAAACTGTTGCCAAGAGATTTAAGATCGGAAAAACAACTTTATATGAGTGGAAGAAAAGACGTGAGAAAACGGGAGATTTTCAGTCAAAAAAGCCTGGAAGCGTGGCATAAAATTACCGACTGGAATGCATTTGCCGAATTTGCAAATGAGCAAGGTGACAAAACTCAGTCAGAGATGCTGGGGCAATATTAGTAGACAAACAATTCATCGAGCACTTAAAAATATAGGATTCACAAGAAAAAAAAGACCTACGGATATAAAGAAAGAAATGAAGAAAAGCGAGCTCAATTTTCAAAGGTTATAGCAACAAAAGAACCTAAAGAATTAGTGTATATAGATGAGTCTGGACACTGAACCTATGGTTATTGCCAGAAAGGACAGCGGTTTTATGCCCTAAAATCTGGGAAGAAAACTCAACGAATTAGCATGGTTGCAGCCTTAAGTGGAAGAAAAATAATTGCTCCGTTAACCTTTAAAGGCCACTGCAATATGGATATCTTTAATAAATGGTTTGAGCAGTTTCTGACACCGATTTTGGAACCTGGACAAACTGTTATCCTTGATAATGCTACTTTTCATAAGTCTAATAAGATTTGCTAAAGGAGTTGGTGCAGAAATTTTATATCTTCCTCCATATTCTCCAGATTTTAACAAAATTGAACATTATTGGTTTGCTATAAAAAACAGAACCAGGAAAAACATTCCTTTATTCAAATCTTTTCGTCATGCTGTCGATTCTTCTTTCTTATGACCTTTTTGGACTATTATGGGAAGGGCTATAAATTTTTGAGAGAAAAAGGAGGAATAACAAAAAGTAGAGAACTGACGTGCTATGGAATAGAGAGGATAGTGGGAGAAATAGCAGACATGCTGAATGGGAGCTATATGCCGGAGCTAAAAATAATAGAGATAGAAGAAATAAGAAAGAGAGACAAATCACTAATAAAGGAAGAATGTGAAAATTTAGCAAGCAAAATAATGAGCCAAGTAAATGAGATGATAGATGAGGTGGTGAAAAGGAGGGCTTAGAAAAGGGATTTAAATTCAAAGAAAAGGTGAGGTAGGTCATGAGTAAAAAAGGAAAAGAGGAGTCACTATTAGAGAACTCATATAAAAATATTTATGCAAGAGACGAGAATGGAAGAACAGCTCTACATTATGCAGTAGAGGTAAAAACAGTGGAGTTATTAGTCGAAAAAGGAGCGAATGTGAATGCTAAAGATATAGAAGGATATACAGCACTGCACCTAGCAGTAACGGAGAAACGTCTAGAAACAGTTAGAGAATTGATAAAGTCAGGAGCAAATGTAAATGCTGAGGAATATGGAGGTAAATGCACTCCATTGCACCTTGCATGTATGGTGGGGAAAGTGGAAATAGTAAAAGAGTTAGTGGAAGCAGGAGCAGAAATAGAGCAAGCGGATAAATTTGGAATGATAGCGATGGATTATGCGAAAAACAGTAAAGAAGTAACTGAAGTATTGAAGAAAGAAACAGACAGAATTGAAAAGTTATTTATGAAAGGCTAAAAATATGGAGGAAGAAATAGAAAAGAAAGTAATGAATTTAGAGAAAAAAACGTTAGAAGAGCTAAGGAGAATGTGGAAGAAGGTGTTTGGGGAAGAAGCACCTAGACACTCAAAGAAATATCTGATACCGAGATTAGCTTATAGAATGCAGGAAAAAGCGTATGGAGAAATTTTACGGGTTTAAGCAAGCTGTCTGCCAATAAAAAATAAGATAATTTCTTTAGAAGAATCTATAAATTATTAAACCCTTTCTAATTCTTAGATCTCATTTTTTGAGAAATTAGTAAACTTAACACTCCCACTAAATTGGATAAATTGATTGCAAAAAAATAACATTTACAGTAAGTTGGCCTTTCATAAGTAGCTATTTAACCCTCCTGCTATTTCTCCTTACCTTGAGTTATAATCATTCCACTGTTATTTGATTCACTACAATTTCAACATTGCTATCTTTAAGTAAATTTGAAGGACTATTACAACAGTATATGACTGCAGCAGCAATTAGACAACAAACTCCAACTGCTATTCCTACCGCTAACATTCCTGAGTAAACTGCAATAGCTATCCCTGAAATAATTACAGCTACTACAAGTGCAGAAGTAGCTACAATATACATTTTTTTATTTTGAGAAATCACATTATTTTCTTTCGGTTTACTTTCTTCTGGATAATGATTGTTCATCTTTGCAAGATATTTTGTCAACGCCATCCAAAACTCATATTTAGTAGATTTTTCTTGTTTTTTTATTTTCTTTGCTAGCTCTTTTACTACTTTGCTATCTGCAAATGCTTTTATATATGTTCCTCGAATAACAGGACAAAAAGTTTGAGAGAATCGTCTGTGACATATATACCCAATAGTCTGAAAACGTTCATTTTTTATCGAGTATGTTAGTATATTAATTAAACTCTTTAAAAGAACTTGCTGTCCTTCCAGGTTGTTTTTTATATTCCTTTCAACCAAGTCTAACATTTTTTTTATAAGTTGCTTGTTATCAATTAATGAAGCTATAGCTAAAATTGCTTCGATCTGTCCTACTTTTCCACTAATGATCTGATTAAGACTTCTTTCATTAAGCTTGGCAATATCATTGCTTACAATTATAAGGGCATTTTTATATATTTCCCGAGTAATTGGGAGTAATGAATCATGGTACTTGCATCCATTTTCAGTGAGTTTTTGTGTAAAACGTTCGGATAGATTTATAATAGTTGAAACATCTTGTTTATCTATAGCCTCCCTTAAAAAAAGAACCAACGTTTCCTTTAAGTTAGTTTGTTTATCTATATCCATTGAAATTTTAGGATCACTTGCTACATCTAATATTTCTCTCCACTCTAAAGTCATAATTTTTTCTATTAAAATAATATGGTTTAATTATTTGCTATTTTTATGAAAAAATCAAGACTTATATATTTTTTATATTATATATAAGATTATTAATATTCATTTTAGCTTCAGAAACGTACTAAAAATTAGTGTGACAAAAATCTTGAATGTTTACTTTTTTAACAAGTAAAAAACGTCATATATTTTTGAGAATAAGCCGCGTAAAACAGGGTTGTAAAAATAAAAACGTAAAGTTATTGCAACAAAGCTAAGCAAACTAGTTTATATGTAAATTTAGCGAAAGTGAGCTAATACAGCTGATTTTAGCGCACAGTGAAATTGCCATATAAAAAAGTTCGTACTGGTTATTTGGTAGACCAACTGATTCCAAGAAAAATTGTTCTCACCGTCCCTGGTTTTGAGCACTGAAAATGGCTATATTATTTAAGCTATTAGTAAAATACGTTGTTAGATTAATACTAATTTTCTTAAGGAGGAATTTAAGGCAAACTCATAATGAAAACAGAATTTGAAGGTAAAGAAAAATCCCGTACCGACCTTCTTAAGAGACTTTTGCCTAAAACTACTTTGGGTTAGAAAATTTTCTACAATAATGATTGACAAGTTTTAAAGATAGAATACTATACTTAAAATGTAATTGATAATCTAATTAATTAAGGTAGTGGCTATGTTGCGTTCAGATATTCCAAAAGTTTTGTTTTCGTCTATTAAAGAGGATGATCCCCATAGAGCATCTAAGCTTTTTCAAATTGAACGCTGGTGCTATGCAAATTGGCGTCTGCACCAAAAAAGTGGCAAGAAAGGACGTAATTTTCTTGCACAGGTATTGTCTAGCGAGGATTGTTGGAAAAAAGTAGACAATTTACACGGAGTTAAGCTTGATAGGCAAATGGTAGGTAAAAAATTGATTGTGCAAAATTCAAATAGTCCTTTTAGTACTGATAAAAGATATGAGATTGCCTGTCGTTATTGCCTGGAAGAAGATATTATTGCTCTATTTGAAGAGAGAAAAAATAAACTATCAGCTCAAGGTAAGAGCAGTCTGTTGGAGTATGGTCACTTAGTTAAGACTCTAGGAGGCAACCTTTTAATAGTTTTTTGGTCACATTTTGTTAGTGGTTACATCTCTAAACTAAATTTAGATGGCTGTCATCCATATGAGTACGGGCTTAAATGTGCTGTGAGTCTTAAGCAAGAGCAGGCAGTGGAATTCTTTTGGAATAAAATAAAATCATTACCTGAAAGTGAGATGAGTGAACAGAAAAAGGATGAAATCTTGATGAAGACAGCAGTATATGTAGCAGGGAACCGTTGTAATAGTTATCCTGAAATATTCGAGTTTTGTTTTAGTCAAATAAGTCCTGATAAATATCCAGAACTTCTAAAAAGAGACTTAGCTGAAAATGGTTATTATGGTAGTCTAAACACGCTACAGGGTGCACTTCGCTTTGATCAATTTCAAGCATTGTTTGACTATTTGAAACCAAGTAATGTTTCAGAAGATAAATATCTTGTCTGGCTACACTATATAAAAACAGAAAACAGCTCATATTATGCTGGTGAAGGTGCAAAGCTTTTCATGCATATGTGGAGAAAGGAGGGATTTGATAGCCATCGTACTTATGTGCTGAAGGAAGAAGTTTGTAATAGATCTTGCTTTCTTGTTACAAGTTTATTAGTACCTTGGGTAAATCAAAATTACATGGAACCGGTATGGGCAATATTAGATAAGGCTAATTCTGATCAAATTAAAGAATTTATGGATTCTAGGCAAGCGGAGTATATACGATCTGTGTTAGAGCAAAGAGATATTGATTCATTAAATAAATTTTTATCATACGGTAAGTCTACAGCTGAAGGGTTTACTAGCTTGACTGAGGTTAAATTAAGCAAAGCATGTGAGCAATTAGGGTTGGGCAATTAAGGTATTATAAGGCAATTCTATAAAACAGGTGATGGTTTCTTGTTACTACTTTAGCTTCTGTCAAAAAGGCGTTGCATTATAATATAAATGTTATATATCCAAGTTAGTATGCAGGTAAAAATAGCTTATATTGTTGATATCTCTGATAATAAATAGTGGATTTGGTATAATGTAATGAAGGGGGCTTTATGTTTAAGACACAATATCTAACAGATCACCTAAAAAAAGAAGGCGTTAATTCAAAGATTACCGAATTATCGGATCAAATACAATATATAGAGCAAGCTAAAGAATTTTATCAACTTAAGCGTTATCGTAGATCTGATGTTGATTCCGAAAGTGGAAGTCAGGTTAAGAGAATCGATGTTCCAGGAGACGGTAGTTGCTTATTTTGGTCTGTTACTATGGCTTACTTAATACCCGTCAGAAACGACGATGCTTTATTTCGACAAAGGTATGAAGTACTATTTGGAAATGATGGAACTGTAACCCAAAATTTAGATCATATTAGAGGTTTGGTTCGGAATTTAGGTGCTGCGAATTATGATGATACATTTGCAAATTTAGTAAGAAACGTATTTCGTAATCGAGTAGTTGATCACATAAGTTCTTATAGAAATGAGTTCAGAGATTTTGTTGAAGGTGATTTTGAGCGTTACTTGGAAAACATGAGGAACCCTGATACTTGGGGAGGTGAACCTGAAATAAGAGCAATGAGTGGAATGCTTAGCGCAACGATTAGTGTTTCTGGTGAGGTTGAAACTCAATATGGTAATGGAAATACTCAAATACAGTTATTTCATGTTGGTGCACCAGGTAAACGAAACCATTATAATTTTGGTCTTGAAAGGAATATTATTGATAATGATAAAGAGCTTGCAAAAGGCTTAAAAAGAGTCATGGGTAAAGTAAGACCACAAGACTTTGAGTTAATACAGTTATTGATAGAGGAAGCAAGTAAAGAAGTTGGTATAAGCCAGCAAGATGAGGATTTTAAATCTTTTGAACCGAGATTTCAGTCATTTGTGGATCAGATTCCATCTTATTTACACTCTGTAGAAAAAGCAGGATTTTTTACACACTTCTTCCTAGGGAGCTTTTCTACTTTGCCAGATATAAAAATTGCAGAAAAGTTAAATATTAAAAAGATTTATTTTAGTTTTGATACTTCAAAAACTTTAAAAGTAGCTATTGTTAAAAATGGTCAAATTGGAAATGCTGAAGATGCTATTAATAATATAGATTTATTTTCCATTTCAGAAGGTAAGCGTGGCCATCAGTTTACTGTTAATGAGTTGGAGAACATATTAAGAAAGAATATAGATAGGAGTAAGATTAGAGATCGGGATGTTGAGAATGAGATCCTAAATATTAAGAATGAAATTCAAGATAGAATAAAATCTAGATTAGTACAGATCTATAAAGGAAAGGGTGATATTTTTGTTAATATGGAAGCTAAAGAGATACTTGATTCTGCTACTAGCAAGGAATTTTATGAAATAGAAAAAGGAATATGGAATAATCCGGAAGGTGATATAGCGAAGCTATCTGATTCTGATGCGCAAACAGTTAGCAGGTCTTTAAAAAAAGTTCTTGAAAAAATTAATAACGTTCATTCTGAGTATGTAGGATCAGTAGTCTATGATAATAGTGCACGTGAAGCAGCACATCATGGATTTATGGTAGGCGTTTTCATGAATTTCCACTATAGGTATAATCTTAGAGTTTACCCAGAGCAATTTGCAGGAAGGGGTTATGCAGATATTATCTTGCTGGCTCGTGGTCCTGATCGTGCATTGGATTCTATTCCCATTATTATTGAATTAAAAGCGGGAGCAGGTTCTAATGCTACTCCAGATAAGGCTTTGCAGCAAGCAGAAAGGTATGCACAAGGTTTCCAACCAAATGTTCAGCGAGTTTTAACTACTGCAGATAACATTTTATATGTTGGTGTCAACCTTGATAATCCGTCTCCTATCTCTGATATTAAAGTATCAAATCGTGGAGAAGAAATAATTCCTCTTTTTCAAGATATGTTAAAATCCTCTGATGATTGGGATACGCAAGAGATTGGTAAAAGAGAATTAAAAGAACAGATAAAAGATAATATGGAACGTATTTATCATACGTTTCCTGGTACATCAGAGAAGGGAGATAATCATTATTTTAGTAGGTTTTTACTAGGGCAATCATTATTATTAAGTGAAGATTCAGGAACAAGTTTAAAAAAGTATATTTTTATCTATGGAGACAATATACCTACTGAAGTGCATCCTAATCTTCGTAGGCTTGGACGTCCGGCAGCTCAAAGAGCCAGAGAAAGACTGTCAGCTAACCTTGATGCAAGCCATGCAGTTGTAACAATGGTGCTCATCCCAGAAAATACAGAGAAGTTGGTTTATGTGATGAATATTGTTGAAGCTAACAGAAAAGATGTTTTGAACGGGCTGAATGAAGTTCTTCCTCTTGATAGATTAAATAGAGAAATAGGGAATAGGGAAATAATCGAATTAAGTCTTAATTTTGATACTAGATACAAGTCAGATTTTAAAAGATATCTTACTATTTGGGCTGAAAAATACAATTCTTTACAAGAGTACAACAACGGAGATAATAGATTTCAAGGTACTTTTAAAGAAGTTACTTATCCTAATGAGTTAAAAGAAACATTTGATAAAGCACTAGATATCCAATCCTTATCAATAAGAGGATATAGTAGATTATTAGAAAAAATTGGAGAAGGAATCTTTCCTTTTAAGAGTCTCGTTAATAAAGAAGCTCATTTCCAGGGAATATTGAATGGAGTGTTTAGTTATTATAGTGACTTAAAATTACAGGAATCACCAGAAACTAGAGCATTAGTTTTAACTGAGTTTCAAACTGGTAGAGGGGAACGTATTGACATGCTAGTTCATGGTATTAAGTTTGTGGCTCAAGGTGGAAATGCTGAGGAGTACACTCCAATAGGGTTAGAACTTAAGGCATCAAGGCAGGGTAAAGGGGCTCAAGCTTTATTGAGGGAAGCAAATGATCAAATAAATGAAGAGTACAAAGAAGGTGTTACCTATAAAACACTTACAGATGGTGATGAGGTAAAATTTATCGGTGTTGTTTTCGATAAAGGATCTAATAATCCGAATAAACTTATTTTAACAAGTAGGACAGCCGAGGAAGGATTTATTCCTGTTGGAGTAGTTCATAGTTCACATCATATGTTGCCTACTGTAGGGCAGTGTTCTAAAAGAAAATCTTCATCGCCGGAGTATCCACCAAGTAAAAAGCCAAGAAGAGAAAGAAGTGTAAGTATGGCCTGCATAGATTCGTTTGATGAAGAAAAGATTACAAAGGAAGAAAAAAAGCAACGTGTTAAAGAGCTATTTGATATTGATAATGCTAAGGATTTAACTAATGAAATTGTAGATATAGGTCGTGAGCAAGTGTTTGATATGATAGGCAATGCTGATAGGACTGATGTAAAAGTAAAAGATAACAATGGTAATGATAAAAAATTGATAATAGGTGATATTATAGAAATGAAGAATGCAGAAAGATATTTTGTAGATGATTATAGTGATGGTATTGAGATCTTAGTAAAAGTAGGCAGAGATAAGGATCGCGTTATAAAAGAAAAAATAAAAGGACAAAATATTGAGTATTATTTAAGCATCGATGGCTATGAAGTAAAATTCGATGATATAATTAAAAATTTTACTACAGATGCAGAAAGAGAGAAAATTCATAATAAATTACATCAACTATCAAATGATAAGCAGTTGTTAGAGAATAAAAAATACATTGAAGATATAGGTGATGTTCAAACTAATCAAGATTACTCTAATATTGTAGAGGAAATTAAACAGAACTTGCTAGCAAAAGGTGTTAGGGAAGATACTTTTGATACGTTTAAAAATCATTTTGATGATCTTGGTGAAAAAGTTTTTGCAGATTATATTAGTAATGTAGAAAGCAGCCTTCAAGAAAAAGGAATTGCATTTGATCGTGATAAATTTGATTCAGCGAAAATAAAAGGAGCAAAAGGTGGAAAGTTTTTTTCCATGATGGCTATATATGACTTGCTTGATAGTATAGGTGATACAGCAACACTTGGACGACATGATAATAATGCTTTAAAGCAAGTATTTGGTATCAATGGTATACTAGATGCTATGGATGATGTTAGGACGAGTGTAAGTATTTCTTCTAATAGTAAAGTAGGAAAATTGATTAGTAAAGTACCACAACCTGTACGTCAAACGTTTGTTAAGATTATCAGTAACCCCATAGTTCAAAGTATTACATTTGCAACTATTGCTTATCAATTTGGGTATAGTATAAATGAAATAGCTCAAGGTAATCATCATCCATTAAATTATTATTGGACAGCTAGTAGTGGTGTAAAACTAGCAAGTATGAGCATAAGGCCTATAAGTGCAAGTGTTAGCTTTACAGTAAAAAGTGTAAGTGCTACTACTAAGATTTTAAGAGGGTTATCTGCTGCAGGTAAAGTTTTAGGTAGGGTAGCAGTAGTTACTATGGTTGCTGATGTATTAATAACAATTGGTGTAGAAGTTCATGAGAGAATAGAGTATACAAAAGCAATAGCAGAACAAGTACCTCTATTACCTGGTGGTGAACAAGCGGAAGTATTTTTTGCAGGGGTAATCAAGTTTTTTACAGGAAGAGATGTAGAAAAAGAATATGAAGACACAATTAGAATAAAAGGTTATTTAACTTACGTAAAAGAAGCAGCTATTAAACTGTTAAATGACAATTATGACATAGATGCGGTTGTACAATACGTAATCTCCATTGAAGAGAAATATAGTGAGGTGATTAAAAATATGGGTGCACAGGCTATATGTATTATGCCATCACCGTATGGTCCTGAGTGTGCGACGCAGATGAAGTGGACATGTGATTTAGAAAAAAAATATAAAGATATCTCTTTTGACAAGATCAATATAGCCTCTAGTGTAAAAAGAGATTTGTCTTCTATTGATATCTCTAAGATATTGACTATGACACCTTATACTTTGGTTATGAGTGAAGGTTGGGAAAGGTTTATCTGTGGTATAAAGAATAGTCCTCAATGCTATCAAGAGATTGAAGAAAAGAAAGTTTATGTTGTTAATACGGATGCAAAACATATCCCTCATCTAACAAAATACGAGTATGAAAATCTTGGCTTAAGAATTGTAGATGCACCATTAACAAATCCGATACAAAAATCTCAATGCAGCAAAACAATCAATACAAAGCACACAGGTGACGATGCGTTCGCTCCATGTAACAGTGGCAAAATTTATAGAAATTGTCAAGAGAGCTTTACTCTCTCAGGCGGACCTTTTATCTTTACTAATCCAACAAGAAAAGAGCATAGTAATACAAAAAAGCAAACATTTCCTAGAGGATCAGTATTATATATTTCAGGACCTAAAACATTAACAGCAGCAGCAAATTATCCAGCAGTAATGCATATTCCAGAGGGTAGTAATATACGTTATGTTGGCTCAAAAAATAATGAAACTATTTTTATTATTAATGACTATACGTCTGGTACTCTTGAAGGTGGACCAGGAAAAGAAAATACTCTAGTAATGAATGTTAAGGCTAATAATGTCGTTGCAAATTTGCATGGTAGAACTATACGTTATGGTAATAGTAATAACATAAGATTGGTTAACACATATAACTATGTGTCTAATTCTGACAGCAAGCAAAATATTACTACTCACTGTAAAACAAGATTGATTAATGTAAAAAATGCAGAAGTCTGGCAGAATTCATTTAACTGCACAGACAAAGATTATGAAGTTAGAGTAGTTAACAAAGAAAATGTGCATAACAGGGGATTAAAACAAACAATATTTGTTGTTAATGAAGATAGTGATAATGCTAAGATAGTAAGTGATTTGGGCAGTACAGGAAAAATAAAAGGAAATATTGACATAATAAAGGTTCAAGTTGCTAATATCACACAGTGGGGAATAAGTGAAGATATAGAAAAGGTCGGCTATAGCTTAGATGTTTTAGCTAATAATACACAAAGTATTGTTTCAAGTACTAAAATCAATGATTTTAAAAATCTAGTAATTCAAGTAAATAGCAATGGAATAACAGAGTCTGTTGCAATACAAGATAAGTCTTTGTCTGATACAATAGAAGATATTAGATATCAAGAGCTGAAAAGTTCAGGAAGTGATATTAGTAGAGAGGTAATACAAAATAGTGCAAAAAAGTTAAAAGCATTTATACAAGCAAGTATTCTAGACCAACAATTACTTGATACTTACCAAATTGCAAAAGATATTGTCAATAACAATAATTTTGACATACCAGTATCTCAAGTAGAAGTTATTAAAAACCATATGGGAGTACCTAGTGAAAAAGTGATAATTGCTGGCATGTACTCAGGTCAAGTCATTGTTGATTTTAGCTATAGTAGCTCTGACGTTACAAGTAGTTATCAGAAATACCTTAATGGTGGACGGAACTATGGTTATGATGACTATCTGATGCTGTGTAATTACTATCAGGACATTACAATAGAAGGAGAGAAAGGGCAACACCAGTATATTATCAAACTACCAGATACATTAAATAGCAAAACTTCATTGTCGCCAATAAGGCTCAATTTAAAAATAAAAAACAAAGTGGTGTCTTATCAAAACATACCTTATAGTATCATTGATTTTGCTGAGTTAAGTGTAACAGATGTTGATGGTATAAGCATAGAAGAAGGTAAAAGGGATTATATAAATGAATGTTATGGCAAATCAATCTCTGACCTTACAGAGGATAGTTTAAAGATACAAGATATTACAATATTTGATAGTGTAGGTACTAAATGGTCTTTATCCATTGGTTTAGTTGATTATTTTCAAAATCCAGAGAATCAACAAATTGTATTACGAATAAACAATGAGCTTTATAAAATTGATAGTACAAACTTAAGGCTTGAGCATCTAGAGATCAATCCTAGCTCTTTCAGATACTATCAACCAGAGGAACAAGGATTACAAATTTATCATAATCAACCTACTAATAAGAATGATGTTGGTTTAGTTGACTTTAGAGATAAGTCTATATTGGATTTTGATACAGAGATTGCTGATGATAGTTTAGTGTTATCACATAAGAATAATACCTTAGCAAAAGTAGAAAATTGGAATACCTATCAACCAGCAAGGGAAATGATGTTTGCTTTTAATGATACGATGGTTTCTAATTTGAAATGCATAGTCTCTACTTGTAATTCAGAAGATATTATAGAGGATTTTTATAAGGAAAAAGTAGATTTATTAAAAGAGCAGGTATTTAATGCAACATTGCAAAGAAATAATAGTAAAGCTGAGGATTTGATAAAAAAGATTAAAAGTATAGATATTGGAAATGAGCATGAATTAACACCTTTAAATATGGCTATTCAAGGAGGTAGGTTGGATGTAGTAAAAGTTCTTTTTGATAGAAAGGATTTTAGTGTTGAAAATAAGGACGCCCTTCCTCTGCACTTAGCTGCTCAGGAGGGTAAATTAAATATAGCTGAGTTCCTTATCGATAAAGGTTATGATATTAAAGATAAAGCTGAAGATAAAGATAGTAGAACACCTCTTCGTATAGCTGGTTGCAATGGTAATTTAGATGTGGTCAAATTCTTCCTTAGTAAGGATGCAACAAGTATTGAGGATAGAAACAACGATCCATATAAGATGATGGAAACGGTTAAGGTTTTAAAGAAGGAGATTATTAATCAAGCAGAAACCGTGCCTAACGTAAAAAGATGGGCAGAGTTTTTTGTAGAAAAGTTAAAATATTCAATAAAAAATGTAGTAAAAGAGAAGCTAAAGGATGGTATGTTACATGATCGTTATGGTTCGGTTAATACACTTGCTAATGACATTTATAATTTCGATCAAAGGTTGTTTAATAATACAATTAAGGGAGTTATAAATGACGTATATAGGAAAGTAGATACGAAAAAAATATTAAGTTGTGTAGAAAGCCATAATGATGTTAGTCAGCGTATATTGGGTTATGTGGCTGTATTTAACGCAATGCAAAGAAATAATGATTTAAATAATAGTGCAGTATTTAAGTTAGCTTACTATGTTAAAGAAGCAATCGAGATGAAGAACTATCCTGATGTTCATCAAGAAGAAAGATCTAACCTTGAGAAACTAAAAAGCAGATTGCCAGAATCAGTAAGGAATGCAGTATTTTCATCGAAAGTATGTATTAAGAATATTTATCAAGGTGAATATTTATATGCTGCTAACAAATGTTTCAATTATGATACCGACAGACGAATGGCATTTACTTGGACTCCAAAGAATGAAAAAAATGATAAGTTTAGGTGGAATATTAAACCTGATGGTGACAACTTTTATATAGTGAATGTTGCATTTAATGAAACTTTGTATGCTGCTAGTAACTATTTTAATTATGATAATGATAGACGAATGGCATTTACTTGGATTCCAGGTGAACAGGTTACACAAGGTGTGTGGAAGATTGAGCCTAACGGTGATAAATGTAATATAAGGAATGTTAAGCATAATGAGTATTTGTATGCTGCTGATTATGCTAAATATGACAAAGATAGGAGAAGAGTATTTACTTGGATTCCAGGGGGCAAGGTTATGCAAGGTGTATGGAAGATAGAAGATTGTGGGTCTAATGTAAGAAAAGTTAGAGATATTGTTAGTAATGCTAAGGGAGAATTAGATCAAGAATTGCTAGATGCTGTAAAAGTTGGAGATATGAGCAAAGTAAGAGATTCTGTCAATCGAGGAGCTAATGTTAATACTGAAGACAGAGATGGTAATACCCCTGCACGCAATGCTGTATTAAAAGGTCACTTTGGTATATTTAAATACCTTGTTGAAAATGGCGTTAGTTTAGAGGGTAAAGATCATCGTTGTCGCCCCTCTATATGTGATGCTTCTTATAGTGGTAATTTGGATATACTAAAGTACCTTATTGGGGAAGGCGTTGATATTAATGAGTCTGATAATAATGGTTGGACACCGCTACATTTTGCTGCATGGAGAGGCTACTTAGAAGTCGCTAACTTTTTAATAGAAAAGGGTGCTAATATTAACGTTGAGAACATTTTTGGCAGGAAACCTATACATGTTGCTGCTGAAAATAATAATACAAACATTATAGAATTTTTTCTCAGCAAGGGAATGAGCATCGATGATGTTGATAGATATGGTCGAACACCACTATACTGTGCTTCTTGGAATGGTCACTTGGGTGTAGTAAAGTACCTTGTAGAAAAGGGAGCTGACGTTTATACTCAAGACAAAGGTGGTAAAACATTACTAGATATTGCTACTCATCAAGAGCGCAGCGATGTTGTAGACTATTTAAAACAAGTGCAGCTAAATCAAGAATTACTTATTGCAGCACAATATGGTAATTTTGATGAAGTTAGAGATCTTGTAAGTCAAGGGGCTAGCTTGAATGCTAAGTATAGTAATGGGATGACTGTTATGCATTCTGCTGCTTATGGTGGTAATCTGGATATAGTAAAATATTTTGTAGCAGATGCAAAAAATAGCTTAGAAATTAAAGATAATGGCGGTAGAGTTCCCCTGCACTATGCTGCTTACAATGGTAAGCTAGATGTGGTAAAGTATTTTGTAGATGAAGGGGAAGTTGATGTTAATCTAAAAGATAGTGATGGGCAGACAGCATTGCACATGGCTTCTGGTGGCGGCCATCTGGATGTAGTGGGGTATCTTGCAAGTAAGGGAGCAGATATCAAAGCTAAAGATAAGGATGGTAAGACACCGCTAGATATCGCCATCGACCGAAAGCATGATAGCATCGTAAAATACTTAAAACAAGCTCAATTAAATGAGCAATTACTGGCTGCAGTAAAAGATAGTGATTTTAATGAAGTTCAAGGCCTTGTAAATCGAGGTGCTAACGTTAATGCTAAAGATAAAGATGGTAAAACCCCTCTACATTATGCTTCATGTTCTGTTCATCATTTAGGTATGGTGAAGTATCTTATAAGTAAAGGTGCTGATATTGATGTTAAAGATAACAGTGGTAGAACTCCTGAAGATGAGGAACGTTATACTAATTCTGATACAATGAGGCAAGTTTTTATGCAAGCACACTTAGATAAAGAATTGTTACTTACTGTAAAAAATGAAAAAGATCTAAAGACAATTAGTGATCTTATTGCGAAAGATATTGACGACAGAACGCATGGTGGGTTTTATTATACTTGGAGTGGTAATTTAGGTACAGTAGAGTTTCTTGTTAGTAAAGATGTGAGTGTTAATGCGACTGATAAATATGGCTGCACATTACTACACTGGGCTGCATTGAAAGGTCATTCAGATATTGCTAAGTTTTTAGTTGATAAGGAAGCTAATGTGAATGCTAAGGATATACTTGGCAGGACTCCTATTCACTTTGCTGTTATGAATAATCACAAGGATATTCAAGATGTATATGGTAGAGGTTCTACATACACTACTGCTGAGAGCAGTGATGAAGAGGTTATACAACTTTTTCTCATGAGAGGAGCAAGTATTAATGAGGCTGATAAAAATGGTGAGACGCCACTACACTTGGCTTCTTGGGGTGGTCATTTAGATACATTGCAGCATCTTATAAATAATGGAGCTAATATTAGTACTAAAGATAGTAGTGGCAACACACCACTAGATATTGCTAGAGATAAGGGACATAATAATCTTGTACAGTACTTACAACAAACACAATTAATCCTAGATAAACAGTTATTAAGCGCAATAGGAAATAGTGATTTTAATAAAGTTAGAGGTCTTATTGCTCAAGGTGCTAATATTGATACCAAAGACAAAGATGGCAGTACACTACTGTATTCAGCTGCTGAAATCGGTGATTTAGATAGAATAAAATTCCTTCTTGATAATGGTGCTAATATTGAAACTAAAAATGGGGAATATCAAGCAACTCCTTTGCATGGAGCTGTGTTAAATGAAAGACTAAATGTGGTCAAATTGCTTCTTAATCGTGGTGCAAACGTTAACGCTGAAGACAAAGACAATTGGACACCTTTACATTATGCTGCTGATACCAACAGTCTTGATATAGTAAAAGTTCTTGTCGATGCTCATGCTAATCTTGATGCTAGAGGTGATTACGGCAAGGCACCGCTAGATATTGCTAGAGATAGTAGTATTGCAGAATATTTAGAGAAAAAACTCAATGAAAAAGGAGAAAAACCTGTGCAACGCAGACGCCGTCATCACCACGGGGATCACAATCGCAATCATAATCACTCATCACATAAATTCCTTTCTGTAGATTCAAGTAATCAACCTGGAATAGCAGCAAGTAGTAGCACAAGACCATCTTCATGGATAAATGATTTGTTTAGTTGGGTGAAAAGTTCTGTAGGTGGGTTTAGAGCTGTTTTACCTGAGGAAACATCAAGTACTACAAGTTCAATTTTACAAGTTGATGCGCCAATAGATGTAAATGGTACGATAATGTTACTTGATGTGCTTGTTAGAAAGGTTACGGGTCAAAAATACATTTTTACATCAGATCAGAACGTATCATTACTGGAAGCGCAGGGCTATGCATTGAATATTACAGAGAAATTTGAGAAAGTAGTAGAACAAGCTGCATTAAAAAGTGGCATATCAATGCACCGGTTAAATATTGATTATATGGAAATACAGAAAGAAGTTACAGGAAAAATCATGAGTGGTAAATTTAATGAAATTTCAGGGATTTTCAACTCATATGTAGAGAAAGCATGTTCTGGTAAAGAAGCTGGTAAATTAAGTCCGAAGAAATTTGACAAGTTTATAGCTCAATTTAATAAGGGTCTGCTAAATCAATCAATAGAGCAGATATTACACAACAGAGATGGTACATTAGAAGTTGATGGTGCAAAGCAAATGAGTTTAGAGCCTCAAAGTTATTTAAGTAATGCTTCAGTTCACAGCCATTCAGAAGTATCAACTTGTCTTTCTGAGATAGGAGTAACCAAGCTTGGAGGTAATATCAATAGGTAGGTTATAATATAAGAGGTGCAGCTATAAAATGCCAAGTAGTGAAAATTTTAAAGTGAAGGTAGCAAAATTAGCCAAAATAATTAGGGAAACCAGTAGCAAGTTTGATGGTCCTAATACTAAAATGGATGAAGTAGACATTAAATACTAAGTGGTTAATGTGTTTTCCATATTGAACTTACAGCACGTAGCTTTGATATAGAAGTTTGAGTAACGTTATGATAGTAATTTATATAATTCTATGTGCAATCCTTATAGCTATTTTAGACAGTTCATTAGATTCTTAATTAGGGAATATATCTAACTTAAAGAAGATTTTCATAAATGTTGAAGTGAATAAGTTGTAGTATTTATGTTTTTTCCCTGAGTTGTAAAATTTCAGAATGAGAGAGACCGGTAATTTGAGCTATAACATCTATAGGGACATCGGCCTTGAGTGAATTTTTTGCAACTTCAATTTTACCTTCAATTTTACCTTTTTCATGGCCGATTTGGATGCCTTCTTTCCTGCCTTTCTCTTCTCCAATTTGGATTCCTTCATGTTTAGCATCATCGAGTTTTTGAGCAAGGATAGCGTTTTCTTTCTGCACGCTCAATATTCTTTCTTCATATGCGATCAAATCCTTTTCATTCCAGCGAAACCTGTCTAATTCATCATATGCTAGCTTTATTATCGGAGCTTCTGCTGCTATCTTTTTTAGATCTTCTTCAGTTGTATCTTCTGCGTATTTAAAAAAGAAACACCATCTCTCTGTAGTATTCTCTAATTGCTCTACCTTATTTTTTGTAAATTTAGGCAACTCAATAAAGACAAATTGTAAATCTTTCAAGTAATGCCCATTGGTTTTGATATCGCGTATATTATGAGTAGAAATATAGTCAACTTCTTCAGGCAGAAGGTTACAATTGGAAATAGCAATAAAGAAGACTTTCTGAAGATGAATGTAATTACCAGATTTATCTAATTGCCGAGAGTAAGCTTTAGCAGCATAAAGTTGAGCACGTTTCTCAAAGCCTTTATCACGAGCGAGTTGCATTTCGATAACAAATCTATTACCAATAGAGTCTTTGCAAAGAACATCAACAATGCTTTGTTTGTCAGAGGCAATTTCAGGATCCATAATGGTACTAAGGAATTCAATTTCCATTATTTGATCAGAAGTAGAAAAACCTAAGATATCGTTGAGGAAGTGAATTAAGATATTTTTATTCTTTTCAGAGCCAAAGATCTTTTTAAAGCTCAAGTCATTTTTGGGATCAAGAAATTTCGAAAGAGCCATGACGAATTAACCTAAAAAGCATTAGTAATTATACACAATTGTGAAGAAATATTCAACTAAAATTCAAACATAGAAAGAAGCATCCCTTTTGTATATCTTTATTTGGTAGTATTAAACTGTATAATATTTATGGCAAATATCTCTATAAGGTATCAGATAGCACAAAAAGTAAGGAGCTGGAGGTTAAAGCGAGGCTATACTCAAAAAGATTTAGCGAAGAAAGTCAGTGTAACGTATCAAGTAGTACTACAATATGAAAAAGGAACACGTAAAATTTCGATTGAAAAATTGTATGCTATAGCAGAGATATTGTCGATTGGTATTGTAGACCTAATTCCTGTATCAAATGAAAAAATCTGTTTTGAAGATGAGGGAGAGAAAATATTAAATCTAGTAAGAAAATATAAAACGATTAATGATCAAGAGTTGCGCAAGGTGTTTTACTTGCTAACAAAATTTACCCGAGTTGGTGAGAAAAGTAGTAAAAAAGCAGAGAAAGTAAAAATTGCAAAGGGCCTGGTTAAAGCAGGGATTTCTGTTGATATTGTTTCACAAGCAATTGGCCTCTCTGCTGATGAATGTGTTGAAGAAAAAATAGGTTCTATATACTGCAAAATAGGAAAGAAGATAAAAGAATGGAGACTAGTGCGGGAATATACTCAGAAGGATTTAGCAAAGAAAATGAGTACAACACGTGATGAAATAAGCAACTATGAACAAGGAAGAACTGCTGTTCCACTGGGAAGATTATATGAGATAGCAAAGGCGTTATCGATTAATATCATGGACCTACTTGAACTAACAGAGGATGCAGATGATAAAGTGGTACCTAATTTAATTGAAGAATACAAAAAAATTGAAAGCCAAGAACTACGTCATGCACTAATGAAATCTCTGTTTGAAAGCATACAAATTTGCGAAGAGAAAGTGAAAAGAGCAGAAAAGATAAAGGATTT
Organism: Wolbachia endosymbiont (group B) of Ablattaria laevigata; assembly: GCF_964277395.1. Classification (NCBI taxonomy): domain Bacteria; kingdom Pseudomonadati; phylum Pseudomonadota; class Alphaproteobacteria; order Rickettsiales; family Anaplasmataceae; genus Wolbachia; species Wolbachia endosymbiont (group B) of Ablattaria laevigata. The sequence continues at coordinate 598,978 of NZ_OZ195519.1, forward strand.
AGTTAAGGAAGGAATTTCTATCAATATTATTTTAAAAACAGTAGGCATCTCTTTAGACGAAATTCAACAAATTTAAAATAAAAAATCAGTATCTATTAATATCTTTACTTTTTGATGAAAAAATAAGTAAAAAAGATTGAAAAATTGATTTGACTTCACTCGGAAGCTATGGCTCTATGCCAATGCTGATAAAGCAGTAAATATTAAAAAAAAGTTTGTTGTTAGTGAAGGGTAAATTATATGAATAATAATAAGAATAAAGAAGAAATAGAATTCAGAATATTAGAAAGCAAAGGCAAAGCACTACTTGATCGTGAAATAATGGAAACATTTTTAAGTGCAGTACATGAAAGGCCGCAAGCTCAAGAAATTGCTAAAAATCTGGTGAATACTTATGCAGGAGTAGGAAGGATTTTAGGTAGAGAAATGGATGACCTGAAAGTTATAGAAGGAGTAACTGATTCTGCAGTAGCAATGATTATGTGTGTTAAGGAAACACTAGAAAGGGTACTGAGAGAAAAGCTCAAAAGTGAGCCAATAATGGACTTACAAGGGCTAGTAGAGTACTTAAACGTAAGTATAGGCCACTCAGAAAGGGAATGTGTAAAAATACTGTACTTGAATAAAAGGCGTCAACTAATTGGAGAAGAATCCTATATTGGTGAAATGGAAAAAGCACCAGTATACATAAAGGAAATTACAAGAAAAGCATTAATAAAGAATGCAACATTAGTAATAATGTCACACAACCACCCTGGGGGAAGTTTAGAACCTTCAGAAGAAGATCAAGAAGTAACAAAGAGCTTAGCAGCAGCATGTAGTACTGTAAGCGTTAGATTATTTGATCATATTATCATTACAAGTGGGGGTTATTTTAGCTTTAGAGAAAACGGATTGTTATAGCAGAAAGTATTTGCAAATCTACTCATATCAATTTATAATGAGTAATATAATGTATAATAACAAAGTTTATTGTACACTTAAAAAGTATTTTTAATATGAGGTTTATATGACTAGTAAAGATCAGAATAAAAAGACTAATGTTAATCACAAGAAAATATTTGGTGCTCTTGAAAGCGTTGATATAGAGCAGTCTAAATTTGTGAGTAAAATTAATAGCCAGAAGGAGATAAAACTGGAAGATACAATGCCTTTCCCTAGCAGAAACGTTCGCGAAAACAAAATCAACTATGGAAAAGGACTTGATTATATATATGGCACAAAACCTGTAAGTGATCAAGAAGATAAAAATCCATTTGCCTCAGCTTTGCAAAAAATAAAGCCAAATACAGAGAAGCTGAGCTGGTTTAAGAGTTCTATAGTAGAGGCAAAAAACGTAAATGAATTGCACAAAGTTATAGACAAAGTACTAGCTTCTGGAGCAAGGCTAAATGCATGTAATGATGGAGAATGGAGATATCAACTATGTTTAAAAATTTTTTATTTGTGTAATTTTGCAACTTCATATGGGCAATAAACCCCTGCTTTGTCGTATAAGAATAGAATTTTATATCAAACAGCTACTATAGTATTTTCTAAAATGGATGATAAAGTTCCATTATGGTATTACCAACCAAAAGCTGTAAGTCTGTATATTTATACATGAGAGGTCTGAGGCGGCTTTTGATGGTATGCCAACAGTATTCTATAGGATTCAAATCTGGTGAATATGTTGGAAGATACAGCAAATGACAGCCAAAAGACTCTATTAATGATTTTGTTTTAGTGGTCTTATGAAATGTAGCATTATCCATAACTATAGTTGTGCCAAGTGGCAATGTAGGTAATAACATCTTCTCCAACCATGTATTGAATACCTCTTTGTCACACCCACCTTTGAAAGTCATTGGTGCAATAAATCTCTTTCCAATCCACCCGGCTACTATACTGATTCTCTCTCGAGTTCTCCCTGGAATATCTGCATAAATTTTCTTTCCTCTTGGAGCGCGTCCATATTCTCGGTATAACTTATTATCAACTCCTGCTTCATCTATATATAAGATGCTGGAATGGTCTATTTTTGAGATTTTATCAATAAATTGCTCCCTATCTTCTTGATTGCGCTCTTGATATAGTGTGACTTTTTTTTAAAGTAATTTTTAGCTGTTTTAGTCTATACCAAATTGAGTTTATTCCAAATCCAAGATTTTGTTTCATCTCTGCCAGAGTATGATCTGGATTCTTTGTAACATATTCTTCGAGTATTTTGGGGTCTATTTTTCGAATAAAGCTACCGTTTTTAGATGGCTTGAGGCTTTCACCAGCAGCTTTCTTTTTTAACCAACGGTACAGAGTTGCTATTCCTATCTCCATAAGCTCTGCTACCTCAACCTTTGTCTTACCTTTTTCTATCATCAATACTGCCTTTTCCCTTAAATCCACACTATATGCCATTATAACTCAAATACTTTATTATACCTTTATCATTTACTTTAGGAAATACTATACCTTGCTTAAACCAATGAATATGTGCGTTTAGTGTGTGTGGACGCACATATTCATTAACTAATTTTAATTATTGCCATGTAAATTTCTAAACATGCAAATTAATTGCTTCTTTAAGTCTGGCATTGGCGATGACTATAATTTTACGCATAAGTGCAGTGAGTGCTACCATCTTTCTTTTACCACTATCAATAAGCTTACAATAAAAAGCAGCAAGTTCTGACTTGGAGTTTCTAGCAGCCATAGCAGCTGTGAAAAGCTTTGAACGAACGTTACTTCTTCCACCTACAATCCTTCGGTAACCAATAGCTTTACCACTTTCCTTAGGATGAGGTGCAACACCTGCAAGGCTTGCAATTTGCCTTTTGTTTAAGGAACCAAGTTCCGGTATAAGGCACAATAAACATTGAGAGGTTTTTCTACCTATTCCAGGAACTGTTTCAAGAATCTTCTGGTATCGGTTCAGTTCAGGGTTTTCATTGACTATTTTTTGTATAGCTTGATCAAGCTTTTCTACCTGATTATTGAGGAATTCAATAGTTTGTTGACAACTTTCCTTAATGTAATCATTTCCAGGAGTTTTAAGCCTATTTTTTTCTTGAACAAGCATTTTCGTAATATCATCACGGCGCTGACAAAGTGTAAATAAGGTGGTTTGTTCTTTTGAGATAGGTGTAAATAGCTGCAGACGTCCACAACGCTCAGCACCATATTGGGCGAGCGCTTTTGCATCCAGATTGTCAGTCTTTGCCAAAGTTCCATGAGATAGAATGAAGTTTTTAACTTGACGAGTATTAGCACGATGCACAGCAATGTTTCTGTCAATAAGAAAATACAATAAGCCAAGCTCATAGCCTCCTGTAGCTTCTAAAATTATCATGGAATTGGGTAAGATATTTGAAAATTTTTGGTAAAATTGTTTCCAGCCAGAACAACTATTGTCAAACTTGATAACACTTTTTTGTTCATTCACTGCAATAACAAATTCAAGTTTTCCGATATCAATGCCAATAAAATTTTGATAGGATATAACCATAAAGAACCTCGAGAGTTTAAGTTAAAATTTAAGATTGTAAACGGGTGCATATGTATGTCCCAAACAACTATTCAAACGTCTCGAAGGATAGGCTTGAGTACCTTGATATCTACGTATGTGTAATACTACCGTCTTACGGTCGCTCAAGCCTTTGATAACTATATTTTTTTATAGAGTTACCTTCCTTCTTGCTTCTTTTATATCATATTTCCAACTTACAACTGTCTTTATTGTCAACAAGTTATTTAGCTATAAAACAACAAAAAATTTATCTGCATTTTCTATAAATTAGTGTAACTGTGGATAAATACTTTAAGTGTGTGTGGACGTATTTATCCACAGTTATAGGACCATATCTTCTTAATCTTCTGAGAATAGTTTTACAAAGTACAGAGCTCAGTTAAAATCAAAATGATACATATTATAACTCAAAGTACATGTTAAATTACATCCTAAACAGTTGAGCATAAGATCCAAGCTTTTACTGTCAAAATTATCTCACTAAATTACCATTGAATGGTTGATCATTTTTAAGAATACCAAAAAATACATGCATTAGTTTTCTCATTAAAGCAACAATTATAACCTTTGGACATTTTCCTTTACTTGCTAAACGCTGACAAAACTTTTGAAAGTAAGAATTATGATTCTTGACTACTATAGCTGGCATATAAAGAGCTTTGCGAATACGCTCAGATCCTATTTTACATATTCGACTTTTTTTACTTACGGATGATCCTGATTGATAATGTTCTGGGTTTAGACCAGCAAAAGCTGTGAATTGTCTGGCATTATCAAAATTATCAACTGATGGCATTTCTGCAACAACAGCAACAGCTGTAAGATGTCCTACGCCTTTTATAGTCTTGATCTTTTCTGTTATATTTTTTAGATGCAAATGGTTATTAACATGTTCATTAATTTCTTTCTCTAGAGCAGCAGTTTGTGTGTCTATTGTAGCAATGACCTCAAGTATTGCTTGTTTACAATGGGAATCCGTATTTTTATTTTCCAAGCGATTCATCTGTTGTAGCTTGTCATCTTTAAATGCTTGCAAACAACGATAAAGGTCTCTTAAACGCCTAACTTCGGGAGGAGCAGGTTTCCAAAGATTAGGTTTGTTAGCAATACAAAACCTAGCAATCATGGCAGCATCTGACTTATCTGTTTTGTTTCTAAGTAGCTCACTTCTGCCAAAAGCTTTGATTTGGGCTGGGTTTACCACACTTACATTATGCTCCAAGTCATACATAAAATTAACTATATCTTCACTATAACAACCGGTTGCTTCGAGACACAGATGAATAAGTTCTGCTCCATGATGATTGCACCAAGCCACAAGCTTTTCAAAACCATCATGATTATTTTGAAAGACTTTGTACCGTTCTTTGTTGCCTACCAATAAACAAACATCAAATTTCTTTTTAGAAATGTCCACACCTAAAACAGCATTTGCTTGCATAAAATTGCCTCCAAGACTATAAATTAGGTTGAGAGTTTAGACTAACCTTGTAAATACGGGATATAATTCCAAAGATACTGTTCAGTCTTTTAACCCTATTGAGAGGGAGAGCAAAATCTCCACTACGGCCTTACTGGCATTAGCTTCGCTACGGCTTCACCCTCTCCTATAAGATATTTTAGCTCTAATACCTTACATTATAAAGATACAAGCTTCGCGGAATATGTGATACTGGGCACACATTTTCATAAATTTGATAAGGCTGATCGTAAAAAGCTAATACGTAAATTAATGCTAAGTGGTGCAGAGTTTCATGATACTCTACTGCAGAATAAACTGATAGGTGAAATCTATAATGAGCTACAGCCAGAAGTTCAGCCACAGATAGATAAGCAACTAGAAGAGCTAGAGGAAGCTGGCGAAAATGCTGTGCAAGAAGGAGAATTAATAGATGTTGAGATAGATAATACAACATCGTATATAGAATTTTCTGGGAATAGTAAGGTAGAGGTAGCCAAAATACTGGAAGCAAACAGAAAGTTAGGAAGTAATATCTTAAAAATTGGTAATGATGCAGTTGAAGTTAAAAGTGAGAAGGGAGGTATAAGAAACTATACCGATATTTCAGATGGCAGCTCTATCATGTTAGAATTTCCTACAAGCATTGGTAAGCTAAATATTATATTGTACCAAGAGGCAGATCAGGTGCAAGTGAGAGTAGAAAATAAGGAAATGTGGGCTGAGTTACAAAAAAGAGGCGAAGAAATAGGAAAAAACTGTCTCTTTGGAGGAGTGAAACTTAAAGAAGCGGTAGAAAGAGGTAGTTTCACTAGATGTGGCATATGGAGTGAAAAGCAGAAGGAAGTAAGTGAAAAATTGTTTTCATGGGCAGACAAAGTACGTGAAAATAGTAAAGAAACTTGTAGGGCACTTTAATTTAAAGGTTCCAGAGTCTGGCTATTATATCTGGAGCCTTTGAGCTATAATAGAAAATATTATATGCAAGGTTCTTTTTGTGGAAAAAAGTCTAGATTATAAAGTGGGAGAAAAATTAAAAAGCTGGAGGTTAGAGCGAGGGTACACTCAGAAAGATTTAGCAGAGAAAATTGGTGTAAAATACTGGGTGATATTGCAATATGAGAAAGGGAATCGTAGAGTTCCAATTGAAAGGTTGTATGCTATAACTGAGGCACTATCAATCAGTATTACGGATCTTATTCCTGTATCAAAAAGCTGTCTTGAAGATGAAGAAGAAATATTAAATCTAGTAAGAGAATATAAAAAGATTAACGATCAGGAGTTACGTAAGATGTTTTGTTTGCTAACCAAATTTGTCCAAGTTAGTGAGAAAAGTAGTAGAAAATCGGAAAAAATAAAAATTGCAAAGAGTCTGGTTAAAGCAGGAGTTTCTGTTGATATTGTTGCAAAAACAATTGGTCTGTCTGCTGATGAATGTGTTGAAGAAAAAGTTGGTTCTATCTACTACCAAATAGGCAAAAAGATAAAGGAATGGAGACTAGTGAGAGAGTATACTCAAAAGGATTTAGCGGAGAAAATGAGTACAACACGTGACGAAATAAGCAACTATGAACAAGGACGCGTAGCTACTCCACTGGGAAAATTATATGAGATAGCAGAAACATTATCGATTAGTATTACAGATCTACTAACAGAGGAAGATGAAGGTAGTAAAGTGGAAAATGAGCTACCGAATTTGATTAAAGAATACAAAGAAATTGAGAGCCAAGAACTACGTCATGCACTAATAAGATCTTTGTTTGAAGGGATACGTATTTGTGAGGAGAAAGTGAGAGAGATAGAAAGGATTAAAGTTGCAAAGGATCTAGTAAAAGGGGGAATTTCTATTGATACTATTTTGCAAGCGGTAGGTTTATCTATTGATATGGTTTTAGATGGATAGCTCGTAAAAAAATTATAGCAATAAAGTTTTTTTCTTAAATGGAGGATAAATGTTTGTTTCTGCAAGCAATGTTAGTTACGGAATAGGGCAAAGAATAGAAAATTGTAGGTTAATGCGAGGGCATACTCAAATAGGATTAGCAAGTCAAATAGGTTTAACATACCAAGAAGTAAACAGCTATGAAGATGGGTATATTCCTATTCCAATTGAAGTACTATATATAATAGCAAGAGTATTATCAGTTGACGTTGTAGATTTATTACCTGAACCAGTAATAGTAAGGGAAGACAGCTATGAAGACGAGGAAATACTCTATCTAACGAAAATATACGAGAATCAAAAGTTAGGCAAAATAGTACCTTCATTAGTCAGGTTTGTTCATATTAGCGAAAAAATTAATCAAGAAGAGGCAAGGTTGGAAATAGCAAAAAATCTAGTGAAAGAAGGGGTTTCAGTTGACATAATTTCCCAAGCAACCGGCTTATCTATTTACGAGTATGATAATACAGAGAAAGAAGTCTGCACTGATTCTATATACTACAGAATAGGGCAAAGAATAAGAGAATGGAGATTGATAAAAAGGTATACTCAGAAAGATTTAGCAAACAAAGTTGGTTTAACACTCAAGGAAATACACGAGTATGAAATAGGATACACTGCCATATCATTTGACAAATTATATCAAATAGCAGAAGGATTATCAGTGAATATTAAAGTTCTGCTGCCTAAAACAAATGAAGATAGTGAACTACTTAATTTACTAAGAAAAACTGAAGAGCAAGAATTAGTGAAGAAATTTTTATCTAGGGATATGAAGAATAGCAAAGAGAAAGTTAAAAAAACAGAAAAGATCAAGGTTGCGAAAAATCTAGTGAAGGCGGGTGTTTCTACTGATGTTATTTTGCGAGCAAGTGGCCTAACTGCCGATGAGTGTGAAAATTGAATTGTGTTTAAGATACAAGTAAAAATAGTCAATATATTAACCATTATAAATCCTTGTTTAGCTAACTCAACTGAAGCATTTTCATAAAGTTTTGCTGCTAATTCGTGTTGTTTGATAAACTTCAAATTTAATGCTTTTAAAATTGATGCTGAAAACACATATTGCTAATGCTAGCAGAGGAGCTAGTTGGTAAAATCGCCACAGCCGTCAGTACTCCCGATTACTTTTCCTGATAATGTGAGAGTATTCGCAAGTATTATCATATATTACAAAAAAATCAGTTAGCATTTCTGTTTATTAAAATTATGCAATAAAGCTGCATTTTATATAACACTTCTCAAATTATTTCTACTAAATATTTATGAATATGGTTAAACAGTAGATAGAAGAAACCTTTTCTATTATTGATCTTTTGTACAGTAAAGTTATCTCATAAAATATTAAATTTGGAGTTTTATGGATCACAGACTAAGAGCTTATTTGCTTGGAGTTACCTGGTTTATACTCAGTTTACTTAGTAGTGTAGTTAATGATACTATATCAAAGTGTCTCGGTTTACACCTTCAAAGTTTTAAGATAATCTTTTTCCGTTTTTTATTTAGCACTATTACTCTTATACCTTTTATATTTTACTATGGAATAGGAGTTTGTAAAACAAGTCGAATATCTATTCAAATAACTAGAGGTGCATTGTTGTTTTGTGGAATGACCTTATGGACCTATGGGTTGACTATTTGCCCAATAGTAACTGCAACAATTATAGGTTTCTCAATACCATTATTTGTTATGCTTCTTGCAATTCCTTTTCTGGAAGAAAATATAATTTGGCAAAGATGGGTAGTAGCTGTCATTGGTTTTATTGGTATTGCTATTACTACTAAAGCTTATAGTGAGGATTTTAATCCTAAAATTCTTATTTTTATTGTATCCGCATTAATCTTCGCTATACTAGATGTACTTAATAAGAAGCTTGTAATGAAGGAGACAATAATAAGTATATTATTTTACTCAGCTCTAACAACAACAATTTTTTCCACTCCATCTTTGTTATTTTATTGGCATATGCCTTCCTTGTTGGAGTTAGTATTACTGCTGATTTTAGGAATAAGTTCAAACCTAATTCTGTTCTTCATGTTAAAAGCTTTTGCTCTTACTGATGCTACTGCACTTGCACCTTATAGATACATAGAGCTAATAATTTCTGCAATAGTAGCATACGTTATATTTAATGAATTACCTGATAAAAGTGCTTTATATGGTACTTTGATATTAATACCATCAACCTTATTTATAGCTTATTCGGAAGGTAAGGCAATTAAGAAAAATAATGTAACAACAAAAGTTTATAATTGTTAATGGTATTTATTTTAGATGCTAAGCTATATTTTTAAGGTGATAATAAAATGCACATAACTATTATAGGAGTAGGGTATGTAGGCTTAGTATCTGGTACAATGTTATCGGAGCAGGGCCATAAAGTTGATTGCATTGACATAAATACTGAGAAGATTGAACTTTTGAAATCAGGGAAAATTCCCTTATATGAAACTGGATTAGCAGATTATTTAGAGAATAATATAAAGTCACAAAGGATAAGATTTTTTGATTCGTATTCTCAAATAAATCCCAATACAGAAGTAGTATTTGTAACTGTAGATACTCCATCAGACTCCCTAGGAAATGCAAATTTAAAGAATGTATATAATGCAGTAAGTGAAGTTTCTGAGAGAGTTAATCAAGATTGCTTAATAGTGATAAAGTCAACTGTTCCTCCTGGTACTGCAGAAAATATACATAATTATTTATCTAATAAGGGCTATAACTTTGATTTAGGAGTTAATCCAGAGTTTCTCAAGCAAGGCTCTGCAGTATCAGATTTTTTATACCCAGATAGGATAATAATAGGAGTAAAAACTAAGCTAGCTAGGGCAAAACTAGAAGTTATATATAGATCATTTATAGATAAGAATATTCCGTTAATAGTCACTGATACAGTTACTGCTGAAATGATTAAATATGCTTCTAATGCCTTTCTAGCAACAAAGGTTGCTTTTATCAATGAGATGGCAGGTTTATGTGAGCTATTAGGAGCAGACATTGACCTTTTAGCTAACAGTATGGGAATGGACCATAGAATAGGTAAGGAATTTCTCAAAGCTGGTCCAGGATTTGGAGGATCATGTTTTCCTAAGGATTTGTCAGCTTTATTAAGGCTTGCTGAAGACTACAATGTTAAGCTACAAATTTTAAATTCAGTTAAAGAATCTAACTATAATCATATAACAAACATTGCTAAAAAGGTAGAATATGTATTAAATGGAGTCCAAAATAAAAAAATAGCAATATGGGGGCTAACTTTTAAGTCTGGTACTGATGATGTAAGAAATAGCCCAGCTATAGATATTGCAAAATTGTTAGTGAATAACAAGGCTAAAATTACTGCATATGATCCAATGGGGATGGATAATGCTAGGCAAGTTCTAAAGGATATAGAGTACGCAGACAATGCTATAGGGGCTGCAAGAGACGCGGAAGCCTTATTATTATTAACGGAGTGGAAAGAATTTAAAAATCAAGATTTTGCAAGTTTAAAGAGTATTATGGCTGCACCTAATGTTTTTGATTTCCGTAATTTATTAGATAGCGAGCTATTACTAAGATATGGTTACCATGTTTATTCCTTGGGTAAAAAATCTATCTACAAAGTTTAACTGTTGAGAAATTTTTTTTACACCGCTTTACTTAGTTTTTTTAGATCTTTGCTTGATAGTATGGAAAAGCAAACGAGTGCAACAACAGAGCAAATGGAAAAAAATGAAAACATAATACTGTTACCACAGTGCTTAACAAGTACTCCTAAGAGCACGCATGAAAATATTGAACTTGCAATATACCCAAATAATCCTGTTAAGCTTACAATTGCACACACATTATTTTGTGGAGCAATTTCTACAGCTATAACACCTGTCAGTACTTGCACTCCAAATATAAAGAATCCTGATAAGATTGCACCAAGGTTCATAAGAATTATGTTTTGACCAAAGTTCATTGCAATAAAAGTGAGTGCTATACCCAACATGTAAAGTAATGCCAGCAAGCTTCTATTTTGAAAGAAGTACATATCACTAATTCTTCCTGTGATTAAAGTTCCAAGGATTCCACCTAAATCATATACGCCTGTTATTAGTGAGGATTGTACAAGAGAAATTTGTAATTTATCCATTAAAATTATAGGAAACCAAAAAAAGATTCCCATTTTTATAATATAAGCACAAAAAGTAGCACAACATAGAAACCATATGGAACTTGTTACCTTGATACCTATTTGAGATTTCTGCACCTTATAATAGGTAGTAAAGTTGGCACTTTCTTTGTAATATGCTTTTAATATTGTATAAATTCCAAAAAGTAAGCATAAGAGACCAGAGTACAAAAATGCACTTTTTGCATCATATATTTTAATTATACTTGGTAATACAATTAAAGTAATACAAGAACCAAGTTGCTGAGATGAGCTCATAACTCCCCATGATGATGCAATTGAAGAGATGCTAGAGTTTGTAACCATAAACTTGGTAATAGCTGGCCAACCTAACCCTTGTGTCCAAGCTAATAATATTAATGTTAACAGTAATAAAGTTAGATTATTATATGATGAAGTTATACCAATGGTTAATAATCCAGTTGCAATATTGCATAGCCCAAACATAAATAATGGATTATTTTTGGAGTCCATGATTATTCCATTAACAAATTTTGATACTCCATAAAAAAAAGAAAAGCAGGCAAAAAAATAGCTTAATTTTACATGGTCAGTATCTATTAACAGTGGTAGAGCAATTGGTATACTTTGTCTTGATAAATAAAGCAGCATATATCCACAGAAGAATAGTAAATATTGAAAGAAGACAAAGTTCACACCTATTCCCAAATAGCTCTATGCAGATGCTAGCATAATACTATATTGGTATAATATTGTTTGACAAGAAGTTTGCAAACAATTAGTGCAGAAAATTACTTACTTAGTATCTTTCTTATAGCAGATACAGTAGTATTAATATCTTCATAGCTTATATCTCTATGTGTTATAGCTCTGATTTTACCTTTGATGTTAGCCATTCTAATTCCATAATTTGTCATTAGTACGTTTATTAATTCTTGAGTAGATATACAATTAGTATGTAATGAAAAATACGCTATATTAGTTTTATACAGGTCGATATCAATTATAACTTGATCTATAGAGCCTAGGCCTTCTATAAGGTGCTGCATTTTTTTATGATCTTCTTCTAAAGAATTTACATTATTATGTAGAGCATATAAACATGCAGCTGAAATAATGCCAGCTTGGTGCATACCTCCGCCAATTTGAAACTTATAGTACCAAGCTTTTTCAATAAAATCTTCACTTCCAAGCAATATTGCGCCCATTGGAGCACCTAATCCTTTACTAAAATCAATAAATATCGAATCAAAATAACTTGCATACTCTTTTGGAGATATTTTAGTATGAGCACAAGCGTTGAACAGTCTTGCTCCATCTAAATGAGTGAATACGTCATTCTCTTTGCAGAGACTTGAGATCTCTTGAATATATTCTAAAGGCCACACAGCTCCACCACCAAAATTTGTCGTTTGTTCGATAGAAACAAGCCCAACTCTCGGAATATTTCTTAAACTAGGACGAGTAATAAACTCAACAATTTGTTCTCCAGTAAATATTCCTCTCGTACCTTTGATGGGCAAAGGAGTGGCATGTGCCTGGGCTGCGATCAAGCCAGATTGTACTATGAGTGGATGTGAAGTTTCATCAAGCAGCAAGTAATCACCAGGTCTTTGAATGTGTACTTTATAAGCAATTACATTGGACATCGTTCCTGAAATCAAAAAGATTCCTGCAGGTTTACCTAATATTTTACATGCGGTTGCCACTAATTCGTTTACAGTTGGATCTTCACATGCAGCTTCGTTTCCAACTTTTGCTTTAGCCATCGCTTCCCTCATTTTAGCTGAAGGGTCAGTGTTTGAATCGCTAAAGAAATCTATTTTTATTCTCATATTAAATTTAACACAACCTCCTTTATAATTTCAGCAGCTTTCATGATTTCTGTTTCCTTTGTGCCAAGATGGGTAACTGCTCTTATATGAGACTCGAGCCAAGGAAAAAGCAATAAACCATAAGCTTGGCACTTACTCAAGAAAACCTCATTAGTTACATTTAGTGCTTTTATACTGAAGCTTACTATATTAGTTTCTGGATAAGGTAGTACCAGTTTTATGTGTGGAATTTCTTTAATCTTATCTGCAAACAATTTAGCGAGCTTATTATCTTCTTTAAGCCTAGAGATATTATTCTGTAGTACGTATTTTGCTGCATTAGCACAATACCCTATCTGATGATAACCACTACCTAGCCAAACCTGTAGCTTTTTAGCCCTTTCAATTATCTCTCTTTTACCCATAAGCATTGAACCAAAAGGAGCGCCAAGTCCTTTAGTAAAAGAAAAGCTCATTGTATCCACATATTTAGCATAATCTGCTAAAGCAATATTTGTTTCGATATGAGCATTAAATATTCTTGCACCGTCTAAATGAAGATTTACATTGTGAGCTTTTAAAAAGTGATATAACTCGACTTGTTTTTCAAAAGGATAAATTTTACCATTAAACCCATTTATACTATTTTCTATAGAAACAAGACTCACCTGAGCAAAAATTTTATACCTCGGCTTAGAATTAATAGCATATTCTACTTCATCAACATCTAAGATTCCGCTATTATTTCTAATACAATTAAATACGATATTATTTACTTTTGCATTGCCTGCGCTATCGAAAAAATTAACGTGGTAATTATAATGAGTTATTAGTTCATCACCAGGACTTGTTTGACTGGCAATGGCTAATCTATTTGCAAGCATACCGCTGGTTACAAATAATGCTTCTTCTACTTTGAATAATTGTTTGCAATATTCTGATAAGTCATTACAGCTTTTGTCTTCACCATAAGCAAAATCTCCAACAGTTGCATTACTTATTGCATGTATAACGTTGGAGCCCTGCAGAGTTGTAGTGTCACTTCTCAGATCAATAATTTTTTCCATCTTATTTTTTGCCATTCAAACAACCAATTTGAGCATTCCAAAGTTCCTTGTAAAGACCTTGCTTAGAAACTAATTCAGCATGTTTACCATCTTGGACAATTTTTCCTTTGTTAAATACTAGAATTCGGTCCATGTGTAAAAGTGTAGAAATACGGTGTGCTATAGTAATCGTAGTTTTATTTTTCATCAATTTGAATAAACTCATTTGAATTGTTTTTTCTGTTATAGAATCTAACTGACTAGTTGGTTCATCGAGAAATAATATTGGAGCGTTTTTTAAAAATGCCCTGGCTATTATTATTCTTTGTCTTTCTCCTCCAGATAGCTTGATGCCTTTTTCTCCGACTGTAGTTCCATATTGATCTGGTAGAGTCATAATGAAATCGTGAATACCAGCCAGCTTTGCAGCTCTCATTATTTCTTCGATAGTAGATTGAAGTCTACCATATATGATGTTTGCTAAAATAGTATCATGAAATAACAATGGGTCTTGAGGTATTACAGATATTTGTTGCCTCAAAGAACTCTGTGTAACTTCTGATACTATTTGATTATCAATCTGTATATTACCTTTTTTAACATCAAATAGCCTTAGAATTAAGTTTATAAAAGTAGATTTACCACCTCCAGAATAACCAACTAGACCTACCTTTTCGCAAGGATTAATGGTAACTGAGAAATCTTGAAATAATGGCTCCTGACCTTCATAAGAAAAAGAAACATTGTTAAACGTTATTCTTCCACTTAATAAATTTAATTCTTTAGCATTTTCCTTATCTTGAATTTCTGGTACAGTAGTCAAGATTGGCAATGCATCTGAAACTTTGCCGAAATGAGTAGAAAATTGGGTAAGATTCCTAGTTAGATGGTTAAGAAACTCTATAATCGATATATTAATTCCAAGTACAAGAGCAATATCTCCTATTGCAATTTTGTTCAATTGATAGTCATAAATTAAAAAGTACAAGTTTACTGCTTGGAGTATATCAAATGAATAGCCATATATAAACCAAAGACAAAAGTATGCCCATTGTAATTTTCTCTCTGCAATAGTTCTTTTCTTGCATATTTGAAAAAATTTGTGTCTCTCATGTGCTTGCTGAGAAAATAGCCTTACTGATATAACATTTAAAATACTATCTGCTATACTAGCTATTACTTGTGAATTTTGTTTAGAGTAATTATCAGCTAGTTCAGTAAGTACACGAAAGCTGAAAATCGATACTAAAATAAAAATGCTTACCCAAGTGAATGTGGCGATTGCAAATTTTATGTTTACTAATGATAAGGTATAAATAGCTAAGACTAATGCTATGCTGTAACCGAAAAAACAATCTATAAGCAATCTTATTAACTCTATCACACTATCCATTAAGTTACTGGCCTTATGTACTAAACTTCCGGATAAATTGTTCTGATAATAGGAATGGTCTTGTTGGAGTAGCCTACAAAAAGACATATCAGCTATTTTTTGACGCATTAAGGTAAACATTCGAATGTCAACAAAATAGCCATAGAATCTAAAAGCAGTAGTGATAAGTAATGCCATACCAAGATAAGCGCTTACAGGTAATAAAAGATTTTCAATTACATTACCTTCCTGATATTTTACAGCTGTATCTAGAATATTTTTTACTAAATACTTTCTAAAAGACAAATCAACAGCTACCACCAGAGCAACTAAAGACATTATAAGTACATTAAGCTTGAATTTAGATACTATATTCAAGATGAACATCAATACACATTTGAAGCTATCAACTCTACTTCTGTTCATTTACAATGCTAGCTCCACTACGTTGACTTTTTTATTGAGAAATACAAGTAGTGAAAACCATAAATTTTTGTATATTTTTCCTGAGATGTCTCCAGCATCATGTAGTGCTGATGCTTGATTTAGAATAAGCAGCTTATATAAATCTCGCTTAGCCTCAGTAGTGTCGATCTCAGAAATATTTGTAGTTGTATCTGTAATAAAGGCTAACCAGCTCTTGATAAGTTCTTCCATGTTTTTTGCTTTTATACTTTCCTGGTAGCCAAACAATGACAAGCATTCTCTCAGTATAGATTCTGTTAACTCACCACAATTGAGTATACCAAAAACTGAAGGCTGAGGTTTTGGCACATAGGGAAGGTCTTGATCTTTTATAATCCACCTTGTTACATAAGCAAATCTATCTTTAGCATCTGTATTCTTATCACTACCATGCCATAACCGTGAATCAAAAACTATCGCATCTCCTGCTGAAATAGGTAGTGACTTAATTTTGTAATTTTCTCGGTTGTTTGAGTACTGATCAAAAAAATATGGGTACCAAAAATCAACTAAAGGCTGTATTTCCCATTTATGACTGTTTTCTATAATTTGTAGTGCACCTGAAGTTTCACTTACATTATTCAAAGCTAACCAAACGGAAAAGTGGTAAGGATCATTGAAACTATAGGAGATGTCTTGGTGAAAGGGAACTGCATCTATTAAATCAGCAGTTTTACATATAACATTTGATTTTTTCTGCAGTATCTGACACTGAAGTGACTTTTCAAGGTAATTTTTAATAATTTTATCTAATGCTTGAGATATAATTCTAGTTACTTGAGATAACATGCCCCATCTGCCGGTACAGTTTAAGTAGTCAGAAGTTGAAACACTTATTTCTTGGGATAGCTTTGATATCTTATTTGTTATATCACTTAAAGACTGAATTATTAGCTCTAAAGGAACCAGATTTTTGATAATAAAAAAACCATTTTTTTGTAATGTTTCCATGTGATTAACATCTGACATCAATAACTGATAAGTAATCTGTTAAAGGTAAAACAGCAAAAATTTTGAATCCTTTTACTTGTTTGAGTATTTTTTCCCAATCGTTTAATGTTCTTAGTTTACCTCCTGTTTCAACCATGACATTAATATCTACAGAGCCTCCAGTTGGAGAGCGGTAATCTAAAATAGTTTCTATCAATAAAATACGAGATATTCCTTTGACCAATTTTAAATAAGACAATACTTTATCATCATCATAGTGCTGTAGAAAGCGGCAAAAGACACCTAATTCATAATTTGTAACTGATAGTTCTTCCTGAGTTATAAGTTTGACTTTTAAATTTTCTACTAACTGTCTTGGTACTTTATGTTCGTTATATAGGCCTATAGAACCTTTATTGTGTATATCAGAATAAGCAAGAAATAAAGAGTGTACACCAAATAGCAATATATTCTTAGCATCATCTATATTAATTCTAGAATTAAACTCTTTAGTATCAAACCTAGAATATCCTAGTAATGCTTGGTAAAATGCTATTTTCTTATCTTCTGATGCTTCTCTTTCCTTAAAAGATTCAAATGAAGAGATAGACTTCTGTTTTAGTATATCGGCCATCTTTAACCAATTCTTTTCAGCGGCAACTCTTGCCCACATTGTTGCTGCTTTTGGCAAAAATGGTATTTCCTTAAAACACTTACCTTTTGATGATAGTTTCCATAAGTCCTCGTCCTTATCGTAATCAATAAACCCTATTTCCCACAACGCCCTTAACAGCCTTTCTAGATTTGGTACGATAATGTTTAACTTTTTAGATAAAAACGGCACAGTTGCAGGTAAAATATTTAACAAATCAAGTTCAATAGCAACGCTTGTTAGGTAAGTTTTCCAAAAGGCTGAAAGTTCTGCAGAAATCCTATGCACTTGAGATTCTTTACCTAAATCAAAAATACTAAACTTTACATTTCCGGTAATATCGATTTGTCCTAACACACCTTCAAAAGTTTCAACTTTTGCCATCCCATTATAAAATGCTTCTACCATTTTAAATCTCTGCTGGTAAACAGGATCACCATTAATATCTATATGAAACCAACCATGTTGATCTTCTGCAATAGAATACCCTTTATGAAAAACATTAAGTTTTTTATACCATTTATTATGTACTAACTTTCCATGATGATTAATATGTGTAGCTTTACCATCCTTATAGACTACAGCGATACCATCCTTAAAATCTCCAACATAATCATATTCCTCCTGATAAATCCTGTTGCCATTTAAATTAATATGAAAACATTTATCATGTCTTCTAACTACACAAATATCTTCCTGATAATTTCCAATCCATTGATACGACTGTTTGTATACTCTACATCCAGATGAATCAATATGGTAACACCCTGTATCATCTTCTACGGCCGCTCTATTAAAGTAGAATCCAAAAGTTTTTAGAAATCTATGATGATAAACTGCTTCTCCTCTTACATTGATATGATAAGCACCTGTCTGATCATAAACCGGTGCAAGACCGGGCTCATGAAATTTACCAACCTTTATAAACCTATCTTCATACAAAGGATTTCCTAGTAATTCGTGAAAACTCTCACACGGTGAAATTTTAATAGATTTAAGATTATCTTTGATTAATTGATCAAAGGTTTTCTCATGTTGCATGTTTTGCATAATTTGTAATTTAAATAATTCTTTTGTAAGCTTAGGTACTCACTACTCTGCCATATTTCCTCGAGTTTAACCTCATTAACATTACCAAAATTTCCTAATGTCTTACGGAGTTCATCTGGAGCACAGCAAGGACTAAACTTTCCTTCATTGTTTATCCATGCTTCTTTACCTAAAAATGGGCATTGACCACCTGGAGCCAAATCCTTAATACCTTCTTGAGAAAGAATTGTAAAATTTTCTAATTTTATCTTTTTACCATTTGGTAATAGCATATTATCTCTAAGCTCATATAACCTTCTCACCTCTGTATTCCATCTACTAATTGCTAACTCATCTCTTCTCATAGATAGATCCTTAATTTCCTCAAAATGTGCCCAAAGATGATGTCCTTTAACTCTATCTATGCCGTTTTTTATGGCCATCTTAACTATGTCATAGAGTTCATG
Organism: Wolbachia endosymbiont (group B) of Ablattaria laevigata; assembly: GCF_964277395.1. Lineage (NCBI taxonomy): Bacteria > Pseudomonadati > Pseudomonadota > Alphaproteobacteria > Rickettsiales > Anaplasmataceae > Wolbachia > Wolbachia endosymbiont (group B) of Ablattaria laevigata. The sequence goes on from NZ_OZ195519.1 coordinate 617,783, forward strand.
TAAATTACTTTCCAAAAATGTTAATTGTAAAGTAACGGTACACCTTTCACCTGTATCGCTAAAGTATTTATCTCTAACTTCAAGGAAAGTTTTTAAATTTTCTGTCACTACTTCCCATTTTGAACCTTTCATGATTCTTTCATGAGTTTCTTTAGTTGCCCCATTCCAGGAAATCTTAACATCAGATAAAATTGGTACCAATAGTTCAGCCCATTTTCTAGCTCCTTTAATGGGAAAAGAACCATTGGTTGTGAGGTTAAGCTTAAGGCCGAACTCATGGCACAAATTGATTATTTCATCAAAGCTTTTATACATTAAAGGCTCACCCATAGTAGAAGGAATGATTTCCCTTAAAGGTGTGCCAGCTGCTTCCTTAATTACTTTTCTGATAGTTTCTATCGACAGTATCTTAGGTTTTATTCCTTTAGCTTTCTTTTCTTCTTTAACTTTGCTGTATGGTGAAAAACATTCGCACATTATACAAGCAAAATTACAGTAATCTGGATTAGTATCAAAAGTAATTCTCCAAGGACCGGGTTTAACAGCTACTGATTTGCCTTTCTTTTCAATAGCATTACGGTAAATCTTGTTAAGTTTCTCAATATGCTCACTCATAGAAGGTATATTTCCATTTTTAGTATAAGGATAGCCTTTTTGGGTAAGTTTATTGTATAACTCCTGATTTGTAGATAGGACTTGCATTTTTTCTGACAAACTACTTGCATCTCTGTGCTTAAATAATAGTCCATCTCTTACATATTCTGCCATACCACCATAATCGGCTGTTATAACTGGTATTCTAAGTTGCTGTGCTTCATGTATTACTAACGGTGAATTTTCACCCCAAATTGAAGGAACGACTATTGCATCAACTTTATTAAATACGTCAGTAACTATATTCTTATTATCATAACTTCCCATCCACTCTATTCTTTCTTTAACAACAGGTGAAAACTGATCGGCAATCGCTTTTAAAGCTTTAGTTTCTTCTCTTGCTGCTCCCCAAATTCTAAGTTTTGCTTTAGATGATAAGTGAGAAAAAGCTTTCAATAATAGATCAACACCTTTTTCGGGAGTATGAGTACCAATATAACCGAAAATAAACTCTTTTTCTTGTACTCTATTTCTATTCTTAAGACGATTGAGATCAAAACCATAATCAAGATAAGAAATTTTGTTTATCGGAACATAAAAATCCTGAGTAAATTTATCCATCAAGAATTTCGATGGGGAAATAAAGTAATCTATATAGTCTATTATTTTCCTTGTGTGCTTCATTCTAGTTGCAACCCATTGTTCCCAATAATTTAGGTCTGAATTCAGGAATTCTTCATCTCCTGTAAAATATCCCTTGTAACATTGGGTTGCACATTTTTGATCCTTTTGTCCATCACAAAGCTGTAATAAATCTTCAGAATTGCGTTGAATAAACCTTCCTCTTGGACACATTAACCAAAAGTCATGTAGCGTAAAAATTGTAGGTATATTTTCTTTAAAAGCAATTTCTGGTAAAGTAATTGATAGATGATTAAGATGACCAAAATGTATAAGATCTGGCTGAAAGTTATCTATTACTCTTTTAAATTTTATATCTACTTCTTCATTAATAAATTTATAACGATATTTAGCTATGGGTATATTAATTAAATGCAGTAAGATTCGAGAATCACTACGATCTAGGACTGTAGTGTAATAAAAATCAGGTAAAAAGCTATTTTCATACCTAGTAAATACTTGTACCTCATTGTTATTTGCTAGTTCATGAGCAAGAGTTTGGCTGTAAACCTCTGAACCAGCGCTATAATAAGGAGGGTAACCATGAATAACTTTTAATATTTTCATATATTACCATATCTATATTGTTAGGATACTCTTGTATATTGTTTTGTAGACTTTTTATAAAATTGCTTAATCCTACTTCTAATGAATGCTTTGGAGACCAACCAAGTAGCTCTTTAGCTCTAGTAAAATCACCATGGAACTTAGTTACGTCAAAATTTCTTGGAGGATAAAAATCAATTCTAGAATCACTTTTCGTGACTTTTAATATTGTTTTTGCTAAGTTTTCTAAAGTACATGGGCTATTAGTAGTAAGATGAATAGCAGGAAGAGAAGATTTTTCACTTTGTAAATATTTAACAGTTAAGCATATACCCTCTATAACATCATCCAAGTAGGTAAAATCAAAAACACATTCTTTACCTTCTATTTTAATTGGATCACCTCTTAATGCATTAATACAGAGTGCGGGAATTACTCTACTGTTATGATCTAGTAAACCACCGTATACATTTGAAAAGCGTAATATTGCTACATTAAAATCTTTTAAACTTGTTATTTGCTTCTCAATAAATGCTTTACCTTTGGCATAATTATTTATTGGATCGATACTAGCAGATTCTGTAACCGGCAGTTCCTTCTGCTCTCCATAGACTTCCCTACTACTTGCATATATAAACCATGGTTTATTTGGAAGTGACTTACATAACCCTAAAAACTGCATTGTACCATCAACATTAATTTTTTTACACAGTTCAGGATAAAGTTCACCATGTATAACTCGAGAAATTGCAGCCAGATGAATAATTCCTGTACACTTAGCAAGTAGTGGTACTATATCTTCTGAAAAAAAACTGAGTGGATTGTTGCGAAACCTAATATCACAGCTTATTACTTCATGGCCCTGGTTTTCTAACTTTTTCACCAAGGTTGACCCTATCAAACCTGCAGCACCTGTTATTAATATCCCCATGTATACCCTCTCACTACAAATAGGAAAATTTGTCGTACCAATTATCTTACAAGTAAGAATCAAAAGGTATTATAAAACCAGTATAAAACAAATGTCAACTTAAATTAATGAATAAAAAAATGTAGTTATGAAAGAAAAGTTGGCTGCCTTCTTTCTTGAAAATAGTGTTCGGCTTTAATCAAATCCTCTTTATTATTTACTCCCATTGCTTCTCTTTCATCAGAAACTACATAACCTACACTCAAGTTATTGTTTGCTGCAATGGGCACTATATCATTAAGACAATATTCATTGGTCGAATTATTGAATTTTATTTCTTTTACTAAGGTAAAGAGATCTTTAGCATATAAAGCCATTATTCCAGAGTTTGCAAGAAGCATTTTATCTCCATTTTTTAGGATTTTTTGAACATTTCCGTAATTATCAATTACTAATCTTCCATATTGTTCATCTTGACTATTGAATCCAAGAAGAACTAAATTATTATACTTTAAACAATCAGTCATTTTCATAACTGTATCGCTAGATATAAAAGGAGTGTCTCCATACTGTATTAAAACTATGTCTTGATCAGATAACTCCTCCAGATTTTCTAGAGCAATTTTAACTGCAGTGCCAGTGCCTGTAATATCTTCTTGAATTATTAGTTTTATATTGTATTGATCGATTATACTTTTTAGAGTATCAAAGTTTTCTAAATCTTTTAGAAGGGAGTTGTTAACAACAATTGATAAGCTTTTTAGACTCAGCGATTTTGCATTAGAAATTATATGTTCTAAAAGAGTAAGATTTCCCACTTGGTGCAACGCTTTTGGATATTCAGAATTCATTCTACTGCTCTTTCCTGCTGCTAATATTATCAAAATTTTACTCATACATAATTCAGGAATTGATTAGGTAGTAAGTTAATTTATAATTAGTAAGATGTAAAGTCCACTTTGATTTTCTAGAGGAAAATAACTACCATCGAACAGACAAAATTCGTTAAATTAGCATCTGTAGTAATTCTTAAGTAAAATTTTAGAAAGAGACGCCCCATAGTTATAATTGAGTGTGTGCTACTTTCAAGTATGGTTTTTATTGATGAAACCTCTTAGACCACTCTGTTTGAAATAAGGTAACTACTGCTTAATTCACCAAAAAGCCTGTAATTAAGTTCTAAAGCGAGTGTGTCCAACCCAATCGATTGTATCTCTTTAGCGTCTGTAATGCCCTTTAAAATTTGAATAAAATGTACTTATACTAATTCTATTAGTATAAAATAAACTTGCACATGATTTTATCGTCATTTTTATTCATTGTAAAGAAAATTTTGTATGAAGGTTTTTTAGAAAACTCACTTGCCCCTCTTAAATGCTCTCAACATCCTGAAAATTTGAATAAAAGTAATTGCTATTTTCAGAAACTTTTTGAAAAATTACCACAAAACATCTAAATCTTTAATAGGCAAGACCGCACCATTTGCTTGTAGATAGTAATGTGTTGGCTTTATTAACTTGTGCTCTACTTTATCTCCTACTGAAACTTTAAATTCCATATCCTGCACACAAAGAAATCCATATTTAGAATTGGTCCCATATCCTGCAGCATTACGAAAGAATTTAATCTGTCCAAGAGTTGCAAGATTATTTATTCTTTCTCTAATATTGCGCTCACTGCCAAGCCCCTCTTCTCCTTCAAAACGCTTTGCAAATTGTCCAGCAGTATAAATATTACCTTGATATGCGCTACTGCGAATTAAATTCAAGATAACCTCATGTTTTCTCATCCGTTCTAAATCCAACTTTTTACTATATTGATCTCTGATTATTGGTTCTGAATTTAAAACTGAATTGTCATGTACAAATGCCCCATTTTTCCAGTAAAGTGTCATTTGCCCGTTATTGCACTGCGAATAGTTAGATTTTTTGCGCGATAAAATTCTCTCATCAGGAGAAGCATTAGCTTTATCTGGTCTAGTCAAATACCAACGAGACCTTACTGTATTATTCCATGCTGTTGAACCGCCTGTGCCAGTTTTACGTATTATTCCCGCATCAGAAGGGTGGGCAAGTAATAAAACAGCTCCTTTTATTGCTTGAGCTATTCGACCACAACAACCTTGAATAAATTGTCTCACATGAGAACGGTCGTTTTCATTTCCTCCAAATAGGTCTGCTGCTGTATCTAATATCACAAGCTTCGGCTGAAACGATTCAATATCCTCAAGTAACTCTTGAAAGTACGTAGTTAATTGACCAGTATCTTTGTTATTAAAAACCATAAGTTGATTATTGTGCCCTGCTCGTGACCATAAGCCAACATTATCCTGAAAATCAGAAGATTCCATACCTGATTGATAAAATTCATTTATTGCGCATTGCCGACGCCAAAGTTCTTCTTCATCATCTTCACAGAACACACCATATGTCTTTATTTTTTCCAGATCTATTCCAAGCCAAGGTTTACCAAAAGCAGCGGCTGTCATTAATTGTTGAGCAAGGAGAGATTTTCCAACACCACCATCACCATAAAGAGCTGTAACACTTCCTACAGGGAGCCAATCCTTAATAACCCACTTTCTTTCTGGAGGGATATTGGTCCAAACTGTAGTATCAATTCTTTTTGACTTTCTTGAAGAATAAGGGCTTTTGTTGTTAAGGATAAATTCTTCAACGTTCATTCCTTCTAGCACACTATCTGCAGCATCCCAAGATTTTGGCTTATCTTGAGGAATCTTGAGAATAGAAAGTGATGCAACTCCAAAACCAGAAAGCTTTTTTGCGGCTTCTTGAGCATAATCTTTTCCAGGATCATCGTTATCTGGCCATATAATAATGTGTTTACCTTTAAGTGGAGTCCAATCAGTTTTCTCAATAGGTGCTTTTGCTCCAAACATTGCTGTTGTTGCAGTGATCCCTTGTTCTATGAGTAGCTCAGCACATTTTTCCCCTTCTACCAATATCACTCTATCAGATTTAGTGATGCCTGGAATGTTATACAGAGGCCTGATCTCAGGTGCAGTAAAGGTAGATTTTTTAGCATCAAATGGTTGATAACTTTTTCCTGAAGCAGTATCATAACGATATTTGCTGGCAATCAACTGATTATCCTGATCGAGATAGTCCCATTGAGTTATTCTCTTTTGCTCTTTAGTAGGTCGCTTGTTACATCCTATCCATTCACTTATCGAAGAAATTACTTCAACAAATTCTATTTTAGCGTTTTTCCCATGTGCAGCTGCCCAAAGATCAATAATGTCACCACCGTCCCCAGTTGCAAAATCAATCCATAATCCGACCTTGCCATACGCTAATTCAACTTTGAGGCTTTTGCCTTTATTACCTTGTACATCACCTATCTGAAATTTGTCACCATGAAAAGTTCCTCTTGGAAATAAATAAGAAAGGCATGATCTGATGTTTAATAATAGTTGTCTTTTTATTTCTTCTACATCAAATTGTTCTAATGGTTCTAAATGTGAGACAGCGTCGTTAAAATCATAATTTAAAGTATTTTTTTCTTTGACATCAGTTAAAAAATCTTGTACCATAGGTTGAAGCTCCTTTTAAAGTTAAGTGTTTGAAAGGTTTTTGAGCAAGGCTGTATTGGTTGCGGTCTTGTTCTCTTATCATGAAGTAAAAAATGTAGTAGGTGGTTCTCTTGGCAAAGCTTGAAAAATATATTAATAAGTGAAGGAAGTCAGTTCAGGTTTACAGTAAAGGTAAGATTGAAGGCTCTTAGAGTTTTCTTTCTTTTAAGACAAAATACTCTAATATAATTCTACAATATTTTCCTCACTATGTCAACTTCCTATTAAATAATCATAATGCTTCTATTTTGTCACATTGATATATTACATATTTATAGTATGTAATATATATTATATATAAGGAAATTTGCCATTTAACATTTTGGTTAAACCTCCACATATACGCAGCTTTGGAGCCGATTGGCAATTTTGCCAAATGAAATTTTATTTGCCATTTGAAATTCTCTTAAGGTATTGATTTTCTTGTATTTCTCTTTGTAAGTTCATCTGGTTATTTGGTAGGTTTGCCAAATGATTTGCATTTTGAAGCTTACTTTAATAAGTAAATATACCTATATGCTAGAAAATTTATAACAGTTGCTTACTGCATAAACTAAGTTCACTTATTAACATAACTCAAGAGATGCTTATATTTCTGTACCATTGACTATAGTATACCGGATCCCTTATCGATCTTTCCGGAAGTGAGGGAAATTTTTCCAAAACACGTTTACTCCTTATTATAAAAACATCTGACTTTAAACTTACACTATTTCCTTACTATATATGTTCACAAAAATTCTAAAAACTGTTCACTTTTTTAAAAAATTTTGCACAACTCCGCTTTCATACTCCACTAAATGACCTACTTTTCTAACGACTAAAAATGCAGTCCGAAATATGATTTGCTCTAAAAATTTTTCATTGAAATTACAAAAATGAACAGGTAACGCAAATTCTGTAAAGGACAATGGTGGTATTGAAAATTTAGCTCTGCTCTCAACTTACACTCCTCAAAAAAATTACAAAATTTAATTTCATTTTAACTTTAAACAAAAAGGCCACCTATAAGTTGCATCTGCATTATGTTGCAAAATATACTATACTTTCCTTATGAGACACTTACATAATCAAATAAGCTATCTACTACTTTTCTTCTCCTCCATAACAGATATATACTGTAAATGTGGTTTGAAATATGAATTGCTCTAAAATTTTTTTTATTACGATTTTTCTATTAAACTTTAATAGAGCTTAACGTGTTTACAATATACCCAGGTGAGAGATTTTCCGTCTATAAGAGGTAGCCGTAAAAATGCTATATTAGTAAAACTATTAATAATAATTATTTGTGAATTAAGTACTTTAGATTCGAGATTATATAGACTTTTGGCAGTTTAAGCCATTTTAGATTGGAAAATGAAATCTCATTAAGCTGAGAAGTGGGCTACTGTAGGGGAGTTTAACATAATTTAAGGTTACAAGTCAAGCAAACTACTATAATATCATAAAAGGCTGTTCCTTGGCTGATTTTGAGTGTTTCTTAGTTTAGAGAAAAACCCTATTATTATAAATAATAAAAATAAGGTATATAATAATACCCTATTTATATTTTATATTTTTCATTCTTATTTATTCTTTAATTTTTTAACTCTTATAGATAGCTCTCTAAAAAAAAAGGATTTGAGACAGGAAACGTTAAATTCTTTTTAAAAAATTTTCTTTACAAGGCATGAAAACCGTGTTAAACTTATATGTAAGTTTCTTTCGTGATAGTAAGATTAATTAAAATACCTTTTAGTTGAGTTTAGAGTTGTTTTATAAGCGATCTTTAATCAGGGGAGTATTTTTTTGCTTAAAAGTTGTGGCTAGCTTTAAAACATAGGTTTTCTCCTTTAGTTATTAAATTTCTGCTTTGCTTATAATATAAATGTCCTAACAATTAAATTACAATATGTATTCCGTTCAAGATTTCAGCCAATTTATTGAGTATTCCGGAAAAAGAGGATATGATTTGTTTGTTCTTTAGGCATAGGTGTCTAAAATTACAGAAATGAATCATTTTTTTCTATTGAGCTTTTTCTGCATCTAAAACTTATGTACCGCTTAAAATGGAGACAAAGATCAAAATTTATTTATTTACGTCTCTAATTTTATCTCGTATAATGGAGACAAAGATTTATGTTTTCACTATTTATTGGCAGATAGGGCTTTCTAAAGGGTGGTTCACCCCCCTTGAAATTAAAACAAAAGCAAGATGTCAAACACAGATAGCTCAACTACAAGCTGGTTTTTGTTGTAGTTATTTTCTCACTTTCTTTACTTGCTTTAATTAATTCATCAAAGTCAGATTCATGTAATTTATCTTGTATAACTCTATACTTTTCGTATTCTCCTTCAGCTAGAGCTTTTGCAACTTCAGCACTCAGCATCTTTAAGTACTTCATAATCATTGAACAATAGAAATGCATCCAACTTTTCAACCCAATTCTGCATTTTCATTAGCCGATGCTTTCTTGCTTGAAGTTCTGCATAATCTAGATACATTGAGACAATGTGATTTAGTTCACTTAATTCTTTTTCAGTCAAGTAGTTTTTTGCAACACTTACATCACTCTTATGAATTTTATTACCTAGACCATCTTTCCAAGTAGTTAGTCCCATATGTGGTTTTTTATGATCAACTCGATAGCTCTGCTGCAGTCAAGCCGTAAATCGCCCAATATAATTTATTCTGTACTTTTGCATAAAATTGTTTTGTTATTTCTGAATTTGGATCATAGTCTGCAGAGCATTCAGCATAAATGTCGGTAATCTTCTGGTAAAACCTACGTTCGGATGCTCCTGATTTTTTCAAGTAATTCATTGAAGTAGTCTTTGCCAAACTTTAGGCCGTTTTTTAGCCGTTCGCTATCTAATGCAAATCCTTTGATGATGAAATCTCTCAAAATTTTTGTAGCCCATACTCTGAAAGATGTAGCCTTTTTAGAATTAACTCGATAACCAATAGCTATCCAAATTATAAAATTGTGTAGGGTACTGTTTACCATCTTCAGCAGTATTCCGGGAAATCCGGATAACTGAATCTTTATCTAACTCTTGACTAGCAAATATGTTCTGTAAATGCTCACTAATTGTTCTAATATTAACATCAAACAACTCCGCCATTCTTTTTTGTGTAAGCCAAATGTTTTCATCTCGATACAAAACATCAATTCTCACGTCTCCATCTGGAGTTGTATATAATAAAATTTCGTTTTCATTTATTATCATATCTACTCTACCTTACTTCAAGTAGCATATAGGTTATTTGTAAAAAAGACAAGCAACTGTAAAACTCTAAAAATAGAGAACTATCTACTTTATTCTTTAGCTGGTGAGCAGTTTTGAAATTATTTTAACTTTTTTTTTAGAAAATCCCGGAAAAAGTAGTAAGAAATCCGGTATATATATAATAGAAGGGCATTGTTTCAACGAGGTTAGTTTACCTCTATACGCTTCAAACACAAAGAAAATGTCAATCCTAACACTCGACCTTGGCAAGCAAACGGGCTGGGCAATTCTAACAGATGGAATAATTGAAAGTGGAAGCAAAGGCTTTCATGGTAGTCGTTTCAGTGGAGGCGGTATGTGCTTCTTAAATTTTCGTAATTGGCTTAATTCTTTGAAAGACATTTCTGCAGTGTATTTTGAGGAAGTAAGAAGACATCTAGGAACTGATGCAGCTCATTGCTATGGTGGTTTTCTTGCAGTGCTGTCTGCTTGGTGTGAAGAACATCACGTACCATACAAAGGTGTTAATGTTAAAACTATAAAACGCTTTATAGCAGGCAAAGGTAATGCAAGTAAGAGTGAAGTTATTGAAGCGATACGTGAAAAAAGTTTTTCACCTAGAGATGATAATCAAGCAGATGCTTTAGCTTTGATGTTCTATGTTATGGAAAGATATTAATAAGCTCATAAAAAGTGGGTCCTTTCGGCCATAATGGCGGGTTTGGTGGTGCTGACCCCAGGCCTTTTCTAGTGTCAGAGATATTTTGAATATTAACTTTTTAATTATTAAGATATGAATTTAGCAATCCACTACTATCCTGTTGAAAACCTCGTCGAATATAAGCGTAATCCTCGTAAAAATGATGACGTAGTAAACAGAATGTGTGCTTCAATCAGGGAATTCGGCTTTCGTATACCAATAGTTGCAAAAAGCGATGGCACTGTGGTTGATGGTCATTTAAGACTTAAAGCAGCAAGAAAACTTGGTATGGAAAGTATTCCAGTAGTCCTCAGTGATAATTTAAATGAACCACAAACTAAAGCTTTTCGACTACTTGCTAATCAATCAGCTAACTGGGCAAAGTGGGATGATGAGCTTTTAAAAGTGGAAATTCAAGAGTTAGAAGATTTACAGTTTGATCTTAAAATGACTGGATTTGAATTAGAAAAAGTTCAAAACTTTCTTGATGATTTAGACAGTGAAAAAGAAGATCTTTCTGACTTAGTTGTTGATGACAAAAAAGTAGAAATAACAAAACCAGGGGATTTATGGATTTTAGGTGATCATCGAATCTATTGTGGTGATAGCTCTTTAGTTGAATCATATAAAGCGGTATTAGACAATAAAATGGCAGATATTACCGTATGTGATCCTCCATATAACGTTGATTACGGTAGCAGTCAGGAAAGAGAAGATAAAAAAATACTAAACGATAATCAAGGTGAAAAGTACGAACTTTTTCTCTACTACATCTGTTCCAATATTTTAGCATATACGAAAGGAGCAATTTACATCTGCATATCATCATCAGAGTTTTCGACGTTGCAAAAAGCATTTGAAGAAGCAGGTGGTCGTTGGTCAACATTTATCATTTGGGCAAAGAATCACTTTACGCTAGGAAGATCAGATTATCAAAGACAATACGAAGCAATGCTCTATGGATGGAAAAGCGGCAATAAACGTGAGTGGCATGGAGGAAGAAATCAAAGTGATCTGTGGTTTTATGATAAGCCAATACATAACTCACTACATCCAACGATGAAGCCAGTAGAGCTAATGGAGAGAGCAATAGTAAACAGCAGTAGATCTGGAGACATAGTACTTGATCCATTTAGCGGTTCTGGCAGCACACTGATTGCATGTGAGAGAACAGGAAGAATTTGTAGAACAATAGAGCTAGATTCAAAGTTTGTAGATGTAACGATAAAACGTTGGCAAGTGTATACAGGCAGGGAGGCAATTCTTTCTGGTGCTGGTAAAACTTTTCAAGAGATTCAAGAAGAAAAAAAGGAGCAAAAAAAGTGAAATTAATAACACAAACAGAATGGGCAAGAGAACAAGGATTTTCAAAGCAATATGTCTGTTATTTAGTAAAAAAAGGAATAGTTGAGTTGGAGGATGGTTTGATCAATAGAGAACAAGCAAATGAAGCAGTAGCAGCAATAAGAGATCCAAGTCAACCATTGAGAAGAAAAAACTATTCAGAAAACGGAGAAAAACTTTCCACGATGTTGCTTAAAACTCGAATCAAAAATGAAATGGAACGTGGTAAACTGCTTGAGGCAAAGGCAAAAGCTGAGATTGGTGAACTTGTAGCAGTAGAAGAAGTAAAAAGTGAAGCATTTAACGTAGCAAGAGTTGTCCGTAATAATTTGCTTAATATTCCAAATAGAGTTTCAGCACTACTTGCATCACTGAGTGATACTGAAAAGATTCATATGGCGCTAACTGAAGAGATTACAAACTCGCTTGAAGAATTATCTAACACTAAATTTTAAATATAAAATGTCTGCTCACTTAAGTTTAGAATTAATAAAGTGCCTCATTAATCAACCTGGATTAGATGTTAATGTTAGAGGATTAAATGGCAAGACACCACTACATTGCGCTATAGAATTTGACGAATTAAGCATGGTGGATTTGTTACTAACAAAGAAGAATATTAATCCTTTTGTTGAAGACAATGAAGGCAAAACCTCTTTAGATTATGCAAAAGAAGGTGAAAAGACAAGGATATTAGAGGCATTAGTCAATAATAAATATGGCTCTGAGGAAGATAGCTTACTTCATTTAGCTGCAATGATAGGTGAAGTTAATGCAGTTAGATATTTGATAGGAAAAGGTATTGACGTTAATATACGAAATGCTCTGCATCATACGCCATTACATTTGGCAGCTGGTATTGGACATGTAGAAGTTGTAAAGATTTTAGTAAGAGAAGGAAATGCTGAAATAGATGTCTTTGATGCACGAAATCAGACACCAATGCACTATGCAGTTAATAATAAAAAGTTGGAGATAGTAAAGTTACTGCTGAAGCTTGGAGCAGATGTAAATAGCACGCGCATGGGACAAAACTCAATGAAATTGTCGCCTGTGCATATAGCTGTAAGTAATACTAATTATGATGAAAGAGACTTATGTCTTGATATCCTCAAATCCTTAATAAAGGAGCCTAATGCTCAAGTCAATTTGCAAGACTATGAAAATAAAACACCACTACATTATGCTGAAAGACTTAAAACAATAGAAGTTTTACTAACGCGAGAAGATATAGATCCATTGGTAAAAGACGATAGCGGCAAGACACCATTTGATTACGCTAAACCTGAGATAAAGAAGGCTTTGATAAGTAATAAATACGGTTCTGAAAAGAATAGTCTACTCCATTTAGCTGCACAAAGAGGAGAAATTGAGATTGTAGAGTCTATTTTAAAAGAAGAAATTGATATTGACGTTTCAAATAATAAAGGTCTATCACCGATTTACCTTGCTGCAGAAAAAGGGCATTTACATGTAGTAAAGTTACTGCTGAAAAAAGGAGCAAATTACACACCTGTTTTGCATTTAGCAATCAAGTCAAATAATTTAGAGTTACTTAAAGCTTTGTTTAAAGAAAAGAACGTCAAATTACCAGACGAAAGGAGAGTATCTGTAATAAATTCACCAGTTTATTGTGCTCTGAATAGGTGTATAGAACATAGAGAAGTAAAAGTAAGAAAATACAATAATGTGATCTGCATTTTTACTTCAGTAAGTGCAGTAGCAATGGCAGCATATATAGGGTTAACAGCAACAACAATAAGCAGTGCAATCATTTTTGCAACAATAACAGGGGTATTTGCGCTTATTATAGCACTAATGATAAGTGAGATGAGCAAAAGATATATAGAAAAAGAGTTTCAGAAAAAGATGTTTATGGAATTGGAGGAGTGTGGAGGAATAAACTCTACTGTTAACAATATTGAGATAGAACCAATTATGAGTAAATGCAGACAATGATATACGCTAGAGCTTTTTCTGAAGGTTTAAAACCAGATCCAGAGCTTAAAGTATCAGAGTGGGCAAATGAGTATCGAGTTTTAGCGCCAACTGCAGCGTCAGAGCCAGGTAAATGGAGAACGGAAAGAACTCCTTATTTAAAAGAAATCATGGATTCACTATCTCCTTCTTCACCGGCTGAAAAAGTAGTATTCATGAAAGGAGCGCAGATTGGGGGAACAGAAGCTGGCAACAATTGGATTGGCTATATCATCGATCAAACACCAGGACCAATGCTAGTAGTACAGCCAACAGTCGAAATGGGAAAACGTTGGTCGAAGGGAAGATTTGCACCGTTGATAGAGAGTACACCATGTTTAAAGAGTAAAGTAAAAGACCCAAGATCAAGAGACTCAGGCAATACTGTACAAAGTAAGGAGTTTCCAGGTGGAATAGTAGTAATAACTGGAGCGAATAGCAGTGTAGGACTTAGATCCATGCCAGTAAAATATCTCTTTCTTGATGAAATAGATGCCTATCCAGGAGATTCAGGAGGAGAAGGAGATCCAGTGCTGCTCAGTATTGCCCGAACTAATACATTTGCAAGGCGAAAGATTTTTTTAGTGTCAACACCAACGATTCATGGAATAAGCAGAATTGAAAAGGAATTTGAAGCAACAGATAAGAGATATTTTTTTGTACCATGTCCATATTGTAATTACTATCAAGTTCTAAAATGGTCACAAATAAAATGGGAAAATAACGATTCGAAAACAGCACATTATGTCTGCACTGAATGTAGCGGCAAAATAGAAAATCATCAAAAGACAGAGATGCTTGAGCGTGGAGAATGGAGACCTACTAATAGAGTAAAAGGTGAGAAAAAAGGATTTCATCTTTCAAGTCTTTATAGTCCAGTTGGCTGGTATAGTTGGCAACAAGCAGTAGAAGATTTTCTCCATGCCAAAGAAAGTGAACAATTACTGAAAGTTTGGATAAATACAACGCTTGGAGAAACCTGGGTAGACAAAGGAGAAGTACCGGACTGGAAGCAATTATTTAACAGGAGAGAATCTTATCAAATTGGCACAGTACCAAAGGGTGAAGTAGTTCTCACAGCAGGAGTAGATGTACAAAAAGATCGGTTAGAAGTAGAAGTTGTAGCATGGGGAAAAAGCCGCGAAAGTTGGTCAATAGACTACCGAGTATTTGAAGGAGATACTGGGAGTGGGGAAGTATGGGGAAAGCTTTCGGAGCTTCTGAGTCATCATTTTATCGGTGAAAATGGGCTTGAATATATGATAAGTATGATGGCAGTAGATGCAGGATATGCAACACAAGAAGTATACAATTGGGTAAGAGGTCATCAAGGATCTGGAAGAGTAATGGCAGTCAAAGGTGTAAATAAAGCACTAGTGCCGCTTAGCAGCCCAAGTAGAGTTGATATAACAGTTGGCGGTCAAAAGCTGAAAAGAGGAATAAAGCTCTGGCCAGTAGGAGTATCGATATTAAAGTCAGAGCTTTTTCAACTACTTAATATTTTGAAAGAAGAAGAGGGAAAAGCTCTACCTGGATATTGTCATTTTCCGGAGTATGCACCTGAATATTTTAAGCAGCTAACGGCAGAGCAATTAGTCAGTAAGGTAGTAAAAGGATACACCAAACAAGAGTGGCAAAAGGTAAGAGAAAGAAATGAAGTACTAGATTGCCGAATTTATGCTAGGGCTGCATCTATTGCGCTTGGAATCGATCGATGGCCAGAGAGTAAATGGAATAGTTTGAGTGGAGAAAGTAAAAAACCTAAAAAAGTAAGACAGAGTAAGTGGTTGAAAAATGTATAACGAAGAGTATTTGTTTCAAGTTGAACAAGCAATAAAGAAGCTGCAAAGCGGAGAGCGAGTAGTATCAATTGCATATGGTGACCATGTTGTGAGATATGCTGAAGTGCAAATAAACGATCTTTTAAACTTAAGACAAAGAATCAAGGCTGAGCTCAAGGTTGAAGGTCAAAAACCAAAAAGAAAGATTGTTATTTCAACGAATAAAGGAGTGGTATGAGAAGTTGCATGGTAGAAAATGGATACCCAGATTTTCTAGAGCACTTGAGGTATATGATAGCTACCGCTACACCAGGCATGCTTATAAATGCAGTAATAGATTTGTCGCACTGGAATCAGGAGATAGATTTTAGATTAACAAAAGAAGATGGCATAGTAGGCATAATTCACAAAGCCACCCAGGGGGTAAAGTACGTAGATCCTGAATATACAAAAAGGAAAAAAGCCGCTGAAAAAGAGGAATTGCTTTGGGGTGCATACCATTTTGGTGTCGGGGAAAAAAGCGGCAAAGACCAAGCTGAGCATTTTCTCGAAACAATTGGTGATAGTTCAAATATATTGTTAGCCCTTGACATTGAGGAAAACAAAGATGGAAAAAGCATAATGCCAAAACAAGCAGAGGACTTTGTAAATAGGGTCTATTTAGTAACCGGACGTTTGCCGTTAATTTATGGAAGCCCTAGTTTTCTCAAGGATTTTGCCACGCCAACTTTAACAGAATGTCCACTATGGTTAGCAAAATGGGGAACAAAACTGACATTACCAATAGGATGGAGGAACTGGACTCTATGGCAATATACCGACGGTCAAACAGGAGCAAAGCCGCATGAAGTAGAAGGAATCGGAAAATGTGACAGAAATAAATTTAACGGAACTTTGAAAGAATTAAGAGAATTTTGGTTATCAGGATGTTAAAAACCTTCAAACAATTATTTGGCAAGCCAAAAATCAAAAGTTCTGCATGGGATGCAGCAGGCTCAGGAAGAAGGGTAATGTATTGGCAAGGAGAAGCAGGAAGCATAAATAATTTGCTTTCTCAAAGCCTTGAGCACTTGCGTAGCCGCTCTCGTGATATGGTAAGAAAAAATCCATATGCAGCAAATATTATAGATACTATTATGAGCAATTCTATTGGCACAGGAATAAAACCGCAGTCAAAAGCAAAGAATGCAGAATTTCGAAAGAAGGTGCAAGAATTATGGCTAAAATGGACAGATGAAGCAGATAGCTGTGGAATAAGTGATTTTTATGGATTACAAGCTCTAGTATGCAGAAGTATGATAGAGGGAGGAGAATGTTTTGTACGTTTAAGAACGAGAAAGCTGGAAGATAGATTTTCTGTGCCATTACAACTGCAAGTACTTGAGTCTGAACATTTAGATAATAAAACAAATCAAACTTTAGGAAATGGTAATGTAATAAGAAACGGGATTGAGTTCAATAGACTTGGGCAGAGAGAAGCATATTACTTATTTAGAGAACATCCAGGCGAAGGCTCATTTGGTGAATCAGTGAGAGTGCCAGCAAATGATGTTTTACATATTTATAGACCACTAAGACCTGGACAAATTAGAGGAGAACCTTGGCTTTCTAACGTGCTTTTAAAACTTTACGAACTTGACCAGTATGATGATGCAGAATTAGTACGAAAAAAGACTGCAGCAATGTTTGCGGGATTCATTACTAGACTCGATCCTGAAGCAAATATTTTAGGTGAAAGTGAGTCAAATGAGCAAGGAGTAGCACTATCTGGCCTAGAACCTGGAACAATGCAACTTTTAGATCCAGGAGAAGATATAAAATTTTCAGAGCCGTCTGATGTTGGAGGAAGTTATGAAGCATTTATGAGACAGCAACTGAGGGCAATAGCAATAGGCACAGGGATAACATATGAGCAGCTAACAGGAGATTTAACAGGCGTTAATTATTCATCCATTCGAGCGGGATTAATAGAGTTTCGTCGTCGATGCGCTATGCTGCAACACAACATTATAGTATTTCAATTTTGCAGACCAGTATGGAGTAGATGGCTAGAGTTAGCAGTACTTTGTGGAGAACTCTGTATAGATGAAAAAGTAGTAAAAGCAGCGAAAGAAGAAGTAAAATGGATACCACAGGGATTTGATTGGGTGGATCCACTAAAAGATCAGCAAGCACAGCAAATGGCAGTAAGAAATGGATTTAAGAGTCGATCAGAAGTAGTATCAGAAATGGGTTACGATGTAGAAGAAATTGATCAAGAAATAGCAGAGGATAATAAACGTGCCAATAGTCTCAATTTAATATTTGATTCTGATGTTGGAGGAAACAATGTTTCTAAGTAGACCATTAATGCTTGAACCAAAAAGTTTTGAACTACTATCTCTCCAAAGTCAAAAACAACCTATCTTTAAAAACGTAAAACACTATGTAAAGAACAATATAGAAAAGACAGCAATTATACCAATACATGGCATTTTAACTAAAAAACCAGGAGCTTTTGATGATTTTCTAGGCATGACATCGTACGAGAAGATACAAGAGGAAATAGCAGAAGCTTTGGAGAATGAAAAAGTGGAAATAATTCTTTTGGATGTAGATAGTCCAGGAGGAGAAGTAAACGGTGTATTTGATTTAGCTGATTTTATTTACGAATCAAGAGCAAAAAAGAAAATATTAGCAATAGCAAATGATGATGCGTATTCTGCTGCATATGCTATAGCTTCTAGCGCTGAAAAGGTTTTTGTAAGTAGAACCTCTGGTGTTGGAAGCATTGGAGTAATAGCAAGTCATATTGACCAAAGCGGTTTTGATGAAAAGCAAGGGGTAAAATACACAACTATTTTCGCAGGCAAGAGAAAGAATGATTTAAACCCACATGAGCCGATAAGTTCAGAAAGTTTAAAAAGCTTAGAGGAGGAAGTAAATCGCTTATATGAAATGCTGACTGAACTTATAGCACGCAACAGAGGACTTTCTGTACAAGCAATAAAAAATACTGAAGCAGGTCTCTACTTTGGCAATAATGCAATAGAAATAGGTCTTGCCGATGGAATAACAACATTTTGTGAATTTATTAACAAAGGAGAAAATACTATGAATAAACAAACTACAACTGACCTAGAAACTGATAATTTAACTAAGTATCGTACTGAAGTTGTTGAATTAATACGTTTATGTAACTTATCACGAATGCCAGAGAAAATAGGAGAATTTATTGAGCAGGGTGTAAGTATTGAGCAAGCAAGGGAAGTTTTAATGGAATTACTTGCAGAGAGAACGAAGAAGACAGAGATACTGAGTGCAATACCACAGAATTCAGGAGAAGAGTTGATGATGCAGGTAGCGAAAAGTCGTGCACAATCAGACATTTAAAATATATAACAAAAGGAGAAAATTTTATGAGTTGTATAACCGAACAAAATAATCTGGGTGACCTATTAAAATATGAGGCATCAAGTCTATATTCAAGAGATCAGATAACAGTAGCCAAGGGACAAAATCTAAAGCTGGGAACAGTAGTTGGTTATGATACTAAAGATGGTTTAATTAAAGCTTTAAATCCAACTGCAACAGATGGAGCAATAGGTGTAATAACAAGTGATGTAAATGCGACAGAAAATGCCAAAGCAGTAATCATTACACGTATAGCAATGCTAGCAGATCATGCAGTTGTATGGCCAGCAGGTATCACTGAAGAGCAAAAAGCTGCAGCAATAAAGCAACTTGAAGGACGAGGGATCATTATCCGTAAAGCAGTCTAAGGCTATATTAAACAATAAAAAAACACAAAGGGGGAAAAGAAAAAATGCAAAATCCATTTACAAATACAGCATTTAGCATGACGGCACTAACAAATGCGATGAATATATTGCCGATAAATTATGGACGAGTTGAAAATCTAAATTTGTTTCCAAGTAGGTCAGTAAGATTTAGACATATTACAATAGAAGAACATAATGGAGTTTTAAGTCTACTACCAACGCAAGTACCAGGGGCACCAGCAACAGTAGGAAAACGCGGCAAAAGAAAGGTAAGAACATTTACGGTTCCGCATATTCCACATGATGATGTAGTGTTACCAGAGGAAGTACAGGGAATAAGGGCATTTGGATCAGAGAGTGAACTTAAAGCGCTGGCAGATGTAATAACCGATCATTTGCAATTGATGAGGAACAAACATGCAATAACATTGGAACATTTGCGAATGGGAGCGCTGAAGGGAATTATTCTTGATGCTGACGGGTCAGAATTATTAAATCTGTACAACGAATTTGAAATAACACCAAAAGTAGTAAATTTTGCCCTTGGAACAGCAACAACAGATGTAAAACGTAAGTGTCTGGAAGTACTCCGGCACATAGAAGATAATCTAAGTGGTGAATATATGACTGGAATTCATGCCTTGGTAAGCCCTGAGTTTTTTGATGCATTAACTTCTCATGCTAAAGTAAAAGAAGCATATGAGAGATGGCAAGAAGGAGCAGTGCTAAGGAACGATATGAGATCGGGATTTACGTTTTGTGGCATCACATTTGAGGAATATAGAGGGCAAGCAACTGACCCTGAAGGAACGGTGAGAAGATTTATTGAGAAAGATACAGGGCACTGTTTTCCACTAGGAACAGCGAGCACATTTACAACATATTTTGCACCAGCAGATTTTAATGAAATAGTAAATACTTTGGGAAAACCGCTATATGCAAAACAAGAGCCAAGGAGGTTTGATAGAGGGACTGATTTACATACGCAGTCGAACCCTCTGCCAATGTGCCATCGTCCGGCAGTTTTGGTCAAAATTAGTTCTAGTTGATGAATATAGGTAGATTATTAGAAGACTGTTTTGAGCATTTAGGAGTGGAAGCCACATATTGTAATAAAAATAAGGAGGGTATTCGTAAAATAAAAGTGCTAATTAAACGTCCCGACACTACGTACTCTCTAGGTGCAGATGGAGTATTAACTCAGCAAATTGCTTCTATAGAAATACGTGATCAGGACGTTACTTCCTTTAGCATAGGTGATTATATCAAGATTGAAAAAATGTTCTACAAGATTTTTGAACCACCATTGAAAGATTCTTCAGGTAAAATATTAAAAATTAAGGCAATAGAAAGTGTTTGATATTAAAACTGGTAATAATATTAATGAAATAATCTCCAATATTGACAGAAAAGAGCAGAAAGTAAAACTGGCAGCTATAAAAGCACTAAATAGAACAGCACTATGGTTAAAAGCGCAAGCAGCTAAGGAAATCAGTGAGGAAAAGAAGATAAAATTAAGTTTGATAAGAAAGAGATTAAGAATTTTTAAGGCGAAAACTAGCAGATTAGAAGTGTTAATTAGAGCAAATCTCTATGACATTAGAGCATCGGCAATTGGCAAAATACAAAAAACAAGAAGAGGGTCGAAAGTAGGAAAGCATGAGTTTATAGGAGGATTTGCAGCAGTTATGCCAAAAGGAAATAGCGGTATGTTTAAACGTGAAGGAAGAGCAGCATTGCCAATACAAGAAGTAAAGCTACCACTGGAACCTGAAGGCTCAAGAATAATAAAAGACCTTGTTAATTATGAGAGTGAGAGAGAGTTTGAGAAATACTTTAAGCATGAGCTAAATTATATTTTAAAGGTATGACAAAGTTCTGGATAGATTTACATCAAGCAATTTGTACTACACTGAAGAAAGAAATCCTAACTATACAAACATGCGAAGTATACCCGACGATAAGAAAAGAACTGTTAGCACCAGCGGTATTAGTAGAACTTAGTAGTCTTGAAAAAGGAAGTGATCCAGGAACAGGTGAACTAGCTCTGAGGGTAAGATTTGAGGCAAGAATAGTAGTTGATAGTACTATAGAAAATGCCCCTATTATTGTCAGAACATTAGCTGCTGAGGTTGTGAAAATAGTAAATAAAAACACTTGGAACGTGAAAAATGTTTCACCAGGAGAATTTATATCAGGAGGAGGAGATGACTTTAGACCAGAGCTCGATGCATATTTAGTGTGGATGGTTGAGAATGGGTTCATGAGATACATATTGGTAAATCAGTGTGGTCAGAAACTGGAATTAAACCGCATATTATAGAGATAGGTAACGTACATGTTGGATCATAGTTTTGCGATTTCAGAGCTAAGTAGAAAAGTAGCGAATATCATTCGTATAGGAGTTGTAAAAGAAGTAGATTATGAAAAAGCAAAAGTAAGAGTGAAAATAGGAGAATTTTTAACAGATTATTTACCGTGGATAACAAGTAAAGCAGGAAAAGATAGAAATTGGTCTTCACCAGGTATCGATGAACAAGTTGTGGTATTTTCTCCTTTTGGTGAACTATCATTAGGAGTGGTATTAGGAGGAATATATCAGAAAAAATACCCTGCACCAGAGAATAAAAAAGAAATAAATAGTATGAAGTTTCAAGATGGAACAAGATTGTTATATGATAAGGGAAAACATCATTTAGAGATTGAAGTAGTAGACAAAATAACACTGAAAGCTGGGGGATCAAGTATAGAAATGACAAAAAGTGGAATAAAACTGAAAGCAGAAAGGATCGACTTAAATTGAACAAAGGAATAGTGAGGTTAGGAGACTACTGTGGAGAAGCTATACCACATTTCTGCATTAGCGGAAGTAATAATGTTTTTGTAAACGGTAAGTCAATATGTAGACAAGGAGAAAGTTTTAGTGAAGGAAAAGTAATGATTCAAGGATCAAAAACAGTGTTTGCAAATGGTCTTAGTGTAGGAAGAGTAGGAGATATAGTTTCATGTGGTTTTAAAGTAATAAAATGCAGTGAAAGCGTTTTTGCAAAATAGAAATGAAGGGTATGGATGCTAAAACAGGAAAAGCGTTAGAAGGAATAGAGCACTTAAAGCAATCGATAATTGATATACTGACCACTCCTATTAACAGTAGAATAATGAGGAGAGATTATGGGTCAAGATTATTTGAATTGGTGGATAAGCCAATAAATAGAGATTTAACACTTGAGATATATGCAGCAACTGCAGAAGCTTTGGAAAAATGGGAAAAAAGGTTTAAATTAGAAAAAGTAAAAATTACAGAAGTAAAAGAGGGAAAAGTAACGCTTGACCTGGAAGGATTATACGTGCCAAGTGGGAAAAACATTCGCTTTGATGGGGTTGTGGTATAAAGATGCAGCAGCCAAATATTATCGAGCCACTGAACTTTGAGGAAATCTTTTCGAGAATGAAGGAAGAGTTAGTGCGTAGAGATGAAAGTTTTACAGCATTAGTAGAAAGTGACCCAGCGATGAAGGTATTAGAAGTAACAGCATGGAGGGAATTGTTACTAAGACAAAGAATAAATGAGGCAGTAAAAAGTAATGTACTGAAGTTTGCAATGGGAGAAGATCTTGATAATTTAGCTGAGTTTTATGGAGTAGAGAGGCAGAAAGAAGAAGAGGATGAAAGATTTAGAAAGAGGGTAAAAATAAAAATAGTAGGTTGGTCACCTGGTGGGAAAGAATATTACCGCTATCATGCACTATCAGCTGACATTCGTGTTAAAGATACATTAGTTGAATCTCTTGTTCCTGGGAGCGTACAGTAAATACAATAACTTTATATTTACTAGTTCATTTAACGAAGAAATCATGGAACTTATAGAAGAACATCTAGATATGGCAGTTATTATAGCTGAAGTATTTGTAATGCAAAAAAGATATACTGATGCATTTACAACTTTGTACTATGTAAGACAACTAAGAAATGAAATTTTCCTTAAAATAAGTGATTTTAACTCCGATGATGATCCTTATCTTGATCCTTCCGAGGTGTATGAATTTTATAATTTAGATACAAAATATATCTATGCCTTAGCATATTTCTTTATGAATCAAGAAAGAAAAAAAGTAACTATAAATGAAGAAGCGTTACCACATAAAGAAGATTTACCTCGTGAATTGAGTATACAAGCTTTATTTAGGCAGCTACAAGATATTCTGATAAATCAAGAGAGTAGTCAGTACTTACAACCGGCTCCTTATTTTGTTGAAATAGAGGTAGGAAAAGTAATTCAAAGAGAATTAAGAGAGAAAGCATTGCAATATTTTGAGAAAGTGCTGAAGCTACAAAAAAATTATGGATTTTTAGATAATCATCCTAACGTACTATCTGTGAAGTTTTATATAGCTGTTTTACATAGTTGCTTAGAGGATAAAGAAAAAGCATTACAAGAACTTCAACGATTGCAAGAATTACAAGAGAAGGTTATAGGGATAAATCATCCTGATACTTTAGATACTGTATATGCTATACAAAAGTTGTTTACTAGAGATGAAGATAAATCAACATATTTAAAAAATGAGGTAGAAAAAAGAGAATCGCTCTTACAATTTGAAAAATCTGATTTGAATGCTAAGGGTGTCTCAATCTTAAAAGAGCTTTATGTAGAAAAAAATAGCGAAAGTTCTTCTTCAGTATCAAGTGAAGAGTTACTGCTAGGAAACAAAAGGTTTCTAGACACAGAGAGTACAAAAACTAAAAGGAGAAAAATAGATAACCAGCCAGCCATTAAGAGTTATCTTAACGATGTCAACGTAAATCTTAGCCGTCAGCAAGATGCTATAGTCAATTTATAATATTGACTGGCAAAACATTATCTTCTTACAACAGATGGGTCTAGATGCTTAAATTTTTAATATTATTTAATGATAATCTAAGGACAATTACAGTAAGGTTTCAGCAGAAGTTTAGATACATGGTTCCAGAGTGTGATGGTAGTGTAAATAAATGAGGAGCACTGTAAACATATAAATTCGAAAGGTGTAAGACCATTAAGAGTTTTAATTCTTCTAGCATAATTGTAAGCCATCATAAAATTGTAAAGATGCTTTTTGAGCTGCTGATGTGAGCGGTGGTAATATTTTTTAACTGTAGCATTTTTAAAAGTTTTATTAATACGTTCAACTTGCCCATTTGTCCAAGACTTTTGTCAAACGGTGTTCAGTGTCATTTTCTTCACAAACTCTATTAAATATGTGTTGAAAAGCGTATTTATGGTGCTTCTGGGAGGCTTTGTTGAATGGCAAGGAATGAGGAGGAGTAATGAAAGGAATTTACTAGGCAAATTTGAAAATAGGCATACCTATATCAGTAAAGTTATTAATCAAATAGCATTTTAAAAGCACCTCTTTGAGAGGGAGTGTTAAATAAACCATACGCGTCAAGTTAAGGAAAAGTGGTATAAGGAAGAAAGGAAACGAAAAAAAACTATTTTATATATTAAGTAATAAAGTTATTAATTTATAGATTCTTCTGAAAAAATCATCTTCTTCTAGATAAGAACTCCCTAAAAAAATAAATGTAACAAATAAAATGCCCATCTCAAATGTTGCTATATTTCACGATATTTCCTTAACTTGACGCGTATGGTTTATTTAACACTCCCATTTATCTTATTTTTTATTGGCAGACAGCTTGCTTAAACCCATAAAATCTCTTCATCTGCTCACTCCACAGCATCGGTATTTCTCTCAAGTCAACCAACTTCAAATCTCTTGGCTGCCTTCCATTTACTATATCTTCTTTAATTTTTGGTGCTAAATAATTTAATCTTAAAATTTGGTGTATACGTCTTGTACCTATACTAATTTTGGCACTCAGCTCTTTCACACTTCTGTATTTTCCTTCTTCTAGTTGCCGTTTCCACAGATGGGCTCTTACCACTGCTTTGAGTAACGCATTATTTGTTTTTCCTTCTGGCTCGATTACTGTGCATTTGTTTCCTTTCTTCTTCATTGGTATAAATTTTTCCTCTGATTCAGAACTCACCTCTATTCCATCCTCTCTCACCAATACTGTTCTTATTAACTTTTTCACTACTTCTTTCTGTTTTCCAAAACTTAAATTTTTCCACTCTTCTGCTTTTTCTCTCCATTTTTCATATAGCTGCTCCGCTTTCTTCATTATTTCTTTTTCCACTTCTCCTGCTACTATTGTTCGGTTTATTGATTCACAATTCTTTCCCCTTAAGTGATTGTTGCATACGTAATATCGGTACCTTTTATTCTCTTTTTTTGAGTACGTCAAAGGGTTCTGTCGCATTTGTAGGGAAGTAGAAAGAAGAATGATATAATTGTCTAAAAAAAAGCAAAGATGTTTCGTATCAATCAAAAATTGTTGCCATATTTCAAAGGATTTAGCTTTTCAGCGGATGTTATCTGTATACATGGAATGTCGATTCTCTTTGAGCTATCGAGATTTGGAAGAAATGATGAGTATAAGGGGAGCAAAATGCTACGTTACAAAGGTGGGTTATCACCACTGATAGATGAGGCAGTAAGGAAAAGAAAGAAGCAGGTTGGTAGTAGTTGGAGAGACTTACATTAAATTAAACGGTAAATGGGTTTATTTATATACTGTAGACTTGTGTGTTAGTAGAGACAAGTCTGCAGCACTTGCATTCTTTCGTAAAGCCTTCAGGAGTAACTATCTTCCTGAGGAAATTGTAATTGATAAAAGCGGCAGTAATACTGCTGCTCTTGATGATTTGAATGCAGAAATTTCTGAAGATTACAGTTCTTCAAATAAAATATCTAAATAATATTGTTGATAGATTTATCAAAAAACTAATAAAGCCAATGCTTGGGTTTAAAAGCTTCCATTCCGCAAAGATTACCATCACAGGCATAGAAAATATTCGTATGATTCAAAAAAGACAAATTATTAAAATAATGTTTCTACTTTTGAGAATTTTGCTATGTTAATGGCTTCATAACTCCTATAATCCCACCTTTTTTCCTATGGTTTATAGATTCGACAGAACCTTTTTTAGTGCTGTGCATATTTGGCAGTAGACGTTTACTTATTACTAAATTTATTATAGTATAATTTAAAATCCTCATGGTATCGAACCATTTCACTAAGTACAATGATAAAAAAACTAGCCTTTCTATGTCTAATATTCGTTTTGATGAGTAGTTGTAGTTTTAGCAATAGGTGTAATCACACTGCAGGTCATTATAAAATTGGCAATAGCTATACAATAAATGGTATCACCTACCACCCAAAATACTGTAGCTGTTACGAAGAAGTAGGAATAGCATCGTGGTATGGAATAGAAGATCATGGCACAATTACAGCCAACGGTGAAGTGTTTAATCGTCACTTGATTTCTGCAGCACATAAGACCTTGCCCCTACCCTGCTTTGTTCGTGTTACTAATTTAGAAAATGGAAGAAAGCTTGTTATAAGAGTTAATGATAGAGGGCCATTTGTTGAAGGTAGAATAATAGACTTGTCAGAAAAAGCAGCACAAGTTTTAGGACTTCATAAGTCTGGGCTTGCGAAGGTAAAAGTCGAGTACTTAAGAAAGAGGTCAGAACAATTGATACAAAATACTCCTCATTACAAAAGGCAATATGAAAAAGAAATGCAGAAACGTCACCCAAAACAAAACAATGCAGAAAGTAAGGGATATGTAGCATTTTTTGTAAACGCTCAAGTAGCTAAATCAGCTGCATCAAAGCTTCGCAATCAAGGAATAGAAAATGTTAGATTGCTTTTCAAGAATGATCAATATTGCGTAAAAGTAAGTTAAAACCTGCATTACAGATTGTGTAGCATGCCAGAAACTATTTGACAAATGAGAATGTTCCAAAAGCATGTGCGTCAAGTTGAGAAACTATCGTGAAATATAGCAATATTTAAGATTGGTATTTTATTTGTTACATTTCAGGTAGTGACAGCTACCTCAGCTAGAGCTGTAAAAAATAATCTACCACTCAAGAAATTTCATTAAAAAAATAGCATTTCTCGGGAGTGTTAAATAAACTGTGTCAAACCGAGAAGTATAGCTCTTTTCATAATAGTCCAAACGAGGTAAAATAAGGTTTTATAGTAGTGAAGGTAAGGATGCCAGCAGCATATAGTTATAAAAAAAGCAATGGAAGCACTAGAAGAAGGAGAAAGCAGTGAAACGGTGGCAGCAAGATTTAAAATTGGAAGAACTACGTTATGGGAGTGGCAGCAAAGAAGAAAAGAAACAGGAGATTTTCAGTCAAAAAAACTTGGAAATGGAGGTTATAATCACAAAATTATAGCCCTTCCCATAATAGTCCAAAAAGGTCATAAGAAAGAAGAATCGACAGCATGACGAAAAGATTTGAATAAAGGAATGTTTTTCCTGGTTCTGTTTTTTATAGCAAACCAATAATGTTCAATTTTGTTAAAATCTGGAGAATATGGAGGAAGATATAAAATTTCTGCACCAACTCCTTTAGCAAATCTTATTAGACTTATGAAAAGTAGCATTATCAAGGATAACAGTTTGTCCAGGTTCCAAAATCGGTGTCAGAAACTGCTCAAACCATTTATTAAAGATATCCATATTGCAGTGGCCTTTAAAGGTTAACGGAGCAATTATTTTTCTTCCACTTAAGGCTGCAACCATGCTAATTCGTTGAGTTTTCTTCCCAGATTTTAGGGCATAAAACCGCTGTCCTTTCTGGCAATAACCATAGGTTCAGTGTCCAGACTCATCTATATACACTAATTCTTTAGGTTCTTTTGTTGCTATAACCTTTGAAAATTGAGCTCGCTTTTCTTCATTTCTTTCTTTATATCCGTAGGTCTTTTTTTTCTTGTGAATCCTATATTTTTAAGTGCTCGATGAATTGTTTGTCTACTAATATTGCCCCAGCATCTCTGACTGAGTTTTGCCACCTTGCTCATTTGCAAATTCGGCAAATGCATTCCAGTCGGTAATTTTATGCCACGCTTCCAGGCTTTTTTGACTGAAAATCTCCCGTTTTCTCACGTCTTTTCTTCCACTCATATAAAGTTGTTTTTCCGATCTTAAATCTCTTGGCAACAGTTTCTCCACTCTCTCCTTCATCCAATGCTTCCATTACCTTTTTTCTTAAGTCATAACTATTTGCTACTGGCATCCTTACCTTCCACTACTATCAATCCATATCTTACTCTTTTTGGACTATTATGAGAAGGGCTATAGTACTCCCAACCAGAACTTCACTTTCAGCCAAATAAAAACCCAAAACTTCTTTTCTGCCATTTTGCTAATATGTTATACATACATTTGCTTACACAATGCCCGTCCTCCTTGACCTTAAAAAACCATGAACACTATTGGATATACAGATTGCAGCGGACGACTGCGCCATTCGTTGATTACCGGTAACAATTTGTCAGTAATACTTGATATCTCTGCTGCAGATATTTTATATTTCTTCTACATGCGATGCTATATCCCATGCCACTGGCATATGTACTTAAAACCTTTGCTTCAAGTTCGGTTTGTTTGCCTTTTTCTGACTACTTGTGGCTCGAAACTTCCTTCTCTATCTCTTGGTGTCAATAGTTCAAATACTTGTCCGTAAAGTCTTTGAATTTCTTCGTTTGTTTTCTTTGCTTTCAGCCGACAAATGGTTTTCTATCTCGCCTTCCCTCTAGCAGTTTTTTTATAAATGGTGTTAATGCTCCATCTCTTCCTGTCAATGGTCTTCCTTCTCGTATAGATGATAAGATATTTGTTTCTAATTCTTTATAGTCTACCAAACCGGTAGTTGTGTTTGCTTGACTCATTGTCAAACCTCCATTTTTTTATCAATTTATTACTTTACTTCTCGGTTTGACACAGTTTATTTAACACTCCCGGGCCACTTGAAACTGATTTTTCTTTGCATTCCAGTTATGCAAGAAATCTATTATATAATATTATTATCACCCTCTTGATAGTTTGTTAGCTCCTCTCCTCCTGAGTTACTTGGTGCAATTATTTGATCAGATTCAGTTGATGGTTCATCAGATCCAAACAACCATGAAAAGAAATTACCAAAAAATGACCCTATTAAAGAAAAAGGCTTCATAAGTATACTAAACAAGTTACTAAAAAAAGAACTTTCTGTCTCTGTAGATTCTGGAGTAGAAGCAGCATAAGCTTGTACATCTGTTTCTTCTAAAGACCTGCTGCAAAAGGTGATTGAAAAAATGATGTGAGAGAGGTAGAAGAAGAATAAGCAGATCAAGTAAGGAAAAAAATGAGCTTTAGTTACTATAATATGAAAAAACACCCAAGAAACTTTCGTAATATAACAGGTTTAACTATAGAGGAGTTCGAAAAGGTGGTGGAAAAAGTGAGGTCTGAATGGGAAAAACTTGAAAAACAGAAAAAGTGTCATGGTAGAAGATCAAAACTACCAACTCTGGAAGATAAGTTGTTTTGCGTAATTTTGTACTATCGCACTTACATAACGCATAGATTTTTAGGATGCCTATTCAATGTACACAACGCAAATGTATGTAGGTTACTTAAGAGAATAGAGCCATTACTCGCCAAAAAAGTGACTATAACAAAAGATAGAAGTATGACATCAGAAAAAATACTAAAGATTCTGGCTGATGTTACAGAACAGCGCCGGACAGATAAAACCTGTCAAACCAAAAAGAAACTTCCTAGCTGAGTGTATAGCAAATTTTATGTATAATTTTGTAGAGAAGAGCTTTTTGCAGTTATAGCCGAACTGTGCAATGGTGCCTTAAGTGCCCGTAGGACAGCGTGGCTTTGGAGGAACGGTCGAACCACTGATTGAGCCTTTTGGGCTACCTCGATTAGAAGAATGTATAACTCAACCGTCCCAAGCTTAAGCACTTCTCAATTATGGATTATTATATAATGGAGATTAAAAATGGCAAAGTTCAAAAGTAAATTAGAGATCTAATGCAGCAGGAATCGATGTTGGCTCGGCTGTACATTATGTATGTGTACCCGAAGGAAGCGATGAACAACGTATACAAAAATTTAGCTGCTTTACGTAAGATCTCTACAACATAGCAAAATGGTTGAAAAAATGTAAAGTTAATACAGTAGCCATGGAGTCAACAGGAGTGTACTGGATTCCTTTGTTTCAAGTACTTGAATCACACGGATTTGAAGTAAAACTGGTAAACGCAAAACATGTTAAAAATGTACCTGGGAGAAAATCAGATGTGCAAATGGATTCAACAACTACACAGTTACGGGTTACTCCAAGGGTCATTTAGGCCAGATGATCAAATGTGTGTATTGCGTAGTTATGTTCGGCAACGTAAAAATTTAATTGAAAATGCTTCTACACATACTTTGCGTATGCAAAAAGCGCTAACACAAATGAATATTCAACTACATAAAGTTATAAGCGATACAACTGGTGTAACTGGAATGCAAATTATTAAAGCAATAATAGATGGTGAGAATAATCCTGAAAAATTGGCTGAACTAAGAGATGGACGAATAAAAAGTGATAAATCTGTTATTGCAAAAGCATTAGCAGGAAACTATAGAAAAGAACACCTATTTACATTAAAGCAAGAATTTGAGCTATATAATATTTATCAGGAAAAAGTAGCAGAATGTGACAGGAGCATTTAAGAATATTATAAAACATTTGAGACAAAGTCTGATGAGAGTAAAAAGTTAGGTGAAGAGAAAAATAAGCACAGAAAAAGTAAACCAAACTTTGCTTTGCATGAAGAATTATATCGAGTAACTGGTATAGATTTTACCAAAATTCCTGGATTGGATATACTAACTGTACAAACTATCATTTCGGAAGTTGGTATTAACTATAATAAATGGCGATCAGAAAAGCATTTTACTTCGTGGTTGGGGCTAAGCCCTGCTAATAAAATTACAGGGGAAAAAGTGTTTAGCACAAGAACACGTAAAGTCATTAATCGTGCCGCGAATGCATTTCGAATGGCTGCTCACTGTGTATCAAGAAGCAATAGCGGAATAGGTGCATATTGTAGAAGGTTAAAAAAACGACTAGGTGCACCAAAAGCGATTACTGCTACGGCAAGGAAATTAGCATGTATCTTTTATAGTATGTTGAAGTATGGACAAGAATATGTAGAAAGAGGAATAGATTATTATGAAACACGTTACAAAGAGAAAGTTGTAAAAAATTTAATCAAAAAGGCACAGGAATTCGGTTATATCTTAGTTCAACAGGAATAACTAATGGGAAGTTTCTTAGAAGCAAATACAGAGACCAGAAGATAGTAAAAAACGGAAGAAATCATATTCAGGAAAAAAAAGAACCAACACTATGAAAACTGAATCGAAGAAGTAGGAAGAATGTTATCAGTGTCAAAGCCATATCGTGTAGTGATTTTCGCATAAGGAAACAAGAAACCACTTGATAGCATAAAACATGCCGATTCTGGATATCAAGGTTGGCAAAAATTGCAAAGCAATGTTATAATTCCATATAAAAAGTATCGTAAAAAGCCATTAACTCCAGAGCAGAAAGAGCATAATAGAAGATTAGCATCATTTAGAATGAGAGTAGAAAACAAGATACGAGAGATAAAGATATTTAAGATTATGTCGAATGTTTATCGCAATTTTCAGAAAAAATATAACCTGAGATTCAATATTATTGCTGGTATTGTAAATCTTAAGCACGCCTTTTAGTTAACCTTCATTTTAGTCACCCTCCTTTCCTTCTTTTTATCGCTTGATTCGCAGCAGGTCTTTTGCGGAATGGAAGCTTTTAAACCCAAGCATTGGCTTTATTAGTTTTTTGATAAATCTATCAACAATATTATTTAGATATTTTATTTGAAGAACTGTAATCTTCAGAAATTTCTGCATTCAAATCATCAAGAGCAGCAGTATTACTGCCGCTTTTATCAATTACAATTTTCTCAGGAAGATAGTTACTCCTGAAGGCTTTACGAAAGAATGCAAGTGCTGCAGACTTGTCTCTACTAACACACAAGTCTACAGTATATAAATAAACCCATTTACCGTTTAATTTAATGTAAGTCTCTCCAACTACTACCAACCTGCTTCTTTCTTTTCCTTACTGCCTCATCTATCAGTGGTGATAACCCACCTTTGTAACGTAGCATTTTGCTCCCCTTATACTCATCATTTCTTCCAAATCTCGATAGCTCAAAGAGAATCGACATTTCATGTATACAGATAACATCCGCTGAAAAGCTAAATCCTTTGAAATATGGCAACAATTTTTGATTGATACGAAACATCTTTGCTTTTTTTTTTAGACAATTATATCATTCTTCTTTCTACTTCCCTACAAATGCGACAGAACCCTAAAAAAGGTGGTAGTTTAACCTACCATCTCCTCTGGTTTCACTATCCTTTCAAACTCCTCCTCAGTGAGCAGTTGAAGTTTTGCTGCTGCTTCTTTTAGAGTGATATTTTCTTTATAAGCAAGCTTCGCTATTTTTGCTGCATTGTCATATCCTATATGCGTATTTAATATAGTAACTAGCATTAACGACTGATTTAGTAAATCCTTTATTCTTTCTTCGTTTGCTTTAATATCAACTACGCATTTCTCTGCAAAATTTAAACTTGTATCAGCTAAAAGTCTTATAGACTGCAAAACATTGTAAATTATCACCGGCTTAAACACGTTCAATTCAAAGTGACCATTTGAGCCACCAATTGTCACTGCAACATGATTTCCCATAACTTGAGCACATACCATAGTCACTGCTTCGCATTGAGTTGGATTCACCTTACCCGGCATGATTGAAGAGCCAGGCTCATTTTCTGGTAACATTATTTCTCCAATTCCACATCTTGGACCAGAACCAAGTAACCTTATATCATTTGCAATTTTCATCAAGCTTACTGCTACTGTATTGAGTGCTCCACTGAGCTCAACTAAAGCATCATTTGCTGCTAGTGCTTCAAACTTATTTTTTGCTGAAATAAATGGAAAATTAGTGATTTTTGCCACTTCTTTAGCAAAATCCTCAGCAAAACCCTTTTTAGTATTGATTCCCGTGCCAACTGCAGTGCCACCTTGTGCAAGTTCATATACATTGCTTAGAGTTGACTTTACTCTCTCTATTCCCTTTTTAATCTGAACTGCATAGCCAGAAAATTCCTGCCCAAGTGTTAGAGGAGTTGCATCTTGCAGATGAGTACGCCCTACTTTTATTATATCTTTAAATTCATGAACCTTATTATTTAGCGCTTTATATAATTCTTCAAGATTGGGAATAAGCAAGCGGTCTATTTGTTCTGCTACTGCTATATGCATTGCTGTTGGAAAAGTGTCATTTGATGACTGACCACAGTTTACATGATCATTTGGATGCACTGGAGATTTACTACCTAAATCACCGCCCAAAATTTCTATTGCACGATTGCTGATCACTTCATTCACATTCATATTGGTCTGCGTCCCAGACCCGGTTTGCCAAACAACAAGTGGAAATTGATTATTAAATTTACCGTCTATTATTTCCTTTGCAGCTGAGCAGATTGCATCCCCTACTCTATTATCTATGCTACCCTGCTTCATGTTAACACGTGCTGCTGCAAGTTTTACTATTGCTAGCGCTTTAATCAGGGGCTCTGGCATTTTCTCTGTACCAATTTTGAAATTTTCCAAAGAACGCTGAGTCTGCGCTCCCCAGTAATGTTCACTTGGTACTTTTACTTCTCCTAAGCTATCTGATTCTATTCTAACTTTTTTATCCATATTTCCTCATTCTAGTGTTTGACATTACCTACATATATGATTAGTTAAATCAAATTGTATTTCAGTGTCAAGTTGAGACATTTTTAGTGAAGACCTTAGAAAACTTTCAAGCCATATCTTTTGCTTCTATTATTTTTTTATTGTTATTAAGGCAATCATGCAACCTTAAGCAATAAACCTACTTTCACTCTCTATAAGGCTATTCTACTTAGAGCTTGAATAGTGAAAACATCTTTAAGCGCAGAAGCTATACCTGTGTTTGCTTTCTCTTTTTTTACTTCTACAACTGTATAACCAAAAATTGCACCTAACGCTAGACTAATGGTAGCTGATGCTGCACAAACTGCAATCGCTGCTCCCGCAGAACATGATATTGTCATACCTGCAACATAACCTATTGCACCACTCACGCCAATGCAGACGTATTTCTTCCGCAGTTCTTTTTGTATGTAACCTTTCAGATATTCTTTTACATCTAAATGCCCGTTTCTAGTAGCATAATTCAGAGCAGTGTTTTCATAGCCATCTTTCACATTAACATTTGCTTTTGCTGTTTCTATCAGGTACTTTACTACCTCTAAATAGCCACTTCCAGCAGCCCACATTAGAGCAGTTCTTCCATAGTGATCTGTTGAATTAATATCTTCTTTCTGTTTTTCTATCAGGTATCTTACTGTTTCTAATTGACCATTTTTGGCAGCTGAAAATAATCCTGCATGATTGTTAATCATTTGTGCAAATGATAATGTTTTTAGTTTAGGGGGTTGTAACTCTTGAGTATTAAAGTTTAATTGTGCTGGAACAATTTCTACTTCAAGCTCTACATGTTCTCTTGTGAAACGATCAAGTAGCCTTTTTACCTGATCAATTGTTTGAATTCTTACCTTATAATACCGCGATAAAGAATTGATTATTTCCCTGTTGTTAAGAAAAAATATCACTAATTCTATTTTACCTGTTAAATCTTTAGCATAGATTGAGTATTCTATATTTAATCTATCTTGTGAAATATTTCGTATTGTCTCACTCCCTGTCCAAATTCTTACCTGTTCATTAATTCTCTTACTTACAAGAAAATTATATAATTCACTATCTTCTTCCTTCATTTTATTGAGCTCATCCTTACAGTCATACCAATAAGATGATAACTCTGGTATACAAGTAGGAAGAGGCAAGCGAGGTATTGACATATCAAGATTAGCTATTAAATGATATCTAGTTAGAAGCTTTGCTATCTCCGTATGGCCATTTACAATAGCATATGTTAGGGCAGAGAATTGACCTTTACGTTTCACATTTAAATCAGCTCCATTTGCTATTAGAAGTTGTACTACCTCAAGATGACCATGGGCAGCAGCATGAATTAGAGCAGTTATGTTTCCCGGAGATTCTGCATTAACATTTGCTCCCTCTTCTATCAAGTATTGTAATATCTCTAGTTGACCATTGTCAGCAGCCCATATTAAAGCAGTTCTCCCATAATCATCATCTATTGTATTAATAATTGCTCCACCCTGTATAGCTTTCTGAACAAAATCTAGCTGTCCTTTTTTAGCAGCATCAATTAGCTGCGCATTTAGCTGTTTTTGTGATGGCATATACCCCTCCTAAAATAAATATACAATTTAAAGCTATTTTAGCCACTATTCAAGTTTTAATGGCTAAAATTGATTGAATCACTTTTTAGTGTTTTTTTATGGTTGTTTGAGTCTAGCAAAGATGAGTCTATATCACAATCTAGTAATTCTCCTACTGCACTTAGTAAACCAGCTGTACAACCAGCTATTTTGATCTGGATGAGAGGAGATATAATTTATAACCACTCCCCTATCCTTTCTAGTTGTTTGTAGATGTTAAATCTCAGGAATTTATCAAAATAAGGAGAGGCAATGAAGGGAGTAGTATCTCTTAAATAATTAGATAAGAAATCTGGTAGAATATTCTGAAATTCATGCATTTTTTGTCTATAATCTTTCAAAGCAATAACCTTTATTTTATCATAATCAAGTTTCCAATAAGCAAGCTCCGAGACTTCTTTTTTTGTTGTGTATTCCACTGCTAAAGCTTGTAAAATTAATTGCGGGAAAAATCCTGACATAACTTCCTCATTGGAAGGTGGTGAACCAAGTTTATAGTCTATAATTGCTACTTGCCCACCTGGTAGATACTCAACTCTATCACATCTTGCTGTCAATAAAATTTCTTCTGTCATTCGAGTATCTGACCAGCTCTTATTACACAATTGTCTGGTGTGTTCATTTGCAATCAAATTTTCTGGATCCAAGTAGTCAAGCACTGGGATGACACCCTTATTCTTAGTGGAAGTTGTACAGCATCCGCGCAGTTGTGTGTCACGCGCTGGAATATGAAATATCGGATAGGAAAAGCTCTTCTCCAACTCAACTTGATTGTTTCCAGTCCTATCAAACTCAACAAAAGATTGAATTATCCTCTGCAACCTTACCCACCACATATTTGAAAAGTGGAATCGATTAGACGAGAATATTTCTCGTGCAATACTCATCAGCGACTTTTCGTTGCGTAAATATCTTGCAAAAATATTGTGTACCATAGTGCCAAACTCCAATATCGATGGCTTAAAATTTAAGTCTTTCAACTGTCTAAGGTTCAGTATGTATTCAACATAAAATGAATAAGGGTTACGAATCAGTTTTTCTACCGCACTGCAAGACATCACTTGCATTTTTTCTTCTCTGACTTTGGCTTGAGGTTTTGGCATAGGCTGAGTACATGGAACAATGCACTCAGGTGTATTTAATATTCTTAGCCAATTGCGATAAGGATATTTTGGTTCTTGTAACAGAACCTCCAAACGGCGCAATAGAATTGATTTTCTATCACTCACTAGCCTCGTAATATAAACCTTGCCGGCACCAAATAAATTGCGCAAAGTATACAAAAAGCACCCTTGCTCTTCTTGCACAGAAGGAAGGTTAAATTTTTCTCTATTCAGTGCACTCAAAAACGGATTCTGAAAATTTGGTATATCATTAAATCCAGCAAGTATTACAACTTTATTTTGATATAAGCTAAATTTATCAAAGTTATTTTCTGGAGAAAAAAACTTCCTTTTTAAAAATAATATCAGGATTTGATTATATAACTCTAAGGAACACTCAATTGCTATACCGTCACATGCATTTAAGAAATCACGAGTAAAATTACCTATTTCACCATTTAGCTCTAGAAAATTCACATTAGAAAGCACATTAACACACTGTAAATGAGCTGCTGCTATATCAGAAATAGGATAATTTATAAGATTAAGTAAAAGATTAAATATAGTTTCTAATCTACTGATAATAATTAATATATCTTCTTTATATCTTAGCTTTTTACAAGTACTAATAGCGTTGATAATATCCTTAAGACCATTTATATCAAAGCTACGCAATACTTCTATCTCAAACTCAGATAAAATACGAGTGTACTCTTCTTGAGCGTAACCAAAAGTCACTAGCCTATGTTTAAGAAGAGAAAGCAATGCCACACCGTTCCATTTTGAGTTCAAAATCTCAATACTATAAAGCAGAAGCGTCGCATAAGAATAGTTTTTCGATATGGGGCACACCATACGAACTGCAAGTAATTTATCAAAAACAACCAAAGAAACGTTTTCATAACCTTCATTCTCCATAATTAGTGACGTCACCTGTGCTTCTTCCTCTCTGGAATCACAAGTGATGACTTCAATATTGCCAATATATCCATTACTAACTTTACTTAGATCGGCAGTTGTATCAAAGACATAATCTAGTTCAGGACTGCCTGTAATCCCAGCCCTCTGATTTTTAGTGTACGAACATTGTAATTTGCAGGTAATTTGAGTAGTAGATGATGTCATTCCAGTGCTTGACACTGGAATCCAGTTTCTATTGTACAGCCACCTGGTGCACTCATTTAAAGTTAAGTTTTCTGGATCCGAGTGTCTGGGCACTGGAATGACATCAGAACACGCTTCTGGCAGAAAACTTACATCCTCTCTGCCTATACTTAAATAATCGAGCAGATCTTTCAGGCAATATTGATAATGTTTTTTATCAAGTGATTGCCAATCTTTCTCTTTAATTTTCAAATTCAGATTAGGTAAAATTATCTTTCCAAATGTCAGGTCGTATACAGCTTTAATCAACAACTTATAAATCTCCTCCTTTCCAATTCCAATAAAGATCATATGCTGATCTTTCTTCAGGGAGGCTATCATATTGTTTATGTAGTCACTCTTATGCTTTAGTATATCTACTACTCCTAAATTTTTTAAAGTGTTACTCCAAGTTTTGATAAGTAAGTTTATGAAATTCTCCATTTTCTTCGAATGCTCATCAAGCTGATAACAATCCGCTATTTGGGTATATTGAAGTAATGACGGCAAACTGTAAACTAGATCGATTGGAAAACTATCATTGTGTTTTTTATTCCACTCCAATATAAATTGAATGAGTAGCAGCGTTCTCTTTGTCGGGTTAATAACTTTAACTCTATCAAGATTTAATATTAAATCTTCTTCATCAATGTTTTCTAGTGAAACTATCTCTGGCAAAATTATAGTTCTGTAATTCTTGAATGCACTCAGCAATGCTATCACATCCCTCTTGCAGGGAAGTATGATCTTTATCTCGGGAATTTTTTCTCTTTCATATTCAGAAAATATGTGCTGAACCAGCACATCAAAAAGGGACTCATTCACATTAACAGTAAAAACTCTTCCCACTAACAGTAACAATTAATACAACACTTTTATTGTATAGAAATTATTTAAAATATAAATGTGCTCGCAGTTTCTTATGCTATGATATATTAAAGTCTTTCACAATATTACATGGCAAACATCAGAATAGAAGTTTTTAATAAATGTGAACAAGTTGGCCGCAGAAGGGTAGTTAATGTTTACTTGATTTACATAAGCAAAGAATTACCATCAAAATTACATGAAGAAATTTGTGGGCTATTTTATAATAAAGTCATACAAGACTGCCGTTATTATTCCTACAATGAAAACCTTGAAGAAGTTCAATATAACTTCATAGAATCACAAGAAAAGTGGGGCTTGGAGATAAGCTTTTTACCTGGCATGACCGATAACGTAGGAAACACGGCAAAACAAATTGTTAGAGAATATCTAATGAGCAAAGGCCACATTGATGAAAGTGTTTCTATCAAGGCAAGAAGTTCAAAATTGATTCTAAGTCAAGGAGGTTTTCCAACCGAAGATGACATAAAACAGGAATTCAATCCTATTACTGAATATTGCACACTTGTCTATAAAGAAAACGGCAATTGCCATTGGAAGTATTACAGTAAACCAAATACCCCACCTGGTGTCATTACAGCGCGTGACCAGGAAAAAAAAGAATGGATTCCAGTGTCAAGCACTGGGATGACACCAGGTAATAATGGAGCAAAATCTGTCAAACTCAATGTAAGTGACCAAGAGCTTGAAAAAATCAGCAGAGATGGAATCGATGGTAATGGCACTTTAGGGCTCTCGCTGGCAGCAATGAAAGCTATAAAGGATTACTTTAAAAAACTCGGTAGAAATCCATATGATATTGAACTTGAGTCTCTGGCACAGACTTGGTCTGAACATTGTAAACACAATATTTTTTGCTCCCCTATTGATGAAATAAAAGATGGTCTATATGCTCATTATATTAAGCGTGCAACGCGTGAGATAAATTCTAACATATGCGTGTCAGTTTTCTCCGACAACGCAGGAGGAATAATTTTTGATGACGATTACTTGATTGTAGATAAAGTTGAAACTCACAATAGTCCTTCAGCTCTCGATCCGTTCGGTGGAGCAATGACTGGAGTGCTTGGAGTTAATCGAGATATAGTCGGTTTTGGCAAAGGTGCAGAACCTATCATGAATACTTATTACTTTTGCTTTGCCAAAGAATCAAAAGGCAAACTTTATAGAGATAAAGAGCGTACTGATAAAATCTTACCACCAAAATATATAATGAAAGAAGTGATTCACGGTGTTAATGTTGCTGGTAATTGCTCCGGTATTCCAACGCAACTTGGATCGGTATACTTTGACGATAGATTCTGTGGAAAGCCATTAGTTTTTGTTGGAAGCATCGGAATTATTCCACGGAATGTAAATAATGCACCTTCACACATAAAAGAACCCAAAAACGGTGATAAAATCGTAATTATTGGTGGAAGAGTTGGAAGGGACGGAATTCACGGTGCAACTTTTTCTTCAGAGGCATTGTCGGGAAACAGCCCTTCAACAATTGTGCAAATTGGTGATCCTATAACACAAAAAAAATTATCCAACGCCGTCGTAAAAGCAAGAGATCTTGGTCTTTATAATGCAATAACGGATAATGGAGCAGGCGGTCTATCATCGTCCATTGGTGAAATGGGAAAAGACGGATTTGAAGTTGATTTGAGCAAGGTTCTCCTTAAAAACGATGGTATGGCTCCGTGGGAAATATGGATATCAGAATCACAAGAGAGAATGACCTTAGCAGTGCCAGAAGAAAATCTTCCTGCGTTTAAGCAAATCATGAAAACACATGATGTGGAGGTCTGTGTAATTGGAGAATTCAACAAAAGTGGCAAAGCCGTTGTTAAATGTCCCCCAGGGGCAGTAATAATGGACATCGAAACTGAATTTCTGCATGATGGTAATCCTAAAATGCATTTACAGACAAAGCTATGGTCTGGAAAATCTAACCCATACGCTGTCATTCCAGAATTCTCTCCTGTTATCCCAGTTCTTGACACTGGAATCCAGCAGGCTTTGTCTGCAAATAAATCTAAAACTTTATGTAAAAATACGTGCGATGGCAGAGTTGAGCTTGAGATAGATTCCAGTGTCAAGCACTGGAATGACACCTTTGCACTAAAAGAAATGCTAAGCAGACCAAACATACGCAGCAAAGAGTTTATAGTGGTGCAATATGACCATGAGGTTCAAGGATCGTCAATACTGAAACCACTGCAAGGCAAGGGAAGAGTGTGCAGTGAAGCTGTTGTCTCGAGGCCAGTCCTTTCTTCAAACAAAGGTGTTGTAAAATCGCAGGGATTTGGCTCAAGTTATGGAGAAATTGACACTTATCACATGGCAGCATGTGCGATTGACACTGCAATACGCAACTACGTAGCTGCAGGAGGAAATATAAATCATCTAGCGTTGCTCGACAATTTTTGCTGGTGCGATGCTTATAATCCAGAAAGATTGTGGCAACTAAAGAGATCTGCAGAGGCTTGTTACAACTTTGCAACTGCATTTAAAACGCCATTCATATCCGGAAAAGACAGTATGTTCAATGACTTCAAGGGATATGACGAAAATGGCGAGAAAGTGATGATATCTGCACCACCTTCACTACTCATTTCAGCAATTGGAGTTATAGACAATATTGAAAATGCGGTATCGCTTGATGTGAAAATGCCAGGGGACTTGATATATGTGCTTGGTACAACCCACGATGAGCTTGGTAGATCTGAATATCAGTTATATAGTGGAATAGATAATAACAACGTGCCAAAAGTTAATGCAAAGAGCGCTAGGAAGTTGTATGAACGTTACAACCAGGCAATAAAAGATGGCATAATTGTCTCTGCAATTGCACCAAACTTAGGCGGCTTAATTATTGCTTTGGCAAAATCGCTAATTGCAGGAGACCTTGGTGCTGAAATTGATCTTTCACTAGTACCAATAGGAAAAACACAAAATACAGACATAATAAACAAGATAATAATGTTTTCTGAATCGCAAAGTAGAATATTAGTAACCATTGCCCCGCAAAATCAGCGGAAGTTTGAAGAATTGTTTAAAGGTATAGTTTTTTCATGTATTGGAAAAGTGACAGAGGAGAAAGCTCTCAATATAAAGGATATTATAAGAATAGATTTGAAAGACTTAGGTACTAGTTTAAATAACTTTTGATTACGCTAGACAAATTTTTCATTATGTGTAATGTCTGATTAAAATAAATGCATATTATTAAATTTGGGTAGGTGATTATGTCCATTTTATCAATACTCTTGCTTATCAGTCTTTCTTTACTTAACACTTCAAATAAATTAATGATATGTGCTGCCTTATTTGTGGGAGCTACTTTAGTTGTAAACTCAATGGTTGAGTTTTATGGTAGAAGCAAAGCTACTTACAGCTTAATAGTGTGTACAGTGATATGCTGTCTTTTTAAATTGCAAAATTTTAGTTTTATGATACTGGTTCTATATACTGCAATTTTAATCTCTCTTCTCTCAAGCATAGTTGTTTTTGAAGAATTAAAGTCGAAATTGAATTTTCATATGGCAAATTTCATCACTTTAATTATAGCATCGGTCATTGATAGTACGATTATTTGTGTTGGACTACTATACAAAATTTCTGCAGGTAAATGCTTATCAATATATATTAAAGATTTAATTTTCAAGTTTTCCTATGCATCGATATTGAGTATCTGCTTGTTTGTAGGAATGTATTTATTCTCCTTGGCAAGCAAGAAGTATTTTAAGGTTTCTGCATAACCCGTCTTCTGATATAGCCAAAATAGTTTAGATTTAACTATAACCGTCATTCCGCTATTTGTTAGTAGCTTGGCAGTATAATGTGAAAAGCTCTTATTCGGATAGCGGTTCTAAAATCACAGTAATTGGAAACTGTTAACTTAAGTTATCCTTTAAGAGAGCTAGTACAATTTCTTACAGGTTTCATACATGATAAGAGTTTTATTTTTAGCTAAACCAATTGAAATAAGCTATAAAATCTGTTAAAGTCAGCTTTGTGCAAGCACCCTTAGCTCAGTTGGATTAGAGCATTTGACTACGGATCAAAAGGTCGGGCGTTCAAGTCGCTCAGGGTGCACCATATTTTATAGGAAATAGAGGTCATACTTGAAATTCATATATGTAATACCTATCTTTAAAGGTAAAATACTGAGCTATTATATATGAACAAAAAAGACTACTATGATCTGCTAGAAGTGAGCAGAAATGCTAGTACTGACGAGATAAAAAAAGCATATAAAAAACTAGCATTAAAATATCATCCTGACAGAAATCCTGGTAATAAGGAAGCAGAGGAAAAATTTAAAGAAGTAACAGCTGCATATGAAGTTCTATCTGACTCTGAAAAAAGAGCAGGTTATGATCGTTATGGTCACGATGGTGCTTCCGGTGGATTTGATTTCAGCCAAGCTGGAGGGGATTTTAGCGATATATTTAACGATTTTTTTGGTGGAGGATTCGGCGGCAGTACAAGTAGGTCAAGAACAAAAAGAAGTACAACAGGAGTATCTGGAGCAGATCTGCGCTACGACCTTAAAATTACCTTGGAAGATGCATTTAAAGGAATACAAGCACCTATACATTATGTGACAAATATAAAATGTAATACATGCCAAGGCACAGGTAGCGAAGGAGCAATCAAACCAGTTCAGTGCAACACATGCCAGGGAAGCGGTAGAATTAGAACTCAACAGGGCTTTTTTACCATTGAAAGAACGTGTACTACATGCTATGGGGAAGGAGAAATAATACAAAATAAATGTAAGAAATGCGGTGGAAGTGGACGTAAAAGAGATGAAGTAAATATCTCCGTTTCAATTCCAAAAGGCATAGAAGAAGGAGCTAAAGTAAGGGTCAGTGGTAAAGGAGAAGCTGGAGCAAGAGGTGGAAAAAGCGGAGATTTATACGTATGTGTGAAAATAGCTACTCATCAGATCTTCACTCGCAATAGAGCAGATTTACACTGTAAAGTGCCTATAAGAATGACACTAGCAGTACTTGGTGGTGAAATCGATATTCAATCAATTGATGGAGCTAAAATAAAAGTAAAGGTCCCTGAAGGCACTCAAACTGGTACCAAACTACGTTGTAGGGAAAAGGGTATGCCATATATGAACTCACATGCTCGTGGTGATTTATACGTACAGGTAATAGTTGAGACTTTAAATCCAAAGAATTTAACCCAAAAGCAGATTGAGCTATTAAAAGCGCTTGAGGAAGGGGAACATGAAAGTGTAGAGCAGAAATCTGAAGGATTCTTTGGAAAAGTAAAAAAAAAATGAGAAATTTGCTAAATGATATAAAGAGGTAGCTGTCTACACTTAATTCTTTTTACCAATTTGAAAGCCTTCTCTTTTAGTGAAAAGATTTTTTTAAGTTATGCAAAAGTGATAAATTCCTTTATTTAAGGTCGAAGTTTTGCTATCCTCGCATTTTAATAATTTAAAATTAATGAACATAAACAAAAATGAGTTTTTATTTCTTCCTCTTGGAGGAGTAGGAAGAATTGGGATGAACGTTAGCCTATATCATTATCAAGGCAAGTGGATTATGATCGACCTTGGTATCGGTTTTGCAGATGAAACTATGCCAGGTGTTGAGCTGCTCATCGCTGATGTAGATTTTATTGCTCAAAGAAAAAAAGATTTGCTTGGAATAATCATTACACATGCACATGAGGATCACTGTGGTGCAGTGCCTCATCTGTGGGAAGAGTTAGAATGTCCCATATATACAACAAAGTTTACGGTTAACTTTCTCAAAGAAAAATTGAAAGAATTTCGATTGGAAGGTATAGTGCCTTTGAAAGAGGTGGACATAAATGGCAGCATAAATTTGGGTCCTTTTACCGTTGAGTTTATAAATGTAACTCATTCAATTCCTGAAGCAAATTCAATATTAATTAGCACTGAAATGGGTAGTGCACTCCATACCGGAGACTGGAAATTTGACCCAAAACCTGTTGTTGGATTAACTTCTAATATGGAGCGT
Organism: Wolbachia endosymbiont (group B) of Ablattaria laevigata; assembly: GCF_964277395.1. Lineage (NCBI taxonomy): Bacteria > Pseudomonadati > Pseudomonadota > Alphaproteobacteria > Rickettsiales > Anaplasmataceae > Wolbachia > Wolbachia endosymbiont (group B) of Ablattaria laevigata. Next base: position 662,375 of record NZ_OZ195519.1, read on the forward strand.
CTAAAAGAAATTGGCGATAAAGGTGATCTGCTTGCAGCAATTTGCGATTCAACCAATATATTAAGCAAGCATCACCCTGAGTCAGAAAGTGAAATTTATGATAATATTTACAATATAATAAAGCGGTCTAAAAAATTGGTTGCTGTCTCGCTATTTGCCTCGAATGTGGCGCGAATTGAAACAATAAGCCAAGCTGCAAAAGCACTAAATAGAAAAGTGGTTTTACTTGGCAGATCTTTATGGAGAATAGTGAAAGTTGCGCAGGATAGTGGTTATTTAACTGATTCTCCTGAGTTTCTAGAAGCAAAGGAGGCAGTAAATTTTCCAAGGGAAAAGCTGGTGCTACTTTGCACAGGTTGTCAAGGTGAGCCACTGGCAGCTACCGCAAGACTTGCCGCTAAGAGTCATCAAGCATTTAAAATGCAGCAAGGTGATACCATGATCTTTTCATCAAAAATCATTCCTGGCAATGAAACTCGTGCACATAACATGCTCAATGCCTTTATTGAGATGGGAGTGGAAGTTATTACTGAAAAAACAGAGAATGTTCATGCTTCCGGACATCCAGTAAAAGCAGAGCTAAGGGAAATGTATTCTTTGATAAAACCTAAGATAGCTATTCCAGTTCATGGTGAGTATATTCATACGGATGCACATGTAAAGTTCGCTAAAGAGTGCGGTGTGAAAAAAGCAATAATGATTGCACCAGGTGATATTGTGAATTTGGAGAATGGAGAAAAAGTTAGTTCAATTGATGTTGACTACTTTGGTATTGATGGTACGTTGCTACGCCATCCAGAATGCAGCGTTATAAAGATGCGTGAGAGAATGAGAGATGCTGGGGTTATTGTAGTAACAGCAATTGTGAATAAGAAAAACAAATTGCTCGCTAAGCCAAAAGTATTTGCACCTGGTGTTTTCGAAGCGCAAGAAGATGCAGCCATTATGCAAAAGATCATAGAGAAGGTTGAGTCAGCATTTAGTCCACAACCGATAAAAAAAATAAGAAATAAGATTGAAAGTTCAATATTTAGTATCTTAAAGGAATATTTACTAAAAAGACCTATAATTGAAGTCCAAATAGAACAGGTATAGAAATATACCTCTTTTTATTAACCATTATTTGAGTAAGAAGTTAACAATGTATTCTTTGATGTTATTTCAGCATGAAATACTGGAATCCGTAAAAAAAAATCAGTGTCAGATCACACAACTATACAAACATTGTGATTTGAATCTACCAGAAGGGTGCCATCTCAACGCCCAGGCAAACATTGTAGTTTTAGAGCAATCTCCACCAGTAGAGTGTCATCCCAGTGCTCTGACACTGGAATCCAGTTTTTCATGCAACCTTGTCAAAGACGTTTATTTTAGAATAAAACAGCTACTTTTATGCTTGCCACCTCAGTGCACTTACTTGCAGTCAAATTTCTGGATTCCAGTGTCAAGTACTGCAGAAATTGATTTACTATACTGTCATGCAGTTTAACTTCAAAAGTAAGCTATTTGCTGAGATGACAGGAGGTAATGCAAGAAATCTAATGAAGCTATTCGTTCAATTGGTGTTATTTATTTCGTTATTTATTCCTTATTCCACAAAAGCTGTTTTATATGTTGATATAAAAAAAAGCAATATTGGTAATATTGATCTTGTTGTATCTAAATGTGCATGCAAGACAGAAGTGGAAAGTGAGCTAAGTGAAAGCATCACAAAAGTAATTGAAACAAATCTATCTAATTGTGGCTTATTTAATGTGAAACGTAACACGAAAGTTGATTCTTGGAAAAGCGATACTGTGGTCACAGTAAGTTTAAGTGAAGTATCAAACAGAAATTTAGAGCTATCTTTTCGTTTATCTGACAGCTTTACAAACAGAGAATTACTTACTCAGTCGGTTGTTTTTCCAGCAAAAGACTGGAGGAAAATTAGTCATCTTGTTTCAGATGTGATACATGATAGATTGGTTGGTGAGAAAGGGCATTTCAATACAAAAATTACATATATCGCTGAAGAAAAAGATAGCAATTACAAATCCGTCCGTAAAATTGCTGTGATGAATCAAGATGGAAGTAATATAAAGTACTTAACAAATGGTGAGAAATTTGTGTCAACACCAAGATTTTCACCAAATGGAAAGGGTATTGTTTATATCTCATACACAAATGGTAAAAGTTATATAATATTAAAAAATTTAAAAGATAACACTGAATCAATAATCAGCGCATTTGAAGGAGTTATTTCTGCACCAAGATTTTCTCCTGATGGTAAATCTCTTTTAATTTCCCACTCATTGAGTGGTGAAACAAATATATTATCTCTAGACTTAAGTAGTAAACGAACAAAAAAAATTACTAAAGGTTCAGCTATAAGTACTTCTCCCTCTTTGTCTCCAGATCAAAAGTACATGGTTTTTAGTTCTGATATAAGTGGAAGTCAGCAACTATATATCATAGATTTCACTAAAAAAAGCAAAAAACCCAAGAGAATTAGTTTTGGAAATGGAAGATATGCTACACCTGTTTGGTCGCCAAAAGGAGATCTGATAGCTTTTACAAAAATTCAGTCAGGAAAATTTTACATAGGAGTTATGAAGCCAGATGGCAAAGAAGAGCGCTTGCTTTCAGAGGGACATAAAATTGAATCTCCGGCATGGCTACCAAATGGCAGAGAAATTATCTTTACTAACGCAGAATCACCAAGCAACTCTAAATTATATTTAGTAGATTTAGTAAAGAAAAATCAAAAAATGGTTTTTACTCCAACGAATGCTTCTTTACCAGATTGGTCTTATTTTTGAAAGTAGATCTATAAAATCGGTATAAATCTTGCTTTATCTTAATCGTTTATAACCTTCGGTACTACGAAATACCCATGCTCCGATTTTGTATTGGATAATATTTCTTCTTTAATGTTTTGAGAATTTATAATATCATCGCGTACATGGACATCCTTATCTATAGTTCCATAACGCATAGGAGAAACACCTTCAGTATTAACTTTCAACAAAGTATCATGTATCCAATCCAGCATTGTCAGTTCTTTTGAGTAGTATTGAATCTCATCATCGGATAACTTAATCCTCACAAGCTGTGCAGTTTTAAGCATTTCTTCTTTAGTAATTGTTATTTTTCTCTTATTTGCAAATTCTATTAACGAAGTGATAACATCTTCTGTTGATCTAGCTGGCACTTTTACCTCCTTGCATAAAGCAAATTAAAATATTTGCAATTGAAACAACCTCTATCTTATCATTTTTTTCAAATTTGTGAAATACGGTGTCCGTAATTACTAATTTATCCAGAGAAGAGGAAGAGATTTTCTCAACTGCATTTCCTGAAAGTATTCCATGTGTAATGCACGAAACTACAGACTTTGCTCCTCGGTTTTTTAAAGCAAGAGCTGCATTACATAATGTTCCGCCAGAGTCAACTATATCATCAACAATGACGCAATTTTTGTTTGCAACTTCTCCGATTACATTCATTACCTCAGATGTACCTGCTTTTTCTCTATATTTATCTACTACAACAATATCATTATCCAACTTGTGTTTTTCCTCTAAAATCTTTGCAAAAGCACGAGCTCTGCCAATTGCTCCAACATCAGGCGCAACTATTGCCAAGTTTTCCTTGTATATAGAGTTAACAAATACTTCAAAACAGCTTAGATTAGTAACTGGTATATCAAAAAAACCTTCAATTTGACTTGAATGCAAATCAATAGCAGCAACACTGTTTGCACCAGCTGTTTGAATAAGATTTGCAGTTAATTTAGCACTTAAAGCAGATTGCATATTATTGTTTTTAATAACCCTATCCTGCCTACTGTATCCGTAATAAGGAATAATAGCTGTTATTCTCTTGGCTCCAGATCTCTTTGCTGCATCAATTGTAAGCAGAAGCTCCATAAGGTTATCATTTACAGGGGAAGAAAGAGATTGCACTACGTATACTTCTTGATCACGTAGATCATTTGCTACTTCTACATTTACCTCACCATCGGCAAATCTTGACACCTGATTGGGGAATAGCTGAGCATTTAGCCCACTTGCTATTGAATCTCCTAATCGTTTACTAGCGCTACCTATTATTACCTTCATATATACCAATTAAGTTTTGAAAATTATACAGAAACCATGGAACGATTAAAACTTTATTCTTGCCGCCAAGTGGATCATAGAAACGAAAAAGTTACTCGAAACATTTCACCAGCTTTCTTATCATGCAACTCGTTTTCACAAAGGTACGTACTATTTTTCTACTTAAAAATAAAGTAAATTTTTTGTGATGCTAAGCATTTTCTATAATTTTTCATTAGATTTATTAAAAATTTGACAATTATTAAAATATAGGCTAAAATATCTATATATTTAATGGAGAAACGAAATGGATTTTAGTAAATTTCTTCTAGACGACTTTCTTGATTTGTCCTCGAAAACAATAAACATAAGTGAATTAGTAAGCTTTTTACAGAGCAATCTTAGTATTACAAAGCTTAGTTTAAAAAGCTGTTATATTGGTGATGAAGGAGCAAAAGCTTTAGCTAATGTTAATCTTGCAAACCTTACTCAACTTGATTTAAGTTGTAACAAAATTGATGCTGAAGGAGCAAAAGCTTTAGCTAATGGTAATCTTGCAAACCTTACTCAACTTAATTTAAGTTGTAACAGTATTGGTGATGAAGGAGCAGAAGCTTTAGCTAATGGTAATCTTACAAACCTTACTTCACTTGATGTAGCTTTGAACAACATTGGTGATAAAGGAGCAAAAGCTTTAGCTGATCTTAAAAAAGTTAATGTTAAAGGTATAGAAAATTTTGGAATAATAGATAGTTTTATAAATCAATTAAAACAAAGTAACTCTTCAATAGAAATTTTTGATCCAGATAAATCGGAAAATAAAACAACACTTGATGATATTATAATTCCAGAAAGCGTTAAAAAGGAGCTAAACAAGATTCTTGGTATTATTCCAGAAAGAAATAAAGCATTACTTCAAAAGGCAGGTTGCAAATCAGAAAAAGGCTATCTTTTTTATGGTCCACCCGGAAATGGTAAAACCAAAATTGCTCGTGCAATTGCATGTCAAGCTAAAGCAAAGTTTATTAGTGTTTCTGCATCTGAATTTCTGAAATCGTATATTGGTCAAGGTGAAAAGCACGTAAGAGAAATTTTTAAAAAGGCAAGAGCAAATGCTCCTTGTATAATTTTTATAGATGAAATTGATTGTATTGCTACAAAACGTGGTAGCGGTGGTAGTTCTAGTCATGCTCAATCATGCGACAGCCTTGTGAATCAGTTTTTAACCGAGCTCGATGGTTTCAACCCACTAGAAGGTGTAACAGTAATTGCTGCAACTAATCGTAGAGATGTTTTAGACACAGCGTTTACTAGGCCAGGCCGTCTCTCTAATCATATTGAAATTCCTTTGCCAGGTAATGCCCAGCGTAAGGATATATTGGACTTATATATAAAAAAATTCAAAGGTATTGAAGAGTTGGAAGTTACAGTAGATACTCAAAAACTTGCAGATAAAACTGATGGTTTCTCGGGAGCTGAGTTAGAATATTTAATAGATAAAACAACAGGGGATATCATATCTTCTTTTGAAAGTGAAGGAAAAGTCACTATTGGTACTAGTAACTTCATTCAGGCAATTAAGGAGAAGAAATCTAAAGAGCCTGAAGGTGAGCAAGTTAATAATGATCTAGAGTCACTCAATAGTCTTCTTCGTAATAAAAATAATGTAGAAAGTCATAGCTCTGCAAATAGTAGTTCAGATGTTGTAGTTACTCAACAGTTGGCTAAAGTGACTAAATTACTTAATGGTATACAAACTAAAATTAATGCGCTACAGAAAGAACGTGAGGAAAGATTTGAAGAACTTGACTCTAGGAACAGTAACTTAGAACAGGGCCTAGATTCTGTAAGGAAAGACTTAATTAAAGTAACTCAATGTACTAAAGAATACACTCAATTAAAGGATGATCTAAAGACTATCACTGAAAAATATACTCAACTAAAGAGTGAATTAGAGAGTATGGTAACAACCGAACTCAAGAAACATGAAAGCACATTAGAGAATCGTGTTAAAGATCTACAAAAACAATTTGAAGGTAAAAATAAAGAGCTAAATAGTAAATATGAAAAATTCTTAGGAGCAAGCAACAATAGTAAAAGGCAAGGTAGTTACGCCTCTATTTCTTTTGTATTATCTGGAGCATCTGCTGTTGGTGCAAGTTTGACAATGTTTCATTTAGCAATGTGTCTTTCACTCGCTGTAGCCGCATTAATTTTTCTTGCAGCAGGATGTTACTGTTTGTATAAGGCAAATACAACACTTAGTAATGTTGAAATTGATCAAACTACTAATCTTGTAGTTGTTTAGATAGTTTTTAGGCTTTTAAATCTGTACCTGTTTGGCAAGTTAAAAAGTCCTTGCTGGTGCTGTAGCTTAAATTGAAGAAAATGGCGGAAGTGTAGAGTGAGGTAGTTTTTGATCAAAAATTTAAGATATTTTTAAAAAAACCACCTTTCTTGACGCGTATGAACACTCCCAAATTTTTTATAGGTTTGACTTCACCTGATTTACAAATAGAAATTGGTTGAGTGTTTGCCATTTATTCTTATAAACAGCATTTTGCTTTTTTTAGCACGTAGCAATTCTTGAATTCTATGATATTATTTTTGTAAAATTGTTATATATATCATAATAACGGCACTGGCTGAGTTCATTAAGTAATTTTATGGGCAGTGGAATGATAAAAAGCGTTTTCACAAACACATTTTACTACATAATCAGCGCTAATATTAAAATGCTTATAAAGAGCTTCATAAGGTGCTGATTCTCCAAAATTTTTCATGCCAATAAATATACCGTTTGAACCTATATATTTATGCCAACCCACTTCACTTCCAGCTTCAATTGCAACTTTAATACTATCATTATTTAATATTACCCCTTTATATTCATCACTTTGCTCGTCAAAAAGCCTCCAACACGGCATAGAAATGACCCTTGTACCTACACCTTTTTCCTGTAATTTTTCTCTTGCCTCAACTGCAATTTCAACTTCAGATCCGGTAGCAAATATCGTCACTTCTAGCTTCCCTGAATATTCGCATAGTATATATGCACCAAATTTTGATAGGTTGGCCAATTGGTCAGTATAAGAGTGCATGTAATTAATATTTTGCCTTGAAAGCGCAAATAGTGCAGGTGACTCTTTTTTTTCAAGTGCAATGCTAATGCACTCCAAAGTTTCAATTGCATCTGCTGGCCTAAAAACATACAGATTTGGTATAGCTCTCAGAGAAGCTAAATGCTCTATTGGCTGGTGAGTTGGACCATCTTCTCCTACTCCAATTGAGTCATGAGTCATTACATATATAACCTGCTGTTTCATCAAGGCTGAAAGACGTATAGCAGGGCGGCAGTAGTCGGAAAATACTAAAAAAGTTCCACCATAAGGAATAATCCCACCATGAAGAGCCATACCATTCATACAAGCTGCCATAGCGTGCTCTCTCACTCCATAGTGTACATAAGAGCCACTATAATTATTACTATCTATTGCCTGCATGTGCTTATATTTAGTACAATTTGAACCGGTAAGATCAGCAGAGCCACCAATTAGTTCTGGCATAGACTTAGTTAATAGTTCCATTACTCTGCCGAAAGAAGATCGAGTAGCTTCGTTTGGCATTAGCTTACATATTTGTTTCTTCAGATCAGCCAAATCACTCTCGATATTATTCGGCAAACGTTTCTCAAGTCTTCTTTGTAGTTCTTTATTGATCAAGGATGTATAGTTTTGCTTTGCCCTCTTAACTGTTTCTATCCAAGCGTTTCTCACATCTTCTGGTACATGAAATGGTTCATAGTCCCAATTTAATTTTTCTCTCATCTGTTTTACATCTTCCTCTGTAAAGGCACCACTATGAGCAGAAGATGTGCCAGCACGGCTCGAAAATTTTCCGATAATAGTTTTGCAACAGATTAGTGTAGGTTTATCAGACTTTTGCGCCTGCTCTATTGCAAGGGATATAGCATCAAAGTCATGCCCATCGATTTTGTCAACATTCCATCCATACGCTGAAAAACGCTTTTCTACATCATCAGAGCAAGAGAGGCTAGTAGAGCCGTCTATAGAGATGTCATTGTCGTCAAAAAGTGCTATCAGCTTATTTAATTTAAGATGCCCAGCAAGGGACGCTGCTTCATGGCTTATACCTTCCATAAGACAACCATCTCCTAGCATTACATAAGTGTAGTGACTGATTTCAAACTGCTTTTCAAGAATCGATTCAGCAAGTGCCATGCCAACAGCAGTGGCAAATCCCTGACCAAGCGGGCCTGTTGTTGCTTCTATACCAGAAGTTAAGCCAAATTCTGGGTGACCTGGAGTTTTTGATGTAAGTTGCCTGAAGTTTTTTAGTTCATCTATACTAATGTAGCCTGTCAGATATAATATAGAGTATTGCAACATTGAACCGTGACCATTTGATAGGACGAAACGATCTCTACTGATCCATTGAGAATCATCAGGGTTATGGTTTAGATATTTAGCAAATAATACAGTGGCAACATCTGCCATGCCAAGTGGCATACCTGGGTGTCCAGAATTTGCTTTTTGTACCGCATCAATTGATAAAAAGCGGACAGCATTTGCCATGGATTTTAGTAGTAGATGATTCATGTATTAATAGGAAAACTTAAAAGTGAAGTATACTACATCATAGTGGCAAAAACAAGTTGACACTTAATGTTAAAATCATTAATAATTTATAGTTAGATTGTGAGAATTTTTGTATGACAACTGTTATCAATAGAAAGTATAGAATCAGTCGCAGGCTTGGTGTAAACTTATGGGGTAGAGCAAAAGATTCGGTCAATAAAAGAAAATACCCTCCAGGTCAGCATGGTATTCTTGGATTTAAGAAGTTATCTGATTTTGGTAAGCAGTTTGCTGCACATAAGAAATTTAAGTTCTACTATGCAATTTCAAGTAAGCAGCTTAGACGTACATTTTTAGATGCCTACAAAAGAAAGGGTTATACGGCTGATAATTTTATTGGTGCCTTGGAATCAAGGTTAAGTTCTGTTTTATATCACTCTGGTTTTGTGCCAACAATTTACTCGGCAAAACAGCTTATATCTCATAAACATGTTACAGTTAATGATAAGGTGGTTAACATATCAAGTTATAGAGTGAAGCCTGGTGATATAGTAAAAATAAGGGAAAGAGCAGCAAAAATTCCTATATTAATAGAGGCTGAACAAAAACAAGAACGTAAGGCTCCAGATTATTTAGAGGCAGACAGCAAAGCACTTTCAGTGAAGTATTTGAGAGCGCCTCAATATTCCGAAGTCCCCTATTCAGCAGACATGGAAGTCAATTTAGTAGTAGAATTTTACTCTAGATAAACAACATAAGGCCCGTGTGGCGGAATCGGTAGACGCAGCGGACTTAAAATCCGTGGGTTTTGCGACCTTGGGAGTTCAAGTCTCCCCATGGGCACCAGTTTAATTTATTAAAAAAGTATGAAATGGCTTGATATAGAAGATATTGCAGAAGCTCTAGAAGAGAAATTTCCAAATGAAGATATAATTAGTATTAGATTCACTGAACTTAAAAGAAAAGTCTTGGATTTAGAAGAGTTTGATGATGATGAAAAGTATTGTAATGAAAAAATATTAGAGGCCATTCAAGCAGCTTGGATTGCAGAAAGATCTTAAAAAACAGATAGCTATAAGAAAATTACTGCATACAGTAAAAAGATAATCTTCTTGGAAATACTATACTTTACTCGAATTTTAATTAGCTTCATAATAATTTAACAAATTAAAATTAAAAATGATTACAAGGTAGGAAACACAAAATTCTGGCAAATGCTAGATATATAAATACTGCTTTTTATGTGTGAGGCCGAGGATTATGAAAACAATAAGTTAGTTTTTTGTATAAGAAAGTTGTAATATAATTTAATTTTAAGCACTGGAAAGATGTTTAAATATAGCGGGCCAAAGAAATTAAAATCTATAATAGAAAACTATGCATTAAAATGCATGAAAAATAAGATCAGCAAAAATGAAATACGTCTTATTTTAAACTGGAAAAGTATAGTTGGAGAGGAATTAGCAGAATGTACAAAACCACAAAAGATCTCATACGCACAAAACGTAAATTCTGGTGTTCTGCATCTGTTAGTAACAAATGGCAGTAAAGCATTAGAAATGCAGCATATGGTTTCTCTTGTAATAGAAAAAATTACAGTGTTTTTTGGCTATAAAGCAGTATACGGTATAAAAATCAAGCAAGGGAGTTGACTATTTAACTATATAAGGTTAACCTAGTTACATAGGATAAATTGGTATATTGAAGTGAGTAGAATTTGTGAATTAACAAATAGAAAAAAGTCTTTTGGTAATAAGGTATCGCACTCAAATCGTAAAACAAAGCGTACCTTTCTCTTAAATTTACATAAGGTTACATTAACGAGTAATATATTAGAAAAAAAGTTTAGCTTTCGTATAGCGACAAGAACTTTAAGAACTATAGATTACAAAGGTGATCTTGATGCTTTCTTGCTCAACACAAAAACAATTAAACTAAGTAAAGAAGCGCAAAAGATAAAAAGAAGATTAAAGAAAGTTTTAGCAAAACAAGAGGTAGAGCTAGCTGTTTCAGATGCATAGTAAGCCTACATGGCTCAGAGCAAAAGCTCCAGCTGGTAAAATATTCAATGAAACCTTAAACACTGTTAAGCTACATAACTTACATACAGTATGCGAAGAAGCTGCGTGTCCAAATATTGGTGAATGTTGGAATAAACGTCATGCTACTGTGATGATTCTCGGTTCTGTTTGTACTCGTGCTTGTGCGTTTTGCAACGTTGCAACTGGCATTCCTGATAAGCTCGATCCTCACGAACCAGAAAATTTAGCAAAAGCAATAAAAAAGTTAAATTTAAAGCACGTTGTCATTACCTCTGTTGACCGTGACGATTTACCAGATGGTGGTGCAAATCAGTTTATAAGGTGTATAGAAGAAATTAGAAAGATAACTTCGGAAACAACAATAGAGATTCTCACTCCTGATTTTTTAAATAAGAAAGGAGCATTTGAAGCAATCGCTGTTGCATCACCTGATGTTTATAATCACAATGTTGAAACAGCACCAAGGCTATATGCAAAAATCAGGCCAAAAGCTCGTTATTTTCATTCACTATATTTGCTAAAGATGGTGAAACAGATTAATTCTAAACTTTTCACGAAGTCAGGGCTGATGGTCGGTCTTGGAGAAACAAAAGAAGAAATCTTTCAGGTTATGGATGATTTACGTAGCGCCGAAGTTGATTTCATTACAATTGGTCAATATCTGCAACCAACTCCAAAGCATGCAAAAATTGATAGATATGTTACTCCAGAAGAGTTTGAGCATTATAAATATATTGCTTATTCCAAAGGCTTTTTGGTAGTTGCATCAAGTCCATTAACCCGTTCATCATATCACGCTGAAGAAGATTTTAACAGGCTCAAGGCTTGTAGTTAATATCTTAATTTTTTCAGAGTACAGTTTAATATAGTAATTAATATCTTGACTTTATTTAGAATATAATTTAATATAGGTATTGATGAAGCGAAAAAGTTATGGGTGATTCTAACGAAAAAGTTGACTACACTGAGTTATCAAAATCTTCTATTTCTGACAAAATAAAGCCAAAAAAAAAGGTCACATTTTGTCAGCAAGTCCAAGTTAAAGAAATTCCACTTGAAGAAAAAAAAGGAGAGTGTAAACGACGCAAAAAAAAGAAACAGAAAACACAATTATGGAAGAGAGGTGCAGCAATTCTTGCTCCACCAGTAATTGGGTTACTAGTAAGTTTAGCATTAATCACAGGAAATTATTCATTCTTAACTACGGCTTTAGTTGCTGTAGCTGTTACATTAGCAATATATGGACTTGAGTATTTATTTAAACCTGAATTGCTAGAAAAGCCTGGTGAAACTTTAAAGGATTTAGTAACAGATTCTTTTGTAAAGGAAGAAAAAAACTCAAGAACTGTATAACAATAAATCAGAAAAGCTTAGTGAGTTGCCCTAGGCTTGACTTTTTACTTAGCTGATCACAAAAAGTATGAATTTTACAGCACCTAAACCAGCTGTTTAAGATCTTATATAAGCAATTGACAGCTACTGAGATGCCAGTTAAAATATTTACATAGTATATTAACAGAGGGTAAGGTGGGTTTTAGTAGATATGTACATGATAAAGCTTTAACAATATCAGATGTAAGTGCTAAAATTGATATAAGAGAGCTAGCAAACTTTCTACAGAGTAAAAAAGGCATTAACGAGCTTAATTTAATAAATGTAGAGATTGATAGTAAAGATGTAAAAGAGTTAAGTAAACTTACACATCTTACTTCGCTTACTCTAAGGAACAATAAACTCGGTTTTGAAGGTGCAGGATATATAGGTCAAGGCAATCTAAAAAACCTTACTTTACTTGAAATAAGTAATAACAATATTGGAGACAGAGGTTTTGCATTTTTGATTGGCAGCAAACGTCTCCCAAATCTTACTTTATTAAATGTAGAAAACAACAACATTGTTGGAGTGTGGCGCCACCACTATGGAGTAGATATAGCACTCAAAAATCTCACCTCACTTTATGTAGAAGGTAACGGTAAAAAATTCTTAAATGATAAAGAAGTTATCCTTTATAGTATAAAAAAAAGCTCAATAACCGAAGCGCCTGGACACTCTAGAGTAAAAGATGGTGAAGGTGCTACAAAAAAATTAGTAGCTAAAAGAAAAAAAACGATACAAGCTACCAATAGTCAGTCAGATCCTAGTAGTAGGTTAAGTATAGAACTTTCCAAACAAGATGGGCTGCGTGAAATAGTACTTGACACTGAAACTACAGGTCTTGATGTCAATAGCCATCGAATTATCGAAATAGGGTGTGTAGAACTAATTAATCACATTCCAACAGGCAAAGTATTCCATCGATACATCAACCCAGAAAGGAGCATAGACAAAGGTGCATTTAAAGTTCACGGTATCAGCGAAGAATTTCTAAAGGATAAGCCATTATTTTCAGAGATTGCATCTGAATTTCTTAATTTTATATCTAGCGATACTTTGGTAATTCACAATGCTGGATTTGACATTAAATTTTTGAACATGGAACTTGGTAAACTGAATGCCAAATTAATCTCTTCAGACAGAGTGTTAGATACATTACCGCTTGCAAGAAAGAAATTTGGACCACCGGCTTCTTTAAGTGCATTGTGTGAGCGTTTTGGTATATCACTAGAGAGTAGGGAGTTACATGGAGCGCTAATTGACGCTGAGTTGCTAGCAAAAGTATATGTTGAGCGATTACAAACTCCTTTGGATCGATGTCAGCATGCAGTACGTAACTTATCTCTTAGAGGACACTTGCCAAGTAATGAAGAAGTTAGTGAGCAGTTAGATGAGATTAACGTATCTGTTCATGAGGGAGTAGTAGATAGAAGATTGTAAAAACGCCTTTTGCTTTCAGTAGCGAAATTATTCTCTCAATGAATGTGTTTTCTAGCTTTAAAAATGCGAATCTCAATATCTTATCTTAAATTACTTAACTGTTGGTTCAAGTTTAAGTTCTTATCATGGTATGTATTTACATCTTTTAGCACTTTAAGTGGTTCACCTAGACTATGTTCCACTTTTGTCTCAAAATTACATCCTAAATTCTCACAAAATTCTTGAAAACGTTCAGTAGCAATATCAAAAAAATTTCTACCACTTGCTTTATGATTTTTCAGCTCTTTCGGAATAGTAATAAGCACTTTACCATCTTCATATGTTACATTTCGACCCTTACATTTTAGTTTAAATTCTACTGAACTGCAAAAACCTGGTGTTTTAATATCATTAACAAGATCACTGCTGCACACCTTTATACAATCCATGCTAAAATTAAATTTTAGACAATTGGAGTCACGGCAATCCATACTATAAGTTATTGTTATGCTAGAATCTAACACAAGCAAGCCAAATGGAGAAAGAGCCTTTAATATATGAAGAAACAGAAAATGATTATACCCTTCTTGATGATAGTTAGTTATCAATTCTTCCATGATAGAGTCACTCGGAACTTCTGCACCAGCATATTCAAATATTTTTATGAAAATTTGCTTAAGAAATGGACTATAGTTCTTTCTTCCATTCTCATCTTCTAAAATGAGATCTTTATGTTTTGAATATAGCTTCTCAATAAGCTCATTAGGCACTTCTTTCTCATTAATAGTAAGGTTGTGTGATCTACCAAGGTCAATATATGTGTTGTAACCAGAGTTCCAACAATCTGATTTTATTGGCACAGATTTTAAATCAGCATACTTGAGCTTTTCCACTTCAGATTTTAATGCATTAACTATTTTTTTTGCCATATTATTCCCTCTATCACATAGATTAATACTAGTATTATATTTTATTGACTGTCAATTATTTAGAACCTTTGCTTTAAAGGACTTTCTATCTTTAACAACTGTTATGCAAGCGCATTGCTACCCTGTCTACTTCTGCTCCTTCCAGCTTGTTATCTACTCGTTCATGGTATAGATCTTTTCCCTTCGTCCAGGATAGGTCACCATTTATTGTACAAACGTAATTGCCATTGTTCTTTTCGAAAAAAAATAGCCCTAGTTTGCTTTCGTCTTGACCGATCAATCCATTACGGACTACTTCCACGGTATAAAATTGACCTAAATTTAAACCTATTTCACGATACCTAGAATAATGACAGACTAGCGGATCATATAGTTCTCTTATCTTACCATTTCTTAGATCAACTATTTTGCGCTCTATCTTATCTAATTCCTCTATAACACTCTTCCCTTTTTTCTTCGCTTCATCATCTAACAGCTGTTTCTCTCCCAACCCTTTATAAATAGCAAAAAACCGTAGTTTTTCTTTTTTCACAAAATTAGATAAACGCTCTGCTAACTCATAGCACATTTTTTCTTGACTCAGTATTGCGCTTTTATATTGAGATAAAATATTAATCGCTATATGTGGACAACTTACTGCAATCAGATCATTATTTAAATCCGTTTTAATAATTTTGCCGGTCTCTTGATTAACATGTGCAGTAATTTGCCCTAACAAAATTCCCTCAGGGATTGTTATATCCTTCCCTATATGAGAGTCAATGGCTTTTAAAGAATCAAAATCTATATATATCCCACCTTCGTGTCCTGTAAACTGCTTTAAGAGTGCCAGAGCAACTAATCTAAAAGTATCTATTTCAACAGCAAAGTATGTTCTTTGTTCATCTGTCATGTTATACATATCTCTAAAGAAATCTTTGATACTAGTATCTTTACCATCTATCTTCCACTCTTGATCTATTTCGCTCCAGTCATACTGATGCAAGTCTATAACATGTACTCCTTCAATTCCTTTCAGTTTACATTTTAAATCATCTATTTGATTTTCTTTGAATCCAGGACCGTTGATAATCAAATATATATCCCTCTCTTCTTTATTTATTAATTTATGATTTTTTATTATATCTAAGTAATTAAAGTCACTGTTTTTACCATCAGGTAAAGATGCACCATATACTCTTGGTACCCAAGTTAGTATTATTGGCGCTTCATTTGATAATTTTTTTACATTACCGATCATTATTTTACCTTAACACATTTATGTTATAATGAGATTTTAGCAAAAAAACTCAACTAAAAGTCCTTGCTTCTAGCTAAAATATTTTAGGAAAAGCTTCAGTGTTCTCTGGGCCTTAAGCCATTGACAGCATATATATCTGGTTCATCCATCACCAGCAGTGGCTTGCCAAGGTTGTGCTCTATGTTTATATTACGCTCAGAATTGTACTCTATTTTTGTATCAAACTTAAAGCCCAATTTCTCACAGAGCTTTTTTAAATATTCAACAACCTTGTTAATAATATCAGTAAGCTTATCGAGCAGATTGTCATTACCAGCTCTGTAGTCTTCTAATGCTTTAGGAATTGTAAGCAACACTTTACCATCTTCATATGTCACATTTCCATCTTTATATTTCAGTTTAAATTCTACTGAGCCGGATAAATTGCATAGCTCATCTAATGACATATAACCGTCTGTAGAGTAAGACACTCTCACGTTTTCTGTGCTAGAAAAGCATCTAAGATAGTTAGGATCATTACACTCCATATGAATACTTATCCTTTCAGAGCAAGATGCCATCAAATCACAAGGTTTTAATGCTTCATTATAGAAGAGTTTAAAAAAGCCAGAATAACCCGCCTGATTATAGTTAGTTATCAGCTCCTCAATAATCAAATCATTTGGAACTATTGCATCAGCGTACTCAAACATTCCTATAAAGACTCTCTTGAGAGATAAACGACTGCTCTCTGCTTCATTTGCGTTTCTTAACAGCCCACTAATAACTTCATTAGTTATTACTCTACCATTAATGATAATATTATCCATTCTTCTAAGATCTTTATATGTCAGATCGCCAGAGTTAACTTCACTCCATCCTCCTGATGTTTTTGCTTGAGCTTTTAAGTAATTATATTCCAGCCCTTTTACTTTAGCTTTCAGTGCATTAACTATTTTTTTTGACATATTATTCCCTCTATCACATAGATTAATAATAGTGTTATATTTTATTGACTGTCAATTATTTAGAACCTTTGCTTTAAAGGACTTTCTATTTTTAATATAGAAAAGTCCTTTAATCAATGCTATATAAGTGATAGCTCTCCCATTGCCACCCTGTCTACTTCTGCTCCTTCCAGCTTATTATCTACTCGTTCACGGTATAGATCTTTTCCTTTCATCCAGGATAAATCACTTCCTAGTAAGGAAACATAATTACCATTATTACAATTAAAAGAAAATGATGGACATTTGCTTACTTTCTCACCACTTAATTGAACAAGAAGAGGTTTTATTGTACTCATTTGAGCAGAATTTAAGCTAAATTCACCAAGTCCGGTGTTAATATAATGAAAGTTTTCAATATTATATAGCTCTTGTATTCCATTGCTTTCAAAGTCTGAAATACATTTTTTTATCTTTTCCTTTGCTTGCTTAATTGTTTCATTTTTGAGTTCTTCATCTTTTATTAATAAGGAAACTCCTATATCTAATTCTTCTTCTTGTTCTAAGGCTAGAGATAAGCGCTTTTTAACCTCATTAAAAGCTTCTTTTTGGCTCAGTATTCTATCTTTATAATTAGACAAGATGCTAACTGCTACACTTGAATTATTTACCGCAATGCAATCATTATTTGTAAAAATCATTAGGTTTTTATATTCGTCGTAATGATTCGAGTTCTTTATATCTACTGCACTTGTGTAGTTCGTATTTCCTTCTTGATCAAGAAAACACGCTATAACATTTCCTAATAAAATTCCCTCAGGGATTGTTATATCCTTCCCTATATGAGAGTCAATGGCTTTTAAAGAATCAAAATCTATATATATCCCACCTTCGTGTCCTGTAAACTGCTTTAAGAGTGCCAGAGCAACTAATCTAAAAGTATCTATTTCAACAGCAAAGTATGTTCTTTGTTCATCTGTCATGTTATACATATCTCTAAAGAAATCTTTGATACTAGTATCTTTACCATCTATCTTCCATCCTTGATCTATTTCGCTCCAGTCATACTGATGCAAGTCTATAACATGTACTCCTTCAATTCCTTTCAGTTTACATTTTAAATCATCTATTTGATTTTCTTTGAATCCAGGACCGTTGATAATCAAATATATATCCCTCTCTTCTTTATTTATTAATTTATGATTTTTTATTATATCTAAGTAATTAAGGTCACTGTTTTTACCATCTGGTAAAGATGCACCATGTACTCTTGGCACCCATGTTAGTATTATTGGCGCTTCATTTGATAATTTTTTTACATTACCGATCATTATTTTACCTTACTATATTGCTATGTTTATAATATAGTAGATTTTTTAATAAAATGCAAGTAGACATTAAGATTTCACTTACGCTCTCTCAGTTTACAATTTTTGTTTCCGTATTATCTAATGAATCACCGTAAGTGACTGCCTTAAGATAAAACTTTCTCCCTTTTTGCACTTCAAAAGAAATTATTGAATCATCAAGTAGAATAAATTTTTCACCTGAGGTGTGTTCATATTTCTTAGTACCCTCTTGTTCTCTAATTAGGTCACTAAGCTTATATTTGTTTTTACCTATAAGCTCAGCATTTTGGAATTTTATTATCTCTTTGCCAACGAGTGCTGATGCAGTTGCATCCAGCTTGCCAAAGCGTAATACTACTACAATTTCCTCATTGCTAGATTCCATTATATATCCGTAAGTAGATTGTATATTTGCACTTGCGATAGGCTTATAATCTTTATCATCATACGAAATAAAAAGTGTTGCTCCTTTCCAACCTTCCTCTTCACTAATTAAAGTAAAACTTGCGATATTACCTTTAATATGCGGTAAATCTATCATTTCCACGATAGATTTACTGACGCGAGAAGGAGGGTATTCTTTAAGCATAAGTGATCTTGTTGAAGGAAAGGAGAGCTTGTATATAGAGGGATCATAACCAACTCCCATTACTTGAATGGACATGCTTTCAAACTTTGTTTTTATAATTCTCATCGTATGTCTTTTCTCGCCATCTGAAATTGCTATGACATCACTTGGTAAAAGCCATGCATATTTTATCGGGAGCTTAAAGTTGTATACATTTCTCTCTTGCCACGAAGAATAAAGTAAAACTTCAGCTATATTTTGCGCCTCCCCTTCCTCCATAATGAGAGGTATTTCAACTGTTGCAGCATTGCCCTGCTTTGGCAGTTCAGCATATTTCACATCAATTGGATAGCCAAAATTGCGGTTAAAATAGACAACATTGACTTTACTATTTAAATCTAGCTGACTAATATTAACAAGTTTTGCAACGTTATTGGTAACCATCTCGCCAATTGGTATTTCAGTTTTCACTCCCCTGCCCTTTTGAATAAATTTCAGTTTTGAGTTCTGTTCAACCACATCAAAAAAATAGCACCTTCGCAGCATTTTAATAATTGAGCGTACGGGTTGCTGATCATTTATTACATACCCAGATAGTAATCCTTTAACATCACTTGTATCAAACTGATCGCCTTTGAGACCTACCTTTTGCAACAGATCAGACAAAACATCGGAAACATTAAGTTGTGAAATTTTTCCCTGAATCCAGTGCCCGGTCTGCCAGTTATGGCAGTCAGCCCACATGTCACATAAATTGGGGAAATAAGGAAATGGCCTTGCATCCCACGCCCAGAGGAACATTTTCTCCACCATTTCTGAGCTTTGCCACTTTTTAAATGTTCCTTCGATTGCAGTTTTCTGCGAAAGAAAGCTCACCTCTCCGTTTGAGTATCGTGGATATTTACTCTCTATACTACCTTTATCAACAAACACATTGGGCTCATTAGTGCAGCCGTTCATACTGGGAAATCCATATTCGGTAAACCATATTTTCTTCATTTTTGGTTGCCATTTTGTTTTACTACCACCTGGATTTACATGAACTTCACTCCACCATTTCTCGATATTTTTCCACGCATATTCGCTGTCATTATACTTTATTTTCTCAGGATCACTTTTTGAGTAATCGTAAAAATAATCATACCCTACCCCACTGCTCCAACCACCCGTTACATCTTTCGCGGAATAGCCAAAAGGAGGTTCTGGGCCATCGGTGAGTGGAAAATAAGCATCTATGCCAATAACATCGATGAACTGTGAAGACCAAAGTTCATCCATATTATACCAACCATCATATGAATGATACTCACTCCAATCGGCAGCGTAAGTTACGTTTACTTCTTTTCCAAGCTGAAATTTTACTTGCTTTGCAACTTTAACTAGCTCTGCTACTGCAGGATAGTTACCCTCTACATCTTTTACTCTGGTAAGCTGAGCAAACTCAGAACCAATAATAAACCCTTCCACTTTAGTTTGTTTGGCAATGCTCGTGTAATGCTCTATGAATTTGCTATACTGATTCTCAAAAAAATCACTTATATCCTGAGGAGTACCGCTCAATTTTCCTCGCCACTCTTTGTTTTTTGTGTCAAGCAAGAGCATTGGATAGAGCATCACCTTATAACCTCTGCTATGCAGCTCTTCTATATATCTTATTAGTGCTGCATCGCTAACTGTACCACCATATCTTGGATTACCATCATCATCTTTTGAAATGAGCTGGGCATTATCCCTGGTTATATTTCCCACTTGCCAATCATCAGGCACTATAGCAGAATCGTCTTGAAATTCAACTGCAGGATATATTTTACAATCTTTGATATTCAAACTGCTTGCAAACCAATTAACCACTACCGATGCCCATTCAACATTTGGTAAACTTTCCTTCAATTGGTCCAAAGAAAGCATAGCATCGCTCTTTTTTGTGTGATTATTGTGATTTACTCTTTGTACCGGTCCATAGGGAATATATTGACTACTGCTTATTTTTTCTCGTGCAATTTTCTTCTGTATTTTCGTATCATACACAAACTCCCCTGAACCTGGTATGATATTGATATTTTTAATGTTTTCTGCTACTGAGAATCCACTGAGCTTCAGTGCAGTTTGCACTTCAAATGTAAACACCGGAACACGATTACTATAGTCTGCCAAAGGGAAATTTTTGATGACTATGTAAGATATTCCTCTATAAGCTGGTACATTCTTCTCACCTTCGATTGATAACATAAACGGATCAGGGTTTTGGTCTTCTCTGCCGTGGTAAAAAGTATAATCTATTTCATCAAAACTAAGCGATTTTATATCCGCCCAGATTCTATTTAATTTTTCTACTTTCCCCTTGCAAATTGCAATTGCGAGTGTTGCATAGTAGTTATATGTAATATTTATACCTCTTCCTGTTTTATTTTGAGTGGTTATCGCCTCCTCTTTTATTGGCTGTGACCAAATAATGTTTCCAGCAATGCGAGCAGTGCCATAGATAATTGGAATTGCTTTGCCATAAGTTGAGGTTTGAACTTGCAGATTTTTCAGCCTCGCCCCATGCGTTATCTTTTGCTCGGCATCAAGACCAAATATTGCATTATCAAGCTGTGCACCAAGCAGAGCACCGAGTTCTGAGCCAGCAATCTGGCCAATTGGCCCAAAAATACTGCCCGCTTTACTTAAAATTGATGATAAAATTATTGTAGACATAATATTCTCCTTTTTAATAGATTGTTTTGAATTTTTGAAAGAAGATCCCAGACTGGGATAAAATTGGGACCTACTATATAGTAGTGTCATGCGACTGGTATCCAGGAAAAAAAGGATGTAATCCGAGTAGCCCTTTTCCTGTCATCCGAGTAGCTGACACTGGGATCCATTGTTCTTTATTTCTGAATTCCAGCGTCATGCGCTGGAATGACATTAAATGATTTTTCTTTGAATTTGAGTTATGCAAGCAAGCCCCTTTGTTGTCATGCAAGTAGCCCCTTCGATGTCACCCGAGTAGCCCTCTTCCTGTCATCCCAGTACTGGGATCCAGCCTTTCTTACCAACAAAAAACTTGGCATAACTTGCGTGCTCAAAAAATTCCTAGATTCCAGTACTGGAATGACACCCTTTTAGAAGTTCAATGACCCTTCTGGATAAAAACTATTGTCAAGCACTGGAATGACATGATTCGACTTGCATGGCGTCATCCCAGACTGTGTAGTAATTCTCTTTATTCCTCGATTTGCCACTTACTTCCTCGAGAAGATACATCACTCAATGAAGAGCTTACTGATGAACTTCTAGATAAGCTTCCAGATGATAGCCTTGTATCCTTGTTTTTAGTTTTTCCGTTACTATGTTTCTCATTCTTCTTATCTTCAATGTTATGTTCCTTCTTAAATCTTTCACATAAAGTGAAAATAGGAGTGCTTTTGCCTTTACTTTTCTCCTCTCGTATATACTTGGCTAAACCAATCAGATTTGCTGGTGAAAAACCATTAGTACTCTTTACAATAGTTTCAATATTTAGAGGGCTTAATTCTTTGAGATATTCTTTTAGTATTCCCCTACGTGTACTTTCTTTATCCAGCCCAGGAACCTCAATACACTCCAAACGACCACCCCTAATAAGCGCAGGATCTAAATGATTCTTATGATTAGTTGCAGCAACTACCGTTATACCTTTTGAGGATAAAAACTCTTTATCCAATTTAGTGAGTAAATAAGTTAAAGGCCCTGCATCCTCATTAACAGTTCGCTTTTTACCAATTCCGTCAATCTCATCTATAAAAATTATACAAGGACTGTGTGTCTCTGCTTTCTCAAAAACCTGATCTATATTTGATTGATTAGACAAGCAAGATGCAGAAACAGATATAAACGCAAACAGAGATTTAGTTTGATTTGCAATTGCCTTACTAATACTAGTCTTACCAGTTCCTGGTGGACCATATAAGAGATATCCTCTGCCTTGTAAAGTATAAATCCCTTGCAATTTTTCTTTTATGTCATTTGGTAATATAATATCACTAAATGTTGTATTCCACCCTCTTTCTTTATCTTTTGCGTAAAATTCCATCTTCAGCTTTGCTTCTACTTCATTTTTTGTTGCAGGACTATTAATTAACCTTGCAGAAAGATCACTAACCTCTTTTTTTAACCCATTCACTTCATCTTTCGTTACAAAATTCTCTGAAATTCTATGAACTTTTTCTTCTAGACCACTAAACCCGTATTTATTTTCTTTATCCTTTCCATCTTCTAATTCTTCTTTAATTGGAGTTAGCTTATTTTCTTCTTTCCTTAACCCTTTATTCGGCTCTTCGACTTCAGCTTTCGAGTTTTCTTGAGATTTTTTATTTTGTTTAATCATTTTATATGAAAACACAATTACTACTGCAGAAAGCGCAAATAAAATAAAAATAACAGGGGGAGCTATACTTAAAGCTGCAACTGAAGATAAAAATGCAACGTAAGGAGCTACAGCAAAAACTCCAGATGTAATTAATGTAAGGGAAGCAATAGCACCAGCTATAAAAAAAGTTATATTAGCTCTATTAGACATATTTTAGCTTATAAACAGTTAATTTATAAATAATACATTTAAAGAGTACAAGCTTTTCATAGTAAAGCAAGACTAACTTAAGGCATCTTTAATCAATCTATGATCGAGGTATTATGCAGTATTAAGATATAAGATGGTATGTTGTATTTTTAATTCAGTGTTCTTTTTCTATCATTCCAGGGTACTGGAATGATAGATGCTATGATAAGAAATTCAATAACTTAAAGTAGGTAATTAAAGCCTCTAATTAAGATCTAAATCTATAGTTATTATAAGCAACACTAAAGAAGTGCGGAAGTAAAAAGTTACGAAAGAGCATTATGTATAAGTATGCTTTGTAGATTCACATTTTGCCACCCTTCTGTTAAGCTTTGCCTCCCTTCCATTACGTTTTGTCGCTCTTTTATTTCTTTTATTTCGTTATCGAATTTTGACATTAGATATTTAGCATAACCAGATGTTAATGATGTTGATACAGATACAGCTATTGCTGCCGTAACAGATGTTAATGTAATTTCCATTGTCTCGGTTATAAAAAGCGTCGATGTTACAAAATTCCCTAACATGGCAACTAAGCCACCAACAACTACACTACCTTGAACTACTTTATTTTTTAAAAACCCTTTTATACTCTCTACCGTATCTTCTTGGTGATTTATAATGGCATAATACAAAGGAGTTTTCTTCAAACTATCTTTTTCATAAACATCTGCACCTCTGTCTAGTAGAGCATCTACTATCTCTAAATAGCCATTTTTAGCAGCATAATGCAAAGGAGTACTACCATTTCTATCTTTTACATGAACACTTGCGCCTTCAGCTAACAGAGCATCTACTACCTCTACATGGTTACTTAAAGTAGCATAATGCAAAGGAGTACTACCATTTTCATCTTTTACATTAATATCTGCACCTGTTTTTAGTAGAACATTTACTACATCTATGAATTTATATATAGTAGCATAATGCAAAGGAGTACTACCACTTCTGTCTTTTACATTAACATCAGCACCTTTTTTAGTAGAGCATTTACTACACCTACACATCGACTATAAACGGCATGATGCAAAGCAGTCTCTCTATTTTCACCTTCTACATGAACATCCGCATGCCTATCTAATAAAACATTCACTAAATCCTTACAGCCAGCTGCTGCAGCTGCAATTAATAATGTAAATTCGGCATCAGGATCACTTTGGATGAATGTATGATTTATACTAAAATTTTTATTTTCCCACTCTTGATACGCTATTGTATCTTCCCTTCGCAATACCTCTTTTATTTTATTAATTACGTTATCTTTATTTACACTTGCATCTTTATCAATTGCACTTAATATCTTTTTCAGATTTTCAAAATCCATCTTTACCTCCTATAACTTTACGTTGCAGTTACTACACAATTACAAACAAAAGTAAACACATTTTTGGAAATTATTTAGAAAAAGAATCCATTAAAAAAGTCAGTGATTTGCAATAAATAACTGATCTATTTAATTGAAAGAAATATGTGATGTAACTATAGTCATTATAAACAACAATAGAAAAAACACGGAAGTAAAAAATTTATATTGATCTTATCATATTTATTATTAGCATAATTATAAACATGGGAAAGCAAATACAAGTCAACTTATCTAAAAAAAATAGTGAGGGGTCTTATCTGGCGCAAAATGGATGGCCAACCTTAGTGAAAATTATTTTGCATCATTGAATAATAACAGCATTAAACCAGCCAGCTCTATAAGAAAACTAATAGAGGCTTTTTTACTTGTTCCAATTATTACATCCAGTGCTATTACACTAGCATGTACCTATTTTTTTCTGAATGCAGTGAGTATTCAAAAATATGATTGCAGCTTTGAACAAGGGAAAAATTATGGCGCCCATGATTTTTGAAGGCTACTGCGATACAGACGTTTTTAATAGCTAGTTCAAGCTTTTTGCTGGGTGATTTTGGATAATGCAACTTTTCATAGAAAATAAGTGAATTTGTTAAAAGTGTCGGTGCTGAAGTTATATATCTGCCTCCATATTCTCCTGATTTTAATCAAACCATTGGTTTGTTATAAAAAATTTAGCCAGAAAGAATATTCAGCTATTCGAACTATTAGAAAAAGAGCTATAATTATAGACTCCGTATACACTATAACTAGACTTTTTTTTAAGAGGAATGATACAGAAGTTAGTACTAAGACACTAAACAGTTTTCAAAAATGAAAATTATACCTTAAAGCTGATTTTCATACAGTTCTTGCAAGCGATAGCACTCTCACTTCTCTTGCACCAGAGTTTAAAATTTCCTGAGAGCAAGACCTTGCGGTTGCGCCAGTTGTTACTACATCATCAACCAATATCACGATTTTGTTTTTGATAATTTCGCTGTTACTTACTTTAAAAGTATTTTTCAAATTTTTTTCACGCTGTTTAAGTGAAAGACCAGCTTGAGGTTTGGTGTGACGAATACGTTTTATTGCAAATGGTGTATAAGATAAATTAGATAACTTACTTAATTCCTTCGCGAGCAATGCTGCTTGATTATATTTACGTTTAAATAAGCGTATTTTATGTAGCGGTATGGGAACTATGACCTCTGCATTTTGAAACATGTCTTTGTTAGCTTTGTACATCCACTTTGCATAGACTTTCACATAATTTAAATTATCAAAAAATTTAAAATTTATAATCATATTTTTGCTATGTTCATCATAAGCAAAAACTGATCTTAATACTTTAAATGGTGAAGGGTTACTGATGCATTTACCACATGTATCAATGTTATCTGGAATTACTACACCACAAACATTACAGTAATGCTTAGTTAAAAAATTGATTTTTTTATTGCATTCACTACATAAATCATAACTTTTATCAATTATACGTTCACAACTTACGCATACGTTTGGAAATATGAGATCTGTAGCTTTTTTTAATAAGAGAAGATTCATGAATTAAATATGTTAGGTATACCTTTTAAAATGCTCCTCATAACCTAATTATTAAGAAATAGTCGATACTTGATCCAATAAATATGTTTTAAGATACTTGCCTGTAACGCTTTTTGGAGTCTGTGCAACTTTTTCTGGAGTTCCTACAGCAACCACTTCGCCACCTTTTACTCCACCCTCTGGACCAATATCTATTATGTAATCAGCAGTTTTTATAACATGTAAATTGTGCTCAATAACTATAACAGTATTTCCTAAATCAACTAGCCTATGGAGTATTTTCAGTAAATTATTTACATCTTCAAAATGTAACCCAGTTGTTGGCTCATCGAGAATATACAATGTTTTCCCGGTAAATCGCTTTGATAGTTCCTTAGACAGCTTTATTCGTTGTGCTTCACCCCCGGACAACGTTGTTGACGACTGTCCAAGAGTTATATAGCCAAGCCCTACTTCCTGTAAAGAAATCAACTTTTCCTTTATCATTGGAAGATTTTCAAAAAAGTCACATGCTTGATCTATTGTCATATCAAGCACATCAGAAATTGATTTTCCCTTGTAAGTAACTTCCAATGTTTCTCGGTTATACCTCTGTCCTCTACATTGCTCACATTTCACATAAACGTCCGGTAGGAAATGCATCTCGATCTTTAAATGCCCATCACCTTTACAAGTTTCACATCTTCCTCCCTTGGTATTAAATGAAAATCGGCCTATATTGTAACCTCGTGCCTTCGACTCTGGGAGACCTGCAAACCAATTTCTGATGTGAGTAAACATACCAACATATGTTGCTGGATTTGATGCTGGGGTCCTACCAATTGGCGATTGATCAACTTCTATAATTTTATCTATATACTCAAGGCCTTCTATTTTGTCGCATTGACCATGCCTTGCAGATGAATGATTTATCTTGTGTGCTGAGTATTTATATAATGTTTCTATTACTAAACTTGATTTCCCTCCTCCTGATATTCCAGTAACACAAATAAAATTCCCTATAGGAAATTCAACATTTATATTTTTTAAGTTGTTCTCACAAGCATTAACTACCTTTATGAACTGAGTTGTTTGCTTTCTTCTTTTTGAAATTGAAATTTCCTTCTTTCCACTTAAATACTGTCCTGTTATGCTTTCTGAATTTTTTTGTACCTGATCTGGTGTTCCTTCTGCAACGATTTTTCCTCCATTCACGCCAGCTCCAGGACCAATATCAATCACATAATCAGCAGCCATTATTGTGTCTTCATCATGTTCAACAACAATCACAGTATTACCCATGTCTCTCAGATTTTTAAGTGTGGTAATTAATCGATCATTATCACATTGATGAAGGCCTATTGAGGGCTCATCAAGCACGTATAGCACTCCTGTTAAACCAGAGCCAATTTGCGAAGCAAGCCTGATCCTCTGGCTTTCACCACCAGAGAGAGTGCTAGATTCACGGTCAAGTGTAAGGTAATTTAGCCCTACATTCTTTAAAAATGTCAGCCTTTTGATTATTTCGTTTAATATTTTATTTGAAATTTGCCTTTGTTGTTCTGTAAGTTTGTCTGATAAATTTCCAAACCACTTAAGGGATTCATCGATGCTGAGCCTTGATATTTCACCTATATGTTTTTCGTCAATTTTCACTGTAAGTGCTTCTTTTCTCAATCTATAGCCAGCACATTCTTTGCAGTCAGTAACAGAACAATACCTATCAATAAGTGATGCATCGTAATCCATCTGGCGTTCTAGGATACTGACCAAACCTTGAAATTTCATTTCTCTAGAGCCAAAAAGTATTAAATCCTTCACTTTTTGGTCTATATTCTTCCACGGAACATCAAGGCTAAATTTGCAATTTTCAGCCAGTGATAGAATTGCATTTTTTAGCAATCCATAGTTTGTATGCACTTGACGGAACATTGATCCAATTGGCTTTAAAGCACCTTCAGATATCGAGAGCGTTTCGTCTGGCACTATTAGCTTTGCATCAACACTTAGTTTTTTACCGAGCCCACTGCATGAACTGCATGCACCGTAGGGGCTGTTAAAAGAAAACAATCTTGGCTCTATTTCTTCAAGAGTAAAGCCAGACTCAGGACATGCAAAATTCTCTGAGAAAGTTAAAGTTTGACCATTTTTATACTCGGAATTGTGGTTATCAGGTAAGTTCACTATTTCTGCATACATTAAGCCATGGCCCAGCCTCAATGCTGATTCTATACTGCCTGGTAGTCGATTTCCTATATCATCTGACATGGAGATTCTATCTGCAATAACAAAAATATCATGTTTCTTGTTTTTGTCGAGTTTAGGCAAGTCATCTATATTGTATGTTTCACCATCTATTTTTAGTCTCACGTAACCCTGCTTTTTAATTTCCAATATCTCTTTGAAGTGCTCTCCTTTTCTGCCACGCACAATAGGAGCAAGTATATATATTTTAGTTTCTAAAGGTAATGCTATAATAGTATCTACAATTTGAGATACAGCCTGTTTCGTTATTGGCAACCCAGTTACAGGCGAATAAGGTATTCCCACTCGTGCATATATCAAACGTACATAATCGTAAATTTCAGTAACGGTTCCAACAGTTGATCTTGGATTTTTTGAGATCGACTTTTGATTAATTGATATTGCAGGAGAGAGGCCTGTGATTGACTCAACATCTGGTTTATCTTGAATATTAAGAAATTGACGTGCATAAGCCGATAGACTTTCGACGTATCGGCGTTGGCCTTCTGCATAAATCGTATCGAATGCAAGGCTAGACTTACCAGAACCACTTAGTCCAGTTATAACAACTAACTTATTTTTTGGTATATTGACATCAATACCCTGCAAATTATGCTCTCTTGCACCTTTAACTCTGATCATACTTCATGTACCTTTGACCATTACAGCCTCAAAATACATAAACTCACAACAACTTGCTACTAATTTTTTCAACTATTATGGAAAGCGAAGTAGCATAACTAGTGCAAAACATTTTGCCACACAACTATATGAACATCTGTTTTCGCCAAGTTAGTTCGTACAACAAATGGTGTCATAAAAGTATGTTTTCTACAATCTCATCAAAAACATGCTTACCAATTTTTGGAAACAGGAAATTTTATTTTATATAAAATATAGAATTTTGATAAATTTAACTTTTTTGTGAGATTATGCAGTGATAAAAATAAATTGAGAGGGAAAGGTTATGGCAATAGAGAAGGAGAAGTTTTTTGAAATAATAAATGAGGTAAGTAAAAGTGGAGGTTTGGATGAAGATAATTTACTTGAAAGAATAAAGAATGAGTTAAAAGGAAAAGATGCAGGAGAGTACAACAAGTTTAGTAAAAATTTTAGTAAAGAACATCAATTTAGTATAAAATTTTCAGAAGAAGCTGCAGAAGATTGGACGTTGTTACATCTTGCTGCAGCATGCAACAATCTTTCGATAGCGGAATTTCTAATGAAAAAGAAAGCAAGTGTTAGCGCTCGAGTAAAAGATGGTTCTAAAAATGATGGGCTAACTGCTTTGCATATTGCTGCTTCTTGTGGACATGAAAGCATGGTAAAACAACTACTAAGTGATGATCGAGTTAATCCTTCATTAAAAAGCAAAAATAAGACTCCAAGGGAGGTGGTTGGTAATATAGAAAATAAAGAAGCTATAGTAAAAATGTTAAAGGAAGCAGAACAAAATTTTTGTACAAAGCATGAGAAAAAAACTGCTGCACCAGCAGATGTTATAAATTCTGTGAAACAATATGATACCATACGTAGTGGTGCACAGGCTCCTGTTACGTGCGAAAGTAGTGACAGTGTAGTAAGTGAGCAAGACTTACGTGTTAGTGTTAAGAATATGGTAGAAAAATTTGAGTCACCGCAAAGAAAAAGTGCTACATGTAGTGGTAAACAGACTCCTATTGACGAAAGTGTTAGTAGTGACGACAGCGGTCTAGAACTTGAAACTACATTTAATACCTCTTCCTGCTCCGAAATAAATCACGACGAGGCAGTTGATAATCAAACTTTAGAAAGTTTGCCATCTCAAATTCAGTTGCGAGATAGACAAATTCGGAAGTTAGAAAAGCCAGGTAAAGAATTAAAACATGTTGAGAAAGAACTAGAAAAATTAAAGAGTGACTTAGCTGGACATGAGAATAGGTTAGAAGTACTTGATAAACTCAGTGAAGAGAATCAATCACTAAAACAACAAATACAAGATCTAAAAAGTAAAAATACAACTCTTAATAGTGAATTAGAAAAAATAAAAGGTCAGCACTCTAATGATTTAAATGAACATAAGATTAAGTTGGAAGAACTTAGCAAGCTCAACAAAGAGAATCAATCACTAAAGCAAAAAATAAAAGATCTGGAAAACGAGAATACAACACTTAATAGTGAATTAAGCAAAACCAAAGCAAATAAAGTATTACTAGAAAAAACAGAAAAAGGACAACTGTCTTTCTTAAAAATTGCTTCTGTAAACTTTGCAATCATGTTGACAGTAGGTGTTGCCTTTAGTATAGCCTTCCAATTACCAATTCTATTGATGATTGCAACTTCTGTGATGTCTTCATTGATAGTCGGTGGAGTTACATACGCACTATCACCGCAACCTACTGAATTAAAAGAAGTAAGTATTCAATGCTCAATGCAACATGATGCTTGTAAAACTTAACTTGTGCGCTTCCTGGTAATTTTGATATAGTTATTTCAGTTGAAATCTACAGGTTTACAAATGGCAATCTTAAGTGTAAGAGAAGCTTTATGCACAGCGATTAGAGAAGAAATGCAAAATGACCCTGATATATTTATCATGGGTGAAGAAGTTGCAGAGTATGATGGTGCTTATAAAGTAACGAAAGGATTACTGAAAGAGTTTGGAGAAAATAGGGTAGTTGATACACCCATTACTGAACATGGATTTGCTGGTCTTGCTGTTGGAGCAGCATTTGCTGGACTGAGGCCAATAGTCGAGTTTATGACTTTTAATTTTTCTATGCAAGCTATCGACCAAATTGTGAATTCCGCAGCAAAAACAAATTATATGTCGGGTGGACAACTTGGATGCCCTATAGTATTTCGTGGACCAAATGGTGCTGCAGCAAGAGTTGCAGCACAACATTCTCAGTGCTTTGCATCTTGGTATTCGCATGTTCCAGGGTTGAAAGTAATAGCACCTTACTTTGCCTCCGATTGCAGAGGTCTGCTTAAAGCTGCAATTCGTGACCCTAATCCTGTAATATTTCTAGAAAACGAGATCGCTTATGGGCATGAACATGAGATTCCTGATTCTGAGCTATCAAATAAAGATTATCTACTTGAGATAGGCAAAGCTGCTGTTATACGGGAAGGAAAGGATGTAACTATCACTGCTTTTTCATTGAAACTAATGGATGCGTTAAATGCAGCAGATTTACTCTCTAGTGAAGGAATAGAAGCTGAAGTTATCGACCTCAGAACCTTAAGACCACTTGACACTGAAACAGTTATTAACTCTATTAAGAAGACCAATAGATTAGTAAGCATAGAAGAGGGTTGGCCATTTGCAGGAATAGGAGCAGAACTCTCAGCCATGATTATGGAACAAGGATTTGACTACCTTGACGCTCCGGTTGTACGGGTAACCGGCAAGGATGTCCCCTTACCTTATGCTGCAAACCTAGAAAAGAAAGCATTACCACAAGTGGAAGATATAGTTGAAGCTGTACACCAAGTCTGCTTTAGAAAGCAATAGCCCTATTGACTCTTTTTTTTATCTCCCGTTCCACATTCTTCCATAAAAGAGGCATTTGTAGAGTTTATACCACCCATTACTTTTATGACAATAGTTTTAGCGCCAAAAAACACAGCGCAAAATACACCGAGGGCGAAAAGAGCAGGCCACGGCATTCTACCAAATATTGCAAGTAAAGCTGCTCCTATTATCACTACGGTCATAAGCGGTCCACCTATTCCCCAAACGTAGCCAATAATATTACATATTACTTGAGCAGTTGTATCGTCATTAGAGTTAGCAGCACTTCCAACATGAGAAAAAGAAATAAATAATACTATAAGTAGAATACAAAAAACCTTTCTAATTGTAGGGTTCATCCCTATACCTTAAGTTTAAATACTATAATTATATCTAAAATAGTATAATTTTCAGTAAAACTAGCATTGTGATTTATACAATATTGCATAGCAAATGATGTCTATTGGTTGTCAATCACTGTCAATTACTTGAGAGCTTATTTCAACTTTCGAAAAAGAGCAATAACACCCATGAGTAAAATTTCACATTACCACTTTTATGTGTTATGATAAGCTTAAATTTATAAAGAAAATAAAATTGAAAGAATTGAGAGAGAACCGGATAGCAAGAACGAGAAAGTTTTTATCTTCACTGTTTTTTTTGCTACTAATTGCGCTATCAATACGTAGTTTTTTATTTGAGCCATTTCATATTCCTTCTGGTTCAATGAAAAGCACTCTACTTGAGGGAGATTATATTTTTACTAGTAAATATTCATATGGTTATAGTAAACACTCTTTTCCATTTTCTCCAAACATCTTTAGCG
The DNA here is from genome assembly GCF_964277395.1 of Wolbachia endosymbiont (group B) of Ablattaria laevigata. Classification (NCBI taxonomy): domain Bacteria; kingdom Pseudomonadati; phylum Pseudomonadota; class Alphaproteobacteria; order Rickettsiales; family Anaplasmataceae; genus Wolbachia; species Wolbachia endosymbiont (group B) of Ablattaria laevigata. Next base: position 694,934 of record NZ_OZ195519.1, read on the forward strand.
GTAGAATCTTTTATACCCCTCCGGAGCGTGGTGATATAATAGTTTTCAAGCCTACAAGAAATGACAGCATTAGATTTGTTAAGCGGGTAATAGGAATACCGGGCGATAAAGTGCAAATGATAGAGGGGGAGTTATATTTAAATGATCAGAAAGTAAAGCGAAGACAAATTGAAAATTTTTTTGATTATGAGTCAAAGCGTAATATAGCAAGATACATCGAAACACTCCCGAGCGGCAAGGAGCATGAAATTCTAATAGATAATCTTTCTAATAAGTTATCATACAATACTCCAGTTTATTATGTGCCTGATGATCAATTTTTTGTTATGGGAGACAATAGAAATAATTCTTTTGATAGCAGGTTTTCTGAAATTGGGTTAATACCAACTGAAAATATAGTTGGGCGCGTAAGCATGGTTGGTTTATCGTTTAAATTAGGCAAAGTTGATTGGTTGCCGTTTGATTTTAGGTTACCTATTGCTCTGAGATTTGACAGGGTACTTCACAAAGTTTTATGAACTCTATCTGTCTGCTGATTCGCATAATTCTAAAGCAGAGTTTTCTAACTCAGAGATAGCATTATTAATGTTGTCTAAGTCATTTTCCTGTAAAGCGTCTTTTGCGTTCTGTAGTAAAATTTTTAACTTTTGCTCAGTGGAAACATTTTCAACTAGATGTATGAGCTTGTTACCGTTAATTTTAGCCTCTGCAAGGGAACGAGCCTTCATGTCTTCATCAAAGTTACTTACTGACTGATTGACCATATCTTGAATATCTTCTTCACTTAAGCCAGAGCTTGAATTTATTTCAACTGTCTGTTCGACTCCAGTAGTTTTTTCTCTTGCAGTGACAGTCAATATTCCATCAATGCTAACTGTAAATCCTATTTCAACTTTTGCAGAACCTGCAGGCAATTGTGGTATACCTTTGAGTTCAAATCGTGCTAGAGATTTATTATCTTTTATCATTTCACGTTCTCCTTGACAAACGTGAATTTTCATTGCTGTTTGCCCGTTAGCGTAAGTTGTAAACTCTTTTATTTCTGAAACTGGTAGTGGTGTATTTCTTGGTATAATTTTTTCAACTATTCCCCCCATAGTTTCTATGCCAAGTGATAAAGGCAGCACATCAAGGAGAATATTCCTATCTTTTGAGTTTGAAGTTAAATAATGAGCCTGCAAAGCTGCCCCATTGGCAACTGCTTTGTCCGGATCCACATCATTCAGCACTTTATTGCCAAAGAGTTTGATTAGTGAATTTTGCACTAATGGCACTCTAGTTGCGCCACCAACTAAAATTACCCCTTTTATATCATCGATTTTAAGATCTATGTTGCTTATAGTACGAGTAACTATATTTATAGTCTTATTAACCAAAGGACTGATTGCTTGCTCGAATTCTTCTTTGGTAATTTTGCACTTAAATAATTCACCATTGATGCTGAATTCAAAAGTGCCAGAGGTATCTTCACTTAGGTACTCTTTTATAGCACGTATATTGCAGATACCAGTTTTAGTGTATGAATGTTGTAATTTGTAGGTAGTTGTATCAGATGGTGCAGTGCTTGACACTGGAATCCAGTTCTTATTATATAACTTTCTGGTGTGTTCACTTGCAATCAAACTTTCTGGATCCCAGTGTCGGAGCACTGGGATGACACTAGAGCATTTTTTATTTAAACCTACCTGTTCTCTATACTTTTTAAGCACGATTAAACTAAGTAGATGATCAAAATCATCACCACCAAGTTTAGTATCACCACCAACTGCAAGAACTTGAAACACTCCTTGATGTAATTTTAATATTGAAATGTCAAATGTTCCACCACCGAGGTCATAAACTGCATATATGCCACTGTTATTGTTCTTTCCAATGGAGTAAGAAAGTGCTGCAGCGGTTGGTTCATTAATGAGGCGAAGAACATCTATGCCAGCTAATTTTGCTGCATATTTGGTTGCGTTACGTGCTGAATCATCAAAATAAGCTGGTACAGTAATCACTGCTTTGTTAACTTTCATCCCTGTGAATTTTTTTACCCTCTTGCATAGAGTTTTTAGTATCTCAGCAGAGATCTCAATAGGAGTGAGATACTTTTCTTCTGAGCATTTTACCCTAATAACTTTTTCACTTTCGTTATCTATTTCACAATTGATACCTTCTTTATGCAAGTCTTTAACACTTTTACCCATTAAGCGTTTTATAGAGCAGATAGCGTTTTCGCCAACATCGTAGCCTACTTTTAGTACATCCTTTTCATATGAAATGACAGAAGGTAATAGTTCACGACCTTGCTCATCTTTAAATATTTCTACATTGCCAGCTTTATTTACCATGGCAATTAAAGAGTTAGTAGTTCCAAGATCTATACCAAAAACTACCTCATTTGAACTTGGTTCAGAAATTTGAACTGGCCGCATTTTCCTTTATCTCCTCAAATGACTTATATAAATATCTCAATCTAAAAACTTGCGTAGCAGCTTCATCAAAATTTTTTGTAGCAAAAGCATTAATTAGGTTTTTAGTACAATCTTTTACCTTTTCATCAATCATCCTACTTGCAAATTGTAAATCATCGCAGTCTAGAAAGTATTCTCTTATTTCCATTGATTCATTTAATATTTCAGGATCAAGATGCTCTTTTTTGCTTTGTACGTCAAAAAGATCCAACAAATGTTCGGCACGCTTTAGCGGTGACTTCAGTACCTGATAAGCTTTGTTGATACTTTCCATATTTTTGGACTCTCTTTCATTTATATCAGTTTTGCTTAGCTCAATATATTTTTTCTCCAGCTCATCAAAGCTGATGTTAAAAGCCGGTTCAATTCCAAATAATGTGAAATGGTTGCTAGACATGAAAACTCTCTCCACAACCACATTTTCCTTTCTCATTAGGATTTTTGAAAATAAAACCTGATGAGAATTTTTCCTCTACATAATCCATTTCAGAGCCAAGGATAAACATGATAGATTTTGGATCGATCAGCACCTTGACTTTTTGATCATCACTGCAGCTTTCTTCAATTACCGACTCCAAAGGACGAACATCATATGCATATTCAATATCATATTTTAAACCAGAGCATCCTTTTTGCTTAATTAGAACTCTTATTCCTATTGCTTCTTCAAGGTTAGCATGCTTCTTTTTGTCCAATAAAAACCTTACCCTCTCTACTGCATTTGCAGTTAGAGTGATAGGTTTTTTAACAGAATTTACTCCTTGAAATTCACTCATATTCCTCAATGTTTTTGTTTATTTTGATAATCATGAATAGCAGCTTTTATAGCATCCTCAGCAAGTACTGAACAGTGTATCTTTACTGGCGGCAAAGACAATTCTTCCACTATTTGAGTATTCTTTATCTTTGTTACATTCTCAATAGTTTTTCCTTTGATCATTTCTGTAAGCAAAGAACTTGAAGCTATAGCAGAACCACAACCAAAAGTTTTAAATTTTGCGTCTTCAATAACACCTTTATCGTTGACCTTTATTTGCAGTTTCATTACATCTCCGCATGATGGTGCACCAACTAAACCAGTACCAACATTTGGATCATTTTTATCCAGAGAACCAACATTCCTTGGATTTTCGTAATGATCTAAAATTTTCTCATTATAACTCATAGAACTACCCGTAAACCATTACTTACATTATAACATATTTAGGTTAAAAACTAAAGTAAAATACACTAGCAAGAAGTACATTTTACTCACAAAATATATAGGTTACGAGTGTATTTACTTTACAAATACATATAGTGCATGTCATTCTTTATATGGTAATTTTAGAAGGAGTATTTCTTGAGTTTATTCAGTAATCTTTATCAAGGACTATTAAAAACCTCCTCCCGTTTTAGTGATGGAGTAAAAAATATTTTTTCTGGCAAAAAAAAATTAGATCAGTCGCTTTTAGATGATCTGGAAGAGCTGCTGATTAGCATGGATATAGGTCATAAAACTTCTAGATTGCTTATTGATAAGCTCGCAAGTATCAAATTTGAATCAGAAGTTGAGCATAGCGTTATCACACAGCAGTTAATGAGCGAAATAGAGTCGATATTAAACCCTGTTGTGCAGCCGCTCATTTTGAATAAAAAACCACACATAATAATGGTATGCGGAGTGAATGGTAATGGAAAAACTACAACTATAGGTAAACTTGCCCATAAATATAAGGAAAAAGGAAAATCCGTTATGCTTGTTGCGTGCGACACATTCAGAGCTGCTGCGAGTGAGCAATTAAATATTTGGGCAGAACGTTCTGATTGCTCTATTGTTACTGGAGAGCACGGTAGCGATTCTGCAAGTGTGGCATATAGAGCTGTAAGTCAAGCGATAAAAGATAGCGTTGATGTTGTTTTGATTGACACAGCAGGAAGGCTACAAAACAATGTAAATCTCATGCAAGAGCTGTCAAAAATACATAGAACGATAAAGAAATTGGATGATACTGCTCCTCATGATGTTATTTTAGTTCTTGATGCAACTACTGGCCAAAATGCTTATAGCCAATTAGAGGCCTTTAGTAAAATGGTTGGTGTTACCGGGTTAATTGTAACAAAGCTAGATGGTACTGCCAAAGGTGGAGTAGTGATTGGGCTTGCAGAAGCTTATAAGGTGAAATTACACGCTATAGGAATTGGTGAAAGTATAGAAGACCTGAGGGAATTTACTGGCAAAGAGTTTGCTGAAGCGCTGTTTAAATGTGATTGAAGATCTCTTTAATTTTCTCATATGACCAAGCTTAATTATCATGAGAAGCCGTTTTTAGATGGTATCATTCCAGTACTTCCTATTTGAGTAGCCTTTTCTTGTCATCCCAGTCTGGGATCCAGATTGCAAGTGGGTTGGGTGAGCCGTTAACGTATAAAAATTACTTCCGCATATTTTCAATCTCATTATAATTACAAATAGAGATATTTTAAGAGCTCAAAATCTATCTTTGTCTGCAGACTTTTTAGTTAATTTTTCAATAAAAATGTAGTGTATCTTCTTCAGTGTGCGTGGGTGCACACACATACTTAATCTCTGTCGTATGTGCACTGCATTTTTTTTCTAACTCTTTTTTACACAGGAGGATTTTATGTCCAGAATTCCAGATACTTGACCTTTACTTTAGCTAATAATGGGCGCCTATGGTTTTTATAAAAAAATACGAAAAATAGAAAATCTTTAAAGAAAAGAATCTAACCCATTTTTTGAGTAACAAAAAACCACTTCAGCTTATCACTCATGCTTAAAAAGTGATTATATTAATATAATATTTATACTTGTATGCTAATATAAGTATTAGTTTTTAATTAAGGAGTATATTATGACAATGTCTACCACAAATTAGTGAGAAATTAGCAGCTAGCGCAAAAAGTCTCTATGATGAGAGCGAAAAATTATTGCTTATAGCAGAGGAAATACACAATCAAGATTTAATGTATCTTTAATCACAAAAAAGAAGATATTCTACATCTTCTTTTTTTTATGCGATAATTAGCTACTTGTTTTCGTATTCGTCCAGACAAGGTAGTTATGAGTAAAAACAGCAAATGGTCAGTGCGTGAAACTGGAATCCAGCTAAACACTTTACAATGTTTTTGATGACGAAAAGACTGGATGCCAGTGTCTGGGCACTGGCATGACAACGGAGGACAATTTGAATGACACCCATATTTCAAGCAGGTATGATAGTGTCATTCCAGCGCGTGACGCTGGAATCCAGAAAAAAAGAAGCCAGTGTCAGCTACTTGAATGACATTATGGAAGCTGGGATGACATCCTTCTCACAAGCAAAATGTTCATGCAGATAATATTTAATTGTGATTGAAGATCTCTTTTAACTCTTTTATATGACCAAGCTTAATTATCTCAATATCATGAGAAGAATAATTGCCATTTTTAGGCATAATCGCTTTTTTAAACCCTAATTTTTGTGCTTCCCTTAGCCTGAGATCAGCATGCGAAACATTTCTAATTTCTCCTGAAAGTGCAACTTCACCGCAGATTATTGAAGAAGTTGGTAGCGGTAAATTTACTAAACTTGAAATAAGGGAAGCAGCAACAGCAAGATCAGCTGATGGTTCCTGTATTTTGAGTCCTCCTGCAATGTTTAGGTATACTTCTTTATCATGCAAAAACATTTTACAACGAGCACTTAGAACCGCGATTATCATAGCTAATCTATTAATATCCCAACCAACTACTGCTCTTCTTGGAGTTGCCATATTAGTCCTTGCTATTAATGCTTGCACTTCCATTAAGATTGGTCTTGAGCCTTCAACTCCTGCAAATACGGCGCTGCCAACTACTTCTCTATCATGTACGGTCAAGAATAATGATGATGGATTATCAACAGGCATGAGTCCTGCTTTAGACATCTCAAAAACACCAATTTCATTTGCAGGGCCAAATCTATTTTTAATAGTACGTAAAATGCGATATTGATTACTATTTTCACCCTCAAAATATAGTACTGTATCTACCATATGCTCCAGGGTTTTAGGTCCCGCTATTTGTCCATCTTTCGTTATATGGCCAACTATTAAGAGAGAAACACCATATTGCTTTGCAAGAACAGTCAATTCATGAGCGCAGGTACGGACTTGAGTTACAGTTCCTGGTGCTGATGTGACTTTGCTATCATACATAGTTTGTATAGAATCAATTATCAAGAACTTAATACTTTTATTTTTCCTTATTGTTGCTACTACATCAGTTAAAGACACTGTAGATAAAAGCTTAATTTTAGGTTCATTTATCTTAAGACGCTTTGCTCTGAGGCTCACTTGCTCTAAAGATTCCTCGCCAGATACATAAAGACATTCAAAAGAGGAAAGTTGTACAACATTAGCTGCAATCCTAAGCAAAAGAGTAGATTTTCCAATTCCAGGTTCACCACCAATTAAAATGCTAGCACCTTGAACGATACCTCCACCAAAAACTCTATCTAACTCTTCTATTCCTGTTAAAAAACGATCGGGGGTAATAATTTCACTATCTGATAACGCTTTTATTGAAATTGGTGCAGATGTACTTCTCGTTTCTGTTTTTAGTACTATTTCTTCGACAACCGTATCCCAACTGTCACATGCAATACACCTTCCTACCCACCTTCCAGTGCTATGACCGCAGAATTGACATACGTATGCAGTTTTCATAAAAGCCAAAATTATAATTGTAATAAAAATTAGCTAAATAAGTGAAATAAATTTAAATAGAGAAAATTACCAATCACACTTTTTATCTTGTGGTTTTATTTGCAATATTGCTACTAAGCTGACTAATAAGCAAAAAATTACATAAAGCCCAGCAGCAAAGTCTATTTTAGGAAACATTATAGTAAACCAAGTGCATATCATAGGAGTAAATCCACCATGCAGGGCATAAGAAATGTTACGTGATAAACTCACACCACTAAATCTAACATTAGTAGGAAAAAGCTCAGCAGTAACTATCCCTATAGGATTAATACCCCTCTCGATTATAGAAAGAGCCATCACACTCAACATAATTATTAGGTAGCTTTTATAGTAATATGCAATAGATAACATAGGACAACATATTACCATTGTTATCACTATAAATAAGATTGCAGTGCGTTCTCTTCCTGTTTTATCAGCTAAAATTCCAAGCACTATTGAAGATATCGGCATTAATATACTGGTTATAATGAGTACAACTTCGTTGACATACGTTGTTACATAAGTTTCAACAGACACTATTTCTTTTGCAATTGTTCTAAGAAATATGGTAAATCCAACAGCAACATTAACAGGTACAGATATTAAAATGGCAAGTATCAGGGCTCTTTTATAGCGTTTTGTAAGCTCTATTATTGGTACATTAGGTAAATTTCTTTGTTCTCGATTTTTTTCATACACTGGAGTTTCTCCTAGTGTATATATACTATATGCGCTTATTAATCCTAAAATGGCTGAAAAAATAAACGGCAGCCTCCAACCCCAAGCGTTAAAATCAGTGGTTTTTTTACAAATGATCACTGCAACCACAGAGAGCAATATGCCAATAGAGCGACCAAAACTTATTATTCCAAAAAACATTCCTAGTTTTTTCTTATTAGGTAAATGCTCTATGAGATAAACAGAGCTACCTCCTTGCTCAGCGCCAAGTGCAACCCCTTGTATCAGATGGATTGTAAGAAGCAACATAGTAGAGGTTATTCCTATTTTACTATAACTTGGAATAAACGCAACGAGACTAGAAGGAATCGATATTAGCAAGATAGCAATCGTTAACGCCATTCTCCTTCCATACCTATCACCAATGTGACCAAATACAGATGCACCAAGTGGTCTTACCATTGCACCCAGTCCTGCAATTCCAAACAATTGCAATATGCTGTAGTAGATATCTTTTGCATAACAAAATTCTCTACTAATTATATTAACCAGATCAATAAAGAGCATATGGTCATACCATATTGCGATTCTACAGAGTATTGTTGCAATCAATACTCTTGTTTGTTGATTGTACACTTAGTTTAATTTGTAAATGTCTACTTATTTTTATTTTGGCTGCTTTTTAGAACTTTGCAACTCAAGCGTATGGCTTATATGTAAATATTATTAAAATTGGAACTTGCATAACCAGCCAGTCTGGGATCAAATAAAAAAATCTGGTCATCCGCTGGAATGACATGGTGGAATGTCCTTCTTGTCATTCCAGTACTCCTTTTCTTGTCATCCCAGTGCTCCGACACTGGGATCCATTTTTCCATCATCAGAAACGTTGATTACTTTTATACTCGTAAATTTAACTGGATCCCAGTGTCGGAGCACTGGGATGACACCTCTCTTCAATTACTTTAGCTACAAATATCAAGAAATTTACCAAGTAGAAAAAAGACAAAAGAAACCCCCTATTAGCTAGCTCTAATCCTGAAAATTGGCCTGTCTTAAACAGCCCGTTTCAGCTTATATGGTTAAAAAACTGGAAGTTTTGTAAAGAAATAAGATGCACATAGTGCAAAAAATTAAAAATAAGACGACAACTGCGTTATGCTTTTGTCGTTTAATCTCCACAGACGAAGATAAATAGTATAGCGTTATCCTTATGGTAAGGGAGTTGGGAAAATTTGTAAAGTAGGCTCTTTCATTAGGTTTTTTGCTAACATTAAAACAATTCACTTAAAAAACTGAGAAGACCATTAAAATATTTTTTTACTTTTTATTCTATATATTTCAACATATTACCTTTAAGTACTAATAATTATGGCATTATTGATAGTTGAGTCGCCGGCAAAGGCAAAGACGATAGGTAAATATTTGAGTAAAGAATTCAAAGTGGCTGCATCCTTTGGCCACGTCAGAGATCTGCCAGCGAAGAATGGTTCTGTTGATCCTGATAATGACTTTGCCATGAAGTATGAGATTATTGAAAAAGCAGAAAAGTATGTAAAAGAGTTAGTCAAGGAAGCTAGTAAAACATCAGATATATACCTTGCAACAGATCCAGACAGAGAAGGGGAAGCAATAGCTTGGAATGTGATAGAGGCACTAAAGGAAAGAAAAGCAATCAATGATGAAAGCAACATTCATAGAGTAGTCTTTAACGAAATAACAAAAAGAGCAGTGCAAGAAGCTATAAAAAATCCACGTGAAATTAATATGGACTTAGTGCGTGCACAGCAAGCACGCAGAGCTTTGGATTATCTAGTTGGATTTAGCTTGTCACCGCTGCTGTGGACAAAATTGTCGGGAAGCAAATCTGCAGGGCGAGTGCAGTCTGTTGCATTAAAGCTTATATGCGAACGAGAGGATGAAATCAGTAAGTTTATAACACAGGAGTATTGGAGCATAAAGGCAGAAATGCAAAATAGCAAAGATGAGGCTTTTTTTGCTATGCTAAGCCACTATGACAATAAAAAGCTAGAAAAATTTGATATTAAGAATGAAGAAGAGGCAAAGAACTTAGTCAGGGAGATCGAGTCAAGGCAGTATGCTGTAAGCACAGTAGAACGCAAGCAAGTTAAGAGAAACCCGCTTCCTCCATTTATCACCTCAAGTCTTCAGCAAGATGCAGTGAATAAACTGTATTTTAATGTGAAAAATGTTATGCGAGTAGCGCAAAATTTATATGAAGGTATCAATATTGGTGGTGAAACCGTAGGGTTGATAACTTACATGCGTACAGATGGGTTTCATATTGCAGATGAGGCTATAAACTCAATCAGGGGATCAATTAAGTCATTATATGGTGATAAATATTTACCGCATTCTCCTCGTAAATATGTAAAAAAGGTCAAAAATGCTCAAGAAGCACATGAAGCAATCCGGCCAACTGATATTAATAGAACACCGGGTAGTATTAAGGATTACTTAACGCCAGAGCAATTTAAATTGTACGATTTAATCTGGAAAAGAACCATTGCAAGTCAAATGGAATCGGCGATTCTTGATCAAGTGGTAGTTGAAATTAGTTCTATTGACCAGAAAGTGATTCTGCGAGCAAGTGGATCAAGTATATTCTTTGATGGTTTTTATAAAGTCTATCAAGATAACATAGAAGCCGAAAATGAAGGCCTGCTACCTGCCATGAAGGAAGAGGAAGCGTGCAAGTTGATTTCTGTTGATCCGAAACAGCATTTTACTCAACCGCCACCTCGTTATAGTGAAGCGAGTATAGTAAAAAAAATGGAAGAAGTCGGTATAGGTCGCCCATCAACTTATGCAACAATTATTTCGGTATTACAAGATCGTGAATATGTTTCATTGGATAACAAAAGATTTATTCCAAGCAGCCGCGGTAAGATCGTGACTATATTTTTGGAAACTTTTTTTCAGCGTTGTGTAGAGTATGACTTTACAGCACAAATGGAAGAAAGGCTTGATTCAATCTCAAATGGACATGCAGATTGGAAAAAAGAACTAGGCTATTTTTGGGTGCCATTTTTTAATCATGTAAATTCTGTTAAGCAAATGACACATGATGAGATTTTTAGTGGTATTCATGATTTGGTAGTCAATTGGTTTTGCTCAGAGGAAGGAAAGGAAGAAATAGGTAAAAAATGTCCTAATTGCTCTGGTGGTATATTGAAATTAAATTTTGGAAAAGCCGGTGTGTTTCTTGGATGTTCTAACTATCCTGCATGCAATCATACAAAAGAAATTACGGGCAGTAATGACAATTCAGAATATCCAAAAAGTTTGGGTATAGATGATGTGACAGGCCAAGAGATAATGATCAAAAAAGGTCCTTTTGGACTTTATCTGGAGTTTAATAGTGAGTCAGAAAAGAAAAAAAAGATTTCTGTACCAAAAGATATAAATGTTAATGATATTGATCTAAATACCGCCACTCGATTACTTTCCCTGCCGAAAATAATCGGAGAACACCCAGAAACTGGAAAGGAAGTAAAAATAGGTCTTGGACGATTTGGGTACTATATTCTCTATGATGGTCGATACTTTTCTCTTAAAAAAAGCTCTAAGGAGGTATTAGACACACAATTAAACGAAGCTATACAAATTATTGAGAGCAGCCCACGCAAAGAGCTAAAATCTCTTGGTTTTAATGAAAAGGGAAAAGAAGTTTTTATCTGCAACGGTAGGTACGGATTCTATATAAAATGCGGTAAAACAAACGTTGCTTTGGGCAAGAATGCAGATATTGAAAGTATAGATCTGAAGAAGGCTTTAGAGTTAATTAAGAATAAAAAGTAGACTTCTTGCATAACCATTCTTTATATGTTCTTTATTGTTGTTCCAGCGCTACACGCTGGAACTGAGAAAAAAAGAGCCTGAATTACAAGAAAGAAAATATTCAGATAACGAGAAAGTTGTCATCTGGTTAGCAGCTACAGTCGTGTGACGCAGACGTGCTAACAGGAAAATAGTCTCTATCAGAGTTAAGCTTTGCTGGCAAAATGAAAAGTAAGACCAGCTTCTATACCGTGTGTGTGAAACACTTGATTGCCTATACTGATACTTTCTTTGTGTAACTTCTGGTCCGATGGTTTTTGATTTTTATTCAATTCTAATATCTTTTTTCCATCTGAGTTTACCTGTTGCTTTGCTTTCATTTCTCCTAACACCTCTGCTTCAAAATCAACATTACTACCAAGAACACCAAAACCTCTATATCCGATGTGCATATTTACATCTTCGTTTATACGATAATCAAAGCCAGCTTTCAATTGACCTGCAGGTCTTATTGACGATTTTTCAAACATCGTCATTCTTGTTCCACCAACTCCAATACCAACATAAGGAGAAAAAGAAAAACTATCACTTTTCCAATAATGATAAACATTTGCCATTACAGATGCGTTTTCTACTTGGTCATGATTAATTACAGTTTTATACATATAAGTTTTTTTATTAGTACTCTCACCAACGTCTTTTAGATACGAAACAGTTACTTGATTACTTGATAAACCAATATTATCTACTTTTACAGAAGAGTACATCCCTTCCAATTCAGCTCTATAGCTATTATTGCCTAGTTCTCCTGTGTAACCAAACGTTACATTTGCAGCAAAAGGTGGGTTATAATCTCCTTTATACTTACTTATTAACTGACCTTCTGTTCTCTGAGCGTCTATGTCATTTATAGATACACGGTTATCATCTGTAGCATCTTTGCCTCCAATTTTTGCTTTCAACTTACCCAAGTTCAAATATTGACCGTAATATCCACCACCAAAGTAAAATCCTTCCGTTTCACTTGCAAAAGATTGTTGTGACAACAATAAAGCAAGTGCTGTAACTGCTAATGTTTTTTTACTCATCATGACTATTCCTCTAGTTAAAATAGCTAATCTAGTACTAATTAATTAAAAATGATTTAATATGAAAAAACTAATTATTTTCTAAGCTAAAAAATAGGTAAAATTAACCTCTATCCTCGATTTTATTGCCGTCTAGTTTGTCCTCATCTTCAAATTCATCATCATCGTCAAATTCATCCTTACTGTCTTCATCATCAAACCCATCATCGTCTTCCTCATCATCAAACCCATCACCACCTTCAAACTTATCATCAATATCCTCGTCTTCAAATCCATCTTCAATCTCTGGCTCATCGTATATTGCATCTTCAGTTTTAGCTTCAACAGGATAATCAGCAGCTTCAATAGCATTACTCTCTTCTTCATTACTAATCTTATCTTTGTTAGCAGCAGAAAAGACCTTGTTTGGATCATATGGCTCTTGTGTAGGCACACGTGTTGGTTTAATCAGCCTTCTTGTGAATGTGCTATCACTATAGTACAAAATTTTCTTTGACTTAATTGGATAAGTCGATTCTATCAAAATTATCTGATCATCACGTGGCAGCATAATAATTTCTTGAGGTAAGAGCAATGCTCTCTGTGTTTCAGAGATATGCAATGATCTTGATGCAGGATTCAAGTCTAAAAATTTAGGTTTGTTTAATGATTCTTGTTGTACAGTTTTGTTTCCTATAAGCTGAGATATCAAATTAGCCGTTTCAATATTATTGGCTGCAAAAGTTATTCTATAGGTTGAGTTTGATAAAAAGGAGTTCATTCCTGCTTCTTCATATATTCCTTTAAGCTGTTCAGTATCTTGAACAATTAAAAATAACCTTACTCGATAGCCACGAAAGTATGCGATGCCCGTTTGAAATTGCTCCATTTTTCCAAGTGTTGGAAACTCATCCATTAAAAATAATACGCCGTAAGGCTCGTCATCCGATGGCAATTTTCTACATAAAAACTCAGTTGCCTGTTGGTAAAAAACCTGCATTAAAGGCCTGAGCCTAGTTAAGTTATCAGGAGTTAAACCAACATAAACTGTAGTTTTCTTCTTTTTAAAATCCAAAATATTAAAATCACTTGATGCAGTTGCAGTATCGATCAATGGGTTTGCCCACAATTCAAGCGACGAGTTCATAGTTGACACAACACCTGATCTTTCTTTGTCAGCCTTTTGCAAAAAAGCTGCAATGTTCATATACGCTACCGGATGTATTATTTTACCCATTGTGTCCAAAACTACAGCAAGATTGTAAACTACGTCATCGCTACGCATCGTACGCACAACCTCACCAAAAGATTTAACTTTCTCTGGTGCAGCAAGTAAATATAGTACCACCCCAACAAATAAGCTTCTTGCTTCGTTTTGCCAAAAATCTTGTTCAGGCATGATTAGGTTAGCTATTTTTTGCACATCGTCAACCATCTGTCCAGGTTTTTCACTAATCCATTCCAGTGGATTATAACAATGGCTTACCCCATCTGGCTGCGCTGGGTTCCATACATATACTTTTTGTCCTTGTCGCTCTCGCCAACCACTTGTTATTTCATAGTTTTCTAATTTTATATCATGCACAATTACCGAATCATTCCAAAATAACAAATTAGGAATTACAAAACCAACACCTTTACCAGAGCCTGTAGGTGCAAAGAGCAATGCATGCTGAAACCCATCAGCAATAAAATATCCTCTCTTATCTTTACCAAGCAATAGACCTTTTTTGCTTCTTAATCCCGCTTTTCGTATGTCTTTCTCTGATGCCCACTGTGAATCTCCATGAAGTGATTCTTTCTTTTTAAATGGCCGCCACTCAATTAGTCTTTCTCTCACATTCCACAAAATAATCATCAAAACAATTTGAGGCAGTACAGAAGATACAACTAATTTAATTTTGAGCTCAAAGCTATATAGCTCTGGATGATGCCAACAATATTGTATATGATCAAAAATTGTCGGCCAGAGAGCTTGAGGAAAAGGTGTCAAGCTAGGATTAATTGCTCTAAAATCTACACCATCTGGACCGTCAACAAACAGGTAGAATAATATACCAGACAAATAGAAGCAAAATTCAAATATGCTAAAAGATACTACACCTCCTATGAGAATATTGCGTAGGTGATTTCCATTACTCATAAACTACTTTTTCTTAACTTACGTATAAATTTAAGTATTTTCATTTGAAGATCTAGTAAATAATATCTCAGAAATGCTTCTTTTGCCTCCACTGGTTCTTTTTAGCTGAATAACAATATCAATTACATTTCTAATGTATGGTATGATCTGATCTGGGGGAATTCCAAGATTTGCTTGCATAACCATAAGTTTTATTTGCTCAAGAGCCATTGCCGGACTATCCGCATGAAGAGTTGATATTGACCCTGGGTGGCCAGTGTTTATTGCTCTAAGAAAACTAAAAGCTTCTGCTCCACGCAGCTCACCAACTATTATTCTGTCTGGTCTTAAACGTAAACATGCCTCTATCAAATCTTGAGTGGTCACTTTTGCCCTGCCTTGCCCTCCTTTAGAAGCAATTAAATGGACTTTATTGGGATGATCATTCAAAACTATCTCTCTTGCATCTTCAACAGTAATAATTCTTTCTTCAGATGGAATAGCACGCAAAGTAGCATTAGTAAAAGTGGTTTTACCAGTGGAAGTTCCACCACTAATTATGATATTTTTCTTACTTATTACAGCATATTCTAAAAACTCTTTTATTTTTTTTTGTTTCAGTAGCAAATCTAGGTGACGATCTACTGGATTATCGGTCACTCCTATAACAGTTTCAGAAAAAGCCCCCATTTTTTCATAATCATCCAATGCCAATTGCATAGAAGAAGGTTTACGAATTGAAATGACTACTTTATCAGGCTCACATGCTGGAGGAAACACTATCTGTATACGATAACCATTTGGTAATGTAGCTGAAAGCAGCGGTGTCTCTTCGCTCAGTTTTTGTTCTGTAGCTTGAGCAATCAACCTGCTAAGAGATTTTAAATGATTAAGATCAAATATTTCTAACTTTTCGCATCTTATTTCACCGCGATTTTCAATCCATACTTCCTTCGGTTTATTTATTGATATTTCATTTACACCTTCCTCTTGAAATATCCCTTGTAATGGCTCCAAGTATGTATCAAGTGCAGCATAGTTCATTTCAGTTATTTAATATTGACTGTGGAGGAAATACTATATCTTGGTTAACAAATACTTTCAATGCAGTTCCTTGATTAACATAAATAGTTGGTTTTTTATCTACACTCCTATCAACTATATCTCGCATGTCTTTGGAAAAATCATTGATTGACTTCCCAATTGCTTCATCATAAACAGATTTGCTTCTTTTCTGAGTTTGCCTCAACAGTTGACGTACATCGTCTAAAGTTATACCGATATTGTCACTAGTAATTGTATCAACTCCACTAGCTCCAGAACTTTTTATCACACTTACTATTTCTTCCTTTATTATTCTCAGCAAATCCTGATCACTTTTAGCATTTCGAATTTTTTCAATAGCCCTAATACCCAATTTCCATTTTTCGTCTCCTACCTTCCCAACTTCAGTTTTTATAGAATTCTCCAATCTCTCAACAATAGCCCCTTTGAGAGAAGAAATATCTATTTCAGTTGCAGTAATAGACTTCACTGCATCCATGGCAGTTAGCGCATCGATAAGATTAGAGGCTTTTTGTCCTACAACAGCTGAACCAATCGAAACACCAGCAAGTGCCACTGAAGAGAATAATGCACTTGATATTTTATTATCAACTATTCCAGCTATCCCTGCCCTTCCAAGCTCATCGGTACCAGATGATGCAATAGCAACATCTATACCATGAGGAAGAATGATCCTATTCCAATTTATGTTCACGCGGGCTTTTGCAACATTTGAGTCGAATGAATAACCACCTATTAACCTTGAACCTTTTGGTATTAAAATTGTATCACCAGTTTCTGCATAAACGTCTCTACTAACAACAGCACGGAGCATTCCTTGTAAGTCAGAACTTATTGCAGTTTCAAGAATAGCGTCAATAACCTTACCTTGAATAATCATTAAACCAAGCTTTCCAGCTTTGGTAGCTTTGCTCGATTGTGCTGAGGTATTGGATAAAACAGCATCTGTAGCTTTACCTTCCCCACTACTACCTGAAATTGCTAACATTTGTGCACTACGTCTGTCTCTAGGATAACCGCCACCCCCTATTGTAGGAAATGAAGTAGGCAAATTGCTAATAACATTACCAGAAGGAAAATTTTGCTTTGGTAAAACAGGTATATTTGACAAGGGAATTTCTTTTAGTTGCTCTTCTTTTTTTGTCACTTCCTCTTTTTTGATTTGTTTTACTTCTGGTATGACTTGTGGAATAGGAAGAGGAGGTAAGGGTGGCAAGAGATCAGTTACTACTCTTTCGGAAACTATTGCATTATCTGGAACTTGTTCTAACTTTCCTTTCAATTCTTGAATGTTTTGCTTTGTTTCCTCTTTTTTAACAATCTCTGGACCCTCTTTATTAGAAGGACTAAAATAAAGATAGTACACTCCACCAACTAAGAGCGCTACCATAACTATCATCAATGCCTTATAACCTTGATTAGAGCCAACTGTTACTACCTTGCTTTCTATCTCTGATTCATCTTCTACACTATTATGCCTTTCTTTACTCATATTGTATGTACCACAACTAAAGTGACCTATTTATAACTTCAACTTCACTACCTTCATAACGCATTAATAGCTTTTTATGTACTCCTTTTATTACAACATAATCATCAAATAACAGCCTTTTACAGGATTCGCCTTCTATAAAAATCTGAGGAATTTTATTACTATTTCTAAACTTTAAATAGGTTAAATAACCATCATCGAATAACTCAATTGGAACTATATCTACGTTACCACCTTCATCAATATATGTATAGTTGTACCTCGTATTATTTTCTTGTATTATTTTTTCTGGCTTTTCTGTAATGTATTGCATTTGAGTAGGTAAAGAAACCTCATCTAAATCAACATCAAATTCATCTTCTTCTTGAGGATAATAAAAACGTATTACGTAAGATATATCCTTTTCAACGGAATAATCATGATCCACTTTTTTAGCATCAGCATCTGGGTATTTATCGTAATTTGGTCTTGAAATTAGATCAAAAATGTAATTTCTCTTTTTAGTTGTCGTAATAATCATGTTAGTGCGACTACTGACTTCAAATGGCATGACAAGCAGTTTATTATCATAAGGATTAATTTTCCAACTTGATGCATCACCAACAGCAATATTTTTGACTTTTTCCCCTTCTGCAAACTCAATATAAGAATAGTAACCTTGACTAAAAATTACTGTAAACACCTCATTAGGGCTATATACAAAAGTCTTTATTCTACTATCTACAGAAATAGGTTTATTATTAATAGATGCATTTAAGTTGCCACTTATTAGTAAAGCTAAAACTAACAATATCCTACACATATTCATCATCTACTCTATATGAAATAACTTGAAACCCTAACGGGTTAATATATCTTTGCTGATCATTCATTTCAAGCGATGCATATTTATACGACATCACAACTATCTTATTTTTCCTTGAGGAATTTCCATCTTTTCGTGTAAATTCTATAGAAAATCTCACTTGAAGAGCATCATTACCTAATTTTTGAATTGAACGAATTTTCAACTCACCTTTAGCATCTGAATATAAATTAAAAAGGTCATTCATATTCTGCGATTTTATATAATTGCTAAATTCACTATATACACTAGGCGAAGAAAACAACCTTACTTTTGTATAATAATTATAATTATAATTATATGGGTCAAAAACCTCCCTTGCTTTTATATACTCTGAAATAAAATAATCGTTCAGCGTTTCATTTGCAGAATATTGTTTTACTGTAACAGGATCAACCAATTGCACTATGCCTGACTTTTTATCAATTTCTATAACGAATGGCTCAATAGTGCTACTTGTGCTAATTTTAAATATAGCTAATATGCTTATAGAAATTGCAACTAGTAATATTAATGTAAATAAAAGTAAAGTATTTCTCTGAGCAACAACTGTGCTATAGCGACTTGAATTCCAATTTATATCCTTATCCAATGACTCATTACTTTTTTCTTGTTTTAAAAATTTCAGCATCTCAATATTCTTAAAAATCTTAACTTATATTAATTAACATAGCAAGCTAACAAAGTAGTTATAACAAAAAAGCTAATAAACCCTTAATCCATGGCCTAACTTGCCAAATTTTGTTTCCATATATGAATCATTATATTCATTGCGTTCCATAATAAGTGGTATACACTTTGTAACTTCTATACCGTTATTTTTCAACTCTGATAACTTTCTACCATTGTTTGTAAGTAATTGTATTTTGTTAATGTTCAATTTCTTAAGTATTTTAGCTGCAACAGCAAAGCTCCTTTCATCATCTTCAAAACCCAATACTCTATTTGCATCAACAGTATCAAGATTATATTTTCTTTGCATACTGTATGCTCTTAACTTATTAGTTAAACCAATGCCTCTCCCATCTTGCATCAAGTATAATATAATGCCATTCCCAAAGTCGGTCATTATTTGAATCGCTTGATGTAACTGGCTTCTGCAATCACATGATAAGCTGTCTAATAAGTCTCCTGTATAGCATGAAGAATGGATTCTCACTAATGGCTCATTATCTTTATCTGAATTGCCAATTATAATTGCATAATGTTCTCTTCCGCCACTTTTGGTTCTATAAGATATGATATCTACTTCTTGAGTCTGTTTTAAAAATAATGATGTTTTGCACACTTCATACACACTATGATTTTGTTGAAAATCATTCACAAGTAACGTATTTAGTGCAATAATGTCATTTTCTTCACACCAATTTCGCATTTCATGTTTATTCTCAAAAGTCATATCAGCCACTAACGCGTATGGCAATAATTCTGAGAACTTAAGCAAGGCAACAGCATACGCATCTATTGTCTTTGAGCATTGCAACTCTTTTATCCAATCTTCCTTTGAACAGTTTATTAAATGGAGCAGTTCATCAAAATTGCTTATCAACAGACGTTTGCTACTATGTTCTTTACTCTGACATATGTATTTTACCTTACTTGCAGTCAAAGTAACATACACATTACCTGATATAAGCTTATATTGACTAAATAAATTTTTTTCTAAAGTTTCAGCAGCAGCAAGCAATAGATAGTTATTTTCATCATCATATATTAAAATTGGAAGACCACGCCTGACTTCACTGATGGCCCTTTCTACTTTATTTCTACTTTGATTTCCTATAAACATTTCACCTACACCAAACAACTTGGTGCGGTCGAGAAGACTTGAACTTCCAAGGCTTTGTGAGCCACAGCGACCTCAACGCTGCGTGTCTACCAATTCCACCACGACCGCACTTTATTCTAGTTTCTATATAATTACTTTAAATTACTTAATCATTTTAGGATTTTTCATCTAAAGTGTCAATCTGATACTAGGATAATTTAGGAAATGCCTGTATAATTTAACTATGAATTTTATGGTTACAAACTTTAATCATTTAAGATAATCTTACTACTAATTCTTAATTTAGGTCTTTATACAAATGAAAATAGCTAATATCTTCATTTTTTTAATTCTATCTCTTACAATTAGCTTTTACCCCACTCATGCACAAATATTGTACACATGGTCTCAAATCATTCCAGAAAATAAATTAAGCATACGTGCGATTATAGACAATAACATGTGTCCCATTGCTTACGTCGATAATAAGGCAGTAGAAATGCTAAGTCGCAGCTCAATTAACAATACCGAAACAGTTTGTGAACTGATAGTAGAAACAAATGCTCAAAACATTAGTATTGACAATATAAAAGTTCCCGTATTAGCGGAAAAGATCAGCAAAATTGCCTTCATTGGCGATACAGGATGTAGAATAAATATGTTATTTCAGCAAGAATGTAATTCTGTAGATAACTGGCCTTTGAAAAAAAATTTAGATTCAATCGCTTTTCATAAACCAGATTTAATTATCCATGTTGGTGATTATCATTATAGACAAACAAAATGTAGAAACACAAAAAAGTGCAGCGATATTTATGGATATAGCAAAGAAGCTTGGTACGCTGATTGGTTTGAGCCTGCAAAAGATATTTTAACACAATCTCCTTTTCTTTTTGTTCGTGGAAATCATGAGAGTTGTAATAGAGCTTATGAAGGATGGTTCAGATATTTAGATTCATACCCCTTTTTCCCTCAAAAATGTGAAGATCTTATTTCCAGTTGGTTCTTAGATGCTGGGCCGATGAAGTTTTTTATCTTCGACTCTTCATCCGGTGAGGAAATTTTTACAACCCAAAGCACAGTTGATGCTTTTGAGAGGCAGTTTGATAAATTGATACAAGATAAGCCCACGTGGTTTTTGACTCATAAACCACTTTGGAGATCTCCAAAAAAAGAATTTTTGACATTAAAAAGCCATGGTAATCTTACACAAATTGAAGCTTTTGGAGATAAATTTCCAAGCAATGTTACTACCATAGTTTCTGGCCACATTCATATAGCCCAGATTTTATTAATGGATAATGTTCCAGATCAGATTATAGTTGGAAACGGCGGTGCATTATTACACGCTCAAGATCAAGAACCTGTTTATCAAAACGTAGAATTTAACTATCCAAATAGTAGAAATTACTTAGCACACGAAGTTAGAAACTTTTTCGGCTTTGGCTTTGCAATATTAGGTTTAGACGATCACAAATTTACTTTCTATAACCAAGATAATAAGGAAATGTATTCTGCAAACCTAACGAAAGACTTTAAACTTAAAACAAATTAAAATTAGGACTATTTAAGGACGCAGAAAAAACGTGCTGAGCTTAAAAAACTCATAGCAACAAAAAACACTGAAATTCTTGTATATATCGACTAATCTGGAATTGATAACACAAAAGTCAGCGTATTAGTATGATTGCAGCTTTGAATAAGGGAAAAATTATGGCGCCTATGATTTTTGAAGGCTACTGCGATACAGACGTTTTTAATAGCTAGTTCAAACTTTTTGCTGGGTGATTTTGGATAATGCAACTTTTCATAGAAAATAAGTGAATTTATTAAAAGTGTCAGTGCTGAAGTTATATATCTGCCTCCATATTCTCCTGATTTTAATCAAATCATTGGTTTGTTATAAAAAATTGAGCCAGAAAGAATATCCAGCTATTCGAACTATTAGAAAAAGAGCTATATATAAGCATGTTTTAGCACAGACATTATTTTTGTAACTAGGCAAATGCAATCAGTGTTAGCGGCTTGAAAGGATATCAATTAATAAAGAAATGCATCTAAAGTAATCACTTAACTAACGGCAAAGTGATACCATGTTGATTCATATATTTTCCTTTCATATCATCATATGATTTCTCGCATTCACTTTCGCCGCTTAAAAACACAAATTGGCATGCGCCTTCATTAGCGTAAATTTTTGCAGGAAGTGGAGTGGTGTTCGAGAATTCAAGTGTGACGTGACCTTCCCATCCAGGTTCTAAGGGAGTAACGTTTACTATAATACCACACCTTGCATAAGTTGACTTACCAACACAAATTACCAGTACATTCCTTGGTATACGAAAATACTCCACTGTGCTGGCAAGTACAAAACTATTTGGTGGAATTATACATACATCTGTTTCCTTATCTATGAAACTATTCTCAGAAAAATTCTTTGGGTCTACAATAGCTGAATTAACATTAGTAAAAATCTTAAACTTATTACTAACTCTTGCATCATAGCCATAAGATGATAATCCGAAAGATACAACACCCTTACTGCTTTTATGATTCACAAAAGGCTCTATCATTCTAGAGTTTTCAGCCTTTTCCCTTATCCATTTATCTGGCATAACTGCCATAATTGTCCTTTAAAGTTTTGTAATACTTATAATAATATGTAATAGAATTTAAATGTAAACCTGAATTAGCGTTACACTCTGGAATGGCAAAGTTTCCAGTATAAACTACCTATACAAAAATAAATTGGCAATATTTCAAGCCTGCCAAGCAGCATCAAAAACGATAGAAATAGCTTTACTCCACCACTAAAGGAGGAATAATTACCTGAAGGACCTATTAGGTTACTAAATCCTGGGCCAGAATTTGTAAGCATTGCAGAAACAGAGCTGATGCTAGTTATAAAGTCCGTATTGCTCAAGTAAGACATCACTATTGATGATATAGCGAACGTTAACATGTAAATCGCAAAAAACGTAAAGACAGATTGAACTTCATCATTCTCCAGTATTTTACCATTGAGTTTTACTCTATCGCTTTCACTTGGATTTAATAAAGAGCTAAAGTAATTCCTTATAGATTTTAGAAAAATGACTAAACGGAAGATTTTGATTCCACCACTAGCAGAACCACCACATCCACCAATAAAGGCTAAAAAGAAAGCTAAGACTGAAATAAAGCTCCAATTCAAGTAGTTGCACATTACATAGCCAGTTGATGTGATAAAGGAGGTAATGGTGAATGTGCTGTACCTAAATGATAAAAATACTCCTAAGTCAAAATTTTTATATAACCAAAAACAAGCAAGCAAAGATGAGATAACAACTATCTTAATAAAGTAAGAGACCTGTTCATCATAACAAACGTCTAATCGTCTTATAATTTTTAAATAGCTCAGAAAAGGTAAAGAGCCTAAAATCATAAAGATAATTGTTATGACCTCCAATATAGGGTTATTGTAGTAGCCTATAGAATCGTTATAGTTAGCAAATCCACCAGTTGATACAGCGGACATTCCGTGACATACTGCGTCAAATAATGGCATGCCAGCTAGATAGTAGGAAAATATGCACAATAAAATTAGGCAGTAATATATTTCTGCAATATGTATTACTACGCTTCGCGTATGTGGTAACTTTCTTTTAAGAGCATCTGAGTACTCAGAATAGAGTAAATTATTTAAGCTCAAAACCTTAAATATGGGAAAAATTGCAATTCCTACTGTAATTACTCCAAAACCACCTATACCGTGCAGCATTGCTCTCCACAGTAGTATCCCCGGAGATTGTTGCTCGATGTAACTTAGAACAGTTGCTCCTGTGGTTGTAATCCCAGATACTGCTTCAAACAGTGCATCAATGTAGCTTAAACTATCAAGATAAAATGGAATAGCTGCAAATAGAGATAATGCAATCCAGGTACAACTGGTAATCGCAAAAATTGCCGGCATTCCATGTACCCTATTTAGTTTACCCAGTAGAATAAAAATCGCACTAAATGTGCAGGTAACTATAAATCCAACCAGAAAATTTTTCCATTCGTAACCTAGATAATTATTAGTAATAGCAGGAATAAGCATTGCTACGCCAAACAACAATAGAAAAATTCCCACAATAAACGCAATTGAACGTAAAACTTGCAGACTTTCCATAGACAGTACTGTGAAAGCTATATGTTATTAAAACTTCAACCGCTTTGCTAATTTTTTCTCTTGACTTGATTATAAATACGTATAATTATAGCGCTAAATTTGCCATAAGAGATAGAGGTAAGGTATGTTATTAACTGACAGACAAAAAAACATTCGAGATTCATTAATTAGTGAAGCTATACAAGGCAACTTTGAGAATATAAAAAATAATTACGATAGCGATATACAAGAAGTTTTGAAAAGCGAATTACCTAGTAATATACAAAAAGAGTTTAAAGACGATCTACCTAACCCTTGTACCACTTCACAGTTGATTATATTCAAAAAAAATCAAAAGGAAATTAATCAATGTATACAGAAAATGGAGCAAAAAATTGAGAGTATTTCGTGTGATATAGCTATGCAAGAAGCGAAAGGAAATGATGATTCGCATATGCAAAAAGTGAAAAACTTAAAGAGAACAAGTGATCTTCACCATAAATTACGTCAAGCAATAGATTATTTAGATGTTAAAAAAGTTAAAGCAGTATTAGAAGATTGTGATACAAATCTAGCAATGATTTTAAATAGACCTATACATTCACAGAGCAAAACTACCTTTTTACTTTATCCTCTGCAAGTTGGTCTTAATAAACGATATATAGGTGATGGTAAAAGATTGAAACAAGAAGATCTGAGAAATATAAAAGAAATTACTAAACTTCTTTGGGATAAAGCTTCTCCTGATATTCGCAATTTCTGGTTTAAATTCCATCAAGATCAACAAGAAGAAAATACAAAAGACACAAAAGCAACCTTTGAAGCTCATTTGAAAAAAGCTCCTCCTGATATTCGTGATTTGTGGCTTAAATATCAAAGAGTGCCTGAAAATCAAGATGCAGCTGTAATAAAACTTCTTAAAGGTGAGCAACAACGACATGCCAAGATAGGTAGTGAGAAGTGGCTTGAAGATTTCATTCAAGAAGTTAAAGATTACAGAGAACAAAAAAGCATAGAAGAAAACCTTGAAATAGCTACAGAGAAACCTACAACAAAATCTGTTCTACAAGACGCACAACTTTCTCAAATAAATAGAACTTGTTGTATTTTGTAGTAAATAAGTTCTTAGGAAATCTAAGTATGATAACAATAAAAACAAGAAATTTAAACGTTCTATTTTTAACCTAGTATCCAGAATAAAAAGGGAGTGTTAAATAAACTGTGTCAACTCGATTTTTAACCTACCAGGAAAAAAGATATCAAGCTGAGAGATAGTAAAAGCCCAATCATGTATAGGCATAGTCCATTTCTCTCCTGCCTTCTTTATAGCACAATATACCTATTCATACAAGGCATTTGTGCTAGTAAATGAGCCCTTAGTTTTAGTAAATTTTCTGATCTGTCTATGTAACCCTTCAATAGGATTTGTGGTATAAATTAACTTTCTTACAGGGCCGGAATATTTAAAATAACTAGACAGATTTTCCCAATTATTCTCCCAAAACTAAAGTATATTTTTCTCCCCATTTTTCCTCCAGTTCAAGTAAATAATTCTCGGCTATTTCTCTACTTGATATGTTTTTTTCAAATCATTCATGAAAACTTTTGCTCGATACATATTTCAGTGAATTTCTTATCTGATGTACTATACATTTCTGCTTTAGGAAATACGCTATTTATAGCTGTAGGAAAGCTTTTTAACACAAGCTATCAGAATATCATCTACTCCTCTCTCCTTTAGGTCATTTAGTACTCCCAACCAGAACTTCACTTTCAGCCAAATAAAAACCCAAAACTTCTTTTCTGCCATTTTGCTAATATGTTATACATACATTTGCTTACACAATGCCCGTCCTCCTTGACCTTAAAAAACCATGAACACTATTGGATATACAGATTGCAGCGGACGACTGCGCCATTCGTTGATTACCGGTAACAATTTGTCAGTAATACTTGATATCTCTGCTGCAGATATTTTATATTTCTTCTACATGCGATGCTATATCCCATGCCACTGGCATATGTACTTAAAACCTTTGCTTCAAGTTCGGTTTGTTTGCCTTTTTCTGACTACTTGTGGCTCGAAACTTCCTTCTCTATCTCTTGGTGTCAATAGTTCAAATACTTGTCCGTAAAGTCTTTGAATTTCTTCGTTTGTTTTCTTTGCTTTCAGCCGACAAATGGTTTTCTATCTCGCCTTCCCTCTAGCAGTTTTTTTATAAATGGTGTTAATGCTCCATCTCTTCCTGTCAATGGTCTTCCTTCTCGTATAGATGATAAGATATTTGTTTCTAATTCTTTATAGTCTACCAAACCGGTAGTTGTGTTTGCTTGACTCATTGTCAAACCTCCATTTTTTTATCAATTTATTACTTTACTTCTCGGTTTGACACAGTTTATTTAACACTCCCCCGTTGCAGAAAAGTTTACTCAAAAGGGAGCTTCTTATTGATACTTCTCAACGTTCTGTTCAACAAACTAGAACTTCCATATTTAAACACGTAGAAATTAGATTTCTTGCACTACTGGAATTTAAAGAGTTCCAGCGCGTAACGCTGGAATCTAGATTTTCTTGCTAAATCCCAGCTGGGATGACGCTTAGTTATGCAAGAAATCTATTTTTTATCATAAATAACTTAAATATTATATTATAAACTCTGCTAAATTTATTCTCACAACAAAAACTTCTTCTCTACTTTTTTTTGAGTAAGGTCACCAATTCTATTTTTCTAAAAAAGTGTTTTCTGAGCTGAAAAGCCCAGAAAACATTTAGTCTTATATAAAATTAGTATCATCAGAAACAGGATTATCTTCATAGTAAGGACTCGCTCTTTGCATATCATCAAAAACAGTTTTTAACAGTACTTCCTTATCAGTATCCCATGCAACTTTCTTCATGATTGGAATATAATCCTTACACTTTTGGTCATTTCCACAGTCCTTGATTTTACCATTAGCCTTTAGATAAGGCTTTAATAAATTATAGTGTATTTGAGTGTTATTGCCCTCTTTATCTATCATTTGTCCTGAGTTATTAACAAGTATCAATGGTGCAACTTGTTTTGCTTTCATAACACTTATTTCACCGAACTCTTTAACGAGATCAGGACATGATTCTCTAGAAAAAAAATTCTTGTTGCATTCTTTAGTAGCATAGTACTCGTTAGAGTAGCAGAAACTCTTAATCCCTTCTTCTTGACACGCTAACTCTTGTGGACTATTAATGCATTTATCACATTTTATATCACTAAAGTAGCCTATTGAACTAAGAGTATCAGTAAAGGCAAATTTAAAATTTACTGCACCATAACCACCCTCTGCTCCCTTTTCTATATATGGTGCAATTTTAGGATTACCGTACATCTCAGAATACAAATTCTTTAATAAATCAGATGTATTAAAACCTTGATAACCTATCTTTGCATTTTCTCCATAAAAACGAGCATAAGATCCACAAATTTCTTCCTTGCCACAATCTGGGGTTATTTTTTGAGACGTAATTTCTCTATTTTCATCCCTTCCTCCATTAGTAACAGGTTTGACTACATTAGTTTCATCTCCTCCTCCATTAGTAACAGGTTTGACTACATTAGTTTCATCTCCTCCTCCATTAGTAACAGGTTTGACTACATTAGTTCCACCTCCTCCATTGGGACAAGGTTTATCTGTACCACTTCCTTTCTCTTTTTTACATTCTTCAGCTTCTTTTTTATACCACTCAGTCTCTGCTTTTGCCGTGTCAATTTTACACTGTATAAGTTCTTCTTTATCACTTCCTTTCTCTTTTTTACATTCTTCAGCTGCTTTTTTATAACACTTATTCTCTGCTTTTGCCATGTCAATTTTATACTGCATAAGTTCTTCTTTTACCTTGTCAATTTTACACCGCATAACTTCTTCTCTCTCTTGTCCAATTTCGCACCTCAAAGCTTCTATTCTTGCTTGCTCAGCTTCCAATTTTGCTTGCTTAGCTTCCAATTTTGCTTGCTTAGCTTCTAATTTTGCTTGTTTAGCTTCTGCTTGAGCATCATCATACTTTGCCTGATTAATTGCCTGTTCAGAGCCTTCTTTCATCTTCTCAGCATCTTTTTTACACTGTATTAACTCATCTTTTGCTTCCTTAGCTTCATTCTTAGTTTGTTCTACCTTCTCCCTTTCTTTTTGAACCTGTAATTTTAACTCATCAACTTCTGCTTTTGCTGCCTCAGCTTCATTCTTAGTTTGTTCTACCTTCCCTTTCTCTTCTTGAACCTGTAATTTTAACTCATCAACTTCTGCTTTTGCTGCTTTAGCTTCATTCTTAGTTTGTTCTACCTTCTCTCTTTCTTCTTGAACCTGTGACTTTAATTCACTAGCTTCTGCTTCTAATTGTGTAATTTCTCTTTGTGATTCCACAGCATCTTTTTTACACTGTATTAACTTATCTTTTGCCTTCTTAGTTTCATCTCTACAGTCACGAAGTAAATCTTCTTCTGATTTATCATCCTCTTTTCCCGCAACCTGATCTCCTAGATTTTCGACTTGCTCACCCTCTTCACCATAAAAAAGTTTGTTGGCATATAAATTACTATTATTAACTTGATCGCTATAGATATTGTTTGACATTGTGACCTCCTATATAGTCAAAACTGGAATTAAATTAGAGTATAAAAGCTAGGAATTCAACATGGGTAAAAGAAACCACAGCTCAGGAAATCTAAGGTTAACTCAGAAATTATTATAAGCCAAAATGATTAAAAATTTTATAACTTATATTGTAGATCTAGCATGATAACCAACAATTAGATTTTCTTTCAATTTCCACCTTACTCACCAGCTTGACACAGTCCATCTTTATTCATTAGAGAGCCGTGATTCCTCTACTCTCCAATGATTAATCACTTGTCAGTTTTGAGTGTAGTAGTTGATAGCCTGTACGTAAATACGTTGCTTTTGTCCTTTAGAAATTTTTAGTCTACTATCTTTATCCAGAAAAAAATTGTAAAATTTCTATAGTTATGGTATAATTGTAAATACCGCTTGCCAATAAGCTGAGTATAAAAATGCCGTTCGGACAAATCATTACATATAGCACGATATTACTTACTATAATTGCAGTATTTCTCTTTTTGAGAAAAATATACAAAAATCATATTAGAAAAATTATATTTCCTCTAAAAGTTCTCAAAGAAGAGTGGGAAGAAAATAGAAGATTTAATGAATTGTATCAAAAAAATAAGCAAAAAGAGTTGATGAAACAACAGGAAATGCTAAGGGAGAAACAAAAGAATATGCAAGTTTACAAAGAAGATCTAGAAATAGTTGATATAGCAAAACCGTTAGGTAAATGGACAAAGATGGTTATGATGGGTAATAGTTTAATGAAACATTTTGCACAATTGATAAACAGAGAAGGTGATAAGAAAGGATTTTGGGAGCTATTTATAAAAGCTCAGTCTTCAACTAAGGGTAAATATAAAGGAAAAGGCAGATAATCCATGCTTGAATGTAAAAATCTATCCTGTGCTCGTAATAACAAAGTATTATTTAAAAACCTCAATTTTAAAGCTGAGCCAAAATCAAAAATCTTAATCACTGGTCCAAATGGTAGCGGCAAAACCAGCTTAATCAGAAGTTTATCTGGACTCTTACCACCAGTATCAGGCAATATAAGATACTGCGGAAAAGACATATATGATGATCCAAAATCCTTTATATCTTCCATGGTTTACGTAGGACATAAAAACGCCTGTAAAGATAGTTTAACAATTGGTGAAAACATAGAATTCTGGGCAAGAATACGGAACACTAGAGAATCAGTTATGGCAGCTGCTTATTGTTTAGAGTTGCAGCCTGTGTTTAACATTAGATATGGTGAACTTTCTGCAGGCTGGAAAAGAAGAGTTGCGCTTGCTCGCCTTTTAATTTCTAATGCAAACATTTGGCTGATAGATGAACCATTCTGTAATCTTGATAGCACAACATGTGAATTAGTATTGAACCTAATCTCAATACGCTCTGAGCAGAACGGTACAGTAATTATTACAGGACATAGCTCTACAGAACAATTGTGTGACTTCAAGACAATCGACATACGTGATTTTAACAGACCTCTTGTATAATTTTTGGCCTTATTGTATTTACATCAATAATTTATTATCACATTTAATATTACGCATTAAAATTAACTCATCTCTTTCAAAGGCTCTATATTAAAAATCGAAAGTCCAGAAGCAATGACGTGTGCTAAGGCTTGGACGAGAAACATTCTTGCAGCGGTGAAATTTAAGTTATTCTCCAGTATAAACCGCATATTTAAATCACTTTTGCCATATCCCCATAAAACATGAAACGCTTCTGCAACTTCAAGTAAGTAGAAAGTGATTCTATGTGGCTCACAAAGCCTTGCAGATATTTCTACCACATCTGGCCACTTTGCTAAGGTTTTTATGAGGAATAGCTCCCCATCTGTCTTTAAAAGTGAAGGGTCTGCTGTTGGGAGCTCTTTTGGAGCATTACGCATTAACGAATGAGCACGGGCGTGCGCATATTGCACATAAAAAATAGGGTTGTCTTTTGACTGTTCTTTAACTTTAGCAAAATCAAAGTCCAAGACCATATCATTCTTGCGTGTTAACATTATAAAACGAGTTATATCCCTGCCAACCTCTTCCACTACATCCCTAGCTGTAAGAAAATTTCCTGATCTTTTCGACATCTTAACAGGTTTGCCATTTTCGAAGAAATTCACAATATTATGCAGTTTTACCTCTATCTTTGCTTGATCATCACTGAGCGCAGAGACAACTGCTCTAAGCCTTTTAATATAACCGCCATGGTCACTGCCGAGCTCTACGATCATATTGTTAAAACCACGTGATATCTTATCAAAATGGTAAGCAATATCCGATGCAAAATAAGTCCAGCTACCATCCTCTTTTTTTAGTGCGCGGTCAACATCATCACCAAATGTTGTAGAGCGAAATAACATTTCTTTTCTGGAAATCCAATTTTCATTCTCTTTACCTTTTGGTTTCTCCAGGTACCCTTCATACACTAGACCCTTATCAGATAATATCTTTATACTCTCTTCGATTTTGCCACTTTTTTGTAGCTCATACTCTGAAGTAAAGACATCATGACTTACTCCAAGTAAGTTCATGTCTTCCTTTATTATCTCTAAAATGGAACTTAAAGTATACTCTCTAATTATTTGATTATCATCCTCTTCTCTAAGCTCCTTGCCATATTTTTTAGCTAGCCCCTCCCCTATTGGTTTTAAATATTCACCTGGGTATAAACCTTTTTCGATGCTAATTTTCTCTCCCAGAGCTTCCTTATACCGCAAATATACTGACCGAATTAGCGTATCTATCTGCGCTCCAGCATCATTGATATAGTACTCCTTAGTAACTTTATAACCAACTTTCTTTAGCAAATTTGCTAAAACATCACCAAACACTGCCCCTCTTGCATGACCAATATGTAGTGGCCCAGTTGGATTTGCGGATACAAACTCAACATTGATGGCCTGATTGTTTCCAATGTTGAGAGTGCCAAACTCCGTTTTTAGCTCATTTATTTGTTTTAAAATCCCATGCCATACTTCCATTTTCAAGTGCATATTGATGAACCCAGGACCTGCTATTTCCACTTTTGCAACTTCATCAAAAGATTTAAATTCTTCTGCTAAGATCCCTGCAATCTCAACTGGATTCTTTTTTTCATGCTTTGCAAGCACCATAGCAACATTTGTGTAAATATCTCCATGCGCTCTATTGCTCGGAGGCTCTACAATAAAGTTTGTTGCATTCGTACTTATAACACCCCTTTGCTTCAACTTATTTAATTTGCTAGAAATTAGAGAGGAAACCTGCTTGAAAATGTTCATTTATTATACTACTAAAATCTATAGCAGTATAGTTGATAAATGGAAGGAGTTGAAGGGTTATCTTAACTATTTTACCTTCATTTTCTCTTTTGCTTTAACAGGCTGATGTAACACTTGATAGATTAAACTTAGACAGCAACTTTTCGTATATCATAGCATTATACTCTGAAACCATAAACTTAGATCAACATTAATTCAGAATAACCAAAGTCAAAAAACTCCGGATACCATATAATTCCAGGTAGTTCTATTTCCCAATCCCAAGTTGTATTCAGCATTACTGTGTTGCCATCGTCGCAAGTATTAAACCATGCTACGTCATGATTACTACAACATGAATCATAACAATCGTTGAAACACAAATTATAATAATACTTGCAGCATGGGTGTAGTTTACACTCATCTACGGTAGGTTTTACCTTATTTCCTTCATCTACAGTAGGTTTTACCTTATTTCCTTCATCTACGGTAGGTTTTACCTTATTTCCTTCATCTACGGTAGGTTTTACCTTATTTCCTTCATCTACAGTAGGTTTTACCTTATTTCCTTCATCTACGGTAGGTTTTACCTTATTTCCTTCATCTACGGTAGGTTTTACCTTATTTCCTTCATCTACGGTAGGTTTTACCTTATTTCCTTCATCTACAGTAGGTTTTACCTTATTTCCTTCATCTATAGGAGGTTTTACTTTATTTCCTTCATCTATAGGAGGTTTTACTTTATTTACTTCATCTACAGGAGGTTCTTCTCCTCCAGTAGGTTCTTCTCCTCCAGTAGGTTCTCCTCCTCCAGTAGGTTCTTCTCCTCCAGTAGGTTCTTCTCCTCCAGTAGGTTCTTCTCCTCCATATTGAACAGCATTCGTTAGATTATCAGTAACACTAGTATATGTTTTATTATCATACTGGTTATTAAGATTATACTTTAACATAGAAATCTCCCATACAATTAGAGTTATATATAAAATTATTAATAGAACAAGGTAAAAAATTACACGCCGAATTAGTTATTAATAAAGCTCTAAATCTATAGATATAAGGGCATAATACATACCCCATATCCATAGTATAAATTATTATGTTATTACCATATCACATCAGTGCTATACCTATCGTCGCATTATGCTTTCAGCACATAGTATCCCTACACGTCCTTCACACCTTTTACACCCTCACTAAGTTTTATCGCATTCAGAATAAATCGTTGTGCTCTGGAGCTAATTTTGCAGCTGTATCAGTTCCTATCCCAGTTCTTGTTCCCCAACCACAACATGGTACATTTAACACTACTGTGTTACCAGAATCGTGAGCATGATACCATGATGCTGTACCATGACCATAACCGTGATTATTACCGTAGCATGGGTCATAACAATGATTATTACCGTAGCATGAGTCATAACCATGTTTACAATGTGAGTTATAACCATAGTGGTATGGAGTACAATGATGCTTGAAAAACGGGTCTTTACTGTGACATAAACGAGTAGTATGACAATGCTCATCTTTATCAGGAATGCATATTGATTTACAGTCTGGAAAAGAAGTTTTGGTATTATGAGAACAAACGTTTTTTGGAGATGAAGTGTGATAGTGAGTCATAAATATCCTTTAAAAAATAACTATTAGACTATTATAGGATAAAATAATTAATAAATTTATAATCTTGATACTAAGATTGATATATTTAAAATTTCCTTTCCAGCCGTTATACAAGTAATAGATATTAGAGCTTAGAAATTTTACTATGAGCAGAATAATGATAAGATTCCAAGAAGGAGCTGTCAGTAGTCAAACTAGTTGTGTTGCTGAAATAAATTTTGGTAGAACTGCTATGTCGCTGCAAATGAAAATCAAGCACCTGCTTATTATATTTTTAAGCAAAATGTGAAGCACATGGGAGACCATGTGCTCTTAGATGGCAGCACGTGCGTTTATGAATTGTTTAAAAACAATCTTCTAATAAAAAAAACCAAATCCATCACAAGGATTATGACATGTGTCATAATAGTTATGATGCGAGTTAAAATAATTATGGCAGGAATTAGTAGCACAAGGTACAAATTGAGGTGTACAAGCTTGTGCACAGTTCGATACTGGTACTGGTAAAGCTGCTGGTAAATTATAAGCCATTGGAGGTGTGCAAGCTTGTGCATAGTTCGATACTGGTAAAGCTGCTGGTAAATTATAAGCCGTAAATGGCAATTTTGGTAAATTACTGTAATTATAAACCATAATAATCCTTTGAAAAATACTATGATATTATTGTACTTTAAAATAATTAAAGATTTCATAATTTGATTGCTAAATCTAGCATGTTAACAACATTATGATTTAAATTTCTACCCTATCTTCACCAATTTTGCATACAGCCCATCTTTACTCATTAGAGAATCATGAGTTCCTACTTCTTCTACTTTCCCGCAATTAATCACTATAATCTTGTCAGTTTTGAGTGCGGTTGATAGCCTGTGCGTAATTATAATTGTTGTTCTGTTTTGCATTAACTTGCTCAGTGCTTTTTGCACTAGGTTCTCACTTTTATAATCAAGAGCAGAGGTTGCTTCATCCAGTATTAAAACCTGAGGATTTTTCAGTATTGCTCTTGCTATTATAATACGTTGCTTTTGTCCTTCGGAAAGCTTTAGTCCTCTTTTTCCTACAAATGTATCAAATTTATCCGGCAGCTTATCAATAAATTCCATCGCATAAGCGCTGATAGCAGCTTGCCTGACTTCCTCATATTCAGCACCCGGTTTGCCGTATAGTATATTTTCCATTATTGAGCAAGAAAATATCATGTGATCTTGTGGTACTAAGCCAAACAGCGATCTTAGATCATTTAGCGCAATTGTCTTAATATTCTGTTCATCGATAGTAATACTGCCTTCACTTGGATCGTGAAAACGGAGCAGAAGCTTTAAAATGGTGCTCTTGCCACTGCCAGATGGTCCAACAATTGATACTGATTGGCCTGCCTCTATAGAAAATGATACGTTATTTAATGCTGGCTTATCAGCATAAAAAAATGTTACATCGTTAAACGCAATTTCTTTTTGAATACTATTAATTCTTATAGGATTTTCGCCATTTACTATAGAGCTTTTCATGTTCGTAAACTCAAACAAACGCTCTACAATTCCAAGACCTCGTTGTAGGTCACTGACGTTATCGCTCAAATTATTTATAGCTCCTGCCGCAAGCGCTGAATAAAACACAAATGAGGAGAGTTCTCCAATGGTCATATTATTACTTAAGACTTCTTTTATTCCAAAAAAAAGCAAAATAACTAGCGAACCTATCACACACGTGATAACTAGAGTTACTAAAATAGCACGCAAGAGTACTAATTTTACGTATGATTTTGATACTGAGTTTAGATGTTTCTGAAAACGAATTTTTTCATTTTCTTCTAGTACAAATGATTTAATGGTTACTATAGATCTAAAATTTTCCTCACTAAATGATGCAAGCTCACTTAATTTATCCTGAGCAAAGCGTGCATAATTGCGAACTTTTTTTCCAAGTGAAGTCATGATAATGAGCAGTATGGGTATTATTGCAGCTGCATATGCGGTTAAATGTAGATTTGTGTATAACAGCATTGCAACACTACCAGTCAGTACCACAAAATTCCTCAATATTGTCAGTAAGCTGCTGTTTATTATCGATTGCAATGCAGAGGTATCAGTAATGAGTGCTGAGATAACATCTTGTACGCCTGTGTTCTCAAAGAAACTTGGTTGCAAGTCAGTGATACTGCTATATAAGTCGTATCTGATTCTTGCGATAACTTTCTCGCTGCCAATGCCAATGAAATATAACCGAATAAATGCAGTGAAAGAAATGCCTAAAACTATCAGTATTGAAACTACGAGCTTGGTAGTAAAGTTATGCTCTGCGCCAGAATCAATTATGTTGCTTAAGCCCCTACCAAAAAGAAGAATCGTTAAAGCTGAAAATAGAACTGCAATAAAAGCTACGGTAAAATAATGTAGATTAGGTTTTATATAATAAAATAACTGCTTAATGTTAGATCGCATTTTATTTTTAAGTTAATTATATAGATTTTAGCTTCAGGAAAAAGTTACAATATTAGTTTACAGTGTACTTCGTTAGAGCAATACGTTCAAGAAACTTTAGCTTGATTTCTACTGAAGAAAAAACGCTGCGAAATTACAGAAAGTTAGCAAAAAAACTACTGAATAGACCAGAGTTTAATATTCATTTTGTTCCAATATGTAATGCTACTATTCCATAACTCATATTATAGAACTCAACATTCTTAAAGCCTATCTCTTCAATTTCCATTTTAAAATTAGTTTGAGTTGGAAATTCTCTGATGCTTTTCACTAAATATTCATAAGAACCCTTATCTTTAGCAACTATGCTACCAATTTTAGGAATTACTTTAAATGAGTATAAGTCATAAAATTTGGTGAATATCTCATTTTGATAATGCATAGGGGCAAATTCCAAGCAGACAAATTGTCCATTTGGCTTTAGTACCCTATATGCTTCACTTAAAGCCTTCTTACGGTCGGAAAAGTTTCGAATACCAAAAGCTACTGTATAATAATCAAATTCGGAATCTTCAAATGGTAAACTCTCTGCATTTGCACATACCCAATTGAAATTTAGCTGATTTGAATTTATAGCTTTATCACGCCCTTTGTCCAGCATGTTTTGATTTATATCACATACTGTAACTTGAGTACTTGGTTCACCTCTTGCTATTCTTATAGCTATATCTCCGGTTCCTCCAGCAATATCCAAAACCTTGGAGTTCTTTTTAAAATGCACACTACTTACCATCTTCTCTTTCCATAGCCTGTGCATTCCAAGACTCATTATATCATTCATGATGTCGTAGCAATTTGCTACAGAATCGAAAACCTCTTTAACTAGTTGTGATTTATCCATATTTTATATAGAGATTGCTTACATAATTATTTTAAACTTTAGCAGTTAAATTAATATACTAATGAGAAAAATATACTACAATTAAACATATTTAATCCAGTAAATCATTAGTGTCGACAGCTTTTTCACAAAATATCATCTCTCTTATTATGATATTATCTGTAGCAGTTGTTGATATGGCAACAGACTTATACTCAGTTGCATTGCCAAGTATTGCCAACTATTTTAAGGTGAAAGGTAATATAGCGCAGCTTACGATCAGTTTAAATTTATTAGGAATTGCAATATCTGGATTAATTTATGGCCCATTGTCAGACTATTATGGTAGGCGCCTAATAATGCTTATTGGTATGACAATTTTTACTTTGGCAAGTATTGTATGTTGCATAGCTGATAATATTATACTTTTAATATTAATCCGTTTTATACAAGGAGCTGGAGCTGGTGTTGCAGGCGTTGTCGGATATGCAGCAATCAGGGATATGTATTCAGGTAGTGAATACTCAAGAGTAATCTCAAAGTTAAATATGGTAGTAGCGCTTTCACCTGGAATAGCTCCAGTGGTAGGCAGTTATATAATTTCACATGGTTATAGTTGGAAATTTTTGTTTTTTATCATATCACTTGCTGCAATTATTATGCTCATTTTTATTTACTCGAAACTACAAGAAACGGTGACCGTAAATAAAAGTAAAGCCAGCATTAATATCTTCAAGCAGTATATATTAATATTTAAGAATTATCGTTTTCTTGGGTTTTCAGCCATTCATGGATTAACTTTCATGTGGCTTTGGGCATACATTGCTAACTATCCGTTCATATTTGAATCAATGGGTATTGAAGTACAATATTTTGGCTATCTCATATCAATCATAGTCATATTTTACGTAATCGGCACTTTAATTAACAGAAGGTACGTACCAAAAATAGGAGTGAGCAAGATGCTAATCATAGGTTTGGTATTACCAATAATATCTGATGGTTTATTGGTATATTTTTATTTCATGAACAAATTGAACGTACTTATTCTTCAAGTTCTTTGGATTCCAAGCAATATAGGACTTGCACTCGTAATCAGCAATAACGTAACTTCTGCTTTAGAAACGGTCAAAAGTATAGGGCTTGGTAGTGCAGTTCTCTCATTTTGCAATATGATGTTTGGGGCTGTTGGAATATACATAGTAGGAAAATTCTTTTCTTATGGCATTTTACCAAATTTACTATTAACAGTTGTATGTTCTATAATTGCAATTCTTATATATAGTTTACTTAAATATACTGAAAAACACGAAGGATAATCATTATTTCTACAACCCAGATTTCATGAATTATTAATTACCTTACTATAGTAATGCAATTTTATAGAGAAGTGTTAAATGAATTATTCAATCAGAAATATAGATGCTGCTTTACTTGATGCTGCTAAAAGAGGTGATCTTAATGAAGCAAAGCGCCTAATAATTGAAGAAGCTGATGTTAATGCATATGATGGATCTCAAGGTAATTCTCTATATTGGGCTGTTAAAAATAATCATTCTTATATAGCAAAAGTTCTATTAGATAATGGAGCAGATTTTATTGCTTATGACTCTTCTCGAGAACGCCACGTGTTAAATAAATACGAAGAAGTAAAAGCTGAGCATTGTAAGGTTTCTCTACATCTGGCTGCCAGACTTGGCGACTTGAAAGCAGTAGAAGACCTATTAAAGAAAGAAGCAAATGTTAATGCAAAAAATGATAAAGGACAGACTCCTTTACATTTGGCTGTTGAAATGTGCTACCATGATATATCAAATCAAGATGAGGTAAATAATTATTGGGATTGGGATCGGCATGCTAATGCTAAAATAAAATGTGGCAATGTGAAAATAGCAGAAGCCCTATTAGGAAACAAGGAAATTAATGTTAATGCACAAGATAACAACAAAAAGACTTCTCTACATTATGCTGCTCAAAACAACAACAAAGAGATAGTAGTAGCTCTAATAAAAGCAGAAGCAGATCTTAATATAAGAGATAAAAACAGAGAGACTCCTTTGCATTTAGCTGCTCAAAACAACAACAAAGAGATAGTAGTGGCTCTAATAAAAGCAGGAGCAGATGTTAGTATAACAGGTAAAAACGAAGAGATCCCTTTAGATTTAGCTATTGACGAAGAAATAAAAGTGCCATTAATAAATGCTGCTTTACTTAAGGCTGTTCAAGAAGGTGATGTTCAGAAAGTGAGACACCTAATAAGTAAAGGAGCAGATGTTAATATATCGGATGAAACAGGAAAGACTCTTTCATATTATGCCATTCAAAAGGAGAACTTTAAAATGGTAATTGCTCTAATAAAAGCAAGGGTAAATGTTAATGCAGTGGACAAAGATGGAAGGATTCCTTTACATTGGGCTGTTCACAAAGAAAACTTGGAGATAGTAAATGTTCTAATACAAGTAAGAGCAAATGTTAATGCACAAGATCTATATGAAAGGACTCCCTTACACTATGCTGCTATGAGTGGCGATATAAAAGTAGTAGAAGCCCTACTGAAAATAAAAGAAATAGATATTAATTTAGCAGATAAGGATGGAAATACTCCTTTAGATTTAGCTAGCACAGAAGAAATAAAAACTCTATTAAAAAAAGCCAAAGAAAAAATTGATGACATTATAGAATCGAAAGATAATGAAGGAAATCTAAAGGAGGATACTGATACACAACAGGGAGAGAGACAAGTAGATGATTTAGAGGAAGAGGAGGAAAGCATAGAAGAAACAGATGTACAAGCTTATGCTGCTTCTACTCCAGAATCTACAGAGACAGAAAGTTCTTTTTTTAGTAACTTGTTTAGTATATTTATGAAGCCTTTTTCTTTAATAGGGTCATTTTTTGGTAATTTCTTTTCATGGTTGTTTGGATCTGATGAACCATCAACTGAATCTGATCAAATAATTGCACCAAGTAACTCAGGAAGAGAGGAGCTAACAAACTATCAAGAGGGTGATAATAATATTATACAATAGATTTCTTGCATAACTGGAATGCAAAAGTTGATGTCATGAAACCAATTAAATTTACGGAGTATAATGGATTCCAGCGTCAAGCACACAGCTGTACGAACATTCATTTTTGCAGGTAAATTGCACAGCAAATGGTGTCATTCCAGTGCTTGACACTGGCATCCAGTCCTTTCACAGAGTTCCATCCAAAACGTTGTAAAGTGTTTACCAACTTAGCTGGATTCCAGTGTCAAGCACTGGAATGACACCGTCTGCTACGCGAATTGCCCACAAACCACAATGTTCGTACAGCTGTGACTGGAATGACAAGAAAGGGAGCAATGACTTGCACATTCCCCTGAACAGATACCTTGATACATTAAAGTTTCTAGGTTTGAGTAGTGAAATCCGATCAGTATGAAAATTAGCAAACTCCTTTTTATTCGCTGTAGAATAAAATTTTTTATTTTAATGAAAAAATTGCTTCCGCATACTCAAGATGCCATTATAATGATGGTAGAGATATTTAGAGAGCTCAAAATCTATCTCGGTCTGCAGACCTTTTAACCAATTTTTCAATAAAAATTCAGCCACATCTGTTGTGTGTACATTCTGAATCTTTTTTATACAGGAGGATTTTATGTCCAGAATTCCAGATATTTGACCTTTACTTTAGCTAACAACAGGCGCCTGTAGTTTTTAGAATTAGTGTTAACACGGTTTTTCTACTTTTTTTTTTCTTAATGTTTTAACTCAATACACACCATCATCATTTACTGCTTCTAAATATATCATTGCTAAACACACGCCGCTGTGTATTTCTATAGATAACTCATTGCCTAAACTTCGATTAAAGCAAGAATTCTTTCCTGGAAAAGCAAGGTTACTAAGGTACAGTTCCCATTGTAATCCTTTAGTTGATATTTGAGCTTTCGGTATACCAAGTAAGGATATTTTAGTATTTTTTAGCAAAGAGGAAAAATAGCTAATACCTTTTTGTAAGGCGTACCCCACCATGGGAGGCGAAGGCATATAAAAGATACTATCTGTACTTAAAAAAAGTTAATATTTTGTAGTATATGATCAATTGCTCCTCCAGTAATACCCGTTACTATTGATGGCAATAACTTTACTGTTTTTAAGTGAGCCATTGCTTTAGAAAAGTCGCAATAATCTTGATCAGGTAGATATACTGTATTTAAATTAGCACGTAAATTCGGATTTATACTATCCAAATCTCCTATTACAAGATCAGGTTTTACGCCAATTGATAGAAGCTTATTTGCTCCTCCATCTACAGCAATAACAGGTATATCTTGTTTAAAAAACGATGAATCAGGTATTTCTCCATTTAGTACTACAATAGAACGATATTCTTGCTCCACGCTACAATGTAGCATATGGTTATAAAACGCTTCGTGCAGTTTTTGCATCGTAGTAACATTTTTGAACAATTGATATTATACTGATCACTAATCCAGCAATATTACTGAGTATCACAAAAGTTAAACCCTGACAAATACCGTAAATAAGCCAAGATGATGAACAAATAAGATAATTCACCAACATTAGCATCGATACGTCACGAGTAAGTTTTGTGATATATGCTCTATATACTTGAGGCAATAACCCAATGAGAGATGTAATGAACGCGATGAAGCCAAAGCATTCTTCAATATTTATATACATACATTTTCCTACGTTTGTTTTAACAAGATCAGGTTCAAAGGGTTGTACTTTATGTACTCTCAGCTTTTTTAGAGCACCCCTAATGCGTGTAATTTATAACATCATTTAGTCTATTAATCAAGAAATTAACAGTGACTTGCATTCATGAAACCCAATCGGCTTCTATGCTAATTATTATCCAAACTAATAGTCGGCTGTGCATCCTGCTCAGAGATCAGAGCAACTAGCAAATTGTTTATCAATTGAACCTTTTGTTTTCCATCCAATTGTAAGCTTTTATTTTTTTCAAAATGGGCTATTACTTCTTCGATAATTCCTATTGCATTTTGCACTATATGCCTTCTTGCAGAGGTGATGGCATGTGCTTGTTGACGTCTCAGCATTGCTTGTGCAATCTCAGATGAATACGCCAAATGCGATATTCTCGCTTCTGTAATTTCAATTCCAGCAATATTCAATCTTTGTTGTAGCATTGATCTCAATTCATTTGAAATTTTATCAGAATTTTTACGCAAAGATTCCTCATCGTTTTCGCTATCATACGGATAATTACTTGCCAGTTCTCTAATTACCGAGTCACTTTGCACAAAAACAAAATCATGATAATTATTAACATTATAATATGCCTTCGCAGGACTGCTCACTCTCCAAACAATTACTACTGAAATCTCTATCGGACTTCCATTAGCATCATTAACTTTAATTTTTTCTGTATTGATATTCTGAAATTTCAAAGAAACTCTATATTTACTCGAAAATGGAAGCGTTACGCATATTCCAGACTTAAAATAAGTTCCAATATAATGACCAAAAAACTCTATCACTCTTGCTTCATTAGGATCATTAACGAAAAATCCTTGAGAAAAAGTCAATATTGAAACAGCAGCAACTCCAAGTGCAATTGTGCTGTCATACACAAAAAGTACCAATAAAATTAACCCTAGCGCTATTAGTACAGGAAAAGCCCGAATTTTACTTAGATTTCTATCATTTATTGTATTTTTATCTGTACTGTCTTCATCAGATTGCTTTTTCACTTGCACCCTCTCTGCTGATTATTTCATCTACCTTACTTACAAATAATTTAAACTCTCTTAATTCACAATCAGGCAACTTTATCTCATTGCCATGAGCTATCGTAAGCGGATCAATGTGTTTACCATTATACATAACTTCATAATGTAAATGGGGCCCTGTTGCAACACCAGTGCTACCAACATAAGCTATAACCTGACCCTGCTTTACTTTAGAGCCTAACTTTACATCGCTACTAAATTTGCTTATATGTGCGTAACAAGTTGAATATTTATTGTTGTGCTTTATTTTGATGTAATTCCCATAGCCACCATTCTTTCCTATATATTCTATTACACCTTCTGCAGTGGCGTGTATAGGAGTGCCAAGTTTAGCTGCATAATCTACTCCTTTATGAAAAGCAATTTTACCATGAATGGGATGCTTTCTATTACCAAAATTCGAGGATATACGAAAATCTCCGTTTAAAGGACTTACAAAAATTTCGCTACTCTTCAAGCTTACCCCCTCTTTATTAAAATACTCTTCTT
Organism: Wolbachia endosymbiont (group B) of Ablattaria laevigata; assembly: GCF_964277395.1. Classification (NCBI taxonomy): domain Bacteria; kingdom Pseudomonadati; phylum Pseudomonadota; class Alphaproteobacteria; order Rickettsiales; family Anaplasmataceae; genus Wolbachia; species Wolbachia endosymbiont (group B) of Ablattaria laevigata. The sequence goes on from NZ_OZ195519.1 coordinate 738,100, forward strand.
TGCTGTTTTGTGACTCATAATAATATAAACTTATAGCTTTATTGCTTGTTGTGAGTGAAGTATATAAAATTTTTTCTTCAGCCTTCTGATTACCGAGCGATTTCTCAAAAAGAACCTCCAACTTACCTTTTGGCACAATGTCTTTTTTAAAATCTACACCATAATCTTTATATATGCCGATTAATCTCATTATTGTATCTGGCGCCAAACCTTCTGCATCAAAAAAAGAGGATTTTATGTCACTGGATATGAATAACAACTTTCTATCACTTTCTGTAGCTTTTTTTTTCCTGATCCCGTCTTGGAATAACACTGGAGAGTGGGTTAGTGTCATTCCAGTGCTTGACCAATTTTTTAATCGAAAATGTTGTATAGCGTGCTGTTTACAATCAATTTCCAGTGTCTGGGCACTGGAATGACAATAGTCTTTCTGCGCAAATGTTTCAGTTGCATATGCTGGTAAAATACAAAGCAGTAGAAATATTACCAGCCTCATAGTTTATCAGCAAAAATAAAATTACCTTCAACATACTGCACATCATCATTATCTTCTAGCTCTTCAACTAATGTAGATAATTTATCAATTAATTCTTTGTCGCTAACTTCAATCAGGTCCTTTGGTTGCCATGAAAGACGAGCAAGTTCTGGTTCTCCAAATTTTGTATAGAAAGCATCACGCACTCTACCAAAATCTTTCACTCCACAAGTTATAACATATAATTCTTCCTTGTTATTTTCCTCAACATTCAATACTTCTAATTCAATTCCATAGTTAAATAAATCTTCAAAATTTATACCCTCTGCTTTATAGACAATTAAGCCTACATGATCGAAAAGGTAACTCACACATCCTGTTTCTCCCAAATTACCGCCTTTGCGAGAAAAGATATAACGTATCTCAGAAGCGGTTCGGTTGCGATTATTCGTCAGAGCATGAACAATAATTGCAGTACCAGAAGGTCCGCAGCCTTCATATTGTATTTCTTCATAATTTTCTCCAGCAACGTTACCAGTTGCATTTTTTATTGCTGTTTCTATTTTATCTTTTGGTAGATTTTCCTTTCGCGCAGCAAAGATAGCAGAGCGAAGACGTGGATTAAGCTCGGGATCAGGTAGCCCTTGTTTTGCAGCAACTGTTATTTCCCTAATGAGCTTCGTAAATTTTTGCGAGCGCTTTGCATCTTGAGCACCTTTTCGATGTTTTATATTTGAAAACTGTGAATGACCAGCCATAAAAAAACTAATTCACCCCTTCTGCTAACATATTTTCATACTGCTCAGCTTCTAAGTCAAGGCCAAGAGCTAAGTGAGCTGTTATTAAATAACTAATAACTCTAGAAGAATATTTATCGCTTATCATATCTTGAAAACGCTTAATTGCTGCTAAATATTCACCACGCTTTAGGTAAAATTCACCAATAGAATACTCTTTTTTTGATATATGTTCTGTGATTAATTTTTCTTTTTCTTTGATCTCTTCTATATATTCGCTATTCGGAAAAAGATTAATATATTCAGTAGCTAGCTCTAAAGTTTTATATGCAATTTGTTGCCCAAGCTGCACTTTGTTAATTTGCATGTAATAAGATAATACTCTTAAGTAATATACATATGGCAAATCTTCACCATTTGGATAAACGTATATATAATCATCCATATCACTTGCAGCACCGCTGTATTTACCCATATTATAGTGAGAAACCCCAGACAATAATTTGGCTTTCATTGCCCAATAAGATAAAGGATACAAATCCTCTATCTTTTGAAATGCTCTAATAGCTTGCTTATATTTTTTCTGATCATAAAGCTTAACTGCCTCCTCATATAGTTCAGTTTCAGTGTGTTCAAGATCATTCGCATACGACTGCGTGAAGGGGCAAGTCAGAAGAAAAAAGCATATGATTAAAGTCTTATACATAAGATTTTTTTTGATCAAAATAAAGTATAGACTAAATATTACCTAAATAAACAAATTTTTGGCATTATCATCGAACGAAAAGCGTCTCTTGGCCACCATTACCTATATTGCTCGCACCACCACCTATTGCAACACCCTTTCCACTCACTTCTACGTTCTCTAGCTTTCTACTATAAGAATGTGTGATCAATCCACTTCCTACCATCAAAAGAGCAATACCTACCAGACCTAAAGCAGGCCCAACAGCAGATGATGCTAATGCTACTCCAGAAATCAATATTATTTTCCTGATTAGTAATAAAGAAGAACCAGCGAGCATTAACTTAGCTGCAGACATATTGCTTGTCTTTTTTTCAGATTTCTCATCAAAATCTTGCTCTTTTTCTACTTCAGAATTTTTATTTTTCTTGTACTCACGATAGCAAAAAGTAGCACTCGCTACAAAGTAAAATAGACTAGAAATTGAAAAAGCTACGTCTCCTATTATTCCTTGCTCCAATGCTTCACCTACTATGCTAGCCACAATAACTAATGTAACTAAAGCAGCATCAGCATAGTTAAAGTAATCATCAACGGTACAAGGAAGGTCTCTCTTTTCTTTTTCTACTGTTTTCCCACTTTCAATATTCTCCAATTCTCGTTCTTTTTCTGCTATTTTTCTATTATTATAAATTAAATATAGCGTGCAAATAAGGGATAAGACTGTGAAAGGTAATATAGTATGGCCTAATGAGCTGCTTATAAGGCCAAGTAATACCTGATCGCTACATGTTTTTTCGAGCTCAATTGCCATCAATAATGCAAATGGAACCATTGTTACCAATGATACACATTTCCTATGTAGCTCTCTTTTTTTTAGTGTTAATAGTTCTTGTTCGAGCTTTTTTCTTTTTTCTTCCTCTCTTTCTTTTCTGACTTCTTCATCAACTGTTGGCCAAAAATCCCAGAAAAAATCTTCCATTTTAGCACCTTTTTTACCTTTGGATCTTTTTAAAAAAAACTTAGTGCCTGTAATACTAGTCATATGAACAGACCAACTTATGAACTAATACATTATACAGGATTTTAACTAATCAGTCAATATTGTGAAATTATTAACTTTCTTTGTATACTCTTAAGTAATTTAGTCAATCTGTTTGATGCCAGCTAGAACGTAATTATAGCCTGACCACATAGTCATAACAGCCGCAGCCCATAAGCAAACCACACCTATATATTTAGTTGCTTCATAATCACTCATTATTAACGCTACTATAGCAACCATCTGCAAAAATGTTTTAATTTTCCCAGCCTTACTCACAGGTAAACTAACGTTTGTAGCTATCAAGAACTCCCGCAAGCCTGAAACTAATATCTCCCTACAAACAATTATAACTGACGGTATAATTGTAATATCATCTATCTTATGCTTATAAACTAGCATGATTATTGTTGAAGCTACTACTAACTTGTCGGCAATTGGATCAAATAACTTGCCAAAATTCGATTGGACTTTCCATGCACGCGCTAAATAACCATCAAAAAAATCTGTAATGCACGCAAACATAAAGATCAATATTGTTATTAGACTTGCATATTTACTTTCTATATAAAAGCTTGATATTATTGCCGGTATTGCGAGCGCACGAGAAATTGTTAGCAAATTAGGCACGTTTTTCTTAAGCATGTCACATCACCCTACGTAGTAGATAAATTTATACAGAAGTACAATAGAGTTCACAAGCTAATAGTTGAACATTCATAAAAACCCCATATACTTAAAAAATTACTAACAATAAGCTCAAAGCATAAGAATGAATAATGATTTAGATAACACCACAAAACAAGAAGCACTGAAGTATCATAATAGGGGTGGTAAACCTGGTAAAGTGTCGATTATACCAACAAAACCCTTATCCACACAGTATGACCTATCACTTGCTTATTCCCCTGGGGTTGCAGCTCCATGCCTTGCAATAGCTAAAAATCCTAAAGCTGTTTATGATTACACGGCAAAAAGCAATTATGTGGCTGTCATTTCAAATGGCACCGCAGTGCTGGGACTTGGCAATATCGGTCCTCTTGCTTCAAAACCCGTCATGGAAGGAAAAGCTGTTTTATTTAAGCGTTTTGCTGACATTGATGCAATTGATATAGAAGTTGACACAGAAAACATAGAAGATTTCATCAATGCAGTAAGGTATCTTGGTCCAAGTTGGGGGGGAATAAATCTAGAAGATATAAGATCTCCTGATTGTTTTATAATAGAGAAACGTCTAAATGAGTTGATGGATATTCCGGTTTTTCACGATGATCAACATGGAACTGCAGTAGTTGTTGCAGCTGGTATAGAAAATGCCCTCGATATTGCTGAAAAGAAATTAGAAGACGTCAAGATCATCATGAATGGAGCTGGAGCAGCTGGTATTGCGTGTTTGGAAATACTAAAGTCTATGGGCGCTAAGAACATAGTACTATGTGACAAACAAGGAGTAATACACAAAGACAGAAAAGAGGACATGAATGAGTGGAAGGAAAAATATGCAATTGACACTAAAGAACGTTCTCTACTTGATGCCATAAAAGGCTCTGATGTATTCATCGGACTCTCTGCAAAGGATGTGCTCAGCGAAGAGATGTTAAAAAGCATGGGTAAAGACCCGATCATTTTTGCTCTTGCTAATCCTGATCCAGAAGTAAGGCCTGAATTTGCAAAGTCTGTCAGGCCAGATGCAATAATTGCAACTGGTAGATCAGACTATAACAACCAAGTCAATAACGTAATGGGGTTTCCTTATATATTCAGAGGAGCACTTGATGTACATGCAACGACAATAAATGAAGAAATGAAAATTGCCGCTGCAGATGCAATAGCAAAGCTTGCCCGTGAGCCAGTGCCGAATGAGATATCTGCAGCCTATGGCGGTCGTAAAATGAGCTATGGACGTGAATATATAATACCCACTCCATTTGATCCAAGATTAATTTCTATAGTATCTCCTGCTGTTGCAAAAGCCGCAGTTACCTCAGGTGTTGCAAGAAAGGAAATAGAGGATTGGGATAAGTATGAAAGTCAATTAAAATCTCGTCTTGCTAGTGCTCTCAGCACGCTGAACCTATTGTCTTCACAATAACCAATTGCATATCTTAGACTTATAATTAAAATAAACTGATGACTATTACAATTCATGAATTAGAGAGAATTATTAAACAGTCGTTTCCTGATGCTGATATAAAGATTAAGGACCTTGCTGGAGATGATGATCACTACCATTTAAAAATAACTTCCAAGTGTTTTTCTGGAAAGACAAAAATAGAACAACATAGAATGATATATAAAGCTCTTGAAGGTCAGTCTATACATGCATTGCAATTAGAAACTAGCACTTAAAATTAAGGTGATATTTATGAACAACTTTGAACAAATAAAAAAAGACATAGCAGAAAACGATGTAGTGCTGTATATGAAAGGCACCTTTGATTTTCCTCAATGCGGATTCTCTGGACTTGTCGTGTCAATTCTCAAAAACTTGAATGTAAAGTTTAAATGCATCAACGTACTTGAGAATGATGAAATACGTCAGTCCATAAAAAGTTTTTCTGATTGGCCAACAATTCCACAATTATATATAAAGGGAGAATTTGTTGGTGGCTGTGACATAATCCGTGAGATGTATGAAAAAGGTGAATTACAAGATTTGCTAAAAGAGAAAAAGCTTATTGCGGAGTAAGTTTACACAGCAGAGTGGCAAAATAAAAACATAGTGTCAGTGTCCAGACACTGCCTTCTTTTCTGGATTTCAGTGTCAGCTACTTGAATGACACCCTTTTAGTAGCACACACACAACTGTACAAATATTGTCCTCAAAAATGCGAGTAGCTCATTTGGTGTCATCCCAGGTGGGATCCAGGAATTTTGAGTTTTTGATGAGATTATGACCACGCACTGGGATGACAGGATTCGTTGTCATGTTACATTCGAGTTATACCTTATCACCAGGCTTAACAAATAGATTGGCTAATGTACCTCAGTCTCAGTTGCACATATCTCCTTTACATCACATTTTCAACTTATTGTCTTTGTGCTTTTCTTGATTTAGTATAAGATTCTACTTTTGCCTCTTTTACAGTCGTACCTGGAGCAATATCTCCGTCACTTTCTAAGCTATCATTAGAAGAAGCACTTCTGTCACTTTTTAAATTGTCATTGGAAATATCCATATCTTTAACTTCTACGTTAGCACTTTGCTTAGCAAGATTTTCAACTGTTTGGAGATTTTCTTTCGGAACTGCTGTCAGTTTTTGGTCTAATTTTGCTTGCATTAAATTTACTATCTCTGTGTGATTTCTTTCGCGAGCTAAGTCTAAAGGTGTTTTATTATCCTTACTTTTAGTTTCTATGCTAGCCCCTTGATCAACAAGAAATTCAACAATCTCTTTATGGCCTCTCTCAGCAGCACGGTGCAATGGCGTCCGTCCTTTCTCGTCTTTAGTTTCTATGTTAGCTCCTTGCTCAACAAGAAATTTAACAACCATTATATGGTTTCTCACAGCAGCATAGTGTAAAAGTTTCCATTCTTCCTTGTCTTTAGTTTCTATGTTAGCACCTTGCTCAATAAGATTTTTAACTGTTTGGAGATTTCCTCTTATAACTGCAACTCTCAAGTCTTTATCTAATTTTGCTTGCGCTAGAAGATGTACCATTCCCGTGTTATTTCTTTCGCGAGCTAAGTCTAAAGATGTTTTATCATCCTTATTTTTAGCTTCTATGGTAGCTCCTTGAGCAAGGAGAAATCTAGAAAGCTCGAAATGGCTATAAGCAACAGCATAGTGTAAAAGTGTCCATCCATTACTATTAGCATCATCAATCCCCATCCCCTTAGTAAGAAAAAATTCCACTATATCTTTATAACCTTCTTTAGCAGCTATATGTATAGACTTTTTACCTTCATAAATAACTTTAGCATTAATATCAGCTTTTTTTTCATTCACAAGAAATTCAACAATCTCTTTATGGCCTTTCCATGCAGCATAGTGTAAAGGCGTCCATCCATTACTATTAGCATCATCAATCCCCATCCCCTTAGTAAGAAAAAATTCCACTATATCTTTATAACCTTCTTTAGCAGCAGCATGTATAGGTTTTTTACTATTACAATTATCTTTAGCATTAATATTAGCTTTTTTTTCATTCACAAGAAATTCAACAATCTCTTTATGGCCTCCCCATGCAGCATGGTACAATGGTGTCCGTCCTTTCTCGTCTTTAGCTTCTATGTTAGCTCCTTGATCAGCAAGAAATTTAACAACCATTATATGGTCTCTCCCAGCAGCATAGTGTAAAGGTGTCCATTTATCATTATCAGCATCATCAACCCCTATCCCCTTACTAAGAAAAAATTCTACTATTTCTTTATGACCTGCTTTAGCAGCAGCATGTATAGGCTTTTTATTATCACCATTAGCTTTAGCATTAATATTAGCTCCTTGATCAACAAGAAATTCAACAATCTCTGTACGGCCTTTCCATGCAGCATAGTGTAAAAGTGTCCATCCATCATCGTCTTTAGCTTCTATGTTAGCACGTTGATCAAAATGTATGTATAACATATTAGCAAAATGGCAGAAAAGAAGTTTTGGGTTTTTATTTGGCTGAAAGTGAAGTTCTGGTTGGGAGTACTAAATGACCTAAAGGAGAGAGGAGTAGATGATATTCTGATAGCTTGTGTTAAAAAGCTTTCCTACAGCTATAAATAGCGTATTTCCTAAAGCAGAAATGTATAGTACATCAGATAAGAAATTCACTGAAATATGTATCGAGCAAAAGTTTTCATGAATGATTTGAAAAAAACATATCAAGTAGAGAAATAGCCGAGAATTATTTACTTGAACTGGAGGAAAAATGGGGAGAAAAATATACTTTAGTTTTGGGAGAATAATTGGGAAAATCTGTCTAGTTATTTTAAATATTCCGGCCCTGTAAGAAAGTTAATTTATACCACAAATCCTATTGAAGGGTTACATAGACAGATCAGAAAATTTACTAAAACTAAGGGCTCATTTACTAGCACAAATGCCTTGTATGAATAGGTATATTGTGCTATAAAGAAGGCAGGAGAGAAATGGACTATGCCTATACATGATTGGGCTTTTACTATCTCTCAACTTGATATCTTTTTTCCTGGTAGGTTAAAAATCGAGTTGAACTAAAAATGCGATTTGACACAGTTTATTTAACACTCCCATTCTTCTATCAGTTAATTCATTCCCGTCAGATTAAGTTGTGTTTAGCACAATTTGTTCCACTGTTCTTCATCTAAAATTTCCACACCCAATTCCATTGCTTTTTTATATTTTGAACCTGGATCTTCTCCTGCAATTAAATAGTCAGTTTTAGTAGAAAGGCTTGAACTGATCTTTGCCCCTAAAACTTTAGCTCTTACTTTTGCCTCCCCTCTGCTCATAGCACGTAGCTTACCAGTAAACACTATAATTTTGTTATTCAAAAAAGAATCGCTAGAGTTGGAGCTCACGGGAAGAATTTGCAGATATGCAGTAAGATCATTTAACATTTTAATGTTACGTTCCTGAGAAAAAAACGATTTTAAAGATTCAGCTACTTTTTCTCCTATACCATCTATACCTACCAACTCAACATCATTTGATGACATCGAATTATACCAGTTATCATAAGATACATAATAATTTGCGAGCAATTCTGCTGCAACTTGGCCGATAAATCTGATACCCAAAGAAAATATGAACCTATCTAGAGAGATTACTCTTCTGCTTTGTATAGCACTTAATAGATTAGCTATTGACTTCTCGCCCCAACCATGATGCTCTTTTAAGGAAAACTCTTTTAATCTTTCCTCTAAAATAAAAATGTCTGGAATTTGTCTTATTAGTTCCAGATCATAAAAAAACTTTATTTGTTTTTCACCAAGGCCAACAATGTCAAATGCATCTTTTGACACAAAATGTTTTAGTTTTTCTACTATTTGAGCCTTGCAATTAAATTCTTCAGGACATCTTACTGCAACTCCTTCAATCTGCACTTTACTACCACATTCAGGACATATGTCAGGAAACACAAATTCAGGCATATTTGCATGACGAGAACCTTCATCTACTTTGACAATTTGAGGAATTACATCTCCAGCTCTTTTAATTGTTACAACATCTCCTTCTCTTATGTCTTTACGTTTTATCTCATCTTGGTTATGTAGACTTGCTCTGCTAACTAGCACTCCGCCAATATTGACTGGTACCAAATCTGCAACTGGAGTTAAAACCCCCGTTCTACCCACCTGTATAAATATTTTATTTAACTTTGTCTTTGCATAAACCGCAGAAAATTTATATGCAAGCGCTGAGCGTGGCGCTTTGTGTGTACTTCCCAGACGACTTTGTAGCACCAAATCATTCACTTTATAGACTATCCCATCGATATCATAATCCAAGTTATAACGATAATCATAGATCTCGTTATAGAACTTTATCATTCCATTCAAACTACTTGTTAAGGAACGATGCTCATTTACGCAAAAACCAAGTTTCTCAAGTTTTTCTAGTACTTCACTTTGACTTTTCTCTATTCCACCAATTAAAGAATAAGCAAAATATCTAAGAGGCCTTTTTGCTGTAATGTTCGCATTCAATTGCTTTAAAGAACCAGCAGCTGCATTTCGAGGATTAGCGAATTCATTATTTTCATTTAACTTTAAAAAGTCGCTGTTACTGATATATATTTCACCCCTTACTTCTAGTCTTCCTTGCACATCTTGTAAAAACTTAGGAAAGTCTTTTATTGTTGCAACATTGTGAGTTACATCCTCTCCTACAAAACCGTCACCTCGAGTTGCAGCTTTAACAAATTTCCCATCTTCATAAATTGCAGAAAATGACAATCCATCAATTTTTGGCTCACATAATATCTCTATTTCATCTGCAATTAAAAATCTCTTTATTTTAGACAAAAATTTTTCTACACCTTGTTCATCATAAGCATTCTCAAGAGAAAGCATAGGTTCTTGATGTTCCACCTTAGAAAATCTCTCATCAGGCGGAGCACCAACACTATCTTGTGTTGCATAAGCTTCTGGCTCTATTGCAGCTAACTTTTTTTTCAGTTCATCATATTCAGCATCACTTATCTCTGGCTTACTTTTTTGATAATATAAGATATTATGATAATTAATTTGATTTTGCAGTTTTTCTCTCATCTTTTCCAAGTCAGTCATGATACCAATATAATGCTCTTTGTCGTCAAGTCATGAATTTTTTCAAAAGGTACTATAAATTTATACTACTGCCCTGAAAAGCAATACTAATATTAATATAATTTTTGTACTTGTATATTAATATTAGTATAGTTTTTAAATTAAGGAGTATATTATATGGCAAAATATAGTAATAATTCGAACGATCAACCAAGCTATTATAATCTAAGATCAAATTTTGACCTGTTCAATTCACTACCAAAAAATTCGGAAAGTCAATCGAGTTACGACACACAGAATACAGTATGGAAAGTACACAGGAACCAGCCACAAAATTCAGAAGGTCAATTGAGTTCTGAAACTTTAGCATATGGTGTGAGTGATACATTAGGAGGCTGGTTGGGCATAGATAAAGCAGCAAAAAAAGCAGCAGAACAAGTAATATCTAAAATGGGTAACGATTTAAAACTAGAAGCTAGAAAAGCAGCTCAAGATGAAGTAAAAAAAATAGAAGGAAAAATGCTAACTTTAGCTGAAGAGAAAGCTAACAAAATAGCTACCGAAAAAGCTAATCAAATAGAAAAAAAAATATCGACTTCAATTGATAAGACAGTAAAGTCAGTAGAAGCAAACGCTGAAAAAGCAGCAAAAAATGCAGCTGAAAAAGCAGTGAAAAAAGTAGGACCAGAAGTTGCAGATTTGCTAAAGCCAGAAATAAAAACTCAGGTAGAAGAAGAAGTAAAAAAATATACTGAAGAAAAAATTGAAAGCCTTATAAAACCTGAAATTACAAGCAAAATAAATGATCTTGTCACTTCACAAAACAAAGAAGTAAGGAAGCTTTTAGAAGATGAAATGAATAAATTAATCGAAGATGCACATAAAAATTTGAATGAGAAAATAGATCAGATTAAATGTGAACTTATAGAAGTAAAATCTAATCTCTTAGAAGCTAGTGCAAAAAGTTTCTATGAGAGCACAAAATTATTGTCGCTTATGGCAGAAAATGAAACATGTGAAAACCAAGATTTAGTGTATTTTTAATCACAACAGGGGTTTTATATAAGGTTTTTATGGGTTTTTTAACCCATAAAAACCTTAGGATAAATGAAGAGAAAAGTATCTGTTAAGTTGCATGGCTACTGTGCAAAATATTGAAGCAAAAAGGTTTCATCCCAGTGCTTACTACCTTGTCATCCCAGTGCTCAGAAACTGGGATCCATTGTTCCTTTCGGGAGTGTTAAATAAACTGTGTCAAACCGAGAAGTAAAGTAATAAATTGATAAAAAAATGGAGGTTTGACAATGAGTCAAGCAAACACAACTACCGGTTTGGTAGACTATAAAGAATTAGAAACAAATATCTTATCATCTATACGAGAAGGAAGACCATTGACAGGAAGAGATGGAGCATTAACACCATTTATAAAAAAACTGCTAGAGGGAAGGCGAGATAGAAAACCATTTGTCGGCTGAAAGCAAAGAAAACAAACGAAGAAATTCAAAGACTTTACGGACAAGTATTTGAACTATTGACACCAAGAGATAGAGAAGGAAGTTTCGAGCCACAAGTAGTCAGAAAAAGGCAAACAAACCGAACTTGAAGCAAAGGTTTTAAGTACATATGCCAGTGGCATGGGATATAGCATCGCATGTAGAAGAAATATAAAATATCTGCAGCAGAGATATCAAGTATTACTGACAAATTGTTACCGGTAATCAACGAATGGCGCAGTCGTCCGCTGCAATCTGTATATCCAATAGTGTTCATGGTTTTTTAAGGTCAAGGAGGACGGGCATTGTGTAAGCAAATGTATGTATAACATATTAGCAAAATGGCAGAAAAGAAGTTTTGGGTTTTTATTTGGCTGAAAGTGAAGTTCTGGTTGGGAGTACTAAATGACCTAAAGGAGAGAGGAGTAGATGATATTCTGATAGCTTGTGTTAAAAAGCTTTCCTACAGCTATAAATAGCGTATTTCCTAAAGCAGAAATGTATAGTACATCAGATAAGAAATTCACTGAAATATGTATCGAGCAAAAGTTTTCATGAATGATTTGAAAAAAACATATCAAGTAGAGAAATAGCCGAGAATTATTTACTTGAACTGGAGGAAAAATGGGGAGAAAAATATACTTTAGTTTTGGGAGAATAATTGGGAAAATCTGTCTAGTTATTTTAAATATTCCGGCCCTGTAAGAAAGTTAATTTATACCACAAATCCTATTGAAGGGTTACATAGACAGATCAGAAAATTTACTAAAACTAAGGGCTCATTTACTAGCACAAATGCCTTGTATGAATAGGTATATTGTGCTATAAAGAAGGCAGGAGAGAAATGGACTATGCCTATACATGATTGGGCTTTTACTATCTCTCAACTTGATATCTTTTTTCCTGGTAGGTTAAAAATCGAGTTGACACAGTTTATTTAACACTCCCTATTTCTCTAAAAAATACTATCTTCAACTTGAATATGTTGAAAAATATTTTGCGTATTATCCAAAAAGTCATCCTTTATAGCAGCTAGCTCGGATTGTTTTTGAGATAGATTATCTTCTATTGTTCTATTGAAACAATCAAGATCATTGCACTTTAGTTGAGAGCGCATGTCTCCATTTTCATATAAACCTCGTATAACGTCATAATATGCTCGAGTTTCATCAGTTTCTGATTCTGGTTTTTGCTTTTGTTTTAATATTGCCTTTAATTTCGAATCTATGTCTAATTCTTTTTTTATAGCTTCGTCTAATTCTTTTTTTATAGCTTCAGTAGCATTTTTATAATACTCTTCATGATACTTTTCATAATACTTTTCATAATCTTCAAAATTCTTTAATATTTTGCCTTTTAACTCTTCTTGCGAATCTTTGCTTTTTAACGTTTCTTGCAAATTTTTGTCTTTTAACAACTCGTTAGCGTGAGATTTTTCAATTTTTTGCTTCCATTCATCATACGTATATTTACCACGTTGTGTATCTTGACACTCGCCTCCTACATTAAATAGTTCTTCATTACAGATTGTATTACCCTGATAAAAGTAATCGCTTATATTGATTTTATTATTGCCAGTTATGATTTGTTCAATTGCTTTTTTGTTGTTTACAATTTCTTCTCTGTACCTAGAAGTGCAATTTGATAATTCTTCTTTGCAATCTGTAGTCATAAGCTGTTTCCTTTAATAAAATAAAACCTATTTTAGCATAAAATAATTAATACTTTATTACTAATCTGAGGTATACTAAGGTAGTGATAAGAAGTCCAGCATCTACGAAGTTTGTTTAAACTATTTTCAAAACGAATAAAATGTAATTTTAGGTAAATAAAATGAATTACGATGTAATCATTTCAGGTGGTGGGCTAATTGGTCTTATTACTGCTATTGGCCTGAGTAATGACTCTGTATCTGTAGCCGTAATTGAGAAAAATAGTTTACCACGTGCAGTTGATGATAATCGAGCATTTGCTATTTCTCAAGGGTCAAAAAAAATACTAGAAAAATTAGGAATTTGGCAGTTCTTAGAAGATGAAGCTGAACCAATACTTGATATATGCATATTAGATGGAGATAGCCCATTTACTGTTCATTATGACCATAAAATGGTTGGTGAAGAGCCAATGGGTTATGTAATCAAGAGCGCTATTATATGGAATGCAATTAATAATAATTTTTTGCATAAACTCAATATATATTCTCCACGTTTCTATAAAACAATCGCTTGTGACGAAGGATACGTGGAAGTTACTCTTGATAATGATCAAAAATTGATATCATCGCTATTTATCTGTGCTGAAGGTAAAAACTCTAAGCTGCCAGAGTTGTTTTCTATAACAATAATAAAATTTGATTATAAACAAAATAGCATGGTATTTAATGTAAAACATGAACTACATCACCAAAACTTAGCTGTAGAGCGGTTTTTTCCTGGTGGTCCATTTGCAATTTTGCCAATGAAAGGTGGCTATACTTCTTCAATAGTTTGGACAGAAAAATGCGAAATTTCAAAAATGCTGATGAGCTTATCTGAAGAGGAGTTTATCATAGAACTAAAAAAAAGATTTGGTTCTTATTTGGGAGAAATTGAATTAGAGGGTGAAAGAAAATCTTACCCTTTGAGTTTTACTTTTGCGAGAAAGCTTCATAAAAGCAGAATTTTGCTTATTGGCGATGCAGCACATTCAATCCATCCAGTTGCAGGTCAAGGACTTAACCTTGGAATGAGAGATGTAGAGAGTGTTATTAGACAAATAACTGCTGCAAAATCCTCTGGCATTGATGTTGGCAGTAATTATCTATTGAAGAAAATTTCACGTGATAGATACTTTGATAATTTTACTATGGCACTTGCAACTGATGGACTAAATAGAATATTTTCCAACAGAATACTTTGCGTTAAAGTTCTGAGCAATCTTGGTTTAATGGTAGTTGAAAATTCAGATTTTCTTAAAAAACGCTTCATTCGTCACGCTATGGGGTTGGTTCTGTCGCATTTGTAGGGAAGTAGAAAGAAGAATGATATAATTGTCTAAAAAAAAGCAAAGATGTTTCGTATCAATCAAAAATTGTTGCCATATTTCAAAGGATTTAGCTTTTCAGCGGATGTTATCTGTATACATGAAATGTCGATTCTCTTTGAGCTATCGAGATTTGGAAGAAATGATGAGTATAAGGGGAGCAAAATGCTACGTTACAAAGGTGGGTTATCACCACTGATAGATGAGGCAGTAAGGAAAAGAAAGAAGCAGGTTGGTAGTAGTTGGAGAGACTTACATTAAATTAAACGGTAAATGGGTTTATTTATATACTGTAGACTTGTGTGTTAGTAGAGACAAGTCTGCAGCACTTGCATTCTTTCGTAAAGCCTTCAGGAGTAACTATCTTCCTGAGGAAATTGTAATTGATAAAAGCGGCAGTAATACTGCTGCTCTTGATGATTTGAATGCAGAAATTTCTGAAGATTACAGTTCTTCAAATAAAATATCTAAATAATATTGTTGATAGATTTATCAAAAAACTAATAAAGCCAATGCTTGGGTTTAAAAGCTTCCATTCCGCAAAGATTACCATCACAGGCATAGAAAATATTCGTATGATTCAAAAAAGACAAATTATTAAAATAATGTTTCTACTTTTGAGAATTTTGCTATGTTAATGGCTTCATAACTCCTATAATCCCACCTTTTTTCCTATGGTTTATAGATTCGACAGAACCGGAAGGGCAGCTGAATGATACAAGGCAAGGTCTAACTGATGAAGTAACTCAACAGAAACAATCTGAAAGCAAGGATGAAGAGCTAAATGAAAAATTCTTGAAAGCAAAAATTTATAGTAAAAGGCAAGGTAATTATGCTTCTGTTTCTTTTGTATTATCTGGAGCATTTGCTGTTGGTACAAGTCTAACAATGGTTCATTTAGCAATGTGTGTTTCGCTTGCTGTAGCTGCATTAACTTTTCTTGCAGTAGGATGTTACTGTTCTTATAACGCAAATACCGCACTTAATAACGTTGAAATCGAAAATGGTAGTTATAGAATAGCTGCTTGAGTATTAATTTAAATATTCTTTATTGCTAGTTTTATATCATCACTTTAATTTGGTTGTATTTTACTAAAAAAACTTTAGATTTATTTTATAATCGATACTCAAATATGATTTGGAATTTATTGCAGACAGGGCAAAAGGAAGGCTATAAAATTGCGTATACCAATGCTCGTATTATTGACCCGGAAACTAAACTTGATATAAAAGGTTCATTATTGACTGAAGGGGGTAAAATTGTTGATTTTGGCGAATCATTATTTTCAACAAGTGGAGTTGATGAAACAATAGACTGTGAAGGACTTGTTCTAATGCCAGGCCTTATTGACATTCACGTACATTTTCGTGAACCAGGTCAAGAGCATAAAGAAACTATATATACAGGCAGCAAGTCTGCAGCTGCAGGGGGCGTTACAACTGTAGTTTGCCAGCCAAACACTGTTCCAGCAATTGATAGTGTTGTCTTGGCTAAGTATTTGAAATGTAGGGCATTTGAAACTTCGCATGTGAATGTGGAATTTTACGCTAAAATCACCACTTCGGAAGAAAAATTAACTGAAATGGCACTTTTAAAGGAAGCAGGTGCGGTTGGGTTCACCGATGATGGTATGCCAGTTATGAATCCAATGATTATGAGACAGGCACTGCTTTATTCAAGTATGCTTGGTGTTCCTATTGCTCAACATGCAGAAGATTTAAATCTATCTGCTGGTGGCGCAATTAATGAGGGTAAGATTTCTGAAGAATTGGGAGTAAAGGGAATCTTGAGTGCATCAGAATCGGTTATGGTAACTCGCGATATACTACTAATGAAGGACATAGAAAATGTACACTACCATATTTTACATGTCTCTTCAAAAGATTCACTTGATGCTATTAAACGTGCAAAAGATTTGGGATTAAATGTTACATGTGAAGTAACTCCTCATCACTTTACTTTAACTGAAGATATAGTAAAACAACACGGAGCAATCGCAAAAATGAACCCGCCGCTTCGCACTGAAGAGGATCGTTTAGCTATGATTGAAGGTTTAAAGACAGGTGTGATTGATTGCATTGCAACCGATCATGCTCCGCATGATCTTAGTTCTAAAGATCTGCCACTTGAAAATGCTGCATTTGGTATTATTGGCCTTGAAACAATGCTGCCCCTTTCACTTGAACTATATCATAGTGGACAAATGGGTCTACTTGATGTGCTTGCAAAATTGACATATAAGCCTGCAGATATCATACATATGCCACGTGGCCGCATACAGAAAAACCTTGTAGCGGACTTAATTTTAGTTGATTTGGATCATGAATGGGAAATTAAAGTTGACAACTTTGCTAGTAAATCAAAGAATTCGCCTTTCGGTGGACGCAAAGTGAAAGGGCACGTAGTACGTACCGTTGTGTCTGGCAAAACTGTATATTTACAGAAGAGTTAGTTATTATACAATTGTGCTCTCAATTTCAATCAATTGTAAAGATTTAATATAAGTGGTAAAATATAGCCACTGAATAAAAAATATATGCTAATTAGTACGACATCGGAACTGGAAAATGCATGTAAAGAATTGATGGAAAAAGATCCAAAATTTATAGCAATTGACACGGAGTTCATTAGAAATAATTTAACCTACTACCCAAAATTATCGTTAATTCAAATTTCTTACGGAGAGAAGAGTTTTATTGTAGATGCATTAGTGCCAGAAATTGATTTATCATTCATTAAGAAAATGATGCTAAATCAGGGAATAATCAAAGTGTTTCATAGCTGCCGGCAGGATATAGAATCCTTACTCACTGTGTTTAAATGTGTTCCCACTCCTATTTTTGATACCCAAGTTGCTGCTATGTTTTGCCATTATTATCATGACTTTATTGGTTATTCAAAAGTAGTAGAGCAATATCAAGGAATAGCACTGGATAAAATTAAAGCTAAAAATTCAGACTGGTTAAGGCGTCCATTGTCTGAGGATCAACTAGACTATGCAATAAACGACGTGGTATATCTATATGATCTATACCAAATATTGTGCAATAAACTTGAAGAAAGTAATAGGATGAGTTGGTTTCAAGAAGAGATGGAATTATTGGTTGATATAAATAAGTATTTGCATAGTCCAAAAGATGCATGGAGGAGGATTAAATTTAACTATGAAGCAAATCCGAGGCTAATGTTAGTTGTTAAAGCAGTGAGTGAGTGGCAAGAGACTTTAGCACAACGCTATAACATCAATCGTAATAAAGTAATTAATAATGCTGTAATAATTGGTCTTATTGAAAAAAATGTGGAGCGTATTGACGAGGTTTTAGATGATCTTGAGAGGAACACAAAAAATATAAAAGAGGAAGATTTATTAGAATTTATGAATATTTTCAATGAGAATGAGAAGGAGTTTGTGCAGCAAAATTATACTCTGTCAGATAATTATGATAAATCTGTATTTGATATACTCTCGATTATTTTAGAGAGCAAATGTAAGGAAAATAACATATCAAGAAAGTTAGTTTCATCAAAAGATGAGTTAGCTGGTTCAATATCTGGGCAGATAGATAAACTATTCAAGGGGTGGAGATATGATTTTTTCGGTAAGTCAGTTGAATCATTTTTGAACGCAGGCTCAAGGTTTGAGATTTTAATGGTAAAATCTGCTGATAGTACAGCTAAAATTCGGAGTAATCTCGTGAAAAATAACCGTATCACGTGCTGAGGTCTAACGAGTTTATTATGTCTTTCACTTGAGAAAAAACATTTGCGCTGCTATCGATTATGAAGTTACTCATTTGCCTTTTTTCTTCAATAGGTAGCTGAATACTGGACATTAGATTCAGCTTTTCTTTATCCATATTACGCTCACTAATCCTTTGAGCTTGCACAACGCTATCTGCATGGATAAAAACAATAAAATCGCAATACAAATGGAATCTCGTTTCCAGCAGGAGTGGAATGTCTAGAACTAGAAGTTTTCTGTTGTTTTCTTTCTCATGATCAATAAAAAATTCTAATTCATTTCGCACAGCGGAATGTACTAAAGACTGGAATTGCTTCCAATTTTCATCATGTGCTAAAAAATATTTAGACAATACTGTTCTATCAATTTTTCCATTTACTACTACCCCATGAAATTTTTCTTCTGCATAACTTATTATGTTTTTGTCCACTTTATAAAGCTGGTGCACGACAGAGTCGGCATCAAACAAAGCGGCACCAAATTCTTTAAAGCAATTGGCTACAAAGCTCTTTCCAACTGCAATCCCACCTGTTAAACCTATGATCATATAGCAAATTTCTTATAAAACTATATTTATAGCATCTCCTATGCCTATTTAAAACTGAATGCATAGGTATAAAAAGAAAAGCTATTATTTTTTTAGTAATTAAGTAAAATAGAGTGAAAGATTAAGAGGAAATTTTGAAAGATAAGATAAAAAAGATAGTGATTTCAGGGAAAGAAGTGTGGCCAATCATTGAGGGCGGTAAAGGTATTGCAATCAGTGATGGAGGATCAAGTGGGGCATTTGCTGCAGCGGATGCTGTTGGTACGTTTTCTGGTGCAAATGCTAAACTTATCGATGACAATGGCGAGCTGGTACCACTAATTTATAAAGGTAAAACAAGAAATGAAAAGCACGAAGAGTTAATCAAGTATAGTATTGAGGCTGGAGTTAGTCAAGCAAAAATAGCGAATGAAATATCAAAGGGCCGTGGAAGAATACATATGAACGTGCTTTGGGAAATGGGAGCAGCAGAACAAGTCCTTCATGGCATATTAGAAAAAGCAAAAGGCTTAGTTCATGGCATCACTTGCGGTGCTGGTATGCCTTACAGGCTTGGAGAAATTGCAGCTAAATATCAAGTTTATTACTACCCCATTATCTCATCAGCACGTGCTTTTAAAGCGTTGTGGAAACGTGCTTACCAAAAAATATCTTCTTTTTTACTTGGTGGAGTAGTATACGAGGATCCGTGGCTTGCTGGTGGTCACAATGGACTAAGTAATAGTGAAGATCCGGAATTACTACAGGCTCCATTTGAAAGAGTTGCAGAGCTTAGATCTTTCATGAACGAAGTTGGTCTTGCTGAAACGCCAATTGTTATGGCAGGGGGAGTGTGGCATTTGAAGGATTGGGAACATTGGTTTGACAATTTACAAATCGGACCAATAGCTTTTCAGCTTGGTACTCGTCCACTTTTAACAAAAGAAAGCCCGATTTCTACAGAGTGGAAAAAGAAGTTACTTACTTTAGAAGAAGGTGATGTATTTTTAAACAAATTTAGTCCAACAGGGTTTTACTCATCTGCAGTAAGAAATAACTTCATACGTGAGCTACAGGAGAGGAATTCACGTCAAATAAAATTTTCGGAAAGTGCAAGCGGAGAGTTTAATAATGAATTTGCAATGGGTAGCAGAGGTAGAAAGATTTACCTCACTGTAAAAGACAAAGAGCTAGCAAATGCATGGATTAAAGCAGGGTATACAGAGGTAATGAAAACTCCAGATACAACTGTTATTTTTGTGACACCAGGCAAATTTGCGGAAATAAGACAAGATCAAATTAATTGCATGGGATGTTTAAGCCATTGTCTGTTTAGCAATTGGAAAGATCATGGTGACCATTCAACAGGGCGAAAGCCAGACCCACGGAGTTTCTGTATACAAAAGACACTGCAAAACATTGTACATGACGGCAATGTTGAAAATGAACTCATGTTTTCTGGACACAATGTGTACAGATTTAAGCAAGACCCATTTTATGAAAATGGCTACGTACCGACAGTAAAAGAACTGGTGGGAAGGATATTAACTGGGTATTAGGGTATGGTTGAATTGACAAGTAAACTTTACTTTGTTATAATAAATGTTTATTAATTTAACCTTAATTTAGGGGGAACTTTTATGCGTGATAGTGTTTTAAAAAGGTATGCACTTGCCTATATAAAAGAAAATGGCAGTGACAATGGTGTTCAAGAATTTTTATGTTCTTGTGGTATGCAAAATATTGAGAACTGGAGTGATAAAATTTTTGAAGATGCGTATAAGGGATTTAAGCGCAGTAATCCAACTAATGATCAGCACAGTACAGAATATGATAGAAGCAATAGGCAACAAACTACAGGCCCTCAAGTCACGCACGTACATATAAACGATAATAGAGGTTTAGATTTTTGGGATTATTTACTACTTAGCAACCTGTTTGGTGGTCGTACTACAGTTATAAATAACCCTGGTTTTGATACTGTTGGCTACCAAAGCAGAGAAGATAAGAAAAAAGACTCAGAAGACAGCAGGAAATTATTAGCTTTAGGGATAGTAGCTGTAGTTGCGTGTGTTGCTTTCCATGCTTTAATGTGTGTTTGGTACAACAGCAGCGAAAAAACGGCTAGAAAGTCAGAAAAAATAGATTATCTAGATAGTCAACTTAAAATGTTCAGAAATATAGAATTTGCAGTTGGTGCAATTTCTTTAGCAGCTTTGATAGGTTGCGCTATTAACCCAGTCTTACCAGTTTGGGGTTTAGTCATTCTTGGCATTAATTCTCTTGTGTGTCTTGCTGGTGGTGTGGCTTTTCATATGAAGCATGAGAAAGAGTCAGAAAATATTAAGAAGGCTGAAGAAGCGGTAATTAACTATCATAAATCAGGACCTGGATATGATTTGGGAGATTCTTCTCATCGCGAGGCACCACCTCCTTACGATTTTAATACTGCTCCAAGTGCTCCTTCTTATGATGACACCAGACCTGGTGGGTTGTTTTCTCATTCTAATGCGGAAAAACATTCTGGAAATCATGGATATAATATTGATTGTAGAAGGTAAATTGTACAGCAAATAGTGTCATTCCAGTGCTTGACACTGGAATCCAGCTTTTTTGTAATTTTATTGAACATGTTGTATAGTCGTTTGTTTACAATTAATTTTTCTGGATCCCAGTGTCTGGGCACTGGGATGACACTTTTGTGTTTGAGGCAAAATCTGCTATAATATTTAACACACTGCTTTCACAGATGAATGTTTGTACAGTTGTGAAGTTATGGACAACAATATCATAGCAACTCAAACGTAAGTTACTCACATTATACCGCTGCAAAACGCAGCGGTATAATGGCTTTTCAGATTGCTTGTACGATAGGATATATATTGATTTTTATTACTAGTGCAGATACGATAAAGCTTTAAGCACTACAAGATGGAGCAATTTGAGAGCTTTTACATCACTACGCCAATATATTACGTAAACGACAAGCCACATATCGGCCACGCATATACTTCCCTTATCTGTGATGTTACAGCTAGATTTATGAAATTAGCTGGAAAGAACGTCAAATTTACCACTGGTACAGATGAACATGGACAGAAAATTGAAAAAGCGGCTAAGGTAAAGGGAATAGAGCCAAAAGAATTTACAGATGAAATAAGTGTTACGTTCAGAAAATTGGCTGAGCTAATGAACTTTGATTATGATGATTTTATTCGCACCACAGAAGAACGTCATGAAAAAGCAGTTATAGCTCTATGGAATAGGCTTGAAGAGAGAGGGCAAATATATCTGGATTCTTACTCAGGTTGGTATTCAGTTCGTGATGAAGCGTTTTATCAGGAATCAGAGTTGATAGATGGCAGAGCACCAACAGGTGCTGAAGTTCAGTGGATAAAAGAAGAGAGCTACTTTTTTCGTTTGTCAAGTTGGCAAAATAAATTACTAGAGTTATACGAAAATCAGCCGAATTTCATCTTTCCTGAGAGCAGAAAAAACGAGGTGGTATCGTTTGTAAAATCAGGACTTACTGACCTTTCGATTTCTCGTACTAGTTTTAATTGGGGAATAAAAGTACCAGGGAATGACAAGCACGTAATTTATGTTTGGATAGATGCGCTCACTAACTATCTCACATCAATAGGCTTTCCTAATATAGAAGATGAGGAATATAAGAAATTTTGGACAAACTCCTTCAACGTTCATGTGATCGGTAAAGACATATTGCGTTTTCACGCTGTATACTGGCCAGCTATTCTTCTTGCAGCAGATTTACCACTGCCAAAGCAAATTGCAGTTCATGGTTGGTGGCTGAACGAGGGGGAAAAAATATCCAAATCCCTTGGTAACGTTATAGATCCAATTGGTCTGGCAGAAGAGTTTGGTGTTGATCAACTACGCTATTTTCTCCTTCGGGAAGCAAGTTTCGGTCAAGATGGTAATTTCAGTAAGAAGAACATGATCAGCCGCATAAACTCAGAGCTGGCAAACAATATAGGCAATTTAGTGCAAAGAACAATTTCATTTCTGCACAAGCAATGCTTTGGAGTTGTACCAGTGGTCGATCGCAATTTGCTTAAAGATGATGAGAGTTTACCAAATTGCAAAGCCATAATTGATCAAGTAATGGATCATCTATCAAAGTATGAATTTAACCAGATTATACTCCTGATTATCAATATCTCTTCCAAGGCCAATGCTTACATAGATAAAAGTGCACCCTGGACACTCAGTAAAACCGATAGAGAGCGCATGGATCTAGTAATCTACAAATTACTTGAATACATTAGAATGATTGGCATTTTGCTGCAGCCAATTGCTCCAAAGTCAGCAAAAATGATACTCGATCAGTTGCAAATTCCAAAAGAACAACGTGATTTAAAATCTCTGTGCAACGCATGTGTAAGCTTAGGCATTACACTGCCTAAACCTACGCCGATTTTTTTGAGGATCGATATTTAAAGAATCCTTAGTAAGCCGTTACAAGACTAGACTGAGTTGGCCGTTCTGTAGTTAGCCTTTTTAATTCAACAGAGTCAAAAAAAAGGTTCTGTCGAATCTATAAACCATAGGAAAAAAGGTGGGATTATAGGAGTTATGAAGCCATTAACATAGCAAAATTCTCAAAAGTAGAAACATTATTTTAATAATTTGTCTTTTTTGAATCATACGAATATTTTCTATGCCTGTGATGGTAATCTTTGCGGAATGGAAGCTTTTAAACCCAAGCATTGGCTTTATTAGTTTTTTGATAAATCTATCAACAATATTATTTAGATATTTTATTTGAAGAACTGTAATCTTCAGAAATTTCTGCATTCAAATCATCAAGAGCAGCAGTATTACTGCCGCTTTTATCAATTACAATTTCCTCAGGAAGATAGTTACTCCTGAAGGCTTTACGAAAGAATGCAAGTGCTGCAGACTTGTCTCTACTAACACACAAGTCTACAGTATATAAATAAACCCATTTACCGTTTAATTTAATGTAAGTCTCTCCAACTACTACCAACCTGCTTCTTTCTTTTCCTTACTGCCTCATCTATCAGTGGTGATAACCCACCTTTGTAACGTAGCATTTTGCTCCCCTTATACTCATCATTTCTTCCAAATCTCGATAGCTCAAAGAGAATCGACATTTCATGTATACAGATAACATCCGCTGAAAAGCTAAATCCTTTGAAATATGGCAACAATTTTTGATTGATACGAAACATCTTTGCTTTTTTTTAGACAATTATATCATTCTTCTTTCTACTTCCCTACAAATGCGACAGAACCCTTTGTAGTACTCTCTCAATTTCTTCTGTAAGTTTTTTACCATTATTCATAAAATATACTCCTCGTTAATAACAAATTGTTTTTAATTATTTACTGCTGTTTTTTATCAGCATTGGCATAAGGCCATAGCTTTCGAGTGAAGTCAAATCAATTTTTCAATCTTTTTTACTTATTTTTTCATCAAGAAATTAAGATATTAACAGATGCTTATTTTATCTAATTGAAAATTAATTCTTTATGTAAAAGAAGTTGTTACTATTTTAGAAATAACATCAGTAGAAAAACCTAACTTGAGTAAATTATTTGCAACTTTCATTTCCTCTACTTTATCAATCTTCTCTTTGTAAATTTGCTTTCTTTGCAATAAAAATTCTACCCATATATTCAGTTCATCTAGTGATTCTTGATTATCAATTTTTCTATATTCTCTTGCCCAACTTAATAATTCATTTTCTGCTTCACCATCTTTGCAATCATTTTCTTTATATTCCTTTATCAAATCTTCAACATCCACTGATAATTCTCTTGCTATTTTCCATAACCTTTCACTTAAAATCGTAACACTCCCTTGCTCGTAGTGATGTATCTGTGAGGGTCCTATATTAAGCTTTTTTGCTAATTCTTCTTGCGTATAGCCTCTTCCACTTTTTTATCTCTTGTCCTCTGTTTGGCTCGTATCTCTCTTTATCAGCATATTCTTCGGTTGATAAGCCTGTTGCTTGATAGATAATCTCAGTATCAAGCCCTACCTTAACTAGATCCTTTGCAATTTTTATTCTTGCTGCTTTTATATTACTTTCTTCCTCAGTTCGGATAGATTTGGTTAATGCATAAATTGCTTTGCGTCCTTCTATTCTTTTGTATTTTTCTATGAAATTATACATTTCCTGGATCTTAGCTTTATCAAAACAACTGTTTTCTTTTAGTACTTTTTGTCTTGGAAAGAGATTTCTAATAGGGATTGATAACGACTCTGCTAGGATTTTTAGCCTTCCAATTGGAATGCCACATGCTCCTTGCTCATATCTTAGCAGTGTATGATAGTTTATGCCTGCCTTGTCTGCTAAGTTTTTCAGGGTATATTTTTGTTTTAACCTCCAGCTCCTTACTTTTTGTGCTATCTGGTACCTTATCGAGGTATTTGTCATAAATATTATACAGGTTAATACTACCAAATAAAGATATACAAAAGGGATGCTTCTTTCTATGTTTGAATTTTAGTTGAATATTTCTTCACAATTGTGTATAATTATTAATGCTTTTTAAGTGGATTTTCTATAGCTCTCTCAAGATTTTTAGATCCTAAGCTTGATTTAACATTTAAGAAAATTTTTGGTACTGAAAAAAATAAGAATATCCTTATCCACTTTTTGAATGATATTTTGGGGTTTACTGAAATAAATACTATACAAGAAGTTGAATTCCTTAGCACCATTATGGACCCTGAAATTGCCTCTGATAAGCAGAGTATTGTCGATGTTCTGTGCAGAGATTCTACTGGGGCCAGATACGTGATTGAGATGCAACTCGCTCGTGATAAAGGCTTCGAAAAACGGGCTCAATTATATGCTGCTAAGGCTTACTCAAGGCAGGCTGATAAAGGTGGTAAGTACATTGATTTAAAGAAGGTTTTCTTTATTGCTATTTCTAACTGTAATTTATTTCCTGATAAGCTTGATTATATATCTAGCCATACCATAAGAGATGAAAAAACTAACGAGCATGACTTAAAAGATTTTCAATTTATTTTCATTGAGTTACCAAAGTTTCCTAAGAGTAGAGAAGAGCAGCTAGAAAATGTAGTAGATCGTTGGCTATTTTTCTTCAAATATGCAGAAGAAACGACCGATGAAGATTTAAGAAAAATAGCAGAAAAATCACCAATAATAAAGCTAGCATATGATGAGTTAGATAAGTTTCATTGGAATGAGAAGGATCTTATAGCTTATGAAGAAAGGGTAATGGATTTACAGAAAGAAGCTGCTATCTTAGAACAAAAACTCGATGATGCTACTCAAAAAGGCATCCAAATCGGCCATAAAAAAGGTAAAGCGGAAGGTAGGGAAGAGGGCGAAAAACAGGCTAAAATAGCAGTGGCAAAAAATTTACTTGAAGCTGGTGTATCTATTGACTTAATAGCTGAATCTACTGGTCTTCCTCAAGCTGACATTACACAACTTAAGGAAGAAATTTTTTAGTGTCCCCCTTCGGGGATTGTCCCGCCTTGAGGCGAAGGGCAAGTTACAATAGTCGCGTATGCGACGTTATGGGTATAATGCACACTCTAAGTACGATATGAAAGTACACTTGGTATGATATCGCAAAAGGGTGCTAATAGGCCAAATTGCTGTTAGAGTTAGGGAGCTGTTAAGGCAGGTTACTATGGAAAATGAGATCCAAATTATCTCAGGCAAAGTTGCAGTAGATCATATTCATATGTTTATATCATATAAACCACAGCAAAGTGTTAGTAAAATTGTACAACTTTTGAAAGGAACAAGTTCAAGGTTGCTGATGCAAGATTTTGCAAGTCTAAGGAAGCAATTTTGGGGCAGGCACCTTTGGGCACGTGGATATTGAGCCGTAAGTTCTGACAGACGAGGTTATACAAGAGTACATATCTATCCAGGAAGGCGGGAGTGTTAAATAAACTGTGTCAAACCGAGAAGTAAAGTAATAAATTGATAAAAAAATGGAGGTTTGACAATGAGTCAAGCAAACACAACTACCGGTTTGGTAGACTATAAAGAATTAGAAACAAATATCTTATCATCTATACGAGAAGGAAGACCATTGACAGGAAGAGATGGAGCATTAACACCATTTATAAAAAAACTGCTAGAGGGAAGGCGAGATAGAAAACCATTTGTCGGCTGAAAGCAAAGAAAACAAACGAAGAAATTCAAAGACTTTACGGACAAGTATTTGAACTATTGACACCAAGAGATAGAGAAGGAAGTTTCGAGCCACAAGTAGTCAGAAAAAGGCAAACAAACCGAACTTGAAGCAAAGGTTTTAAGTACATATGCCAGTGGCATGGGATATAGCATCGCATGTAGAAGAAATATAAAATATCTGCAGCAGAGATATCAAGTATTACTGACAAATTGTTACCGGTAATCAACGAATGGCGCAGTCGTCCGCTGCAATCTGTATATCCAATAGTGTTCATGGTTTTTTAAGGTCAAGGAGGACGGGCATTGTGTAAGCAAATGTATGTATAACATATTAGCAAAATGGCAGAAAAGAAGTTTTGGGTTTTTATTTGGCTGAAAGTGAAGTTCTGGTTGGGAGTACTAAATGACCTAAAGGAGAGAGGAGTAGATGATATTCTGATAGCTTGTGTTAAAAAGCTTTCCTACAGCTATAAATAGCGTATTTCCTAAAGCAGAAATGTATAGTACATCAGATAAGAAATTCACTGAAATATGTATCGAGCAAAAGTTTTCATGAATGATTTGAAAAAAACATATCAAGTAGAGAAATAGCCGAGAATTATTTACTTGAACTGGAGGAAAAATGGGGAGAAAAATATACTTTAGTTTTGGGAGAATAATTGGGAAAATCTGTCTAGTTATTTTAAATATTCCGGCCCTGTAAGAAAGTTAATTTATACCACAAATCCTATTGAAGGGTTACATAGACAGATCAGAAAATTTACTAAAACTAAGGGCTCATTTACTAGCACAAATGCCTTGTATGAATAGGTATATTGTGCTATAAAGAAGGCAGGAGAGAAATGGACTATGCCTATACATGATTGGGCTTTTACTATCTCTCAACTTGATATCTTTTTTCCTGGTAGGTTAAAAATCGAGTTGAACTAAAAATGCGATTTGACACAGTTTATTTAACACTCCCGAAAATGCTACCACTGAACAACAAAATATTCAAGGACAGAGCATATAGCTACTTTTACCGTTATCCCAGTGTTGTAAAACTGGGGTAACACCTTCCACTACGCAAATCACCTACAAAACACAATCTTTTTATTCCCCCAAACAATTAGTTGTGAATTTAAGCAATCATATTAATATAGTAAATATTTACTTAATATACTAGTATTTACCTTGACTAAACAATTATAGTGCTGTATGATTTGTACTTAAGCTTTAATAGTGAGGTGTTGATGGACACACAAGAATTAGAAAACTTACAGAAAAGTTCATCAACAAAATCCCAAGATGCTGAGGAGAAAACATCAGAAGAGTTGGAAAGAAATTTAAACCTGAATGAAGCCAATAATAAAGGTCTAAGAGAAGTTGAGTTGAGAAGACAGAGAGTAGCTGAAACAAGTAAACTGGTTGGATCAATGATTGGAGCATTCTTAGGCACAATGATATATTCTAAAATCTATCAAGAATACGAGGGAGAAACATGGACAGAGTCATTAATGAATGGTTTTATAGCCGCTGTTTCTTTGGGATTTGGCTTCCTTCTAGGAAAAATAATTAATCCTACAAATGAAGCTGTTTCTACAAATCTGGAAAACGCTGCTGTTGAACAACCCAATGTGCAACAAACCCTACCCTTATGTATATAAAATGACAAATTTTATAACTAAAAAAGTACTTCCCCATTTTCAAAGCACTGCATACAATAGAATTATATTGTAGTGCCTTATACTCATCCTGAGATATAGGAAAACAATCTATACAACATTTTAAGCTGGCTCAGAGCGCTGGCAAACCCAATACCATAATTTACAAGGAGGACTTATGAATAAGAAATTTCTCTATTCACCATTATCAATAAAAAGCATAGAAGAAAACGGAGTATTTTCTGGCTATGCGAGCGTTTTTAATATAGTTGATAAGCAAAATGATCTGATATTACCCGGAGCATTTAAGAACAACTTAAATAAAAGTCAGATAAAACTTCTTTGGCAGCACAACCCAAGTGAGCCTATAGGTAATATTACAGATATTTGCGAAAATGATGTTGGCCTATATATAACTGCACATTTGCTTTTTGGTATTCAAAAAGCAGAGGAAGCATATTTAATGCTAAAAACTGGAACTATTAACGGGCTTTCGATTGGCTATATACCGATAGAGTATGATGTTGATCATGAAAGCGGAGCTCGAGTGTTAAAACAAGTGGAGCTATGGGAAGTTAGTTTAGTCACTTTCCCTGCAAATTTGTCAGCTCAGGTAATCAATGTGAAGAATCATTACAATGAACAAGAAATGTTAGCAAGAGCAATAGAAAAAGCAAATTCTGTGCTTACGAACATGTGTATTTCTACTTAAAATCTATAAAAATTTTCACACAATTTAACATTTATATTATTATTTATTTAATAATTATATTAATATATATAACTTCAATACTTTAAAAATTAGGTAATTTTATGGTAAATACTAAAAATAAGATTAATGACGAACCTAGTATTAAACAAAAGGAAAAAAAATATAGCTTATCCACTGTGCTTGCTTGGCTATATCTAAAAACAATCGGACGAATATTGCCAGGGAGATGGAATAAATGGGCAGAGAATATCCTACACCACAATAAAGTTATTTTGAATAATGGAGTTCAAACTGATGCTCCCGAAGTAGTAGATCAAAGTGTTCAAATTTCTGAAGTTGTAGCACAAGAGGTCCAAAGTAAAATAATTAGTGAAGGTAAAACTACATTTAAAGATACAGAAATTCAGACTGAATTTGTTGAGACAGAGGATAAGAATGAAAAATTAAAGGAGCAACTGGAAGGTGTAAGTCAGGCACTCGAAGCATTTATTGGGCTCTGTAATAATCAAGCACAGCAGATTGGAAGCTTACAATCAGGAAATGATTTCTTAGGAGAGAAAAATAGAGAGTTAAAGTCTAAACTTGCAGAACTTGAAAAGAGTTATAAAGAATTAGCAGAAGTTGCACGAAAAAGAGGAGAAGAATTTTTAGTACAGTTGAAGAAAAAGTCTGAAGAGATATTACATTTGCAGAAAGAATTAATTGAGCGCAATAAAGAATTTGCAAATAAAATAGAAACGCTCTCAGTAAAGGTAGAAGAAAAAGACGCGAAAATAGGCATTTTAACGCAATTAAATAAAGCATTAGAACAAAAGGAAATGGAGAATAAAAAGAACGAACAACAGCAAATTATAATTGAAGAAGAGAAAAGAATAAGGGAAAAAGATAATTTAATAAATTCATTTCGTGAAAATAAAGATATAAATGAAACTGTGAGGAAAGATAATGAAAGCCTAAGAGAGCAAAACACAGATTTAGAAAGTAAAGCTATTGAGTGGAAAAACAAATATGATACTAAAATAAAGGAATTAAAAAATCAACTTGAGGAGAAACAAGCAGAATTAGAACAAGCTAAGGAAAAAGATGCTGAATTAGAGGATCTTAGAAAAAAATTGAAAAGTACTCAGCAACAATTAGAGAAAGACAAAAGTGATTGGGAAGGTAAACTAAATGCTGCTGAAATAAAGAAAAAAGACTTGGAAAGTGAAGTGAACAAATTACAAGAAAAAGTACAGACATTAGAAGAAAGTAAAGAGTGGGAATCAGCTGGAACAGAAAATCAAGCGAAAGCTGATACTACAAAACTAGAGGAAGAAAAAAAAGGTCTGTTAGCTGAAAAGGGAAATTTGTCAATTGTGAAAGAACAGTCACAAAAACAACTACTGTTAAATAATCAAGAGTTACTGAAATTGAAAAAAGAGAAGAGAAATGTTGATACAGAGTCAGAAGGTATGAATAAAAAAACTAAAGAACAAGCAAAAGCTAAAGCGCTAGATACAGCGTCTGTTACAAAATCAACTACCAAATCAACTCTTTCAAAATTGCAGAATCTTCCTAACAAGATTTTTAGAGATAAGAGCCTCGATAACTTTTTATCTGATAAAAATAAAGAGTTGAAAAAAGGTTTTCCTGAATTTAAAGAAAAACACTTTTGCCATAACGTGCTTAAGAAAACTATACAATCTCTACCATATCAAAATGGTTATAAATTTAAAAGTGATAAGTTACTTGCACTGTTGGAAGAGAATTTGGTTCAATCTGGAAGAGCGATCATAGAAACTAATGTTAACAAAGTTGTTACAGAAGTTGGTAAAAAACATTCCATTAAAAATGGAGATTTTGTTAAAAATTGTGTAAACAAGTTGTATTTAAATGAAGAAGATAGTAAAGCAATACTAAATTCTTTCACAGTTTTTTTGGCTAACAGAAATGATAGCAATAATGATTCATGCACAAAATTTGTTGTGCAGAAGTTAACAAAAGCTCAAATGGAACTTTTTTCAATTAATATTCAAGTACTAGAACTAGCATCAAGCATACGAGATACATTTTTATCCCCAAATCAGGGAATGTGTAATCAGACTCAAGGAGGAGTAAACGAGTATCAATTAACAAAGAAAGCTAAAGAAAAATACAAATTAACACCTAATCCTTCCATGAGTCACACTAATAGCACTCCGGTAAGTGTGAAGCAAGAAGCAATGTCTAGATAAAACTTTTAGCATAAAGTATCAGCTCCTCCTTTGTTAAAGTGTAGGAGCTGTCTTCCCAATGTTGTCGTAGCAATTCCAAGTTTCTACCTAAACTTTTCCCTGGTTGATGACCTATAGTTATTAAATCATCACCAGATAAAGGAAATTTTGGAATGTTAAACATCTTAGCAAATGAAATATACTCATCAACATTTATTTCAGACTCAATACCACAAATCTTCATTAAGTCACAATATAATTCCTTACCAAATAAAGATATGTATTTCTTTTGCTCTTTTTCTGAAAGCTCTGTTTTGATATTGTTTGATAATAAAAATAATATTTTTTTCTTTTGCTTATTTGAAAGACGTAAAAACTTGCTCACTTCTTCCCCAAGACTAACTCTATCTTCAGCAGTCCTAATAAGCAACGCTAATTTTGTTAGTGCATCGATTGTGGGATCTAGGAAAGGCGTATGGCCATACGCTGAGGGTTTTGTAGGAGGTTTAGTGTTGATAAGAAGTGGTGAAGATAAAATTTCGCATTTTACTTCTTTTGGAATAATTTTTTGTAAAACATCAGATTTTTGCATGCTCTTAAGTGTTGGAGCAGGATCATTGCATTCCAAGAGTTTAAATATTTCTTCTCTTATTCTCTCTCCAGAGAGGTTTTGAATCATGTGCGAATGCTTTTTGCACACATCCAATATTTCATCACTTAAATCTCCTATGCATATTTTAGCGTGAAAACGAAACGCTCTTAAAATACGTAGATAGTCTTCCTTAATCCTATCTTCAGCGTTACCTATAAAGTTTAACTTTCGTGCTTTTAAGTCCTGAATGCCACCAAAGTAGTCGTATATATGGCCATATTTGTCTGCATAAAGAGCATTAAACGTAAAGTCGCGCCTTGAAGCATCAGCTTGCCAATCATTAGTAAATTCTACCTTCGCATGTCTACCGTCACACTTTACATCATGCCTTAGCGTTGTAATCTCAAAGGATCTTTTATTTAAAATCGCAGTAATAGTTCCATGTTTTAAGCCAGTTGGAATAGTTTTTATATTACGGAGTTTTAACGCTTTAACTGCTTGATTAGGCAGCAGATTAGTAGCAAGATCGATGTCGTGAATGTCACGCTGTAAAATTGAATCTCTAACACATCCACCAACAAGCCTTGCCTCACCACCAAATTTCTCTATGGCCTCAATAATTACACTAGTTTCGTGATCAATTTGCATTTAGGTTACACATACTGAAAATCATGTTACAAAAAATGCGAAACTTTTGCAAAAATCCTCATATAAAAATATATAGGCAGGAGAGTGGTAAAATAAGAGGGTAAAGTGATAGAGTAAGTCTACAACAAATCCAGTGCCTAGAAACTTATAAGTATAAAAGTAATGTTAAAATACAATGTTTTCGATGATTATAAAAAAGCTGGATGAGCCACTTGCATGACACCTTTGTAGCCTTCTCTTGTCATCCCAGTACCTGCTCAAGTAACTGACACTGGTTCCCTTTATGATGGTGTTATCCGAGTAGCTCATCCAGCTTTTTATCAGGAACGTTGATTACTCTTTATTCTTCGCCCTTCCTGCACGTTTACGTTCATTTGGATCGAGGAACTTCTTACGCAAACGTATAGATTTTGGAGTTACTTCTACCAATTCATCATCGTCTATATATGCTATCATATCCTCCAGTGTCATTATTTTTGGTGGAGTAAGCTTTATAGCTTCATCGCTACCTGAAGCTCTTACGTTTGTTAATTGCTTACCTTTAAGTACATTTATTTCTAAATCATTGTCACGACTATGCTGACCGACAATCATACCACAATATACCTTATCTTGTGGCTTAACAAACATAATTCCCCTATCTTGCAGATTGAAAATTGCATACGCTACTGCTTCGCCTTTGTCTGTTGAAATTAAAACCCCATTACGCCTTCCGGAAATTGAACCTTTATGTGGAGCATAACTGTGAAATAAACGGTTGATTATACCAGTGCCGCGAGAATCAGTTAAAAATTTTCCTTGATAGCCAATTAATCCCCTTGATGGCACTAAAAATGTCAACCTAGTTCTGCCACTACCAGAAGGTCTCATATCAGTTACTTCACCTTTTCGAAAGCTAAGTTTTTCCATGATGATTCCACTATACTCATCATCTACATCAATTACTACTTCCTCTATAGGTTCAAGTTTTTTGCCATCTTCTTCTTTAAACAGCACTCGAGGCCGTGAAACTGAAAGTTCAAAACCTTCCCTTCTCATATTTTCAATCAGTACCCCAAGCTGCAACTCACCACGTCCACCTACTTCAAATGCTTCACCACTTGGAGCCAAAGTTACAGTAATTGCAACGTTTGTTTCTGCTTCTGCATATAAACGATCTTTTATAACAGTTGAGGTAAGTTTTGTTCCCTCTTGCCCAGCAAAAGGTGAGTCATTAACGCTTATAGTAATCGCCATTGTTGGCGGGTCAACTGGAGTTGAGCTGATCGCAGTTGTAACTTCTGGTGCTGCTATAGTGTCTGAAACTGAAGCTTTCTCAAGTCCTGCAATGGCAATGATATCACCAGCTACAGCTTGCTCTACTGGAACGCGTTTTAAGCCAGAAAATGAGAGTAACTTAGTTAATCTCCCTCGCTCAACCACTTGACCATCAAGATCAATTACCTTAAGATCTGAGTTAACTTGCGCGATTCCTTGGTAAATCTTTCCTGTCAATATTCTGCCAAGAAATTTATCAGATTCAAGTAAAGTAACTAGCATAGCAAAAGGTGCATTTTGATCATAAACGGAAGGTTTTATGTAATCTATCACCGTTGAAAATAATGGGCTTAAATCTTTTCTCTCATCAGATAGCTCCTTAGCACACCAACCATTTCTACCTGAAGCATAGAGTACTGGAAAATCTAGTTGCTCGTTGGTTGCATCAAGGTTAAAAAATAACTCATATATTTCATTTAGTACTTCATCAATTCTGCTGTCTGGTCGATCAACCTTATTGATTATCACAATCGGTTTTAAATTTGCCTTTAGTGCCTTTGACAACACAAACTTAGTCTGTGGCATTGGACCTTCTGCAGCATCAACCAGTAGTAATACACCATCTGCCATGCAGAGCACCCTTTCCACTTCTCCACCAAAATCCGCATGTCCTGGTGTATCAATGATATTGATTTTCTCATCACCCCACATTATTGACGTACATTTTGCAAGTATTGTAATCCCACGTTCGCGTTCTTGATCACCACTATCCATCACTCGTTCTTGAACTTCTTGATTCTCACGAAACGTGCCACTTTGTTTTAACATGTTATCAAGTAAAGTAGTTTTTCCGTGGTCAACGTGTGCAATTATTGCAATATTGCGGATTGATTTAAATTCACTCATTTCTTATCATTTCAAATTTAATTTAATAACAAGTATACGTATAATATATTTAGAGTAAATAACTAAAGCCGTGCTTTCAGAGTATTTTAGGCAGATCATGGAACTCTAACAAAAAGGTTTCATGTTCGCTGTACTTTGTAGCAACTAACACCAAGACAAAGAAGAATCTTGCTTTAGCAGTACATTTATATAAAATTAAAATAAACTAAAGTAATCATTTAAATGCTAACAAGATTCGCTCCAAGCCCAACTGGCTACCTACATGTAGGAAACATACGCACTGCACTCATTTGTTGGATGTACACACGTAATCAAAATGGAAAATTTTTACTACGTTTTGATGATACTGATCTTGAGCGTTCAGATATCAAATATGTAGATAATATCATAGAAGACCTAAAATGGATTGGCATAAATTGGAATTCAAGTTTTAAACAATCAGAGCGTTTTGAGAGCTATAACGAGGTGTTCTTACAGTTAATGAAAGAAGGTCATATTTATGCATGTTATGAAACAAGAGAAGAATTAGACACTAAACGAAAATTGCAATTAAAACAAGGTCTTCCCCCTGTTTACGATAGAGGTGCGTTGCTTCTAACTGAGCAAGAGAAAATTCGTTATGAGCAAGAAGGACGAAAACCACATTTCAGATTTAAATTGAATAGAAACGAAATTGTAAAATGGAATGATGAAGTTAAAGGTGAAATAAATATTGCAACAATTCACATTAGCGATCCTGTGGTAAAAAGAGAAGATGGAATTTATACATACATGTTACCTTCTGTTGTTGATGATGTTGACTTTAATGTAACCCATGTTGTACGCGGGGAAGATCATGTAACTAATACCGCAGTTCAGATCCAAATTATTAAAGCATTAAAAGCGAAAATTCCTATATTTGCTCACCTTCCCCTACTACATTTTGATGATAGCAAGATATCGAAACGGAAAGGTGGGTTGGATATTAAGTCCATAAGAGAAGATGAGATTGAGCCAATGGCGCTAACTAGCTATTTAGCAAAACTTGGCACATCTGATCCGATAGAAGCTCATGTTGATATGCAGTCTTTAATTAACTCATTTGATATTAAAAAATTTAGCTCAGCATCTGCACAATTCAGCTTGAGTGAAATGTATAAGCTAAATAGCAAAGTGCTGCAACAAATGCCATTTGAAATGGTGCAAGATCGTTTAAGTCAAATTGGCTCAGAGTTTTGGTATTTTATAAGGAGTAATATAGAAAAGTTTTCTGAGGTGGCCAAATGGTGGAAAACATGCAAATTTGGTATAGAGCCTGTGGTTCTTAATAAAGAGTTTATAAAAATAGCGCTAAGTTCATTGCCTAAAGGTGATTGTAATGAAAACACATTATCAGAGTGGGTTAAAAATATTCGACAGACAGTTGATATAAAGGCAAAAGATCTATTTATGCAGTTGCGCCTCGCTTTAACAGGAACAGAAACAGGTCCAGAACTCGCTAAATTATTAATTTTTATCGGTAGAGAGAGCATTGTTGCAAGGTTAGAAGAAAATCATACAAAAGGTTTAAATGCACCGAATGTATTTGAATGACACCAATAAGCATTGTTCAGGAAATGTGAAAATATTAGATTTCTTGTCATTCCAGTTTCTGCTCCTGTCATTCCAGTGCTTGACACTGGAATCCATAATCTTGCCAAAACGTTGTATTTTAAAATAACTTCTACACATATCCCATATTTCTGGATCCCAGTGTCAGCTACTTTCATGACAACATTTAGTTGTTTTTTCTCGTCTACCTTATTTTACTACTCTGCTGAACGAATAACACCAATAGTTAATCTCATGCTGAAAGATCATTTTATGGTCCAAGTCAGTTCTTTTACAAGTCACTTCCAAGCTCATCAAATTTTCTAAGATCTTCTTAAGTTCTGAAAGTTGCAAACTTTTCAAATGAGATTTAAAACTCTGCAATTGTTTGAAGAACAATGGAGGACTCAGCTGGTCAATTGCAGCTTGTTCATTCATTCCATTTTGTATTAACAGCAAAACGCTTTCTAGCCGTAGAAAATAATTTGATATAATACGGATTAATGCTATCGGTGAAAAATTCTCTTGTAATATCAATACATCGGAAATTTTGATGAATTGTCCCATGTCTTTACTCACTATTGCAGAGCACAGATTATCAAGTGTAACATAATCATTGCCGGAGGTTGAAAAGCATAGATCTATATCAGCAAGTTTAAGATCTTTTCTTTTTCCTAGATATAAAACTAATTTTTCAAGCTCTGAATATATAGGCAGTTTGCTATGATTAAAATAAGACTGCAAGTGGTAGATTATCTCACTTGTGCACTCTATATCATTTTGTTTCAAGTAACTTGATATAATATCACAAAGATTACTACCGCTGTCCTTATAGCAGGTAATGACACCGAAAATTTTTGAGCTTTCCATATAACTTTTAGTTGTAGAACTATATGGAAGATCATTTGCTATCATTACTATATAATGATCGCCTATATTATGATCCAATATGTTTCTTAACTCTTTAGATATACTTCCACTGACATTTATCAGCTTAACTAACCTTTTTTTAGTAAACATCGAAATGTTTGCCAACTCGGAAAATAACAAGCCAGGCGACTTATTCACTACTGCAAAATCCATCACCTGAACTGAATACTCATTCAAGTTGGCAATTATTTCCTGTACAAAAATATCGACCTTACTATTGTCACTCCCATGAATTAATACACCACTTAAAGTATCGGGTTTCTCAAGGAATTTTTTAACTTTAGATGGCGTGATTCTCATGCCATCTATATTATATTATCACTACTTGGTGGTACATCATTTGATTGCACATCAGTTTCCAACAATTCTGAGCTTTCTTGATTTGCTGTATTCTGCATATCATCAGACACTTCTTTCTTTCCCGTAACATAATTATAAAAATTTTTTATAGGCTGTCCTATATATCTAGAAAAAAATCCTTCGGCCATATCTTTCACTCCACAAATTAACAATTAGCACATAAAAACAACGTAGCAAAAACTACTTTACGCTCAGATAGTTACACTCATTTGTTAATGAATTATGAACTTCCGAGACCAAAATTAAGTCGATCTACTTAACACCAATCTTATAAAATAAGCAATGATTAAATACACAGCTGCGATAAGTATAATTGCAGGTCCAGTTAATAAGTCAAAACTTGCAGATAATATCAAACCTGATACTCCAGAAATCACAGAAAAAACTGTTGCAACAATAATCATTTGCATTGGAGTTTTTGAAATGAGTCTTGCTGATGCAGCAGGTATTAACAAAAATGCAGCAATGAGTAATATTCCTATTAATTGAGCAGAAATTGCAATAAAGATAGCGAGTATAATCAAAAATTCTAGCCTAACAAAATTAACATGTACTTTCTCAACTGTTGCCAAATCTTGATTAATCGAAATCATCAGCCAATAGCGCCATCTAAATATTAATATCAAAGTAACTATTACGGAGGTTAGAAAAATTGATATTATATTACTTTGGTCAATCATTAATATGTCACCAAAAAGTGAGCTAATAATACTATTATTACCTGATGGAAGAAAAGACATAAGTATTAAACTCGATGATAAAACTACATTGGTAACTATGTTCAATATCGTATCAGCAGAGTATAATTTATTAAAATTAAGAGAAAGTAGTATAGCAAACATAATTGCAATGAGCATTATACTTACCGATGGGCTGATATTAAAGATCAAAGCAAGTGCAATACCAAGCAATGAAGAATGGGACAAACTATCACCTAAATACGATAACCTTTGCCATATCATAAATGACCCTAGAGCTCCTGTGACTAGGCTAATCATAATTACCGCAATTAGACTGTTTATAAAAAAACTCTGTGTAAATATCTCTAACATGCTATCAGATAACTGACAACAAATCTATCTTCAGATATTAAAACGTTATGGGTTCTGCATGCAGAACCCGTCGTCATAAATTCAAAATTTAAATTCTTTTGCTCCATAAGATAAGACTTCATTGAACAATCGCGTATCTTACCAGTACCTATTATCAAAATCTCTATTTCCTCTGTTAAAAAAGATTTAAAATACTCCTTGTTATTTATATCACTTTCTTTCAATTTAATCACCTTTTCAGGAAAAATTATAATTGAGCCATGATATTCTTGATTATTTACCCAAAATCTTTCTTCCCTGTAACCATCTATAAGATTTTTCTTCTTGGAAATTAAGGGCATAAATCAAACCATTAATTCCGTGTCGCACACCCACCATTCTGGATATTCCTTTTTGATATTTGCCGCTGCAGCTTTTGCACTTTCTTCACTATCAAACATTCCAAAACACCCTACACCACTACCTGACATACGAGAAAGTATAGAGCCTTCTTGTGACTCTAGTGTTGATATTACATTCTGAATTTCAGGTACAAGACTTATTGCTGCTTCTTGCAGGTCATTTTTTGTCTCTTTAAGAAGCTCTAACAAATTCTCCTCAGTTTTATCACTCCACTTAATTGGATTAGAGAAATCCTCTTTATACTTGGAAAATACTTCTGATGTATTCAAAAACTTTTTTTTTGGTTTCACAAGTACCAGACTTATGGGTAAAGAGCATTGTTTAATGGGACATAATTCCTCACCAACACCTCTAACAAAAACTGGCTTACTATCTACACTTGCAGGCACATCAGCACCAACGCTTAAAGCTATATCATTTAAAATTTGCCTATCAATGTTCCAAAGCTCTCCCAGCATGCGTATCACAGCTCCAGCATCTGAGGAACCACTACCAAATCCCGCAGCAATTGGTACATTTTTTACAACCTTCACAGTGACTTTAGTGCTTACAGGAGCATGCCTAAGCAGTAGACTCAATGCTTTCGTTATAGTATTATATCGATAGTTTATTTTAAACTCAGAGTTTACAAATTGAACTGTAGAGTTATCATATCTAAAGTTTTTTTCTCCTACTTTTATCTCTAAAAAATTAGAAAGTTTAGCAAAGACAACCAAACTTTCAATTAAATGATACCCTCTTTCTTCTCTATTTATAATATGTAAAAAAAGATTGATCTTTGCAGGAGCCTTTACACAAAAACTTTCCATCTGTATATCTTCACTAACACTATCTTATTTACTATACTTGAAATGCCACTTCAGTCAAACTTTATACACTCCTAATGAGATCAAATACCATAAATCCTAACTTCTCTGTATGGGTAAGTGCATCAGCTGGTACAGGTAAAACAAAGATCTTAATAGACAGAGTATTAAGACTTCTATTAGAGAATAAGAGAAATATTCTCTGCTTAACATTTACCAATGCTGCAGCAAATGAAATGGAGGATCGCATTTACAGTACACTTAGTAAGTGGGCAATATGTCCAGAGGGTATATTGGTCACAGATTTAGAACAATTAGCCCAGTGTGTGACCAGAGAAAATAAAGATTATTTAACAAGAGCAAGAAGGCTTTTTTCTGAACTGGAAAATATTGGTCTTAATATTCAAACTATACACGCCTTTTGTTACAAATTAATCTCCAGCTTTCCTACAGAAGCTGGTATCGCTCCAAATTGTACGTTGAGCGAATGTAAAGAATTGCATTCCATCGTATTTGAAAAAACGCTTCATAATGAAACTGTGCAGGACGATATAAATATCATTGCAGCTGAAATTGATGAAAACAAGCTGAGTGATTTACTCTATACCTTATGTATAAAGAGATCAGGTCTAGAAAATAATTTAGGGTATATCAAAGATAAACTAAGTGCCCCAGATAAGATTCACGATTTACAGAGTGAAACGATTGAGCAGATAAAAAGATTAGCTAAAATATTAAGTGAGGGCAGCAAAAGAGATCAGAGTTACAGTGCGATACTTTATGATTGGTGTAATAGCACAAAATCGTCCGTACCAAATGTTGTCATCCCAGTGCTTGACACTGGGATCCAGAAAAAAAGAAATATGGATCCCAGTGTCAAGCACTGGGATGACAACAAGATAGAGAACTTAGCTAAAGTATTTCTCAAATCAGAATCGTACGAAAAAAAGAGCATATCATCCATTATAACAAAGGGTGCTTTGGAAAAATTTGAAGACGTAGAGCAAATGATAGAAAGCATTCAAAATGCATTGTTTACCCATGTAAAGGATATAAATTCTTATCAAATATTCGCAAGAACCAGTAGTTTACTTAGTATATTTAAAGTATATGTTGATCTATATAATAGTGAAAAATCAAAGAATGCACTGCTTGATTATGATGATATCATCAATTTAGCAACAAATCTCCTTAGCAATCCAGGCTATAAAGATTGGATATTGTTTAATCTAGATCAAAAAATAGACCACATTCTTGTTGACGAGGCACAAGACAATAGTATCAGTCAATGGAAAATTATAACAAATCTCTGCAATGAATTTTTTACCGGTGGTGACGAAAAGAGAACTTTATTCGTTGTTGGAGATGTAAAACAATCAATTTACAGATTTCAAGGAGCAAATCCCCATCTATTTAATTACATGCAGCAATATTTTCACACGAAAACCGGTGGCAGAGATTGGGTATCATGTCAACTTGAAAAGTCATTTCGCTCAACTCCAGAAGTTTTGATGCTTGTAGACAGAATATTTAACAATTTTCGTGAAGAAATATCTTTCAATGATAACAAGATAAAACATATTCCATATAGAGAAAACGATCAAGGGTACATTGAAATCTGGCCGTTACTGCCAAGGTATAAAGAGGAAGAGCAGCAAGCCTTACAAATTCATTTAATACAGAGGAAAGATTATGTAGTAACAGATCGATTACTTGCTCAGGCAATAGCCCAAAGAATTCACAATTGGTTAAACGAAGGGCGGATTTTAGTCGCCAAAGATCGTCATATAGAACCAAGGGATATTATGATTTTGGTACGGCAGCGAAATGTGTTAGTTGATTACATAATAAGTGAACTAAAAAAAGTAAATGTACCAGTTATAGGCCGAGATTATTTTAGAATTATGGATTACATAGCTGTGCAGGACTTAATAGCTTTAGCTGAATTTTTGCTCCTCCAGGCAAATGATCTTGCTCTTGCAAATGTTTTAAAATCACCGCTATTTAACTTCACTGAGGATGATTTATTCAATATTGCATACGATCGTAAAGAACAGTCGTTGTGGGAAAAACTTCAAGATTATCAGGAGATTATCTCTAATGAATTAAACTATCTAATTAATTTATCTCAGACAGAATCCCCCCTTACACTATTCACGCATATATTGCGCACAGGCAAGAAGAAATTTGCTGCAAGGCTAGGTCTTGAGTGCTTCGAGATTCTAGACGAATTTATGAACCTCGTATTGCAATTTGAGCACCCATCTCTTCAAGCATTTGTTCAGTGGATCAAAGAAAATAATCCTGAGATTAAAAACGATATGCAATCAGAACTCAATGCTGTACGAATAATGACAATTCATAAATCAAAAGGTCTACAAGCTCCAATAGTGTTTTTAGTTGACACAAATACAGTACCAAGAAACAGCGAAAATATTTTGTTTGATGCAACGGAAGCACCATTTTGGTGTGGCAAAAATAGTAATGCTTATTGTAATCAAGTAAAAAGAGAGAAAAAACTAGAGGATTATAACGAATATTTGCGTTTGCTGTACGTGGCACTTACGCGTGCTGAAGATGAGTTATACATTTTAGGCAAAGAGCCAGTGCAAAAGGGCTCTTGGTATGATCTAGTTATTCAATATGGAGCATTATATGAGAGGAAAAAACTATACTTACAGCCGATATTTAAAGAAAAAGTTGAAGTGCTATGCATGAATGCAAACTACCCTTCTATTTATAAAAAACGTGATTATTTTGATGTTCCAGTGATTTCACCTCCATCAAACCTATCAATGTCATTGCAGCACGTAACGCTGGAACCTGGAGAAAAAAAGCCA
Source organism: Wolbachia endosymbiont (group B) of Ablattaria laevigata (assembly GCF_964277395.1). Classification (NCBI taxonomy): domain Bacteria; kingdom Pseudomonadati; phylum Pseudomonadota; class Alphaproteobacteria; order Rickettsiales; family Anaplasmataceae; genus Wolbachia; species Wolbachia endosymbiont (group B) of Ablattaria laevigata. The sequence goes on from NZ_OZ195519.1 coordinate 781,088, forward strand.
GTGTCAAGCACTGGGATGACAGATGAGAATGCTGGAATGACAAAAAGGAGCATTGGGACGACAGACAGCTATGCAAGAGGCTTAATAATTCACAGTATATTGCAATATATGCCCAAGATAGAGAAAGACAGGAGAAAAAATTGGGTTAGGAAATATCTTGATAGCATAAACACTAGTGAAGATAAGGATGAAATTTACAGCAAAATATTAACCTTTAATGAAAAATATGATTACCTGTTCGACTTGGAGGGCAAATCAGAAATTCCACTTAGTGGAACAATTGACGGAAAACCAGTATTAGTGCGGCTAGACAGACTGTGTATAACAGAAGACAAAGCAATCATAATTGACTATAAATCACACCATAACGTTTCTATTTCCTCATCAAATGAAATAAAAAAGCAAATGTTGATCTATAAAACCTTAGTGCAAGAAGTCTACCCAGATAAGCAGGTAGAGTGCGTGGTTATTTGGATGGAAGATTTAACCTTACAATCTTTGATCTAAACTCAAATGTTCGTATAGTAGCTACTTGCATTTGTTGTAAACTCACTTTTACTCTATAGTTATCTTTTTACTACTTTATCTATTTTCTGAACTGATTTTCGTATTAGAAAACATCCAATAAGAAGAATTATAAAAGGAATAAACCATAAAATGTAGGTACTAGATTTTACAGGTGGTACAATGATAATTGAATCTCCATAAGAATTTTTTAACTCTGAAACTATTTGCTCGTTAGTATATCCATCACTGATCTTCTTGCGAATTGTCTTACGCATACCATATGCAACTTGAGACTCAGATTCGGATAATAATTCACCAGAGCATACTGGACACTTTATTACTGCAAATAAGCTACTTGCTCGCTCTTCCATGCTTTCGTCTCTTAGTTTATCATCCAAAGTAAAAGCATTTATGCTTAAATGGAATATCAATGTAAAAAGTAAGCTAATTACTATTCTCATTCTTGGTGAATTGAGTGATAAAATCAGTAGTGGATAATTTTCCAATAAAGCCTGAACCTACATTATTGTCGTACTTTATTGAAAATTGAATGTCGTTATCAGTGATTTTTTCTGATAAGGAAGATATTGATTTTTCCAATTTATCTGCAGTCTTTGAATCATTAGTCACAAACGAAATTAATTCTTTATAATTTGATATGGCTACATTGATTTTATCTTCAAATGAAGATGTAACTAAATTGTAATTACTTACTCCACCATTCGCGGCAATAGAAAAGTTATTACTCTCAATCAAAAATTTTTCTATGTTGAAATTAATCTTAGAAGCTGAAATATGGTTTACAAATTCATAATCTAATTTAGCGTCGACACCAAGGTAATTTTCAGGACTTGCAGTATGTTTATAACGGTAAGTATAAAAATCAAATTCTAGTTTAGTATTTTCATTCAGTTCTTTATCAAAGTGAAATTGAATGTAATTACTTTTATCATTCACTTCAGTTATAACACTTTGCTGATTTTCTAAAACATCACATTTTAATCCATAATCTTCGTAACGAAATGTATCTATATAGTCTATTACAGTGCTATTTCTGTTGAATTTTAATGAAGATAGTAAATCATTTAGTTTAACAACAAAGTGGCTACTCACGTGTGTGTGACACTTTATATTCTTTTTCTCATCACTACGGACAGCAATGTTTACTTTATTGCTTGGTATATAGATATATACTGACTTATCAAATAATCTGTTTTTTATCATTAAAGCTTCAGATGAAACAGTTAATTGCTCATTAGAAAATTTTGGATTCGTTACACGAAAAACTAGGTTAAAAGGAAATCCCTTAAAATCATGTGAAATATCAACTTTTTCGTCATTAATGTAATCAGTTAAAAGACTTTTTACCTTAAATGCAGAAAAATACCAAAAACCACTATACGCTAGAGGAATAAACAAAGGTAAGGAGATGAGAATATAGATAAAAATTTTACGCATTATCCTCTTATTTATCTAATGATATATTTCTTGTACCTCTGGGCACGGTTACGCACAAACCGTCAATATCTTTTGTGATTTTTATTTGACATCCAAGCCTCGATGTCTCTGTTAAACCGAAAGCTAGATCCAGCATGTCATTTTCCTCATCAGATATAGGATTATGTGTTTCTACAACATCATAAAATTTTGGATCAACAATCACATGGCATGTAGAGCAAGCAAGAGAACCTTCACATGCACCTTCAAGCAGATCTGGATCACTTCTATGGGCTAAATTAAGAAGAGTTTCTCCCTCTGCAGCTTCATAACTTTTCTTACTTCCATCAGGTAAAATAAAAGTAACGGATGGCATACTATTAAAATCTCTACTAATTTCTCTATATTCTACAAATAATAACTAATATTTGCAAACTCTTTGTAATTCCATTGCCTATCTCTTGTCATCTATATTCCTATCAAGAAAGTAAGATAGATACCACCAGCATCTCACAGAGTTGCAAGTATAGAATTTTCTTAGTTTTAGATTTTACTAAATATATTACTGAATTAACATTATTAAACTTGATCTGCCATTTCTTCTGATCTTAAGTTATAATTTTACTAATGCCATTTGATTAATTGCAACTTCAGCATTGCTATCTTTCAATAAATTTGCAGGACTATTACAATGGTATATGATTGCAGCAACAACAAGACAACAAACTCCAATTCCTATCCCTAACGCTAACATTCCTGAGTAAACTGCAATAGCTACTTCTAAAGCAACTCCTACTACTGCTAACGTAGAAGCAACTATGATAGAAGTATTACGACACTTAATACGAAGCTCATTTAGTTTATCTAATGCAGTAGTACCATCTTTATATTTTAGCTCTCTTAGTACATCTTTATTTTCACATTTGTTAAGCAACTTCCAAGCATAACTTAACCTTGACGCTTGACCATAAAACCCCTTCTCAACATATTCAACCAAGAGATCAAACGGAGTTTCACCTTGGTCATTTTTAACATAAAATCTCGCACCTGCACTCACAAGTGATTCAACTTTGCAAAGCATTGACTTATCGGAGTGCAACTTTCTTAAAGCATGATGTAGAGCTGTATCCCCACTTTCATCTTGATAGTCAATTTTATTTTTATGTAAAAAGCAATCAAAAATCTTTTCATGAAAATCCCATTCAACAATTTTATTTAAAGCATAACTTGAAATCCGTATGTTACTTTCTAGCAGAAGATCTAGAGCTCCTTTATGATTACAATCAACAACAATATTTACTAATGTACCTAACTTACTAGTACCATTTAGATCTTCCAGTTTATCTTTATGTTCGCTAAGTAACCTCACAACTAAATCTAGCCGTTGCAGTGGACTACGTGAGTCACGACAAATAAAGTCATAAGTTCCATCAGCATTTCTCTCAGAACTATGCCTATCATAAAAATGCATTCTGACATAGTCAACCAAGAGATCAAATGGAGTTTCACCTTCACGATTTTTAACACCAAGCCTTGCACCTTTACTAAGAAGGAATTTGGCAAAATTTGTCCATTCATAATCTTTATAATGAATACTTTTTAATATACAATGTAAGGCTGTGTTACCGTCTTCATCACCTAAATATGCAATATGTATGTTATTTTTGGTCAAGAGATTAAAAATTTCTTTGTGATGCTTACTAGCAGCAAGTTTGACCAGCTTATTCAATGCAGAAGTACCTTGTAGTTTCTTCAGCTCATCAATTTTACAACAACTAAGCAACGCTGAAACATTATTCAATCTTTTTATTTGTGCTTGAGGACAGAAAGATTTCTCAGCATAGTTAAGTAAGAGATCAAATGGAGTTTCACCTTTGTCACTTTTAACATCGAGCCTTGCACCGTTGCTAAGAAGTGACTCGACAAGAATTTGGTATTTCGATTCATTCCTATCAAGCCATTTTAATGCATGATGTAAAGCTGTTTTTCCTTCTTCATCTTTATACCTGACATCCATTTCATTAATGTATTTATTAAAAAGGAAATCTAAAATCTTTTCAGAGCAACATTTAGCAGTAATACCCAAATAAGAATTTAGTGATACTTTGGTTCCTTCTCCATCTAAGAGCTTAAAAATTTCTACATGATCATACGCAACAGCAATTTGTGCTAGAGATGTAATGTCATCAGTAGCAATTATAGCTTCTCTCATTATAGAGCTACAATATTTAAAGTTGCCTGACTTGATCTCTTTGGCCAACTTAATACAAGTCAAGAAATAGGATAGTCTTTTTTCTAATTCATTAATCTCTTCAGTTTTATCTATTCCGTTTTTTTGCTTTTTAATCTCTTTTACTTTCTGATGATACGTATCAGTTATTTCGTCAAGAATTCTAGATTGCCTTAATATTACATTGATTTCAGATGTAGATTCGTGCAAGTCAGACATGTCTTTGAGTATTTTACTTATCTTTTTATAAAAGTCACTCTCCTCTTCCCATGTAGGTTCCGTCTCAAAAGTTTGTTGATTAGGATCCTCTCCTCTATCGTACTGGCTTTTTTTTGTTTGGTCAGATAACACTGTGTATGCTGCTGATATTTCCTTGAATTTTGTCAATTTCTCTTTAAGTTGAGCTCGTTCATTTTCTTCCGATTGTAGTAGCGTTCTGTTCTTCTTTTCTCGTTCTAGCTTATCTAAAGCTTTTACTTCCTTATGCAATTTATCTGTATGAAACTCACGTGCCAATTTGTAATATGCTTTTTTTATCTCACCATGAGTAGCATCTCTTTTTACTCCTAATATTTCATAATAATCAGGCATTTGTTTCTCCACTATTTTGATACATTTTTTATAACATTAGTAACACTATGTCTTTAAAAGAATTGGTACTATATAAGTATTTTAGCAAATATTATAATATTTATCAACAAATTGAGTGAAAATTTAAAGAGTTATTTATGGTAATTGAGGAGCTACAACCGCACGACGTCTGCCGTTAATAACTATTTCACCTATCGCAACTGCTGCAAAAACAAAACAATAATATACTTTTGTTAGTACGATGATAGGTGACAGAGAGGCAATGCTGCTTGCTAGTAATACGTGAGAACCATAAGGTAAGATACTTTTTGTGATAGAAGTAAATATCTCTAATAAGTACGCACTACGGTGTGGTGCAATGTTATATCTTTGCGCAAGCCTTTTCGCAATATTACTAGTTAATAAAATAGCAACAACATTGCTGGAAACTAAAATAGTAAACAAAGATGATATTCCTGCAATCATAAGTTCAGCTTGACTTCTTGTGAGATTCACCTCATCGGTGAATTTATCTATCTTTTTCTGACTGTATTCGTACATTAAGTGGCTTAATCCACTACTGAAGAGAATAAATATCATTACTTCATTCATCTTATAAAAACCCCTATATATGTCACGAGAATATTCAATAAGAGAATAATCAAAAAAAGCTATTCCTAATATCCCAGCAATAACCATATTAATAGCTAATGTTACCAGAGTGTTTATTTCAAATAAACCCATAATTATTAAAGATATATAAGGGATAATTTTGACTATGGATAAATAATTCAGACTTGAGATAGAAACAACTTCTGTACTATTTGAAATTATTACTAGATAAATAAGTATTATAAGACCTGTAACAGATCCTGTCTTGAAAGTGAGTTTTATTTTATCCTTTACTGAAGCTCCTTGTGAAGAAGTAGCAGCAATAGTAGTGTCAGATATCATTGAAAGGTTGCTGCCAAACATAGACCCACCTATCACAGCTCCAACGCCCACCGCACAATCAAAAGCTCCATTTTGTGCTAGATTCACAGCTATTGGTGTTATAAGTGCAATAACTCCGATTGATGTGCCTATTGCACTTGCAATAAACGCAGAAATTAAAAACATTCCAGGAAGTAATAATTGTGCTGGAAGAAAGCAAATAGTTAAGCTAGCAATAACATTTATACTACCAAGCGATTCAGTAACAGTAGAAAATGCCCCAGCAAGGAGAAAAATCAAACATACGGTAAGAGTAGTTTTATTACCCATACCTTTTATAAGAGTATCAATACTATGTTGAATTTTGTTTTTATTTAATAGAACAGCAAAAAATAATGCTGGTAATAAGCAAACTAACGGTGAAATGTGATGAAGAGGATTACCAAGTCCGATAAAAGAAAAATAAATACCACTTCCAAGGTATAAGGCTAGAAAGATAATAAGAGGAAGAAATGAAAACACTTATCGTAGTTGAACAAACCAGAAATATACTAGAATAAGCTATTTTAAGCAACTACTAATACAGTGTTTTTCTAATAATTTTGAACATCTTAAGCCATCTACTTTTGAATAAATTCCATTTGCATTTCTTGTATACTATCCTCTATTTGCTTTATTTGTTCTATTAGCCTTTCCTCTAAGTCAAAATTACCGCCCAGCCTTGCTTTAATTTTTTCTTCTTGTAATACATTTAATTCTTTCCGTAATACTATGTTATTCCAGACAGTTTCTGCCGATCTCTTCTCACTTAATTGACTATTTAGTACGCTAGTTTTTTCAAATATAAACTTTATAACACTAGACTCCTGTAGCAGAATTTCTTTATTAAAGTTGCTCTCATTAGTTACCATATTAATTACGCACTGTTGTAATTTTTTCATCTCATTAGTAAATTCGAAATGAGAAAATTGCTCAAAAAATATAGGACGGTTCAAGATTTCAGGAAATTCTACGGCTATACGCAAAATTATGGCCTGATTTTGCTCTGCTTCAATTAGCTCTGGAGATTTATTGTAAAGATACTCACCTTTTGTTGCTTTGCTATTAAAAATCAGCTTTTTAAAGTTTCTTCTTAATTCACTGACCTTATTGTAAAAATAATCTCTATAATACCTTCTAATACTGCTGTTACCGATAGCATTGACATATTTCATGAACTTGTGCTCAAGAATTGAATATTTTTCCGGAGCAAATTTTTCATAATTTTGCAAATTGCTACCAATTATGTGATGCCATAAATATTCAGAGTGCAGTTCTGTTGAGCGGTTAAAAGCGGATAGTACATCTTCCGTCTTATATTCTAGTTCATTGCATATATCGTATGGGTCCTTGTTGCTTGGCAAAGTCACGAACTTCAATGTGTATCCAGGCTCCAGTATCGGCAGAACAAGTTCTGCAATTCGAATAGCAGCATGACATCCAGGACTATCGCCATCCATACAGATAGAAATTTCTTTAGCAAGTTTCCAAAGATTTTTTATCTGCTCTGCAGAAATTGCGGTACCAAGCGGAGCAACTGTATTGCTAATTCCCGCTTGATGTAGTGCTATTACATCCATATATCCTTCAACAACAAATAGATGCTGTTTTTTGCGTATTTCACTCAAAGCAAAGTTTAATCCATATAAATTTTCTCTTTTCTTAAAGAGCTGACTCTCTGGGCTGTTTAAATACTTCGGCTGTTGCTCAGAGTTCAGCGCACGTCCGCCAAAACCAATAACTTTGCCCGTGATGTTGTGTATAGGAAATATCAGCCGATCATAGAAATAATCACGAGAATTCTTATTTATTAACCCAACATCGATCAAAATCTCGTCTTTAATACCAGAGGAGTTCAAATATTCCTTCAAGCCAGAACTTGGTGCATAACCTATCTTAAATTTATCTATGATTTTGAGTGAGATTTTGCGCTGCCTTAAATAAGCCATAACACCTCGATTTTTCTGCGCGAACCAACTTGCAGCTAAATTCAGTGCTGAAAACAGTTTGTCATTTTCTTTAGCAAAGCTGAGGTTTTTGGGTAACTCAACACCTGCAACAGATGCCAATTTTTCCAACGCTTCCTTAAAACTTAAGCCCTCAGTTTGTGAAATAAATTCAAACGCATCACCATGAGCTGAGCAACCGAAACAGTAATATAAGCCCTTAACATTGCTGACCGAAAAAGATGGAGTTTTTTCGTTATGAAATGGGCAGAGTCCAACAAAACTATCTCCTCTTTTTATTAACCTAACTTTTTTTCCTACTATGTCGGACAACAATAATTTTGACTTTATAATATCTATATGATCCATTTTACCGAATGAGTAGTGGTAGGATAAAAATTATATAGAATTTATGCATATCTGACTCGAAATTTATTCAGAAAGATCAGGAGAGCTTGACAAAAAGCTCAAAATAAATTACCCATATAAATACCCTTAAGTTGCAATTTCTTATATGTCAGATGTGATATCAGTTGCTTCAGACCACGCAGGTTATGAACTAAAATCAGAAATAAAGGCTTACTTGGAAACTTTAGATTATACAGTGATAGACCGTGGCTGCACTGCTGAACAAAAGAGTGTAGACTACCCTGACTATGCTGCTGAAGTTGTAGAAGATATAACAAACAAAAAAGCAAATTATGGAATATTAATTTGCGGTACAGGTTTGGGCATGAGTACTGTGGCAAATCGTTTTGAAGGAATCTACGCTGCTTTATGTAATAGTGTTGAGATCGCAAAATTAGCTCGCGAGCATGGCAACGCGAATATACTTTGTCTTGGTGCAGGGTTTACTGCGAGTGGATTAGCAAAAGACATAGTCAAACAATTCCTCGAAACAGAATTTTCAAAAGAAAGTAGACATAAAGAACGCCTTGATAAACTTAGCAATATTAGCAAGAAAAAAACCACAAAAACTTATAACGAAGATGAAATATCAAAATTCGCTAAAATAGCAGGTGAATGGTGGAATGAGAATGGCAAATTCAAGCCATTGCACATGATGAATCCTGTGAGAGTATCATACATCGTTGAGAAAATAAAAGAATTAAAAAAATGCGATTTAAAAGAACTATCATTGCTCGATGTTGGTTGTGGTGGTGGCATTTTGTCAGAGTCAATGGCGCGTATTGGTATTAGCGTTGCGGGAATAGATGTATGTGAGGAAAACATAAAAGTGGCACAGTCGCATGCGAAGAAAGTAGGGTTAAATATAGAATACACACACACTAGCATTGAAGAGCTAAGCAATGACAAGAAGTATGACGTGGTTTTGTTGATGGAAGTGGTTGAACATGTCAATAATTTAGAGTTTTTCATGAAAAAAGCAATAGAGCTGTTGAAGCCAGAAGGGCTAATTTTTATATCGACGATAAATAGAACTATTAAATCCTTCTGTCTTGCAATAGTCGGCGCAGAGTACATATTAAACTGGCTGCCAAAAGGCACACATAATTGGAATAAATTTCTCAAGCCATCAGAAATTGCAAATCATCTAAGGGAAAACAATGTAACACTACAAGATATGACTGGTATGGAATATAATGTAATAAAGCGTGAATGGAACTTGACCAAAGGTGTGGATGTTAATTATATACTTTGTGGAAACGTTGTAATTTGAAATCTCATTCAAGTACTAGAAGGTAATGCAAATATTTTAGGCAGTTTTACTTTACTTAGCAGCTAATTTATCATATGTATTTCCATAGGATATCGCTATATTAGAATATGTTACAATTACTAACCTTACTTGCTGTTATCACTTCGGTTGTATTTTTTGGTCATCTAGTTCCAATGGAAGTGAAAACCTTCTTGTATTCAATAAGCCTTAGTATAAAAGAGATCTTACTATTTATAATGCCTTTTATTGTTTTTGCATTAATCTTTAGTAGTGTTAACAATCTTAAGCAGTCGGCTATAAAGTTTATATTATTACTTATTATAACGATTTTCTTGTCGAATCTAGCTTCAAGTTTAATAGCTTATTCTGTTGGGCATTTCATCACACAAAACACTTATTCAATACAAGATATAACATATGAAGAAACAATTGTTCCTTTATGGTCATTTAGGATACCTGCATTGCTTTCTAATTTTTATGCCCTTGCTTGTGGATTTGTATTAAGCATATTAGTGTCCACAATATTACCAAAAAAAAGCAAAGAGCTCTCGAACAAAATGTTAGATTTAACTCTCTTTATTTTGAAGACATTTTTGACGCCAATTATTCCAATGTTTGTACTTGGTCTTGCTTTAAAAATGGAACATGATCAGGTTTTACCCATAATATTTAAGGATTACTCAATAATTTTTATTATTATATCATCTTCAACTTACCTTTATGTTTTTCTCTTATATGGAGCAGCAAATTCGTTCAAGATCACAAGCTGGATAGCTAGTATAGGTAATATGATACCAGCATTTATTACTGCAATGAGCACAATGTCTAGTAATATAGCTATGCCGCTTACTCTTGAAGGAAGCAAAAAAAATGTAAAGCAGCATGATATAGCATCGTCTGTTGTGCCAATAACTGCTAGCTTTCATTTAGTAGGTGATTGCTTTTTTATTATAATACTATCAATGATAATGACTTTTGGTGGTGCATTGTCTGCAACAGACTATGTGACTTTCCTTCTCTACTTTCTGTTATTTAAATTTGCTATTGTTGCAGTTCCAGCGGGAGGGATTATAGTAATGTTGCCTGTTCTTGAGAAGTATCTTAAATTCTCCCCAGAGATGCTTTCATTAATTACAGCATTGTATATAGTGTTTGACCCAATAATAACTTCAGCAAATGTTATGGGTAACGGTGCGTTCACTATGATGTTTACAAAGCTCTATGATAAGCTTAAGTGATGTCCATTCTAGCAATTAATACTGTAGGTGCTGGTAGTTCAATAGCAGTAATTGATTACGATGGTAATTGTTTTGTAGAACGCAATTCTGCAAACAATAGTCATGCAGAATCATTTTTTCAAATACTGAATACTTTGTTTGATAAGCATAATTACAGCTACGATAAAATAGACCATTTAGCAGTGATAGTTGGACCAGGAAGTTTTACTGGAATCAGAGTTGGTATATCAACTGCACAAGGTATAAATCTTGCTACAAATAAGCCGTTATATGGGGTTAGTGCCCTGGAAGCTCAAGCATATGCAATATCGCTACTTTGTACAAATAGCAAAAAAAATATTAAAGCTATAATCGAAGATGATCAAAAGTTTTATACGCAGTTATTTGATTTCAATTTGTTACCGCTATCAAATCCTGCTGTAGTAAGTGAACTCCAGCCTGAAACGCACTGCATTACATATATGGATTGCAGTTTACCAAAGTTGGATGCTAGCCATGCAGCGCTATTAGTCCGTTATAGACTAAAAAATAAACAAAAATTAAATGGGGTTGAGGCTCTATATTTAAATGAGCCTCAGTATATGAAATCGTTGCCTATTGCGTAAACACTATTAATTTGGCCAAGTTTGTACATTTGACTTACTATTTCTTCTGCTACTTCTTTTATACTCATATTTGAATTTTCTACCTCTATAGCATTTTGTGGTACAAATAAATCTTCCTCCCTAAATTTAATACTATTTATATTAGTAACCTTCCTATTTTTTCTTTGCTTTTTTGATATAGTACGCTCTTGTAATATCAATGGATTGCACCTAAGTACTATAGGGAGGATTTTTGTGCTCATTTTTTTACTAAGTTCTACTACTGAGTTATATATTCTTATGTTGTAATCATTATTTTTAATTAATTCATCAACAAATATATAATTTTTTGAGTCAATAGGATAGGCTTCTATTGCCTGAAACATAACATGTGTAGTGTTATATATTCTATCTCGAGCTTCTTTGGAAGTTTGATTATATTCAAGTCCACTTACAATTACTGCATTTATCATACTAGATAATACTATTGCTGTAGAAAGTTTACCACTTCCTGGAAGACCAGTGATATATATGAAAAATTTTGTTAGCTGTTTTTTTATGTCAACGTTTATCATATTATTTTTAATATTAAAACCTACAATTATAATAACATAAAAACAAGGCTTTAAAACATATGAAATATTACATAAAAAGTCGCTTTTATAGTTAAAATACTATGTAATCTAGAAATGTAAACTCTAATCACCTAAGGCAAGTAAAAGTGCTTAGTATTTTAACGTAGGTTCACCTTTTAGTTTGTAATAAACTTTTTTTTACGTATAAATCTTTAGAAAATTTTAGTCAAGAGCTATGTTATTAACAAATAGTGAGTTGAAAAGAGACCTAGTTAACGCCTATCAAATTTTATCTTATCTTAAATTAGATGATCATACGTATACTCATCTCTCTGTACGTTCTGAAGATAAAAAGTCATTTTATGTTTATCCGTTTGGTATACGTTTTTATGAAGTAGATGAAAGTTCATTGATGAAAGTATCGTTTGATGGGAATATAATTGAAGGCAAAGAATATCAATATAATAAAACTGGCTATGTAATCCATGGCTTCATTTATCAAGCAAGAAAAGATATTCAAGCAATTTTTCATCTACATACACCTTCTATTGTAGCAGTTTCTTCTCTCAAGGATGGATTACTCCCAATAAGTCAGTGGGCGCTGCACTTTTATAATAAGGTATCTTACCATGATTATAATTCCCTGGCACTTGATGATACAGAAGGAAAAAGATTAATAGCTGATTTGAAAGAAAATTTTGTGATGTTAATGCGCAATCATGGATCTATAACATGTGGTCAGACTATACAAGAAGCAATGTTTTATACGTATCACTTAGAACAAGCTTGTAAAACTCAATGCCTGACGCTAGCAATGAATAGGGAGTTGTCAATTCCAAGTGAAGAAATTTGCTCAAAAGCCGTAAAGGATCTTCTGTCTTTCGAAAGCAATCTTGGTGAGAGAGATTGGCACGCATGGGTTAGGTTGATTAAAGGTAAGTTATAAAAGTTTCTGACTCTTCGATAGATATTAGATTTCTTGCATAACCAGCCAGTCTGAAATCCAATAATGGTTTCACACGCTGTAACTCTTCAATTCATGTAAGAAGTCTAATGTCTCCATCTCTACTTAAGTTAACACCCTTAACTAAGCAGATACAAGTAAATATAGCCCTTCCCATAATAGTCCAAAAAGGTCATAAGAAAGAAGAATCGACAGCATGACGAAAAGATTTGAATAAAGGAATGTTTTTCCTGGTTCTGTTTTTTATAGCAAACCAATAATGTTCAATTTTGTTAAAATCTGGAGAATATGGAGGAAGATATAAAATTTCTGCACCAACTCCTTTAGCAAATCTTATTAGACTTATGAAAAGTAGCATTATCAAGGATAACAGTTTGTCCAGGTTCCAAAATCGGTGTCAGAAACTGCTCAAACCATTTATTAAAGATATCCATATTGCAGTGGCCTTTAAAGGTTAACGGAGCAATTATTTTTCTTCCACTTAAGGCTGCAACCATGCTAATTCGTTGAGTTTTCTTCCCAGATTTTAGGGCATAAAACCGCTGTCCTTTCTGGCAATAACCATAGGTTCAGTGTCCAGACTCATCTATATACACTAATTCTTTAGGTTCTTTTGTTGCTATAACCTTTGAAAATTGAGCTCGCTTTTCTTCATTTCTTTCTTTATATCCGTAGGTCTTTTTTTTCTTGTGAATCCTATATTTTTAAGTGCTCGATGAATTGTTTGTCTACTAATATTGCCCCAGCATCTCTGACTGAGTTTTGTCACCTTGCTCATTTGCAAATTCGGCAAATGCATTCCAGTCGGTAATTTTATGCCACGCTTCCAGGCTTTTTTGACTGAAAATCTCCCGTTTTCTCACGTCTTTTCTTCCACTCATATAAAGTTGTTTTTCCGATCTTAAATCTCTTGGCAACAGTTTCTCCACTCTCTCCTTCATCCAATGCTTCCATTACCTTTTTTCTTAAGTCATAACTATTTGCTACTGGCATCCTTACCTTCCACTACTATCAATCCATATCTTACTCTTTTTGGACTATTATGAGAAGGGCTATAACTAGTAAGTTTTTTCAATCCTGCTCCACAGCAAATTTTAATGCTATGTGAGTAGTTATAGTGCTGTTAACAATTAAAATGACAAAAACTAAGATGGTGATTAGTAGTGTATAAATATTCAAGGATAAATTTTCAAATTGAGTTAGCAATTTGAAATATACAAAAGTTGGCATTATCATTGGCAAAACAAGAATTTGCGACACTCCTGATGCTAAGTTATTTCGACCAATCATCAATGCATTTCCAGTAGCTGAAATATTAATGATTATCAGCGTATTAAATAATAAAGACACTCCAACTGCTATTGAATGTTCAATATTATTGCCTAGAATTGCAAAGCTGAACATGAAAGAAATCACTGAAATCGGTAACCCAAATAACAACCAGTGAGCGAAGATTTTATAAGCAACTATCAGCCTAGAAGAGAGTGGCTGTAAAAAGATTTGCTCTAATATTCCATCATGATAATCAGATGTAAATAAATTATTTGTAGAGATCTGCAAAACAAATGTAGCACATATCCATGTTAATGTTAATATGACTTCTTGTTTACTGTTGTTTTCAAGTGTATATGAAGATAAACTTAACATTATAATAAAAATACATACTATATAAGCAAGATTATTATCATTTATTACTAATTTTTTTACCAAACTAATCATACCAGGATTTTAAATGTTTATTATAAATTATAGTGTTTACTTTGAGGGTAGTATAATTTTTTGTGTTTACAAGTTATATAAGTTTTAATATATTTTATTGATAATGCTATGGAAAAATTAATAAAAATAAAGTTACCGGAAGATTACGTTCCTTCAGAAAATGAAGAATATATGAACGTAAAACAACTGGAATACTTTAGCTTAAAGTTACAATCAATACTCTCTGAACTGGAGAAACAAGATCTAGAAGATAGTAGTATTTATTCTGATAGTGAAAATGGAGAATTAATTAAGCGCCGAAAAGATAGAAAAGAAAAAATTAAGGAGGCGTTGGAAAAAATAAAATTAGGCATTTATGGTTACTGCGATGGAACGGGAGAAGAAATAGGAGTCGAAAGACTTAAAGCTAATCCGCTTGCTATGTATTGTATTGAAGAACAAGAGAGAATAGAAAAAGAAAAGAACGTGTATAACATTAATGATTAGAACTTGTCGGGAGTGTTAAATAAACTGTGTCAAACCGAGAAGTAAAGTAATAAATTGATAAAAAAATGGAGGTTTGACAATGAGTCAAGCAAACACAACTACCGGTTTGGTAGACTATAAAGAATTAGAAACAAATATCTTATCATCTATACGAGAAGGAAGACCATTGACAGGAAGAGATGGAGCATTAACACCATTTATAAAAAAACTGCTAGAGGGAAGGCGAGATAGAAAACCATTTGTCGGCTGAAAGCAAAGAAAACAAACGAAGAAATTCAAAGACTTTACGGACAAGTATTTGAACTATTGACACCAAGAGATAGAGAAGGAAGTTTCGAGCCACAAGTAGTCAGAAAAAGGCAAACAAACCGAACTTGAAGCAAAGGTTTTAAGTACATATGCCAGTGGCATGGGATATAGCATCGCATGTAGAAGAAATATAAAATATCTGCAGCAGAGATATCAAGTATTACTGACAAATTGTTACCGGTAATCAACGAATGGCGCAGTCGTCCGCTGCAATCTGTATATCCAATAGTGTTCATGGTTTTTTAAGGTCAAGGAGGACGGGCATTGTGTAAGCAAATGTATGTATAACATATTAGCAAAATGGCAGAAAAGAAGTTTTGGGTTTTTATTTGGCTGAAAGTGAAGTTCTGGTTGGGAGTACTAAATGACCTAAAGGAGAGAGGAGTAGATGATATTCTGATAGCTTGTGTTAAAAAGCTTTCCTACAGCTATAAATAGCGTATTTCCTAAAGCAGAAATGTATAGTACATCAGATAAGAAATTCACTGAAATATGTATCGAGCAAAAGTTTTCATGAATGATTTGAAAAAAACATATCAAGTAGAGAAATAGCCGAGAATTATTTACTTGAACTGGAGGAAAAATGGGGAGAAAAATATACTTTAGTTTTGGGAGAATAATTGGGAAAATCTGTCTAGTTATTTTAAATATTCCGGCCCTGTAAGAAAGTTAATTTATACCACAAATCCTATTGAAGGGTTACATAGACAGATCAGAAAATTTACTAAAACTAAGGGCTCATTTACTAGCACAAATGCCTTGTATGAATAGGTATATTGTGCTATAAAGAAGGCAGGAGAGAAATGGACTATGCCTATACATGATTGGGCTTTTACTATCTCTCAACTTGATATCTTTTTTCCTGGTAGGTTAAAAATCGAGTTGAACTAAAAATGCGATTTGACACAGTTTATTTAACACTCCCTGCAACGGAGTTATCGTAATAACACCCCTTATGTACGTTGCATGAGCAAATTGGTCAAATATACGAAAGAGTTATAATACAGATTTTACTCAAAAAATATTGAAACAATCTCACACATCTTAAACTAAGTTCTCAATTTCTCAAAGAAATCTTTTAACAAAAGAGAACATTTTGTTTCTAATATTCCACCATAAACTTCAGGTATGTGGTTACAGAATTGAAATATTCTAGTGCCGTTTTCAACTCCTCCACCTTTGGGATTGTAAGCCCCGAAGTACAGACGTTTAATTTTTGCAAAAGAGATAGCTTGAGCGCACATCGGGCACGGCTCTAACGTTACGTACATTTCAGCTTCATAAAGCGTGGAAGTTGAAAATGCTTGTCTAATTGTTAACATTTCTGCATGTGCAGTTGGATCATTAGATATATTGTGTGCAGAGGAGATGATATTGTTTCCATTAACTATTACAGCACCTATTGGCACTTCGCCATCTTTCTGAGCAAGTTTTGCTTGCTCTATGGCAAGTTCCATGTATTGGTACTTAAACATTAGGTGCTTGGGTAAATATAATTTTCTTTTCTTGGCTTTTCTATTTTTTCTAGGTTATAGAATTCACTAAGGACTATTGTCCTTTTTACAAGGCTATCTATTTCTCGCTTTAAATATTTTTTTATTTCTTCTACCGATTTTAGTTCGTTTATAGCTACAACTACTTCTTCCATTATATCCTCTATAATTTGATCCTCCTCTAATTTATATATTATTTGTTCTACATGTCTATTCAATTCCTCGAAGGTCGCAGATCCATATGTAATGCTATCTTTACTATTTCTTAGTAACATTTTTTACCTCTCTATTAGAATAGAGTTTATTCAGTTCTATTAAACTCTATTGTCAATAGCTGCCTTAATAAATGATGTAAAGAGAGGATGAGGAGAAAATGGTCTTGATTGAAATTCTGGATGAAATTGCACACCAATAAACCATGAGTGATTTTTTAGCTCCACTGCCTCTATGCATGTTTTATCTTCTGATATACCACTGCATATCATTCCATTCTCTTCTAAGTTATTTTTATAATCTAAATTAACTATATATCTGTGTCTGTGTCTTTCTGAAATAGTGACACTACTATACACATTTGCCATTTTTGAATTTGGATTTACATTACACTTGTATGTTCCAAGTCTCATGGTTCCACCAAGATCAACGTTCTTACCATCAGCGAGCTTGATGATTGGGTGTTTGCAAGTATAAAATTCTTCAGAGTGTACATCTTCAAGCTTAATAACGTTACGAGCAAATTCAATCACTGCAAGCTGCATACCAAGACATATTCCTAAAAAAGGAATGTTATTTACACGGGCATAGTTTATTGCTAATATTTTACCTTCTATTCCGTTATCACCAAATCCTCCTGGAACAAGGACTGAATTAGAGCTTTGTAATTTTTCTCTGATAAACTTTGCATCTATAGATTTTCCATTCTCTTCTCTTGAGTTGACCCAATTTATCTTCACTCTAGCTTTATTACTAATTGCACCATGGTTTAATGCTTCAATCAGTGATTTATATGCGTCAGGAAATTCAGTATATTTTCCTACTATGGAAACGATAACTTCTTGTGTTGGATGTCTCATAGAGTGTACTATTTGGTCCCATTCAGGTAAGCTTGGTTTTGGCTTACTTAAGTGAAAGTGATCCAAAATTTGTGTCCCGAGCCCACATTGATTATACAAGGACGGTAACTCGTATATATGGTTTACATCAGGAGCAGGTATTACGTTAGATAAAGAAACATTGCAAAGATTGGCTATCTTTTCTTTTTGATTATCGGAAATTTCTTTTTCACTGCGACATAATATAATATCTGGTTGTAACCCCGCAGAGTTTAACTCTCGAACTGAATGCTGTGTCGGTTTTGTCTTTAATTCTTGTGCTGCAGTGAGATATGGTATTAAAGTTAAGTGAATAAGGATAACTTTTTGCTTTCCTAGTTTATAATTAACTTGGCGTATAGCTTCCAAAAACGGTTGGCTTTCAATATCACCTACGGTTCCGCCTATTTCGCATATTACAAAATCTAAATCTTCTGTACCATTAAAAATGAAAGATTTGATTAAATCTGTCACATGAGGAATGATTTGCACAGTTTTGCCTAGATAATCACCACACCTTTCCTTCTTTAATAATTTATTATATACTTTACCAGTTGTTATATTGTCGTCCTTGGTTGCTTTAATTTTAGTAAAACGCTCGTAATGTCCAAGGTCTAAATCAGTTTCAGCACCATCCTCAGTAACAAATACTTCCCCGTGCTGAGCTGGGCTCATTGTTCCAGGATCAATGTTGAGATATGGGTCAAGCTTTCTGATGCGAACATTGAATCCATGAGCTTGAAGAAGTGCTCCCACACTTGAAGCAACTAAACCCTTACCAAGTGATGAAACAACTCCACCTGTAACAAAGATAAACTTGGTTTCTTTCATTAATTTTCAAATGGAACAGAAGTTGATTGGCCTTCTTGCTTCTTTTCTGATATAATCTTCTCTGCAATTGATTTTTTATGTACATCTTTTGAACATAATCCTGATAGTAACAGTGTATTTATAATGAACAGCCCAGCAACTATAGAAGTTATTCTACTGAGTGGATTTTCAGAAGACTTTACCGGAATTATTGAATTCATTCCCTGTTGTGAATTACTAAAGCCACTTAATGAACTACTTCCAGGTGGCTGCAGGAGCACTAAAATTACCAATACAACAACTAATATTATTTGAAGTACACTAAGTACTGTTACTGACATTATAAATAGAGCTAAAAATAAAGATTTTAGGAGCATAAGGATCATAAGTCAAGAATATCTTTACCCGAGTAACTTGACTACTGGAACCCAAGTATGTATTAAACCTTATTTAAATTATGAGCTATCACATTTTAAAATACAAAGATTATGAACCAAAAATGGATGAAAGTTCTTTTATCGCAGATGGTGTGCGTATTATAGGTAACGTTGAAATAGGAAGGAATGCGAGTATCTGGTTTAATTGTGTGATCAGAGGAGATGTTGGATCAATCGAAATAGGTGATGAAACGAATATTCAAGATGGCACCGTAATTCATGTAGATAGAAATCCAGGCGGTGACACGATTATTGGTAGTATGGTGACGGTTGGACATTTTTGTGTGTTACATGCATGCACGATACATGATAAAGCATTTATTGGTATGGGCTCTGTTATAATGGATCATGCGATTGTCGAGTCTGAAGCTATGGTAGCTGCTGGTTCACTGGTGACACATGGAAAAGTGATAAAAAGTGGTGAAGTATGGGCTGGCAGGCCAGCACAATTCTTCAAAAAAATGTCAAATGAAGAAATAAAACATATTACACAATCTGCACAAAATTATATCATGCTGATGAAAGAATATAAGGCTATATGCTAGGTTGAGAAATCTTCAGCTCTGATGCACATTCTACGTTAACTACTTCAAAAGTTTCTTCAACTATATAATGCTTATCAATATAAGCTTCTTCAACTCTAGGAATATGCTGATTAATAAAACTACCTCTGACTAGAATATCCTTTATTGGCCAGTTTGTTTCTGTTGGAGTACCTGATAGCATAGCTGCATATTGTGCTTTTGCTGATTTTAGAGAAAAAGACATAATATTGTTTAAGTTAAGAAAGAAATTTACACGACTCCTGCAGTATTCAAGCGATTTGCCCACTGGATAATATGGTATTTCACCTACAACCTTTCTTATTAACCAATTGCACTCTTTGGTAAGTATGCTTGCTTCTTTTGGAACTTGTAGCGGTATTATAATATCATTGCTAATTCTATTTTCTTCTTGAGAAAAAAGTTCGGTGTAAGCTCCTTTTTTTCTGTGTTTCTCAAAATACTTAGGAAAATAAATATTGAGATATTCAGAGTGTAATTCTATTCGATTTTTCTGATCATTTTCTAAGACAAACGTATATTTATCACCATTTTGCTTAAGTTCGCATAACTTAAATTTACTAAGGTCAGAGTCTGGAAATGGCTTTTCAATTTCAAAAGCAAGTGTAAGAGTGTGCGTTGTGTGATCAAATTCATTTTTTTCTTGTAGACCATCTTGTAAACTATAGTACTTATTTTTTTCATACTCTTTTCCTTCTATGTTAGCACTCACTTCCTCTTCATCCAAATTTTCAATAGCATCAAAAAATTCTTCTTCATCCAGATCTCTTTCTTTTTCACCTGGCTCTTGTTCTTTCAGAGAATCATACCATACACCCTCTTCATTAATTTTCGCCTCTATTGTATTTTCTACACTTATTTTTCTTGTATGATCATTTCCATTGCTAGCAGTTGTTTGATAATGTGTATCGTTAGTTTGAAAAAAGCTCTTTACTTTTGATATTAAGCTAATCCATGAAAGTCTGACTTGATTAAGTAGCCATTTAAAACTCTTCATTGTTTTACCCCAACCTAATTACTAAAAATTGTAACAGAATAAATTAAATATGTCAATAAGATACACAAATTGTACTAACTGGGAATTAGTGGCAGCACTTAACATCTGTGTAAATTTTGACATAGGCGTTTTCTGCATTTTAACCAAATCAGTAAGGAGAACACCATTGATATTCTCCTTTTAGAAGCAACTTGAATAAAACTGATAAAGTTTGAATTAAAGTGTGATTAGGAAAGTGAGTGATGAGAACTCTTTATTTGGACTTCTTTTGATTCATCTATTTTAGTATTAGGTCTTAGTGCTGCATATGTAGCACCACCAGCTACGAGTGCAGATGATGTAGCTATGCCAATTATTGCTAACATACTTAGTCTAGTTGTATGTTCAAGTATAGTACTTGCTACCAGCCCAACAGCAAGACCAACACCAATAACAGCAGTGTACAACATTCTAGGATTATTTGAATTAGGCATATAGCTCACTAACTCTCTGCAACACTTTTCTGATTCTTTCTTTATGTCCTCGAGCTTATTTAGATCTTCTTCTTCTATTTTAGCATTTAATTCTAGTTTCTTACATAATTCTTGCATTTCTTTTACTTGTTTTTCTAATTTTTTTAAAAAATTTATTATTTTTGTTCCTTGTAATTTTATTATTGTTTCCTTAAGTAGTAACGTTGATATTGGCATTGCTATTTCTTCTATCTCTTTTTCTGTTTTCCTTTCCAATTCCACTACTTTTTCTATTCCTTCGTCTGATATTTCAGTGTCTTTTTTTAGTTCTATTTCAAACTTTCTTTTTTTTAACTCTGATTTTGCTTCTTGTAATGATTCTAATGCATTCCATAGCTTTTCACCAGAATTCCGACTCCGTTTTGGTGACATTTGTTGACTACTTTTGGACTTTTTTGGTGACATAAGCTGAAATTTAATTTCTTTGAGCTTTCTTGCGCTTTCACCTGCATTTACTTTAGCCATAATAAACCTCGCATATTAAATAATGCTATTACATAATATCTTTAAAGCTCAAGGTCAAATAGTATCTTTACATAATATAAATCATAAACAGAAAATTTTAGTGTAAATTGCCATATTTACTTTGTGCTACGGTTTGAGATAGAATAACAACTTGCTTCAAATATGGAAAGGCAGTACAACTCTATAATCAAGTTACTGAACTCTCATTTACTCCTCTTTTTTTGTAAAACAATCTACAATTAATTAGAAGATCTTCAGATAGACGTTGATCATTGGTTGTGTTTTTACAATGAGACAAGACCTCATTCTAGTAAATATTGTTATGGCGATGTAGACTTTCCTGAATAGAAAACATATTAGAAAAATATTAGTAGCATTACATAAGAGACTGATATTAGTTTTCAATTTTTCTGTTAGTTAATTCTTGCTTGCTAGGTTAAGTTGTGTCTGGTAACCATAATGGCAAATCTTGTTAATTTGAGGTGTGGATTTTAGCCTCTCTCATCCTTACATTAGTTACATATTCTTTCGCAGAGGGCTAATGATAGCAATGAATTTATTAGTAAAATTCAGTAATTTATAACTGACAATTAGAGCTGTTAATTAGCAACTCACTTTAAATAAGTTACTCAACTGTGACAGATTTAGCTAAATTTCTCGGACAATCTACATCTAACCCTTTTTTTTCTGCAATAGAATAAGCAAGAAATTGCATAGCAACACTGTAGATAATTGGAGAAACAAAATTGTCAACTTCTGGAAGTTGCACCACATCTATGCAAATTCCCTTTAAGAGCGGTGCTCCTTGCTTATCACTAAAGGCAATTACTTTACCTTTTCTTGCAATAATCTCTTGTATATTGGATAGCGTTTTAAAGAATAAATTATCGTAAGGAATAATTGCGATAACAAGTACAGTAGAGTCTATCAAGGCGATAGAACCGTGCTTCATTTCTCCCGCTGCAATACCAATTGTGTTGATATATGAAAGCTCTTTTATCTTCAATGCACCTTCCATTGCAACTCCATATGAGCTTCCTCTCCCAATTATAATTATATTATTGTGCTCTAATATACTGCCTGATATATGTTGTATTTCCATCACATTCAAAACATGCTCTACATGTTCGGGAATGGAATTAATAGCACCGCTTAGTTCCTTTATCCTCTCTCTACCCAGTATACCTTTTATTTTTCCAAGCTCTACAGCAAAGCATGCTAAAATTGCAAGCTGCGTAGAAAAGGTTTTTGTCGAAGCAACACCAATCTCAGGTCCAGCAAGAGTATGCAATACAATATCTGAGGCTTTTTCTATGCTGCTATTAAATGTATTAATTATGCTAATGATCATTTGTTTCTGCAATCTCGCATAACGTAGTGCTTCCATAGTATCTGCAGTTTCACCAGATTGAGAAATGAATAAGCCAATACTACCTTCTTCGAGCTTGACGCTGCTATACCTAAATTCTGACGAGGTTTCTAGATATACCCGAATTTGAGCAATACTTTCCAGCCAACACTTTGCTATTAGTCCAGCAAAATAGGATGAACCGCATCCAACTATAGTAATGTAACCTAGTTCAGAAAATAATTCTTTGTTGATTTCTTTATATTGTTTATAAAATTGATTTATTGTTTTGTTTAATGCATACGGTTGCTCAAAAATTTCTTTTAGCATAAAGCTAGGGTAACCATTTTTACTAATTAGAAAATTTCTTGGACTGCTATTTTCTGTTCTGCGTTTAACTTGTATACCATTATTATATATACTGAATTCGTTAGATTTTATTACTGCAATATCATTATCTTCTAAATGCAATATTTTTTCTACAAATGAATTCAAAGTATTAGTATCAGAAGCAGCAAACACTTTATTACAGTTATATCCTATTGCTAAAGGCAAATTTCTTTTTGCAACAAATAAAGTATCTGGATATTCTGCAAATAATAAAGCCAAAGCAAGTGAACCTTGTAAATTGTTTAGACACTGTAATATAGAATCAACTGGTGATAACCCTTCATCAAGATATGAAGTTAATATGTTTGGTATCACTTCTGTATCAGTATCGGTGTGGAAAGATACTCCCTTTTCCTCCAGATCCTTTTTTAATATATTGTAATTTTCAATTATGCCATTATGAGCAACAACAACATTATTTATATAAATGGGATGAGCATTTTTAAGATTTGGAGCTCCATGTGTAGCCCAACGAGTATGTGCTATACCAACTTTGCTACTAGATATCTTGCTCTCATGAACAACTTCACACAATCTTTCAACTTTACCTTCTGATTTTTTTACTTCTATCTTACCTCTATTATTTATAATTGCTATACCTGAAGAGTCATAACCTCTGTATTCCAATTTTTGCAACGCGGTTAGTAAAGTTGGTATTACTGAATCACCGCTACTTACTATACCTAATATTCCACACACTTCTTAAATTATGAAGCATTTTTGTCTTTTTTACTTTCCTCTAGTTTATTTTTCTTGCCATTCTTTTCAACTTTGCTTTTTTCAATAGATTTAGCTACTGGCTTTTGAATTTCTTTATTTAAGATTTCAGATATAGCAGACTTTAGGATTTTTATTTCAATTTTTGGTGCTATTTCTAGTATTAGTTGTGCATTTACTTCGTCAACTTTGTTTACTTCACCTATTATTCCACTAGAAGTAATAACCGTATCACCACGTTTTATTTGATCTATCATCCTTCTATGTTCTTTTAGTTTTTTGTGATTGGGGCGAATAATGAGAAAATAAAATACTACAAATATTAAAATGAGTGGAATAAAGCTAGCAACAGATGCTGATACATTGTTAGTCGCATCTGCCGCAAAAACCTCAGAAATGAACATATTTAATCCCAATTATTAATGATAAAATTAAATAGATTAAGCAGCAATTACAATATCATGTCAAGTCTCTGAAAGAAATTAATTCAAATTAATAAGAAAGTTAAAGAATTTTAAGATGTTTCTGCTGTAATGGCGGGAGTGATGAGACTTGAACTCACGACCTCATGCGTGACAGGCATGCGCTCTAACCAACTGAGCTACACCCCCCATTGCTTTTTAACGTTTGCAACCTTAAAGCTAATCAACGTGTTGCCACTTGTCAATATTTTTTGTTTGCGCTTTTTTGTCTTTTTTATTACTATGTAAATAACTTAATTTCACACATGGCTTATGCAAGTAGTCCCGTTAGGGTTATGCCATGGAGGATAAACTATTTGGAGGAGTAAATATGACAAATTTGCCTAAAGTCACTATACGTGATTTAGCTGAATCTGGTGTGCATTTTGGCCATAAAGTTAGTCGCTGGAATGCGAAAATGGCCCCATATATATATGGTATACATCAAGAGAATCGTATACACATAATAGACTTACGAAAAACATTACCATTGTTAGAGGCGGCGATGAAAGCTTTATACGATGTTGCATCTCAAGATGGTCGCATTTTATTTGTTGGTACAAAATTTCAAGCTTTAGATATTGTTGCAAGTGAAGCAGTTCGTTGTGGTCAGTATTATGTAAATGATCGATGGCTTGGTGGTATGCTGACTAATTGGAACACTGTTTCTTCTTCGATAAAAACTTTGATACAATATGAGAAAATATCCAATGATGAAGATAGCATCTTAACAAAAAAAGAATTAGGAAACATTGAAAAGAAAAGAAAAAAGCTTGATAAAGAATTGGGTGGAATTAGAGAAATGGGAGCAGTTCCTGATATTTTATTTATTATTGATACTAACAAAGAGCATATAGCGGTTAAAGAGGCCAAAAAACTGGGTATTCCTGTAGTTGGAGTACTTGATACCAATTCTGACCCAGATGGTATTGCCTATCCTATACCAGGAAATGATGATTCAAGAAAATCAATAGAGCTCTATTGTAAATTAGTTGCTGATTCTATATTAGCTGGAATAGAGTCTAGTTTGACAAGGTCTAGAGTTAAGGATGATGAGCTTATTCAAGAAAAAGAAGAGGATATTGTGCAAACTAAAAAGAAGCGTATTAAGGTTGAAACAGAAAGGGAGGTAATAGTAAGTAAATGAAGATGGATTCAAGTAGTATAAGGGAATTACGCGATAGAACAGGGCTTGGCTTAAGCGATTGTAAGAAAGCGTTAGAAGAGTGTGATGGTGATATTAAGAAAGCCGTTGATAGGTTACGTACAATAGGATTTGCTAAAGCTGACAAAAAGTCTGATAGAGTAGCTTCGGATGGGCTTATTGCTATGTGCTTGGCTAAAAATTATGGTGTATTGGTTAAAGTCAATTGTGAAACTGATTTTGTTGCTAGAAATGAGAAGTTCATAGCATTAGTTTCAAATTTAGCATCAATTGCTTGTCAAGAACGTTGTACTAGTCTTGATGAGTTAAAAAATGCCAAATATGAAGATGTTGGTACAGTGCAGGAAGCTATTATGAGTGGTACATCGGTTCTTGGTGAGAAGTTAGAGTTAAGCAATCTTTGCTACCTAGAGACTAAAGATGGGATTATTTCTGGATACGTACATGGTGATATGCCTGGCTTAGGTAAGATTGGTGCTTTAGTAGCATTGCAGTCATCTGGTGATAAAAAAGAGATTGGAAAGCAAATAGCTATGCATGTAGTTGCTATGAAACCTGAAGCTTTATCTATAAATGATTTAGATCAAGAAAAATTAAAAAATGAGCGTTCTATAATCGAGGAGCAAGTAAAGAGCTTAAATAAACCTGAAGAGGTAGCGAAAAAAATAGTAGATGGACGAATGGCTAAATACTATGAAGAAGTTGTTCTGCTAGAGCAGAAGTTTATAAAAGATGATAAAATGAAGATTGCTGATTTTATAGAATCAAGTGCTGTTAAATTAGCTAATTATAAGTTACTTACTTTGGATGGTGCAAATAAGTAACAAAACTTCAGAAGTAAAGTACCCCAGAGTGTTATTCAAAATCTCTGGGGAGGCTTTGATGGGATCAAAGCTATTTGGCCATGATATGGAAGTTATAGATAAACTATCCAAAGACATAGTTGAAGTTTGTAATCTCGGAGTTCAAGTTTGTATTGTTGTTGGTGGTGGGAATATTTTTCGTGGTGCATCAGCATCTTTAAGTGGCTGTGAAAGAGCAAGCAGTGATTATATTGGAATGCTTGGTACTGTCATTAATGCTTTAATTTTGCAAAATTTTTTAGAAAAAAGCTCTATAGTCTCTAGGGTGTTGTCTGCTATACCCATGACTACTATATGTGAGCCTTATATAAGAAGGAAGGCTATTCATCATTTAGAGAAAGGTAGAGTGGTCATTTTTGCAGCAGGCACAGGTAACCCATTTTTTACTACAGATACAGCTGCAGCTTTACGTGCTGTTGAAATGAATTGTGATGTTATTTTAAAAGGTACTCAAGTAAGTGGTGTATATTCTGCCGATCCAAAAAAAAATGAGAATGCTGTGATGTATGATAGGCTTTCTTATACAGATCTGCTAACTCGTGATTTAAAAGTTATGGATGCATCAGCAATTTCACTTGCTCGTGAGAATTCTATCCCAATTGTAGTTTTTTCTTTAAAAAGAGAAAAAATGGTTGATATTATTAAGGGTCAAGGCACTTATACTATAGTTTCAGATTGTAAACATTAGGTAATTTATGTTAAACGAAATAAAAGCTAAAACAAAAGAAAGAATGCTAAAAACTATTCAGTCTTTTCACGATGATATGAAAGGTGTACGTACTGGTAGAGCTAACGCATCATTACTTGATGGTATAGTTGTAAATATCTATGGTGGACATCAAAAACTGAACCAAGTTGCAGGCGTTTCAGCTATAGATAACAAAACTCTATCAGTTAAAGTTTGGGATGCTACTGTTATCGGTGAAGTAAAAAATGCGATAATCAATGCTAACCTGAATTTAAATCCTGTTGTTGAAGGAAATATTATACGTATAGTTCTTCCAGACTTAACACAAGAAACTCGTGAAAAATTAGTGAAATTATTGCATCAATTTTCTGAAAATGCACGAGTTGCAATTAGAAATATACGCAGAGATGTTATGGAAGAAATAGAGGAAATGAAGAAAAATAAGGAAATCTCAGAAGATGATTTTCATGTTGCCAAAAAGGAAATACAAAACATTACTGATGATAATGTAAAAAAAGTCGATGATGACTTATCTATTAAAGAAAAGGATATATTGCATCATTAAGTTAATATGAAAGAATTTTTCAGTATTGAAAAACATAAGAGGATTCGATATAGATACAGTTGTATGAATGCTGTGATTCAGATCTCATCATTACGCACACATTTGATCGTTATACCTTTTGAAATCTAGAAAAAAAGCTTTTCAGTTTGATTTTTTATTACGATAATTAAGTTTACACTCTTGAGCGAAAACGATGCTGAAACGCCTTTTCCTTATTTTTGCATTTGTATTACTCATCCCACTGTCAAATGTTGATGCCAGAAGATATATCAGAATTGTTGGATCTTCAACTGTTTTTCCTTTTATCTCATTTATATCTGAAGAATTCAGCCGTATATTTTCCTTTAAAACTCCAGTTGTAGAATCGATAGGAAGTGGATCAGGGTTCAAAATGTTTTGTTCAGGAATAGGGGAAGGCACACCAGATATCACTACTTCATCTCGCCCTATGAAGGAAGTAGAGAGAGAATTATGTAAAAGAAATAAAGTGAATGAAGTAATAGAGATCATAATTGGCTATGATGGAATTGTTATTGCAAATTCAAATCAAAGCCATAGATTTGATTTTACAAAAAATGACCTGTTTGAAACTTTATCTTCATATTCTGAAGACAATGATAGATTAGTAAAGAATAACAAGAAATTTTGGTCTGATGTAAATCAAGCTCTACCAAAAACAGAAATTAAAATCTATGGCCCACATCAAAATACAGGTACACATGAAACTTTAATTAATTTTATTATGCTTGATCAATATTCATGTATGAACTCAAGGATTTTCAAAGAGAATTATCAAGACCAAGAAAAAAGAAAGAAAGCATGTAGTAATATCAGAGATGATGGAAGATATATAGAAGTTGGAATTAATGAAAACATAATAATACAAAAATTGAAGAGCAATAAAAATGCTTTAGGAATATTTAGCTTCAGCTTTTTAGCGAAAAACCAAGATGAGATTCAAGGAAGCACAATCGCAGGAATTGAGCCAACTTATAAAAATATATCATCGGGGGAGTATATGTTAGCAAGGCCTTTATATCTTTATATAAAGAAAGAACACTTAGATACTGTTGATGGATTAAGGGAATTCATTAGAGAAGTTATAGACTCTATTAGTACTGAAGGTGGATATTTATCTAGGCTTGGCTTAATTCCACTTTCAAGCGAAAATATGAAAAAAGTCTTGGAAAAGGTTCGTGATATAATATGATGACTTTGATATTTTTTTATTGGAAGTGTTAAATAAACCATACGCGTCAAGTTAAGGAAATATCGTGAAATATAGCAACATTTGAGATGGGCATTTTATTTGTTACATTTATTTTTTTAGGGAGTTCTTATCTAGAAGAAGATGATTTTTTCAGAAGAACCTATAAATTAATAACTTTATTACTTAATATATAAAATAGTTTTTTTTCGTTTCCTTTCTTCCTTATACCACTTTTCCTTAACTTGACGCGTATGGTTTATTTAACACTCCCTTCCTTTCTGGATTACAGCGTCACGCGCTGGAATGACACCTATTTGTTTTAGTAGTTCCTTTCCTGTCATTCAAGTAGCCTTTTCTTGTCATTCCAGTGCCCAGACACTGGTGCTCACAAGCAAACTAATCATAGGAGGTATTATAATAAAAACAACGTTTTCAATGAAACTACATAAAGCAAGTGTCACGAACCGGAATGACACCTATTATTGTTTTTACTTTATATCTTTATTTGTCTATCTTATTTTGCCATTCTGTTGAACGAATACAGGAAAATAAACTGTAATATCTAACTTTGATGCAAAAAATATAACACGTAAAAGTTACTGAATCACTTTAGCCATATATAGAATTATTTTGTTAAATATTCTCTACTCCCAGGTTTCATTATAGGTAATTGTTTTAATTCACTTGGCAGTTCTTCCTCGCTATAGTTTTTGATATTTAGTTCAATCAAAGATATTACAGGAAAGGGCAGTTTTGTTTCACTATTTCTCTTGATCAAAGAAGCTCCAGCAACAACTTTACCTCCCTTCTCTTCTGCACATTTTACTGCTTCAAGTGAAGATTTACCTGTGGTAATCACATCTTCAATTAGTAAGATTTTCTCACCTTGTTTAATCTCAAATCCACGGCGTAATTCAAATTTACCATTAACACGTTCGCAAAATATTGTTCGGATTCCAAGCTGTCTACCAATCTCATAACCCACGATTATTCCACCAATCGCAGGAGATAGTATTAAATCTATGGGTTCAATAAGCTCTTTTCTTATTTTATTCGCCAATAGCTCACAAACGTTCATTGCTCTGCTTGGATTTTCAAAAATTTTAGCGCATTGTATGTAAGTGTTGCTGTGCAGCCCTGACGAGAGTACAAAATGTCCGTGCAAAATCGCACCAGCCTCTTCAAATTCTTTTATTATTGTATTATCTAATATCATTCTTGAGTTTGAAATTCTTTATTAATTATCTGCGTTATACAGATATCAGACCACACATTTATTGCAGTTTCAAACATATCAATGATTGTATAAATAGGCAAAATCAATCCCATAATGTACAAAGGAACATTCATTGATACCAAATAACTAGTTGCCATAAAATAGCACCCCATCGGCACTCCAGCGTTACCAATTGCAGCTCCTGTAGCTAAAAAAATCCATATGAACATCTCACTTAAGGAAAATGTGTGCCCATTCATCTCTGCAACAAACATCACTGTGATTAAAATAAATGCAGCACACGCATTCATATTGACTGTTGTGCATATTGGTAGAATAAAAGATGACAATTTCTTTGGTACCTTTAGCTGATTTTGCACACATTCTATAGTTGTAGGCAGCGTTGCACTAGATGATTTAGAAAAAAACGCAAGTGTAAGTGCTGGCATAACACCTTTCATCGTTTGAATTGGTGATATACCTTTATACCACATGAGTAGTGGCAAAATCACAAATGCTTGCACGAAATTTGCAGACATTATGCAAGCAAAATACCAAAAAAGACTATGGAATTCGCTGCCACCTTTTAACTCGTATAAAAAACATGTGATAAAAGACCATACAGCAAGAGGAATAAACTTTAATAACCCTTGAGCAATTCTAAGAAGTGTATCAAATAGTGCAGAAAATATTTGGTGTAATATATCTTGTTTTTCTTTTGAGAGCGAAATAATAGCTCCACCCATCAAAAAAGCAATCAATATGCTGCCAATAACATTATTTTCAAGAAAAACTTGCACAAAATTCGAAGGAATGAGTGATTTTAAGTATGAAAAGTAATTGTGGTTGCTGTCACTCACACTTTCTATTGTGTTACTTATGAAATTTTTTCTTACTGGATCTATGAATAAATAGAAAGATAGCGCAACAAATGCAGCTATAATGGTTGTAAGCAGCGTATAAAACAGCGTCTTCTTAAGTAATACTTTAATTTCAATTGAGTCTT
This sequence comes from Wolbachia endosymbiont (group B) of Ablattaria laevigata, assembly GCF_964277395.1. NCBI lineage: Bacteria > Pseudomonadati > Pseudomonadota > Alphaproteobacteria > Rickettsiales > Anaplasmataceae > Wolbachia > Wolbachia endosymbiont (group B) of Ablattaria laevigata. The sequence goes on from NZ_OZ195519.1 coordinate 812,303, forward strand.
TAAGCCCTGAAATTGTGGACACTATAGATAGAAAAACTAAAGGTAAGCTAATCAATTTCAACAGACTGATGAATATATCGCTAAATAGCTTTGCTATTTCAAATATTACTTCATTGTTTAAATAGTAAGCAATTACCGCAAACAGTATAGAAAAGAGTATTGCAAGTTTGCGCATTGAAAATAAAACCTCAAAATAACATTATATAACAATTTTTGGAATTAGGTTAATATAACTTTACAGATGAAGGAAAAATGAGTAACATTTCATTATTAATTAAATATACATAGAAGAAGGTATGGGTCCAGAAATTAAAAAGCGTTTAAAGTCTTATGGGGTAGCAGCTATAATAGGAACACTTATAGGCTTTAGTTTAAACTTTGCAGCTTTATCACCTTTAATCATAGGCGGAATTATTTCTTTTGTTTCTACATACTCATTTCTCATTTTAATTACTTCCAGAGAAGATAGTCTTAAGCATTATGAAAAAACAAGCCAAACAAAGCTAATAGCTTATTTTTTATGTACCTTAGCTACCACTGCCGCAGTAGGGATTGGTCTTGGTGCAGCTATAGGTACTATTTTTCCTGCTGTAATGTTAAATATAGAATCAGCAGCTTTGATGAGTGCAACAATAGGAGTTATTGCACCATTTGTAAGTCTTTTTGGATTAGGTTTATTAGCATTGACGGCTAAAAAAATAAATGAATGTATTCTAGAACCTACAGTCGAAAAAGTAAAAGAATGCTTTTCTTCGAAGGAAGCATAAATTGTCCTCGCAAATAGTGTACCTTGGACTTAAATTGAAGTGTACTCAATTGAAATAGGTCATATTAGAGAAGGTTAGAAGTTACCTACCCAAAACCCTTATCTCCCACTCAAGTTCAATGTTAAATTTATCTTTTACTGCATCTTTTACTCTGTTGCCAAGGTTTTCTAAGTCAAGTGCAGTTGCATTATTGTAATTGAGTAGAAAATTACAATGTTTCTTAGAAATTTTAGCTACACCATTATCTAATCCTCGGCAGCCAGATTCATCAATCAGTTTCCATGCCTTGCAGCCTATTGGATTTTTGAATATACAACCAGCAGTTTTTCCTCTTACTGGTTGGCTTTTATTTTTTTTATCAATAACTTCTTTCAATCTTTGAAATATAAGCTCATACTCTGAACTTACTCCTTTAAATTCAGCTTCAATAAAAATCCACCTGCCTTTTAGACTATGTCCACGATAAAAATATCCCATTTCTTCGCTGGAGAATTCATATAAATTTCCATCTTCTAGATTCACTGCCCTTATAAATTTTACAACACTCGCAATATCACTACCATATGCACCTGCATTCATCTCTACCCCACCGCCAACTGTTCCTGGAATTCCAGCAAGAAACTCAAGCCCACTAATTTGCTGTTCCCCTGCAAAGTAGGCAAGGTTACTAAGCAGTGCAGCACCACCTGCAACTATGGAGCTATTATCTTTACATTTAATATACGCAAATTCCTTACCTAATTTCACCGTTATTCCTCGAATGCCACTATCTCGAATTATTATGTTGGATGTTGCACCGATAACGCTAATTGGTAACTCCGCATCTTTTATCAAGCACATTAGATCTTCAATGTCATGTGGCTTAAATAGTACATCAGCTTGGCCACCAACATTTAACCAAGTCATTTTAGACATTGAAACATTATAACGGTAGATTCCACATACTTTAGGTAAGCTTATAAGCATTTTGATTTTAACTCTAATCCTGCATCCATACCCATTTTTTCTGCATCTTCTACAAACGAAGTGCGTTCAGTAAAGTATATAACTCTCTCGCCCGCTAACATACAATAAAGATGTAGCATGTTTTCACTCACATATTCTGCTAAAGCTGCAAGCGGTGTAAAGCATGAACCATTTACTGTCTTCATGAAACTGCGCTCTGATTTTGCCCTTATAAAAGACATATTATTATTAATTTTCTCTAAAAGATCGATAACTTTTATATCATTCTTTCGGCATTGAATGCAAATTGCCCCCTGCCCTACTGCGCTTAACATGACTTTTGGTGGCAATACCTCTGTAATTAAGTGATATTTTTTTAATCTTATCAGCCCTGCTTCAGCTAAAATCATTCCATCAAAATTCTGATTTTGCAGTCTAGTTGTCACATTTCCACGCAGTGGCACTACATTTAAGTCTGGCCTGAGATTTAACAGCTGAACTTTTCTTCTTATTGAAGAAGTTGCAATTGTAGCCTGCTGTGGCAAAGTTTTTAGGCTCTTATATTTATGAGAAATAAATACATCACATGGACTTAGCCTCTCTAAAACACAAGGAATTGTTAAGTCCTTCGAGAAAAACGCAGGTACATCTTTTAGCGAATGAACCGCCATATCTATATTATTTTTGAGTAATTCAGCCTCAATCTCCCTGAGGAACAGTCCTTTACCTCCTATTTCAGCAAGGGTTACATTAGCATATTTATCACCAGAAGTTTTGATTTTAATGATCTCAACGGATAGATTAGGAAAAGACTCTAATAATCTTTGTTTTGCTTCCAAAGCTTGGATGATCGCAAGGTCGCTTCCTCTCGTACCTATTTTAACTAACATATATCCTTCATATTATATGTCTATATTCTATGTCCATTTTTTATTATCTCCAGTTTAGTTATTGAATACTTTATAATTAGTGCATAGTATCACGAACATTTAGTAATCGACGAGTATGTATGTTTGATATTTTAAAAGATTCTAATGGCAGATTTAATAAAAAGAATATTTTACCTCTTGTAGGTGCCACTGTCGCTATTATTCTAACAGCATTAAGTGCAGTAGTAGCAATTCCCAGATTTTCCTCTCATCCTTCTCTATCTAGTCCTCTCGGTTGGAAAGATCCAAGTTATAGTGAATTTCTTGCTATTCACATACCAGCTACCATAGTTACTTTCTCAATACTTGGTTTATGCATTTACCTTCCGATTGATAGCATTAGAAAAAATAAACAAATAGAGAATCTTAAAGCTACCTCTGAACCTCATTCATGGATTTATAATGATATTTTAGAAAAACAAACGCAGACCATCAATTATAGATCAGGGCTTTAGGCGGTCCTAATCTTTTAGGTGCTTGTGATTAGCAACTATTCGGTCTACAATGCACTAATATAGTTTAAATTTATGCCAAACAAGATAATAGTTAAATCTCTTTCAGTGTTACTAATTTTTTTGCTGTCCTTATATATAATACTGCCAAATTTTATTGATAATAAGTTCTTTACCTCAAAAAAGAGAATAAATTTAGGGCTTGACCTGAAAGGTGGATCATCTCTGCTTCTAAATGTAGACTTAGATTTTTACTTCAAAGAGAAACTAAGCATGCTAACCGATGAAATAAAAGAAGGTCTGTTAACACAAAAGATTGAATTTAGCGCAAAAAACGATAAACAAGTGGTTGTAACTTTAAATAATATTGATGATTACAAAAAAGTTTCAACGTTAATACATAAAATAAACCCAAATTTAGAATTGAGTAGAAAAAATACTGCAATTTTCATTTCATATAAACCGCATTATAAGAATTCATTAATCAATGAAGTAGTTTCAGAGTCAATAGTTAATGTTCAAAGACGCTTAGATAAGCTTGGTACTAAGGAAGTAAGTGTGCAAAAACAAGGACAAAATAAGATATTAGTCCAAGTTCCTGGAGTAGAAGACACTCAGCAGATAAAATCTCTGCTTGGCAAAACAGCCAAGCTGGCCTTCCATTTGGCAAACACCAATGTAGCTAAAATGCAAGATATCGATCATGACACTACGATTATGCTCAAGGATTCTTTGGGTAATTCCTACCCGATATTCCGCAAAACTGAAATAGGCGGTGATTCATTAGTTAACGCATCAGTTAGATTTGGCAATTTAGGTAAACCAACAGTACATTTCAAATTCGACAGCATAGCAAGTAAAAAATTTGCAAAAATTACTAAAGAAAATGTAGGAAAGCCTTTTGCAATTGTTTTAGATAACACAGTCTTAACTGTACCAACAATACGTGAACCTATTCTAAATGGAGAGGGAGAAATTAGCGGTAATTTCACTGAAAAACAAGCGAGTGAACTTGCAATACTTTTAAAATCAGGTGCACTACCTGCACCACTTAAAATAATTGAAGAAAAAAACATTGGTCCAAGCCTTGGAGAAGAGTCAATAAAAGCAGGAGAAATTGCAGCAATAATCTCTATCATAGCCGTTGGTTTATCTATAATCATTACTTACGGCAAATTAGGCTTATTAGCGTCTGTTGCACTCGTTTTTAATGTAATCTCTATACTACTCATTCTTACCTTACTTGAAGCAACTCTTACTCTCCCTGGAATTGCTGGAATTGCGCTAACTGTTGGCATGTCAGTGGATGCAAATGTTTTAATATTTGAACGCATCCGCGAAGAAATAAGAGCAGGAAAAAGAACAGCTCGTGCCATTGAAGAAGGATTTAAAAACGCAATAAAAACAATTCTTGACTCAAACCTCACTACACTGATTGCTGCAGGAATAATGTTCATTATTGGTAGCGGAGCAATTAGAGGGTTTTCTGTCACTTTATCGATAGGAATCCTGTGCTCGATGTTTTCTGCAATTATAGTCACAAAACTTCTGATAGAATTGTGCATCAACCCACAAAAGCTAGTACTTTAGTATCTGTTCAGCAGAGTGACAAAATAAGATAGACGAGAAAAGACAACTAAATGGTTGTCATGAAAGTAGCTATCCAGTCTTTTCGTCGTCAAAAACGTTGTAACATGCTCACCAATTTAGTGAGCATAAAACCAATATATTTGTGGAGGAAAAGGAAAAAAGAAACAGAAACCATCTTCAGGCTATCACAAAGGATATGGCCATAAGATTAAAGATATGGATAGATTTATCAAATTTCTGAATGGAAATCAGGATATTAGAATTGAACAGATATTATTACTAAAAATTAAACATCAAACCAACTTCAATATTATGAGTGGATATATCGTCTGCAATAGGTGTTGGAATATTAAAGTAACGATAGCCGAGAAAGGTTTTAACTTCTGGAATTACTGAGTAATCAACACCAAGCTTTATTTGATAAACAAGCCAAGGAACATTCAGTGGCATTAAATTTTTAGATGATTTATCAATCCTTTTTAATCTAAAAACTGTTGATCCTATACCAAGACCAATATACGGAGCAAATTGAGTATTTTGAACATTAGGGTTATAGTAAAAATTTAATAAGAATGCAGATACACTTGCTGATTTATCAAATACCGGAGGAGAGTTACTATCTTCAATATTGACTTTAGAATACATGGTCTCAAAATCAACTCGGCCATTTTCTCCAGTATAGTAACCTACAGATATGCTGCTAAGCCACTGAAAATCAATTTTACCGTTAAATTTTTTTATGTTTTTAATTTCATCTCCTAAGAATAGGTCTAAAAGAAAACCACCATAACGGCCCTCAGCTAAAGCAAGAATTCTTTTTCCTATTACACGTATACCCTCCACAAATACTTCTGAGCTATCAGAATATATCTTACCACCATTAGCACTAACATAGAAATCAAGTTTTTTTGATTTTTCCTTTGTAGGTTCAGCTTGATCTGCAATACTTGGCCACATATTTTTCTGATTAGCTACTTGGAAAACAGAAGGTGAACTACTTTCAAGTTCTTGACATTTTATTGGCACTTCTTTTTCAGTAACTTCTTCAGAATGTATCACACTTTCATTATTGTCCGTTTCTAATTTTAAGGGCTGCACTTGCTCAATGTGTGTATTGTTACTGATATAAGTAATAAAAAAATAGACACACGGAATGAAGATGAAAAATAAAGCAATAGATATTCTAATTATCATAAATGAATTATCACTTATAGTATAACTACTATATCATATATTCCTTTAATGTACAAAAATTAAGAAATAATATTTCCAATTAAACAATTATTTTCTATTCCTTTAACATGAGCTTTCACAATACTTTTAGCTTGAACTCTTGATGTAAGTTTTATTAATGCAAAATTTTCTGTTCTACCAATATTATTCTGCTCAACCAAAACGCTTTGCTCAGTGCCGAGCAAAGACTGATAAAAACTGCTCATCATTTCTTTATTTATTTCTCTTAGATGCTTTACTCGTTCTTTACGTACATTCTCTGGTATTTGTGGCATCCGTGCAGCAGGTGTGTTTTTCCGCTCTGAATATGGAAAAGCATGTAGATAAACTACATTTATTTTTTTCAGTAAATCAACTGTATCCTGAAACATTTCATCAGTTTCTGTTGGAAATCCAGCAATAATATCAGCGCCAAATGCTATATTAGGTCTTAAGCTCTTCATTTTATGATAAAATTCTATCACTTGTTCTCTATTGTGACGACGTTTCATTCTCTTTAGTATTAAATTATTACCAGACTGTAGACTCAAGTGTAAGTGAGGCATAAGTCTTGACTCATTAGCTATTAAATCCATTAGTTCATCATCAACTTCAGCAACATCAATAGAGGAAAGTCTTAGTCTCTTTAACTGTGGTATATCCTTTAAAACTCTTCTAATCATTGAACTGAGTGATTGCTTACCAAACAAATCTGTACCAAAGTCAGTAATATCAACACCTGTAAACACCACTTCTTGATACCCATTTTCTATAAAAATCTTAATTTGCTCTATAATATTGTTTACTGGCACAGATCGATTATTTCCTCTTGCCTCAGTAATTGAGCAAAATGTACAACTATGATTACAACCATTTTGAATTTCAATAAATGCCCTTGATTTATCTTCAAATCCATTAATGAGAATAGGTTCTACTTGGTTATCACTGACTAAGATTTCATCATTATTTAGTAGATAATTTTCAGCTCTTAGCTTGTCTTGATTACCTAGCACTTTACTTACACCAGGAATATCACTATATGATTTAGGATCTAATTGAACGGCACAGCCAACTACGATAATTTCTTTACTTGGGTCGTTTTTATAGATCTTACGTATTTTTTGCTTCACTTGGCGTTCTGCTTCGTTTGTCACTGCACAGCTATGCACTACAACAACATTTTCTCTCTTTGCTTTTTTTAATGCTTCTTTGATTAACTCACTCTCGTAGAAATTTAGACGACAACCAAATGTTATTACTTCATTCATGCTTTTGCTTTAATAGATCTAAATTATATCAAATATCCAAGCAAAATGACTATTTTTTTGGTAGATATTATAATTTAAGCATAACCTCTAGAGTTGAAAATCACAGGAAGAATTTGTAGATATACAGTAAGATCATTTAGCATTAAAAAAAGCTTAAGGCCAATGATGTTAACCTCAAGCGAATATAAACCAAAAAACATTTTGCTAAACCTTGAAGCTCTACCATGCAAATTCATCTATATCATTTGGTACATAAGTGTCAGAATAAGCTTCATCCAAACTTTCTGCTTTCCATGGAAGCCATGAAGAAGGTTTTATCTTCTCTAAAACTTTACCTGGTATTGATGTTATCTCTTGCTTCACGTCTTCTTTTAATTTTTCTATTTGTAACCGAGCAAAATCTTCCACGCGAACCATGAGTTTATCTGTTAGCTCTTTTATCATGTCTTGATTTTGTTCTGCAACTTTCTTTGTAATAGGTACGACAATTTTACTTATAATCTCCGTTCCTAATGGAACAACGATTTGCTTTGCAACCTGATCACTAACAGGTTTAATAAGGTAATCTGCTATACTCTTTGCTGTATCTCCAGTCAGATTTGTTACTTTTTTTAAACTATCACCAATAATACCATAGTTTTTTTGGTACATCATATCTTCATCAGCAACTTCATATCTTCCTAAATCATCATACATTCCCATTTGTTGGTGAGACAATCCATTTGCATCAGATACATATCCGTATTTATTAAGTGAATTGGAATTAGACCGCATAACATTCTCCTAATTATTTATATATGCCTATTTTAGTATGAAACAACTAACAAAACATTAACTTTTAAGAACTCTTCTCAATTAATACATCAATAAAGGTAAGACCATATAATTTTCTCCTTTCTTGATACTATTCTCCTCCGAACTTAGTTCACACAGTTATTCAGACACTTCTGAATTTACCACCCCCAATTCCACTGCTTTTTTATATTTTGACTAGGTCTTCTCCTACAATTAGATAATCAGTACTCTTATCTGAAATGTACCATATAACTACACCAAGCTACAAATATGACACAAGAGTTTAGATTATTTTAGTTATTCTCTTGTATAAGATACTCTTTATATCAAAAAGAGGACCATATGAGTGAAGCAACTTTTTCTGAAAAAAATCAGCTTTCTAGAGAAGACATAGCAGAGTTAACAGAACTTATGTGTCTTGAACGAAGTGAAGTAAGTGAAAGTGGAACAGGGCTATTAGAACTTATAGCTGAACAGGAGCAAATACTTGAGGATTTAGGAATAGAATCAAAAGAGCTTTTATGTTCTCAGCATACAGGAATGTATGATAACCTTAGTCAGCCCTATTCTACGGATCTCGAGGTTTTATAGCAGATATATAGATTATCATTATTATTGATACCTACTCAAGAGTTGCTATGGCAAACAGAGAAAACTGCAATTACTGCCGCTAATCTTTTTAATATATCTTTCTTTGATGGTGCTATTATCGCGCATTTTGACTGATATGGGCTATGATAAACCAGAAAATCACAGCTATATTTAGGAATTGAGACAAGGCCTCATTTAGGTAAATATTGCTATGCAGACTTTTCTTGATAGCAAGCATATTGCTTTTTAGAAAAATATTAGTAGCATCAAACATAGAGATTGATATTAGTTTTTCTGTCAGATTAAGTTGCGTCTAGTACAACTGACTATGCAAATAAGCTTTGAGATATTTTAATTGTTAGTTTTAGAGTGTATTTTCGTGTTCATTGCTATGAATGGGCAGAGCTACCTCTTCGAGGTAGCTCATCGGATCACCTAAATCATGCTCTATTTCTACTTCAAACTTGAACCCTAACTTCTCGCAGAATTTGTAGAAATATTCTTTAATAATATCAAATAAACTTCTGCCATCAATTTTGTAATCTCTCAATTTTCGAGGTACAGTAAGTGACAATTTGCCATCTTGATATACTACATCATCTTTCCCATCTTGATACTGAAGTATGAATTTGATTGAACTTTGTATAGTAGCTATAGCTGCATCTTTTGAGTTTTCATATTCCTTTGTCTTGTTAGAGTCTAATACAGATATAGACATTTTAGATTCAATTTTTGTATAACTTGATTCAGTGCAATTAATATTTATTGTTTTCTTGAGAACCCCAGTTACGAGGTTGTGGCTTGCCAACGCAGGTGTATCAACATGAAAAGATAAATTACCATCATAACCAAGTTGGTTACAACTGGTGATTAACTCTTCCAAAATAGGATCACTTGGAACTTTTGCTGCAGCATATTTGAACATTTCCCTGAAAACTTCTTTTGCAATTAGGCGATAATTATTGTTTTTATCTCCTTTTTTTGGTAATAGATGAGTGTACCCTTTACCTAGATTGTAAAACCTTTCAAACTCCTCTTTATATTGGTCGGTTTTTTTATTGCCAGGTATCTCTTGCTTTTTATAATGTCTATCCCAAACTTCATCAAAATTATGTTGATCTACTCCATCTATCAATGCACCAATTAAAATTTCGTCTAGACTTTTGCTGTTAATAACAAACCTCATTCTTCGAAAATCGTCATACATCTGTTTTCCAGTAGTTGCTAACTTGTTGTTTTTGTCAGCTCTTAACTTGCTAAAATCAAACTTTTCTGCCTGAGCTTTTAGTGTAACGACTGGATTTTCATTTTTTTCCTGTGTAGAGTTGTTCATTGTTAATACTTTGATATGAATTGCTTATAGTATAATAATACATAAAAATAGTTAATATGTCAATAATATACTTAACATAGACAGTCATAATAGGGTGACAGGATTTTAGTAAGGCTCTATTATGAATAAACGGTTTTACACAGTATGAATGTTGATGAGCAGTCAAGTGTGCTGACTTTTCTAAATAGTAAAATTGAGAATATACCAAGGTTTCATTCCGCAATATTGCCTAAACTTTGCGGCGGAGACAGAGTAATGGACTTGCTGTTTTATAGGCCGCTCAGTTATGTGGATAGAAGTAAATCACTACCTGATGCTCAAGTGGGAGAATTTACAACTTTTATGGCAAAAGTGTATGAGCACCAGCGCCCCACTGTTAGAGGTAGGCCATATAAAATAATCGTTGAAAGTGAAAGTCAGTATTTATTTATAGTTTTTTTTAATTACTCAGTTAAATATTTGTATAAATTATTTCCAGTTGGAACAGATATAGTAATCAGTGGTAAACTTGAAAAGTTTGCCGAACATTGGCAAATTACTCACCCAGATTATATGTTATCTGATATCAATCAATTTAAAGAAATAGCCTGCATAGAGCCAATTTACCAATTATGTCGCGGTATTACTAACAAGAGCATTAGAAACATAATAAGTTCTAATCTAAAAGATTTGCCTGATTTGCCAGAGTGGATAGATGAAACATTAATCAAGCAAAAGAAATGGCTGAATTGGAAAGAAAGCATCATAAGATTGCACAGACCGAGCTCACTCGCAGAAGCAGAAGTTTGCAGAGAAAGACTTGCTTATGATGAGCTATTTGCGTACCAGTTGGCACTAAAGCTTGCAAGGGAAAATCATGTAAAAAAAGAGGGAAAAGAATTTATAATATTGAGTAAATACAAAGAGCAGGTCTTAAATGAATTACCGTTCCAATTAACAAATGATCAAATTCGAGCGATAGATGAAATCTCAGAAAGACAAAAATCCAGATACCGCATGGTAAGTCTGCTGCAAGGTGACGTTGGGAGTGGCAAAACTGTAGTTGCACTCTTTGCGATGCTGAATGTGGTAGAAAATAACATGCAAGTAGCTCTAATGGCACCAACTACTATCTTGGCTGAGCAACATTATAATTGGATCGAAGAAGCTCTATCTTGTACTGATATAAAAGTTGCTTTGCTTACCGGTAAAACTGCGCGCAAGGAAAGAAAGATTATTATGAACGAACTTGCAAGTGGTATTTTAAATATAGTAATTGGTACTCATGCATTATTTCAAGCCAACGTTACATTTAAAAATTTAGGACTCGCAGTCATAGACGAACAACAGCGATTTGGAGTGATACAGAGGAATCGGTTGGTAGGAAAAGGAGAAAATACCGATATACTTTTTGTTACTGCAACTCCCATTCCAAGAACCTTGCAGCAAGCTATGTATGGTGATGTTGAATGTTCTATTTTAAGGGAAAAACCAAAATCTAGATTGCCAATAAAAACCGTTATTATGAACGTTAAAAAAGTATCAGATATTATTCAAAGACTGAAAGATGCTATAAATAGAGGCGAAAAAGCATATTGGATTTGTCCATATATAGAAGAAAACGAAGAACTCAATATTGCCGCAGCAGAAATGCGCTTTCAGGAACTACAAAAGACATTTTTTGATAGAGTTGGAATAATACACGGAAAACTAACTCAAGAGCAGAAAGATCAAGTGATGTTTTCCTTCAAGAGGAATGAATTTTCTCTGCTTGTTGCAACTACTGTGATAGAAGTTGGCATAGATGTACCAGATGCAACTATTATGATTATAGAGAATGCAGAGCAGTTCGGGTTATCGCAATTACATCAGTTAAGAGGTAGAGTAGGACGAGGAAATAAACCGTCTTTTTGTGTACTGTTATATGACAATCTCAGTAAAAGTTCGTATTCAAAGTTAAAGATTATGTGTGAGTCACAAGATGGATTTTATATTGCTGAAAAGGATATGATGCTGAGGGGTAGCGGAGATATTCTAGGCACAAAACAATCAGGGTGCATGGAGTTTAAATTTGCTGATTTATATGAGGACAGAGAATTGCTCAACCTTGCATATAATAGTGCAAAAGGTACAATAGCTAATTTTGAATTACTGCTTGATATATTTGAATATAGAAGTAGACTACATTTTTCAAAATTTCAGTAATCTTCCAAGCCATAACCTTCATGAGTAGAAATTCCTTGACAGACGGGAGTATTTAAAAAACCATACGCGTCAAGTTAAGGAAAAATAAGAGTGAAGAAGAAGTTTTTACCATAAGAATAAATTGTGCAGAGTTAATAGCAGGCCCTGTAAACAAAATGTTAGCAGGTCAAATTAATCAAGGGCAGGAAGTATAAAAATGGAAAAAAAGCGGTAACTTAGCCTAATGACAATAAATATATATATAGAAGGTACCGTTTTAAAGAGCACAAAAGGAATACACAGTAAAAGCGAGAAGAAGTTGAGAATATGTATGGAAGCAGTGTGGAGAAGTGGCTGCCAATGATCAAAAATTTACCACAATTACAGAAGTATACACAAGAGGTTTAAAAGGTGATGCAAAAAGGGAATTTTGGCAAAATGACTTAAGTATGCACAACAAGATCCAGATTTGCATAATTGATGATCAGATGTCATTCATGCTCAGCCTATATATAGAAAAAATTCTCAAGCTCAAGAGGGCTTAGGGTGGAACTAAAATTCATGGACTTGTTGACGCACGTAATTAATTTCTTTTTTTTAAGTTAATTAATGTTAACAAGCCACGTCTGCCTGTAATCATGTTAATACCAAAATATAATGTAAGAGAAGAAATGGGCAGTGCTATGCAACAATTTTTGTTTCTTTCTAACCATGCTTCCATATGAAAAACATATGACATAAAAAGGAAAACAAAAAGCTAAGAACCTTGACGCGCTTTACATCTTGGCTTTACCTTATTTATAATATAAACCTTACCACCCCTTTTCACAACTTTACAATTTTTATCTCTGTTACGATGAGATTTTAGTGACCCTTTAACTTTCATATCTACAGTAAGAATAGAATTACCTTACATTATGATCACTGACAGAGAGTTAGTCAATTGATAAATTTTTCACATTTTATTAAAATACTGTATAATTGTTGCTGATACTTCTTCGATTGACCTTTGCGTGACATCAATAATTGGCCAGTTATTTTGCTTAAAGAACTCCTCTGCTTCTTTAATTTCCTTTTCTACTTTTCTAGGGTCAGCATATATATTATTACCTTCATTATTAATTGAAGTCAGTCTATTTTTGCGTATTTCTATTAGCCTTCTTACGTCTATTGTTACTCCTATAGTCAGTTTATTTTTTAATTTTGCTAAGTCGACGTAAAAGGGTATCTCGCTAACAAAAGGAACATTTGCAACTTTATAGCCTCGGTAAGCTAAATACATACTGGTGGGAGATTTTGATGTGCGTGAAACTCCAACCAAAATTATATCGGCTTTATCAATATCTTGAATATTTTGTCCATCATCATGATTAATGGTATAGTTTATTGCCTCAATGCGCTGAAAATATTCGTTATTTATCTCAGCATATAAGTCAAGTTTTTCGTCTTTTTCAATTTCAAGATAGGATGAGATTTCCCTAATAATGTGTGATAATATCGCTCTGTAGGGAATTTTTAGCTTTATACAATTATTTTTTAGATATTTTCTTAGCTCATCATTAGTAATAGTGCATATAACAAAATTATGCTCATCACTTTTTCTATTAATTTCCTCTAAAATTTTGTCAATCTGCTCTTCTCCTTTTACGAAAGACCAAACATATTCGATCGTTTCTACAGAACGAAAGTGTTTCAGAGCTGATTTTGCAACTGATATAACAGTTTCACCACTTGAATCTGACACTAAGTGTAGGTTAAGCTTTTTAAGGGTCATCAACGTTATAATAAAAATAATAGCAAGCAATCTGCTACTGAAATTGTGCTAATTTATTATACTACGTAAATATAGAAAAACTATCTTGTTGATAAAACTCAAACTAATTGATAAATTCTTAACACAATTATTCTCAAAACGAATGTTTTTATTAAAGCCTACAAATTTCACTTCTTTTGCTAAAAAAGCTCTACCTTGGCTTGGGGTTATTTGTTTCGCATGTTTTTTAATTGGAATGTTCTTGGCATTATTCTTCTCCCCAGGAGATTATAAACAAGGAGAAATTGTACGAATTATGTATCTTCATGTGCCTTCTGCATGGCTTGCTCTTGGAATATACGGACTCATTGCATCACTCAGTTTCATTTCATTGGTGTGGAACAATAGCGTTGCTAGTGTTTTGGCACATGCTGCTGCTCCTGCAGGGACAGTCTTTTCGGCAATATGCTTAATCACAGGTAGCGTCTGGGGAAAAGGAACATGGGGTACTTGGTGGGTATGGGATGCAAGGCTTACTTCAATGCTGATTTTGTTTTTTCTGTATGTTGGTTATCTTTCATTGTGGAGCGCTTTTGATAATCAAGCAAGAGCAGAGAAATCATCAGCAGTATTTGCCATTTTTAGTGCTATAAATATTCCCATAGTAAAATTTTCTGTGAATTTATGGTCTACTCTTCATCAGCCAGCAAGTATTTTTAGAAAAGGTGGAGTAGCAATAGAAGGTTCTTTACTGCTGCCACTCATTGCAATGTTTATATTTTGTACCACACTTTTTTTAGTAGTGTGGATACTTAATGCCCTTCATTTAATTAATTTGCAGAAGATAAAGAGAGAAATCAGCATGCGATATTAGGTATGCAGTTCCAGAGTGTAATGTTGTGAACAGCGACGGAAATTAAAATGTAGAGCAATCATCAGCAGAGACTAAGTGGTATAAAAAATAGCTGAAGAATGTAAAAAGGAAGTGGTATAGATAAACCTGTTACCGATAGAGAAGGTGAAATTGATACGGGCGAACCTGTTACTGATGAAGGAGAGAATGAAAATGGAGAAATTACATCTCAAAAAGTAACCTCAGATTGTTCCAAGTATGAAAATTGTGGGCCATATTCTCATTTTTATAAAGTTGATAATAAGATAGGTTGTCAAGGTTTTAGTGCATCTGATTTACTAAAGGAATTATATCCTGAGATGTACAGTAATCCTAAGATTGCAAAATATATAGAAGAGGGAGCAAATGGTAATTATGGTGCAGTAAATTTTAAATTTGCCTTTACAGAGGATCTTAATTCAATATCCTGGCTTGGTAATATAGAATGTGAAAAATGTGTCGATGATCAAATAGAGTTAGCGTGTCAAGAAGAAGAGATTAAGAGTTTCTGTTACCCGAACGTTTACCGTAGTAATCCAGAATTCAACAAGAGCTTTTTTTCCAGAGGATCATGCCCTAATCTCTTTAGAGAGTCCAGTGAAACAAGTGTTGTAAAAGCAAAACAAGTTGCACCATTGATACTTGTTAATACCTTAGGACAAATGATAGATAAAGAGGGTAATAACACTAAAGTATACTATGATGCATTGAAGCGTTATCTAAATGATGATAGTAAAATCAAGGATTGTGGAGATAATCAAAAGTGTAAGGATTATATTCCAATTATGGAGAAAGTTGCATGGAATAGTGATAAGGAAGTACTATTAAAAACTGCTGTTAATAATACGCAAGAAGCAAATCCTTACTATTATGGAAATGAGGATAATTCTACTTCCGTTGAATTTGGTTCTATATAAGGCTGAATTTGTCTAATTTTTTCTACACTAGACACAATTTAGTCGTATCTGAACAAATACATAATCTATATAAAGAGGACGTAGGTACCATCTGTCCTTTTAAGGCATTTATGTCAATGATATGCGTAATCCATGATTTTAAACATGATGATCCTCCTAAGTAATACAAAAAAACTCAGAAAAATGTATATAGCTATGATAGAAGTTATCTATACATAAGTACAATATACTTTAACTAGAGATTATAAATTAATGAAGTTGAAAAGTCTGCAGACGAAGATAGATTTCGAGCTCTAGAATATCTTCACTATCAAAATAACAAAGCTGTCAAAATTTTTCAAGTAATTTTTATCGCAACTGTACAAACATTGCACAGGACAAATTTAAAATGCTGTAAAATGGTGTCTGTTCAGACGCATGTGAAACCAGTGCTTCTTTTCATCCCACTTTCATGCGGCTAAAACCCTTTTCATAATCTCCTATCTATCATTTCTTAAACCACTCCCCTGAACGGATACAATTAAATACATTTTTAACATTTTTATAGAAAACTATTAGTATAGATTTGTATGTTGCCCTCATGGCTATTTTAAAATGTTTAATACTCCTTTTCATTATTTCTTGTACACATCTACCTAACAAGCAACATTCTGTTAATATAGACAATTATAAGCACGATTATTCGTTGCAACAATATAATACTCCTTTGAAGAATAACGAACCAGCAATACCAGAAATGATACCTTTACCGGTAGAGTTTCCCGATCTTACAACCAGTAATCAGTTTCTTTCGATTAATGTTGATGAAAAAGTACCAGTAAAGGATTTACTGATTGAGATAGGAAAACTTTCTGACATTAACTTAGACATAGACCCCAAAATATCAGGTAATATTACTTTAAAACTAAAAGATAAGAACATAAACGAAGTAATTCAGAATATAGCCAACAGCGCCAAATTGCGTTACTCAATGAATAATGGTGTAATTAGAATTGAACAAGATTTGCCATATGCACAAAATTATTACGTAGACTTCATCAATATTCAACACTCTGCGCAAAGGAGTTTTATCATTGGTAACAATATTACCGACAGTGATGGTGATAGAAACTATATGAAATCTCAATATAGTAGTGATTTATGGAATTCATTAGAAAAAGGCTTAAATGCAATAATGGATGTTAACGGAGTAGATGATGGTGAGTTTCTTTCATCCAACAGAGAAGCTGGTGTCATTATTCTAAATGCTAGAAAAGATATTCACAAAGCTGTTGAAGAATATATTAATAAAGTTAAGAAATTGGCGTCTTCTCAAGTAATGATCGAGGCCAAAATAGTTGAAGTTTTATTAGACGATAAATACCTTTCTGGTATCAACTTAAATGATTTGCATAATGAAACCAAATCTATAACAAATCAAGGTAACTCTATTATTGACCTAGCAATTAACTCTAGTGTAAGTGATTTAGGAGATTTAGTAAAAATTTTAAATAAATTTGGCACTTCAACCGTAATTTCAAGCCCTAGAGTACATGCTATAAATAATCAGCAAGCAATGATTTCATTTACTAAAAACCATATCTATTTTACTTCCGATATACAGAAAGATACCGAAAACTCCAATCATGCCTTAATTACCAAGATGAATAGCACTCCAATAGGTGTGGTGTTAATAATCCACCCAAGCATTAACATTGATACTAATGAAATATTCATGGATATACATCCAACCTTATCAAGAATTAACGATTACACTAAAGACCCAAATATAGAATATGTCGCACAGCAGAATAAAATGAAATTAAATAGTGACATTCCAATTATTGAAACCAGAGAAATGCACTCTACGTTAAAAATTAAGAGCGGCGAAGTTATGGTAATTGGTGGGCTTATAGAGCATAGAAAAGATAACCAAAACTTATTGCATCAAAAGTCAAAAAAACTGGCTAAGACAGTAGAAACCGTCATCTTCCTGAAAGCAACAATCGTACCAACACTTGGTTTATTAGATATAAAAGATAGGAATTTATATATATATTAAACGTATCCGTTCAGGCAATGGCATCAACTTAAGGAAAGATGTTGGGGTTGCTATTATGATAAGAAGAGAGTATCAGAATGATAATTAAGACAGCTTAATCACAAATCTGTTGCGGTAAATTTAAGTTACTTTAGTCATATATTAAAGTTTTTAAACAGGTCTTAGTTTACTTACTTTATTGTTTTCTTTATTATCAAATATTGCTTTAAATAATATGGAGGAGCACATTGTCAGCAATTGCCGTTATTGATTTTGGTTCACAGTTTACACAGCTTATTACAAGACAAATCAGGGAAATGGGCGTTTACTGTGAAATATTTCCAAGCAATATCGATTTCGAAACAGTATCAAAATTCAATGGATTTATTTTTTCTGGAGGACCGCAATCTGTAAATGACAATTGCTCTGAAGTAAGTGAAGTAGCACATAAAATTATAAAACTTAACGAAACAATAAACACTCCTATACTTGGAATATGTTATGGACAGCAACTCATTTGTCATTATTTCGGGGCAAAGGTAAGAAAAGAATTCAATCAGGAATTTGGCAAAACTAAAATCAAGATACTAAAAGAATCCCCAATTATAAAGGATACTTGGGACGTTAATTCCGAAGTCGATGTGCTAATGAACCATGCAGACAGTGTCGAAACTATACCGCAAGGATTTACTGCTATTGCCTCAGGTATAATAAATCAAACAATCGCAATAATTGCCAACGAACAGCGGAAGATTTACTGTACTCAGTTCCATCCTGAAGTTAAACCTACGACAAATGGTAGTAAACTTCTCTCTAATTTCTTAGATATTGCAAATTGTGAGAGAGATTGGACAATGAAGTCATTCATTGAAAAACAGAAGGAAAAAATTCAAAACTTAGTAGGGGAGAAAAAAGTAATTGCTGCAGTAAGTGGGGGGGTTGATTCAAGTGTTGCAGCAGTTCTTACACACAAAGCTATAGGAAAACAATTAAACTGTATTTTTATCGATACTGGGTTATTGCGTAAGAGCCAGACCACTGCTATGTTAAAAGAAATTCCAATAAATTACGTTGATAAATCAAACTTGTTTTTAAGTAGGTTAAAGGGAATAACTGATCCGGAAGAAAAGCGAAAAATTATCGGCAATACTTTTATCGAAGTATTTGAAGAAGAGGCAAAAAAAATAGGTGATGTGGATTTTTTAATGCAAGGCACCATTTACTCTGATGTAGTTGAATCAGGGCACGCTTCAGGAAACACTAGTACAATTAAATCTCATCACAATGTTGGTGGGTTGCCAGAAAAAATGAATCTGAAACTAGTAGAACCTTTACGCTATCTCTTTAAAGATGAAGTAAGGCTGCTTGGCAAAGAAATTGGGCTTTCAGATGAGATAATATTTCAACATCCATTTCCTGGGCCTGGACTTGCAGTGAGGATCATAGGTGAGGTTGATGAAGAAAAGGTACGAATATTGCAAGAAGTAGATGAAATATATATCAACACAATGAAAAATTATGATCTGTATGATAAAATATGGCAGGCTTTTGCTGTACTGTTACCAGTAAAAACTGTGGGAGTTATGGGAGATAATCGTACATACGGATATGTTTGCGCTTTAAGGGCTGTGACTTCATCTGATGGCATGACAGCTGATGCATTTCCATTTGAAAATAAAGATCAACATTCGTTAGTATTTTGGAGGTTTTTGCAAGACGTCAGTAGTATAATTGTTAACAAAGTTTCCGGAGTAAATCGAGTTGTGTATGATTTAACTTCCAAGCCACCAGCAACTATTGAGTGGGAGTAGCAATAATTTCATTCCAGTTTCAGCTACTCGAATCACACCAAAGAGGCTGCTTGCATAACTCAAATTTTAAGGAAAACTATTTAATGTCATTCCAGCGCGTGACGCTGGTTCCTGGATCCCAGTACTGGGATGACAACGAAGTTGAATGACACCACAGAGGCTACTTGAATCTAATTTACTATTCACAATCCCAGTTATTAGCTTGTTTTAATCGACTTTTTATCATAATCATGTAATAATTAAACATATCGTTTGATATTGAAGGTAAAATCATGACAAGAGAATATGAATCACTGAAAACAGTACTGAGGACGATTGAGGCTAAGAAAGATTTAAATAAAGATAATATAATTAAGAAAATACAAGAAGAACTAAAGAAACAGAATCAAGATCTATATCAAGAGTGGGAGAAAGGTAATTTTGATGTAAATCATGTATTTGATATTTACCCATACGAAAAGTGGACGTTATTAATTATAGCTGCTGAGAATGGTTACAAAAAGACAGTAGGGTTTTTAATCGGAGCAAAAGCAGATGTTAATGTGATAGATAAAAATGGGTGCACTGCTTTGTACTATCCTGCTTTGTATGGTTTCAAAGAGGTAGTAGAGGTTTTAATCGGAGCAGGAGCAGATGTTAATGTGAGAGATAAAAGTGGGTACACTGCTTTGCACTTTGCTGCTTACACAGAGATAGTAGAGGTTTTACTCAAAGAAGGAGCAAAAGTTAATGCAGTAGATAAAGATGGAAAGACTCCTTTAGATCATGCTAAGAGTCAAGACGTAGTAAAAGCTCTATTAGACGCAGGAGGAGGCTCTTTTGTAAAAGCGCGTAATAAAGCAAAGATTGCCGGTGGAGTAACTGGATTATTAGGCACTGCTATAGCAGTGGCACTTTTTACAACTGGAACAATTACAGCTCAGTTGACACCTATCGTTATAGCAGTGGTTGCAGTTACAGCAGCAGCACTGGTAGTTGGTTGTGCTACATATGCATTACTAAAGCCTAGTACTAAAGTTGATGGAGCAGAGAAACCATCTGCCGTTTTAACAACAAATGAACAGCAAGGAGCTGCTTGACAGTAGAGCGTGTGACGCACAGCTGTATGAACATTATCTGTAGGATGCCAGTGTCTGGGCACTGGCATCCAGTTAAGTTGGTAAGCATAAAAGTAATGTAAAAATACAATGTTTTTGATGATGGAAAAATGGATCCCAGTGTCAAGCATTGGGATGACACCTTCCTGCTAGAAAATGTTCGCACAGTTGTACGTCACGCACTGATTGGATTTTTGCTTCGTGTAAAATAGTTTCAAGGCTGTATTTTCTTTATTTTGCTTATAACTTCCACAAGCAATGCAAACATAAATGAAGAATACAAATATGCTTTTGGTAGTTCTATGTGAAGCCCTTCAAGTGTTAGATATACACCGACGAGTAAAATAAATAGAATGGCAATTACTTTTAAGCTTGGGTTGGATTTTATTACCTGAGCGGTATAACTTGATGAAAATAGCATCGCTAGTATGGAAAATGTAAATGCTATGGCAATGATTATCATATTGTGAGTTAATGCTATGGCAGTTAATATCGAATCAACCGAAAAAACTAAATCTATTAATATAATTTGTAGCACAACTAAAAAAAATTGTGATTTAACGTTTGCCTTTGTTTGGTTCTCCTTATGTACAAAAATGTCGCTCCATAATTCTATAGAGCTTTTAACAATAAGGAATAATCCTCCTGCAATCATAAGCAAATCCTTTACTGAGATATCCAGCGATACAGTGTGAAATATAGGCTTTTGCATTGATAATATATATGATGTAAAAAATAGTATTACAAAACGCATCAATAGCGCCAAGCCAAAACCTATAAGGCGGGCTCTTTCTCTCAGCAGATTTGGCACCTTATCTATTGCTAGAGAAATAAAGATTAAATTGTCTATACCAAGTATAGTTTCAAGTAGCGTAAGTATCAATAAAGTCCAAGCATCAGCTAGCATTTTCATTCCAAAGTCAGATTTTGTACTTTACAATAGATGTGTAAAAATTAAGTAACTTCGCCTAGGTAATTAAAAAATCAGCCTTACCCGAAAAAGGAAGAGAAAAAAGGTCATTTTTATAATAAAAGTACTTTTATAAGAAGAATAATAAATTTAAAAATCTAACTCTCTTTACGAAAATTTTAAATAGATTATAAAATAGTTGTACCATGAAAGTATATGCCTTCTTTGTAGACTAAGATTTTTCTTTAAATTAAGATAGATACATAGTAAAAGGAATTTATGACAAAAGAATCATTAGCAAAAACTGATATAGTGAAAGTTGAAGATCAGAAAGCACCAAAGAGCTTTTTTAAGATACTAGGTGAAGTAGCAAACGCTGTAAGATCATGGGTTGGCAATATTAACCCTGATTTAAGTAGTAGTCGCGATGTCGATAGTTTAGTCTTGAAGATGAACGAATGCTTAAACCCAAAGGGGGGTGAAGTCTCAGCACGTAAGAACACCGTATCTCTTGGTAATTTGTACTTGAGTTTATCAGAGGCAGGTCAAATAAAATTTTTACAAACCCTGGCAGAAAAGTTCAATCCGGATAAAACGAAAATAGATGAAGAAATAAAAGTATATAAGAAAAATCAAGATTCTGAGTTGAGCTATAAGTTTGAACAAGACTTAATAAAAGTCCTTGAATCACCACGCTCTAAAATATTGAAGCAGTTTATCTCCTTACCAGAAGGTCTTAAGTTTATTGTTGATATGCGTTCTGATGTGCTTAAGCTAAAGAACCAATATGAAAATCTAAACCCACTAGAAAATGAATTAAAAAATATACTCTGTACTTTGGTTGATGTTGATTTACTTGATCTTCATCAAATCACCTGGGATTCACCTGCATCATTGTTGAAAAAACTTATAAAATATGAAGCTGTACATAAAATTTCTTCTTGGGGTGACCTAAAAAATAGGCTAGATTCTGATCGTCTCTGTTTTGCTTTCTTTCATTACAAAATACCAAACGAACCTCTAATTTTTGTAGAGGTTGCATTGATGAATGAGATTTCAGATAGTATTCAACACCTTTTGGATGAGTCAGTGCCCTCAAGTGACCCAAGCAGTGCAAGTACTGCTATATTCTATTCAATATCAAACACTCAAACTGGTTTATCTGGAATTAGCCTCGGTAACTTTTTAATAAAGAGAGTCGTAGAAAAACTATCGCAAGAATTTAAAAGCGTAAAAGTCTATGCAACTCTTTCTCCAGTTCCTGGATTTACAAAATGGCTAAAAAATCAAGACGTAGCTTTATTAGGTAAGCTTAATATAAAACAATCAGGTACAGAAATTTTAGAAAGCATAAAAACTAACATTGAATGCGAAAAACAGTCCCTACTGAAACTTTGTGCACATTATTTGCTAAAGGTTAAAAGCAGTGGTGGGGGTGCTTATGATCCGGTCGCACACTTTCATTTAAGCAATGGTGCATCAATCAAACAAATCAACTGGATGGCTGATACTTCTGAAAAAGGCATTAGTCAGTCAGCCGGAATAATGGTGAATTATTTGTACGAATTGCCTAAAATAGATAACAATCATGAGAATTATATGATCAATAAAGTGGTTTCTCATTCAAAAAAAGTGTCAGCTATGTTAAAGGAATAATAGGAAGTGCGCAAGCATATAGAAAGTGCTAACATTCCCTAATGTTTATGTATATAATATTGAATAGTTTTATAAGGTAAAATGTATTAGTAGTGAGATATTAAAAAAAATAAAACAAAAAATACAAGATAGAGTAACACGTAAAGAACTGTACAGTGTCTTTACATATTCTGAAGAAATAAAGTCATTTAATGATTATGTTAGTAGTATTAAACGTGATGGAATAAACTCAGAGAAATCAAGTCTATTGAAAGATATTTATGAAGGCCTTAATTCTATGTTTACTAACATTGCTATCGACTGGGATAGCAATCGAGGTAGCCTAAGTAGTGAAAAAATTAATATACATTATCAAAACTTAGGGTCTATCTTAGAGATGGTAATCATAATTGAAGGATTGAAGACAGGATTGGGCCAAGAATACGTGATACTCGGCATTGATGAATCCACGTTAATTTGTGATATCGAATCACTTCAGAAAAAAATGAAAGAAGCGCTGGAAAAAATGCAACAACAACAAAGTGCAGCAATGCAAAAAAAGTTAGAAATGCAACAACAAAATGAAGCAAGGCAAGAAGAATTAGAAAAGAAAATTGAAGAAAAGTTTAGAAAGTATATATAAAACGGCACTATTGATGCAGTATCAATTGAAAAATATGATAATTGTAGTTTGTGTGATGCAGTAATCAATCTAAAAGACAACAGTAAAAGCATAAATATTGGGATAAGCGAGTTTTTAAATAATGATTTTCGTAAAAAAAACAATATTCATGAAATTCGTATTTTAAATGGCGATCAAGAAGAAGTTGTCTGTGGCTTTGTAGATAAAAATGGAGTGAGGTGTTATAATTTAGGTACTGCAGCTCAATATGGAATAAAGTTTAATTGGTATATAGATGAAAGGGAATTTATCATTATATTAAGTGCTAATAGCGATGGCACTATTAAAATAGCAAGTGATAAGCCAGATGATAAAGATTTAGAAGAAAATAAAGATGTAAGAATTAAAGTTGGTAATGATTACCTAAGCCTTGCTGATGCAGTAAAAACATGCAAGCAGGAAAAGAATGAGGCAAGTAGCAAACTGAGTCAACCATCAACTACTGAATACTTCCGACCAGTACAGACGCCAGCTTAATGTTTTCAGCAAAAAGGAAGATAAGTAATTGCTCTTGTAATACTTAAAATGTAAAATAGATCTACTTAAATAAGTAGATCTATGAACAATATAAGAAATTTTGCAATAATAGCACATATAGATCATGGGAAGTCAACTCTTGCTGATCGTTTGATAGAAGAATGTAACGGTCTTGAGACAAGGGAAATGACCAATCAGGTACTTGACTCAATGGATATAGAGCGTGAACGCGGAATCACAATCAAAGCACAAACGGTAAGACTCAATTACACTGCAAATAATGGTAATAAATATTGCCTCAACCTCATGGACACACCAGGTCATGTTGACTTTTCATATGAAGTCAGCCGAAGCTTAGCTGCATGTGAAGGCTCACTTTTGGTGGTGGACAGCAGCCAAGGAGTTGAAGCTCAGACTCTGGCAAATGTGTACAAGGCAATTGACAATAATCATGAGATAATAGTTGTGCTCAATAAAGTTGACCTTCCTGCTGCAGATCCAGAAAAGGTAAAGCTTCAGATTGAAGAAGTAATTGGTATTGATGCAAGTGAGTCAATTTTGATATCGGCAAAAACTGGTCTTGGGATAAAGGATGTACTTGAAGCTATAGTGACAAAACTTCCCGTTCCTCAAGGTGATACAAATGCTCCACTGCAAGCAATTTTAGTTGATAGTTGGTATGATCCTTACCTAGGAGTAGTAATTTTAGTGCGAGTTAAAAATGGAGTACTAAAAAAAGGCATGAGAATCGTTATGATGTCTAATAATGCTACATATCAGGTCGATAATATCGGTATTTTCACTCCTAAAAAAGTTATGACTGGTGAACTTTCAGCAGGTGAAGTTGGTTTTATAACTGCTTCAATGAAAGAAGTAGCAGACTGCAAAGTAGGAGACACTATTACTGAAGAGAAAAGGCCGTGCAGCAAGGCATTACCTGGCTTTAAAGAAGTACATCCTGTAGTATTTTGCAGTATTTTCCCCAATAACACAGATGATTTTAAATATTTAAGGGAAGCACTAGAAAAATTACATTTAAATGATGCTAGTTTTACATTTGATGCTGAAACGTCAAATGCCCTAGGTTATGGATTTCGTTGCGGTTTCTTAGGAATGCTACATCTTGAAGTCATTCAAGAAAGACTCGAAAGAGAATTTGATTTAGATCTAACAGCAACTGCACCGAGTGTTATATATAAAGTTGCAACACAAAATGGTAAAGTTTTAAATATCCATAACCCAAGCGATATGCCAGACCCTACAAAAATTGAAATAGTGGAAGAACCGTGGATCACTGCAACTATAATGGTACCTGATCAATATTTAGGAGAGATTCTATCTCTGTGTGAAGAGAGGAGAGGAGAACAGCAGGATTTATCTTATGTTGGTAATACGACAACAGCACTACTGAAGTATAAATTACCGCTGTCTGAGGTTGTTTTTGATTTTTACGATAGACTAAAATCAATTTCCAAGGGATATGCAAGTTTAGATTGGGAAATATCCGATTATCAGGAAAGTCAGATAGATAAATTAAGTTTTTTAGTTAATGGAGAACCTGTGGATGCGTTAGCCTGCATTGTTCATAAAAGCAGGGCAGAAAAAAGAGGCCGTGAAATATGTGCACGTTTGAAAGACTTGATACCACGCCAGCAATATAAAATCGCGATTCAAGCGGCAGTAGGCGGAAAAATTATTGCTAGAGAAACGATTAACCCGTATAGAAAAGATGTAACAGCCAAGCTCTATGGTGGAGACGTCACACGAAGGATGAAGCTGCTTGAAAAGCAGAAGAAAGGTAAGAAAAGATTGCATTCTGTAGGAAACATAAACATCCCACAAAATGCTTTTATTGAGGCTTTGAAAATAAATGATTAATATATATCCAAAAACATAAATTTAAAGAACTAAGTGATATTTTCTCAATAAATTTACTGACATTGATATGGGTAAATTTGAAATAGCTATGTGAATTTGTAAAACACTATATAAGATACCATACAACGAAATCATCCCAGTGTTAAACGCTGGGATGACAGAGAGCAGCTCAATTGCTCCACTCAATCAGTAAAAATCAGATATATGTAGACATTCGCTAAAACCATTCCAACAACATTTTAGTGAAACTTAACAAGCTTATCTATAGTTTTAGTGATGATTCTTGGAGTATTTGGAGAGACTTCTGAGCCCAGTCTATTTAACCGCTCTATAGCAAACCCGCTGTTCTCATTTATTATGAAATCACATAAAATATTTTCTATATCTTTAATAACACTTTCATGCTTTCTCAGAGGATGGTTATTCGGATATCTATGAATGGTTTTGATGCTAGAATACTCAACGAAAGCTTGATCTTTAAAAGCAAGTTGTCTTAATTTCTCTTTGAATTTTTCTTCTTCATCTCTTGCTAAAAGGCAAGACTTTATAAGTGATTTTATAATCGAGTTTATAGCCTGATGTATTTCAGAATGCACTATAACTTTGATGATATTTTCTTCCACTATGCAATCATAAGTGCTTTTTTCGCTCTTTAATGACTCTATAAGCATTTTGCTATTTTGCGAATTCAATTCCAGATTCTCTTCACTTATAGGAGTCATTATAAAGGTATTCTTATTTACCCTGATGTAAAATTGTGGCAACCCTTTAGAACAGGCAAATGCTACATCCTTAGACTCAAGTGCGTGATTGTATGAAGAAGAAAGGGTGCTTGCTATAACGCTACTTGGTACTTTCATTCCATGATTACTTAGGTGATTTAACACATTCTCAACATCATGATATGTAAAACCTGTATCTTTTATCAATTCAACAACTTCTATGCAATTGTGTTGTTTATACTCTATTGTCACTTCTTCTGTAAAAAGAGTTTTAGCTGCTATATGCTTATCAAGCACTGTGAAAATCTTGATGAAACTCTCTAAATCTTGTTTGTTAATTAATTCAATACTAATTAAGTTTTTGCTAACAATTATAATATTTTTTATCATTTTTTCCCACTAAAAAAACTCACTAGATGAATTGTATTTTTAATTCATTAAAAATTGTTTAAAGTGGGTATGCCAGCAACAGTAAGACAAAAAAATCACATAAAATCTTCATTATGTATTATATTACATCCCTCGTGTTCATCACTGCCGCTTGTGTAAGCTGTTGCATTAATGCTATCTTCATTGTTATTTAACATATTATCCAACTTTCCTTCTTTTTCAAGATCCATCAATTTGTCACATCCAGCAATATGATGTACATAATCACCATTTTCATCAGTAATAAAAATTTGTGGAACTGTCCTGACGTTATATTTTGATTTTATACCGTCAAACAAATCCGAGTTTCTAAGTACATCAATTTCTTCGTATTTCACACCTTTTTCATCCAATAACTCTTTTGCTTTCTTGCAGAATGGGCAGTACTTCTTCACATATATTACAACTTTTCCTTTAGTGTTTTTCACGATTTATCTCCATAGTTTATAAAATACAACTATTATATATAAAAAATATATATAAAATATCAAATTGTATGAAAATTATTTACAACTGTGAGCAAGGGATAAAAGATAATGTGGCACTAACTTTCGGAAATTTCGATGGCGTTCATTTAGGACATAAGTTTGCAATTTCCAATCTAAAGAATGTAGCACAAGAAAGAGGATTACCCTCTGCAGTTTTAACTTTTGAGCCTCACCCATCAACTGTTTTATTTAGTAGGAACAATTTTAGGTTAATAGATCAAGAACAAAAAAAGGAACTAATCAGCAGCTATGGTATAGATTACTTGTATATTATTAATTTTAGTAGAGGTTTTTCTGAGGTTAGCTGCGATGACTTTATTGGTAAGATTTTGGTAAAGAAGTATGGTGCTAAACATATAACTGTTGGAGAAAGTTGTACTTTTGGTCACAAACGATTGGGTAACATATTAACTCTAGAAAAATATTCTCAGATGTATGAATATTCTTTAACTAAATTAGAGCCATTGATAATCGATAGAAAAATTTGCTCTTCTTCCTCAATCAGGGAGTGTTTACAAAAAGGAGAAATAGAAATTGCTAATAAATTGCTTGGTAGGTCTTATCAAGTTTCTGGTATTGTAACAAAAGGTGCATGTAGAGGTAGAGAAATAGGGTTTCCAACCATAAACATTCCGATAGAAGATTACATGATAAAACCTAAGTTTGGTACATATTACGCCAAAGTTGCATTTTCTGAAAATAGTTCAAGTTGGCTATATGGAGTAGTCAACATTGGTATGAGACCTACATTTAAGGACTTAAAAAAACCTATAGTAGAAATGCATATATTTGACTTCAACGAAAATGTATACAATTTTAAGGTTGATATACAACTTTTAAAATTTATTAGGGCAGAAAAAAAATTCCATAGTATTAACGAGTTAACAAAACAGATAGATCGTGATATAATGAAGGCTTACCAGTTAAAGATAAATTTATGAAAAGGATATGTTTAGTTATTATATTGATTATAGTATCATTCGATCAAACAAGTAAATTGTATATAAACTCTTTGATTGATGAGGGGGAGTCAATCGAGATTACTAGTTTTATGAAATTAGTTGAAGTTTGGAATTCAGGAATTAGCTTTGGAATGTGTAGTACTCTGCCGCATGGCAGCTTCTTTTTTTCAGCATGTTCAATATTAATAATTGGTATACTTGCATACTTGATATATAAATCTAATGATAAGTCAATTTACCTTAGTTTTTCTCTGATGATTGGTGGAGCGATCGGAAATGTAATTGATAGAATCTATTGGGGAGCTGTATATGACTTCATATATTTTCATATCAATGATTGGTATTGGCCAGCCTTTAATTTAGCAGATCTATCTATAGTTTGTGGAATGTGTACATTGTTATATAAGTGGTATATATATGATAGGTCTATCTCTAAGCAAAATGAGGAATGAAATAATGCTTCGCAAATTCTTTAGTTTTTTTATACTATCTGTGTTTTTTTTCATTTGTCCGATTTCTTTGGAAGCTGAAATCATAAAGCATGCTAAGCTCAGTAACGGATTGGATGTTTATGTAGTACCTAATCACCGAATTCCAGCTGTTTTTCATGCAATAATATATAAAGTTGGGGGAATGGATGACCCAATTGGCAAAGCAGGCTTGGCTCACTACTTTGAACACTTAATGTTTGAAACTACAGGAAAATTTAAAGACATAGAATCCACTTTGGGCAGCATTGGGGTCCAATTTAATGCTTTTACCACTAAAGAATACACCTGCTACTACGAATTAGTTCTCAAAAAAGATTTACCACTAGCAATGGAAATTGAAGCAGATAGAATGGGCAATTTTGATGTTACTCAAGACAAAATAGATAGAGAAAAAAATATCGTATTAGAAGAAAGAAAGATGAGATTTGATAATAATCCTGAAGCTTTACTATGGGAGGAAATGAACAGTGCATTTTATCGTAATGGCTATGGTAGGTCTGTTATTGGTTGGGAGAGCGATATTAAAACTTACAATCAAGATGACATAACAAGGTTTCATGATAACTATTATCATCCAGGTAATGCTATACTGCTCGTTGTTGGTGATGTAGAATTTGAAGAAGTAGCGGGATTAGCAAAGGAAAAATATGGTGCAATTAAAGCTGAGCCTGTAGTTAAGCATTATCCGAACCAAGATTCAATACATAATGCAGATATATCGGTAATTTTAGAAAGCACTGAAGTAAGAGAGCCAGTTTTATACTTTCGCTATAGTGTTCCTTTATTTGAGCAAATAAGTGAAACTTTTCCTGTTGATTTGGCAGTTGATGTTTTGGGGAATGGCAAGTCTAGTAAGCTATATAAAGATTTAGTTCTAGATAAGAATGTAGCAGTAGAAGTGTTTGCTTATTATAATAGCTTAGCTTTTAGTAATGGTTACATTGAGATTCGGGTAACTCCAAAAAGCGGGGTAAATTTGGATGCTGTTGCAAGAGAGTTAGAAAATTCTATTAATCACTTTAACTCTGAAGGAATAACAAGTGAAGAGTTGCAAAGTACAAAGTCTAAATACAAATCAGCACAGTTTGATAATTTATCTGATTTAACTAATATAGCAATGTTTTATATACCACGTCTAGCACTAGGTATTCCACTTGATAAAATAGACATTTCATATAGCAAAATTAATGATGTCAATCTGGAAGATGTAAATCACAAAATTCGTACTATTTTTTCTACTAATAAATTAGTCGGTCGTTTACTACCAAAAGGAGTTAATAATGATAAGAATAAGTAAATTTGTATTTCTATTTTTTTTCTGTCTAGGCTTTAATTTGCAAGCAAGCGGTCACTTAAATATAGAGGAGGTTACTACTAATAAAGGATTTAAGTTTTTATTTGTTGAAAACCATGATCTACCAAAAGTTTCACTTAATATATCATTCAAAGATGCAGGTTGTGTGTATGAAAGTGCAGAAAAGCAGGGGCTTGCTTGGTTTACTTCTCTTGTAATTCAAGAAGGAGCAGGAAAAAATGATGCCAGAGATTTTGTAAAAAAGCTTGAGGATAAAGGAATTAGTTTAAATTTTATTGCTGGTTTAGAAGCATTTAGGGTTTCATTAAATACTTTGTCTGAGAATCTAGAGGATGCAATTTCACTACTGAGTGATGCTATAATGCGACCTAAAGTTGATTCAGAAGGATTGAACAGAGTTTTTGAAAAAGCCAAAGTAAACTTTAATAATTTTGAAAAAGATCCTTATTTTATTGCTGCAAAAGAGTTGGATACGTTGTTGTTCAAAAAACATCCTTACTCAAGAGATCCATATGGAACTCTAGACACTATAATGAGCATTACTAGAGACGATGTTTTAACATACATAAAGCGTAGTTTTACTAAGGATAATATCGTCATTAGTGTTGTTGGTTGTGAAACAAAAGAAGAAGTTAGTATGCTGCTCGATAAATATTTATCTAAGTTACCATCAAAAAGATCGAAAGTTAGGAAGATATCTGTAAAAAATGAATTTGGGCCTGCAGAAAGTAAGAGCGTTTTTATGAATATACCACAGAGTGTAATACTTTTTGCTCAAAAAGGCATAGCATATGAAGACCCTAATTACTATAATGCCAGTGTTTTGATTAATGCGCTTGGTGGTATGAGTCTAAACTCAATACTGATGAAAGAGTTGAGACAAAATCTAGGTATTACTTATGGTGTTAGTGCACGTAATGTTCCTAATAAGCATGGAAATATTATATCTGGATTTATGAGTACTGATAGTTCCACTGCTAGCAAAGCTATATCAGCAGTAAAAGATACATTTAGCAGAATAAAAGAGGAAGGAATTGACGAACAATTATTCAAGGATGCAAAAACCAGTTTAGTAAATAACCTTATCTTCTCTTTTCTATCCAATAATGCGAATACAGCAACGTTACTGGATAGTATGCAGATAGATGATCGTGATATTAACCATATAAATAATTATGCAAATATCATTAATGATGTTCAATTGGAAAAAGTAAACAAGCTGGCAAGTTCTTTACTGAATCCTGAAAATTTATTTTTTGTTGAAGTTGGAAGAAACGCTCAAGGTCAATAGTTAATACCTTCTACTATTGATCTTACTGCTTTTACATAACACTTATGCTCTTCAGCTAGAATGCGCTCTGAGAGACTGTGAACATCATCATTTGGTAACACTGGAACAGTAGCTTGAGCGATTATGGCTCCAGCATCAATTTCAGGAGTAACATAATGCACAGTACATCCTGTAATTTTTACACCCGCTTTCAGAGCTTGCTCCTGAGCATTTAGGCCCTTAAATGACGGAAGTAAAGAGGGATGAATATTTATAACTTTGTTATGCCATTTATTCAGGAAATTGGCCTTTATAATTCTCATAAACCCTGCAAGGCAAATTAAATCAACCTTATGTTGAACAAGTATTTCATGAATTTTATCAGTATCAAGTGGCTTATCTTCAACAACAAACGCTGAAACTCCTGCTTGCTTTGCTATTTTAAGGCCTCCAGCTTCACTATTATTTGTGATAACACACACAGTTTCAGCAGGGAAATTCTGATCTTGACATGCTTCTATTAAAGCCTGCATGTTTGATCCTCTACCTGAAATTAGTATTCCGAGTTTTATCTTTTTCATTTTAGTGCAGCCGTAAGAATGGATATTAATAAAATAGCTCAAAAGGAAAGTTTATTTTAGAATAAATACTATTGTGTAGCAATATTTTACACTGCTGGATAACATGGAATTAAAGAAATCATTCAGTTTGAAGTAACTTTAACATTTAATTTTAGGAATATTATACAATTTATGGTAAATAAATGCATATTTTTATGGCTGCGTTATTATTTATTTAACAAAGTATTAGTATAATTTACTACACTGAATTAAATGGAGAAAATTCAATGAATAAATTACCAAGCAATGCAAAAACAAGCAAGTCTCAGGTTACTCAGTGGGAGGTAATAAAAAATTGTGAATATTCTGATAATTGTTTATCAAAAGTAGTAACTTTATACGTCATTAAAATGGCAGAATTATCAGATATTTATACGAGTAATGAACCTGAAATTAATACTATACTTACAAGAATAAGCATAACAAGTGAAAATGCATTTTTAAATAAGGTTGTTGATATTGAAATTATGGAGGGCATTTTTCCGTACAAATTCAACAGCAAGAAGAAAAATAACATATCAAGGCTAGAAGATTTGTACAATTATTTATGTTCTACTGTTATTGATAGCCTTCCAAAAGAAATGCTTGAAAGCCTAAGAAGAGAATACAGAGACGCTGTTAACTTATTTAAAGCAATTACTTAACTAGGTGTAGCATTTTTAAGACTTTACCTTCTATTTCAGAAATGCCACTTTCAAGATCTTTATCTATCAAACATATGGTAGATAAATATGTTTTCTGCTTCTTTTCAACATTGATAGTTAAAGTTCCAGGAGTAATCGTAACCGAGTTAGCAAATAATGCAATGGTCTTATCATTATGTCCTATGCATTCTCTTACAATAACAATTGGCTCAACTGTAGATTTGAATCGTAGCACCTTTTTTGTTACATAAATACTTGAAAAAATAATTTGGTAAATTAGCCAAGGTATATAACTTATAAGCTGATAAAGTGACAGCCTACCACTATCATTTAGAATTTGACTAAGGGCACTTTCAGCATCAATTAACCTTTTAAAGATAATCAATGTGAACACAGAAGAAAATACTCCACAGAGAATAAAAAAAGGCTCAAAATAACCAGACAATGTAATCCATAGAGAAGACAAAATCACAAATGATAGAGAAAAAAACTTAATATTTTGCCTGACTTTCATGATTTGGAGTATAACTTAAATGATTTTTTAGGAAAATAAAAAGTTCTTGATTTTTGTGTCAAAGAACATAATAACCAAGTTATTTTAATAAGTAGTGGAGATTATGACGCTTGATGATTTTCTAAAAATGCTTGAAGAAATAAATGATACTTCAGGTTTAAGCAAGAACAACATAGTTGAACGAATAAAAATAAAATTAGAAAGAATTGATTTACGGAGGTGGGAAGATAGTGGATTTAATATCAATCATATATTCACTACACATAGTGATCTAGATCCTGTAGAAACTACATTGTTGCATTTTGCTGCTAAGAGTGGCTATGAGAACATAGTAATAGCTCTAATTGAATATGGAGCATATGTTGATGCATGGGACAGCGATGGATGCACTCCTTTACATTTTGCTGCTGAATGGAACCACAAAGGCATATTAGATATTTTAATTGAAAGTGGAGCAAATGTTAATGCGTGGGACAATGATGTATGTACACCTTTACATCTTGCTGCCGAAGGTGGGAATGAAAGTGTAGTAAGAGCTCTAATTGCATGTGGAGCAGATGTTAACGCGCAGAACAATGATGGACACACTCCTCTACATTTTGCTACTAAGAGTGGCTATGAGAACATAGTAATAGCTCTAATTGAACACGGAGCATATGTCGATGCGTGGGATAATTATAGAAGCACTCCCTTGCATTTTGCTGCTGAAAGTGATAATGAAAACATAGTAAGAACTCTGATTGAACATGGAGCATGTGTTAATGTGTGGGATAGTTGTGGACGCACTCCTTTGCATTTTGCTAGCGATCATGAAAGTATAAGAGATATTTTAATTGAAAGTGGGGCATATGTTAGTAAACAGAACAATAATAGATATGCTCCTTTACACTTTGCTATTGAATGGGGCTGCAAAGATGTGATAAGTTCTTTGTCAGGTAATGCTAGTCCTAGGGCTGAAATGGCAGTAGGAAGAGTGGAACAAATTACACTTGCAGGAAGATTGGAGCTTTTTTAACCAAACTTGCATTTACTGAGATAATTGTTTTGTTATGAATTAAACCAAAAGTTCTGTAATATATTGAAGCTTAAAGATATCTTTAGATATGGAAGTTATTGCAGAAAATAGAAAAGCAAGGTTTGAATACTTTATCTTAGAAGAATTTGAAGCAGGTATGATCCTCTTAAGTAGTGAAGTGAAATCACTAAGGGAAAGAAAAGCAAACATTTCTGATGCTTACGTTACTGAAAAAAAAGGTGAAATATGGCTAAACAATATGCATATCGCAGAGTATAAAGCTGCAAACCAAAAGAATCACAAGCCAAAAAGAGAACGAAAATTGCTTTTGCATAAAAAAGAGATAAATAAGCTAATTGGTCAAATCAAAACCTCTGGAATAACTATTGTGCCACTTTCTATCTATTTTAATGATAAAGGGTTGGCAAAAACTAAAATTGCCATTGTGAAAGGAAAAAAACTCTATGATAAGAGAGCAACCATAAAGCAGAGAGAGTGGGAACGTGAGAAAAGTAGATTGTCTAAGAATAATTTGTAGTAAAATATGTCTTTAAGTCCAGTTATTTTTAGCATCGGTCCTGTTTCTATATATTGGTACTCTTTAGCATATGTTTTGGGTATAGTTTTTGCATATTGGTATTTACATAAGCTAGACAATCAAAAAATATTTACTAAGAATTTTTACGATTCGTTATTAACAGCCGTTATTATAGGCATTATCCTTGGAGGTAGGCTTGGGTACGTATTGATATATGATCCAGTTCTCTATATAAGCAATCCTATCGAAATACTAAAGACCTGGGAAGGAGGTATGTCATTTCATGGCGGTGCTATAGGAGTTTTGCTTGCAGTAATAATCTCCTGTAGAAGACATAACATTCCTATATTTTACACACTGGATCTAATTTCTTGTGGAGTTCCGATAGGTTTACTTCTAGGCCGCATAGGTAATTTTATAAATGGAGAGTTATTTGGCAGGGTTACAAATATGCCGTGGGGTATGGTATTTCCAGAAAATGGTGATAATTTATTGCGCCATCCAAGCCAACTTTATGAGGCATTTTTTGAAGGAGCGCTACTTTTTGTAGTTGCAAATTCACTGTTTTTCTTGACTAGAGTGAAACTGTATTACGGTGCAACAACTGGTATTGCAGTTATGTGGTATGGAATAGCACGTTTTGTGGTTGAATTTTTCCGCGAGCCAGACTATCAAATTGGCTATTTATGGTTCAATTTAACTATGGGACAATTTCTTTCTATACCTATGATTTTGCTGGGAATGCTTATATATTTAGGTGCGTTGAGCTTAAGATTTAATACGAAATCTGTTCAATAGAGAAAAGGTAAGTTTAATCGAAAAATATAGTGGAAGTTTATTTATTCCATACTATGTACAATTATGTGAATTTTTTGTCTTGCAGAGAATAAATGTAAGACCAGCAAACCTTCGTTGTATAGCTATAAGAAAAACTTAGTAGCTACTGACCAAATTCATTACTAAGTAGATATTCATTTTCCACCAGAATGTTCCTGATTGAGAAGCTACTTTATTAAAACATATTTTTAAATTTTTGCCAAAAACCTGGTTGATTATCATTAACCTTTGTGAAGGCTATGTTTAAACTGTATCTCGGATCATTTGGCATATCATATCTAATATTCAGTATTGAAACTTCGTTTTTATTATGAACAGAAACATCGTCATATGATAACCTTGTCGTGTAGCACTTTATATGCTTTTGCTTATCATATACTATATCACCTGATTCCCCTTCTAGTTCTACAAATTTAGTTTTTTTCTGACATTCTTTTATTTTTATTAGATCCTTGTCTAGTGATATTGAAACCGGTAGTGTATTCCCAGCATACTCTTTAGCTAAAAGCTCACTTTGAGGATACATTTTTATTTCCCTTCCAAAATGTGAGTCTATAAAATTATTGCTCCAAAATTTGTCTCCAGAATGTACATATTAGTCAGTAGCATACGGTACACCACCATAATTGCATTGAACTTTGTAATCTCCAACACCATTATTTTGAAAAAAATCATGAATGGCAGCGTAACTATCAGCAGCATCATTTATGTAATCCATTACCTACCCCTTAAAACCTTTTAATTTATTATCTCACAAGAAATTACATCTATCAATAAAAAGACTTTTTTTGATATCAAGTATCTAGGGAGCATATTGATAGGATTGTGACATTCGTATTTCCCAGTTCTTCACATACTGCTGGACTAATTCAGGATAATTTTCAATAATTAATAAATTTTCAGCGTTTCCCTTTTCAGCTGTCTTACTGAGGTTAAACGATCCTGTGATGACTTTTTGATTATCAACAATTATTACCTTATTATGAGCAATTTTTGGCTTATTATCGATCCAAATCGGTATTCCATTTGAAAACAATTCGCTTATGACACTATATTTTGAATGGAGTTGTGATTTATCTAAAATGACTTTAACATCAACACCACGCTCTTTGGCGTTAATCAAAGATTTTGCAACTGTTCCAAGAGTAAATGTATATTCTTGAACTAAGATAGATTCTTTAGATTGGTCTATCTCGCTGATTATCGGTACAGCACAGTCTTGTTCAGGTGAGAAGCAAACTGTTGCTTTTGGGCAAGGCGAGAATGTAGGACCCACATAGTAATACAGAGAAAAACATGCCGACAAAAATAAAAGATATAAAAGCCTCACAAACCACACCTAAATACACGGCGGTAGTCTACATCATAGTTTAATCATCTGTCAACCCATATTCCTTCCACTTCTCTGTAACTTTCTTTATTATTTCCTCGCTCATTTCAATTTTTCTTCCCCATTCTCGTTTGGTTTCAGGTGGAAGTTTGTTTGTTGCATCAAACCCTATTTTACCTCCGAGACCACTTTCAGGAGAAGCGAAGTCTAAATAATCAATTGGAGCATTCTCTATCATGATTGTATCACGTACAGGGTCCATTCTTGTTGAAACTGCCCACATTACTTCCTTCCAATCACGTACATTTATATCATCATCAACAACTATAATAAATTTGGTGTATAAGAACTGTTTGAGAAAAGCGAGTATGCCCATAATAATTCTTTTTGCATGCCCTGGATAAGCCTTTTTTATCGACACTACCGCTATTCTATATGAACAACCTTCTGGAGGCAGATAAAAATCTACTATCTCCGGAAACTGATTGATGAGAATCGGCACAAAGATTTCGTTGAGTGCCTCACCAAGAATTGATGGTTCATCAGGTGGTTTGCCAGTAAAAGTGCTGAGATAAATTGGATCTTTGCGCATTGTAATTGCAGTGATGTTAAACTCAGGAAACTGTTCAACAGCATTATAGTAACCGGTATGGTCTCCATATGGCCCTTCATCTTGGTAATTATCCAAACTTACATATCCTTCCAAAACAATTTCTGCATGAGCTGGAACCTGAAGAGGAATAGTTTTACAATTTACAAGCTCAAGTGTTTTTTTTCGCAGCAGCCCGGCAAATTGGTATTCTGATAAAGTCTCCGGCACCGGAGTTACCGCAGCAATAATCGTTGCAGGATCGCTACCAATCACAGCAGCCGCAGGAAACTTCATATTTTGCCCCCTCTCCTTCCACCGTTTATGGTGACCTGCACCACCACGATGTGCAAGCCAGCGCATGAGAGTCGTTTTTTTATTCACAACCTGCATACGATATATTCCAAGATTGAAATTATCTTGCTTGTCTGCTGTTGGTCCTTTTGTTACCACAAGTGGCCAAGTGATAAGCGGTGCAGGCTCGTTTGGCCAGCATGTCTGAATAGGTAGCAAACTAAGATCCACCTTATCCCCAGTTAGCACCAGCTCTTGACATGGGGCTTTGCTCACAACTTTGCTCCGCATCGACAATACAACTTTTAGTAGAGGAAACATTTTCACAGCATCTTTGAAGGTTTTTGGCGGCTCAGGTGATCGCAAAAATGCTAGAAGTTTACCCAGATCCCTTAATTCATCAGAATTTATACCAAGTCCGAATGCAATTCTCTCAATAGTACCAAATAAATTCACTAAAACGGGAATTGAATTTTTGCCATTTTCTGTGACAACATTTTCAAAGATGATAGCTGGTCCCTTGTTTGACAAAACCCTACGATGAATTTCTGTCATTTCAAGAATAGTTGAAACTTCTTTTTTAATTCTAATTAGATCTTTTTTTTCTTCTAATGCTCTGATGAAGTCGCGTAAGTTATTGTACATATTTTAAAAATTTTAAGCCTTTTAAGAAGTGCTTTTCCCAGCACAACTCATTCACTTATTATTATAGAGGCTCTAGAAAAATTATTCTCCAATTCGCTTTTTAAGTTTTTATATTCAGCAGTCTTTAATTCTTCATTGGTAATAAAGCTTTTCTTTATGGTTATTAAATTGCTAAATTCGGTTCCATCATTTTTATATTTACAGAACCTATTTACATATAACCAAGGAGAATCTATTTCAAAATTCAAATTTTCACAGTTTTTAATTTTGATATCTTTTATTATCATATGGCTTTCCTTAGTTTTAGGAACACCAATAAAAAGGTCTGACACTTGGTCAGAAGCTGTATTGACAACATCATTAAGCCAATTATCTCCTAAATTCAAAGCCGGCCCTAGATTTGTCTTAAAAATCTTATTTTTTTGCTGGAACTCATATTTTATTGTAAGATCCTCTACATTACGCAAGGTAAGGTCAGGCAATTCTAAGAACTTCTTTTCTTCTTCATCAAGATATACTCCACTAATCATACGAAAAACAGAATCTCTTAATTGCTCATCTGAATAATATAATCCAACACCTGTTAAGCCTAAGGCTGCTTCCCCTTGCACGGTAAGCTGGCCATATTCATTTACAACGTTATCTTCTATAGTTAATTCACTATGGGATATCACTTTTGAATTTTCACCTTGTACAGCAGGAATCTTTATGTAATCTGCTTCCTCAGAATCCAGTACTAGAGCGTTCCTATCAGCAATGTCTGGAAAAACACCCTGTGCCATACTGACGGTATTAGTTGGATCGATCCAATATATCTTCCCACCTCTATTTGTTACTTTGAGCATCACATGATTAAAATTACCCATATTAGGTAATGCTTCAGGATTGGAAATACTAGTAGTTCCTCTCATAACTAAAATAGGTTGAACTTTATAACCAAGTTTTTGCAGAATAGCAGCCGTGCTAGCAGAAAAGTCTTTGCAATCCCCAACTTGAGAATCAGCAATTTTCTCCAAATCTCTCGGAAAAAATTTTCCTGACACTGTACGCCAGTCTCCCATGTACTGAACTTTTTCATTCAATAAAGAAGTAACTGCATTAATTTTCTCCTCATCGGTACTCTCATTGGCAGCAAATTCTGCTATAGCTTCAAAAGTTGCAGGAAGCGGCTGATTGATGACGCTATGATATCCAGGAGCTAATTTTTTAGCTAAATCCTCCCATTCAGATAAGCTTGAAAGTGATACCCAAGTGTTGTGTTTTATGTTCAATATTCCATTATGTGGTTCATTTGTTGTGTTTTCATAAACTGCTTTCTTTAAAGCAATGCTTATAGAGTGTATATCATCATTTTTTTCCTCAGCTATTTCTAATACTTCTCTTGGATCATTAACTTTAATCTCCAGGGGTAATTCAGAATTGATTTTAGTATTTTCTGCTTGTAAATAATCCCCATGATAAGAAAAGCTCAAGCCATAAAAATTATCAACAGGAACCTTTTTGTTAACTTGTTTATACCTTAAATATACTTCTGTACCAATTTCTATTTTAGGAAACGATATAGTTACTTGCCTTAACTGATCGAAGCCTTTACTAGGACTAGCTAGCGGTTTATCCTCTATCATGTCTTCAGTGACTATATATTCCTCTCCGTTATAAGCTGTTTTAGCCTCTAAAACAGTAAGATCTGCACTATCATCATTGTAAATAAGACTATATAGAGAGAATCTATCACGTCCAGATTCTTTGAGTATTTTTGCTTGAAGTTCTACTTCCGTTTCGTAGGTACCATCTCTATTAACATTAATGTTAACATTAGAAAACTTAACCTCAACAGAAGCATCTTCGTACTTGCTCCACCTTGCTTCAGCTGTCGAAGCTACAAAAAATGCTAACATTGCTAAGTTAAAGACAGCTTTTAAAAACCTCATTTTTTACTTACATTTATTGAAAAATCATTCTATTATATCCGAACAACACTATCGGAAATGTAAGACTTAGTGTGTTCATATTACTTAGCGACGCGCTTACCGATATTATATGCAGCGATTACAAGATAATCAACTTTTTTGCTTACAATTTGCTAGAAATAGCGGTAAAGACTATCTAAATCTTTATAAATGCCTTACTCTGCAAAATTTTTCATCACCAAATCTTATGATGAACTTTACAAAAATATCTTAAATTTCATTTTATAAAGTTTGCATTTCTTGATAAAAATGTTTTAACATTAAGCATTTCTTTAATATTTGTATTCTTTAAGTAAGTATATGTCTAAAATACCATTTTTATTGATTTTTATACTTGCAGTAGCAAGTTTACCAGTAATAAACAATTGGCTTTCACACCGCAGTCAGAACTTAAATGATGATTATATAGGTGAGAGATTGGATAATTACATCAGTAAAAATTTTGATAGAGTTCTAAAAGCTCTCCAGGAAGAGTCAGCTAAAAATAGTTATGCTAATGCAACCAAAAATAAAATTTCTCAGCATAAAAATGAAATATTCGACTCCACTTATCCTTACTCGGGAAATGAAAATAGCAATATCATAGCTGTAGGTTTTTTTGACTATTCTTGTGGATATTGCAAAGCTATAAAGAACGATGTAAAACAATTGATCAATGATGGCAAAATTAAGTATATCTTTAGAGATGCTCCAATACTTGGTAAC
The DNA here is from genome assembly GCF_964277395.1 of Wolbachia endosymbiont (group B) of Ablattaria laevigata. Classification (NCBI taxonomy): domain Bacteria; kingdom Pseudomonadati; phylum Pseudomonadota; class Alphaproteobacteria; order Rickettsiales; family Anaplasmataceae; genus Wolbachia; species Wolbachia endosymbiont (group B) of Ablattaria laevigata. The sequence goes on from NZ_OZ195519.1 coordinate 853,798, forward strand.
AATTCTTTAAAGGCAGCAAAAGGTGCTTTAGCAACTTATTTTATCGATAAAGAAAAGTACTTAGATTTTCACTATGCTGCACTAGATCACAGAGGAGAATTTTCAGATAAAACTATATTAGGTATAGTGAAAAATATAGGGATTAACGAGAACGATTTTAATAACTCTATGAAAAATAATGCAGACAAAATTGAGCAAATGATAAACAACAGCAAACTTTTAGTAAGGAATTTAGGAGTAGGCGGTACACCTTTTTTGATAATTGGAGATAGTCTTTTTGTAGGAGCAACTGATTTAAATGTGCTACGCAAAAAAGTGGATGAGTTAAAAGATTAATAAATTCCCTGCTTGACAGCATAAGAGAGTTTAAGTATAGTTAAGATATACTAAGTAACAATATGTATAGGCTACATATTAGTTCAAGAAAAGTAGGTGATGTTTGCTTGCAACACAGCACGACCTTAAGTAATTAGCCTTCCTAGGCTGATTAATCTATTAAAATACAATCATTATTTTGGAGTTATAACATGAAAAATTTCAACAGAAAACCAATTGCTCTTTTTCGGCAAGTCGAAAAAAGCACAAAATTAAGTCAATTTTTATTTAAGAATCTAGACTCTTTTTATTCTCAAAGGCTAGAAAGACTAGTTTATAAATTTCGGGCACAAAAAACAAAAAGAAGTAGTTTATTGAATGAGCTAAAGAGAGCTTATCCTGAAAAGCTAAAAATAGGAGCTTCTATATCAGAAGGAGATTGCTTTTTTGACTCCTTGGCTCAAGGATTGAATGAGCTAAATATAAAACCTGGTCATCGTTTTACCGCAAAATCATTAAGAGAAGATTGTGAAAATTATGCTAGAGCAAATGCAAATTCGTGGGTTTATAAAAAAATAACAGGAGATGCTGAAGAAGGAGGATACTTTGTAGGTGAAGGAAATTTGGATAGCAAAGTAATAGCGAAGGAAAGAAATAGCGAAGATGAAAAAGGCATATCTGCACAAACAGACTGGTGTAAAGGTGAAGAAATAATAACCAAATATACAGAAGAGGAGTTTTTCAGCTGGTTACTAGAGGAATATCGTGAAGATAGAGAAGAGAAGATTTCAGAGATTTTGAAAAGTAGGTATGGCACAGATAATGATTGGTTACTAGACGACTATGACGAATATGAAACAAGTAAAGATAAAGAAGAAGAAATAAGCAAAGATGGAAAAGAAAAAGGAGAAAAAGTTACTATTAAGCCAGATAATTCCAAGTCTTTTTCTAAATATCTAAACAACATTAAAAATATGTCTACAGAAACTAATTCTCTAGCTATATGGGGTCGTCCAAACATTGAAGGTAGAATGATATGCGACAAGTACAAAGTGGAACTTTATATTTATTCAATAGAGGAAGATAGTCAAAAAGTTACGGTAACTAAAATTACAGCACATGATGATGATCCAGAAGTTTTTATACAAGATATAAATCTCAATCAACTAGAGATAGATAGTAGCAAAAAAACTGTAGGAGTAGTGAATTACATGAGGCATTTTGTGCCACTCCTAAGTGAAATTTCTGAAGATATAACAGAAAGTCAACCAGTTTCTAATGAAGAAATCTTTGGTGAGGTGAAAGAAGTTCCTGCTTCTGATCAATCAGAGCAAGAAGAACAATATAATATCAGAACTAGCAAATCAGCAATTGTGCAAGATCATGAAACACAAAAAGAGAGAATTAATACCAGCGCTAGTGAGCCAATTCATACAGATACAGTAATTACTATTTCTCATCAACAAGGGCAAGAAACACAACAAGAGGAAATAGAAAAGAAATTAATCAATAGTTACAGAAGCGAAGCTATTTATAGCATAGCTACTGTAATAACAGCTATAGCATTCACAGCATTTGCTACAGTTGCTATTTTTACCCAACCAATTCCTTTAGCATGTCTTGCTGGAGTTGCTTTAGCCATTGCATGTGTTTGTGTATATCAGTTAACGCAGAGTCATCAAGACATTAACGAACTGAAAGGTAAGGTAGGAGAAAACAACACCTTTACTTTTTTAGAAGAAACGGGATTTAAAATTTATAGCCTGATTGATAAAGCAGCTTCAAAAATTTAAGATCTTTCCTACTTCATCTATATCAACTCAACTTTATTTTTACAGGAGGACATATGTCATTTACAGAAATTAGATTTCCAGAAAATATATCTTATGGCTCTACTGGAGGACCTGAATTTTCCACTGACGTTGTAACAACTCATAATGGTTGTGAGCAGCGCAATATCAATTGGTCTCGTGCACGTGCCAGGTATAACATAGCTTATGGAGTTAGGTCAAACGAGCAGCTAACAGAACTCATAACATTTTTTCAGGCACGAAAAGGTAAAGCAATAGGATTTCGTTTTAAGGATTGGTCAGACTTTACCGTTATCAATCAAGAAATTGGCATAGGAGACGATAAAAAAACGATCTTTCAACTGATGAAAACTTACATAAGTGGAAAAGACAAGCATACACGAACTATTAAAAAGCCAGTGCATGATACAATAAAAATTTACCTAGATGGTGAAAAGACAGAAAAATATTCAGTGAATTATTCAACTGGAGAAATAGCATTTATGAAACCACCAGCAAAAGGCAGAATAATTACTGCAAGCTTCGAATTTGATGTACCAGTACGATTTGATACAGATTACCTAAACGCTTCTATTGATAACTATGGCAGCAATAGCTGGAACAATATTCCCTTGGTGGAAGTGAAATAAAGTTAAAGTATGCTCCATAAAAGTTAAGCGATACTGAGGCTCATATTTAAATGAGCCTTGCACATTTTAAAGTCTATCGCCCATTACAATGTTCCACACTCGAAATTTGAGGAAATTCTAATGTAGTGTTTTCTCTTTCTTGTAAAATAGAAAGTTTTAATAATTCTTTTAGAACTAACTTTACAAGTGTTGTACCATTTTCCTTAAAGAGGTAGTCCATCCTATTGGTTTTCTGTATGTGATTGACAAAATTTCTAGCTTCCTCATTAAAAGCCTCGATTGTGTTGATACAAGATAATACTAAATCCGAGCTATTTATTGCTAAAATTCCATTTACGAAAATATCTAATTTTGTTTTATCTTCAGTCAAATCTTCAGCTAACCTATTTCTAATATCATCATTCTCAAACAAAATGTACTCTAGGTACGAAGCAGACTCAATAAGTATAAAGTCTTCTAAAGGTACTGATTCTAAACATTCGTCAATATAAGTAAGTATTCCAAACTCAGTAATACACCCTTCTTTTCTCACAACATAGCACTTAGGAAGACCACGATACATTGATAGCAAAGAAAAAAGACGTATTATACTTGTACCTCTATCTTTCATTTCCTCGAGAAGCTTTCTATCATTTATTAGTTTGTGCAAAATGTAATCCGTAGCAGGACCTGGTTTACGAAAACGAAACATATTATTTTCTGCAAAAATAGCCTCAGCTAATTCGATAGACTTTTTATCCTCATCTATAAAAGCCTTTTTGTCTCTATTTAACCGTATGATTTTAGCCTTGCTATCGCTGCGTAGTCTAGTTTGCCCTATTAGCCTCTCAAATATTTCTGTCTTCATATATATCTTAATATAGTTAATATTAATATTAACTATATTAACTATATTAACTATATTAAGAAAAATAAATGAAAATGTTAATAAATATTATACTTTTATAAAAAAATAAAAGTCTTTTTATATTTGTATAAGTATATAAAAGGTTTGATTGTTGTAAGTTATCTAAGTGCTAGAGTCTAATTAATAAGTCTGCTTGAAGCCGCTCAGTGTTTGTACAGTTGTACCTGCGCAACTTGCTTCAAAATTTCTGCTTGTTGCTGAGCATGGATATTAGCATAACCACATGCAGGAGATGCAGCAGCAGGTCTTGCAATGCACTTAGGTCTTTTTGCTTGAGCATTGAGGCCAGACAATACCTCTTCTATCAATGGGTTGACAAAGAACCATCCTCCCATATTTTTTGGTTCCTCTTGACACCATATAATTTCAGCGTTCTTATATTTTTCGAGTTCATTGTTTAGTTTATCGGCCGGGAATGGATAAAATTGTTCTAAACGCACTACTGCTATATCGTTTATTTTTTGTGCTTCAAGCATTTCAATTATGTCGTAATAAACTTTACCACTACATATTACAACTTTACGTATTTTATCACTTGCAACTAAACCTGTTCTACACTCTGGAATTACCGTAAGAAATTTTCCTTCAAAGTCAGAAAGGTTAGAAACTGCGCTTTTATGACGCAATAGTGATTTAGGTGTAAACACCACTAAAGGCTTACGAAAATCTCGATTAATTTGTCGGCGTAAAGCATGAAAATAATTCGCAGGAGTAGAGCAATTAACCACCTGCATATTATCCTCTGCACAGAGCTGCAAAAACCTCTCTATACGAGCAGAACTATGCTCAGGCCCCTGCCCTTCATAACCATGAGGCAAAAGTAGAACTAGACCACTTGACCGCAACCACTTTGTTTCTGCAGATGAGATAAATTGGTCGATCATAATTTGCGCGCCATTTGCAAAATCACCGAACTGCCCTTCCCAGAGCACAAGTGAATAAGGAGAATCAAGGCTATATCCATATTCAAAACCCATCACAGCATACTCAGATAGTGCGCTATCTATAACTTCAAAGCGAGCTTGCTTCTCACTTATGTTGTTCAGTGGAATAAACGTTTCTTCTGTTACTTGATCAACAAGTCTTGAATGACGGTGCGAGAAGGTACCGCGACCAGAATCTTGTCCTGACAAGCGCACTCCTATTCCTTCTTTAAGCAATGACGCGAATGCAAGACTTTCAGCAGTTGCCCAGTCTATGTTGCTACCGGAATTTATACTTTCTATTCTGCCATCAAGTATTCTTCTGACTTTATTATTGAGATTAAAACTACTTGGAATATTGCTATTTATGTGTACACCTAATTTTTTTAGCTCATCTGGTGAAACACCAGAGTCCGTATAATATTCACTCAAATCGTTCAACTTTGCTCTCCTGAGTTTTAACCACACTCCATCAAACCAATCAGCTTTTTTTGGAGTATAAGTCGTTGACTCAGTAAGGCTTTTATCCAATCTTGTTCTAAATTCGCTGCATAATTTACTTACTTCATCGCTACCTAGCACTTTCTCTGCAGTCAGCTTCTCTTCGTACAGCGTGCCTGGAGTTTTATGCTTTGATATTGCTTTATACATAAGTGGCTGAGTAAAATTTGGCTCATCGCCTTCATTATGGCCATATTTGCGGTAGCATATTATGTCAATCACCACATCCTTTTTAAATTTCTGCACATACTCCATTGCCAAATTCGCAACAAAACTCACAGCTTCTGGATTATCTCCATTAACATGAAATATTGGAGCTTCTATTGATTTTGCTACATCAGTGCAATAAAAAGATGAGCGTGCGCAGGATGGGTTGGCGGTAAAACCAACTTGGTTATTAATAACAATATGCACGATACCACCTACTGTATAACCTTCAATGTTGCTCAAAGTAAGGGTTTCGGCAACCACTCCCTGCCCGATGAAAGCTGCATCACCATGAATTGACACTCCAAGCACAGATCTTATATTTTGCTTCGCTCTTACTCTTCCAGCTAGAACTGGATTTACCGCCTCAAGGTGAGATGGGTTAGGACATAAACTTAAGTGTATTTTTTTACCACCAGCAAGTGCTCGATCAGAAGAGTAACCAAGGTGATATTTGACATCACCAGATACCTCAAGACCACTTGGGTATGCAAGATTGCCTTGAAATTCAGACAGCATTGCCGCATATTCTTTCCCCATAACTTTGGTTAGAACATTAAGCCGTCCTCGGTGGGCCATACCAAGAACTATTTCTTCAATACCAAAAGCTGCAGAATCACTAATAACTCTTTCAATTGCAACAATGGCTGACTCCCCACCTTCGATAGAAAAACGCTTATATCCAGGAAATTTCATATGGAGAAATTGCTCGAACATCTCAGATTCAATCAAGTGCCTTAGTATTTCTTTTTTATCCTGAGGGCTTAGCGTATAGACCTGATTTTCAATTTTCTCCTGCAGCCACACTCTTTCCTCATAAGAGGAAATATGCATAAATTCAAACCCGATGTTCTTGCAGTAAATATCTCTATATATTTCAGCATCATGCGCTGGAGAGATATTCAAATATTTCTGATAATCTATTTCTTTATTTACATGCGGTGATAATGGATTTAAGTCCGCAAAAAAATGACCGTAAGATCTGAAGAAATTTGCTAAGCTAGAAATTGAATCATCCGACTTGACTGCGTGCTGTGCATTGCAGGCTTCCGTTTTATTCATTTCTAAATTGCTTGAAAAAATCCTATTCCAATCCTCCCCGATTGATTTATCGCCCTGCAGATAACGGCTATACATTTCTTCTACAAATTCTGCATTATCACCATAAAGGCAGCTTAGACTTAGCATAATCACTACAAAAGATATCAAATACTTATAAGTATAACTTAAGTTTTTTAAAAAAGAACTCCTTTAGTTTCTAATTATTAAGTTATACAAACACTGTAATCCGAGTTTTCCAGAAAGGGTGTCATTCTAGACTGACATCTAATCTTTCCATAAATGCTGTATTTCAACATAAAACAACTATACTCATCAACTTGTGCCCAATCATAATTCCTAGATTCCAGTGTTAGCTACTTGTTTTTTGGATTTCTATACTATTGCTGATTATTGAAATTTTTTTGCACATTAAGGAACGCAAGCGTTTATGAGTCAGAGGATAAGTCATATAACATTTACTCGGTCTTAATACTTTGAATTTATATTTAAGTAAACGATAAACAGTAATTGGTATGAGTGATCTATTTAAAAGTGACAATTATGATAAAAATCTCAATTCTTTGATAAGAGTCATAAAGCTGAATGATACAAAAAAAATTAATGAACAATATGATGAAACATTGAGAGATTTATCTCAAGCTCTGAAGGCTTTTACAAGCAAGGCAAAAGATATAGCCAAGTTTGTTATATATACTGACTTGAATAATTATGTAGAACCTTTGAGCACAAAGCCACTCGGTTTTATTGGAACATTAAAAGGGATATTAGATAGAGTCTTGGGAAAAGATATTCCAACTAATGATAATGACATAAAAAATTTTGTTGGTGATGAATTATCAGGTTTCACTATAGAAAAAGCAGCCGAATACACAAATATTTTAAGTACAATTAATCTATTCAAGAAAGGACTTAAAGAAATTTTAGATTCGAAACAGAGTGGAAAAGGCAATAAAGAACATAAATCATACGAAGTAAGCACGGAAAATAAAACGACATCAAAGCAGAAGGAAGATACTCCTAAGCTGCAAGAAGGAAAACAGCCGGTAGGAAAATTAGTTATGAAGAGAATAAAACGGCCAACAACAGCACCTCCGCCACCTCCTACTGCCTCAAAAAAGGTACACTTTAAACCAGAAATAGAGAATGTATCTCCTGAAGATTCAGGCTATGAAAGTTCATTAAGTGAAGAGTCTGGACATGAGGAAATATCAAATTATCAAGAGAAAAGTAGTAAATCTTCAACAAAAGATTCGGAAGACTCAAAGTTAGCTAAAAAGGAGCCAACTCACAAAACGAAACCTAAGAAAAATGCAGGAACAAGAAGAGGATATAAAAAGAGACAGGCTCCAGAGCCACCAGCGCTAAACGCTACCAATCAAGAAATTAGGCAAGAAACTAAAGAAGATAAATCTGAAATACTGTCAAATCCTAAAAGGCTAGATATTGTTGATCAACAAGTGAGCACGAAACCAATAATAGTAGAAGTGACTTCGCAAAAATCAGCTGAAAGTAAACCAATCCTGAAAAAATCTGCTGATAAAGCAGCATCAGAAGTAAAAGCGGTTATTATAAAAGAAAAAGTAAATAACAAGAAGGACGGTAGAGTAAAGTCAATAGTAGGAAAATTTGAGCAAAATCAAGTTGCTAAGAGCAAAGCCACCCCTGCAACACAAGCAGATATCGGTATGAAGAAAGATCCTGCACCATCGCAAGAAACTGCCTCCCAATCTCACTCATTTCCGGTAGGAAATAAAAGATCTAAAATGAACCCCATAACAGCAAAGTCCGATTCTAAACTTCCGGTTAGTAAAAAACCTCTTCTCACTCATGTTAGTGTAAAGAAAATAGCTGCACGATTTGAAAGCCATGGGAAGAAATAGTTGTAACCTATTGAACAAACCCTATAATATCCTTGATCTTTTTTATATTGTTATTTGCAATCTCTGCTGCTTTTTCTGTACCTTCTTTTAATATTTTATGTAAATGGAGCTGATCCTTCAAAAGACCGTTCAACTTCTCACGTATGGGTGATATAACACTGATGATTAAGTCAGCTAACTCTTTTTTAAAGTTCTTCATGTCATGTTTATCCACTTTTTTACACACTTTTTCTACATTTAAATCACTAAGCACTGAATAAATATTTATCAAATTGCTTATTTCTGGACGACATTTTAAAGTAGAAAAATCAAAGCCTAGAATTGAATCTGTTTTTGCTTTTTCTATTTTTTTGACAATTAAGTCATCTGTATCGTCAAGGTTAATGCATGAATATTCTGAAGGATCAGATTTGCTCATCTTGCTTGCTCCATCTCTTAAGCTCATTATCCTTGATGTACAATCCAAAGTTAAGATTTCAGGTATGATGAAATGACTACATTTATAATGATTGTTAAAAGCTGATGCAATATCACGTGCAAGTTCTAAATGCTGTTTTTGATCATCGCCAACAGGAACATATTTAGTTTGATACAGCAATATATCCGCAGCCATAAGTACTGGGTAGCTATATAACCCAAGAGAAGCTTTTTGTCTATCGCTTCCAGCCTTATCTTTAAATTGAGTCATACGATTAAGCCAACCAATTGGTGTATAGCACCCTAGCAGCCAGCCCAATTCTGCATGACCACTAACTGCGGATTGATTGAAAATAATCGACTTTTCCGGATCTATTCCACATGCAATATAAGTTGCTGCTGCTTTAAAAATATTATTTTTTAATTCATTTGCGGGAAGCTTATTTGCTGTGATTGCATGCAGATCAACAACACAAAAAAGAGATTTATATTTATCCTGCAAGCCTATCCACTGCTTAATTGCACCAAGATAATTGCCCAAGTGTAATACTCCACTTGGCTGAATACCTGAGAAGACAACTTCTTCCATACCTTGAGTGTTTTATTAGTTACTTTCGCAATCAGCAGATTTTTTAGAAAGAATAACCATTGCAGGACGAAGCAACCTATTTTTAATTGTATAACCAGTTTGTAGTACTTCTACAATAGTACCAGGCTCTTTTTCATTATCTTCTCTTTCCACAACAGCTTGATGTAAATTGCTGTCAAAAGAGTTACCTATTGGATCTATTTCTTCTATTCCATGTTTTTTTAGATCACTCACAATCTTTTGGTGCGCCACTTTTATTCCTTCATGAATAGGATCATCATCTTTCAAGTTTTCCATTGCTTTTTTTAAATTGTCACAAGAGTCGATCATATCACGTGCAAATTTTGTGACTGCATAATCACTTGCATCGCTAATTTGCTTTTGCATTATACGTTTAACGTTTTCATTATCCGCAACAGCGCGACGTAAATGATCTTCAAGCTGAATTGCACGTTCTTTTAATATATTAAGCTCTTCACTTAAATCACCTGTTTGCTGATCTTCTTGATCATCCCCTTTTCGTTTACTGACCATATCTGCAAATTTCTTTTTTTTCTCTTTATTACTATCTGACATATCATTCACCCTTACAAACTTAATAAATATATAACAATCAATCTAAAAATATCAAGCGTTAGCTATCCTTGTCTTTCTATGCTTGCATTTAAAAAGTCAATCAAAGCAGTTTTATAAAGAGAATCAGAAAAAGTATCAATATTACTTTGCGCCATATTAATATAGTGTTTAGCTTCTTCCATAGAAACATGAATGGCATTATGATGATTAATATATTGTAATGCTTGGTCAAAATTGTGTCTAGCTGAAGAAAAAGATTTCTCCCAGAATTTTTGTTCTGATGGGCTGCCTTTTTCATATGCTATAATAGAAGGTAAAGTAACTTTACCTTCAAAGAAATCTTTTCCAAGTTGCTTTCCTAAAGTGCCTTGATTAGCAGTATAATCTAGCACGTCATCAATTATTTGGAATGCTATACCAAAATTAAACCCGAAATTCCTTAGCCTCTCTGTTTCGTCACTTGTGGCTCCAGATACTACTGATGCAGCCTCGCAGCATGCAGAAAATAAAGATGCTGTCTTTTCTCCAATGATATTAAAATAATTTTTCCTAATTGTGTTAGGGTCAAAACGCGTTGTCATCTGCTTTATCTCACCCTTGACAAGCAAATTAGATGCCTTAGATAAAATAGAGAGAACACTTAAATTCCCACATTCTATAAGCCATCTAAATGCTAAGGTCAATAATAGATCACCAACTAAAATGCTTGATTTATTCCCCCAAATTTTATTTGCTGTTGCAACTCCATGGCGTGCCTTACTTTCATCAAGCACATCATCATGAAGTAAAGTAGCGTTGTGTATAAATTCTACCGATGCAGCAATGTTGATCCTACTCTCTCCAGAGTAATTCAGCATTTTACAAATAATAAAAATGAGCTTAGGCCTTATCTTTTTTCCTCCTGAATTAATAAGATGAGATGTAATATCGGTAGCAAGCTTAATACCTTCATCATTGACATTTTTGAAGATAAAGTCATTCATAGCCAATAAATCAGAAGATACAATATCATCTAATTTACTACTTTTTGTTAAATCAGTGTTTAGCATTTAATAGGACTTATGCTTCTTGCCCTTGTACTTTCTCAACTTTTTTCTTTTCTATTTTTTTCGATTCTGTTTCTAAATCTACTATGCCTTTTTTAATGAACCACATTACCCTTTCAGTTGCTTGCGCTCCTACACTTAGCCAATGTTTTAATCTATCAGCTTTTACCACAACACGATTTTTATTGTCTTTTGGCAACATTGGATCATATTGTCCTATTCTCTCAATAAAGCGCCCATCTCTTGGTGCTCGTGAATCGGCTACAACTATCCTATAAAAAGGACGTTTCTTTGCCCCAAACCTTGCTAACCTTATTTTAACTGCCATGTCAACCTTTATTCATATATTAATTATAATTTAAATACAATAAACAGCTCAAGTCAAACTAATTGTACCTCTTTTACCTAAAAATACAATATAGCCCCCTCCAATCACTCATAAAAGGAAGATAATAAACTTTTTTATATATCATCAATCATAGCATGATTAACTTCTACTCTATACTTTGATTTTAGATAGCTAATTAACTGTTCCTTTAGCGATATCATCACACGTTTTCCGGTATCAAGCATGTTTAATTTACCATTTGATGAATGCATTTCTTTTAGAACGCCTATTATAATTTCATTATTGTATTGAATAGGATCTGTTACCGAATTAGTTGTTTTCATATTGAAAATCTCTTCTATGAAAGAAAAAGGGTAGTTTTGTTCATTGCGTTGTATTTGCTGGCCTTTAACCAATTTTATACCTTGCATTTCTTCCAAATCTGTCTTTTCTCTTAGTTGAACTGCTACTTCTTGTCCCATTTTAAACATTCTTTCTTTTATAAATTCACTACGCCAAAGCTTTATGGCTGATTCCCTACTTTCTTCAAAATTTTGTAATTTAGGAGGAACGATATCACTGATTTTCACACCAACAACAGTATCTCCAACACCCTTAAAATAACTCTTCTGATCTTTCTCGCGTGAAAAAATGAAAGAAATGAAATCACTGGAATTTCCTACTTCATTACCACTTTGGTCTTTCCCACTAGCATCTACTGGACCAATGGTTTGTATAGGTAAATTGTAATTATTGGAGATTTCTTCAATCGTTGCACCATTGTATATCTTATAATTCACTTGATTTATGAAATCATTGACTTTTTCAAAAGACTTTTGATTGGTTAAAACTGACCTTATGTCTTTTTTTAAATCAACCAAGTCTTCATCAGAGATTTGATGTATGCTTTCTACCTTTATTACGTGCCATCCAAAATTGCTTGTTAAAACTTCACTTACTTCACCTGTTTTGAGAGCAAATACCTTTTCTCTCATATTTTCAGGTAAGAAATCCTTAGTTATATTATTTACTCTGGTTTCATCGAGTTTCACTTTATTAAACTCTTCTATTATTTGTTCAAAGCTTGCTTTACTTTCTTCAAGTGCTCTTCTTGCTATTTCAGCTTTTTCTTTGGTAGGAAATATCACATTGAATATGTCTCTTTGATTTTTAAGTTCCTGATGTTCTATTATACTATCAACCTCTTCATCTGAAATTCTGATTTGATCTTCAAAATATTTTTGATCCAGAGAAATGTATTGCGCAGTTCGATACTCAGGGTAATAAAAATTGGACTTATTTCTTTCATACAAATCAAGTAAGGCTTGATCATCTGGTTCAGGAACGTCTGTAATTGCATCCTCAGTTATTTTAACAATATCAACTACTCTAGTTTGGTAGCGATTTTTGTATATCTGCTCATCAACACTCTCACCAAAAGTTACCGGATAATTATCTTTAAATAACGAAGTCATGAACATCATTGCAGGCAGGATTTTCTCTAGTTTTTCTATATATTCCTTTTCTGTTATATGCAGGCTATTTAGAGTTTGATGGAATTTATTATGGTCAAATTCTCCTTTATCGTCCTGAAAGTACTTGGTATTTTTTATATGGCTTTTGATAGATTCTTCTCCAACTTTTAATCCAAGTTCGCTAATTAGGTTAAACAATAGTTTTTGCTCTATAAGTGCGTTAAGTAAATCATATTTCAGCTTTTTTACTTGTTCTTTACTTACATCAGATCCAGAAATTTGCTTTTCATAATTTTGATATAGTAATTTATATTCATCTGATGTTATAACTTCCTTTCCTACTTTAGCTAATTCTTTCCTTTCATCATCATTTGATAAAAGATTGCCAATCCCCATAAAGATTAATAAGCAAACTAAAAGGAGAACGATTGCCTTGGTAAAAAAATTTCTAATACTCATTGTAAACTCAGTTAACTAACACTTAAATTTAGAATAGCAATAATTTAATATTTGTAAATCTATTAACAAATTAGCTAATATATGTAATATTGTAGTGTATTAAATTGAATGGAAGCTTATATTAACCTAAGAGCCTGTAAGTGATCTCTGAATATGTTAAGATGAGGTATAGTTGACATGAGGTAAAGTATGAGGAATACATATCCAAGTGACATAAGTTGTGAAAAATTCGAAAAGATTAGACTAATTTTAGAAAGCGTGCGAAAGAAAACAAAGCCAAGAAGATTAGGTTTATATGAGTTATTTTGTGGTGTGCTTTATGTACTAAAAAGTGGCTGTCAATGGCGAATGCTTCCAAAAGAGTTTCCAAGATGGCGAAATTTTTACGATTACTTCAAGAAATGGAGTAAAAAAACGAATGAAGATAGAGAAAGTGTTCTAGAAATTGTCTTAAAAAAAATTGGTTGGAGAGAACAGTGGTCGGAATACCAAAACAAGCTTCTGCATCATTGATGCCCAAAGTGTAAAAAATACCGATACTGCTGAAGAAAAAGGTTATGATGCCGGCAAGAAAATTTCAGGGTCACATTGCAGTAGATACACAAGGTTTGACACACGCAATTCATATAACAACGGCAGAAATAACTGATCGTAGCAGTGCTTTGACAATGGTTAAAAATGCTAAAGAAAGTCTCTCTGAAGTTAAAAACATACTGGTTGATGCAGGCTACAATGGAGAAAATTTTGCAACACAGATGAAAGTAACTATTGGTGCAACTGTTGAGGTGAAGTGAATTACATACCTTTGCTGTATTGCCAAAAAGATGGGTTGTTGAGAGATCTTCTTTTGCCTGGTTGGAAAAATGTAGGCGACTTTGGAAAAATTGCGAGCGTAAACTTAATACTAGCCTACAAATTTGCTTTTACTTCTTTCCTCCTCAAAAGATTATGAACAGGTTCTTTGATGATAGAGGGTTTATTTCTAATAGTCTTTATGTTGATGTGACAATATTTGGTACTTTGTCATTGTTAGCACTGCTAGCTACTGAGATATTTAGCCCTGCATTTTCAAAAGGTTGTGAAATATATGCCGAGAAGCACGCAAAAGATTTATTAGAGGAAGATCCAAGAGATAGAGTGCAAAAGGAGACTGATCTGTTAGGACGGTATGATCCACGAAGGCTATTAATGCCGATAATTATGCCTCTTGTTAGAAAGTGTTTTGCAGAAGTGGCAAGCGAATTTGCTGAAAGGAATTTTGATGAGGTAAAAACTGATATGTCTGATGTTAATACTGAAGGACTATCTAATCCTCAAGCAATTGAATTTGCACAGCAAACAGTATAGTATAAGCTTTTAGCTCTATGCATGGACTCAAAAAAAGTAGAATTAATATTTGAAAAATTTCAACAGTCAAATCCTGCGCCAAAAATAGAGCTAAATTATACCAATCATTTTACGTTATTAGTTGCAATAGTTCTGTCAGCGCGGACGACCGATATAAGTGTTAATAAAATTACAAAGGAGCTATTTAGTATCGCTGATACGCCAGAAAAAATGTTGAATCTTGGGCAAAGTGAGCTGAGAAAATGCATAAGCAGTATTGGTTTATATAATTCCAAAGCAAAAAATATAATCGGGCTCAGTAAAATATTGATTGAGAGGTACAATAGCAAAGTGCCTACTAATTTCGATGATTTGGTATCTTTACCAGGGGTTGGGAGAAAGAGCGCTAATGTGTTCTTAAATTCAGGGCTTGGTATTCCAACATTGGCAGTTGATACTCACGTTTTTAGAGTGAGCAATAGAGTTGGGCTTGTGAAAGAAAAAGATGTACTTAAAACAGAGCAGTCTCTTTTGAATGTAGTGCCAAAAAAATACCTACTTTATGCTCATCATTGGCTAGTTTTGCATGGTAGATATGTTTGCAAAGCGCAAAAACCTTCGTGTGAAACATGCATAATTCATGATTTATGTGAGTTTGAATGCAAGAGGTATAAAGTCTAGCACAACACTTCGATATTTCTTACTTTTATCATCCAAGTAGCTGATCTCTATGATGGTGTCATCCGAGTAGCTGACACTGGGATGACAATGAAGGGCTACTTGATGATGCCTCTGTGCACTGCCGTTATAAAGCTGCTACTTTGATGAATAAAATGATGTCATTCCAGAGCATGGAGCTGTAATCCAGTTCTTATTACCTGATATGCTCATTTGACAGTTAAGTCTTCTCTACCACGATTTGCATAACACCTTCGCTCATGGTTAAAAGATACCGAGGTAGTAGGGTGTATTAGTTTTTGCAAGCTGTTATTTTGCTATGGATTGCTGTAATGGCATCATCTATTTTATTGTTATCACAGCCTGTTTGGGCAAGTTCGGCATTTCCACCGCAATCCCTTCTGGTTACAGTAGATACTAGCTCTTTTGCATTGATCTTATTAGTTAAATCTTTACTTACTTTGACAATCAAAACTGTTTTATCCTTTTCTGTTACCATGAAGGCTATTACAGTTTTCGGTTTTTGTTGCTGTAGAGCAAATTCCCTTATTATACTTCCTGGAACGTTATTGAAAGTGTGGCTTACGAAATTTATTCCATTTATTTCGGTACTTTTTACAGTTTCTACACTGATAAGCTTTTTATAAAGATTTTTTATTTTGACTTCAAATTCTTTGCGCTCCTGGCTTAAAATACTGAGTCGACTTATTATTTCATTTACTGGTGCTTTTACGCATTCTGCAACTTTTTTTAAGCTAATTTCGTTATTGCGTACATAATTAATTGCTTCTTGACCGGTTAAAGCTTCAATTCTTCTTACTCGAGATGCAACGGAACATTCTGCTGCTATCTTAAACAAACCAATTTCTCCGGTACGCTCCACGTGTGTACCACCACATAATTCTTTTGAATCTCCAATTTTTACAACCCTAACATTATCACCATATTTTTCACCAAATAAGGCCATCGCTCCTTCGTCTATTGCCTCATCCATACCTTGAACTTTTGTGGACGTAGAAAGATTTTCTCTGATTAGAGAGTTTACTATATCTTCTACTGAAGACAGCTGATCCTGAGTGACTGGCTTATTGTGACTAAAGTCAAATCTTAGTCTATTTGGTGCGACTAGAGAACCTTTTTGAGCAACGTGATCACCTAAGATTTTTCTGAGTGCAAAGTGTAGAAGATGTGTAGCTGAATGATTTCTTCTTAAGTCTTGTCTTCTTTTTTTATTAATACTAGCTGTAACTGTGTTACCTTTACAAATTGAGCCGACGCACCTGTGCAAATACAAGTCATTAATCTTGTTGGTATTTTCGACTGTTACCATACTTCCATCAGACTGTATAAGATTTCCAATATCTCCCACTTGTCCACCTGACTCTCCATAAAAAGGTGTTTTATCAAGTATAATAGTTATCTTTTCTCCTTCTTTTGCAGAATCAATTACTTCATTTTTAGAGGAAATTATTGCGAGTACTGTTGCATCCTTTACTTCATCACGTTCATAACCAACAAATTCCGTTTTGCCAAACTGATCGATTAAATTAAACCATACTTGTTCAACAGATTTTTCACCAGATCCAGTCCAATTAGCACGTGCTCTTTCTTTTTGCTCTTTCATTGCATTATCAAAACCTTTTTGGTCAAAATTTATTTTCCTTTCTTTCAAAATATCAAGTGTGATATCCAAAGGAAATCCATAAGTGTCATATAGTTTGAATGCTGATTCTCCAGATAGAGTGTCACCTGATTTTAAATCTGCAGTGAATTTGTCCAAGAGATTAATGCCTTTCATTAAAGTGTCTTTAAAGTTTTCTTCCTCTGATTTTAACGTTGTTTCTATTAAGCTTTTAGCTCTGATTAGCTCTGGATAAGCATCTCCCATATAAGCCAAACTTGTGCCATCTATGAGTGCAGGAAAAACAAGGTTCAATAGAGAATCATTATATCCAAGTAGGTGGATATAACGTACTGCTCTCCTGATCAATCTGCGTAGTACATAATTTCTTCCTTCATTTCCAGGAAGCACTCCTTCTGCGATGAGAAATGCAGCTGCACGAAGGTGATCTGCGATAATCTTATGAGCTACCTTATTTTCCGTATTTCCACAGTACTCTTGCGATTTACTTACCAGAGCAGAAAATAGGTCAATATCATAGTTATCATGAACGTTCTGCATAACAGCTGCTATTCTTTCAAGGCCCATTCCGGTATCGATGCATTTTTTTGGTAATTTTTGTAAATTACCTTCTTCATCTTTATTAAATTCCATGAACACCAGGTTCCAAATTTCAACAATTCTGTCGTCTTCATGTAAAGCGGAATTTCCATGATCGTAAAAGATTTCAGAACATGGGCCACATGGACCAGTATTGCCCATGCTCCAAAAGTTATCATCTGTTGTAATTCTTATGATTTTATCATCTGAAAAGCCACTTATCTTACGCCAAATTTCATATGCTTCATCATCAGTGTGGTAAACAGTTATGGATAGTCTGTTTTTATCAAGAGACAATTCTTCAGTAATAAATTTCCACGCAAATTCTATCGCAGTTTCTTTAAAGTAATCACCAAAGCTAAAATTTCCGAGCATTTCAAAAAATGTGTGATGCCGAGATGTATAGCCAACATTTTCAAGATCATTGTGTTTACCACCTGCTCTGAGACACTTTTGACTTGAGACGGCACGTTTCATTTCAGTTTTTTGCGTGCCGGTAAAGATGTTTTTGAACTGTACCATACCAGCATTTGTAAACATGAGTGTTGGATCATGCTCTGGAATCAAAGGAGAAGAAGGAACTTGCTCGTGATTATTATTTACAAAAAATTTTATAAATCTTTCTCTAATTTCGTTTAGCTTCATCGTTTTTACTGAGGTTATCTATGCATAATAAGTTGTAACAGAAGTAAAATCAATTTATCAATCTAAATATTAATATATACATTACTTAGTATAATAAAAGTAACTTTTACATAAAAATTTTAATAAAAAGATATAGGTTTAAATATTTTATCCACTAACATAGAGAAGTATTTGTTAATTCAAATAATACTTTTATTAATTCATTTAAGGAGTGTGAAATGCCAAAAAAATGCCAAAACACTAAGAATAGCATGCGAAAGAGAGAAACAACAAATAAGCAGGAGATGGATGGTCCAACAATTAGAATTGTATCTGACTTGGAAAGTATAAAACAAAACAGAAGAGTAGAATTTTTAATTAAAGGAGAGAATTTAACAGTAAAAGACCTCTCTATATCTTCTAGAGCAGCTGAGATAGGCTTGGTTACAGGAATAGTAAATTCAATAGACATTCCTCAAGCAATTCGTGAATCGACAATAGATGGAATTATTTTAGGTCTTAAGAGTGGAGAAATAGAAAAAGGTAAAGAATATAATTATAGAGAATTTAAGAAAATATATCTAAAAAACCTTGTAGATGAATTGGGTAAGGATAGTTCAAAAAAGCTAAAAGAAAGAACTGATGAAAATAGCCAATTGAGAGAATCTACTACTGAAGAAATTGATTATCAGATGCAGGAAGATGTAACTATCGAATCAGCTTCTTTAACAAAACAAGAATTCGATTTTGCATCAAGCAAAGTAACTACTAAAGAGATTAATGACGTAATAAATGAAATAGAAGAATCAAATGCTAGTTATGGAATTACTCCTGAAGATATAAGTAGTGTTTCCCGTTTTGATAGTAATTCACAAGAAGTGTTAGATCATTCTATATTTAATAGCACAGATGTGGAAGGGCCTAAATTACCCGAAATAAATGGAGGACAGTATATAGGAATAGCAGGGATTGCTGGTGGTATATTGGGTGGAGTGCTAGCAGTAGCTTTTGCAGGATTAGGATACTTTGTATGGCATAGAAAAAATAGGGAAGGTAGCTACGATGTTGAAAAAGCGATGAAAAACCTTCCTGAACAAGCTCAACTTGAGCATTCCGGATCTACATCAGAAATAGAATCTTTGCTCAGCAATGCTACATCGGTAGCACATCTATCTTCTCAGATTAGTGTCGAGTAAGATTCCAGAGTTTGATGGCACAACAGTGCCATCAACTTAGCTCTTACAGCACTTATATGCTCTGGAACCAAAGGAGAAGAAATTTTCCTGTCTTACAAAAAATTTTATAACTCTTTCTCTAATTTTATATTGTTTTTACTAAGGTATAATAAATTGCAATGAGAAATTCAGATATTAATATATGTATTATTTAGTATAATAAAAATATAAAAATCTTAGTGAAAAGATGTGGACTTAAATAATTTATCTTTTATACATAAGGAAATATTGGTCAGCTTGGGGGTCATATATGTCAAGAAGATTTAAAAATACTGTAGGAAAAAAAAGATCAATCAATAAGGAAAAAAGGAATAGATGGATTAGTATTGAATCAGAATTGCGAGATGTAGAACAAAACAGAACAATATATTTTCTATTGGGAGGAGGTGATTTAAAACTTAAGTATGTATGTATGCTTGACGATACATCTTATCGTATTCTTGTTGCTGAAGGAGAAATAGTGCATGCAGAAAATCCAAAAGTGATGATTGATGATATTGTTTCTGATCTCAAGAGTGGACAAATACGAAGTTGTAAAAGATATAATGCCAAAGAGTTTTATGAAAAGTATCTCAAAGAGTTTTTGAGTAATGAGAACTTGCAAAAGCTGGAAGCTGGTGATATTGAAAATACAACAGCAGAACTACCAAACTTAAAACAAGTAATGGAAGAAATGAAAAAATCAAACGCTAGCAATGGAATTACAATGCGAAATATAGAAAGTGTTCAAAATACGACGAATATTTTGGGTAATCCTATGATTCATGATACAAACTTGAGAGAGTTTAAATTATTGGAAACACCTTCAAACGAGAAAAATAATATAGTGTTCACAGTAGGTATGTTAGCAGTAACAGTAGCTTTGGTAGCAGCTATCGCAGCAGCTGTACCATTTAAATGTTGGTTTTATAATAGAAAAAATAAAAGCCATAGTAGTGCTAAGGAAGAAACTCCATCTAGTTATTTATTAAGTGCAATAACTTTAGAAAGTGGAACTAATTCTATTCGTTAGCCAAAATATTGCAAAAATAGAATTTTTTTATTATTTTTTTACAGTTTCCTCATTTAATAATTTTTATGCTCTAATTATTATACTTAATTTATCATTACCTGTTGTGTAAACAGGATGAGAATTTTCAATAATCTACATCCTTTAGTAAGAAAAAATCAATACATTCACGATAAATTTACCTCATATCTGTGTTTTATATGTGGAATTTCGAATGGAAAATTATGCAGGCAAAGCAAAGAAAGAAGAATAGTGAATATAGTTACTCAACATTGGAGTGATATAAAAGGATCAGATAGAGAATGGCCAGAAAGACATGAAATAGACACTGCAGAAATCATGGAGTCATGGCAGCATTGTTTTATCATTGAAGTTAAAGATCGAGGTTATATTTGTGAAAATGCAGGAGAAAAAGCTATTGAATTCTATGGTTTTGAAAAAAAGATGTACATCGATGATAAGTATGCAATTGATGCACCATTTTTGCGGCTATATAAAATAGATGCAGTTATTGATAAACTTGAGACTGTAATAGAGAGTAAATGCTCAATTAACGAAGAGGAAGAAAGTGAAAGTGTTAAAATGAGGCAAGTATTGTTGCCAATTGGAGATAAAGAAGGTATAACACATATACTGGGTGTGATTACATTCAAGCTGCTTTAAAATACAATTTTAATTTGATTTTTTAATAAAGTTATCTATACTCATACTTAATTACTAATAAAGAACTAAATAGTGGTGTTTGTAAATTTGTTTAGAATATGACGAAAATAAAATTAAAAACCAAATCTTCTGTCAAAAAGCGCTTTCACCTTACAGCTAAGGGTAAAGTCATCTCTACTCAGTCAGGTAAAAGACATGGTATGGTAAAGAGAAGTAAATCTAATATTCGTAATCAGCGTGGTACGACGATTCTTAGTAAATCTGACTCGCGTATAGTTAAGCTTTATATGCCTTATGGTATTTAACAAAATGGAGGTAAAATAAAAATGGCTCGAGTAAAACGTGGAGTCACTACTCATGCTCGTCATAAAAAAATATTGAAACTAGCAAAGGGTTATAGAGGACGGGCAAAAAATTGTTATAGAATTGCATTACAAAGAGTTGAAAAAGCACTCCAATATGCTTACAGAGACAGAAGAACCTGTAAACGTGATTTTCGTGGTTTGTGGATAATACGTATTAATGCAGCAGTAAGAGAACATGGACTTACTTACGGTAGATTTATGCATGGTCTTAAACTTGCTGAAATTGATTTAAATAGGAAAATTCTTGCTGAGATGGCTGTTAATCATAAGGATGATTTTGCTAAATTAATAGAAATTGTAAATAGTAAGTTAGCTTAAAGCAAAAACACCATGAGAATTATTTTCATGGGGTCACCGGAGTTTGCTGTTGGTGCGTTAAACTTACTATTGAAATTACAGAGTGAAATAGTAGCAGTATATACCAAAGCTCCAAAACCTTCTGGACGTGGGCAGAGGTTAACAAAATCCCCAGTACACATCGTTGCTGAAAAAAGTGACATAGAGGTATGCACTCCTGCCTCTTTAAAATCTTCGATAGAGCAAGAAAAGTTTGGAAATTTTAAGCCAGACGTTGCAGTTGTTGCTGCGTATGGATTGATACTTCCAAAAGAAATTTTAAATATTCCCAAATATGGTTGTATTAATATTCATCCATCATTACTGCCTAGGTGGCGCGGTGCAGCTCCGATACAGCACACAATTTTAGCCGGAGATCAAGAAACCGGAGTTAGCATTATGCAGCTAGATGAAGGATTAGATTCTGGCCCTATTTTAAAACAGAAAAAATTTCTTATTGAAAAAAGCGATAATTATAAGACGTTGTATGATAAATTGTCTGAATTAGGTAGTGATTTACTGCTGAAAGTACTAAACGAAATTGAAAAGCAAGTTCCCTTAAAACAGAGCGATAACGATGCGTGTTATGCTGACAAAGTAAAAGACTATAAAATTTACGCAAGTGACGCCTGTGAAATTGCTTATAGAAAGGTTAAAGCATTTTATCCAAAAGCATTCATTAAGGTAGAGAACAAACGTATCAAGATACTTGATGCTGAATTTGAAGCCTTCACTTCAGGACAAGGTGAGATCATTAATGATAATATGCATATAAGTTTAAAAGGTGGTACTTTAATTCCTAAAGTTGTACAAATGGAAGGAAGAAATCCTTGCGATATTAAAGACTTTGTTCGTGGCTTAAAATCAAGTTTAACAAAAAAATTTATAGAATAGACTACTTTGAAGGGAGGGTGAGGAGAGCTAAAGCAACTTCTACAATTTGGTATTCCGCTGCTTGTTAGCGGAATCTACAACAAGATAACGCGTTTTGGTGTACGAACATTGCAATTTGCAGGTAATTTGAGTAATAGATGGTCAGTGCTTGACACTGGAATCCAGTTTCTATTACCTGGTGTGCTCATTTAAAGTGAAGTTTTCTGGATCCCAGTGTCTGGGGACTGGGATGACATCTTTCTTGCTCTCTTGTATCACAATGTTCGTACAGCTATGTGCTTGTTAGCGGAATCTACAACGAGATACCGCAGTGGTATGACGTAGTAGCTATATATAGACAAATTTTCTTTTCTTAGATATAATCTTAAGAAACCTTCCATATGAAAATTAAAAGAGCTTTAATATCAGTATACGATAAGACAAATATAATTGAACTTGCATCGTTTTTGATGCAGCAACAAATAGAAATTCTCTCAACAGGGAATACTTATAAAGTGCTATCAGGTGCGGGAATAAAAACGCAAGAAGTTTCAGATTATACACAATTTCCAGAAATACTAGATGGCAGAGTGAAAACTTTACATCCTAAAATTCATGGAGGAATACTCTGTGATCGAAAAAGGCACGAAAAGGAAATGCAGAATCTAGAAATTAAGCCGATAGATCTGCTTATAACTAACTTATATCCATTTTGGAAAACGGTTAATAGCAACTCAAGTGAGAAGCAAATCATAGAACAAATAGATATAGGTGGAGTAGCATTAATTAGAGCTACAGCAAAAAACTTTCATTTCACTTCAGTGATTTCTAGCATTCAAGATTACGAAACACTGAAAGCTGAGATGATCAAAAATAACAATCAGACAACATTAGAATATAGAAAACATCTAGCAACTAAAGCATTTGCTCTGACTGCACAGTATGATTCTAATATTTACAATTGGTTTTTATCACAGGGTAAAAGCAATGAGTTACCAGAGTTTTTTACTTTATATGGATGTAAAGCACAAGGACTCAGATATGGTGAAAATCCTCATCAAAAAGCTGCATTTTATAGCAATCAATTTAGCAAATATCCACTGGAGAAAATACATGGAAAAGAGTTGAGCTATAATAATATAGTCGACATAGAGTCTGCACTTAACATAATTTCTGAGTTTCAAGAACCTGCAGCAGTGATAATAAAGCACAATAATCCATGTGGCGCTGCTGTTAGTGATAGTGCTTTAAAAGCATATGAAAAAGCTCTATCATGTGATGAAATAAGCAGTTTTGGTGGAATAGTTGCTTTCAATCGGGAGATAGATTTCAAGCTATCAGAGAAATTAAACGAGATATTTTTGGAAGTGGTGATAGCACCATCGGTAAACAAAGAGGCACTAAAAATTTTACAAAAAAAGAAAAATTTAAGAGTGATTATTCATCAATCTCTTCAGCAAAATGCAAAATATCAAATCAAAAATGTTGTTGGCGGGTTCTTAGTGCAAGAAAATAATAACCATACAGTAAAAGTAGAAGAAATAAACCGAGTGACAGAATGCACTACAACAAAAAAAGAGAAGGAAGATCTTATTTTTGCTTGGAAAATATGTAAACATGTAAAATCCAATGCAATAGTGATAGCAAAAGACGGTTGTGCTATTGGCATCGGTGCAGGACAAACAAGCAGAATAGATAGTGTGAATATTGCAGTAAAAAAAGCAGGTGAAAAATGTAAAGGCGCAGCGCTTGCTTCAGATGCATTTTTTCCATTTCCAGATAGTATAGTAGAGAGTGCAAAGCATGGAATTACAGCTATAATTCAGCCAGGTGGCTCATTGAAAGATCAAAACGTGATAGCAGCTGCAAATGAGAATAAAATTGCCATGTTTTTCACTGATGTTCGTAACTTTCTCCATTAAGCTTTGTATCTTGTCAAAATTATACCCACACAGGGCTTTGTTGCATAGCAGCTTATAGGTATGAAAATTGTAGTAAATTTATGTAGTTACTTTAAACTCAACTATACCTATCTGTAATTGTAAGCTGTACTCTTGAGCTCCTGATGCGATTTATAGCAAATCCTAAAATGCCTTGCTGTTTTTCCTTATAGACATTCAGCTTACCTTGTACATTAGTCTATCTGGATGACATTTTACTTTTTCTAGAATATAATAATTCCCTAGAAATTACCCTACTCAATTCTATTGTACCTTGTTTAACATTGAAACATGAGTCTGAAATCTAGAAATTTTTTAAGAACAAAAGTTATTCTAAGTTTTTGTTGGTAAGAAAAACTGGATTACAGCTCCATGCACTGGAATGATATCTAGGTCTAAAGTCTACATAAAAATCGTTTACAATCGGCGTTCAATGTGATAAGTTGAAAGCAGTTTATTCCTCGGTAGCTCAGTGGTAGAGCAGTTGGCTGTTAACCAATTGGTCGCTGGTTCGAATCCGGCCCGGGGAGCACTATTTTATACAATCTGTACATTTCACTTTTAGCCCAAAATTCACTACTTTTTTTTTGTCTATTAAACAGACAAAACGTGTGAAGTTATATAGGTTTAAAGCCTTTACTGTCAAAATGCAAAGATGTCTGCGCTTCACTTAGCTTGCTATCTGGCTCCTCTCCTATTTTTCTTTTATTACATTTCCTTTTTAATTGAGGAAGGACATTTTTTGGCAATGTTTCATCAATACTGCAATAATTGTAAATGAGCGAAGTAAGACGCACCAAATTTCCACTCGCCAAAGTCTGTACATCTCTGTAATTAATGCTGTTATCATATACTTTAAGTGTAATAAGATTTTTAAGGTTTTCACTTGCTGCTAAAGCCTCTGCACCTTCATTACTGATTTCATTCCATCCTAAACTCAGTAAAGTAAGCTTTTGAAGGTTTCCACTTGCTAAAGCTTTTGCCCCCCTATCGCCAATTTTATTATCATATAATTTAAGCTCAGTAAGACTTGTAAGATTTCCACTGGTTAAAGCCTCTACATCTTCATCACCAATTCCGTTTCCTCCTAAATCAAGCGAAGTAAGATTTATAAGATTCCCGCTTGCTAAAATCTTTACATATTCTGTAACAACATAACTGCAACTTAGATCAAGTGAAGTAAGATGAGAAAGCTGAGCTAATTCTTTTATAACCTCATAATTAATTTTTGAACATCGTAAAATAAGTCTTGTAATGTTTGTATTGCTTTTTAAAAAGTTTACTAATCTATCAACATTAATTATAGCAGCTGATGTTGCTAAAGTATTACCCTTTACATATTGACTATAACTCATTTGACCTCACTATTAAAGCTATGCAAGTGTTTTAGTAAACACTTCAGCAACTGTCAATCACTTTAATAAAATATTTTATGAAAAACTTCATATACCATTGCCTCCAAGCAGCTTTTTATATCTCTTATTTTAACACAAAAGTTGTGAGAAGAGTTTGTTTTTGGTATCATCGGAGGTTCTCGATGATAACTTTTATATGAACTTTAAATCAGTCGTTTTATGTATATTAGATGGCTGGGGTAATGGAATAGAAAATAGTAAATACAACGCTATTAGCAATTCAAATCCACCTTGTTGGCAACATATTAGCTCTAATTATCCAAAGTGCAGTTTATCTGCCTGTGGAACTGATGTTGGATTACCAGAAGGCCAAATAGGCAATTCAGAAGTTGGTCACATGAATATTGGTAGCGGTAGAGTGGTAATGCAAAGCCTTCAGCGTATTAATCAAGCAATCGAAACGATAGAAAATAATGCAAATCTACAGAATTTTATTAATGATCTAAAAAGTAAGAATGGCATATGCCATATAATGGGATTGATATCAGATGGCGGTGTTCATTCGCATCAAAAGCACATTTCAGCTTTAGCAAACAAGATATCACAGCGCGGAATTAAAGTTGTAATACACGCATTTTTAGATGGCAGAGACACACTGCTAAATTCAGGGAAAAGATGCATTCAAGAATTTACAGAAAGCATAAAGGAAAATGATATAAGAATCGCCACTGTCTCTGGGCGTTATTATGCTATGGACCGTGATAATAGGTGGGAAAGAACAATTGAAGCTTATGAAGCCATCGCATTTGCAAAGGCGCCTCGTTATGATGATGCAGTATCGCTTATTGATGAAAATTATCAAAATAATATAACCGATGAATTTATCAGGCCCGCAGTAATAGCCGATTATCAAGGTATAAAACCAGAAGATGGATTGCTATTGGCTAACTTTCGTGCTGATCGAATGATACAATTGGCAAGTATTTGTCTTGGTAAAGCAGGCTATACTGAAGTGGCAAAATTCTCTTCAATTTTAAGTATGATGCAATATAAAGCGGACTTAAAAATCTCTTATCTCTTTCCTCCTGAATCTTTTGCCAACACTTTGGGACAGATAATAGAAGACAATAAATTACGGCAACTGCGCATTGCTGAAACTGAGAAATATGCTCATGTGACTTTCTTCTTCAATTGCGGAAGAGAAGAACCTTTTTCTGGTGAAGAAAGAATACTCATTCCTTCACCAAAAGTTAAAACTTATGATTTGCAGCCTAAAATGTCAGCCTTTGAGCTCACAGAAGAACTTGTAAAAAAAATTCATTCTCAAGAATTTGCGCTGATAGTTGTAAACTACGCTAACCCTGATATGGTGGGACACACAGGTAATATAAAAGCAGCCGAGCAAGCTGTGCTCGCTGTAGATGATTGCCTTGCAAAAGTACTCAGCGTTGTCAAAGAAGTGGGTAATACTGCACTCATTGTTACAGCAGACCATGGTAATGTGGAATGTATGTTCGATGAAGAAAATAACACACCTCACACAGCGCACACTCTAAATAAAGTTCCATTTATTATATCTTGTGAAAATTTAAAACTGAGAGATGGAAAATTATCTGATATTGCTCCTACTATTTTACAGCTACTTGGGCTCAAAAAGCCAAATGAAATGACAGGTAGTTCGTTGATTGTATAATTTTTCGCATTACTCTCTATGCACAGCTGTTGTAGTTTGAAACATCGTAAGGGTGTCACTCAAAGTAGTCCCGGTGTTATTTCAGTAGCCCCTTCAGTGTCATCCCAGTGCTGGGATCCCATTCTTCTTGACTCCTGGATTCCAGCGTCACGAGAAAGTAGCAGATTTATGACGGCAGTGCCCAGAGGTGTCATTCAGTAGCACCTTGTCGTTCCAGTAGCTCTTTCGGTATTATTCAAGTAGCCTATTCGGTGTCATCCCAGTGCTTGACACTGGCATCCAGTCCTTTTATACAAAAAACGTTGTAAAGTGTTTACCAACTTAATGCCCAATCTGGATCCCAGTGTCAAGCACTGGGATGACACCATCATAAAGGAACTAGTGTTAGCTACTTGAATGATATTACATAGATATGCTTTAACTTAACCCAACTTTTAAATTTTTCGCTGTTAGTACTAATGATTCATCAAAGAAGCTATTAATATCACCAATACTATCTATATTTTTCACACTGATAGATTGGTCAATTCTTTTAACTAGATTAGATAAAACTTTGTTAGGGCCAACTTCAACAAACTTATTAGTGCCATGGCTTATCATATATAAAACCATCTCTCTCCATCTTACTCTACTTACAACTTGCTTAGCGAGCAAAGCTCTTATGATCTCTGGATCACTTTCTTCCTTAGCTGTAACGTTTGATACAAAAGGAATCGAAGGGCGAGTTATGTTGATGCTTTTTAAAAATTCCAGAAGTTTTTCATCAGCAGGTTTCATAAAAGATGAATGAAAAGGCCCACTAACTTGTAATTTTATCATTTTCTTGACACTTGAGTTTTTGAATAAATCAGGTAAGACCTCAAGAGCCTCTGCAGTACCACTCACCACTACCTGCCCACCACAATTATCGTTTGCAATTTCACAATCAATTTGAGCTGATTTTAATATACCTTCTACTTCACTTATTTCTGCTCCAAGTAGAGCAAACATTCCACCTTTGCATTTTAGTGAAGCTTCATGCATTGCTTCGCTACGAACTTTTAGCAATTTGACTGCAGACTCAAGCGTCAATGCCCCTGCAGCACACAGCGCTGTATACTCGCCAACTGAATGCCCACAAACATACTGAACATTGTGAAGAGATTTACCAAGCACATGCTCCATAACACGTAGCGTTGCAATTGACACCGCCATTATAGCTGGCTGAGCGTTTTCCGTGATGGTTAATTTCTCAATAGGGCCATTGAAAATCAAATGAGACAGCTTTCTACCCAATATGTCATCTACTTCATCAAATACGTTCCTTGCAACTGAAAATTCATCATATAAGCTCTTTCCCATTCCTACAAATTGGGAGCCCTGACCAGGAAAAGCAAAAATCATAAAAAATTTTTCATTCTTCATTGAGAATACTACTTTATTTATTTTTTGTCAATATTTCACAATAATGATTGACCAAATGAACCAGATTCACTAAAATTTTAGCTGGTAAGAAATTTGTAAGAACAATGGCAGAAATCGATTATCACAAAGTTACTATAGTTATGACAGATGGTCAAGAGTTTGAAACTTATTCCACTTATGGAAAAGAAGGTCAAAGAATAAAGCTTGATAGAGATCCTCTTACTCATCCTGCATGGACTGGAAGTTTGACAAGCGGTTCAGGGGAGAAGGATAGTAAAATAGCTAAGTTTAATGATAAATACGGGAGTTTTTTTTAGTTCCTCCCCTCTTTATTTAACATGTATAAATATAAAAATGTAGGCTATATTGCTTCTTCGCTACCCAAGTCTCAGGAAGTATCTAAACTACTACAGAAACTCAATTTTATCAATATAGCAGAAGCAGGTAAGCATGAAGTTGATCTGCTGATAGTTGTTGGTGGCGATGGTTTTATGCTACGCACCCTACACAACTACGTCATAGGAAATAAAGATATACATGTGTATGGAATAAATACCGGTAACGTCGGATTTTTGATGAATAAATGCTTTGAAGATCTAATTGATCATATAGAACATGCAGTTCCTACTCAGCTAACTTTACTAAAAATGGAAGCCACAGACATAAGTGGCAAAAAACACCGTTACATCGCAGTAAATGAAGTGTATGTCTTTAGAAATGCAAATCAAATAGTAGAGATGAATATTACCATTAATGATAAGCTAAAAGTAGAAAAATTCAGAGGAGATGGAATTATATTGTCTACCCCAACAGGTAGCACTGCATATAACTTCTCTGCCGGTGGGCCAATCTTACCACTTAATTCAAATTTATTTGCACTTACTTCCATAAATAGTTACTACCCAAGGCATTGGAATGGAGCGCTAATCTCAAATGATACAATAGTGCAAATTGATATCAACGACGTGGAAAATCGTCCAGCACTTGTAGTATCAGATTACAAGGAATTTCACGACATATCGCAGGTAAAAATACAGAAAGATCACGAAAATACAGTCACTCTACTTTTTGACAAAGATTGCCCTTTGAATGAAAGGATCTTTGATCAGCAGTTCTTATACTAATATTTATTCTTAAATTAGTATTCACTATATCTTAATAACTATAGCGTAATCAACATAACATTGTAATTAATTTTGGAGCGAATATGCCTGGATCAGGAAATAAAGATAAAGTCACACTGGTTTCTCATACAACGGTGAGTGAAAATAGTGCAGCAACTTCACCAACACCAACTCCCAGAACAAGTGCTCCAAAACAAGATGGCAAAAACACAAATCCACTTGAAGAAGCAGGAGAAGCTACCTCGAATAAGCCATCATCTATTCTACCAACTAATCAAGTTTCACAACTTGATGAAACACCCCCTCCCCTTCCGCAAAGGAATCAAGCTTTACGAGATGGAAATTCATTTGATCTTGATACTCAAATACCACTACCTTCTTCTTCTCAAGGAAAAGATGAGCCAACTCATTATACTGAATTGGATTTACCTACTTCAAGTGAGTCAGTTCACGGTGAACCAGGAAGTGCTATTTATGCATCCATAGATAAAAATAAAAAAACTTCGAAAAAGAGTTTAGATAATGGAGTAGATAATCAAAGATTAGAAAGATCGGCTTCTAAAGAGACAGTATTTGATGAAACTTGTAATAGGAATGAAAGTGAAAAAAACCCTTTTGAAAATCTCAGTCAGCATAGCGATACACCTTCAACTTCTCCGCCATCATACACGAGCAGAAGTAGCTCTCAAGAGTCTTCGCCTACAGATAGGGTGTTTAAACTGCAAAAAAACAGATTCTGGCCCAAAGCGCAGTATGCCATGCAGCAGAAAGGCGTTGTAATTTTTGGTGCGGCCGCTATCGTGCTTGGCACATCTACAGCTTTAGTATATTTACAAGATAAAGCAAAATTTATTGCGTTCTTTACAAACAGTCCGCTATATACCATCGTACCGATTATTGCAGTTGCTTCATTGTTTGCAATTAGCCCAATGCTGCTTGGAATAAAACAGTTTGTAAATACCAAAGAATATCAAACTCAAGTAAAAAATGCAGATGAAGTTTTAGATAATGTTTTGATGGACCAGCCAGAAGGTAAAGTTATAAAGTCTGTAAGACTGGAATATAGCAATGGCACTCATTCAAATTTTGTATTTAATGCTTGGGAATCTAAAAAAGGCTTCGTCAATATTGATGAAAAAGTAATCAGTAAAACTAATAAAATAGAGTCCGTAATTAATAATAGGCCACTATTTACTGCATTATTAACTGGTGTAGTTGCTGCAAATATAGCGCTCCCTTTATTGCTTTATGCAGAAGGTGGTGTTAATAATATACAAAAATTTTACCAAAACCCTTTGACCAATAATATAAGATTATTACCACTTACAGGCTTAGGTATAGTTGCATTATTAGCTGTGTGTGTTGGCGTGCATTACTATAGAAAAACAAATTGCACTAATCTTGTATATTCTGAAGAAACGATTGATCCTAAAAATGTTAATGGGAAATTCATTGAGGAAATAAAACGAGAAAGAACAAATGTTCTTGGAGAAAATCATAACAAAGACGCTAAATGCATCAGTTTAACGCTTGAGCAGGTTATAGTTCAATCTCACAATTATAAGGATGCTATCTATAGTATAGGTGAATGAAATAAATCTCCTACAATGTCCATTGATTGGAATTTTTACACTTGCTAAGACCTTGCTATTTTGATAGCTTGAGATGATGAAAAGGAAGGGGTTTGTTTATGAAAAAAGGTTTAATATTTATATCTTTAGTAGCGGCTTTATTGATAGTCGTTAATTTTTTATATAAAAATAGCGGAATTGATGATTCACAAGTAGTAAACGTTTATTCATCTCGTAAAGAAGAATTAGTACATAGTTTGTTTGATGATTTTACAAAAACCACTGGCATCAAGGTACGTTATATCATTGACGATTATTCCCAATTGCTTTCACGTATGGAAAATGGCGGTGAAGCTGATTTGTTTTTAACTGCAGATGCAGTGAATTTGATTTTAGCCAAAAAAAGAGGGCTCTTATCTCAAGTGGATTCAGAGACTCTAAAAAATGCCATACCTGCAAAATTTAGAGATAATGAAGATTATTGGTTTGGTCTCACAAAAAGAGCTAGAATATTGGTTTACAATAAAGAATCAGTAGATCCTAAGGAATTAAGTACCTATGAAGATTTAGCGAATGAAAAATGGAAAGGGAAAATATTAGTACGCTCTTCCACAAGTCCATATAACCGATCATTGATCGCTTTTATGATTGCAAAAAATGGTTTTGAAAAAACAAAAGAATGGGTGAGTGGAATTGTAAGCAACATGGCAAGAAAACCAAGCGGTGGTGACACAGATCAAATTTATGCTGTAGCCGCTGGTGAAGGCAATGTTGCAATAGTAAATAGCTACTACTTTGCAAGAATCCTTTCATCAGAAAATAAAAAGAATATCACAGAAAAGTTAGGAGCTTTCTTCCCGAGTGATGGTGTAATGGTGAATATTAGTGGTGCAGCAGTAACAAAAAACGCAAAACACAGAGAAAATGCCATAGCTTTATTGGAGTTTTTTGTAAGCAAACAGGCTCAAGAGCTATATGCTAAAAAAAATCAAGAATATCCTATTGTTGAAGGTATTGAAACTTCTGATGTGTTAAAATCTTGGGGAAATTACCTACAAAGTACTCTGCCTATAAGTGAGCTTGAGAAGCATCTCTTTGAGGCTGTTATGATAGCAGATGAATGTAAGTGGAAATAAAATTTTATAGCTTCCTTCTACTTTACTTTACAGTTGTGTAATTGAAATTAAGAAAGTAGAATAAGCTCAAAAAAGGAGCTATGGACAAGAGAAGGAATTTATTAAATATCTCAGACCTCACAATCGGTGATGTAGAAAATATAACTAAATTAGCCAACCAATACCTTGAAGAAAAAGTTGAAAATAGTCATGTTCTGAAAAATAAAATAGTCATAAACCTATTCTTTGAAGATTCAACACGTACGCTCGCATCTTTTGAAATAGCAGCAAAAAGCCTTGGAGCAAATGTTGTAACTTTGCCAATAAAATCTTCTTCTATTAATAAGGGAGAAGATCTAAAAGATATGATAAAAACATTAAATGCAATGAATCCTGACTATATGATAATCAGGCATAAAAGTAGTGGTATTATTAATACATTGGCAAAGCATGTCAACTGCTCGCTAATCAACGCAGGCGATGGAAGCAGTGAACACCCAACTCAAGCTCTTGCAGATTATCTCGTAATTATCAGTCATAAAAAGCAAATAAAAAACCTCAAAATTGTGATATGTGGAGATATTTTGCACAGTAGAGTTGCAAGATCAAATATAAGATTGCTAAAAATGTTTGGAGCAAAAATAAGCTTAGTTGCACCACCAGCTTTGATTTGCAAGCATCTTCCTGAAGTAGATTCACTTCACTATTCATTAATCGAAGGTATAAAGGATGCTGACGTAATTATGCTTTTAAGATTGCAAAAAGAGCGCATGAATAATAATTATTCAGAAAAAGAATATTTTCACTTGTATGGACTTGATGCACAAAAACTATCGCACGCAAAACCAGATGCAATTGTTATGCACCCAGGACCAATAAATAGAGGTATCGAAATTAGCAATGATATAGCAGATTGTGTTATTTTACAGCAAGTAAAGTTTGGATTAGCAACGCGTAAGGCAGTACTGCACTATTTAATAAATGTTTAAGTTAAAAATTAATGTTTAAGGAATTTTAGACATAATGACCCTCCTATAAAGAAAAGATTTAGAAAAATATAACACACCTTATGACAGAAATTAAGCGTACGTGTACGCACTGAAGTAGACTGTGCTATATTTTTTATTGAGAAATTAATTGAAAAGTCTGCAGACTTGAATAAGGTGGATTTCGAGCTCTAAAATACCCTCATTTTTACTGATAATAATCAACTTACCAAATGTGTCAAGTATTTTTTTGCATTTAATTTACAACTACGAACGTTTATTTGCAAAAAATACTATAAACATAAAATGATAGATGTCATAAAAGTAGCCAGTACTGGCATCCAGTTAAATTTGTGAGTTAAAAGTTATGCTAAAATATAACGTTTCTAATGATGATGGAAAATGGATCCCAGTGTCAGCTACTTAGATGACATTGTTTAGTACGCAAATTACCACAATGTTCATACAGCTGTATACTGATTTCTTTAATGTCCGTACAGTTGTATGTCAGCTACTCGAATGACAATTTCAGATAAAACCTAGATAAAAGAGAAAAATAAATTTTTACAT
Source organism: Wolbachia endosymbiont (group B) of Ablattaria laevigata (assembly GCF_964277395.1). NCBI lineage: Bacteria > Pseudomonadati > Pseudomonadota > Alphaproteobacteria > Rickettsiales > Anaplasmataceae > Wolbachia > Wolbachia endosymbiont (group B) of Ablattaria laevigata. The sequence continues at coordinate 888,011 of NZ_OZ195519.1, forward strand.
AATCATACTTGTACAATAACTAAAGCACTTTTTACTGTAGATTAATCATTTGATTATAGTATCATTTTAATTAAGCCTATATTTGCAATGTTTATGAAATATAAAGCATTCTTCATACTATTAATTGTTATATCTAACCTGCTTGCTGCAGAACAGCCTGAAGAAAATAAAAATGAAAGCAGTATAAATCAAGAAGACGTATCGAAAAGCAACACTGATGCTGAAAAAACTTCTCCGCTTCTGAGCGAACTCAAAGAAAGCACAGACCCAACAAATGTAATCAATGAAGAAGTACCTTCAAGTAATCAAACAAACCTACAGTCTGAAGAGGAGACTAATATAAAAGATACCAAAGCTCTAACAAGTCCTTTATCAGAAGAAAAAAAAGAAGAACCTGAAGAGAAGAAAATCAGTCACAATAATCAAACAAACCTACAGCCTGAAGAGGAGATTAGCAAAAAAGACACCGAACTTTCAACAAGCCAATTAACAGAGAAAAAGAAAGAAGAACAGCCTGAAAATATAACACCTGTGAAAAAAGAAAATGAAGAAAGCGAAAAATGGACAAAGCTAAACAAAGAAATAAAAAAACATAAAAGCAAGTCTATATATAAAAGACAATATGATAGCCTAAATGAGCACCTTCCTAAAACTATATTTACTGATGATTACAGTAAGCAATTTTTTTACTGCATCAAGAAGGGCAACTTAATTTGTCTAAGAGGAGTAATAAATAAGCTAGAAAAAATTGGATTAACAATTCAAGAAATACTAAGATTTAGAAATAAATTGGGTGATACTCCTCTAATTTATGCAGTGAAACAAGGTGAAATAGACACAGTTCGCTTTCTCTTATTACAAGGTGCTGATCCTAGAGTAGTTGATAATAATTTTAAGTCCCCTATTGAAATAGCAATCGAAAGGAATCAGATCAACATAATAAACGCAATTGCCGAAATGATGCCATACCTTTTAGAGGATAAAGAAATAAACAATCAAGAAAACTCAGAGATGTATAACTTTGCTATAAAAACAAAAGAAAACACGTGTGATGCAAAAGATAATTAGACTTTTGATATTAATTTTAGTTGGTCATTTATGCTATGGAGATGATGCAATCAATGATTTTTTAAGCGCTCTGCATGATGTAAAATACGTATCTTACAATACAAAAGATTTTGCTAAATTTTTAGTACAGTGTAATAAAGCCAGCATACCACAAGATTTTAAGAAAGGTTTTGGTCCTAATTTAAATGGTGCTAATTTTAGTCAATTGTATTTAAGCAAATCTATTTTTGATGGAGTAAGTTTAATTGGTGCCGATTTTTCTAACACCGATTTATCAGATGTGTCTTTTATCGATGTTGATTTACGTGGTGCCAATTTTTCCAATGCTAATTTACATGGCGTTAAAATAAAAGGCACAAATTTAAGTTTTTCAAAATTTGCTTCTACAAATTTAACAGATATCATATTTGATCAGTCTAATATCAGTTATGCTGATTTTATCAATTCTAATCTCAACAAAGTAAGTATGCGTAATATAATTGGTTTGCATACCAAGTTTTTGAATGTAAAAATGAATTTCTCCAATTTATCAAACTCAAGTGCCAGCTACATCAATTTTAGTGATAGTGAAATAAACGACACTGTTATGCAGAAAAATAATTTCGACAACGCAAGTTTCTTTGGAGTGGATGCACATAAGCTCAAGGTACAATTTTCTTCATTAAAAAATGCTAACATATATGGTGCAGAAATAAAAAAATCGGATTTTACAGGTAGCAATCTTTCAAACGCCTATTTTAATTCTTCCATTATAGTCAACAGTAATTTCGAAAAAGCCAATTTAAGCAATTCACAAATTTCCTATGTGAAAGGGGATAATTCAAACTTCATTAAATCTATACTAAATGGTTCCAAGATAAAACATGCATATGTTTTCGAAGCAGACCTTCAGGATGCTGACTTATCTAATATTGATTTTAGTTTTAGTGAATTGTATAAAGTTAACGCCTATGATGCTAACATTTGTCATGGAAAGTTTCATAATACTAAAGTTGTGAATTCTGACATGAATGGTTCGTTCTTTGACCATTCATTGTTTACCTCTGCAAAAATAGAAGATTCAGATCTTTCCACAACTTCAATGTATAAGACAAAAATTAAAGACTCTCAAATTTATAATAGTACTCTTTCCCACCATAATATGGATTCGAGTGAGATAGAAAATTCAATATTCTTCAAATTATTAGCTGATAATTCGAGCTGGTCTAAGTCAAAAGTCACTAATTCAAACTTTATTGAAAGTGATTTCAAATCCTCCGTGTTTTATGATAATGCCTTTAGAAAGACTAGTTTTTTTCTTAGCAATTTAAGTAATTCAACAGTGAGTGATGTCTCTTTCCTCTCTTCAAGCATATATAAAAGTTCAATTGCTGATATTCATTTAACAGATTGCAAATTTGATAATTCAATTTTGATTGACAATCAAGGACAGACAAAAATTACAAATCTAGAGAATGCCATAACTTCAATTAAAGATCTGCAAGAGAAAATATCGCAGGGCAAAAAATTTGATGTAAATTATTCTTACTTTGAGTTTAAGGATATGAATTTAGAAAATGCTAATTTTTCTAATTCAATATTAAGTAGAGCAAAGTTTGTAAACGTTAATTTGAATAAGGCAAATCTTGAAAAAGCCGATTTACGTTATACTGTCTTTGATAATTCCTCTCTTATTGATGCCAATTTATCAAATTCTAATTTAGAGGGCTCTAGTCTTTTAAACTTTGATTCAAAAAATACAAAGTCTTAAAAAAGCTCTATAATGTACTTGTTAAATAAAGAAAAATGACCGTAAAAAATGAGGGCATACTACTGATTCTATCCTCTCCTTCTGGAGCTGGAAAAACTACTATATCAGAAAAATTACTTGAGCAATCAACTGATTTAGTTATGTCTGTTTCTATGACTACACGCAAACCTCGTCCCGGTGAAGTAAATGGAAAAGACTATTTTTTCGTTACTGAAGAAAAGTTTCATGAACTATGTAAGGCTGGTCAAATGCTTGAATATGCCAAAGTTTTTGAGAATTTTTACGGTATACCAAAAGATTTTATAGAACAAAACCTGAGCAGTGGAATAAGTGTTTTACTGAATATAGATTGGCAAGGAGCATTTCATTTGTTTGAAATCTTAAGAGAAAAAGTTGTAAGTGTTTTTATACTACCTCCCTCAATGGAAGAGCTTAGACTGCGTCTACAAAGGCGTAATAGTGATGATGAAATTGAAATAGAGCGTAGATTAGCCGAAGCGCAAAAAGAGATAAGTAAAAGTAATAAATATGATTACGTAATAATTAATGATGATCTTGATAAAAGCGTAGAAGAGATAAAATCAATACTAAGTAAAGGAATGCTTAAAAAATTAGAAGAAAAATCAAGTTTGAAAGATCTATAAAAACATTGGTTTGTCTCTTTCAGAGCACTCATGCTTCACAGTTTAGCCACATTTATTATTTTTTAAGATAAAATAGTTAAAATAGTAGACAAGTGCTAAAGTAGGGATTTGACTATGACAATAGATTTTCTAATAGAAACTAGTTTTCTGCCTTTTCACCTATATTTCGATAACATCTAGCTCAATTTAAAAGTTTAATACAATTCGTTAACGCCAAATAGCTTTTAATATTGAGGTTTTAATATGAGTATAGATCTAAGTGTATCAGTTACTAATGCAAACAAACTAGATAAATATATAAACAAAAATGAAAAACAAGATAAAAAAGACAAGCAATTGTATAATATTATAGAGAGAAAGGTAAAAAAAGAAAAACATCAGCATAAAAAACCAGGAAGTCGAGATGGAACACTCAAGGAATGTAAAAGGTTATTTAAGGAAGGCGCTAGTCCTGAAGTATTAACTAAATTAGAAGAATCGCTTAGAGAACAGGAAAAATATCACAGATATTATGTCCAATGTTTCCTTCCAGTGCTAGGTGAAGTAATAGAACGATCGAAAAGAATATCAAATGAAACAAAAAAACAAGTAATTTCTGAAGTCACTAAAAGTTGTTTTAGTAGGTACAGCGAACAAGACAGTGGCTACGGTAGCGATTTTGAAGATGAAATAAACGGAATATCAGATTCTGATAGCGATTTTGAAGATGGAATAAACGGAATATCGGATTCTGATAATGACGTTCAATTACTAAATGCAATCCAAAATGGAAACAACAGGAAATTTAGAAAATACCTAAAAGATTGCACAAATGTCAGTGGCATAACAGATGAAAAAGGAAATAATATTTTACACCTTATTGCATCGCTCAAAAAGAAACAAAAGCTTAAGTTTCTAGATAACTTGATAAAAATAGCTAACGAGAAAAATTTAGTACAACTTGTTGATAGTGAAAATCAAGAAGGAAAGACTCCTTTTCAGGTAGCACTAATTAACAAGATAATAAAAGGGAAACATGAGTCTAATACAGTTAGAAGTAGCGATAATACACTTAAGTTTCTTGCAAAATTGTTAAAGTATGGAGCCAAGCTAAGCTTACCTACAGAGGATTTAGAAAAATTATCTAAAAAGCAAAATGAATACTATCTTAAATTTTTAGAGAAATTGGCTGAGCGAAAACCAGAAATAAAAACAAAAGTTGAAGAAGTTATAGCCCATACCATAAATACTCCAGATAGTAATGATAATTATCAACTACATTTAGCAATTAAAGATAAAGATGAAAAATCTTTTAAGGAATTATTGAAAAAAGGAGCAGATATTAACCTTAAAGATGCAAATGGCAATAATGCTTTACACCATATTGCCTTGCTGAGAGGGAAGCAAAAAGTTACATGCTTGAAATTAATATCAGCCTTAGTAAAAGAAAGAAAAATATCTGAAGATAAATTAGATGAATCTATAAAAGCAACTAACAGGCAAGGCAATACACCTCTAGAATTAGCACTAAAGAAAAAAGCAGAAAAAAAAAGTATCGAATACCTATCGCAAGAAACAATTTTTGATTTAGCAACTAATTATGATAATACAACAAAGTTTTGTGCAGCATTATTACAAAACGGTGCTAACCCTGATTCTTTATGGTTAGAAGATCCAGAATTCCATACTAAAAAGTACTATTTAACTTTACGAGATCTAAAAGATTGTTCAAGTACTCCACAGAAAGCACAGGAGAAAGCTAAAGAACTAAAAGAGAAGCTTGAGGAAAAATACCACTGTGGAACTGCTTCGAAAAAATGTCAATCAGGCATTAAAAAGCTAGGTTCTGGTGTAAAAAAAGGAGCATCTGCTGTATGGAAATGCATTGATCCGGGCAGGAGAGCTAGTGTATTGTTAGCAATCACAGTAGCAACTACTATTATTACAATGGTAACACTTTCTTGCTTCCAAGGACAAATTGCAATTGGAGCAGCGTTACCCATCATAGCTATAACAGGAGTGGTGTGTCTGATATTCACTTTGGGACTTAGCGACATTAGGAAGTCTGTTAAGGAATTAACCAACGATAAGCAAAGCCGTAAAGATGATCACCTAGCTGCAAAACAACCTGAAAATATTACTGAACAACAAAATTTAGCTAACAACTCAGCAGAGCAAGAAGTACAAAGATCGTCAGATCAATCAGAGCATACAGAAAGTCCAGCTACTCAAATGAGCAATATATCAATATCACGTCAATTTACAAATATGCTAGATGGATTGACTAATAAATTCTCTTTTCCGGGGCGATGAAATTAATCTCATCGCTCAGAGTTTTTTTAGCAACTTTTTTATAGTCAATTTCTACACTGACTTGGCTTTTCTCTTCTTTAAGCCATGCCATAGTATGTTTCATCCAATTTTTATCATCACGCTCGGGAAAATCTTCACGAGCATGGGCACCTCTGCTTTCCTTACGATTAGCTGCGCATTCCATGGTAATAACCGCTTGTGGAATCATATTTGCAAGCTCCAGTGCTTCAACCAAATCACTATTCCATATCATACTGCGATCTTCAACTGCAATTTTAGGCATCATTTTTGCTACTTCTTTTATAGCTTTTTTACCTTCTTCTAAAACTTCAGCAACACGAAATACTGATGCATATTTCTGCATAGTGTGCTGCATTTCACTGCGTATTTTTGCTACTTTGAGCTCTCCAGAAGCAAATCGCATTTTATTAAATCTATCTACTATCCAGTCTGTGCAGTCTAAATGCAATTTTTTATGTGGTGCATCAGGTTTCAATTTTTCTTTTGCTCTGAGCGCTGCAGCTCTACCAAAAACCACAAGATCAAGAAGCGAGTTAGAGCCAAGTCGATTTGCACCATGTACAGAAACACATGCCGCTTCTCCAATTGCAAACAATCCATCCACTACTTCTTCCTTACCTTCCTTCAGTGTTATCACTTCTCCATGATAGTTGGTTGGAATACCGCCCATGTTGTAGTGAACAGTTGGAATAACAGGTATCGGATCTTTAGTAACATCAACTCCTGCAAAGGTTTTTGCTGTTTCACTAATACCTGGCAATCTGAGTTTGATCACTTCCGGATCAAGATGCGATATATTCAAGTACATGTGATCTTTCTTTGGCCCAACTCCCCTTCCCTCTCTAATTTCAATTGTCATTGCTCGACTTACTACATCACGAGAAGCCAAATCTTTTGCCTTTGGCGCATAACGTTCCATAAACTTCTCACCCTGAGAATTAACGAGGTACCCACCTTCACCGCGGCATCCTTCCGTCATCAAGCACCCTGAGCCATATATTCCTGTTGGATGAAATTGCACAAATTCCATATCTTCAAGTGGCAACCCAGCTCTCACCACCATGCCATTACCATCACCTGTGCAGGTGTGTGCACTTGTTGCAGAGAAATAAACACGTCCATAACCACCTGTTGCTATTACCACAGAATGTGCACGAAATCTATGCAACGTACCATCACACAGCGACCAAGCTATCACCCCACAGCATGTCCCTTTGTCCATAATCAAATCGATTACAAAATATTCGACAAAAAATTCAGCGTTAAATTTAAGACATTGCTGATATAGAGTATGAAGAATTGCATGCCCAGTTTTATCTGCTGCTGCACAAGTACGCTGAGCCGATTTTCCTTTACCAAAGTGAGTTGTCATTCCACCAAAGGCACGCTGATATATTTTTCCATCTTCCGTACGAGAAAAGGGTACACCAAAATTTTCAAGTTCAATCACAGCTTTTGCAGCATTTTTACACATATACTCTATTGCATCTTGATCGCCAAGCCAGTCTGAACCTTTTATTGTGTCATACGCATGCCAGCGCCAATCATCTTCAGCAATGTTGCTCAAGGCTGCACTAATTCCGCCTTGTGCTGCAACTGTATGACTTCGTGTAGGGAAAATTTTAGAAATGCAGGCAACTGAAAAATTAGTTGCAGCCATTCCAAGTGTTGCTCTAAGCCCTGCTCCACCTGCACCTACTATCACCACATCATACTCATGCTCTATGATTTCATACGCTGACTTATCCATATCCACTTATTTTATCATCACAGGCTTATAATATCACAGAAGTAGAAAAAATCTATACAAGTTTTCTGGATGTAAGCTTCTGAAACAAATCTATAGTAAACGATGTAATAACAACCATAGGGTGTTATGAAAGTAGCTGACATTGGAATGACACTATCATAAAGGAATAAGTGTAGTTATTTGCATAACATTGATGACTTATGCCTATTTAATTAGATCTAAAATTAGATAGAAAAAGGTAATCTTGATAAAACTCATTTACAACAAGTTCTCTCGCACTTGAATTTTCCGTTTGCACTTTTTTGTATCCTAATTTATGGCTTATTGAATCTTTATATGAACTAACTGCTTTATATATCTTACTTACCTCTCCTGGAAAGATACCACCAACAATTATAACGCATAACCCTGCAACTGTTGCAAAAGCTAGAGTTAAACTTTGCCTCCAGCTAGCTTTTTTTTCTTGTATACCAGCAGGGCACAATTCACTTGACATTTCTTTTAGATACTCATGCCACATGTGATTGCAGTTTGTACATTTCACTTTTCTTCCAGATTCACCTATTTGCCCACGAGATACTAAGTAAGTTTTAGTACAATTATGACATTGTATTTTCATAGTGCTTACGTATAAAATAATATAAATTTGATATCAATATGTATATAATAAATGAAAAATTTGCAACTAAAAAATTACAAGATGAGATAGAAAATATTTGGAAAGATAAAGAAAAACTTAACCTAAAACACGAAGCAAGATTAATAATCAAAGAGGTAATTGAGTTACTTGACAGTGGTAAAATTAGAGTAGCAGAAAAGCTATCAAGTGGAGAATGGATAGTACATAAGTGGATAAAGCAGTCAATATTATTACATTTCCTCACTGAGGAAAGCAAAATAATAGACAACACCAATTGCTGGTTTGACAAAATCGGTAGTAAGTTTAGTGAATGGAATGAAGAAAAATTTTACCATTCAAAAATTAGAGCAGTTCCTGGGTGTTTTGTCCGCCAATCTGCTTACATAGGTAAAAATGTTGTTCTAATGCCAAGCTTTATCAACGTTGGTGCATACATTGATTCTGGCACAATGATAGACACTTGGTCAACAGTTGGTAGTTGTGCACAAATAGGGAAAAACTGCCATATTTCCGGTGGAGTGGGAATAGGCGGAGTTCTCGAGCCTATTCAAGCTTCTCCAGTCATTATAGAGGATAATTGCTTCATTGGAGCGCGTAGTGAGGTAGCCGAAGGTGTTATAATAAGAGAAGGATCAGTCCTTGGCATGGGTGTGTTTATTGGAGCATCAACAAAAATTATTGACAGAGAAACAAGCAAGGTATTTTATGGTGAAGTACCACCTTACTCTGTAGTTGTATCAGGATCTACTCCACCTAAAAACAACATTTCAACCTATTGCGCAGTTATAGTAAAAAAAGTGGACGAGAAGACGAGATCAAAAACTTCTATAAATGAAATATTGAGAATCTAACTACTTACCGTCACTTTTTTTATCATTATTACTAACTATAGTAATGGCATATGCGCATAATTCTGGAAAAGAGATCCCGTTTTCTTGAGACAGCTTGTATAATTTTTGCAAACTTTCTTTAACTTTATTAGGAATGTTTCCTCCACGCTCCTTTGCAAGCCATGAATCTTGATGGTGAATTGGATGAGTATCACCCTTTGGATTTCCTATATATACTGCAAAAGGTGCATTCTGTCCTTTGAAATCACACTGTACAGTAAATTTTTTTATAGACTCAGCCATTTAAAGACCTCTACTTTTCTTTTTAACCGATTTTATAGAAGATACAAGAGGTGGTTTTTTGATAAAATCTTGCCTATTAAACACACTTTCTTTGCCTTCTAAAGCTCGACGAACATCGGCTCTGCTTAGCTGTGACTCTTTTGCTACCCTCATTCCATGCTTTACCATAATATTAGTATATGCTAACACTTTTTTTACTAACTCTAGATCACCATTCAACATTTGAACCAATGCTTGAAATACCTCCGCTAAAGTTAATCCATCAGCACTTACAACCTTATTTTCTACAAAATTGATAGCTTCTTTAAATTTATATTCAATACCATCATCTTGAGGTATAAGGGTAACATAATCCGTATCTTGATTGTCCATAACCAAAGCAATACTACTCATATGTTTTTAAACTTATATTATATATATAAATACTCCACTATTTTATAGTATGGCACGCTATAGTTAAATGTTTATTAATAATATGCTTACTTATATACACGAATTAATTGATAAAAGCCAAGGATCAATATCCATCAGTAATTTTATGAATGCTGCTCTATATCATAAAGAGTACGGCTATTACATGAATAAATTACCACTTGGCAAAGATGGTGACTTCATTACTGCACCTGAAATTAGTCAGCTATTTGGTGAAACAATTGCAGTGTGGATAATGAATACATGGGAAAAATTAGGAAAGCCATCAAAATTTTCTCTAGTTGAACTTGGACCAGGTAAAGGAACACTCGTTCACGATATAATAAGAGTTACTAAAAAATACAGCTGTTTTTTTAGCTCAATGAACATTCATCTAGTTGAGATAAGCCCTATTTTACAGAAAATACAAAAGGAAAAATTAAAGGGATTAGATATTAATTGGCACACAGATGTCGACAACTTACCAAATCAGCCAACTATTTTTTTTGCAAATGAGTTATTTGACGCCCTTCCAATTGACCAATTTATTTATCGTGATGGGCAGTGGTATGAAAATAGAGTAATAAAACAAGATGATGGCAGTCTTTCATTGTCACTCCAGTGCTTAACCAGACCAAAAACTGGATTCCAGACTGGAATGACAGGGGGTTTCAATGGTGCAGTAGTGGAAGTATGCCTAGCCGGAATCGAAATATTAAAGAAACTTGAGAATAAGATAGTCAATAACGGAGGAGCTGCCCTGATTATAGATTATGGTTATGTATATCCTTCATACAAGAGCACTTTGCAATCGATAAGGCAGCATCAGTATGCTAATTTTCTTGAAAATATTGGTAACAGTGATATTACTGCACTTGTAAACTTTCAAGCATTAAAAGATTCATTAAAATACTTAAATTGTGAGATTTTAACTCAAAGAGAATTTTTATATTTGTTTGGTATAAAGGAAAGAGCGCAAGCTTTAATGGAAAATGCAAGTAATGAACAGAAGAATAAGATCTTCAGTGAATTTTTAAGGTTAACTGAAAATATGGGTACTCTCTTTAAGGTAATGCTGATTCACCATTTGTAGTCTTGTGTAGTTCTTATGTTAAACATACAAATACTAAAAAATTTACAGAATAAAAAAGGTAAAAAAAACGTATCTGTTCAGCAGAGTAGCAAAATAAGATAGACAGATAAGACTATCATAGGAACAAATAGGTGTCATGCAAGTAGCTGACACTGGCATGACAACAAAAAAGTTACTCAAATGACACCCTTTTGATGCACAATTTTTGGTGCATCACGTACTGATTTTCATCCAAGACGATGTCATGCAAGTAGCTGACACTGGCATCCAGCCTTTTCGCGCAAAAAACGTTGTAAAGTGTTTACCAACTTAGTTGGATCCCAGCTGGAATGACACTTGGTTATGCAAGAAATCTATTGTCAAAAAATTACTTCCGCATATTTTGAATCTGATTATAATGACAATTAGAGATATTTTAAGAGCTCAAAATCTATCTTTGTCTGCAGACTTTCAGTTAACTTTTCAATAAAAAACGTAGCGTATCTTTTTCAGCGGTCTGTCATATGTGCGCTGCATTTTTTTCTAATCTTTTTATACAGGAGGATTTTATGTCCAGAATTCCAGATACTTGACCTTTACTTTAGCTAATAACAGGCGCCTGTGATTTTTATAAAGAAAGTGTAGGAAAAACTGTTTCCAGGCATAAATTTGCCATGTATACCTAAAAAGTAATTATATTAGCATAATATTCATACTTATATGCTAATATTAATATTCTTTGAATTGAAGAATATTATGGAACAACAAGCATCAAACAAAGATATAGGGATTAAATTTAGACAGGATCAATGTAAGCAGAAATGCTATATACCCCAGTTATGGATTATCCGAGTCAATAAAGCTTAGAAATAGAGGGCTTTTTCGACTGCATGGAATACGAAATTGATGTTGAAAAAAATATGTACCAAAAAATTTATGTGGGATCTATGCCGAAGCTCAAATTGCATGACACCATTTATTTTTATGGTTTTGTCTATTTTATTTTGCCACTCTGCTAAACGGATACATTTAATTCCATTTTTATCGAGCAGATAATTGTCATATATTAGCTTAGTTCTCCTGTTATACTTAAATATAAATCAGCATAGCCCTAATTTTTTTATATATTTTACTTCTTTCTCTATATTTAATAATAGGCTTGAAAATAAATGGTAAACCTATAATTGTTAAGCTTAGAGCTAGGATTGAAAGTACACAAAAGGCTTTGTGTTTACTATGTAGCTCTTTCAAGTAAAGCATCAAAAACCTACAAAATTTTTTGTAATTTTCTTCAATATTTTTTTTGCTATGAGCCTTGTCAATAAACATATCTATTGCAGTATAATCATTACTACAATTAATTGCCCCTTTTTCTATTAATAGCTGAGCTATATCAAAATAATCCTTTTGAATAGTAAGATGCAGAGGTGTAAAACCTTGTTGATCACAAATATTCATATTGGCTTTTACTGCTAACAACATTCTTACAATTTCTACATGGCCTTTTTTAGCTGCAAGTAGCAGAGGAGTTCTGTTGCATCTAGTGACGGCATTAACGTTTACCTTAAGCTCCAATAAGAACTTAACTGCTTTAGTATCACCATTATAGCTAGCTTTATGTAACCTGGTGTTACCGCTACAATCTTGGTCATCTGCTTCTATTCCCTTTGAAACAAGAAATGTTACCATTTGCCTATTATTATGCTTAATAGCGCAATCCAGTGCATCAAAACCATGTTTATTTTTTGTGCAAATAAACTCTTTTAACTTAGCTTTTGCTTGCTTTACAATAAGCTTTACCAGTTGCATTTTGTTGTCATATGCTGCTAGAAAAAGCGTAGTATTATTTTCTGCATCTTTTGCTTCTATGTTTGCACCTTTCTTTATCAGATATTCTATAATCTCTGCTCTACTTTCATAATGTGTAGTACATTGATAAATGGTCAAAAATAAAGGAGTACGAAAGTTATTATCTTCACATTCAAGATTTGCTCCGCTATCAATTAAAATCTGGACGCTCTTTTTAGAACCGTATAATGAAGCTATGTGAAGAGGAGTATAGCCTTCCTCAGCATCTTTTTCATTAACTTTTGCGCCTTTTGTTATTAAAAAATCCATTAATTCTGTGTCATCTTGTAGTGTAGCAAGGTGAAGTGGAGTAAATCCATTTTTATCTCTAGAATTAATTGTCAATTGATTAACAAGAAGTTTAGCAATTTTTTTGTGTCCATGCATAATAGCATAATGCAGTGGATTTCTATTTTCATTGTCCACAACATTAAAGTCAGCTTCGTGCTCTAATAATGATTTTACTCTAACTAAATCGCCTTCTTTTGTAAACTTATGCAAGAGAGTGACTCCGCTTACATCTTTTGAGTTAATATCAAATCCACTTTCTACCAATTGATGTATGTCTTCCTCACACGCCATACCATTTTAATTAAACCCTTTTCGCATTAACAATACTCCCACTTAATTAAGTTTGAATGAATCTGTAAGAGATATATCACAATTTATTGAAGTTACTAAATTCCGATATATTAAAGTCCACAATTTCCTGAATAAAGCCCTGACGATATTTTGCACACATCCATCTGCACACGCTCTCCAGGTACTTTACAGTTATAACGCTTGACCTGTTTGCGATAATGACGTTTAACATGCAGAAGACTTACATCATGTTTTTTGAAAATTTTGTGTATAGTAGCCAATGACAAGGATAAATCATATAGACGTCTTAACTCGGTTTGAATACGCCTTGCCCCTAGCTTTCTAGTTTGTCTTAGATGAAGAATAAGCTGCTCATCTGATTCATTGATCTTTTGCACAGGTGAAGTTTTAGGCTTACTACTGAGATCTACTAATCCTTTTTCACCTAACTCTTCATAACGTTTGTACCATTTGCGTAAGGTAAAACGTGAAACACCATAATGCTGACATACCTTTCTTGCATGACCCAACTCTTTGTATAGTTTTATCCAACTCAGACGTAGTTTAACCCTAGATTAACTAATTTATCCTTTGCAATTGTAATAAGGTCTATAAACTACTGCAAATCCAAATTTCTATTTGATCTTACATTCTTATTGTAATAACCTCTATGGATCACACAGCATTAGTCGTGTATCTGAACAGATACTTTTGTACATGGATCAGCTTTATGTGTATCAATTCTGTCTACTTCAAGTTTCCAGCAAAACTACTTTCTAATGTATTGCTTTCAATCAAGTTCTTTGTTAAGCTCACTGTTAGTGGATGTTCAATTATCTTAACATAAAAATCAAGGCAGCTTTAGGTATAAATACGAGTAACTCGTATAAGTAAAGAGGCTATAAGAAGTTTCTTACCATTCTATTCAAACGGGTTTTAAACTTTTGAAATGTCATGACATTGTTGATACGTTTGTCAAGAAACGACAGGGTATCTGCAAAATCTTCTGAATAATCATTGATAAAAAAAAGTATCGTACTTAAGTACACTCCAGCTAATATTGCTCTTTTTGTATAGTAGTTAAAATCTGTTGATTGATCATGAATGCCATACCAAATCGTGCTAACAGTTCTGTACAAGAGTTTACTAGAAAAGTATGCATTTTTTGGTAATATAGAGAATGATAAAACGTTTTTTAAAAACTCTCTGTAATTTTGTAACTTAGCATAGTTTGAAAGGCGTATTTGGACAGCTAACTTTATCCGCTCTCTTACCTTCATATCTTCTAAATTGGAATTCCAAAGTTCAGTTTCCATTGAGCTATTTAAGTCCTCTGCTATGTACTCCAAAGCACTATATATTCCATTTTGAAATTTACAAAAACTATTGGCTAGGTTAAGGTTCATGCACACTTTCAATAAGGTTGCATCACTTATTCCTTCAAATGGAATAACCTTAATCAGCTCATCTACTATTAACTTTTGTTCCATACAATATTATACTAAACATCACATATAATTGTACCTGAGATTTTCAAACATTCTGCAAAATGCTTCACCGCGCTCTTCAAAATTTTTCCACTGATCAAAAGAAGAACATGCAGGAGAAAGTAATATCGCTACTTCTTCTTTGCTATTTATGGCCTCTTCAAAAGCCAGTTTAAATGCGTTTTCTAGATTATAGCACTTCATATAATCTATTTTGTTCTCCATAATGTTTGCAAAAACTTCAGTTGATTCTCCAATAAGAAAAGCTTTTCTAATCTTGGTGAAATGCTTGCTTAATGATTCTATTCCGCCTTTTTTGCTTTTTCCGCCAACAATCCAATATATGTTTTTATAAGATAAAATTGCCTTTTCGGTCGATTCTGAATTGGTTGCTTTGCTATCGTTGATAAAAAGTACATTATGTATTTTGCCAAGAAATTCATTTCTGTGTCTTAGCCCTGGAAAGGATTTGATTTCATTGACAAT
This sequence comes from Wolbachia endosymbiont (group B) of Ablattaria laevigata, assembly GCF_964277395.1. Classification (NCBI taxonomy): domain Bacteria; kingdom Pseudomonadati; phylum Pseudomonadota; class Alphaproteobacteria; order Rickettsiales; family Anaplasmataceae; genus Wolbachia; species Wolbachia endosymbiont (group B) of Ablattaria laevigata. The sequence continues at coordinate 903,195 of NZ_OZ195519.1, forward strand.
AGTGCTGCTATCTACTCCAAGTAACTTGCACACAGCGTGTGCAGCTACTATATTTTCTACATTGGATACTAGGTTTATTTTCACGTCGCTTACTGATAAGCTATGATTCTCTAGTTTCCCAGTGCCTAGGCACTGGGATGACAAAGAGGGTGACATCGAAGCTGAAATTGGAATTTTGTTCCCAGTGAATTTATTGAATACATCAGCGGTAATTTTGTTATCACATCCTATCACGGCAATCTTGCTACTGTTTATCAGTTTTAATTTAGTTGCTATGTAGTTATTCATACTTCCATGTCTATCTATGTGGTCTGGTGTGATGTTTAGCAATACAGAAATGTCTACATTAATTTTATTTATTAGCTCCAATTGAAAAGAGGAGAATTCAATTACATAAATTTCTGCATCTCTTTCTAAATCCAAAATAGGCACACCTAAATTCCCGCCAATAGCTACTTTTTTCCCTGTGGATTTTAATATGTGCCCTATTAGTGACGTGGTGGTTGATTTGCCATTTGTTCCGGTGATGCCTACAACCTTCTGGCTTGTAGTTTTAGTTTCGAGAAATAGCTCAATGTCTGATTTTATTTTGCAGTCAAAGCTTCTTGCAAGTTTTACTACCCAATGCGTTGGTATTGGCACTCCAGGGCTCAAAATTAGTGTGCTTATCTCATGCCAATTATACTCATTGGGATGAGTAAAGTTACACTCTTTATATATCTTTTTTGCATTTGCTATTTGCTCTTTATTATCATCCCATGCATATATTTTTGCACTGCTTTTTGTTAGAGCATTAATAACGGACAAACCAGTTTTACCAAGGCCGAAAACCGCAACACTTTGATTTTTGTATTTGTTTAGTTGCACTTCTAGATAACTTATGCGAACCATTTTATAAAGATATAATACAAATTATAATGACTTCTTCCATAGTTTTTGGCAGTGCTTAACTTTATTGTCACAACCTTAGCCAATAGAAAACTCCTTGACACATTTTGCCAACTCCCTTACCATTACAATAAGAGTATTTATCCTTTAGAATTAATTAAGAGAAAGTTTTTTCTCGACTTGTTGTATAATTTGATAAAAGTGATCAAAATCTAAGCTTGCACTACCAATTAAAACTCCCAATAGATTTGGAATACTGAGCAAGTTTCCTATATTTTCTGAGCTGACTGAGCCACCATATATAATGTGTTTTTTACCAGTACACAATTTTATTATCTCTATCACCTCAGCAATTGCGTCATTATTTGGCACATTTCCTGTTCCTATTGCCCATATCGGTTCGTATGCTATGGTATATTCACCTTGTGTTGGCAAACGGTTTTTGCATTGATATTCTATTACTTCTTTTGTTTTTTTATTTTTATAATCTTCTGAGTTTTCACCTACACAGATGATTGGGTGTAATCCTGATTCTATTGCTGTTTTCGATTTAAGTTTTATTTCACTATCTTTTTCATGAGCCCTTTCAGAATGTCCAAGTATTACGTAACTACATCCTAGTTCCTTCAACATTCCTGCACTAATTTCACCTGTGTAAGAACCGAACTCTTTATGATGGCAATTCTGTCCTCCTATTTTAATATTATTGTTCAACTCTATACTGCTTGGAAATGATGTAAAAGGAGGGCAAATTACTAATTTAGAGGTAATTTCGTTGCTCTTGTTGTTAAGTTTGCCTATAAAGTCAACAAATGAAGAACGTGTTCCATTCATTTTCCAATTTGCTACTATTAAAAAGGACATCAACTTTACTTGTATGGATAAGAGTGCCGGCTGTCGGACTTGAACTGACAACCTACTGATTACAAGTCAGTTGCTCTACCAATTGAGCTAAGCCGGCATTAAATACACTGACAATATACAATTATTGATGAATTTTCGTCAACTAATTTTTAAAAAACTGCATAATAAGATTATATGAGAAAATTTTTACTGAAGCCAAAAAAGAGTCTAGGGCAAAATTTTATTTTATCGAATGAGATAACAAAAAGAATAGTTGCCTTAGCTGGTAGCCTGAAAGATTTTAATGTTATTGAAGTTGGTCCTGGATATGGTGCGTTAACCAGGGAAATATTGGCGTATAATCCAAAGTTTCTACTTTCTATAGAAAAAGATAGTAGTTTAGTGAAACATCACGAACAATTGCTAAATGAGCATCAGGGAAAATATAGAATTATAGAAGCAGATGCACTTAATGTTGTAGAAAAAGAGCTGGTAGAATGTCCAGTCAAAGTCATTGCTAACTTGCCTTACAATATCTCAGTAGCGTTATTTTTAAAGTGGTTAAATAATATAAAATTTTTTACGAATTTGACGTTAATGTTCCAAAAGGAGGTAGCAGAGCGTATTACAGCAGAACCTAATTCTAAGGATTATGGTTCCCTATCAGTGCTAAGCCAGTTACTATGCGACATAAAAAAGGAATTTGATATTGAACCTAAGGAATTTTTTCCAAGACCAAAAGTATATTCTTCAGTAATTACAGTAAAACCTTTACCCACTCCAAGATTTGCAGTAAATTTAGAAACCTTAACAAAGCTAACACGTGCTGTGTTCGCTCAAAGAAGAAAGATGCTGAGAAATAGCTTGCAAAGTATAACTAGTGATGTCTCAACTATTCTTGAGAATGCTAAACTGAGTGGAGACGAACGTCCAGAAAGCTTAACTATTGAGCAGTTCTGTTTGCTAGCAAATAATGTAATTTTGCGATAAATATATTAGGAGCTACATCCCTCTTCTATCCTATTTTGATCTAAAAATAGCTGGAGCCAGGCTAATTTTGCAAAAGCTCTATTGCAATTTCATTAATTGGCGTATAAGCTTTAAATAAAGCATATGAAAAAAATGGAAGCTTGTTATTCGTTTGACGATGTACTTCTCTTACCGGCCTATTCTGATGTATTGCCTCGTGATGCAGACACAAGAACTTATCTAACAAATAATATAGAACTAAATATCCCTCTCATATCCTCTGCAATGGACACTGTCACTGAATCAGGCTTTGCAATAGCTATTGCCCAACATGGTGGAATAGGTTGCATACATAAGAATTTATCAATAGATGAACAAGTGTTAGAAGTAAGAAGGGTGAAAAAATATGAAAGCTGGATCGTGTATAACCCAATTACAATTTCCCCAGATAAAACAGTTGCAGAAGCAGTTTCATTAATGAGAGAGTATAATTATTCCGGCATTCCTGTAGTTGATCAACGCAAGTTAGTGGGAATTTTAACTAATCGAGATGTGAGGTTTATTGAAGACCAGAACATGAATATAAAAGTTTCCGAGGTAATGACAAAAGATAAGTTAGTAACAGTTCGAGAGCAGGCAGTAAACAGCGCCTCAGCAATGAAATTGTTGCATGCAAATAGAATAGAGAAGCTTTTGGTTGTTGATGAAAATTCTTGTTGCATAGGTCTAATCACAGTTAAAGACATCGAAAAATACAATAGATATCCAAATTCATGTAAAGACAGTAAAGGTCGACTCAGAGTTGCCGCTGCAATTGGTACTGGTAAAAAAGATGGTATAGAAAGATGTGAAGCTTTGATCGGAGAGGAAGTCGATGTGGTTATTGTAGATACCGCTCACGGTCATTCCGAGAACGTTATCAGCACTATTAAGGAAATAAAAAAGATGTATCCGAATACGCAATTAATCGGCGGAAATATTACAACAAAGGAGGCTGCTGAAGCGTTGATTGATGCTGGTGTTGATGCAGTAAAGGTTGGAATAGGGCCCGGATCAATTTGTACTACCAGAATAGTTACAGGTGTTGGTATGCCGCAATTCTCTGCAATCAAGAATGTTGCAGAGGTGTGTAGAGCAAAAAACGTCAGACTAATTGCTGATGGTGGAATAAAATATTCGGGAGATGTTGCAAAAGCTATTGCAGCTGGTGCTGATACTGTGATGATAGGTTCAATCTTTGCTGGTACTGAGGAAAGCCCAGGTGAGATTATCATGTATAAGGGTAGAGCATATAAGGAATATCGAGGAATGGGATCTATTAGTGCAATGAAACGAGGGTCAGCTAGCCGTTATTTTCAAGATTCAAAACTTGATTTAGTCCCACAAGGAGTAGAAGCAAGAGTTCCTTTTAAAGGTCCAGCTTCAGGAGTGATCTGTCAGTTAATTGGTGGGTTGCAAGCTGCAATGGGTTACACTGGCAACCGTAATATAGAAGAGATGAAAAAAAACTGCAAATTTGTCACTATTACTTCATCAGGGTTAAGAGAAAGTCATGCTCATGATATAATCATTACACAGGAAGCTCCAAATTACGCTTACCAAGCATCTAATTTATCATCTGATTCAGAGTAAATACAATCCCCTTTTGAGGGTGTCATTTCAACACTGGTACACAATTGTATAAACATAGCTTTTTTGCTCCATCAGAATTGGCTTACTTTTAGTGATTCATGGAGTTAAAAAAGTCAGCATTGCTCTTTGTTAAAAGTAGTTTGTCACGTAAAAACTCCATTGCTTCAACAGACCCCATAGGATTAAGTATCCTACGCAATACCCATATTTTATTTAGTATGGCCTTATCAACTAATAGCTCTTCCTTCCTTGTTCCGGATTTTGTAATATCAATAGCAGGGAATATACGTTTATCAGCAAGTTTTCTATCTAGTATAATTTCAGCATTACCTGTGCCTTTAAACTCTTCAAAAATAACATCATCCATTTTTGAACCAGTTTCTATAAGGGCTGTAGCGATGATTGTCAAAGAACCACCATTTTCAATATTACGAGCTGCTCCAAAAAAGCGTTTTGGTCTTTGCAGCGCATTTGAATCTACACCGCCGGTTAGAACCTTTCCAGACGAAGGAATGACTGCATTATAAGCACGTGCAAGACGAGTTATAGAATCAAGCAAAATCACTACATCTTTTTTGTGTTCAACCATTCTTTTAGCTTTTTCTATTACTATTTCAGCAAGTTGGACATGACGGTAGGCAGGTTCATCAAATGTAGAGCTTACCACTTCACCCTTTACAGAGCGTATCATATCTGTCACCTCTTCGGGTCTTTCATCTATAAGTAATACTATTAGTTCTATTTCAGGATGATTTGTAGCTATAGAGTGAGCCATTTGCTGAAGCAATATCGTTTTTCCTGTACGAGGTGGAGCAACTATCAATGCTCTTTGTCCTTTTCCAAGAGGTGTAACTATATCTACAGCACGCATGTTTATATCTTTTTTATTATCTCCGCTACTATTGTTTTCAAGGATGAGGCTTTTTTCAGGATAAAGTGGAAGCAAATTATCAAAATGTACGTACTTTCTTAATTCACTGATTTCAGTAGAGTTTATACTGTGAACCTTAGTTAAAGTAAAATATCTTTCCTTATCACCAGGTGGCCTTATTTCTCCACATGCCATATCTCCTGTACGTAAATTAAACTTCTTTATTTGGCCATTGGAAATATAAACATCATCGGTACTTGGAGCATAATTTGCACTTGATGAACGTAAGAAACCAAAACCATCAGGCAATATTTCCACTACTCCACTTCCTGTGGTTATGCCTCCTTCTTCACTCATTTTCTTCATTAAACTGAATATCATTTCCTGTTTTAGCATCCTGCCATTGCCTTTACCACTAGTTGAAATTTTTCTTTCTTCAGCTAGCTCTAACAATTCTTCTGCTGTTTTCTCTTTCAATTCGCTCAGGTCCAACGTTTTCTTGTTTTTTTCAGCACCTTCACTGGTCATTTGTTTTACTGCGTCAGCATTATGAATTTGTTCGCTTTTTTCAGGTTGACCTACAACCTCTCCTTTTGCTAAGACATCTTCATTGATTGTTGTCATAATCCTCCAAAAATTTTAATTGATGCTTACTAACCTAAAATGTGAGTATAAAACAATAAATTAGGCTGAGCTAGTTTTTAGTGCGTATTTAGACTTAATTATTATTAAACTAGATACTTTACTTACATTATACTGATAAAAACTAACAAGTCAAGTCAATTTAATATTAACAAAGTACAAGAATTTGAGAATCATCAATAGCTATTATTTATATTTTTTAATCTTTGTTTCTTCTCTTCTTCTACTTTCGCTTTTTCTACTTCCGCTTCTAAATTTTCCTGGCTACATAAACCAAGTAGTACAGGATCTTGAGGTTTGATATTGAGTATGTTATGATGAGATCCATCTCTTACCTGCTCAACTGTGTAATTTGTTGTACTAACTAGCTTAGCTATCACATTATTGTTCAAGATAGGAAATTTTTTTACCAAATAATAAATCGCATTAGGTTTATCTCTACGCCTTGCTGTGGAAGCAAAGGCAAGAAAGCTAATCGTCTTTGCCCTTTTTTTCATATTTTTTATAATCAAATTTGGTACACGATTTGGATTTTTTTTGCAATTATCGATTTCTTTTTCAGTAATTATTTCAGAAATAATAGGGTCATACTTTTCAACTTCTATTTCCTCATCAGCTATGTCTTGTACTTTTTCAAGGGATAACTTGCAACATTGTGCTATTTGATCAAAAGTTAAGCTAGTGTTATCAACCAACCAAGCAGCTACTTGCATGAGAAATTGTTCATTTCTATCTTTATTGTCTTTAGAAGATTCCATTGACATCGAAAAAACATCTCCCATTTTAATATTCCTTTACTGTTATAGAAATAAAATATAAACCATTAAAACTAAAAAAGCATTAACTTTGTCATCCAATGGCTTTTTGGTTTATATTTCTTATCTCTTAGAACCTGTTCATAATCTTTTGAGGAGGAAAGAAGTAAAAGCAAATTTGTAGGCTAGTATTAAGTTTACGCTCGCAATTTTTCCAAAGTCGCCTACATTTTTCCAACCAGGCAAAAGATCTCTCACGTTAGCTAGTTGTTACTCTCTAATCCTGAAAATTGGCGTTCTATACTGTCTTAAACGTTTTATAAGCTCGTTTCAGCTTATGTAGGTAAAACCTAGAAATATTGTGAAGACATAAGGTGCACATAGTGCAAAAAATTAAAAATAAGACGCCAACTGTATAATACTTTTGTCGTTTAATCTGCACAGATTGAAGATAATAAAATACCTTCAGTCTTATGATAAGGAAAATATGTAAAGTAATCTTTTTCACCTCTGTGAGCTACTTGAATTAAAAAAGAAGAGATACTAACCTCTTGCATTCAAACTCACATAAATCATGAATTATGCATGTTTCACACGAAGGTTTTTGCGCTTTGCAAACATATCTATAGCTAACCCAAGAAAGATTTACCTGAATACTGAAAAACGGAATCAATGGCAGAACTAATATCTGGCCAAAAGGTTTGTAGAGCTTTCCTTATCGAATGTTTGATGGCAAACCAGAATTTCTCAATTGGATTTAAATCCGGCGAGTATGGGGGCAAGAACAAAATTTTACACCCAACATTTTCTATCAAATTTTTCGTTCTTGCAGATTTATGAAAGCTTGCATTATCGAGAATGACAGTTTGTCCAGGTTTTAATATAGGAACAAGTATATTTTCTACATAAGCATCAAAAATCTCGCTGTTGCAGTAGCCTTCAATTACCCAGAACTTTTCCTTCATTTAGTGCTCCAATTATGCTTACTCTTTTTCTTTTAAATCCTGGTTTATCAGCAAATAACCTTTTGCCTTTTAGAGACCACCCATATGCATAAAATTCGTTATCTTCTATGCCTGACTCATCTATAAATACAAACTTTCCTCGTTTATTTCTGCTACTTTTTTTATGAATTCTCCTCTTTTTTCTTCATCCCTTTCCTGATAGAGAAAAGTTTTTTTTATATGTATAGTTTACTTTGTTAAGGTAATTGTATACTGTGTTTTTGCACATATTACCAAATGCTTCTATTATCTTTTCAATTGTAATATCCGGATTCTCATTTAGAAATTTGGTAAATCTATCTATGTCTTTAATCTTATGACCATATCCTTTTTGATAACCTGAATATGGTTTTATGCTTCCTGTTTCTTCTTTCCTTTTCCTCCACAAATATATCGTTTTTATGCTTACTTTAAATACTTGACTAATTTTTTTTATTGTCATTGTTTTTTCACTTACTGCTTTGAGAACACGGTCTCTCAGATCCTCACTATATGGACTTGGCATCATTTTCCTTCTAATTATTTATTATTCCATTCTAACCCATTTCGCAATGCAGGTAAACCTTTCTTGGGTTAGCTATACCATGCAAAACTAGCCAATGATGAGCATAAAGTAGGTATTTTTTTGGCACTACATTCAAAAGAGACTGCTCTGTTTTAAGTACATCTTTTTCTTTCACAAGCCCAACTCTATTGCTCACTCTAAAAACGTGAGTATCAACTGCCAATGTTGGAATACCAAGCCCTGAATTTAAGAACACATTAGCGCTCTTTCTCCCAACCCCTGGTAAAGATACCAAATCATCGAAATTAGTAGGCACTTTGCTATTGTACCTCTCAATCAATATTTTACTGAGCCCGATTATATTTTTTGCTTTGGAATTATATAAACCAATACTGCTTATGCATTTTCTCAGCTCACTTTGCCCAAGATTCAACATTTTTTCTGGCGTATCAGCGATACTAAATAGCTCCTTTGTAATTTTATTAACACTTATATCGGTCGTCCGCGCTGACAGAACTATTGCAACTAATAACGTAAAATGATTGGTATAATTTAGCTCTATTTTTGGCGCAGGATTTGACTGTTGAAATTTTTCAAATATTAATTCTACTTTTTTTGAGTCCATGCATAGAGCTAAAAGCTTATACTATACTGTTTGCTGTGCAAATTCAATTGCTTGAGGATTAGATAGTCCTTCAGTATTAACATCAGACATATCAGTTTTTACCTCATCAAAATTCCTTTCAGCAAATTCGCTTGCCACTTCTGCAAAACACTTTCTAACAAGAGGCATAATTATCGGCATTAATAGCCTTCGTGGATCATACCGTCCTAACAGATCAGTCTCCTTTTGCACTCTATCTCTTGGATCTTCCTCTAATAAATCTTTTGCGTGCTTCTCGGCATATATTTCACAACCTTTTGAAAATGCAGGGCTAAATATCTCAGTAGCTAGCAGTGCTAACAATGACAAAGTACCAAATATTGTCACATCAACATAAAGACTATTAGAAATAAACCCTCTATCATTAAAGAAGTAAAAAAGATAGGCAAAGGGTAAAAAACACAAAGACTATAGCATAAGTAAATACAATTCATTCTACTTACATACTTGTCAGTAGAAATCTCATAGTTTTTATATTTTTTTCCGTAATGTTCTGTTAACAAAGCCAAAAACTGCACCATAATAGAATTTAATGCTACTAGTGGCAAGCATAAACACATCAAGGTATTACTGGCAATTAACCAAGTAGGCAAGAAATAATAACAATAACTTGCTTCAGCAAGAGCTAAAAGAAGTAAGGTATATACTTTAGCCTTAAAAATACTAGATAGCAAATCGTCTCTACGTTTTATAAACTTTTGCGCTAGTACTTGTTTGTCTTCCCTTATTAGACTCCTACACTTTTCTAAAGGAGAAATATAACTAAACAGTTGCATGTTAGGATTCAATAAGTGCTTATCGAGCTCATTTCTTACCTTTTTGACTTCATCATCGAAAAGTGAGCCACCTCTTGCCAAAGAACTTCTCTTATAAATTAATCTATCTTTGTGTTTCAAGTCTTCTTCTAGTGAGCTATTTTTCTTTTTCAATATGGAAGCAAGCTCAACAAAATTCTTTCCTATCACTTCCTCTTCAGTGATATTTAATTTTTCAAATAGTTTCTTCCTATAATGGAATTCACGCGCTGTTAAATGCCCATCACTTTCAGCATCAACACTAACTTTGACACAAGGATTTCCTGATTTTAAAGGTTCAATGTATTTTTTTAGCTCTTGATGAGCTTTACAAATTTGATTAAATCTATTTTTATCTCCACCCTTGTCAGGATGGTTTACAAGAATTAACTTCTTATGCTGCTTCTTCAAAATTGCGCTAAGCTCTTCATAATTCTTGTCTACAACTTGCTTAGCTTCTATTTCTAATATGTCGAACAGATTAGCATTATCACGAAACTCCTGATTAGTTAACTTAAAATGTTGACTCATTACTATTCCTCACATAAATATATCATATTTAGTGTTTTACGCAAACACAAAAACATTAAACAATAATCAGGAGAAAAAACCCTCTTTTCCATCATATAAATACAATTTATCCATTCTCACCACGTCAAAGCTATTTTCTTCAAGTTTGATTAGCAAGTTATTCACATCAATATTTGTAATAGCTTGCTTTTCATTATTTGCGATAAACCTGCAGGTTATTTGGTCACTTAAAGATTTTGAACTTCCTGGCCAAACTGCAAGACCCTTTGAGTATATTGCTATCATCTGCAGATTACTCGATTCTAATAATCCTACTATTTGATCAAAATTGTTGGATTTGTCCCAGGCAAGCGTTATATCACTACCCACTAGCTTTTTAACTTTGTAATCTTGTTCGTAATTGTCTTGTACTTTATTTATTTTACTATCCGAATCACTGCTAATTATAAGCTCAGATAACGTTGTGGGTTTTTTCCCTAGATTATCTATAACAGCTTTTGCAAATTCTTTTGTTCCAACCTTTTGTTTACTCTTTTTCTCCTTATATAAATCAGCGGTATGTACTCCATCTTCCAAAGTCTTGAGCCATGCATCATAGATTAGTTTTGCAGTACTCACTTGACCGATATAGACCAACATATGCACTGCAGCATTTAAAAGACCAGAAGGATTAGCTATGTTTTTTCCTGCAATATCAGGAGCAGAGCCGTGAACCGCTTCAAACATTGCATATTCATTACCTATATTGCTACTTCCTGCAAGCCCTACAGAACCTGAGGTTTGTGCCACTATATCTGATAATATGTCGCCATATAGATTTTCAGTTACTATAACATCGAAATTCTCGGGTTCTGTGGCAACACGTGCCATTCCAATATCAACTATATAATGTTCCGCCTTTATATCCGGATATTCTTTTGCAATACGATCAAACGCTGCATGAAAAGCGCCGTCAGTCATTTTCATTATGTTGTCTTTAGTCAGGCAAGTTACTTTCTTTCTGTTATGTTTTTTCGCATATTCAAAAGCGTACCTGCATATTTTTTCTGAGCCAGATCTAGTAATAATTTTAGTGCATTGGTACGAGTCACCAGTGAGCCTATGCTCTATTCCGGTGTAAACGTCCTCTTCATTTTCGCGTATTACAACAACATCAAATTTATCGAATTTATTTTCTATAACAGGGTGATACGAAATGCATGGTCTAATGTTTGCATACAGCCCTAAGTTCTTTCTGAGCGCAACGTTTAAGCTTTTGTGCCCTTTACCTTGAGGGGTTGTTGTTGGAGATTTGAGTAATATCTTTGTCCTTTCGATAGATTCCCAACCACTCGGAGAAATTCCATGAGACCATTCCTTACTATAAACACGCTCTCCTATTTCAATAATATCTATTGAGATCTCTGCTTTCGCTTCACGCAATATCGACAGCACCGCTTCCATAATTTCTGGTCCGATACCATCACCATACGCAACTGTGACTGATGTTGACATAACTTCCTTAACTGTAAATGATTTAATGTTAATTCAAATAATAAAGTGGGTCAATGTTGCTAAAATAGCATATTTACGGTTATTTAATAATGAACTTTTATGCTGGTTATAGCATTGCAAAATATGGAAAGTGTATGGATACTAAAATAAGTTATGCAGGGATTACAAGACGTATTTTTGCATTTGCAATCGATTATATTTTAGTACAGGGAATGGGGTTTGTTATCGGATTTATCATTGGATTTACTTTGGCATATTCTCTATCACTCAATGTAACTGAAATGTTTTTAGATAAAGCAGTAGCTATACAAGTAATAGGGTTGATATTGGAATTAATATTTTATGTATTTACGATAATAGAATTTGGTGGTACTCCAGGACAATTGTTACTTCGCATGCGTGTAAAAGACGAAAATACACTTGAAAAAATCACTCTAATACAAGCAATAAGCAGAACAGCAGTTTTTGGAGTATTATATTTTATAATCTGCTACACACTATTCAATATTTCTAGTCTATTCATAGTTGTATCAATCTTAATCATATTATTTGCAATCCTTGACCAGCGTAAACAATTTCTTCACGACAAAATTGCAAAAACAGTAGTAATAGACTATAAACCTAGTTGATATTTTTCTTTAGTTGTTACCACCAAGGGTGTTATTCCAGCGCGTGACCCACATCTGTACGAACATTGCAATTAGCAGGTAATTTGCATAATAGAGGGTGTCATTCCAGTGCTTGACACTGGAATCCAGTTTTCCATATAATCTCATCGAAAACGTTGTAACCACTTTCTATGCTAGTGTGCTTTCATCAACCTGGATCCCAGTGTCAGCTACTTTCATGACAAGAAAAGAAGCACTGGTTTCACATGAATCTGAACAGATATCATGTTTTTCTTTAGTTTACTGCTTACAAAGTGACTTTTTTTGTTTCTGCATGAGCTAAATTAACTACCAATATCATACCTGAAGAACCCACCTGACCATTCTAGAAAATTTAACGCTGAGTACACTTTACTTTTAGCTTCTTCCACAGTGTTTCCTTCTCCTACTATATTTAGCACTCTTCCGCCATCGGAAATCCAATTACCACTTTCATCCAACTTAGTACCAGCATGAAAAACTAGCACACCAGGAATGTTTTCAATTTTATCCAATCCTTTAATTACCTCTCCTTTTTGATAATCACCAGGATAGCCTTTACTTGCAACAACTACACAAACTGTAGTTTTGTGATTAAACTCCACCATTTTTGTATTTAACTTGCCTTCTGCAACTGACAACATCAACTTTAACAAATCACAATTTGGATCAAGTCTAGGTAAAATAGATTGTATTTCCGGATCCCCAAACCTAACATTATACTCAAGAAGCTTTGGACTATCTTTGCAAATCATTAAACCAGCAAAGAGTACGCCTTTATAGGATGTTCCCATGTTAGTCAGTGCTTGAATTGTAGGATATATTATTTTTTGGATAATTTTTTGCTCCATCTCCTTACTTATAATCGAAGGTGATGAGTATGACCCCATGCCTCCAGTATTTTGGCCCTCGTTATTTTCATCAACTTTCTTATAATCTCTTGCACAACCAAAGGTTACTACTTTCAACCCATCAATAAGAGCAAAAAAACTTACTTCCTCTCCAATTAAAAACTCTTCTATGATTATTTCTTCACCTGACTCACCAAGATTTTTCTCCACTAGCATTGAATCTATTGCTGAAAAAGCCTCATTTTCTGTGTGGCATATTATGACACCTTTCCCTGCTGCAATTCCATTTGCTTTAATTACAAGCGGCAATTTTATTTTATTACTACGGACAAAATTTTTAGCTAACCTTTCATCAATAAAACGTTCATATTTGGCGGTCGGTATACCATATTGTTTACATAGTTCCTTCGTAAAAGACTTTGATGCCTCAAGTTTTGCAGCTGCTTGACTTGGAGCAAAAACGTTTATCCCCTCCGCAGTTAAATCATCAGCAAGCCCATTAATTATCGGCTGCTCTGGACCAATAATCACTAGCTCTATATTTTCTTTCTTGCAAAATTGTGTAACATCCACTGAATCTTGAATATTTATATTCACAAGAACTCCAAAATTTTCCATGGCCGGGCGACCAGGAGTAACATATAACTTAGTCAAGGTAGGAGACTTCTTTAAAGCCCAAAGTAAAGCATGCTCACGCCCACCAGAACCTATAACCAGAACCTTCATCTTTATTTCCTCGCTTTTCTATATGTCAAAATTATTGTTTGCTTATAACAGTATCATTACTCATGTATCTTTGCAACACGTTTGGTATTGTAACTGACCCATCGGAATTTTGATAATTCTCCATTATGGCAACAATTGTTCTTCCTATGGCTAAAGCTGAGCCGTTTAAAGTGTGAACGTATTTTTTTGTTTTTCTGTCAGTTTCTAAGAAGTATTTAGTGTTCATTCTTCTTGCCTGGAACGTACCGCAATTTGAGCAGCTTGATATTTCTCTGTACTTATTTTGCTCAGGTAACCATACCTCTATATCATAAGTCTTTTGTGCAGCAAAGCCCATATCACCACTACAAAGCAGCATTATTCTATACGGTAGTTCTAATTTTTTTAATATTTCCTCAGCAGCATTTGTCATGCGTTCAAGCTCATCATTTGACTGGTCTTCAGTTGTGATGCTTACCAACTCCACTTTACCAAATTGGTGTTGCCTTATCATACCTCTTGTATCTCGTCCTGCGCTACCAGCTTCTTTACGAAAACATTCTGAATATGCAGTAAAACGAATAGGCAGTTCTTTTTCTTCTATTATTTTGTCAGCAACTAAATTTGTTAAAACTACTTCACTTGTGGGAATTAATCTTAATTTATCGGTAGTTAAATATGAATCATCAAAAAATTTTGGTAGTTGACCAACATTATACATCGCCCTATCCTTTACTAAAACTGGATGATGCACTTCAGTATAACCAAATTCATTAACATGTGTTTCCAGCATAAAATTTATTAATGCTCGTCCAAGCTTAGCTAACTGTCCTTTTAGTATTGTAAACCTTGATCCAGAAATTTTTGCTGCTTGTTCAAAATCCATCAAGCCTAACCTTTCTCCGAGTTCATAATGAAATTTTGGCATAAAACTAAATTGCCTTTTTTCTCCATATTTTCTGATTTCTACGTTGGAGCTCTCATCTTCACCTATTGGTACATCTTGCGCAGGAATATTCGGCAAGTTAGATAAAACATTCACTAACTTATTTTTTTCTGTTTGCTCCTTGAGGCTGATTGTCTCTATCTCACTTGTGATGCTTTTTGATAACTTTACTTGTTCTTCACATGGGCTTTTGTTCATTTTAAGCCTCTTTATTTCTTCCGTGACCTCGTTTCGTTGCTTATTTAAAGCTTGCAATTTAGTAGTCAGTGATCTTTTTTTATGGTCAATCTCTAATATTTCTTTTGCAGTAAATTCTTTCACCCCTCTGCTTTTTATTGCTTTTTCAAATCCTTTAGGGTTTTTGCGTATATGTTCTATATCATGCATATGTTGTGCTATTACTAACATCATTACTCTACTTCAAAAGCTTTGAATGCTCAATATTTTTACATATAAATGCTAATATTGATTTTACCTTCATAATTTGCTAGAATTAATAAACGTAAAATATAATATGTTAGGCGTCATAGAAAAATACGATGAATTTAAAGAGAGTACTCACTTCACCAAACTTAAAGCTGGTGGAAGATTTGCCATTTATGCGCTTGGTATATACTTAGCAGCTACAGTTACTATCGGCTGTTTGGGACTGATAGTGGGGTCTTTCCTCTTAACCTTACCACTTGCTATGCTCATCTCCAACCCTATAGCTTGGATCTTAATGGGAATAGTGCTTGCAGCGACATACAAGATGGTTATTGAACCTTTATTTTACTTGGTAAAAGGTTATGTTGATGAAAAAGGAACTGTAAAGGAAGAAAAGAGTCCAAAAGAGCAAAAATTCACAAGAAGTAAATCACTGGATAGTGGACTAGATACTATATCAAGACAAACAAATGATTCGGATCAGAGGGTACGTAGAAATTCCTATTCTCCATCTACAGATAGTGGTATTGTACCAGGAAGTGAACCTGCCTCAAGTAACAATAGTCGTAGAAATTCTAATGCTTCAGGAGATAGTGGTTTGGGTGGCAAAGAGTTTCATGAAAATTTACAAACTCTTATGCATCAGACAAATAGAGAAAATTACTATTACTGGCTACAAGAACATGATATTTCTCATATTGCAAGAGCTGTATATAACTATTCAGAAAATTCAAGTGGCAATGTAGTTTTTTGTATTCCTGGTGATGTGAGTACTTTAAACTCAAAACTGAAAGAGTATAAAATAGAACAAGGGAACACAAAAAAAATCTTTGCCTCGATTATTAATTTAGGAGGAAATCACTGGGTAACACTGATAGTCACATGTAATGGTAACAGACAATTTAGAGCTTATTATTGTGACTCATTTGGTAATAAATTACCAAATGAGGTTGAAGGAAAGGTAAAAGACGATATAAGTCTTGCTAATGAGATTGCTGAGAAGTGTCTAGTACCCTTAAATAATGAGGTGGGAAGTTTAATACGGAAAAGAGAAAATAATCCAGATAATGCTAGCCTTAAAGAAAAAAAAGATGATGTTGAAAAAACATTAGGTCATGCAAGAGAATATAGAAATAAGTTAGTTAGTAAGCCAATTGATACTAGTTATATAGTGGGCATATTGCAGGAAACCTTAGAGATAGGAAATGATAGCATAAAGAGTTCTGCGGTTGATCAGCAAAAAGATGGCTGTAATTGTGGAGTATTTGCTTTAGAAAATGCTCATAGGATTACGGAAATGCTCAACGAGGATAAATCATTTGATGAAATTGACAGAGAGTTATCAAAGTACAAGCCTAGGCCAGGACAATTGCACGAGAAGAGAAGAGAGTTCGCAAAAGCACTTATGGAGGATGAAGAGTGGAAAGAATCCATTGCTGAAGGTGGAATTTTACATGATACTATACAGCAGCTCATTTCTGAAGATAGTAAGAAAGAGGAGGCACAATCTACCATAAGTTCGATTATTCAAAATGTTACTACAACGTGTGCAAGACGTTTGGGCTTAAGTAATTAATCTATAAAATCTATGTCCCTACAAATAGGAAGTTTGACGATTGATTCTCCAGTTATTTTAGCGCCAATGTCTGGAGTGACTGACTATCCATTTAGGAGTATTGTAAAGAAACTTGGTGCAAGTTTGCTAGTCTCAGAAATGATTGCAAGCAGAGCTATGATCATGCAAACTCGCCAGAGCATGCAAAAAGCAAAAGTCGATGAACTAACCGCTGTACAACTTGCTGGTTGTGAGCCTGATGTTATGGCGGAAGCTGCAAAGTTAAATGAGGACATGGGTGCGAAAATCATAGATATAAATTTTGGTTGTCCAGTTAAAAAAGTTGTAAACGGTTACGCAGGATCAGCACTTATGCGTGATGAAAAAAAGGCTGCTGAGATAATAGAAGCTGTAGTCAAGGCAGTGAGTGTGCCAGTTACAGTAAAAATGCGTACTGGATGGAATGACGAAAATCGTAATGCTCCGCGCTTGGCAAAAATTGCAGAAGATTTGGGAGCAAAGATGATTACTGTACATGGAAGGACAAGGGCACAGCTTTATAATGGTCAAGCAGATTGGAAATTCGTTAGAAATGTTAAAGAGCAGGTAAAAATTCCAGTTATAGTAAATGGAGATATTAAGAGTTTGAATGATGTTCAAAGTGCACTTAAAGAATCTGGGGCAGATGGAGTAATGATAGGTCGTGGTGCTTACGGCAAACCTTGGCTGATTAATCAAGCAATAAACTTTTTGAGTGGAAATAAAGTTTCTGAGCCAACAGCCTCAGAGAGATTAAGCATAATACTCAAGCATTATGACAGTATTCTTGAGTACTATGGAAGCGATACAGGAATAAAGATGGCCCGCAAACATATAGGATGGTACAGTAGCGGGCTTTAAAACTCATCTGAATTTCGTGTAAGAGTAAATAACATAATAGACAGCACAGAGGTGAAAGAAAATATAATTGATTTTTTTAGTTAAAAACAGATTAAACATACTACCTCATTAGCTATATTCAATTTGACTGATCATAGTGCGATGCCACCACACTCTCTTCTTCATCAGAATGTAATTGATAACTATTATCACTCAGCAATTTTTCGTCATAAGTCTCAATATCAAAATATTTTTCATATTTATCTATATTTTCACAAAGCGAAAGTGCTTTCACCTTATTCATAATTAGACCCGTACCAGCAGGAATTAACCTTCCTACTATAACATTTTCTTTTAACCCACTCAAAGGATCACTCTTTCCGCAAAATGCTGCTTCCGTAAGTACTTTTGTTGTTTCTTGGAAAGAGGCAGCAGAAATAAAGGAATTAGTTTCAAGGCTTGCTCTAGTAATTCCCTGCAGAATAGGAAGATAATGAGCAGGTCGTTTTCCAGAGTTATTCATAGCATCATTTTCTCTATCAATTTCCAGCCTGTCGATATTTTCTCCAATTAAGTACATAGTATCACCAGGATCGGTAATTTCTACTTTTTGTAGCATTTGCTTTAAGATCACTTCTAAATGCTTGTTATCTATGCGCACACCTTGCAATCTATAAACTTGCTGTATTTCAGAAATCATATAGTGTGCTAACGCTTCTAACCCAAGCACACGTAGAATATCATGAAGATCAGGATCGCCATCCATCAATAAATCACCTTTACGCACAAAATCACCTTCATTGACTATTACATGCTTACTTCTTGATACTAAATACTCAACTTGAGAAGCTTGCTCATCTACAGGTTTAATTACTACACTGCGTTTTCCTCTACGGTCTTTTTCAGAGAACGTTACATAGCCATCTATTTCACTAACGATAGCATGCTCTTTAGGACGACGTGCTTCAAATAATTCTATAACCTTAGGCAAGCCACCAGTAATATCACGAGTTCTAACTGACTCTCTCGGCGTTCTTGTGATAACATCACCTGCATGAACCTTTTGGCCATCCTGTACATTAAGCACTGCACCAACTGGTATAAAGTAACATGCTTCCACACCACTTGAAAGTGTTATTACTTTTTCATTATCATCAAGCAGTGCAATACGAGGACGTAAATTAGCTACACCAGAGTGCAATTTCCAATCTTTTACTACTCTATTTGATATTCCTGTAGATTCATCCATCACTTCAGTGATTGAAATTCCATCTTTTAAATCCTGGTAAGATATTGTACCACTCTTTTCCGTAATAATAGGTAGTGTATACGGATCCCATTCCGCAACTTTATCACCAATTTTTACTAACTCACCCTCATTTACATAAAGTTTAGCACCATAAGGCACACTGTGCTTCAATTTTTCACTACCAAGGCTATCAATTAAAACGACTTCACAGGAACGGCTTATCACAATTTTATTTCCGTTTTTATCTATAATTATATTACTATTGTTTAGTTTTATTCTAGCATTAATAGAAGCTATAATATTTGAGGATTCAACACCTCTAGTCATTACCCCACCTATATGGAAAGTACGCATCGTTAACTGAGTACCTGGCTCTCCAACAGATTGAGCAGCGATAACACCAACTGCTTCACCTATTGAAACAATTTTACCAGTTGCAAGGTCTCTTCCATAACACAAAGAACACACACCAGGACTTATTTCACAAGTTAAAGGCGATCTAATTTTTATAGCATCAAGACCTGCAATGTTGATTTGCTTTACTTTATCTTCATCAATTAATTCCCCTGCTTTTAATAATAACTCTTTAGTTACTGGGTTATATATATCATTTGCAGCTGTTCTACCCAGTACAACACTCTCTAGAGATGCAACTATAGTACTACCTTCAACTATAGCTCTTACAATAAGGCCATTTTTCGTTTTACAGTCATGTTTTGTAACTATGCAATTTTGAGATACATCAACCAAGCGACGAGCTAAGTATCCAGAGTTTGCAGTTTTAAGTGCAGTATCAGCTAAACCTTTACGCGCACCGTGAGTAGAATTAAAGTATTCAAATACATTTAATCCTTCGCGAAAATTAGAAATTATAGGTGTTTCTATAATTTCACCAGAAGGTTTGGTCATTAACCCTCGCATTCCTGCTAACTGCTTCATCTGGGAAGTAGAACCTCTTGCACCTGAGCTAACCATCATATATATTGAATTGTACTTACTATTTTCATCATACACAGATATCGCTTTTAACATATCATTCGCTATTATATCTGTGCACTTAGACCACTCATCTATAACTTTATTATACCTCTCACTTTTAGTGATTAGTCCGTCTTGATACTGTGCAGAAAATTTCTTAATTTCACCCCTTGTATAATCAACGTGTGTAGCTTTAGTTTCAGGTATGACCATATCGCAACGACTAAAAGAAGTACCAGAAAATGTAGCATACTCAAAGCCAAGTGTCATCAATTTATCAGAAAATACCACTGTAGCACTTTGACCGCAGCTACGATATACTAAATCAACAATACTAGTTATTTCCTTAACTGTTAATACCTGATTTATTAAATCGAAGCTTAGATTCTCATGTTTAGGAAAAATCTGCCATAATATTAAACGTCCAGGAGTTGTACAAATAGTTTTATACTGAATGTTTCCATCGCTATTGATGTGTTCCATTTTGTACTTTATATGAGAATGAATATGCAGAGTACCGTTGTTTAAGGAATGCTCAACTTCACAAAAAGCACAAAAAAGTGGTAAATCATCCTTCTTAAGTTGCTGTAAAGTTAGGTAGTATATACCAAGCACTATATCTTTACTAGGAACTATAATCGGTCTTCCATTAGAAGGACTTAAAACGTTATTAATTGACATCATCAACACTCTAGCTTCAAGTTGAGCTTCCAATGAAATTGGCACATGTACTGCCATTTGATCACCATCAAAGTCAGCGTTAAATGCTGTACAAACAAGTGGATGAAGCTGTATTGCTTTACCTTCAATAAGGACTGGCTCAAAAGCCTGAATACCAAGCCTGTGTAGTGTAGGCGCTCTATTTAGTAAAACAGGATGCTCTTTTATTACTTCTTCAAGCATATCCCAGACTTCTGGCTTTTCTGCTCTTATTAACTTACTAGCAAATTTAATAGTTGGAGCGATTCCATATATTTTAAGCCTTGAGTAAACAAAAGGCTTGAATAACTCAAGAGCCATTCTTTTCGGTAATCCACACTGATTTAGTTTTAAAGTTGGACCAACAACTATTACAGAACGTCCAGAATAATCTACCCTTTTTCCTAAAAGATTCTGACGGAAACGACCTTGCTTTCCTTTCAGCATATCGCTAATAGACTTTTTATACCCAGTAGCGCCAGCTTTATTTACCAGAGCATTACGACGACTATTATCAAAAAGAGAATCAACTGCCTCTTGTAACATTCTTTTCTCATTACGAATCATAATCTCAGGAGGATTCAAACTTAACAATTTTCTCAATCTATTATTTCTATTAATAATAGTTCTATAATGATGATTTAAATCAGAAACTGCAGGTCGACCACTTTCAAGCGATACCAAGGGACGCAAGTCAGGTGGTAAAATAGGTATAGCTGTAAGTATCATCCACTCAGGTCTGTTTCCAGACTTGATAAAATTTTCAACAATACGTAATCTCTTTATAATTTTCTTTCTTCTCATTTCAGAAGCAACAGACTCTAACTCCTGTCTTAAATTCTTCCTAATTTCATGTAAATCAAGGCGTATTAGCAATTCTCTTATAGCTTCAACACCTTGCATAGCTATAAAGCTATCGACCCCATAGCTATCTTTAGCTTCATTATAAGCTTTCTCACTAATAATTTCACCTTTTTCAAAAGAGGAAACAAGAGGATCTATTACAACATAATTATCACTATATAAAATACTTTCGATATCTCTAAGAGACATATCTAATAATGCTCCAATTCTTGAAGGAAGTGACTTCAAAAACCATATATGAGCAACAGGAGATGCAAGCTCTATATGACCCATTCTTTCTCTTCTTACTTTAGAAGATGTAACTTCTACTCCACATTTTTCGCATATACGGCCCCTATGTCTTCTTTTTTTGTACTTTCCACATAAACATTCATCATCATTGACAGGACCAAAAATTTTAGGACAAAATAATCCACCTTTCTCAACTTTGAATGTACGGTAGTTTGCAGTTGAAACATCTGTTATCTCTCCATAAGACATACGTTTAATACTTTCAGGGCTAGCAATGGAAATGCTAACCTCATTAAAAGATTGTGCGATATTAGTGTGAGATATATCTTCAATTACTATGTCATTTTGCTTCAAATCCACATTAAAACACAAGGAACGCAACTCTTTTATCATGACATTAAAGGATTCAGGAATTCCACATTCAAAGTTACTGTCACCTTTTATTACCGATTCATAAATCTTAACCCTGCCATTAATGTCATCAGACTTCACAGTTAACATTTCCTGCAAAGTGTAAGCAGCACCGTAGGCTTGCAGTGCCCAACATTCCATTTCACCAAAACGCTGACCACCAAAATGAGACTTTCCTCCAAGAGGTTGTTGAGTAACCAAACTATAAGGTCCTACTGAACGCGCATGAATTTTACCATCTACTAAGTGATGCAACTTAAGCATGTACATGTAACCAACTGTAACTTTGCGATCAAACTTCTCACCCGAACAACCATCATATAATACAACTTGCCCAGAGTTATCCAATCCAGCAAGTTCAAATAGCTTTACTATTTGTTCATCTTTTGGGCCTTCAAATACAGGTGCAGTAACAGGAATGCCATCACGCAACTTATACGCAAATTCAATGAGGTGATTATCATTAATATCGCGAATGTTATTACAAATAGATAAATTACTGCCACAACTATAAACCTCAATCAGGAAGTGACGTAAACTACTGTGTGCATCTTTACAAGAGTTGAAATAATTCTCTACTAATGTAGTCAATTCATTATTTAGTTCATCCTTATTAGGCGTATCTAAAATAGAAGCCGTTATTTCATCATCATTAATATCCTCAAATTTTTTATTATCAAGATATAATGCTGCAAATTTTTCAAAATCATCATTACTGAGAGATCTAATTGCCTCACAAAAAGCACGTTTGATTTTATTGATCTCATCAAGAATATTGCCTACTTTTTCTCCTAATTTTTTACAAGCCCAACCTACATGCGTTTCCAATATTTGACCTACATTCATTCGCGAAGGAACGCCAAGAGGGTTAAGAATAATATCAATAGGAGTACCATCTTCTAAATAAGGCATATCTTCTACTGGAACAACTCGAGAAATCACACCTTTATTTCCATGTCTACCAGCCATTTTATCCCCTGGCTGCAAACTATGTTTTACAGCAATAAAAACTTTTACTGACATCGACACACCTTGAGGCAGATCATAACCTTCATGCAATTTTTCTACTTTTCGCTTAAAGTTTGTTATTGCATGTGATACTTTTTCATCAAAATCTTTTTTTAAGCTCTCAACTTGCTTAGAAATAGATTGGTTTTTCAATCCTATATCCCACCATCCCTCACGTTCAATAAAATTAATACTTTCTTGATCTTGAGAGCCAGAATTAATAAGAATTTTTCTTAATTCATCATAGAAATATTGATTAATAACATTGATTATATGGTCTCGTTCTTTCTCAAAATCATTTACCTCTTTTTGCTTAATAAGAAACGCCCTTTCGTTTTCTTCTTCCCCTCTGCGTGTAAAGACCTGCACATCAATCACTATCCCTTCAATATCTGGAGATGTATATAAAGAGGAATCCACACAATCAAATGACTTTTCACCAAAAATTGTCATTAACAATTTTGTCTCAGGAGGCAATGAAAGAGAATGCTTAGGTGTAACTTTCCCCACCAAAATATAACCTGGACTAACTCTTGTACCAACCTTTACTATACCACTATCATCCAAGTGATAAAGATTTTCTTCATTAACACCGGGTATGGCACGAGTTATTTTTTCCGACCCTAAAGGAGTGTCATGTACAACACATTCAAATTCTTCTATATGAATAGAAGTAAATAGATCTTTTTTAACAACTTCACTAGAAATAATGATTGAGTCTTCAAAATTATAACCTTGCCAAGACATAAAAGCGACTAGCAAGTTTTGGCCAAGTGCCAATTCACCGTTATTAATAGCAGGACCATCAGCTATCACATCACCTTCCTTAACACAATCACCTACATGCACCAGTGGTTTCTGGTTAATACAAGTATTATGGTTAGAACGCTGAAATTTTCTTAGATGATAAATATCTACATCCAAGTAGTTAATTCCTCCTTTGTCAAAAGCACGTATAACTATAGAGTTACTATCTGAGCTGTCAACTATGCCACCACGTTTTGCTAAAACTACAGCACCAGAGCCAGAAGCTACGAAAGATTCCATGCCAGTAGCAACCAAAGGAGCAGTAGGCTTCAATAAAGGTACAGCTTGACGCTGCATATTTGAACCCATTAACGCTCTATTAGCATCATCATTTTCTAAAAATGGAATTAAAGAAGCAGCAACCGATATTACCTGCTTAGGAGATAAATCAATGTAACTTACTTGATTACTATTTACCATTACAAAGGTACCAGCATACCTACAGTATAACATATCATCAACAAAGCAGTTGTTCTCATCAAGCTTTGCGCTGGTATCGGCTATATAATATAAACCTTCATCTATAGCAGACAGATACTCAATTTGATCAGTAACAACCTTATTAACTACTTTCCTATAAGGACTTTCAATGAACCCATATTTATTAATACGAGCGTATATAGCTAAGCTATTAATTAAGCCTATATTCTGCCCCTCAGGAGTTTCAATAGGGCAAATTCTTCCGTAATGAGTTGGATGAACATCACGCACTTCAAATCCCGCCCTCTCTCTTGTTAAACCACCAGGACCTAACGCTGACAACCTTCTTTTATGTGTTATTTCAGATAATGGATTAGTCTGATCCATAAATTGAGATAATTGGGAAGAGTTGAAAAAATCTCTTAAGACATTGGTTAACACTTTTGGATTTATAAAATCAGATGGAGAGACTTTATCTAAACTAGAAGTAGACATAGAATCAACTACTGCCCGTCCCAATTTTAATAATCCAGTTCTAAATTGATTTTCTATAAACTCTCCAACTGAACGGACTCTTCTATTTGCTAAATGATCAATATCATCTACAGATCCTTGACCATCACGTAACAATACTATTTTTCTTATAATTTCAATAATGTCTTCATGTGTTAAAGTAGTTAAATTTTCCTCATAATTTAACCCAAGGCAAGAGTTAAGTTTTAATCTACCAATGTTAGACAAATCATAATATTCCGAACTGAAGAAAAGATTACGAAAAAACTCCTCTACTATCTTTAAAACAGGAACTTCACCAGGACGCAAAACCTTATATATTTCATATAGAGCGTTCTCATAAGACATGTTTTCATCTAAGAAAAGTGTGTTTAATATGTAAGGTCCAACAGAAACATTATCTATGTTCAACACTGATATTTTATCTATAGATAATAATTCAAGCTTTTTTATATCCTCTAATTTTATAGATTCACCAGCAGATAAGACTTTTGTAGAACTAGCACTATCTATTAAATCTTCTGCAAGAAATAAACCACATATAGAATCATAAGGAATTAGATACTCTTTCAATCCGTTATCATATAGATTTTTAGCTAATTTTGAAGTAATACGAACATTAGCTTTAAGTAACACATTGCCTTCAACATTCTTTAAATCAAAAGGAAGCCTCACTCCCTTGAATTTATCAGGGGAAAAAGGTACTCTCCAGCCACTTTTATGTTTTATATACTCTATTTTTTCATAAAATTTATTAAGTATGTCATTATTCGATAAGCCCAAAGCCTTTAATAAAACTGATATTGGCAACTTTCTCTTTCTATCAATACGAAAATACAAATGATCTTTAACATCAAACTCAATATCAAGCCAAGAACCTCTATAAGGAATAACTCTAGCAGAATAGATCAATTTGCCAGAATTGTAAGTTTTTCCCTTATCACTATCAAAAAAGACTCCAGGAGATCTATGCATTTGTGAAACGATAACTTTCTCTACGCCATTGATGATGAAAGTACCTTTATCAGTCATCATAGGCAGTTCACAAAAGCGAACCTCCTGCTCTTCAGCAGATTTTATAACAGTTGCAAGCTTAGAATGATCATCATCTTCTTTAATCTCTTGATATTTTTCAAGAGAAACACCATCCTGCATAATAACAAGACGTATAGAAGCAATAACCTGAGCAGAAAAAGTTATACCACGTTTTATACATTCAGACTCACTATACTTAAGATCATCTACCCTACAATTCAAAAATTCGATAGTAGCCCTATGCAAAGGATCAGATATTGGAAAAATTGTATGAAAGATAGCTTCAAGTCTTTCATTACTCTCATTATTAGGAGTAAAGGAATTATATGACCCCTTTTGGACTTTAACCAAATCCAACAAAGAATCTTTTAAATCAATCGACCTGGAATAAGAAACTCTAGGAACAAAAGCACTAGAAGCACACATATAAGAAGAATCAACCATTAAAATACCTTCACTAATTAAAAGAGCTATATCAACATAAAATTAATATACTAACATTTTATTCAAGCTCAACTTTAGTTGCTCCTGCTTCAATAAGTTTTTGCTTTATTTTTTCTGCTTCGTCTTTAGAAACATTAGCAGTCAAATCTTTGGGTAAAGACTCAACTAATTCTTTCGCTTCTTTTAAATTCAATGTAGAATTAACTTCTCTAATAGCTTTAATCACTCCTATTTTTTTGCTTGCATCAATCTCTTTGATTACAACTTTATATTCAGCTTTTTCTTGAGCAACAGGAGCATTAGCATTATCACTAATAGGCACCCCAGCACCAACAGCTCCACCAAGAAAAGAACCACTAGGCAACCCTATTTTTTCTTCTAGAACTTTTACAAGTTCAGAAGCTTCTAATAGATTTAAAGATAATATTTTATCAACCAAATCACTTGTTACATTATTCATACTGACCACCTTATTTAACAACAAATTTATTTTTTAGAACTATAGTAATCCAAAACTCTCATAAGCCTCATAGAAGATGAATTAATAGACAATGCTAACCGAGCAGGAATATCATAAGATATTAAACGCATAATTTTAACACGCAATTCATCCAGAGAGGGAAGCTTAGCCAATTTGTTAACATCTTCCACTGTTAACAATTCATTTATATGAGCCGCACAAATCACAGACATTTTTTCTTTGTTAGCATTAATAAAATCAACTATTAACTTTGCAGCTTCTACTATAGCACTAGAATATATAATAGCAACAGAACCAGAAAATTTACCTGATAAATAAGAAAATTTACCAGTCCTTTCCAAAGCCAAGCAAGCTAGAGTATTTTTAACTACTAACATCCCACCCATTACAGATTTTAGACTATTCCTAAGAATTAATGAATTGCTAACATTCATAGACTTGAAATTTACCAATATTAAGAAATCATTATTTACAAACACATTCATTATGTTTTGTATAAATTCATCCTTATCTTTACGCTTCACAATTTCGCTCCCTTAAATTATATCTTCTACTTTGTTTATTTTATGAGCTTTACCCATAGTTGAATTTAAAAAAACGCTTTTAAAGTAAACTCCTTTCACAGAAGCAGGTTTATTGTCTCTAATTACTTTAAGAAAGGCTTTTAAATTTTCCAGCAAATCATCAATATCAAATTTAATACTTCCTAATTTACCATGAATAACCCCATTTTTATCCGTCCTGAATTTTATTTGACCAGACTTAATGGTTTTAGTAGCTTCCGCAATGTTAGAAGTCACAGTACCAAATTTAGGGTTAGGCATCAGCCCTTTAGCACCCAATACTTTTGCAATAGGAGTGATTTTTGCCATGAAATCAGGAGTAGTGATGCACCAATCAACATTCAACTTTCTACCTTTTTTTATCTCTTCAATTAAATCTTCTCCTCCTGTAATATCAGCACCAGCTTTTTCAGCTTCTAATAAATGTTTATCTTGAGCAAAAACAGCTACTTTAATATTCTTCCCGATACCTTTAGGCAACACTACTGTACCACGCACCTGCTCTTCAGATTTACGTGAATCTACACCTAAATTGACTGCGATATCAACTGATTCATTAAATTTTGCTGAAGCAGACTCAACAATCTTCTCCAAACACTGCTTAAAATCATCATTATATGTACTCATTTACCTAACCTTCCACAACTTCTATACCCATAGATTTTGCAGTGCCTATAACCATCTTCACTGCTGAATCTTCATTATCCACTTTCATATCAACCATCTTACACTTTGCCACTTTAATGATAGCAGACATAGATAATTTAGCCACTAATTCTTTACCAGAATTACCAGAACCTTTACTTAATTTAGCTTCCTGCTTAAGCAAATAAGCCACAGTCGGACCGCTGACAGTAAAATCATGAGAGCGATCATCCTTTATGGAAATTCTCACTGTTACTAAATCACCTACTTTATAACTAGCGTTAGCAGCGCTAGTAGCTTTATTAAAAGCTTCACAAAATTTAGGAACAGGTATACCACGCGGGCCAAGTACTGAA
Source organism: Wolbachia endosymbiont (group B) of Ablattaria laevigata (assembly GCF_964277395.1). Classification (NCBI taxonomy): domain Bacteria; kingdom Pseudomonadati; phylum Pseudomonadota; class Alphaproteobacteria; order Rickettsiales; family Anaplasmataceae; genus Wolbachia; species Wolbachia endosymbiont (group B) of Ablattaria laevigata. Next base: position 931,500 of record NZ_OZ195519.1, read on the forward strand.
GCAATTTTCGGTCCTGGAACTGCTTTTCCAGCTTCCATAAGCAAGTTAATCTTAGCAACTACATTACTCATAATTAATCCTCTATTTTCTTTACTTGAGCCAAATCAAGCTCTATTATTGTTGGCTTACCTAAGATTGATACTTCAATATTAATAATTTTTTTCTCATCATTTACCATATCTACCTTACCAGTAAAATTTTGAAAAAGACCATCATTAATTTTTACTTTTTCACCTTTCTCATAACCATAACTCAACTTTTTCGTTTCTTGAGCATTGTAAAGCGCACTACACATTGAGCGAATCTCATTATCCTCAATCACCTTTGGAACATTACCATTTTTCAAAAATCCATAAACCTTAAGAGATTTTGGTATATTATTAATAAAATTTAATACCTCATCGCATAAATTCATGTATAAAAAGACATAACCAGGAAAGGACTTCCTTCGTTTAGCATTTTTTTTAGATTTTAAATCCATCTCACTTAATTCTTCACAAGGAATAAAAACCCTATTAAAATAATTATTAATATTCAATCTCATAGAATTTTCTAATATATATTGGCGCACTTTCTCTTCATAATTAGAGGCAACTCTTAAAATGTACCACTTATATCTATTAAATTCCTTACGTTTTAAAATTACCTCATCATCTGAAATCATCTCAAAATGACCAGACTCATCACCACAAAACCCAGTCATTTGATTCAAAATATTTTTGCTTTCATCACACAGATGCATACATATATATACTTCACATAACTCTTTTATATCAGATTTTACACCACATACTGTCTGATAAGGAATAAACACCTCCTTAAAGTAAACAGTATTGGTTGCCAACTCGCATATATCCTTCTCATACCCGTAATCGACTTTAATGATATACCATTTATACTTATATTCCATAAATAATTCCAAATAAAGTCTTAATTACGTAAAGAGACATAAAATCTACGAAGCAAAAGAAAATCGAAAAGCATAATATAACAGTTATTACAATAAACAAAGATGACAATACCTGCTGTTTTTTTATCCAAGCAATTCTCCTTATTTCTTGCTTTATATCGCAAAAAAAAACATACAGGTTTTTTAACATTTCTACCATAATATTAATGCAGGAGCGATAGGAATTGAACCTACAACCTCTGGTTTTGGAGACCAGCGCTCTACCAATTGAGCTACACTCCTATAATTCAAAGTTTACTCTAAAATTTCCGAAACAACGCCAGAACCAACAGTTCTACCACCTTCTCTTATCGCAAAACGTAATCCTTTATCCATTGCTATTGGTACTTGCAACTCCACTTCTATACTCACATTGTCCCCTGGCATTACCATCTCCTTTCCATCTAGCAATTTTATGCTCCCAGTTACATCCGTTGTCCTTAAATAAAACTGTGGCTGATAATTTCCAAAAAATGGTGTATGCCTTCCTCCTTCTTCTTTCTTCAATATATACACCTCCGCATTAAATTTCTTATGCGGGGTTATTGTCCCTGGTTTTGCCAATACTTGCCCTCTCTCCACTTCTTCTCTCTTTGTTCCTCTTAGTAGTATTCCTACATTGAGTCCTGCACTCCCCTTATCTAGCAACTTCTTAAACATCTCAACACCAGTACATGTCGTCTTTTGCGTCGCTTTCAGACCTATTATCTCTATCTCATCCCCTGTCTTTATCTCCCCCTTCTCTATTCTTCCTGTTACTACCGTCCCTCGGCCCGATATTGAAAATACATCTTCTATTGGCAACAAAAACGGCAAATCTACAGGCCTTGGAGGTACTGCCACATACTCATCTAACTTCTCCATCAATTTATCTATTGATTTCTTTCCATACTCACTACTATCATCCTCTAATGCTTTTAACGCAGACCCAACTATCACAGGCACTTCATCACCTGGAAATCCATACTTACTCAGCAACTCTCTCACTTCCATTTCTACCAAATCTATCATATCAGCATCAGCAACATCAGCTTTATTTATATATACCACGATATATCCAACACCCACCTGTTTTGCCAGCAATATATGCTCTCTCGTTTGTGGCATCGGCCCATCAACCCCTGACACTACCAATATCGCTGCATCCATCTGTGCTGCACCTACTATCATATTCTTTACATAATCAGCATGTCCAGGGCAATCAACGTGTGCATAGTGTCTCTTTTCTGTTTGATATTCAACATGCGCTGTTGCTATTGTTATACCTCTCTTTCTCTCTTCTGGCGCTTTATCTATTTGATCATATGCTACAAAATTACCATAATGCTTTGTTATCGCCGCTGTTAACGTTGTCTTCCCATGATCCACATGTCCTATCGTTCCCACGTTTACATGCGGCTTTCCAAATGCTTCTACTATCGCTGTCATAATTACTAACCTTTAATTATACTTTAACTTTAACTCATCAACCACATATTGTGGCACTTGTTCATAACAAGAAAAATGCATACTATACTGAGCTCTTCCCTGAGATATAGAACGCAAAACATTTATATAACCAAACATATTTGCAAGAGGAACCGAAGCAGTAATTATTTTGCTATTATTACCTAAATCCAGCATATCAACAACACTGCCTCTTCTACTATTTATATCACCCATAACATCACCCATATATTCTTCAGGAGTAATGATTTCCACTTTCATTATAGGTTCTAGCATTTTTGGACCAGCTTTATTTGCCATTTCCTTAAAAGCACCTTTAGCAGCAAGTTCAAAAGCCAAAGGACTAGAATCAACATCATGAAAAGCACCATCAAGAAGAGTAGCCTTAAAATCAATCAATGGAAAGCCGGAAATTATACCACCTTCTTTTATCAACTCTAAGCCATTTTGCACTCCAGGTATATACTCTTTTGGAATAGCACCGCCTACAATTTTACTTTCAAACTGAAAGCCAAAACCAGGCTCAAGAGGTTCGAATTTTATTTTAACTTTAGCAAACTGACCAGCACCACCTGATTGTTTTTTATGAGTGTAATCAATTTCAACAGATTTAGTGATAGTTTCACGATATGCAACTTGAGGCGCACCAACGTTAGCTTCAACATTAAACTCGCGCTTCATTCTATCAATAATAATCTCAAGATGCAGCTCACCCATACCTTTCAATATAGTCTGCCCACTCTCTGCATTTACTGACATCCTTAAAGAAGGATCTTCTGCAACCAATCTATTCAAAGCAACACCTAATTTTTCCTGATCTGAGGTGGTTTTCGGTTCTATAGCAATTTCAATAACAGGGTCAGGAAATTCCATACGCTCTAATAGTATAGGAAAATCAGATGAACATAAAGTATCACCAGTAATTGTTTTCTTTAATCCAACTAAGGCAACTATATCACCAACTTTAGCTTCGTTTATATCTTCTCTGTTATTTGCATGCATAAGCAACATTCTACCAATTCCTTCAGTCTCATTCTTTCCAGCATTTAACACAGCAGATTTAGATTTTAACTTACCGGAATAAATACGAATAAACGTCAAGCTACCTACAAATTTATCCGTCATCACTTTAAACGCAAGAGCAACGAATTTCTCTTTTTCTGAAGGTTTGATCTCAATTTTCTTTTCTGAATCTTTAGGATCAGTTCCAATAATTACATCAACATCAATAGGAGAGGGTAAAAAATCAACCACACCATCTAAAAGTGATTGCACGCCTTTGTTTTTAAAAGCTGACCCACATAATACAGGGACAAACTTTCCTTTAATGGTCCCGCTTCTCACACACTTTTTCAACAAATCAATTGGCAGATCGTTAGATTCAAAGTAAGTATTTATCGCCTCATCATCCATTTCAGCTGCAGCATCTAATAAAAGATTTCGATACTCTTGAGCCTTATCAAGCAAATCAGAAGGAATATCTTCATAAGAAAATTTAGCGCCTAATGTTTCTTCTTGCCATATAATAGCTTTCATAGAAATAAGATCGATTATGCCTTTAAAATCTTTCTCACTTCCTATTGGCAACTGAATAACTAAAGGTGATGCGCCAAGCTTCGTTTTTATCATATCGACACATCGATAAAAATTTGCCCCGATTCTATCCATTTTATTAACAAAGCAGATACGAGGAACGTTATATTTATCAGCTTGACGCCAAACTGTCTCAGACTGAGGCTCAACTCCAGCAACTCCATCAAATACAGCAACCGCACCATCCAAAACCCTCAAAGATCTCTCAACTTCAATAGTGAAGTCAACATGACCAGGAGTATCTATTATATTAATCCTATGATCATTCCAAAAACATGTTGTTGCAGCAGAGGTAATTGTAATGCCACGCTCCTTCTCTTGCTCCATCCAATCCATAGAAGCTGCACCATCGTGCACTTCACCAATCCTATTTTGTTTGCCAGTATAAAATAAAATACGCTCTGTTGTGGTGGTCTTGCCAGCATCTATATGAGCCATTATTCCTATATTTCTATACCTAGATATTAAAACTTCCATACCACAATCAATCAGCTAATATTAAAAACGAAGATGAGAAAATGCCTTATTAGCTTCAGCCATTTTATACTTTTCTTCACACATCTTAAATGCACCACCACATTTATTATAAGCATCTAATATTTCAGACTGCAAACAATAAACAGTAGTTCTACCGCTCTTTTTTCGAGCAGCAGAAGTTGCTCTAGCAATCCACCTTAATGCCAAAGAAATTGCTCTATCTTGACGAATTTCAACAGGGACTTGATAAGTTGCACCACCAATACGCCGAGAGCGTACTTCTATAGAAGGGGTAACATTTTCTACTGCTGTTTCAAAAATTGATAAGGCATCTTTGCCTATTTTCTTTTCAGCTAAGGATAAAGCACTATAAGCAATCTTTTCTGCAATAGATTTTTTACCACATTTCATAATTATATTAATAAAACGCATAAGCAAGACACTACCATAACGAGAGTCAGGGCTTGTTCTTTTTTTTGCTTTATTACGACGCGCCATAAATTTTAACCAGATTTCTTTACACCATATTTTGAACGAGCTTTCTTTCGATTTTGCACACCACGTAGATCAAGAGCACCTCTTATTATGTGATAACGTACACCCGGCAAATCCTTAACTCGCCCACCACGTATTAAAACAACAGAATGCTCTTGTAAATTATGACCTTCGCCAGGTATATAAGCCGTCACTTCACCGCATCCACTAATCTTTACTCTAGCTACCTTACGTAGTGCTGAATTAGGCTTTCTAGGAGTTGTAGTATATACCTTAGTGCAAACACCCCTTCTTTGAGGATTGCATTTTCCCAAAGCTGGCACCTTCTTCTTGCGAGTTAACCCTGATCTACCTTTACATATTAATTGATTTATTGTAGGCATATACTGTAAACTTAAAACTCTAAAAATAACTAAGTCTTAAGTTATAAAATAATAAACCTCAATAGTCAATATAAAAATAAACATTACTACTCTAATAATCTCAGCCTAATTGCTTTGAAAGCTACTGATAATTATATGCTAAAGCGCATATTGGTTTTAATATTAAGAAATTATCACTTGCTGTGGTCTAATTAATATAGATATGGAACAAGTATAGCCCTTCCCATAATAGTCCAAAAAGGTCATAAGAAAGAAGAATCAACAGCATGACGAAAAGATGTGAATAGAGGGATGTTTTTCCTAGCTCTGTTTTTTATAGCAAACCAATAATGTTCAATTTTGTTAAAATCTGGAGAATATGGAGGAAGATATAAAATTTCTGCACCAACTCCTTTAGCAAATCTTATTAGACTTATGAAAAGTAGCATTATCAAGGATAACAGTTTGTCCAGGTTCCAAAATCGGTGTCAGAAACTGCTCAAACCATTTATTAAAGATATCCATATTGCAGTGGCCTTTAAAGGTTAACGGAGCAATTATTTTTCTTCCACTTAAGGCTGCAACCATGCTAATTCGTTGAGTTTTCTTCCCAGATTTTAGGGCATAAAACCGCTGTCCTTTCTGGCAATAACCATAGGTTCAGTGTCCAGACTCATCTATATACACTAATTCTTTAGGTTCTTTTGTTGCTATAACCTTTGAAAATTGAGCTCGCTTTTCTTCATTTCTTTCTTTATATCCGTAGGTCTTTTTTTTCTTGTGAATCCTATATTTTTAAGTGCTCGATGAATTGTTTGTCTACTAATATTGCCCCAGCATCTCTGACTGAGTTTTGCCACCTTGCTCATTTGCAAATTCGGCAAATGCATTCCAGTCGGTAATTTTATGCCACGCTTCCAGGCTTTTTTGACTGAAAATCTCCCGTTTTCTCACGTCTTTTCTTCCACTCATATAAAGTTGTTTTTCCGATCTTAAATCTCTTGGCAACAGTTTCTCCACTCTCTCCTTCATCCAATGCTTCCATTGCTTTTTTTATAACTATATGCTGCTGGCATCCTTACCTTCCACTACTATCAATCCATATCTTACTCTTTTTGGACTATTATGAGAAGGGCTATAATATACTGTGATGGCTATCAAAGAATATGCAGAAAATAATGCTGATAATAGAGCCAAGAGCTTCTAACATTAATGCAAAAATACCAACCGAATTACCAGTAAAGCCGGATGATTTTTACAATCCTACTCTTGACACTTAGATTTAATGCAGCTACCCTAAGTTCAAAATTCTATACTCAATTTTGCTGTTTTTGCATACAAGGAACACGTTTTTAGAATAATGAAAACAATCAGCGCTTTAATTAAAGAAGGGTCAAAGCTACTATCATCACATAGAATTGAATCACCACATTTGGATTGTGAAATCATCATGCAGTACGTACTTGGAGTAGAAAGATCATTCACAATCATGAATCACATCAATCAGGTACCAAGAAACAAAGAACTTCTATTCTGGAAATTAACAAAAAAAAGAGCAGAAAGATATCCAATATCGCAAATAATAGGTAATCGTGAATTCTGGAGTAAAAATTTTATAGTTAACCAACATGTTCTAGATCCAAGACCAGACAGTGAGACAGTAATTTCAACAGTGTTAAAATATTACCAAAATAAGAAGCAAAAAATAAAAATTGCAGATTTTGGCACAGGCACAGGCTGTTTGTTGATCTCCGTACTTAGTGAGTATGAATATGCTATTGGAGTTGGTTTTGAAAAAAGCCTGGAAGCATACAAAATTACCTACCAGAACACAAAGAAACATAATCTTCTCAACAGAGCTAAAATATTTCCAAATTCGTGGATAGAATGCAGAGATTTATTTGATCTCATAATAAGCAATCCTCCATATATTAAAAGAAGTAAGTTAAAAGATCTGCAAGCTGAAGTGCAAAAAGAGCCAAGAATTGCTCTTGATGGCGGTATCGATGGATTGAGCTGTTACCTGAGTATTTTTCCAATATTGAAAAAGTGCCTTAAAAAAGATGGGTTTGCGATATTGGAAATAGGCGAAGATCAAAGCAATATTGACAAAATAATACCCTTATATGGACTGGCTTTTCAGGAATACGTATACGACTTGGCTGGAATGAAAAGATGCATTGTTGTAAAGCAAGATAAAGAACATGACTAGCAGAACGCTAGCTTTCTAAGAACCTGTTCACAATCTCAAGAAAGGCATAAAGTAAGAAATAGAGTGTATAAATTAGGATATATGAGGAGTGTATACCCAAGTGACATAAGTCGAGAGAAGTTTGAGATTATTTCACCAGATCTGGAGTCTTGTGGAAAAAACAAAACCAAGAAAACTTGATTTGTATGATATATTTTGCGAAGTGTTGTACGCCCTAAAAAGTGGTTATCAGTGGAGGATGCTACCAAAAGAGTTTCCAAAATGGCGCAATTGTTATGATTATTTCAAAAATGGAGTGAAAAAGTAAAAGGAAATAAAAAAAAGTATTTTGGAGTGCATGTTAAAAAAAATAGTTAGTGTGGTCCGACAAAACAATGTTTGGAAAGAAAAAATCAGCTTTTGCATAATTGACACTCAGAGTGTAAAGAACGCAGACACTGATGAAGAAAAAGGCTATGACGCTGGTAAAAAAATCTCAGGAATAAAACGCCATATCGCACGAGATATAGATGTTTGCTATTTATTCTTAAGCTTGGGAGTGTTAAATAGCATTTTACTTTTTTTAGTATGTAGAGATTTTCTAGGAATTATTCTATTGAATTCTATGATATTATTTTTTGTAACATTGTTATACATACCATAAGAGTGAACTGACGAAATTTGTAAAGGAGTTTTATGGCTTAGCTACATGGTACTAACACTCAAGTAAATTTTCATCAATGACGCAATTTGCTATGTCTATATCTCACATAGCTTACAACTTGCTTTACTCCTTTTACTTTTCTTGCAATTGCTATTACAGCTTTTAATTCCGCCTTATTTTGAGCTATACCCATCAAATAAACGACTCTATCAACTGTATTAACGCTATAATTAATTGATTTAATATTTCTTTTTCCCAGAAGCCTCGTGCTTATCTCTGCTGTTATCATACCATCTACAGTAACATCTAGCATAGAAGTCATTTTAATTGGTGTGACTCTTATTTCATTTATCACTTCTTTAATCTCTTTTTGCTGCCAAGCTATTTTCTCTGCTGTGAGTTGCTTTTCATGATTATCAACATTTCCAATGAGTAATACTCTTCCTTCACTCACTTTAACTTTTATAGATGAGAACAGTCCGTGTTTTAAGAGTCCCTTATTGATTCTTATTACTATAGTTGTATCATCAATAATGTTTCCCAAGGATTTATCTTGCATTGTTATTGCTGTAGCCGCTGCAGTTGCTGTTACCACTATACCACTCACAAGAGTCGTACAGCCACTCTGTGTAATCAGAAAAATTGCGAGTAAGAAGCTTGCTATTAATCTCATTATTAATTTCCAGAGTTTAGAGCTTTAATTAAAGAATATTAATAAGCTTTTTTTATTGTGTAAATACTATAAATTGAATAAGCCTTGAATATTTCTAAGACAGTACTTATCTCAATAATGTTAGTTAAAGTAATTCAGGCTTAGATTCATAGTGGAGTTAACCAGTATTATAAGTTCAGTCTGTGGTACTAAAATCTAATCTTTAAATTGCATAAGATGACAGAAGTGGTTATCTATAAGTTAATGAAGGGTTCTTGCGGATATGGCGAAATTGGTAGACGTGCCAGGTTTAGGTCCTGGTGAGCTTGCTCGTGGGGGTTCAAGTCCCTCTATCCGCACTTAAAGTCATGTAACTCAGGTTTTAAGAGAAAATTTATAATCACTAAGTACACTTTTGTTTGTATAAGAACCTGTTCTTAAGGATTGTATTTAACTTAAATTCTGGTAAAATGGCTTTATTAAAACATAAATAAAATATTGATAACAGGTTGTAATGTCTAGTAATATAACTCAAAATGCAGTCGAAGCAGATACATTAAGTAATATATATACCTATAAGGAACTTAGTGTAGATAAACTAAAGTATGAGTATGAAATCACAGTTAGTAGTGATTATATAGAACAAAAGATAAACTCTAGATTACAAGAAATAGCGAAGGATGCAAAATTGCCTGGATTTAGATCCGGAAAGATGCCTTACGATCTTGTTGTTACAAATTATAAAAACGAAGCTTTGGAATATGTGATAAAAGATACGATTGACTATTGCTCAAGTGATTTAATGAAAAAAATCGAAGTTAAGTCTCACATCCATCCTAAGGTTGATATTATGTCATTACCAAACCTGGATAAAAAGGATGAAAAAGGCGACTTTCTGTACAAATTATCTTTTGAATCGATGCCAAAAGTGCCAGTAATAGATCTTGATAAAATAAATTTGAAGAAAGTTAAGGCAAAAATCAAAGAGGGAGACATAAAAGAATTTATTGATTCTATAAAAACAAAATTTCCTAACTTTGTCTCTGTTGATGATGCTTCTTATCAAGCAAAAAACGAGGATAAACTGATAATTGACTTTGAAGGGCGAATTAGAAATAAGCTCTTTCAAGGTGGAAGTGGCAAAAATTTTACTGTTAATTTAGGATCTGGAACATTTATAAATGGTTTTGAAGATCAATTAATTGGCATGAAAAAAGGGGAAACAAAAAGCTTTAAGTTGAGATTTCCTGAAGATTACCAGGTAATTTCCCTTGCGGGGCAGGAGGCTGCTTTTTCTGTTCGAGTTAATGATATTCAGATTGCCGAAGATTTGCAAAGTGATAATGAAATAGCTAGGAGAATTGGTTTTGAAGATCATTCTTCGCTAATAAATCATGTAAAAGAAGTAATTGATAATCAGTGTAAAGAAATGGGAGATCTCTTAATTAAGAAAGAGCTATTTGATTGTTTGGATGCTAGTTATAGTTTTGATTTGCCTATAGAAGTAGTAAAACAGGAACAGCAGAGAGTGGAAAGAGAGTTGAATGCTAAAGATGATTCTTGTAAAGAAGCTGAAAGACGTGTAAAGCTTGCAATGCTATTTATGGAGTTCAGTAAAGAACATGAAATATCATTAACTCAAAGTGATATTATGAATGTTATTGTAAATCAATATGTCAGTAAAGATGTATCATTTGACAGAGTATTTAAACATTTTAAATCAGACGGACAATTTCAGGAATTAGTTAGAGGGCAAGCGCTTGAGTATAAAGTGACAGATTATATGATAGAAAAAGCTAGTAAAGAAGAACAGATTGTTTCTGTGAAAGAATTAAAGGAATTATTTGATAATATTTGATAGGAAAAGGTATGACTCTTATACCAATTGTAGTTGAACAAACTAGTCGCGGTGAGCGGGCTTATGACATATATTCAAGGCTAGTAAAAGAAAGAATAATTTTCGTAACTGGCCCTATTGAAGACAACATGGCCAGCGTAATAGTAGCACAGCTTTTATTTTTAGAATCGGAAAATCCTGATAAAGACATTCATATGTATATTAATTCGCCAGGCGGTGTTGTAACTGCTGGTTTATCAATCTACGATACAATGCAGTACATAAGTCCAGACGTTTCAACTTTATGTATAGGTCAAGCTGCATCTATGGGTTCTTTGTTGCTTGCAGCTGGTGCGAAAGGTAAGCGCCACTCTCTACCTCATTCAAGAATTATGATACATCAACCATCTGGTGGTTATCAAGGTCAAGCAACTGATATAGAAATACATGCTAAGGAAATTTTGCGAATTAAGAAAAAGCTAAATCAAATTTATGAAAAACATACTGGGCATTCACTCAAGAAGATTGAAGGAATGATGGAAAGAGATAAATTTTTGGATCCTATAGAAGCAATGAAACTTGGCTTGATTGATAAAGTAATAGCTGAGCGTAAAGATATGAAGATTGAAAATATTAAAGTTAAACAAAAGGTAGTTTAATGGATAACAATAATGATTTACACTACTGTTCTTTTTGTAACAAGGCACAAAACGAAGTAGATAAATTGATTACTAACTCTTCAGATGGTTTAAAGGTGTTCATTTGTAATGAATGCATAGAGTTATCCCATAAAGCAATAAGTCAAAAGAAAGAGAGAGCTTTTAATTCAGATCATATATCTGATATGAAGCTATTACTAAAGAAACCTGAAGATATAAAAAATTTTCTTAGTAAGCATGTTGTAGGTCAGGAACATGCGCAACACGTTTTATCTGTGGCTATGTATAACCATTGTCAATCCATGGTGCAACTTCATTCTATAAGTGATATTGAAATTGAGAAGTCAAATATAATGCTTATTGGCCCTACTGGTTCTGGTAAGACTTTGCTAGCAAAAACACTTGCTAAAGTTTCAGATGTGCCATTTGCTATGGCCGATGCGACAACTTTGACTGAGGCAGGTTATGTAGGTGATGATGTAGAAAGCGTGTTGTCACGTCTATTACAAGCTGCAAATTATGATGTTGCAAAGGCACAGCATGGTATAGTGTTTATCGATGAAATAGACAAGATCACAAGAAAGTCTGAAAGCGCTTCAATAACCCGTGATGTTTCAGGTGAAGGGGTCCAACAAGCTCTACTAAAAATCATGGAAGGTACGGTTGCTTATGTTCCTCCACAAGGAGGGCGAAAACACCCGCAACAAGAGTTTATACAAGTAGACACTAGTAACATACTATTTATTTGTGGAGGAGCTTTTGAAGGCCTAAATAAAATTATTGAGGCAAGAAAAAAGGGAACATCAGTTGGCTTTGGAGCAGATATAAGTCAGTCTAAAGCACAAAAGAAAAAAAATGCTTTATGCGATGCTCAACCTGAGGACTTAATCAAATTCGGTTTGATACCCGAATTTGTAGGACGGGTTCCAATAACTGCTGTTCTAGATGAGCTGGATCACGAGGATTTAATACATGTGTTGACAGAGCCAAGAAATGCGCTAGTAAAACAATATAAAGCATTGCTTGCATTTAGTAAAGTAAACCTTGAGTTTTCAGATGAAGCAATATCAGCTATTGCTAAAAAAGCTATAAGCTATAAAACAGGTGCAAGGATGTTACGTGCTATCTTAGAGTCACTTTTGCTTGATGTTATGTATATATCCGGCAACGGAGGTTTTGAAGGTAGCACTATAACGGTTACTAAGAAAATGGTAGAATTAGGCAAAGCGACGATTAATCATAATAATAAGGGTAGTGTTATAACGGTTAATGATTAATTTGAGGCATATATTATGAGTATTGGACGTGCTGTAAACTTTAATTCTACTGTATTACCAGTATTACCTCTAAGAGATGTAGTAATTTTTCCAAATATAATGTTGCCTTTATTCGTAGGTAGAGAAAAATCTGTTCATGCACTAGAATATGCAATAAGTAGCAGTAGTCACCAAAACGAGATTTTTCTCATAGCACAAAAAGATGGTTCTATTGATAATCCAGAGCCAGAGAATCTTTATGAAGTAGGCGTGTTAGCAAACATTATACAACCATTAATAAAACTGCCTGACAATGCAGTAAAAGTCATGATTCATGGGGTAAGAAGGGGAAGAGTTATAGAATATATTAGCTCTCACACTTTGTTACAGGCCAGAGTAGCGTTAGATGGTCATTATGAGTATGGAGAAAATGAAGATAATATTGATTTAGAAGCTTTAAGGCGTTCTGTTATAGATGCATTCGACAATTGGTGTAAACTAAGCAAGAAAAGTCGACCCGAGATTATTATTGACCCCATTGATCAAGTTAAAGAGGTTAATCAAATTGTAGATATGATAGCTTCGCACTTAAATATAAAGGTATCAGATAAGCAAAACATACTTGAAGTTTATAACCCAAAAGAGCGTTTAAAAAAAGTTTTTGCTCTTATTGAGAGAGAAATAAGTATTTTGAGTGCACAAAACCGCTTGTATAAGACAATTAAATCACAGGTTGAAAGTACTCAAAAAGTTTACTACCTTAATGAGCAATTAAAAGCTATACAGAAAGAATTAGGTGAGTTTGAAAATGGAGATGAAGGGAATATACTCAATGAATTTGAAAAAAAGATAAATGAAACAAAGCTTTCTGAGGAAGCAAAAGAGAAAGCCATAACTGACTTAAAGAGATATAAGAAAATGAATCCCATTTCTCCTGAAGCAACAGTTATATCTAGTTACTTGCATTGGTTGCTTGATTTGCCATGGGGAAAGTACAAAGATGCAAAAATTAACTTAAATGCGGCTAAAAAAATCTTAGATGAAAATCATTATGGCATAGAGAAAGTAAAAGATAGAATAATAGAATTTTTAGCAGTATTAAAGAGAGTAAAAGAGATAAAGGGTCCTATACTTTGCTTAGTTGGACCACCTGGTGTTGGTAAAACTTCTTTAGCTAAGTCTATGGCAAAAGCAGTAGGAAGAGATTTTGTTCGCATATCTCTTGGTGGTATACGTGATGAGTCTGAAATACGAGGACACAGAAAAACTTATATTGGCTCAATGCCTGGTAAAATCATTCAACACATGAAAAAAGCTAATTCATGCAACCCGCTTTTTCTGCTTGATGAAATAGATAAGATGGGTTCTGATTCGCGTGGTGATCCTGCATCTGCATTACTTGAGGTTTTGGATACTGAGCACAATAAACACTTTACGGATCATTACTTGGAAGTTGAATTTGATCTTTCAAGTGTAATGTTTGTAGCTACGGCAAACAGCTTAAATTTGCCACATCCTTTGCGTGATAGGATGGAAATTATACAATTATCTGGATATAGCGAAGATGAGAAGATCAGTATTGCTACGCATCACCTTATTCCAAAATTAAAAAAAGAGCATGGTTTGCATCAGAAGGAGTGGAAAATAACCAATGAAGCATTATACGAGTTGATACGTTTATATACACGTGAAAGCGGCGTGCGAAGCATGGAAAGGGAACTTGCAAAACTCATGAGAAAGGCAGTTAAAGCAATATTAACTGATAAAAATAAGAAAATATCCGTAGAGACTGGTAATTTACAAGATTACCTAGGGGTACGTAAGTATACCTTTGGCATTGCAGAAAATGAGAGTTTGGTAGGGGTAGTAACTGGTCTCGCCTATACTGAAACAGGTGGTGATATTTTAATGATAGAGTCAGTCCTAATTCCGGGCAAGGGGGAAATAAAATACACAGGAAAGCTTGGAGAGGTTATGCAAGAGTCTATAAAAGCTGCGTATAGTTATGTGCGATCAAATTGTTTATTTTTCGGTATAAAACCCGAAAAATTTCAAAATAATGATATACATTTGCATGTACCTGAGGGTGCTGTGCCAAAAGATGGTCCCTCTGCTGGCAGTGCAGTATGTACATCTATTGTTTCTCTTATGACAAATATACCAGTTAACAAAAGTGTTGCTATGACAGGTGAAGTAACATTGCGTGGTAGAGTGTTGGCTATTGGGGGTTTGAGAGAAAAATTGCTTGCTGCGCTAAGAGGATCAATCAAAACTGTGATTATACCAAGTGAAAATGAGAAAGATATGCAAGAGATTCCTGCAAATATAAAAGAAGAAATCAATGTAATTTTTGCTGAGAATATTGATGAAGTTATAAAAGTTGCTTTGATGCACCCTATTACTTCAATTGATGATAATAACGAAATTAGTGTGTCTAGCTCCATAGAAAATAAGGATAATACCTTCCTTTCATCAGAAACATTAAAGCACTAAATTGAAAAGGTTTATGCAATTTTCGTTTCTTTTTTTTAACCTCAAAGCTCTGATTTGAATATATAAATTACAAGTAACATATATGGCAATTTCATAAGTTCATTTTTCAAGCATATATTGCAATATCTCACTAGCAATTGCAACATCTTGGCGTGGAGTTTTACCATGTTCTATAAACACTGAGATTGCATAGCGCGGATCATGGTAGGGGCCATAAGCGATAAACAATTTATGACTTTCACCTTTAGAGTTTATCTCTGGTGTTCCGGTTTTGCCAGCAATTTGTATACTGCCTAGTCCTTTTCTATAGTTAGAATTCACCACGTCAAACATAGCTTTTCGAACCACACTAAGATGCTCATGATTCACATCAATATCAAGAAAGTCTTGCCCTGATTTACTCATCTCAATGTGGGGAATTACCTCCTTTCCTGTTGCAACCCTCGCTGCAAGAACCGCAAGCTGTAATGGCGTTGTAAGTAAATACCCTTGTCCTATAACTAAGTTAATGGTATCACCTAAATACCACTCTGAATATAGCTTGCGTGCACGCCAATTCATGTCAGGCAACAATCCCGGAGCTTCTTCCTTAAACATTCCAATTAATGGTCCACTTCCTATACCAAATTTGCTAGCCATTTCTAGTAGAGAATCTACATTTATTTTTTTTCCTATATTATAAAAGTAAGTGTTGCATGAGAGAGCCATTGCCTCATTTAAAGATACATATCCATGAACTTTGCTTTTCATGCAACGAAATTTCCGCTCACCTATCTTCATATATCCCCTACACGAGAATTTTTCTTCTGGTGTTATTATTCCATCTTTTAAACCCGCAAGCGCATCTATTATTTTAAATATTGAACCAGGTGGAATTTGATATGATAATGCACGGTTTACAAGCGGTAACGAAGGAATATTTAAACTTTCCCAAGTTTCATTTGATAATCTGCTAGTGAAAAGATTATTATCGTAAGAAGGTGAATTATATAATGCTAAAATTTCTCCGTTATTTACATCAATTACCACTGTGGAACCTTGGTGGTCTTTAAATATCTCTGCAATTTTCTTCTGTAAATCAACATCAATTGTCAGCTGTACATCTTGTCCGTCTTGTTGAGGTATGCTAGACAACTCTCTCATGATACGCTTCTTAGAATTTATTTCCTGCTCAGACTTGCCTGTCCTGCCTTTTAATATATCATCATATGTATATTCAATGCCACTAACCCCTGCTTCGTTTATGCCTTGCTGTCTTTTCGTGTATCCGATTATATGAGAACATATCGAACCAAATGGGTAGTAACGTTTATAAAGAGCAGTTATTCTTCTTTCTGATGATTTTATCGCATCAGGTTTAATTTCTGATAACATCTGCAAGTCAACTTCCCTAGTAAAGTTTTTTTGCCCATCAAACAAAACAATATACGAAATTTTGTTTACTGCGAGTTCAACGCTATTCCTATCCAAAATCCTGCCTCGTTTAGGCACAATAGTAACAACTTTTATCCTATTATTATTGGATAGCACTTCATATTTTTGTCTATCTCGTACTTGTAAAGTATACAACCTACAACTAAAAATAGCAGAAATAGTAAGCTGAATACCACCTAATATGAATGACCTACGGTTGAAGACCTTGTTTTTTGTCCACATAGAATTCCTTTAGAACGCACTCATCCTCCTTTTATTGGCACATTTCTAGCTTTCACTACATCACAAACCCTTTCTTCCCACTCACTTAAGGTAACAAGTTTGTAACCCGATTTTTTTAGTATTTCAATAATCTGAGGTAAAGCTTCAACTGTATTTGATTTGTTATCGTGATCATGGAACAATATAATCGCTCCATTATGTACATTGCTTAAAACTCTTTCAACCAAAATCTCTGATTTATCACCTTGCCAATCCAGAGAATCGACTGTCCATAATATGGAATACATATTTAATCGATTAGTATTTTCGATCAAATTATCGTTATGACATCCATATGGTGGGCGAAACCATTTTATATTCTGTTCTGTTGCATTTTTAATTGCTATATTTGTCTTTTCCAGTTCTTGCAATTGCTCCTCACTTGAAAGTGATGTCAACTTCCTATGCGACCAAGAATGATTACCTAATTCATGACCTGCTTGATGGATCTTTTCTACTATTTTAGATGTTTTTTTATTTATGCGTTCACCAAGCAAAAAAAATGTCGCTTTTGTTTTATTGCTCTCCAGAATATTAATAATATCTCCTGATCTATTATAAGATGGACCATCATCAAACGTAAGCGCAACGAACTTATCGTTGTTATTCAATAATTTCTTTATATTACTTAAATTTTTATATGATAGATCCAAATCACAATTGAGCCCACGATATGGTAAGTTAAAGTTACAATCACTACAGAAAACTGCGCTTGAATATAGCAAAAGAAAAGCGATTATTCTTATAAACATATATAATCAGCAAAGTGATAGAGTACTACACTTTTTTGCTAAATTAAACCACTTTTAACAGCTACTGTTTACTTCGTTACTTTGTCAATATATTATATTAATAACTTTATATAATATAGTATGATTGCAAATATAAATACCGTTGCACTTCAGGGAACCAGCACAGTAAATGTTAATGCACAAATTCACATGGCAAATGGTATTCCAGCTTTTAATATTGTTGGACTGCCGGATAAAACTGTTGCAGAATCCAGAGAGCGCATCAGAGCAGCATTAAACTCAATTAATTTACTCCTACCTCCAAAAAGAATCACAGTTAATCTTTCCCCTGCGGATTTGCTTAAAGAAGGTAGTCATTATGACTTAGCTATTGCTGTTGGATTACTTGTTGTAATGAATGTGATACCAGTTGAAAAAGTTCAGTCTTATATAATTATGGGCGAGCTTGCACTAGACAGCAGAGTCATACCAATCTCAGGAGTACTTCCAACAGCAATCAATGCAAAACAGGCAAATAAAGGAGTAATTTGCCCAAGGGGAAATGGAGTAGAAGCTTTATGGGTAAAGAATGTTTCTATTCTGGCTATAGAGAAATTAACCGATATTATCAGACATTTTAAGGGTGAGCAGTTAATTCAGCCGGTAACTTTTAACTATAGCGCTGCACCCAAAGAAAAAAATTCAGTTCCAGATATAAAGGATATTAAAGGTCAAGTTGTTGCAAAAAGAGCAGCTGAAATTGCAGCAGCAGGTGGACACAATATGCTTCTTGTTGGACCTCCTGGTACTGGAAAGTCAATGCTTGCTAAGCGATTTATAGGGCTATTACCCGATTTGACTGAACAAGAGATGATTGATGTTAATATCATCTCTAGCATAACAAAAGCCGGTAACGAAACATTTAAAGTAACTCGTCCCTTTCGTGAACCTCATCATTCATGCTCCATGCCAGCGATGATAGGAGGAGGAAAAAATGCAAAGCCTGGGGAAATCACCATGGCTCACAATGGTGTGTTATTTCTTGATGAGCTACCTGAATTTCCAAGGCTTGTGCTTGATTCTCTACGCCAACCACTTGAAGATAGAAAGGTAACTATTGCACGTGCAAATGCTCACATTACTTATCCAGCTAATTTTCAACTTATAGCTGCAATGAATCCCTGCAGGTGCGGTTACTTAGGTGATGCAAGTAGATCGTGCAACAAAGCTCCAAAATGCGGCACAGATTATAGAAATAAAATATCAGGACCATTGCTTGATAGAATAGACATATGCATTGAAATGCCAAACGTTAGCATACTTTCTCCTGAAATCTCTGTGGAGGGAGAAAGTACCGAGGTTATAAGAGGAAGGGTGATAGCAGCGAGAAAAATTCAAACTGAGCGTTATAGTAAATTTAATATTCGTTGCAATGCAGAAGTCAGTGGTGAAGCATTAAATAAATTCACTGAACCAGATCAGGAAGGGTTAGAATTGCTAAAATACGTACTGAAAGAAAATTACATTTCCAATCGAGGTTACGCGCGCATATTAAGAGTTGCAAGAACCATTGCAGATCTTGCGAAAAGTGAGGAAATAAAAAGAGCACACATCGCAGAAGCGCTGAATTACAGAATAAGAATGTATAAATAAATTAATCTGCTTGACAGAAAACTTTTTTTGCCATATACTGCCATTAGTGAAATTTTAATATTTTTGGAGTAAAGTTATGAGAGGAATTAAAGAAATAAAAAATAAATACAGAAGTGAAGGGCTTTGGTCAGCAGCTAAAGAAGTTCCTGTGCAAGGTTGGGATCTTGTAAAAGAAGATCCGCGTAAAACAGTTTTTACTTTTGTAGCAATTGCAGCAGTAGCTTCACTTACAGCTGCTTATTTTTTAAGTCCAGCTTATGCAACCTTTGTTGGTACAGTTGGAACAAAAGCTGCAACACTTGTTAATCCTGCGATTACTGCAATGTCTAATTTTGCATTTGCTCATCCACTCATTGCTAGTTTGGTAGTTCTTGCTGCAGTAGCAGCTTTAATAACTGCACCTGTGTATGCATATAAAAACAGTAATAAGGCAAGTCAAATTGAGGAAGTGAAACAAGATATTTCTAATGCTCTTAAGAAAGATTCTGATGGCAATGTTAACTTAGAAAACAATAAAGTTGAAATTGCTGAAGGTGATGCACCAAAAAGACTTCTTACTAACGCTTGTGTAAAACTTGGAATTGTACAATTACAACAACTTAATTAGTAGTTTTACAAAGTAAAGGGATAGGCTTCTATCCCTTTTTCACAATTTTTTTTTGCATTCTAAGTAGTGCTGTTTGAAAGCCTGCAATTATTATACCTACTGATTAACAATGTTAAGAATAAGTAAATCTTGTTTACTGTTTGCGTATGTCAAAATGAAAAATGTTTGCATATTGTTAAAAAAGCAGTAACTTGTTATCAAGTGAATTCACTAATATTTGAGTAAAATTTAAATGTCAATCGACCTTAGTTTACCAGAGCTACCTGTATTACACCCAAGGATTACCGTTGTGGGAGTGGGTGGTGCTGGCGGAAATGCTGTAAACAACATGATTCAATCCAATTTACAAGGAGTAAATTTTGTTGTAGCAAATACCGATGCTCAAGCGTTAGAGAAGTCATTATGTGATAAAAAAATTCAACTTGGTATTAACTTAACTAAGGGCCTTGGTGCTGGTGCTTTGCCTGATGTTGGTAAAGGTGCAGCAGAAGAATCAATTGATGAAATTATGGAGCATATAAAAGATAGCCATATGCTCTTTATCACAGCAGGGATGGGTGGTGGTACTGGAACAGGTGCTGCACCGGTAATTGCAAAAGCAGCCAGAGAAGCAAGAGCGGTAGTTAAAGATAAAGGAGCAAAAGAAAAAAAGATACTGACTGTTGGAGTTGTAACTAAGCCGTTCGGTTTTGAAGGTGTGCGACGTATGCGCATTGCAGAGCTTGGACTTGAAGAGTTGCAAAAATACGTAGATACACTTATTGTCATTCCCAATCAAAATTTATTTAGAATTGCTAACGAGAAAACTACATTTGCTGACGCATTTCAACTCGCCGATAATGTTCTACATATTGGCATAAGAGGAGTAACTGATTTGATGATCATGCCAGGACTGATTAATCTTGATTTTGCTGATATAGAAACAGTAATGAGTGAGATGGGTAAAGCAATGATTGGTACTGGAGAGGCAGAAGGAGAAGATAGGGCAATTAGTGCTGCAGAAGCTGCGATATCTAATCCATTGCTTGATAATGTATCAATGAAAGGTGCGCAAGGAATATTGATTAATATTACTGGTGGTGGAGATATGACTCTATTTGAAGTTGATTCTGCAGCAAATAGAGTGCGTGAAGAAGTGGATGAAAATGCAAATATAATATTTGGTGCCACTTTTGATCAGGCGATGGAGGGAAGAGTTAGAGTTTCTGTTCTTGCAACTGGCATTGATAGCTGTAACAACAATTCATCTGTTAATCAAAACAAGATCCCAGCAGAGGAAAAAAATTTTAAATGGCCTTATAATCAAATTCCAATATCAGAAACAAAAGAATATGCTTCAACTGAGCAAACAAATGAAAGAGTTAAGTGGGGTAGCAATGTTTATGATATACCAGCTTATTTAAGAAGAAAAAAATAATGCAATTTTGGCTACTCAAGTCAGAGCCAAGTGAATACTCGTGGCAAAAAATGGGAAAGGAGCAGGTGACGCAGTGGAATGGTGTATGCAATTATCAAGCTCAAAATTACATGAGAGCTATGAAATTAGGCGATCTTGCATTTTTTTATCATACAGGTAAAGAGAGAGTTATACTTGGAATAGTTGAAGTATTAAAGGAGTATTATCATGTTTATAATTCCAAATTTGGACTAGTGAATGTAAAACTTTTGAAACCTTTAAGTAACCAAGTGACGTTAAACAGTATAAAACAAAACCCACTTTTGAAAAATATGGTTATATTAAAACAATCACGTTTATCAGTTTCTCCAGTTTTAGAAACTGAGTGGAATGAAATAATAAGGATGAGTGATGTGTAATACCTGTTGCCAAACAATATTACCTCAGCACACAACATACAGCTGTATGAGTGTTTGTTTCGAAGTAGCCGATTTTTCATCAAACACAAAGCAGTGCTTGACACTGGAATCCAGCTGTAATGCAACCACATTAAAAATGTTGTGTTTTAATATAGCTTTTATATTCACTCACCTAATGTCTAATCAGAATTCCTGGATCCCAATGTCGGAGCACTGGGATGACATACTTCTAGTGTACAATATTCGTATAGTTGTGTGTATGATACGATGGTCTATAATTCTTCTTTTTTGGGTTCCAATGTCAAGTGATGGGATAATGTCCTTTCTGGTGATTTATTCATGTTAGAAGTAAATATTCTTGATAAGAGGTGGCATAGTATTACGAAGGACCCACAGAGTTTTGTATTAAATATTATTAATGCTTCTCTAAAAGAATTAAAAATAGATCATTATAAACCAAATATATCAATAGCTCTCGCTGATGATAACTTGCTACATCAACTTAATCTTAAGTTTAGAGAAATAGATAAGCCAACTAATGTACTATCATTTCCATGCGAACGGTTATCTAGTGAATGTGATCTAGGAGACATAGCAATTGCAGTAGATACAATAGAAAGAGAGTCTCATGAGTACTGTATATCTATCCTCACTCACACTGCACACATGTTAGTTCATGGATTGCTGCATTTACTTGGCTATGATCATCAAAAAGAAGATGAAGAAATTATAATGAAAAGTTTAGAGAGCAAGATTTTAGCTTTGCTTGAATTTGAAAAGGAAAAGTATGGTAGATAATACCAAAATATGTTATTTACAAAAAAGGGGTTTTAGCTGTAAAAGGTAAGCAATATGGTTCAGTTTTCTTTACCAAAAAATTCTAAAGTTAATAAAAAGGGCAAGGTTTATCCTACTCCTACTGGAGCAAAAAATATTAGAAGATTTCAAATTTATCGTTGGTCTGCTGATGATGATAAAAATCCAAGAATAGACACATTTTTTATCGATATGGATAATTGTGGCCCTATGGTACTTGATGTATTAATAAAAATAAAGGATGAAATAGATTCAACCTTAACTTTTAGACGCTCTTGCAGAGAAGGAATATGCGGATCTTGTGCAATGAATATTGATGGTACCAACACTCTTGCATGCACTAAATCTATACATGATATAAAAGGTGAAGTAAAAATATATCCACTACCTCATATGTATATAGTAAAGGATCTAGTTCCAGATCTAAGCCAATTTTATGAGCAATACAAATCGATTAAACCTTGGTTACAAACAGATAAATCTGCCTTACAAAATAAAGAATACTTTCAATCTCCTGAAGATAGAAAAAAATTGGATGGTCTGTCTGATTGTATACTATGTGCTTGCTGTTCGACTGGTTGCCCAAGCTATTGGTGGAATGGTGATAAATTTTTAGGGCCAGCGGTATTACTGCAAGCTTATAGATGGATTGCTGACAGTCGTGATAATAAGAAAGAAGAAAGACTTGCTTCTTTAAACGACCCATTTAAGTTGTATCGTTGTCATACAATAATGAATTGTACAAAAACCTGCCCGAAAGGTCTTAACCCAGCAAAAGCGATAGCGAAAGTAAAACAGCTTATGGTAGAGAGAGAAGGAATTTGAGTGTTATTTCTGGCACTCTTCGTAAGAAAATAGTAGACCCTCTGAAGCATAGGGTATTGTTAATACTCTAAACGTTCTTCCGTTCATGAAATGTATTGTTTCACCATATGATTCCAGTAATCTTTTAAACAACTCATGTCTTTGATTATTAATAGTTTGAAAATCCTCTTTTCCTAAAAGCTTTTTAGATTCAAATAGGTGAAGCATAATCTCGTGATAAGTTGGATAAGACTCCAAAAATTTTGGATCAAACTGAAAAGTTTTTATAAAAGCATTATTATAAAATTTTAGCTTTTGATTCTTACTATATATCGCTACAGCAATCGATAGCTTCTCAAGCAAACTTTCTTGTGCAGCTAAACAATTGCTTAGCTCAGTATGTAATTTTTTTTCATCACTAATATCTTTTCCATACATTACTATGCTATTAGAATTTTGCACTGGAACTTCAACAAAATTAAAAACCTTAGGTTCGTTCTTGTAAGTTATTACACACTCTCCTGGTTTTACGTTATAGGAGCCACTCGCAACAGTAAATTTTTTAGAGCTGCCTATATATTTATCATAAAATAAGTTATAAAACCTTACTTTTTTATTCTTATTGTGCTTCAGTATTGGAAATGGTAAAGAATCAAAAATTTTTTTATAGTTCTCCAATTCTCGCATAAGCTTACTATTTTCTAACTCAAGTTCATTAGCTTTTATCTTATAATCGGAGATATTTCTTATCCACAACAACACACCAATCACATTATTAGAATAATCTATTATGCTTTTACCATAACATGTGCAATAAACCTCACTGTCTTTTGACTTTAAATCTAGAGTAAAAGATTTATTTATTTCCTTTGCCTCAGCAAAACTTTTAATTAAGCTTTCTGATTGCTCAAAAAAATTTACAAACTCATTAAATGAATAAAAAACAGTATTAAGCAAAATTAGTAAATTGGGAGAAAATTTTTCTATACGTTTTTTTGCGTCCCAAATATAAAATCCATCATTTACAGTATCTATTAAATTATTTATGATAACATTTTGATGTTGTAAGTCCTTAATTTTATTACTAATTTTTAATTTAGAATATGAGAAAAAGAAGAATACTAGAATTAGTAGTAAAACTATTTCATACAAAAAAAACATAGTATTCTAAAACAAATATAAAAATTTATAACCTCTCAGCAAAGAGATTGTACTGAAGAGGTATATAAGTGAAGATTGCCCAATACCCTAAAGCCTAATCTCTTATAAAGGTTTACAGAAGGTTTCATGCAATGTGCTACTATGTATTTGCATTCAAATTGCCTAGCTATCTTTATTCTTTCTAGAACCATTTGAGTTCCTATTCCACGACCCCTGTAAATTGGTAAAACTCCATCGCTATAAAAACCAGCTATGCTGTCTTGAATATAAAGACCGCATGTTCCAACAATTTCGTTATTTAGCATTACAAGAAAAAATCTTAACCTTGAGCTCTTATCATCATAATTCGATAATTGGCGAAAAAATGTGCTAACAATACTAATTCTGTGATAAAAAATTTTAGAAGTGTGTAAATCTAATTGCTCTAAGAGCTCACTACTATTTACAACATTGAACTTCAAATTTGGAACAGCATCATCAGGCAAAAAATAATCTTTTATATTGAGTAAAACTTTTTTTGGTGTGCTAACGTGTTTTATTTCGCATTTTTCTAAAATACCCCCTATTTTTATACGTGGACTTATTATCCATGTTGCTTCTATATTTCGTGCTTTGAGATAATCTAGAGTTCTGCATATGGAAAGCTCAGTACATTGATCTTCACAAAACACAAAATTAAATAACGATTCTCTGGTACCATTTACTGTAAATATAACATTATCAAATTCGTCATGTATTTCCCACTTGGACAAATTCGTTGCATAAAGTATATAATCCTTTAGGTTCTGAATAATTAAGCTTGAATAACAAATTTTTTTATTCTGCATAAACCAACAATAAACAATAAAAGGCTCCTATAAAAACAAAGGCTAAAATTGCAGCTACAACATCATCTAGCATAATACCTAAAGGACCTTTTGTATTTTTATCAATCAAATTTATAGGCCACACTTTTATTATATCAAAAAACCTAAAGGAGAAAAAGCACACCAACAATACAGAGCTATTCATTTCTTGTTCTAATAATATTGAAACTAGAAGTACTGTCAGCAATTGACCAACTACTTCATCAATTACTACCTCTTTTGGATCATGCGGAGCTTTGTAATGTTGTATATAATTGCCTGTAGACCATAATCCAACTAAGAATAAAAAAAAATAATTGCTGTACCTAAAATTCTGTCATTGAGTAATATAGGAACAATTGGGTAAGCAGCCAAGCTGCCTATAGTACCTGGCATGTGTTTTACCGTGCCAGATAGCCACCATGTTGATATTAATTTATATAAAAATTTCACAATATACCGAAATATAAAACTAATTTACAAGAACAGAAATAGTATCTTCTATAGAAGTATTTTCATATAGCAATCTATAGATCGCTTCACATATGGGCATTTTTATCTTTAGCTTTTCTGCTAAATCAAATGCAGACTTAGCAGTGTTAAAACCTTCAATTACCGACTTACCTTCTGATAAAATCTGCTGAGCACTAGAACCATTACTATTAGCTACTTTAGATCCAAAAGATAGATTTCTTGAATTTAATGATGTGCATGTCACAACCAAATCGCCTAAGCATGCTGGTCCAAGTAGTGTATTTATATCTACATTGCCGTCACCAACTTTTGCTGAGTATAAAGCCTTAATTTCACTCATACTTTTCGTAATTAATGCTGCATGAGCATTAAACCCAAACCTACCTAGAACAACCCCACATGCTATAGCAAAAACATTCTTTAACGCTGCACAAACTTGTATTCCTATAACATCGCTACTAAGGTACAATTTAATATTTTCTTGCTGTAGCTCTGATACTAATTTTGAACCTAATACTTCATTTTGACATGCAAGAACCATCGAATATGGTAATTTTCTTGCAACTTCTATAGCAAAGCTAGGACCAGAAAAAACAGCAAGAGGATTATTAGGTAAAACTTCATTGACTACTTCACTAGGTAATTTTAATGTAGATTTTTCTATTCCCTTACAAGCCAAAATTATTGCCACATTTTTTTTTAGGTTACAATCATTCAATTGATGACATATCTCCCTTAGAGACTGAGTGGGAACAGCTAGAATTATTACTGAAGCATTAACTGCATCTTCAATAGCTAATTTTACTGATACATTATCAGAAATTGGACAATCAGGTAGCTTGTCACTTTCTCTTTTCTCTTTAATTGATTCAAATATGGCCTTATTGCGAGTCCACAAAATTACATTTTTCTTACTACTTAATGAAATCGCAATTGCTGTACCCCATGCGCCAGCACCTAAAACTGATATTACCACTCAATATTCCTGAAAGTATTACTTATAATTTAAAACTGTAGAATAAGTAAATTAAAAATATAACATAAAAGTATAAAATAGTTTAAATATCTATTAACCTAAGTATTCTTTTAATAAAAATAGCTTCTATTCAATATTTACTAAAAATAGTATTATTATAGTATATCTATTGTATTTTAGATCTATTTGTATAATTTTGGAACGACACATTAACTATTAATTAATAAGTGTAATTTCTATTATTCATTAATAAAAATTTGATTTGTTACTTTCCTTGGTTATATATATTACTAAAATTATAAATTATTTATGGGGTGTAAAATATGCGTATATTATTAATTGAAGATGATCAAGTAAGTGCAAGGACTGTAGTTAATGCCTTAACTTCTGATGGACATTTTTGCGAAGTTGTTACTTCTGCACAAGATTATAACAATAATATGGTTTCCTCGGGTGGAGACTGTTACGATCTAGTTATTCTAGATATACACCTGCCTGGTGATATTGATGGATATGATATACTGTTAAGATTAAGAAGTGCAAAAATCAAAGTTCCTGTTTTAATACTTTCGTGTATCTCCGCTGCCAACCATAAAGCTAAAGGACTTGGGTATGGTGCCGACGATTACTTAACCAAGCCATTTCACAAGAGCGAATTATTAGCTAGAATTAAGGCCATAGTCCGACGTACTAAAGGCCATCCCGAATCAGTGATAAAGATTGGTAATATGAATATCAATTTTGATCACAGGATTGTTGAGGTAAAAGGCAAAACAGTTCACCTTACTAACAAAGAGTATTCCATGATAGAATTGCTGGCATTGCGTAAAGGAGCAGTGTTGACAAAAGAAATGTTTTTAAACCATCTTTACAATGGCTTGGACGAACCTTCAGACAACAAAATAGTTGATGTTTTTATGTGTAAATTACGTAAAAAACTTGAAAGTGCAAATGATGGAATAAGCCACATAGAAACCGTTTGGGGTAGAGGATATGTTCTAAAAGAGTATGTTGACGATGAAGAATACTCTAGTGTTAATATAAGCGAAAGCAGTAGTGACTATCAAGCAGAACAAGTGAAGGACAACGCATGAAATGCTTTATTCACCCATTCATTGAAGCAACAAAATAGGTAGATGAAATAAGATAAAAACCAATCGTAAAAGTGAGGTAACATGGTTAGTCTTTTAGAACTTTACAAAGACTTGCAGCAAAAAATAGAAAAGTTGGAAGCTAAGCTAAAAAGTTATAGGTAAGAAAATAAGGTTTTAGAGATAGAGAATGACGAGTTAAAGGAAAAGCTCGGTTAAAATTCAAGCTTTGTTAAGTTCAAAAGGAAATAAAAAAAGAGATAAGCCAAGAAGTAAAAGGAATATAGGTGGTCAAATTGAGCGTACAGGATATGTGAAATGTTTGATACATTTACATAGTATGGCTGACATTCATGCATTGCCTAGGTGAAATATAAGCCGAGTTCTGTTTATGTAGCTATTTATCTGGAGTAAATGTTACCATTTACTTCATGCGATTTACCCGAGTAGATATGAGAAAAACATAAAATCTACTTCTATTTAATCTTGCTCCTAGTGTTGGTTACTTGACTACCAATGTTGCCATTGTTATGGTGCGCTCTTACCACACCTTTTCACCCTTGCCTAATAATATTTTAGGCGGTAATTTTCTGTAGCCCTATAACTGGAGTTACCTCCGGCGGGCGTTACCCGTCACTACCTTTTCTTGGAGCTCGGACTTTCCTCTGCTGTGTTTATCACACAACAGCAGCTACTTATTTCACCTAGAAATTATACTTTAACATTAAAATCACAAAAGCAAAAGAAAATTTCCTAACAGTCTACATACTAAAAACATTCAGACAAATAGCTAAAGGTGATATTCCGGTACATCATTGCTATCCCAAGATAAGCTTTTTTCACTTTTAGACTCTAGCTCAGTCAGTCAAGATCCTGGTCCACCGCTTGAAGACGATGAGCTACTTCTTGACCGACTACTACTCTCCACCGATATACTGTTTAGCACTGTTTCAGATTGATCCATAGTTCGCATAGATATATGTCTCATTCTGTTATTAGCGATAAAAATTTCTTCATCGCTATTGCCACTTGAAGATGATCGCCTTCTATCATTGAAATTAGTTAGTTCTAACACAGGGACAGAATTACGACCCTTAACATATTTGTATGCTATGAATCCTATAATTCCAGCAATACTTATTATCGCTCCAACCAAAGACCCACCTATCATTCCTGCCCTATTAGACTCTATAGCAAGCTGAGCGGGCTGTGTTGAAAGAGTAGTTTGAGGAAGTAAAGTTGTAGTGAACAAAGGAGTTGTTACCTTTGTTCCAGTATTTGATATAGTGGACACTGTTTGTATAGTTGCCTCTGAGTTTGTTGTTGGCACATTAGTTGGCATTGTAGTAATCATAGTTGCTTGTGAAGTCGCAATAGTTTCAGCTACTGTCGTTGGTTCTGATGACGTACTCATCTTAGTTGTTAATTCTGTTAAAGGCTTACTCATCGTAGTACTGCTTGCTGTAAAAGTTGACTCAACAGTCGCTGCTGTAGATTTTACAGTACTTGTCTCAGTTTCCGAAGGCACACTAGTTGACGTTTTAGCAACCGTGGTCGTTTGTGAAGTAGAAGTTGTTTTTGCTACTGTTGTTGGCCCCACTGTTACTGTACTTGTTTGAATTGTTGACTCTGTTGAAGGCCTACTCGTTGTAGAAGTAGGTGCAGTGGTAGTTGATGCTACTGTTGTTGACTCCACTGTTACTGTACTTGCCTGAGTTGTTGACTCTGTTGAAGATTTACTCATTGTGGAAGTTGGTACAATGATAGTTGATGCTTCTGTTGTTAATTTGGTAGTCTTTACAGTGTCGGTTTCTGTTGTGCTAGTAATTGCAGCAGTCGTCGTTTTCTTAGAAGTCACAACCGTCTCTGTAACAGTTATAGGAGCCACAGTACTGCTGGAAATAATACTAGGCATCAATTGGCCGTTAATGATATTAACAAAATCATTGAGAGCTTTGATACTGCTTGTCGGTATTATCGTTGCTTCAGAAGATTTTCCAGAGCTCTCTCTATTAAAAGTTATAATACTCTCTCCACTTACCGCAGTGACGATAAAGCCTCCTTGGCCATTGTCTTTAACATACAATTGTTCTATAGGATCTTCACATTCACAAACAGTAAAATTTGATTTTGGTCCTCTCTTAGCAAGCCTTGCTAAATGCAATTCTTGCGTATTAGAAGATTGTTTTTTCGCAAGAAAAGCAACTAAATCATCACCTTCAGTTCGTCTTACATACTGTAAAAAGTTTATTTTTCCTGGATTATAGATAGTAGATGGTGCTATATTTAATTGGCATCCTTTCTTACTAAGCAAACATTCATCTTTCTCTCCACTTTTTAGATCCTCAACCACTTTGGCCATATCGAACTTAAAAATATTTGTTCTTACTTCTTGGTTTTTAGTAGTCTTTATCTGCGTATAAAGCATCGTATTTTCATCCAATACTAATTGCCCTGGATTATTAAACTTGAATAATTTTCTTTCTATGGTGTGTTTTGCTCCAGGTAAAGCTCTGAACTTTCCATTCGTGTCTGATTGTAAATACCAAGAAACTAAAGCTTGATCCTTTAAGTTATGAGCGATTACAATGACATTACCAGTACTAACTTTTACTGCTTTTGGTTGAAAGTAATTATTGCCTTCATTTGCAAGACTATTTATATCAATGTTTTTTTGTAATTTTACTTTTCCTACGTATTCAACTAAGGGAACATTAGTTGAATGCTTGATTTCGTAAGTGTTGAATGTTAAGCCTTTGATGCACTTTTCTTTTTTGTTAATTTCTTCTGTAGGAAAGATAACTCCAACTTTATCTATTTCAGCTGAATTTTCTATTAGTGTGGGAGATAATTGGCCCTTGAATTCATTTGCTACGTTGACACATGTATCACACTCGTATGTTTTCGATTGATATAATGGACTAATAAGTAACTTTACTCTACTGCTTCCATTGCCGTTATCTTGATAGCTGAGTCCATAAGTAACTCCATTTCCTTCAATCAACCCTACGTTTACTGGGTTAAAACCTATCGCTTCTTTAACTTTCAGTGTAGTTGTATTAACTCTAAATAATCTACTTAATATAGACATAATTATATTTAAAATTTTAATAAAACGCTATTATGATTATTTCTATATGTAACGTCAATAAAATTTTAACTAAAATTAAGAAATTAATTTTTAAGTACTCTAAGATAATACGCTAATAAACCCAGATTTCCCATAGACAATATGTTTCCTTTGAAACCATATAATAAATTTAGCAGCTTGTTGACAACAGAAATTCCTTTACAAATCCCCCAAATACCCTTACCATGACATCAAGGGTATTTATGACTCAAAACTTGTTTTTGATCTGCAGGCTCAATGACAAAATTCAGTAAAAAACTCAGGGTATTTATTGGCGAATTACATAAAATTATAGCGGCTTTTTTTATTTTTTCTACATTCAGCCAAAATCTGCTTAAAATAAGCGTTAGAACATTATTACAATGCTAATTTACATTATAAAACTCACTACTAGGGGATTCTTTTGCCTTTTTTCCATCTAGTTAATTTCTTAATGTTTATAATCCCGCTACGTGTTAGTGATATAACTATACAAGAAGTAGTAGAAAGCTAGCTTGCATTAGCTTTATTTGTTATAATTACATTCGGTTTTATAAAGTGAGGAGTAAATATGCCAGAAGTTACTGGGGAAGATTCTAATAAGGAAAGTAGAATAGAAAACGAGCTACAACAGGATTATGAATATGAATTGATTAAAAGTTTATTCATGTTTCCTGATAGGCGTCATTTGGTAGATATTGCTGAAGCTACAAAAGGCTCGTTTGATAATTTAATGTGTGCGTGGCTTGTTACAACTGAGTTGACAGACAGTCAAGAAAAGTTAGATGAGGAATTGCTATCTATTTTTAGTGCAATGAGATCTTTGAGTGCAGGAGATAGTTACCGACAACTTCAAAAGTTTTTATTAAATAATAAAGATAATCAAGATCTAAAAACCGTTCTTAATTGTGAAAGGGGAGAGTCTAGTTTGACGATATTGCACATAATATCAAGTATGGCTTGGGCAAGAAAACAATATGATTGTGCCGTAAGTTTGCTTTTAGAAGCAGGAGCTGACCCTAATATCAAGAATGATAAAGGAAGGACACCATTACACTATGCTACTGGACCTTATAGTATAGCTGCTCTCTTAGAAAAGGGAGCTGACCTTAATGCAGAAGATAATGAAAAAAAAACGCCTTTGCATCATGTTGCTAGTGTTGGTTGTTCTGAAGGCGTAGTTTTACTCTTAGAGAAAGGAGCTATTTCTGATCAAGGTGATAAACAAGGAAAAACTCCTCTGCAAGTTGCACGTGATAATCATCATGAACATATTGAAAAGTACTTTGTGACTTATAAGCGAGATAAGTTGAGTGATAAGTTACGCTCTATAATGGAAACAAAAGATTGGTTCGAAGATGGTTCAGGTTACGTTTTAACTAAGAGACAGGGGGGCTTGAGAAGAAAGTTGTTGGATATAGTAAACAACTCAGAAGGTGATTCAGTTGTTGAAGATCTACAAGAATTCTTAGATGATTTTGGGAATGATCAAGATCTAAGAATGGTTTTGAATCTTCGAAGTAATGAAGGAGAGTTACAGGTGCATCAACATGCTAAAAATCTTGATTCTTTTGCTCGTTCAGGTACTGACGAAAGAGCAAATAAATTTGAAGTAAAAAGATTACTTTTGAAAGCAGATGCAATCAATTTACAATGGTCAAGTTATGATGAGAAGGAGTATTGTTCTAGGGATTTATGGAGTAATTTACCGCCGAATCGACAGATAAAGCTAAAAGAATTTTTAGATAAAGTTTCTAAAGCTCAAAATATGGATGAACTGGAAGGAGTTGTAAACGAAGCTATTCTCTCAGGAGGAAGGATTAATAGACGATTTTCTCAAGATAAGAAGCGTAATTTTACAGATTGTGTTATGGAAAGGATTGGTGAGTTAGGAAAGAATCCTGAAGTTGCAAGCAAGATAGTATGCAAGTTGGTATCAATAGGGGCAGTGTTATATAATAAAGATAATATGAAAGTAATTGATACACTAGAATCTGAATTTAAAGAGCACAAAGAAAATATGATAGAAGCTTATCTAGATTATCTAGAGAGTACCCTAGATTTTATGGAAGTTATAAAAGGAGCAGTTATTAATGGTATGGTAAAGAATGCAAAAATAGATAACACTACTTTATACTCGGAATATTCCGAAGATAGTATAATAAATGTTGCAAGGCTCACAGAAAAAGCTAGTGAGTTAAGGCGAGCTCAGGGCAACATAGGCTATGAAAGAGATATAATAAAGATTGGTAAAAGTGAGGTAGCAATTATAACAAAGAATGGTATAAGGAATTACACCAATCTTGCGGACGATAGTGATATAGTGTTGACTTTCCCTACCACTAAGGGAGAGTTAGACGTTAGGTTATATCCTGATAAGCAAAATAAAGACTGGATAAAGGTAGAAGTAAGAGATCAAGAGAGGTTGAAAGAATTAAAAGATTGTGGAGAAGAAATAGGAAAAAATTGCTTATTTGGTGGTTACTCAGTTTACAATGCTATTGAACGTGGGTACTTTGAAAGGCCTGCAGGAATTTTCCAGGGAGAAAGATTACAAAGTGGTGAAAAAGTTTCTCATGTAGATCAATTACAAAGTAAAAAAAATAATAAGGTACGTCAAATTGGATTATACTAAGCTTGGTTTACAGTAGGTCTTAGATTATGCAAGAAGTCTAATTGCAATTGTTAACTCTTCAAGTATAATTTGTTGAGATTTACATGAACCTTATTAGATGAAAGAGAAAGAAGAGCAGTTTAGTTTTACACCAGACAATCTTAGCAAAGCAAAAAAGTCTATAGAGATGTATCCTAAAGGTAGAGAAGGAAGCGCTGTTATGCCTTTACTGTATCTAGTACAAGAACAATGCGGATGGGTTCCTGAATCTGCCATGCGCTACGTTGCTGACATGCTTCATATTCCACATATTCGCGTGTATGAAGTGGCAAATTTTTATACCATGTATAATTTAAAGCCAGTAGGTAAATATCTAATACAAGTTTGTAGAACAACTCCTTGCTGGTTATGCAATAGCGAGGAAGTTTTAAGTACCTTTAAAAAGAAGCTTGGAATCAATATCGGTGAAACCACTAAAGATAATCTATTTACTTTAAAGGAAGTTGAATGTCTTGGTGCATGTGTTAATGCCCCTGTTGTACAGATCAATAACGATTTTTATGAAAACCTCACTCCTGAAAAAGTGGAAAATATCATAGCAGAACTTTCAAGTAAATAGATGGAAAAGTTCTCGTTTAGGATAACCAAGCAATCAGGTTCTGCAAGAGTTGGAACGATCAAAACTCCAAATGGAAGTATAGAAACACCAGCATTTATATTTTGTGCAACCAAAGCTGCTATTAAAGCTGCAGATATCGAGAGAATCAGAGAAGCAGGTACTCAGATAATACTTTCCAACACCTATCACCTAATGCTCCAACCGGGAGAGGATACTGTGGCAAAGCTTGGTGGCTTGCACAAGATGATGGGATGGAGTGGGCCAATGCTCACTGATTCTGGTGGATACCAGATATTTAGTTTAGGACACGGATCAGTTTCAGAAGAGATAAAGGGAATAAGACAGAAGCAAAAAACTCTGATCAAAATTAACGAAGATGGGGCAATTTTTCGTTCTTACATAAATGGTAAAACTTATTGTCTAACTCCTGAAAAGTCGATACAAATTCAACAAAAATTAGGTGCAGATTTAATCTTAGTTTTAGATGAATGTACTCCATTTCACGTCAGCAAGGAGTACACAAGGAAATCGATGCTCATGAGCCATAGATGGGCTGAACGTTCTTTAAATGAATTTGAAAAAAATAATAATGGCAAACAGGTGCTTTATGGAATTAGTCAAGGCGGAGTGTACCAAGATTTGCGTAGAGAAAGTTGTGATTTTATCAACGATTTGCCATTTTTTGGTCAAGCAATAGGTGGATCACTTGGTCAAAGTAAAGAGCAGATGTATGATGTAGTTTCCTTTACTATAGAACATTTAAAAAAAGATAGGCCTACTCATTTGCTTGGTATTGGTGGAATTGTAGACATTTTTCGTGGAGTAGAGCTTGGAGTTGATACATTTGATTGCGTGCATCCAACTCGCCTCGCAAGACATGGTGGCGCGCTTGTTAAAGTAAAAAATAGAGATTCTATTTCTTCAAAGTGCAAAGAGCATATTAATTTGCGAAATCAACGATTCGAACTAGATGATAACCCAATTGAAAATGACTGTTTGTGCTTTACTTGCAGAAAACATTCAAGAGCTTATATACACCATCTACTGAAAGCTAAAGAGTTGCTGGCTTATACACTCGTTACCATTCACAATGTTTTCTTCATGAATAAGTTGATGGAATCAATAAGACAAGCAATATTGAATGATAGGCTAGATCAGGAAAAAATAATTGGATTAGTGAAATACCGCTGCATTGTGAATTATATACCTAGTTCATATTTTGCACATGTGCGTTGCATTTTTTAATCTTCTTTAAAAACTTGACAGTACCGTATATATACGGGTATACTAGAAATATAATTTTGTGAGGCATTTATGGTTAAAAATAAAGAAAAACATCAAATAGCGTTTTGCGTTTCAGCCTTTACACTATTAGCTGGTTTATCATTGATCGCAACTGGAATTGCAGTGGGTACTGTACCTGCTATAGCTTCTTGTTTAGTGACAGGAGGAATTTTAACTGCCTTGTCTATTGTGCAATCAGTAGAAAGCTATTTATTTTTACAAAACAGCGAAAAAACTTTCAATAAAATGATTAGTGGTATATGCGATGAACCAGAAAGCAAACTTTTTATAGAAAGGATTTTGCAACCATTCATTGAACTTTTTAGTGAGCATAAGCAACATAATTAAAGTACACTAAGCATAGAAACCACTTTATCGTAACTTGGCAGTGACTTAATTTCTCCAATCGCAGCTAAAGTAATTCTTTCATGCTGAGATAGCAATTCTTCTGCTGCTTTTTTTATATCGTAAATAGTAACAGCACTAATTTTTTCTATTAATTCATTTTTACTGATGTATTTATTATAGTTACCGTAGTAGTGTCCTAATGTTTCAGCACGCGAGCTAACACTTTCGCGTGACATTAAAATTTGAGATTTTACTCGTTCTTTTACTCTATTTACTTCTTCTTCCTTTAAATCATCTGTAGACAATTTCTTTAGCTCTGTCGTTATAGCTTTCAAAAGCTTATCTAGATTACTGCTATCTGTACCAGCAAAAATCGAAAGCATTCCTGTATCAGCATAGCTAGAGTTGAATGAGTAAATGGAATAAGCAAGCCCCTGCTTTTCTCTTACTTCCTGAAACAGGCGTGATGACATGCCACTTCCCAGTATGGCATCAAGAACTTTGAATGTGTGATATCTATTATCATCACGAGAAACACTAGGTAGACCAATTAATAAATGTACTTGATCTAATTTACGATGTTCTAAATACTCACCACCGGTATAACTTGCATTCTCGCTTTTTTTCAGCTCTTTTGAATGAATCTTTGAGAGAAAGTCTTTGATTAATTGAACAACCTCCTCATGTTCAACATTTCCTGCAACAGCAAATATAATGTTCTCGCCAAAGTAATGCTCATTTATGTAGTTATCTAGATTAGCTCGAGTAAAAGATTTGACAGTATCTTGCGTACCCAAGATTGACCTACCAAATGGTTGATCTTTATAAGCTGCTTCAAAATACTTATCAAAAATGATATCGCTCGGTGAATCATTAGTTTGAAAAATCTCTTGTATTACAACACCCTTTTCGCGTTCCAATTCATCCTCTGGAAATGTAGAATTCATTAATATATCTATTAATATATCAATGCCAGTTTTTATATCTTTTTTAAGAACCTTTGCATAATAACTGGTGCTTTCTCTACCGGTGCAGGCATTGAAGGCTCCACCTATGTCGTCAAAAGCTTTTGCAATTTCAAAAGCAGTTCTTGTCTTTGTTCCTTTGAAAGCCATGTGCTCTAGGAAATGAGATATTCCATTTTGACTTGCACTTTCAGCTCTACTGCCAACACCAACTCGTATATTTAAAGCTACGGAATCAACTTCATGCACTCGCTCAGTTATTATGCGCAGACCATTATCTAGTTTTGTTACTTGTGGTATATTCATCTTATATATTCTTCTTTAAATTCTCTTCTACAAAATCCCAATTGATCAAATGATCAAGAAAAACTTTTATGTAGTCAATTCTGCGATTTTGGCAATCCAAATAGTATGCATGCTCCCATACATCCATAGTAAGTAGTGGCACTTGGCCATAAATTAGCGGTAGATCCGCATTTGGAGTTTTAGTGATTTTGAGTTTTCCTTTTTCAAGCACTAACCACACCCATCCACTGCCAAATTGGCTTACTCCATAATTTGAAAATTCTTCACAAAATTTGTCAAAGCCACCAATATCATCTTGAATTTTTTTTGCTAGAAGACCATCATCTTTAGGCTCACCACCACCATTTTTTTTCATTGAATTCCAATAAAAAGTGTGATTCCAAACTTGTGCTGCATTGTTAAAAATAGGAACTGTATTATTATTTCCATGAACTTTCGTTACTAATTCCTCAATTTCCATATGTTGATAATCTGTGTTTTCAACCAGTTCGTTGAGTTTATTTAAATATCCCTTATGGTGCTTATCATAATGAAAATTCAATGTATTTGCAGATATGTAAGGTTCTAAAGCTGCTTTATCATATGGCAGCTCAGGTAAAGTAAAACTCATGCTGACCTCTTTATTTTCGATGGTATGGTAATATGTGCTTTTGCGCAACAGATAATTTAGTTAGGTAGTGATTGCATTTATTCTAAAACAAGCGATATTAGTAAGATAATTATGTTTTTATTTTAGAGGGGTAATATGTTAAATTTATATGATAATTTTAAGAAATATGCTAAGTTTGGAGATGTTCCTACCAAAAGTGTTGGATGTAACAAAATTCCACAAAATAGTTTCTATAAATCCGTTTACCTTATCAACAGTGTTGTTGGGCCAGTGAAAAATGTAGCTCTTGGTAGTTACCAAAATCCTTCTATGATTCAGACTACTACTTTTGCGTTAGCTAGTGTAATTCTGCAACCTTTATATCTAGCATTGGCGTATTTGTCATACTGGCCGGCAAAAGGATTAGCGAAAGTAGTAGATAGTTTTGATCTTAAGCGTAACACAAAATCGTTCATAGATTATTCATCCATGTTGTCACGTAAGACATGGGACCATAGTAGGGCATTATCTAAATTTGTTAACACAGTTTTGAGTTATGTTGTTAGTGCTGTTATTTGGGCTGCTGCGCTCGTTGTTACGCCACTCGTTTGGACTATTGATAAAGTAGCAAGTAAGTTTAGTGATGCAAACGCTGAAGGTGTTGGTAGTCCTTCTTTGTCAAAATAGATAGCCTACCAAGTGCATGTGAAACCATTGTATCTGTGTGGCAAAATAAAGTAGACGAGATAAAGACACCTATAGAAGCAAGAGGATGTCATGCAAGTAGCTGACACTGGCATCCCGATAGAATGTTGGGGAGTGTTAAATAAACTGTGTCAAACCTCCATTTTATCAATTTATTACTTTACTTCTCGGTTTGACACAGTTTATTTAACACTCCCTTTCGAGCAAGTTCTTTCAATCGAAACACTATATGTACGTTATCATCGTCAATTTCAATGCGTTGAACTAACTTTCTTATTATATCAAGTTTAGTTTCATAGTCTGCTTGATTAAGCTCTCTCAGAGGAAAAACTTTCTACACTGTTTGTGATAAAATCTAATTCTCTCTGTAGACTCTTTTCATCGATAGCTTCTTCCCTTTGATCTCTGATTCCTTTAACTCCTTTTCCATGCTCTCAACTTCTAAGTCATACTTTTCCTTCGTTATATGACCCCTTGCATATACATAAGCTAATTTTTCTATACCTTGTTCTATTTTACTTGCACGCTTTTCAAGTTAATCCTTTGCTTGCGTACTTTCATGTTTTACGAGTCTGAGCTGATATTCCTTAGTCATTGCCTCTGGTTCTTTGAGTACCATCTTCATTTCTTTCCATACTGCTTCTTCTAGTATATCAACTCGTATTGATTTGCTGTTACACACCCTATTCCCAACAAAACGAATTGATTTTTTCTTTCAGTCCTCGGAAAAATCTTACTTAGCTTAGCTATAGATGTTTACAAAAGAAATTCAAGTGAGTGAAGAAAGAAAAATTATTTTTGCAATACCGTAGGTACGCTCCACAATTATATTGAAGTTTTTATTGCACTCAAAACCTTCATTTTTCCTCATTTCTAGAATTATTAACGCATTATCATTTAACCAGCCTGAGTGAGCTAACTCGTCTAAAGTTGAGTTAACCAGATTGATATTATAAGGTGGGTCCATAAAAACTATATCGCACTTTGAAATAGGTCTTGGTAATCCGTTAGCATTGCAACAAATTAACGTGATATCGTTCGTAATTCCAAAATCTTCTGCTGTTTTTTTAGGCAGTTGCAAATTGTAATAATCTGAATCTACCATGAATGCATGTTTAGCACCTCGAGAAAGTGCTTCAAATGAAAAAGAGCCACTTCCGCAGAATAAATCAAGTACATTTAGGTTATAAATAGGTTTTCTTGAAGAAAGTATACTAAATATTGCTTCTCGGACACTACTCATAGTGGGCCGTGCAGCTAAATTCTTGCCTGTAGTTATTTTTCTTCCACGATATTTACCCGCAATAACACGTAACATATAAAACAAGTTCGAAGTTAACTAATTATTTATAACACACATTTAATGTCAACATAGCTTCAGCAGTCTAATAGAAAGAAGGTTGCTTGTGGAGGAACGCAAGATCAATCGCTTTTCTTTGATTTATTTTCTATACTGATTGCACGACCAATCTCGTCTTGTAAATCATCATGGTTGTTTTTTTCATCATGACCCATCCCTTCAATTCTACTTTCTAACTCTAACTTAATTAAAGTATTGATTTTCTCTATACTATCGAGGAAATTGTGACACTCTTCATCACTATATTCCTCACCAGATGCTTTTTTTTCTATAAATAGACTTTTGAACCCTATTAGATCAGAACTCTTATGGGCATTCAACACAATATTTCTCTCTATAAAACTAAGATCTGATAGTAACAAACTAACCTCTAATAGATCTTCACTTTCAATGTTTGCAAGATTATCAAGATCGTCTAAAATAGAGAACATCTTAAGCTCCTTCTGTGCAATTTCTTTGTCTTCTTTGTCAAATTCTGACGATAGCCCTTTATCATCTATAAGTCTCTCATTCAGAGCTTTATTTAGCTTTGAAAGACTAACATCACCTTGCTTAGTGCTATCTAGTAACAAATCTACCCTCGCTCTGCGCGCATTTAAAACATCATTGTAATCGTTTAACTTGATATTACCATCTTCGTCTTGCTGAAGACCATAATAACTTAGCCCTTTGAAATTACGATTCTTCATCATTCTCTATGTTCTCATTCCTTTCATTATCTTGACGCTCTCTATCTTCTCCGGCACGTATAGCTTCTGTAGTGTTTTTTAGGGTTTCTGGTTCCGTACCTAATTTTCGATTTGATTGATTAGGCTTATTTTCTTTTGATGATTCATCTTCTTCTGGTTCTCTCTTGCGGCCAATAGTGTAGTCATGAAGCTTCTCAAGAAATTCCCGTCTATATGTTTTTGCTCTATAGAGTAGATTATGCTGGTAACCATCCTTTTCTCCTGTAGCAGGGTTAATTCCTATAGAGTCGAGACCATGTTCCCAAGTAAACTTCATAGCATCTTCTATTGTATAGCCCAAATGTGATCCTACATATCCTTTATAATATTCTAAATATTTATCAATTCTTCTATGTGCAATATCTTCTTTATCAATTCCAAACGCCCTGTAGATTTTTTCCTCAAGCTTATCAACATCATTTTTAGGTGATGTTGCAAATTTTGTTGCTTCAATAGTAGCACCTACAAGCTTACGTGGCACATTAATAGAATATTTCATCACACCCCCAACTCCTGGTATTCTACCTAGCAAATTAGCTGTACCTCCAGCTAATCTGTC
Source organism: Wolbachia endosymbiont (group B) of Ablattaria laevigata (assembly GCF_964277395.1). Classification (NCBI taxonomy): domain Bacteria; kingdom Pseudomonadati; phylum Pseudomonadota; class Alphaproteobacteria; order Rickettsiales; family Anaplasmataceae; genus Wolbachia; species Wolbachia endosymbiont (group B) of Ablattaria laevigata. The sequence continues at coordinate 972,428 of NZ_OZ195519.1, forward strand.
CGGTACATGAGTAGCCCAATTACCTAAAGACTCTAGCCCTCCACCAATTTTATCTTGCATCTGTTGTTTTAATCCCTGCATTAAACCAGTCACAGGTGATGCTTGATACATACTAGATATATTGTAAACACCAAACCCACCACCGGCAATGCTTGAGCCCATCTGTTGTACAAACTCCTTCAAAGAAAACATCAAAAACGAAAGCAAGAACAATACAAAGATCTCTCCTGCGTTGATTAAATAACCTCTCTGTATGTCTTGCACCCTTTGGTAATCACTATTTTCTTTATAATTTTTGCAATCCTCACAATCTTTACATTTCTGACAGTATTCACTGTTGGGATCCTTATATAAATCATGAAGTTTCAGTATTCTACAACCTTGTTTTTTTATCGCACTCCGCACTAAAGATCTTATTTCATTAATTATTTCCCTATAACTATTGCATTTATTTATATCTTGACAGTAGCGTTTTATTATTTCACTAACATCACCTATCCTTTTCTCTATATTGTTGATCAGTAATATAATGTCAGCCCTCTCTGATGCATGAGATAAACTATTTGTTAAGCGTACTAGATCTTTTGCACTACAGCCATTACTAACTATCATATCACTTTCCGCAATATAGTGGTCTGCTGGATTATCTTTAGTTCCAGGAATTGGATTAAAGAAAGGATAATCTATATAACGAAAACCTTTATTAATGTAATCTGGTGGAAGAGGGATATATCCAGCGCCACCAGTAAACTTTACTGTACCACCTATTCTGCTTAGTTTTTCTATACCTTCTATATTCTTATCTACGTTCAATGGAGAAGCCTCTCCAATAGCATAAGGTACAAAAATTTGCCCTGGAGTCCAGCTAAAGTATTCTTTATCAATTATACAAAAACCACCAAATACCCATTTTGGAGCACATAACTTTATTTCAAGCCATTTATTATAGCACACAGTAAAGCCTAACTGTTTATAAAAGGTATTCATTATCATCGCAGCAAGTAATGACAGCAGGGTAAATATCATAATTGATTGCAAACAGAAACTAATACAGAATTTTATCCAACCCTCAAATAGACTTTTCAGTGGTGAAAATAAAATAGAGATTAGGAATAGCGGCATTATAGCTACAAGAAAAGCTATACCCATAAAACCAGAAAGGAATATTATGTAAGCATACATACACAGCAGGAAATATAAGACAATCCCTATAAAAATTGCCGGTATCATAAGGAGACTTGCCCACATTTGATAATGTAAAAATGCTGCAAACTTTTTCCAAACAGAGTAAGCAAAAAACTTATTAAACATATCCTCCATGAAGCTAAACAATTTAGCTTCATTTCCTTGAGCAACGTTTGAATTACCTCCGGTGTTCATGTTGGGAGCAAAATTAGTAATTATGCTTATCAATTGTTCAAGACCTTTAACAAATAAAACAAGAAAATGATCATAGAAAAATCTAAAACTTCCAGGAGATATAAGCACTATTACTAGAGTGATTTTCATCATTCTGATGAGCATATCATGCTTAGTTTCTCTTATCATTCCAAAAAGATAAAGAAGCGATGAAATCACTATAAATAGAACAAGCAAGGAAAGAACAAAATTGTGAAAGCTCGTACTTTTTTCAGCTATATTTTGAAATATCGCTTGTGCAGCTGCAGGATCATTGCTATCAAAATGCTTTTTACAATTTTCGTTAATCAATAATACACATTTTAGATAGTTATAAACGTAATCAAAAAATCCAAAGTTACTTGGTTTCTGCACTCCGCTCAAAAATTCAAAAGAGTAGCCACCTGCATTATCTAGATAATATCTATCTAATATCTTTACATATATTTTCCATCCTTTTTCTAACCTCACCGTATTACAATTCCTGTCCTGTAATATGGTGTTATCTCTGTCTAAAGTAAAAAGACCGCTCCCATTTTCTGCCATGGAGTTGTAACCTAGATGTACAGTAGGATATTGAGGATCGCGCATTAACTTTAGATTTTCGTTAGGATCACCTTTCCCCGTTTTAAACAAAAGATAAGCACCATGACCGTTGGTAAACCAACATGGAGCACCACGTGATACTGTATTTGCGCTATCATCTTCATTAATGCACTTGCACTTTACAGTGCAACTTGCTTTAGGCTTACTTGAAAATTTTTGTATGCTAGATTTATAATCATTACAAACTAAGTGAAAGTCAGGCAGACTGTTGTCACCTTCCCCTCTTTCAAATTTGGTTGCATATTTTAACTGCTCCAAACTTTCAAAACTATAACTACTTTGAGATTTCTTCTTATTACTATTGCTCCAAGATGTCCATGCACCATTTACTCGTACTACTAAACTATCTCCATTGGTTTCAAATCCAGTATCTTTCCACTTCACCACTTGATTAGAGTGAAAACCATAATTAATTTCTCCAGTATTAGGATCAATAATTTCTCTATCTTCTGGAACAAAAGCATCATGATCTCTTGAAAAATGAGCACCAATTGCAATGGGTTCAGGACCAAAATAATCAGCAGATATACATCTTGGAAAAGGCATATCATTCTTACTACAACCTGTAACCAGAACACAGATTACCAAAATTAATAACCTAAACCAACATTTGCCTAAGCGTGATTGCATACCTAAACTTTTTCCAATACAGAATAAATTTCTAAAACCTTACTTCAAATATCTTTTTAATTAGTTACTCCATATATCTCATCAATCTTCCTTGACTTGTCCTTTTGTTTTATCAGAATCCTTTTGCTTATCTGGCTGGCTTAGTGTTTCAGATTTGCTCATTTCTCTGCCAGCACTCCCTTTCCCATCTGCTTGCTTTGGTGTATCAGGCAATTTAGCTTCAATTTTGCTACGATCTTTACTCATTCCCTGCTTGATGTTATGTATCATATTTTGGGTTCTATCATCAAGGCCAACAGTTGACAGCATAGCTTGTGATGCGCTCCTAGAAATATGACTAACACTTTGAGCAACTCCATAACCAGAGCTGAACAACGCCTGCGCCATAGTTTCTGATATAGAAACAAAAGCTTCCATTGCACTAGCAATGATGAGATATATAAATGCCTGGATTAGATCTATAGGTAATGCTGCAAAGTGCCCACCAGCCCTTTCTCCAGTACTGAACGCAACATCAACACTAGTACCAGGACTATACCCAAGAGGTAATATTGATTTCATAAGACACAGATCATACGATAAAAAATTTACACTAATTAAGCATTGATAGCATGCAGAAAAATTTGTGAGGTTGTATAGAACTGAATACATTAACTGGTTTAAAAGAGACAAGGATGAAAATAAAATGACTGGTTGCAATGAAACATGAGCCAGCGTTTTTATCCAATTATCAAATAATGTTTTAGTTTGTTGAAATAGAATAAATACGATAAATAAAGGTGCTAATGACAATAAAAATGCCACTAAAACAGTAGATATTACATACTTAAACGTAGCACTAATAATGCATCTTAAAAACACAAAAGTAGCATAAAGTATTGCCAAAAATGCAATAAAGCCAAAAGGTCCTGATAGCATTAAAGACAAAAATTTCAGCCATGTTTCTCCTGTAAATAATACTCCCGCTGTTAAATCTAAGAATGCAAATTTTTTACCTCCTTCTCCTATATAGCCAGAAAAACTATCAACTAAATAAATGCTACCATCAACAAAAAGCCCAGACAAAGTTGTACCAAAGAATTCCCAACTTCTATCACTAAAAGCAAAAGCTATAAATGCTATTTTGAATATTCTTATAATAAAATCGAATTTACTTAATTGTATTGTTCCAAGCATATAGCCAACAACAGTAAATATAACGTATAGAATAAGCAAAGCTCTTACTCCTTGTAGAAGGCCTCTTGCATATCCTTTGTATAAATCTTCAACACTACCTACAATTCCTGTTTCGCATTTTTTTCCTGCTGTCTCAGTACATGAGGAGCATTTTTCTCTTGCTGTTGTATCACATGAGGGGCATTCTCTTCCTGTTGCAATACAAAAGATATTTCTTATAGTTGATGAAATAAAATCGTTTATTTTTCTTTTTAAAAATAAATTTACTGTGTATTTGTTATCTTCATAATATTTGCCTTCTTTGTCCGTAATATCATCTTTCTTTACGTTCTCTACATTAATACCAAAGTATATCTTTTTAGACTCTTTATCCTTTAAATGACTTCCATCTATTATGTAATAGTCTACATTATCCTCTGTTATTTTATCTAATTTCTTTACTTTTTTGAAATTATTAGTCTTTCGAGCAGATGGATCTTCTGGCAGGCTATCACCCAAGTACATATACAGTTTTTCACCACTATCGAAGTTACATGATCTAGTCACTGCAACATGATATCCACCTCTATGAAGAGAGTAATTGCCATTGCTTGCTATAGCAAGCATCACACTACTACCAGGTATTATATCTTTTTCATCTATTTTATAATCATGATTTAATTTCAAAGAAAAATGTTCAAAATTATCACCAATTTGCGAACACACATTATCCCCTTTTGCACCCTTTCTCTCTGGAAAACATTGAATACCTTTAGCAGTATTCTGATTATTAAGATCGCCAACTTTTGCAACAAGAGCCTCAGCCCAAGAAATATCTTCTCTGTCCTCTTTGAAGTTTAATTTAGAATTTGATATTAAATTAATGTCAATCTGCTTAGAATCCCTCTTATTTTCTTCAATCTCTTTTAGTTCATCCTCAATACGTTTAAGGTGAGAATACATGTCACATGTATTTCTTTTATCATACTTCTCATACCTTATAGAAGAGACGCAATTCTCCCCTATACCTTTTGCGTTGTAACATATATTTTGATAGTAACAATTAAGCTCATAAGAGCTGTACTTGCTTATCTCATTAAAATCACATTTTTTCCCATTACATAATTTATCCAGTCCTATTTTAGTTCGTCGTAAATCTAACAATGCACCATTTATCCATGAATTTTGAATATAATCCTTATTAAAATGTACCTTATTATCATATGGAGTGTAGCCATTACCAACTAGCACTCTTCTTTCTTCTATGTTCTCTTTATTAATCTTAGGAAATTCTACTTTAGTCCTCTTACCACTTTCTCCACAAAAGAACGTTCCTCCATTGAGCATGTCTTTTATTGTAGCTTTGTCTTTTTTATCATTTTCTTCAGCTCTATAGCAATTGTCATCAAAGCTGATACCTTTCCCTTCCGGATTGTCATAATTAATCGTTATCTCTCTGGGAACTAAGCTAAAGCTTAACTTATCACCAGGATTTGCTTTAATTCCAGTATCTACATAACGTCTATTGCTATAGAATTCATTATTTCCAAAGCCTATATCCCCACATATTTCTCGTTCATCAAGACTAGCATTATCAATTAACTTATTACTGTAATTTGGTATTAAATCATTAGCACAAAATACAGCGGGCACAAGTACTCTCTTTGGATTTTTCCCTTCTTTAAGAGGACAAAAATTTACTGACCCACCAAGAGTAAATTTGATTTTCTCATCCTTGCTAATTACTTGACCAGAATCAACCCAATGAATTTTAACTCCTTCGCCAGCTTCACGAACTGGAACATCTATACTGACACTAGTATTTCTGCTCTGCAGCCCAGGTTCAACACAATCCATTGTGCAGCCAGTAATTACAAGACATAGTATCAATAATAATGATTTTCTGCTCATCATTGATTTCCTGTGTTTGTCGGTATTTTAGGTGCTGATCTTTGAGCTGATTGTGGTATTTGAGGTCTTCGACTTGGTGTACCAGATTGCTGACCTGCTCTTCTTTGGATACTTTGTTCATCTAAACCTACTGTTCCCATTAAGCTTTGCTGATATTGCCTTCCTGGTTCGCTTGCCACATAAACACCAAACAACGAATCAGATATTGTTGAAGATGCCTCAACTAAAGCTTTCATAGCATGTCCCAAAATCACAAAAGCCATCATAGCGGTGATATTAGGTGCATGTTTGGAAGCATAACCATAAATAATACAAGGATTAAAAATCTTTAAGTTAAGATTAAGTATACATGTAGGGCAGACCTCAAAATTAAAGACCGAATACACAATATAATCCATAACCTGGCTTATTAATGATATAAAAATTAAAAGCACTACCGGATGAATTGCAAATCTTGCTAAATTTTTGACCCAATTGTGAAACATCTGTCTGGTATATCCAAATAGAAGACAAATAATAAAAATAGGTGCCAAGGAAAGCAACAATGCAACTATTACTATAGACGTGATAAAAGAAAATAAGGCGTTAAACATCGATAAGCTCACTGTTATCAAACCCCAAATCACCAAGCAAAACGATACAATACCCAAAGGACCAGAGAATATAAGAGATACTATTAGTAACACTGAGTGTGCTGATAAAAACCTATTGAGTGGTAAATCAAGAAATTCAAAAACATTTGACGTTGTACCTCTGAAATTTGCTATTTCTATTAACTGTTTTGGAGTGTTAACAAACATAGAAAATGCGTTGTTATAAAAAAAGTTCCAGCTGTTATTCTGCAATAGCTGGGTAATGATTCCTATCTTTACGCATATAATTAAAAACTCATATATAGAAATATGAGTCAACCCAAAAAAGTAGTAAAGTGTGTACAAAACTATATATAACACTAATAACGACACTATTGTAGATCTGATGGTCTTTGTTCTTGATGCCACAAAACCTTGATAAAGAAGTTTTACAGGGCTAGTATCAGAGTGAATCTCATTAGTGTCTTTGTAGCTAGAGCCAAAAAATGCAGTTTTTACTTTTTCATCAAAAAAATTATATATCGCACTAAAAGTTCTTACAGGTGGCTCTTTAGTTGTAAGGTTAATGCTAAACTGACCTTCATTTTTCTTATAATCACAGCCATGATCTCTTATTCCGTAATATATAGTGCCACTCTTGTCTTTTAGCTTTTCTTTTAATCTTTCCATATACTCAGTATTATGAACTTCACTGATATCCACAGGTATATCCCCCAGAATTTCACCAGGATTGTGCTCAGGAAACTTATCAGAAACATGTATATATAAGTTTTTTGCTAGACTATGGCTCTTTGTGACCCTTATATTATATCCCCCTTTACCAGCATTCTTTTCTTTAGCATTTTTAAGTGTAAATACTAACTCTGTACCCTTATCATAGTTTTCTTTGATCTTATGATCAAAGTTAGTTCGTATACCATCACTCCTTACATATTTAAAACTTTCCTTTCCTCCTATCGACACCTTTAATGATGGAATGTAAGTCTTTATCCTCTTCATTTTCTTTTTTCTTATATCATCCACAGCTCCCTTGGTATTTTTTTCTGTATTTACTTTATCCTTTTCACCATCTGAACTATCGCTGTGTCCTTTAGCTATGTTGCTATCATCTAACACTCCCATTATACCATCTACAGCCTTCTTGATAGCTTCTTCCTTACTTACTTTTCCAACAGCTAGTTCGTTGGCAAGATTTTTAGCTACATTACGTTTATTGCCATCTATAGTATTAGATTCAATTTGCACACAATCTTGACTGGGATAATAACATGTATTCTCACACGCAAGATTTAAAAGGTACGTATCTATCTCAACTTTCTGACTGCTTGAAAGCCTCCTGCAATCTATATTTTCTCCTTGTTTTATAGAATTAATGATATTTTCAATCTCCTTTTCATCTTGATCAGATTTTACAAAACTTGGATTCCAGTATTCTTTTCCATTCAACCATTTTGCGTTACCTATGATATATTTATTAGGGCATATTTCACCTTGACAATTCTCTTGATTTAAAACATGTGCAAAATACTCCGTCTCTCCTTCACCGCAACTCTCGTCAATTTTTTTATAGGTGACCGTGCCATTATCGTTTCTACACATTTTACTTCCAACAACACTAAAGCTTATAGCATCGCCAGCTTTAAGCGCAAACGGTAATGTAACGTTTCTTACTCCAGGTTCAATTACAAAATCTTTATATTGCGAACAAAAATTAACCTTATCAGGTATTATATTAATCTCTGTTACTTTTATTTTATTCGAAATATAGACTCCAGAATCAACCCATTTCTGCTCTGTTGACACTATATCCAATTTCTCACGCAAGCCTGATGAATCTTCTGGCTTAATACACCCGCACCCAGATAATAAAAAGAGTATCACAAAACTTATGCATAGCTTAACTAAGTTTTGGTTGCTCAAATGTTCAAACATCTGTTACTCACCTGCGCTCACTCTCCACCTGGTTTTATAGATTCACTAGAGGAAGATCCCGATCCCTTATTATCATCTCCACCTCCTCCAATAGCCCCTCTTGCCTTATTTACAGCCGCAGCAGCAACTTGACCAGCACCTCCAGCAGCAGCTTTGGCAGCAGATAAAGCTTTATTCACCATTTGTGCAGGAGTGCTACCTGAACCAAGTGCTGCTCTGTGATTACCAGCAAGCTCAGCAGCCATGCCGGGAAGAACGTTTAAAAAGTGGTAAAAGAGGAATAATACTAAACACAATTTTAATAATTCTCCGATTAGAGAGCTGCCAAACTCCATGTATGTAAAGTCGAATAGACCAAGTATGCTGCTCTTTTTAAAGCTATAATTTTGCATCATACATGCGAGAGTAGTTTCATTTTTATCACATTCCCCATCTTTCAATTTAAACCACTGTTTTTTCTTACTATATGAGATTTCTGCTTGTTTCTTTTCATATGACTTGTCTGGTTGTTCATTTTTATATGACTCGTCCAGTTTAAAATTTAAATTTTTAAAATAGATTTTATCACATGCTATGAACATAAAGGATAAAAACGCAAAAAGGATAACTGGGTATAAACTGTAGGTAATTAACTCTTTTAGCCAACCATCAAAATATCCCTTAGTATGTTGAAATAAAACCATAGGAATGAATAAAGGCGATAAGATGATAATTACACTAAGCGCAACTAAAGATAAGATAAATACATAGCACATCCACAAAATAACCATCATCAGCAAAATGGCCATAAATATACAGACAAGAGCTACTAAAATTTGTCCACCAGCGAAAATAATACCAATCACCGAACCTGCAACTAACAAGACAGGAGCAGCGCCAAGCAAAACCGCTAACGTTGCAACACCTCCAGTACCAATTTTGCCACCAATTCCATCTAAAGGGGCACCTAAATAAAATAAAATTCTGCAATCAAGCCTATCCCAAGGTGCAAGATAACTGTAGGATACCTTCTGCCCTGCACGATCGTATTCATAATCTTTACCTGCCTCATAATTACATATATTTTTACTCTCAGATGAAGCTTTAAGCACTATTTCTGATAAGCCGTTCGAAAGTTTTGTTAATTCCCCGTAATAATGAGACATAGTGCTACCTGTCGTAAAGTAAATCACTAAAGCGAATTTAATGATCAATATATACATTTCTTGTGGACTACGCATTCCACCAGACATGGCTTTTATAGAGAACAGTATTAAAGCCAAAACCAGGACAGCAGTTACGGTGTTTTTTAGCTTTTTCTGTGCCACAGACAAGAAACTGCCTTTGTTATTCCTATCCTTGTCTTTCAGTAGCTCACCACTTGAATCGATACCTGCCACTAAATTGTCTAACGATTCCTTAATGCATTGCACTATCATGGAAGTTATGGGAATAGGAGCTAATGATTTACTTCCTGCCTGATTGTAGCAGGCTTGTGAAACGTAATCTTGAAAACAACTCTTATTGTCATAACCTACAAAAGTTTTTCCTTCTTTTTCCTTTTCCCTTATAATAGTTCTATAATCTTTATCTTTATTTATAAGGTCGCTAAGATCAACCTTATATTCACCCGTACCATCTTTATTTTTGAATTTCATCACAGATTTTTCACACATAGGAGCAAGTGGGTCAGGTGGCAATTCCGTGCACCCCATATCAACCCCTTGCGGCCAAGGAGTCATTTCGATACCAAGCATTCTCACACTTGCTAACTCCACACATAATCTGCCCATTTTTTTCACTGCTTTAAATGTTGATCCATGTATGGGTTCGCTCTGTCCTGCTTTGAGAACTTTACATTTCAGCTCACCATCGACCGTCGGGGACCATGACCCATCTACATATCCAGTATCTTTTTCCCTTACATCAAAGTCTATGTATCCAGGTTTTTCTCTGGAATCAAAGTCTTTCTTGTTAAAAAGATTACCAAAAGTTAAAGGATTTCGATGACATATTTCTATATATTCACTGTATTGCACACCGTTTTTTGGCCAGTAATAACTTTCTGTACTCTCCTGAACGTTAGAATTTAAGGCTTCTTTTTCTACTCTTTTCCCGTCATAGTCTTTTTTGTTCACGTTTTCCCGAGCTTTATCTTGCAAACAAGAAAAATATTCATCTTCTGTTTGGTAATTTTTATTGGTGCAGCCATTATAACCTGTGTCTTCTTTAAAATTTTTGTATGTTCCATCATGACCACGTGCAACTGGGTGTTTAACAAAACTATGTTCACAAACAACAAGCCCCCCTATTGCTTTCCAGACTCCAACAATTGCAGCTATCATTCCAACGATAACAAGAGCAGTAAATAAACCAGCAGAAGAGACAATCAAAACAATACCAGTAAATATTGCACCAATAGCAATTGCTATCCCAGCAACTGCTGCAGCTGTTTTAAACGCCTTACAGTCAGGATTAGAGGCACGGCTAAAGCTACCAGTAGAATTAAATCTGCTAACAAATTCCGTTTTGTCAGTACCACTTACTGTATCTGCAAACACTGGATACGAGAGCAAAAAATCTATATTTAACAAAAATATCGCAACTAACAGTAATGACAGTTTAGTTTTAAACATTTTTCACCTTTTGATAAAACACAGGCAACCACATCTTTGGATCATCTCCGACTTCTTTCAGTATATCATATAACAATAGAACACTTTCCGCACGTCCAGATAACACGTTGACCACATCATCCAAATCTTTCAGATCTATTCTAGCTACTACAGCATTAACTCCCTGCTTTACTAAAAAGAATCTAGTACTTGGATCTGTGTGTTTGATCAGTATGTACTCACGTTCAGTTAACATAAAAACATCTCGATAGACACTAGTAGCTTTCAGATTTGGCAAAAAAATTTGTGTTGCTGTCTGCTGTACAAGCGTATCACTAATAGCACTTTTACTTGCATCTTCAACACTCTGAGTAGCAAAAACTACAAAAGCATTTAACTTTCTCAGCACTTTCAACCAGTCTTTTATCTTAGGTGCAAAAACTGGATTATCTATTAACGCCCATGCTTCATCAAGAACAATAATAGATGGAGTGCCATCAAGCGATATACTAATCCTATGAAACAAATAAATCAAGACCGGCCCAAGAGCAACAGGATCTTTTAGCAAGCTAGCCATTTCAAAGCCAAACACTCTTGCTTTTGAAAAATCTAGCAAATCTTCTTTATTGTCAAATATTGCAGCATGAGAGCCATCATCATGCCACATAGATATTGCTCCAGCTAGAGTATCAGGACCCGCAAGTCCTAAAAATGGTACAAGATTTCTCAAAAATCTGTCTTCTTTTTTTAATTTAAAATTTCCCTCAATTGCATCATTAATTCTAGCAATATCTTCTGAAGTGAATTTATCGTTGTACACTAAAATTAAAGATTTTATCCATTCCATCAAAAATGTTTTATTATCAGGAGTATCGTCAAGTTGCAGAGGATTAAAATTTGTCTTAGTTCTTGGTTCTATTATAGTATAGATACCACCAAGTGCTCTTAAAAAAATTTCTGCACCGCGATCTTTATCAAAAAAGAATATTCTTGGAGAAAATTTCATTGCTTGAGCACATAAAAAATTCATTAAAACAGTTTTGCCAGCACCTGTTGGCCCAATTATCATAGTATGTCCAACATCCCTTATATGAAAGTTGAAGAAAAATGGAGTGCCAGATGTTGTATCAAAAACTGTAACAGCATCTCCCCAGTGGTTATTGAATTTTTTACCAGTAGGGTAATTATGTTGAGATGCAAAACCGGCCAAATTAAGACTACTTATTGTACCTTTTCTTACTATATAATCAAAATTACCAGGAATTTGCGCCCAAAATGCTGGTTCTAGATTAACCCTCTCACGAACAGGATAAACACCACAATTAGAAAGCTCCGATTCAACCAATGATAAAGCATTGTCCAATGATTTAGGGCTTTTTTCTATACATAAGATAGTTAAATGGTGTTCACCAAACGCAATTTTACCACTCATTGCATCATCAAGCGCATGAGAAATTTCTGCTATTTGAGAAATAGCTTTATCTGCAGATTGTATCATACGATTTTGCTGTATCTGCATTTTCGCAATTGCCATTTGCCTATTTGTAAATTGAAAAGACTGCGTGATAATAAATTCATAAGGAAGTTGTAAAAAAGAATCAAGCATTCCTGCGGAAGTATTATTTCCATATTCTTTGATACTAACTATTCCAGCATATTTACTTTCATTATGAGTCACAACCTGTATCATCTTATGGCCAAAAAATAACCTATGAACTGGTAAGTATCTTGATATTTCAGTTTTTAGTGGAAAAAGCGTATTTGTAACAAAGCCACAATTTACAATTCTAGACAGAAACTCCATTATTTCACAAAACAGTCCATTTGGAGTTTCTTTTACTCCAAGGACTTTAGGCGAATAATTCCTAAGGCTTGTTACTATACGATTTGTCGTTTCCTCTAAATCTTCATAGGTATCACGCATATCACTTTCCCAAGCATGTTTTGAAGTTACATGCCCAAATTTTTTCAGTAGATGTGATAAAAATTCTACTCCCTTTGTATCTGCCCTACGAATAATCGTAATGTATAAATCATTAATAAAAGATTGCCTAGTTGCGTGTTTTTCTCTCCATTTTAGATTTACATGGTTAGCAAAAAAATTTGGTAAACTCTGGTTTGCAAATTCATCAGAAAAGATATTCTTCTTACGCCTGATGGTATGAAAGTACAAACTAAATGCTGGAGATGAAATGCTTCTTAGCATCTGATTTCTGATATTATTTTGTATCACCAAGTCTTCATCATCGGCCGTTTCAAACGCAAAGCCATTTAATTTTATAAATTTAACTAACCAATTCTGCTTTGTTATCAAGGTTGTACTATTCCAATAGCAAGAATAAGGTATAAATTCGGCAGCGTGAACCTCTCTACTTAGAATAGATTTATTCTTTGATTGAATAGCTCTAAATCTCAACATTGCATAACATCAAGTAATGTCATAAGAATTGGCTCCATGATAAAACCGATTTAAACATTTGGAACATTTTCCCAACTTTACCATAAATAACTCAATAAACAACGGTTCCTTTGCAGAAGCTATATAGCCAAGTCCATGTATACCTGGTAACATCAGGAGAATTACTCTAAGATCATTTGTATTAATGAAAATTAGCATGCAAATTAGAACGTTTAATATTGCAAACATATAACTCACACCAAAGAGCATTGCAGGTCTTGTAAGACCTTTAAATAATTGATTCGTTTGTATGCTGCCAGTAGACATATCTTTAACCTTCTAATAAGAGCTCTAACACTAATACTACATCATTAATTAAAAATCTATTGAAATGAATAGCACTTTAGGTAAGATAATTAATTTAAATTCAATGATTATAAGATGGCCATTTCAAGAAGCAGAAAAAATACTACAAGAATTCCCTAATAAAAAAGAGATAATATTTGAGACTGGTTATGGTCCCTCGGGTTTACCACATATTGGTACTTTTGGGGAAGTTTTTCGTACCACAGTTATTGCAAACGCTCTAAAAAAAATAGCTCCTAGTATAAAAACCAAAATCATTGCAGTTTCCGACGATATGGATGGTTTGCGAAAAATACCAGATAATGTACCAAATCAGGAAATGCTAAGAGAGAATCTGAACAAGCCATTAACCATGATACCTGACCCATTTGGCACTCATGAGAGTTATGGTCATCACATGAATTCGTTGTTGTGTAAATTTCTTGATTTGTTTGGATTTGAATACGAATTTAGGAGTGCAACAGAGTGTTATAAATCTGGCGTTTACGATGAAAAACTTTTACTCCTGCTGAAAAATTATGATAAAGTGATGGAAGTAATGCTTCCATCATTTCGGGAAGAAAGGCAGCAGACTTACAGTCCATTCTTGCCGATATGCCCAAAAACTTCCCAAGTTTTACAAGTTCCAGTAATTGAAACAAATACAGATAAAGGAACAATCACGTATGAAGACCCAAACGGGGAAAAAATAGAAGTTCCAGTGACAAAAGGAAAATGTAAACTGCAATGGAAACCTGATTGGGGGATGAGGTGGGCTGCATTCGGAGTTAATTACGAAGCTCATGGAAAGGATTTGACTCCATCTGCTGTGCTTTCAAGTCAAATATGTAAAATACTTGGAAAAAAGCCACCGCTTTTGTTTTGCTATGAGTTATTTCTTGATAAAGAAGGAAAGAAGATATCAAAATCAAAAGGAAATGGTATTTCAATTGAGGAGTGGCTAACTTATGCACCCACAGAGAGTTTAGCGTTATACATCTTTCAGAGTCCTAAAAAAGCTAAACGTTTATATTTTGATGTGATACCAAAATCAACTGATGAATATTTAGAGTTTGCTAAGCGTTACAATGAGAGTGAAGAAAAGGATGTAAATAGCCCTGTATGGCACATCCACCAGGGTAAAGTTCCAAACGTAGAAACTTCAGGCATAAATTTTTCGTTACTTTTAAACCTGGCAGCAGCTTGTAATGCTGAAAATAAAGAGATTCTTTGGGGTTTTATATCAACTTATGCACCAAACGTTACACCAGAAAGCAACAAAATGCTAGATAGGCTTTCGGATTTTGCAGTTAGGTATTATCACGACTTTATCAAGCCAACAAAAGCGTATAAAGCTTCAAACGAAAAAGAGAAAGAAGCGTTACTAGATTTAAAGAACAACCTACATTCCCTGCCTATTACAGCCACTGCTGAAGAGATTCAATCTCAGGTTTTCTCCATCGGAAAAAAACATAATTACAATAACTTACGCGATTGGTTTCAGTTGCTATATGAAACGCTGCTTGGCCAAAAAACCGGTCCTAGAATGGGATCTTTTATAAAGCTTTATGGGATAGATAATACAATCTCTCTTATAGAAAGTGCTACTGAACGTACACTTTAGAGTTTACCTTCTTCCATTTGAGCTCTCTAGTTTTATTACTTGACAAACCTTCCCACTTTCCTTATTATAGTAATAAGAGTATTTATCCTTGTTTTTGGGCTCAATGACAAAATTCAGATGTTTATTGGCAAATTACATAAAATTATAGTGGCTTCTTTTATTTTTTCTACATTCAGCCAAATCGCGCTTGTTAGCACATTATCAATTTACATTATTAAAACTCGCTATACGGGGATTCTTTTGTCTTTTTTTATTTAGTAAATTTCTTAATATTTGTAGCTAAAGTAATTTTAGAGAGCCAGCGCGTGACCAACCTGGTCAGTTTTCTGAATCCCAGTATTGGAATAACAAGAAAGAGGGCGCTGGGATGACACCATTTGCTGTCTTCAAAATGAATGTTAATACACCTAGGATGTTTAAACCTTAATTCTGTTTTGGTGTTAAGCAAGGTATCTAGATACCTTGCTAAATAAAAAATTGGAAAAAAAGGAAGAAGAGACTTCTTCCTTAAATAGCGCAAAAACTTTTTACATTATTTATAAAATCTTTTAATGGTGCCAGTAAGCGTGTTCCAGGATTTTCTAGACTACAATCAGGCTTACTATCGTCCACTGCACTATTCTGACTAAGCTCTGATATTTTTTTTGCAATAGCCTCCTTTAACTCATCACAAGGCTTCAACACTTCATATATAATGCCACCAGCAACAAGTCCTGTGAGTACAGCAGCAGCCACAGCTATCCCAGCCATAGCACCTACTGATAATGACACACCAATAAAATATGCAGAAGTAACTATTATCGCAGCTACAACAGATGCAATAACAA
This sequence comes from Wolbachia endosymbiont (group B) of Ablattaria laevigata, assembly GCF_964277395.1. Classification (NCBI taxonomy): domain Bacteria; kingdom Pseudomonadati; phylum Pseudomonadota; class Alphaproteobacteria; order Rickettsiales; family Anaplasmataceae; genus Wolbachia; species Wolbachia endosymbiont (group B) of Ablattaria laevigata. The sequence continues at coordinate 988,441 of NZ_OZ195519.1, forward strand.
ATATACCAACACCCGAGATTATTGCTAGCATAATTGCGTCTTCAGTAAGTTCTTTATCTAGAGTTTTGTTATCACGCTTACCTAATAAAGGATCAGCACCTGCTCTTAATAGAGCTCTTACTATCTTTTTATGATGTTCCCGAGCAGCAACGCACAAAGGCGTGTATCCATTTTGATTTGGAAGATCAATACTAGGCTTCTTATCTAATATAGCCTTTACTATCTCCATTTTGCCTTTCTCAACAGCAAGATATAAAGGAGTTCTTTCACTTTTATCTCGCAAATTAACATCAGCCCCCTTATTTAATAGAGCTTTTACTATTTTTTCGTTACCTTTTTCAATAGCCAAATGTAAAGGAGTTTTTTTATCGTTATCTTGCAAATTAACACCTATACCTTGTGCTGCTAATAGAGCGTTTACTATATTTTCGTTACCTTTTTCAATAGCCAAATGTAAAGAAGTTTCTTGAGATTGATTTTGCAAATTAACATCTATACCTTGTGCTGCTAATAGAGCTTTTACTATATTTTCGTTACCTTCTTTAATAGCCAAATGTAAAGGAGTTGCTTGAGATCGATTTTTCAAATTAACACCTATACCTTGTGCTGCTAATAGAGCGTTTACTATATTTTCGTTACCTTTTTCAATAGCCAAATGTAAAGAAGTTTCTTGAGATTGATTTTGCAAATTAACATCTATACCTTGTGCTGCTAATAGAGCGTTTACTACATTTTTTTGATTATCTAGAGATCCTATATGTAATAATATTAATTCTTCTTCTTTGCCATAATAATTATTATTACTAAATTTATAATTTATATCAAAATTTTTCTTCTCCCACTCTTGATAAGCAGGGAGGTCTCTTTTTTTTAGTTCCTCTTTTATTTTTTCAACTATGTTATTACCATTCAAATCATTTTCACGATTTACTATACTTAATATCTGTTTCAACAATTCTAAATACATATCAAACTCTCCTATAAAAATAATAATATACTTTAATTATTATATATCTAAGTAACAAAGTCAAGAATCTAATTAATTATCATAAATATTTAAACAAGAAAAAGGGGCTTTTGTGCGAGCGTTATTAATCTTCAGTTTAATAGGATAAGATTCGTCAACGTTTCTGTAAGTATCTTCTATATAGAAGAGTTGCTACCAATAAAGCCTAAGCTGACCAAATACATTTCTGTAGATTCAGATCTACTTGATTTTGGTTTGAAGTATCTTACTGTTTTAAACATTTTTTTTAGCTCATTGCAGAAATCTTTATCAGACTCTCCTTGAAAAATTTTTACTACGAACTTGCCATCATGATTCAAAAAATGCTTTGCAAAATTGAGCGCTGCTTCGCATAAAAGCATAATTCTGATATGATCTAACGATTTTAAACCGCAAGATTCTGGTGCCATATCAGATAAAATTACATCAAATTTGTGATCCTTGAATTTTTCTCTTAAAATTTCAAGTTCGCTGATAATATCACACTGTATACACTCTACTCCACTAATTGCGTTTATTGGTTTTATGTCAATAGCAATCACACTCGCTCCTTTCTTAGATGCAACTTGTGACCATCCACCAGGAAAAGCGCCAAGATCAATAATTTTTTGCCCTTGTTGGAGTAGTTTAAATTTATCGTCTATTTCTATTAACTTATATGCCGAGCGCGATCTATAACCGTCCTTATTGGTTTTTTGCACATACTGATCATTCAAATGGCGATGTAGCCATCTTGTTGAAGATAATTTTCTACCTCTAGCTGTTTTTACTCTGGTCTTTATACTAATAACCTACTTATTATTGATTATATCTTTGAGCTCTTTTTCAACTACTTCTTTTACCAATGCATGTAGATACTTATTCAGCCACTCTGAAAGCTGAGGTTTTAAAAGAGATACAACTAATTCTTCAACAGTAAGATCCGCTCTTTTTGTTGTTTATGCCGTAGTTCGCTTTGCATCTTTTCAAGCAATGTTTTAATTTCCTCCATATTTTCTTTTAAAACTAAATGCTCGTTACTTTGTTCTTGATAGCTCACTTTGTTATTACTCATTTGGATATTATCATACAAATTTTTCTCTTCTGAGTTGTAACTATGGCTATTAAATTGGTTATTCATTTTCTCACTTTGGCAATTATTCTCTTCTTCACTATTTTCTTTTTCTTCGATGTCTTCTGGATACTCCTCTTCAAGGCATAGTACATCATCATCTTCATCGATTACTTCTGCTTTATCAACACTTGCATTTTTACCCGATATAGCTTTTTTTATATCTTCTAGGATATCTTTTACAGATTGATTATCGCTCATATCATTAAATTTAGAGATTTATACTATTTATCATAAAAAGCAAGTTGTAAACACTAATTACATAATTGCTTTTTGCTCCAACCAGATCGGAGCGTGCTTTAAATAATGCATCTTCAGTGTCCAAAAGGTCAGATGTACTCTTTAAACTTAAGTTTACCTCTTGCTCAACTCCTTCCAATGCTAAAGCTGCTGCTTTTTCCGCTTCTTGACTTGCTTTAATAATAGCTTTTGCTGTTAGCACATTATTCCAAGCATCTACAACTGCTCCTTCTATATTTTTTACCGTTTCATAATAATCGTAGGTAGATTTTTTTGCATCCATTTTAGCTTTACTGACACCAAAAGCATTCGCTCCTTTTTTAAAGATTGGAACATCAAGAGTAAAAACTATATGAACATTTTCTAATAGCTTGTCTAATTTTACACCATCCTTCCCAAAATTTTTGTTTGCTCTTAGATTTAAAGAAGGAAGCCACTTGGAGCTTTCAGCGATCACTTCCATTCCAGCAGCTCTTTTTTGATAAACTGCTGCTTTTAGAGATAAATTATTGGTTTTTGCTAATTGTAAACATTCATTTAGCTCTGGAACAGAAGGTAATTTATCATTAGCTTCAGAAAGTTCATCAGCATCTTCGCCAATCAAATGATAATAAGCAATATTTGCCAATTTTAATTTACCTTCAGCATCAACTCTTTCGGATATAGAAGACAAAAATTTTGCTTTTGCTAGCAAAACTTCAGCATTAGTAACTTCTCCAAGGGAAAAGCGTTTTTTCATAGCTGACAAATGTTCCAAAGAAACGCGTTCTCTATGTTCTCTGAGCTTTAATATTTCTGTCTTTTGTAAAACACTAACATATGCTTTCACAGCATTAAGTGCAAGCTCTTGTTTTGACTGCTGAAATTGCATTTTTGCTGCTTTGAGAAGATTACTTGATCGGCTGAATGTAGCAAAGGTGCCACCACCATCTATTATTCTTTGACTTAATATTAGATGCTTTCCAGAGTTTTCCAGGCTAAAACTACTATCGAAATTATATTGTAAATTAATGTCAGGTAAAAATCCAGCTAACCCAGAAGATTTATAATATTTTTCTGCGCTTTTATATTGGTAAAATTGAGACTTTATTTTTGAGCTATTTTTGATAGCTTTGCTTATAGCCTCTTCCAAATCGATTGCATAGCAATCTATAGCACTAAAAGCGATTACAAATATAATAATCAATCGAAACATTTTGCTTTCTAGCATATTATTAAAGTTATTAGCATAAATTACTTTAATAATCAATAACTAATGTTGTTGACACTATCAAGCAACTTAGTATATCATAATCTACTGTTATGTATTGATATATGAAAACTTTTTTCTTAAAAGAGAAACAAGTCGATAAAAAATGGCTTGTTATAGATGCAGAAGGATTAGTAGTAGGAAGGCTTGCAGCGTTTGTAGCAGCGCTATTGCGTGGAAAGCATAAGCCTGAATACACACCTCATATGGATTGTGGAGATAATGTAATTATTGTTAATGCAGAAAAGGTACATTTTACCGGAAAGAAACTTAAAGATAAAATCTACTATAGGCATACAGGTTATTCTGGTGGTTTAAAGAAAACTACTCCAGATAATATTTTAAATGGCAAATTCCCTGAGCGTGTGATAAAAATGGCAGTAAAAAGAATGCTTGATGATGGTCCTATGGCACGTAGACGGTTTGAAAATTTGTATGTTTATTCTGGTTCAGAACATAAGCATCAAGGACAGCAACCTAAAAAAATAGATTTTGCCTCTTTAAATCGTAAAAATAAGAAATAATGGAGTAAAAAGTGAAAATAAATAATAATGATCAGCCAAAAAAGGCATTGATTGACTCACTTGGTCGTTCATATGCTACAGGTCGAAGGAAAGAATCTGTAGCAAGAGTATGGATAAAGCCAGGAAGTGGAAAATTTAGTGTTAATAAAAAAGATGATTTAATTTCTTATTTTAAAAGAGAATCAGTGTGTCAAATGATTAAAGCGCCATTCATAGCAACTTCTATGTTAGACAGGTATGATGTGTTTGCAACTGTAAAAGGTGGAGGACTATCTGGCCAAGCAGGTGCCTTAGCTCATGGAATAAGCAGAGCTTTAAGTAGTATAAGTCAAGATCTACACTCTATATTACGTAAGGGTGGATTCCTAACTAGAGATTCACGTGTTGTTGAGCGTAAGAAATATGGTCAACATAAAGCTCGGAAAAAATGTCAGTTTTCTAAGAGATAATTGTTTCATAATGGTATTTTTTTGTAAATATTATACAAGTTCTTACAAGGGTTTATGACATTTTCTCTTTTTATGACGAATTTAGTTGACTATTGGCATTAGCATAATATGCTGTTTATGTAATTTTTCAATATTAAGGTAATTTATGAGTAAAGAAGATATAGTAAACCAACTGAGTCAAGAGTGCTCTAGTCAAGGTATAGATATAACAAAAGCTAGTTTGGGTAAGCTTCATGATATTTTTATGGAAACAATCAAGAACGATCTAAATCGTAAAGGTGAAATACGTTTGCATGGAATAGGGACATTCTCTACTGCTATAAGTAAGGAAAGACAATGCCGTAATCCTCAAAATGGTGAGATTATGACCGTTCCTGAAAAGAAAAGAGTAAGGTTTAAAGCAAGTCAAGCTCTTTCAAGTACTTTAAATACCAAAGAGAAAGTATAAGCTACTTAGATATTGTCATTTTCATCTTTTTAGTTACACTATGTAAGCCATGAAATATAGCCTCGCTGATTAAAGAATGGCCTATATTAAGAGCTGAGATGTGAGGTATCTCTTTTATTCTTTTAGCATGTTTATAATTTATGCCATGCCCTGCGTGGCATTCTATTCCTAGCTTATTAATGTATTCTGCAGAGTTAGTAATAAGTTTTAATTTTTCTTCTGATGGATTATCACAGTAATCCCCTGTGTGAATTTCTATTATGTCAGGCTTTCTTTCTAGCTTCTCAAGATATTTTAGTTGATTAATATTTGGATCGATAAACAGTGAGACTTTTATGTCAAAGCTATGCATTTCCTCTATTATACCAGAAAGTTTACTGTGCATATTCACGATATTCAGGCCACCTTCGGTTGTTAATTCTTCTCTTTTTTCTGGTACTATACAAATCGAATAGGGTTTTACTTCTTTTGCTATTTTGAGCATTTCTTCCGTAGCTGCGATTTCAAGATTTAACTCAGTGCTAATGTTTTGTTTTAGATTGAATACATCCTCATCTCTGATATGCCTTCTGTCTTCTCGTAAGTGTACGGTGATAAAATCTGCTCCAGCATCAATAGCTATTTTTGCTGCTTTTAATGGATCTGGATAAGAAGCTCCACGTGCGTTGCGAAGGGTTGCAACGTGATCAATATTAACGCCCAATTTCACAATTTACCTCAAAAATTATTTATAAATTATACATATTATTAGATCTTATGCATGTCATTGTTTAATGCCATAGCTGAAAGACGGAGCTAGCAGTTATACCAATTCTCATTGTTGGCAAGTCAAATAAGAAACATTCAAAATTGTTTGATTGTGGAAGTGGAAAGAGAAGTAATAAATTTGCATACACTTGCCCTTTTTTACAGTTAATCTAGTTTATAGAACTACTCGTGGTAATCCAAACAAGATTTTTTCTCATAATCAAGTTATAGTAAACGGGGAAAATTTTTCGCATCTAAAAAATTTTAGATTTAGGATTGAAATTAATAAGTGGAGTGATTATGTAATGCATGTATTAGTAAAAGGAGGTACAACATGAGTAATATAGTTCATTTAAATAAAAACAATAATCGTGATAATTTTAGTGTAAGAGGGTTACAAAGAGCCGTTGATGACATATTTGATAGCTTTTTTACAGGATGGAACCCAGAGCTTTCCAAAAGAGGCAGTAGTCTACTACCAGTTTGTGATTTTTATGAAACAAAGGAAAGCTATTGCCTATCATTAGAGTTACCAGGTATTCCTAAAGAAAGCATAGACATTAGTATATCTGGCGATAACTTAATAGTGAAGGGTGAAAAAACATGTAATAATGAATCAAAAGATAAGCAGTTTTACCATAAAGAAAGGTACTATGGTTCTTTCTATAGATCTATTCAACTTCCAACAAATGTAGAGCAAGATAAGGTATCTGCCAACTTTTTAGATGGGGTATTGCATGTAACCATACCTAAGTCAGAGAAACACATCAAGAAAATTGATGTAAAGTAACCAGTAAGTAATAGCAGGCTTCTGACCTTGAGGCTTGCTATTTTAATATCTGTTCAGCAAAGTGGCAAAATAAGGTAAACGAGAAAAGACAACTAAATGAATGTCATGAAAGTAGCTGATGCTGGCTCCCTTATGAAGGTGTCATCTTAGCACCCAGACACTGATTTTTTAATTGAAAATGTTGTCTTGTTTGTGATAAATTTTGCTCGATGCCAGTGTCGAGCACTGGCATGACATTATAGAAGCTGGAATTACAGTGTCAGCTACTTGAATGACAATATTTGCTGTGTAATTTACCTTAAAAAATGAATATTCCTACAGCTACGTATAAGCTACTTTCATGACATTCATTTAGTTGTCTTTTTTGCCACTTTACTGAACAGATATGTAAAATATTAACTTAGCAATACAAAAAATTATCTATAGATTAGACACACCATTAGATCTTATGCATAGTCATTTTTTAATTCCATAGCTGAGACGGAGCCTGCTCCCCTTATCATGAAACTGAAGTCTATATGGTACCACAGTATAATGATATAATAAAATATGAAAAAAATACCAATAAAAAAAGGCAAAAAAAGCCCGTATTAACTTTAACAATTTAAAATGATTTAATGTGAAAACCATAGGCGCCAATTGTTTTTTTAACTTAAAAATAAAAGTCAAGTATCAGGAATTCTAGACATAAACCCTCCTATATGAATAAAGAGCTAGCAAAAATAAACTTATATATTTTTTGCTGAAATTTGATTATTTGGTGAAAAAACCTGCAGGTGAAGATAGATTTTGGATCCTAAAAAATCTTCATTCTCCACTATAATGAAGCCACCAGAGTCTGTCAAGTAATTTTTTATTTAAACTGCTCGCAATCTTTTTATACACTCATCTTTACCAAGAATTACCATGATATCGATGATTCCAGGCGCATCCATTATTCCAGTTATTGGGGCGCGTAATGAGTGGTATATATCGCTCATTTTTATATTATGTAATTTTGAAAATTCCTTAATCTGAGAAGATAAAAAATTCTTATTCCAATCTTCACTACCTACACTCGAAAGAAATGATGCAAGTAACTTAATTACATTGAGGTTAGATTTGACAATTTGCTGAGCTTCTTCACTCAAATCAACTTGAATATAAAATTTTGCTAAATCCAATAATTCGGTCAGATAGTTTGCTCTTTTTTTCAGCTCTGTCAGTCCCTGCAGTAAATAGCCCTTTTTTTTGTCAGTTAGAGTATTTTCTCTAAGCATTAGAGTCAGAATATCTTCATTGCTCATATTACTAATATAGTGGTTATTCAAATGCTCCAGTTTTTTGAAATCGAGCCGTGCAGGTGAGCGACCGATGCTTTCTAAATTAAACCACTCTATTGCTTGCTCATCGCTAATAATCTCATCGTTGCCATGACTCCAGCCAAGTCTTAGTAAGTAATTACGCATTGCCTGTGGCAATATTCCCATCTTTTCATAATCGCAAACACTTGTTGCACCATGTCTTTTAGATAGCTTATTCCCATCTTCTCCATGAATAAGCGGTACGTGTGCAAAGCGTGGAACATCAAAATCAAGAGCTTGGTATATTAGTAATTGCTTGAAGGTATTAGTGAGATGATCAGAGCCACGTATAATATCGGTTATTCCAGCATCATGATCATCAACCACTACAGCAAAAATATATGTTGGAGTATTGTCAGAGCGCAAGATTACTATGTCATCAAGCTGATCGCTACTTATTGTAACTTGGCCGTATATTTTATCGTCAACAACAATATCTTCTGAGTCTGGCACTTTGAAACGGACAACAGGGTTTGCGCTTGATGTCGAATGAGTACACTTATGCTTATATATTTTTCCTTCTTCTCTTGCTCTTGCCTTCTTTTCTGCAACTTCATCTTCAGGGCAGTAACAGTGATACGCCCTACCCTTTTCAACTAAAAGATTTGCAACTTCAATATGTCTAGCTATTCTTCTCGATTGGTATATTATTTCTCCATCATAATTTATTCCAAGCCATTTTAACCCATCTATTATTGCATCAATTGCTTCCTGTGTTGAACGTTTTCTGTCGGTATCCTCAATCCTTAGTAAAAACTGGCCACCATGACGCTGCGCATAGAGCCAATTAAACAAAGCTGTGCGAGCTCCTCCAATATGTAAAAATCCTGTTGGTGATGGAGCGAATCTAGTGACTATACCTGGCATATTTGTCTATTGTGATAACGTAACCGATGATAACTAAAATTTGTACTTGCAACAACGTGGAACTATAGTAAATTTGAAAGATCAATTTACATTTATTTTTAACAAACTGCATTGTATAATTTAATATTAGTGAATGCAGTGAGGTGTATATATGGATAATTTATTTAAAATTGCAAAAGGAGTTGTAACAAAAGAGGATGAAAATAAATTTATTGAAGCTTGCAAGAAAAGAGTTGCTTGTGTAGCTAAGCATAGAATTGATGAAAATGGAAACCCATTTCATATAGCAGCAAGTAAAGGGTTTCTATTATCTGCGTTACAGAAGATCATAAAGGATTTAGAAGAAAGTACCAGGAGTGAGGTTGAAAAAGCAAAAGAAGCTAAAGATTGGGAAAAAGTAAAAAGATTAGAAAAGGAATTTAAGAATAACAAGAAATATATTAAGGAAGCACTCCTCGATAAAAGCTATATTAAGGATGACGGGAAGAAGGCAGTATCACCCCTTTATTTCTTGGACCCTGCAGAGCGGAAAGAAGTTAAGCAAATTGCAGATATAAAATGTGGCTTTATATGTAATAAGAAGTTTCATCTATGCTTATATATAGCAGGGGCTATAGTGTGTGCTATCGCTATGTGTGTATCTTTGTATCTTCTATTTTCGGTTTCTCAGTCTCTTGCGTTGGCTTCAATAGCGACAATAGCTTCTGGAGGATCTTCATATCTGTTATTTAAGGCATGTAACGAGGTATATGGCCTCTATAACGAAAGTACTATAGTGACAGATCCTAATGTTATGCAACTTTTAGAGGGTGGTTTAGCCCCAACATGAAGTACTTGCAAGGAATAATATAGAAATTTACTTTCTTAACTTAAGAAAGTATACTGATAAGATGATAAGAAAGAAGTATAGTAAAATTTTAATAGCAAATAGAGGAGAGATTGCTTGCAGGATAATCAAAACTGCGCGCAAGATGGGTATATCTTGTGTATGCGTATATTCAGATGCAGATGTAAATTCTGTGCATGTAAGGCAAGCAGATGAGTCGAAGTACATTGGTCCTTCACCTTCTTGCCTGAGTTATTTAAATATTGAAAAAATATGCGAGGTGGCAGTTGAAACAGGTGCTGAAGCGGTTCATCCTGGCTATGGGTTTTTAGCAGAAAATCCAGATTTTCCCCGTGCTCTGGAAAAACATAACATAGATTTCATTGGTCCAAGTGCAGAAACAATAGAAGTTACAGCCAATAAAATAACAGCAAAAGAAGAGGCAAGAAAGGCTGGAGTAAATGTAGTGCCAGGATATATGGGTAAGATCGAAGATACTGCCCACGCAGCCATCGTTGCTGAAGAGATTGGTTTTCCCGTTATGCTCAAAGCTGCATCAGGTGGTGGTGGCAAAGGAATGCGAATTGTATATTCCAAAAAAGAAATTGAACTAGCATTTACATCAGCAACAAATGAAGCAGAGAAAAGTTTTAAAGATGGCAGTATTTTTATAGAGAAATATATAGAGCTGCCAAGACACATTGAAATACAAATCATAGCAGATAAATATGGCAATATAGTGTGTCTTGGAGAGAGGGAATGCTCGATACAAAGGAATAACCAGAAAATAATGGAAGAAACTCCAAGTCCATTTATTAGTGAAGAAGTAAGACAAAAAATGTATGCCCAATGTGTTTCTTTGGCAAAGCAAGTTGGTTATTTTTCAGCAGGTACTGTCGAGTTTGTTGTAGATAAAGACCAAAACTTCTATTTTCTTGAGGTAAATACGAGATTACAAGTTGAGCATCCAGTAACAGAATTTATAACTGGAATAGACATAGTAGAAGAAATGATTAGAACTTCCTGTGGAGAAAAATTGAGATTCAATCAGGATGATATTAAACTTACTGGTTCTGCAATAGAAAGCAGAATTTGCGCTGAAGACCCATCGAAGAAATTTTTCCCTTTCAGCGGAAGAATAAAATATTACGACAAACCGGATGATGTAAGAATAGATGATGGAGTAGCTAGCGGTTCAGAAATCAGCATGTTCTACGACTCAATGATTGCAAAAATTATAACCTATGGAAAAGATAGAATAGAAGCAATCAGCAGAATGCAAAAAGCATTGTCTGAATGTTATATAGAAGGAGTAACAAATAATATAGAATTTCTAGAATCCATCTTCCATAATCCAAATTTTATTGCAGCAAAGCTCCACACGAGATTCATTCCAGACCATTATCCCAGTGGGTTTCAAGGCGATTTTATCACAGAGGAATATATTAAAATATTTATTTTTGCTGCACTGTATGTTCATTTAGAAAATGAAGAAAGGTACTATCACGAAGCAGTAAATGAAACAACTCAGGTGTCATTTCAGTGCGTGACACTGGAATCTAGTAAAAAAGAAGGGGCACCAGTGTCAGCTACTCGGATGATACCTTATGGCATTGAAACAACAGATGACCATGCAAGAGATTTATTCATAGTGAAAATAAATGACAATGAGTACTCCATAAATGCAAAATACCAAGATAATATATTAACAACAGTATATAACCACAATAAATACTCCGTGGTAGGTAGGTGGAAATCAAGTTATAGATTGCTACATATCATAATTAATGGCGATACCAACATAGCACTTAAAATAGAAAGGCAAGGCAGCAAATACTTTATAAGACACGCAGGTATGAAAGCTAAATGTTGTGTATTGAAACCTCATGTAGCTGAACTAAGCAAATTAATGCTAAACAACAAAACAGAAGGGATTTCAGTAGACGCTGTAAAATCTCCAATATCCGGTTTATTGGTTAAATTACACGTCAATGCTGGAGATCAGGTAGAGGTAGGACAACCTCTATTTGTTGTAGAGGCAATGAAAATGGAAAATATAATATGTGCTGAATCAGAAATGGTGATAAAAAATATCCCTGTTAAAGAAGGAAAAAATATACATGCTGGTGATTTGGTATTAGATCTGGTTTCTTAAATAACATAAGCAGTATAAACTTGACCCGAATAAGATAAACGAAAACATTTGATGGGCTATGGCAATGGCCATTGGTATATGCAGCAACAAAGTTACTACTCCTAAAATTACCTGAATAATGACGGAGAGTAGCATAATATATACTGGTTTTACACTGGCATTTTTTATTGTGAGTATTGCTGTCAGAACTAATATCAGCAATGCCAATGCCCGGTGTATGAATTGCACTGTTACTCTATTTTCAAAGATATTTAGCCAAGCAGGCTGTAAGTAAAATAAATCTTCCGGAACAATTTGTCCATCCATTAGTGGAAAGGTATTGTAAATTAAACCAGCATTTAGCCCTGCAACAAATGCACCGAAGATTATTTGTATTGTAACTAGGATTAAAATTATCCATATGTAACATGTAATGTTGCTATTAATTTTAATTATTTGCTTTGGTTTGATTTGGTAATCAAAAAATTGATATGACAATAATGCAAAGATAACCAATGCAAGCAGTAAGTGAAGTGCGAGCTTATAGTGACTAACATGAGGATTGACTACCAAACCGCTTTTTACCATATACCAACCAGCAAAAGCTTGTAAAATTCCAAATAATAGTGCTGTAGATAACCTTATTACTGCATTTTTAGGTATTCTTTTTTTTAGTGTAAAGTATATAAATGGTAAGATAAAAACTAAACCTGTCAGCCTTGCAATTAACCTGTGCACATATTCTATTAAGTATATGGTGCGAAACTCTTCCATACTCATACCATAATTAAATGCTTTATATTCAGGTGTAGCTTCATATTTTGATTTTTCTTTTAGCCAGTCTTGTTCACTCAGCGGTGGCAATGTTCCGGTAATTGGTTTCCATTCCGTGATTGACAATCCTGCTTTTGAAAGTCTGGTAAATCCACCAATTCCCACCATGCAAATCACCATGAGAGAGCAGAGAAAAAGCCAAATAGCTACAGGTTTTGCTTCCATAATCCATGCTGAGTTTTATTCCATTGCTGAGGGTGAATAACAAATTCCCACAAAGCGAGAAAAGCTGCAACGCTATGTAGTAGACTATAGACGGGAAAAAATATTGATACTATATAAAAATAAAAAGGCATTTTTTGTTGTCTGATAGCTATTATCAAAAAAATCAAGTTAATACCGTATACTATTATAAAATAATATAAGAATAATTCATTCAAAATTTGAGTCAGCACCAATGAAAGTAACAAAAAAGGAGTCGTGAAAAATATAAAAGCTGAGGAACCAACAAAAAGGTTTAATAGCAAAACTCCCTTAAGCCCAGTGTGCTTAAAAAGTAATTTTATATTTTTTAAATGAACGATATAAGTTTGCATATAACCTTTAATCCAGCGTGCTCTTTGTTTGATCCAAGCAAACACAGTAGTTGGTGATTCTTCCAATGTTTCTGAATCAATAATCCTGGTTTTATATCCCATTTGCGCAAGTCTCAAACCAAGGTCAGCGTCTTCAGTGACATTGTAAGCATCCCAAAAAAGCACTTTCTTTAAAATTTCCACTGAAAAATGGTTACTGCTACCACCCAAAGGTATTGGCATGTTCATTTTTTGAAATCCAGGCAAAAAATATTGAAACCAGTTCATATACTCGAGAGAAAAGAATTTTGTAAGAAAATTGCAACCAAAGTTATAGTAATTTAATTTCGCCTGTACACAAGCCAACTTTTCGTCGCCCTTATTAAATTCAATTAGTGCTTTTTTTAACTGCAACGGATCTGGCTTGTCATCTGCATCATATATTACCACATACTTTCCTCTAGCAAAGCTCATAGCATAATTGCATGACTTAGCTTTTGTTCTAGGCAGAGAATGAGGCACTTTTATTACTTCAAAATACTGTGGTAAAGTGCATTTTTCTATAGCTGCCAACATTTCTTGATCATCGCTCTCTATCACAAGCTTTACATCTAATTTTGATTTTGGATAATCCAAACTTTCAATGCTCTTAATCAATTGCTTTATAACCGCATTCTCTTTAAAAGCAGGCAATAAAATAGTATATATAGGTTCATTCATCTTATCATAATCTGCTTTTTGGTTAGAAATTTTACGCAAGCCAAAAATTTTAGTTACAAATTTGAATAAAGAACTAGAACATCCGATTATAAATATCAACACCAAAGCAAAATATGCATATTTTTTTGTCAGTGTTAAAGTCGAAATCATAACAAAGAAAGAGGAAAAAAAGATTGAACTGAGCCTAATGCTTTTAGCTGAAAAATTAGGATTCTTATAATATAAGTAGTTACTTGCGAATTCTGAAATACCAAAGTGTGAGTTAAGAAGATTTAAAATCTGTTTGCTATCTACTTTTATCAATACATATTCAATACCGTAATGAGATTCGACCCAAAGGTTGATATCTTGGCTTATGTCTTCAACCATAAAAAAAGTAGTATCATTTAATTTTTGCCAAGGAATTATATTAAACCTATAGTAGAAAAGTTTCTCTTGTTCTTTGCATAAACTAGAATCAAATTTAATTTTTTCTACATTATCAGTTTGAAGTACAGGCATTAAACTTAATGCAACTTTTTGCTCAAGTCACGTGAAAACGAAGATATAACCTCACTACTACGCTTATCATCTTTACGTTCATGCATTATTTTTTTTACAGCATCAGCAGCTATACTCGCTGTGTTAGCTTGTAAATCCCCAAGAGCTTTTTCAACTTGGTCAGTAACTTTCTTCAAATTAGAATGGGAATTTTCATCTAACGTTTGATCGAGTTGCTGTCTATTATGCTTAATAATACTATTAGCCTTATCAAGTGCTTCATTCATCATTTTGTTAACTTCTGCATCTAATTTTTTGTATTTTTCAGAAGATTTTTTGTAATACTCCAACATATCTTTTCTGAATTTTTCAGTTTCTTCACTTGAAAACTTGCTTTTGTTACGTTTATTGTTAAGCGCGTTTTTTATTACCTTCCTTAGCAATTTATATGAGAGGATAAAACCTACTAAAAAAGCAAGGCTTATAACTAGTAATGTAGACATAAAAACCCTAAAATTCTTTGGATACCAAATCAGCAACAAATTCCTCTTCAATCTCAGAATTAGTTAACTTAGTATAGTAAATCAAAGCAATACTAGTAGCCATTTGTTTTAATTCACTAATATACTTAGATTTAAATTGTACTACCTTTTCTTCAACAAGTTTAATCATCTTCTTGTCTTCCTCTTCCAATATATCCTTAACATTCGCTCTCATTTCTTCTACTTGAGCAAATGCATCATCTATGATTTTTTTTGCCCGTACTCTAGCTTGATTTAAAGCTGCATTATACTTGGCAATTTGCTCTTCTGTAAGTCTTAAAAGGTGAATAGAACTATTAAATGAATCTAACACTTCTTTACTTCTAGTGCTTATTATTTCATCTAACTTCGGTAAAAACAAACAACTCACTACAAAAAAAAGTGAAGAGAAAAAAATTAAAAACCAAAAAATTTGAGAAGAGAAAGTTGAAACATCAAGCTGTGGCATCTGTTAAGCAGCAAATATTAATAACATTGCAAGTACAAACGCAAGCAACCCCATGATTTCAACCATGGCAGCACCAATATAAACGTAACTTTTCATTTTACCTTCTGACTCAGGATTTCTCGCAATCCCATTTAACATAGCAGAGAAGATATTAGCTATACCTAAACCAGCACCGAGCATTCCAAATACAGCCAAACCAATTGCTATAAATTTTAAAGCCACTAAATCCATATATTACCTTTAACTATTTCTTTATAATATAATTGTAAAATATTCTGCAAGGAAGTCAATTACTTTACTGCATCTGACAAATATACACATGTTAATATAGTAAATATATAAGCTTGCAAAACTGCAACAAATACTTCAAATCCTATTAGTGCAATTATAAACAAAAAAGGTGCAGGTGTAAAAAATATGTTCATATTTATGACGAATCCTGCTATCACTTTGATGATTGTATGACCCGCAATCATATTTGCTGCAAGCCTTATTGATAAACTAATCGGTCTTACTAAATAAGCAAATAATTTAATAATGATGATTATAGGTGCAAGCCACGAAGGAGTTCCTTTTGGTAGCAATATGCGTAAAAATTCTACTCCTCTTTCTTTAAACCCAACAATCGTTATATAAGTAAAAACCACCATTGATAAAGCGAAGGTAACTATCACATGACTTGTAACTGTGAAACTATAAGGAAGAACACCAACTAAATTACACGATAAAATGAAAATAAATACTGTAAATATCAAAGGAATGTGCTCCAAACCTTTGCTTCCAGTGTTACTTTCTATTATTGAAACAACAAAATCATATACATATTCAACTGCAGCTTGCAAATATCCTGGTATTACTGCACCTTTTCTTATTCCAAGGAGCAAAAACAGTACCATTAATATCACCGAGATCATCATAAAAAGAGATGAGTTGGTAAAGTTTATGTCATACCCAAATAATTTTGGTAGTTCTATTATTGTATATACTTTAAATTGTTCTAGCGGATTTAACGCCATTTTGACCCTGTATACTTAAACTGCAGCAGTAAATAAAGTATAAATTTTATAGAATAAAGTCAAGAATTAATATAAGGAGCTCTGTATTATTATAGCATTAACATATTAACAAAATATACAATTAAAATGCAAATTATAGTCAGCTACCAATCTTATTCTAAATTCTTGACTTAACATCTTATTTTAACTATAATTTAATTTTAGTATGAGGCAATTATGAACGAAATAGATTTTACTAATCCACCTTTAAATTTAGAACAGGAATGTGGTAACGGGTACATCAAGTTTACAGATTATTCTTCTAACTCAGACACTGGTCTTTTCCACATGGCAGGTGAAATGCTAAATGAAAGCCATGATGTTATAGGAAATTTCACTGGTGATGCTTACATTTATAATTTCCATATAGATGATCACAATATGAACATTCAACTCTGCATGAAAATGGACTGCAAAGGTGATATAAAGAAAATTCTTTCTTTGTAGAAAGAGTAGGCTTCTCTGTTGTTTCTTGCAATATAGAAGCCACTTATTACAACAAACTTTAAAAACATCACATTTTACATTACTATGAATTTTTGTTTCTTGTTAGATAGATGAAATTCACATTATCTTGGTTATTAGAGTACTTAGAAACCAATGCTAGTTTAGAGGAAATTACTGATAAATTAACTTACATAGGGTTGGAAGTAGAGAATGTGATCGACAATTCCAGATTGGCCGGGTTTGTTGTTGCAGAAGTATTAGAAGTCGCACCTCATCCAAATGCTGATAAATTAAAATTATGTAGAGTAAATGATGGAAGTAAAGTTCTGCAGATAGTCTGCGGAGCAAAAAATGTTAAAGAAGGCATGAAGACTGTACTTGCATCTCTTGGTAGCACATTGCCAGAAAGCAACTTTACAATTAAGCCTACAAAAATAAGAGGAGTGCTAAGTGAAGGGATGCTCTGCTCTGCCTCTGAGCTTTCGCTGACTCAAGATGAAAGTGAAGGAATAATCGAGCTTTCTGATGATTATAAAACAGGAGATAAATTTTTCAATTGCGATCCTGTAATTGACATAAACATCACTCCAAACCGTGGAGATTGCTTAGGTGTTTATGGAATAGCACGTGATCTAGCAGCAACTGGAATTGGAACGTTAAAGACTTTAATCATTCCACAACTTACCGCTTCTATGAACTCACTAATAAACGTCAAAGTCATCGATGGGGAGAGTTTTATTAGTGGAGTATATATCACTAATGTAAAAAATAAAGAGAGTCCAAAATGGCTAAAAGATAGTCTGGAATCGATAGGAATGCGCTCCATTTCTGCAATAGTTGATATTACTAATTACATCATGATATCCTTTAATCGCCCAATGCATACATATAATGCAAAAAAAATAGAAGGAGAGCTCACAGTACGTAAAGCAAACGATGGAGAAAAATTTATTGGTTTAAATGATAAAGAATACTCATTGAACAAAGACATAAGCGTTATTTCTGATGATAAAAACGTTCAGGCAATTGCTGGAATTATGGGCAGTAAGTACAGTGAATGCACTCTTGAAACTACTGATATCTTTTTAGAGTCTGCTTGGTTTGACCCCATCTCCATCACTAAATCTTCAAGGCAGCTAGGCATCTCCACAGACTCAAGTTACAGATTTGCACGTTCAATTGACCCTGAATTTACCCTTGATGGACTCAATCTTGCAGCCAAAATGATTTTGGATTTATGTGGCGGAGAAGTGTCAAGCATAGTGTCTGCTGGCAATTTGAATAAGGCTTATACCAAGATAAATTTTGATTATCAGAATGCAAACAAACTTGGAAGTGTATCTGCATCACCTAATGAGGTATTCGATATTTTAACAAAGCTAGGGTTTAGTATCGATAAAAAAACCGAAGGTAATTGGAATATACAAGTACCAAGCTGGAGACCAGACATAACCATACCTGCTGACCTAGTTGAAGAGGTAGTAAGAATATACGGCTATGATAAAATAAAGGAAGAGCAACTAGCAGAAGACGTTACAGTAGAAGAAGAGACACAAGATGATTTGCGCATTTTAATGACAAGCAGAGGGTTTCATGAAGTGATAACTTGGTCTTTTATGAGTGAATCAACAGCTGAAAAGTTTGGTTACTTGAATAAGTTATTCATTATCGATAATCCATTTAATAATAACTTCAATATAATGAGGCCAAGTGTCATACCAAATTTGTTGCAAGTCACTGCAGATAATATTGCTCACGGGATATCTGATCTCGCAATTTTTGAAATTGGACCAATTTATAATGGTGAGGCTCAGTCTAAGTACGTTTTAAGTGGAATTAGATCAGGAAATAATTCGCCGAAAAACCACTATAACACTGATAGAAAAATAGATATTTTTGACGCAAAGGCTGACCTCATAACAGCTTTGGAACTTTTTAATGTCAATTGTGATAATTTAGCAATAGAGAGAGCAGAAAAAGAATATTATCACCCAGGAAAATCAGGCTCCTTATCTTTTAGAAGTAAAATAGTTGGTTATTTTGGAGAATTGCATCCGAGTATATTGGATTTTTTTAACATTAAACAAAAAATTGTAGGCTTTGAGTTGATATTAGAAAATATCGAAAATTTACCTATAAGTAGAAAAAAATTTATCGATTATAAATATCAAAGTGTAAAACGCGACTTTGCATTTATTGTAAATAAAGATGTAGCAGCAGGCAGTATAATCAATATGGTGAAAAAAAGCTCAGAGCTCATCACAGAAGTTTTGATATTTGATGTATATCATGGAAACAATATAGAATCGAATAAGATGTCTATAGCATTTTCAGTTACTTTCTGCTCTCCAACTCACACTTTAACTGAAGAGGAAATCCAAAAAGAATCAAATATGATAGTAAACTTAGTGTGTAAAAATACTGAAGGAACTTTGAGAGCTCATTATTAAGCCGTAATCGCCGTTTCCTGATTTTGCTGTGTCACGTTTACTTCATCCAATTTATTCCCTATCTTGAATTCAATATCCTTGAAAAACCTATCCCACATTCCATGCAAATGCTCTTCTACTTTAGGCCATACATCATTTTTAAATGTCGTTCCATCATCAGAAAATAAATTACCCAAAAAAACTCCTACTTCCTCATAACTTGATTGAAAATGTTGAAGAAATGTCTCTACTTCCTTATGAGTATCATGTGCCACACTCAATGCTTTCCCTTCTGTGCTCTTATCCCCACGCATTGCAACGGCAAGACCTGTTTGAATATATCCCAAGCCTGTCCTAATAGCTTTTATAGGCTGCAGCCATGAACTCTTATCACTTTTTGGTACATTATTTACTATATTTTCCACCAACCTATTTATTAAAGGAGACAATAAATCTTGACAAAAATGTTTGATATTGTCTTTTGTCTTAATCACAGGACTTTTTATGCACTTTTCTGCAAAGTAGTACTCAAGTTCTGCTCTCTCTAGTAACTTCTTAATTGCTTCTTCATCAAAAATTTCATGCTCGAATGCTTTAAGTAAATCATCTTCTATTATTGCAAACTTTATTTTTTCGCGAGATTCCAGTTCTTCTCTATAATCATTTTTTGTTTCTTCATTTATCAATAATCCTTTTTCTTCTAATTCTAACTGTTTTAATGCTTTTAGGATTTCTTGGTTATTTTGCAAATGCTTCTCTATTAATTTTGTACTTGGATGCTTCTCTCCCCTTCTATTTTGCTCATCTTCTAAATATTTGTTTAAATCCTCACTTTCTTCTATTACTTCTCTTAACGATATAGGTTGATCTAAGCATTCTGCAATTTTCACTCGGTGCACATTAATCCTCTGTACTAAATCCGGCTCCTTTTCCTCTAACAGCTTACATGAATTCTCTATACCCTTTGCTTGACTTTTAAACAAATCTTGCGTTTTACGTTTCGTTATTTCTAAATACATCTTTGCTATAAAATCATTCACTTCATCTAAAGCTTCTTTTAAACTTTTCTTGCTAGAATGATGTTTTATCTTCTTTTCTAAACTTTGAAACTGATCTATTAAGCTAAGCATGCCTAATCGACCTAACTCACCCTTTGCTTTTTTCATTACTGATTTTATTAGCTTTTGCTCAACTTCTTGATCATTATACTCGAACTTAAAAAGATCCTCTAATTTCCTTTTTACATCATCATTTATTGAGTTATTTCCCTCTTTATCATCAGACATTTTTTCTAATTCTTGACGTACACTGTGATACCTTTCATGCCCTGCCTTTCTTAAATTCTCAATCTCTTTTTTAGCACTATTTAGAGCTGTTCCTGTTTCTTCACGATACTTCTCTTTATAAACATCAATGATTGTCCTCTTAGCTATTTTCCCTTCTTCTTTAAGCCGTTCCCATTCTGCTTTAAATACAGGAAATTCACTATCTTCTAAGATATCTGGTACTTTTGCTCCTGCTTCTCTCAGATCTTTTATTATCATCTCTTTCTCATTTGGTAATTCCTTACCTTGACTTTCTAATTTCTGTTTCACTAAAGTATTTTTTAGCTCATCCTCCAGTGAAAAATCTTCTCCCCGTCTATTTTGCTGAAACTTAATTGCTTGTATAAAAGCAACTTGATAAGCATTTTCTATTAAGTGAGTTGTCAACTTAGAATCTATGCTACTCACCACTTTCAGCCTGAATTCGTTCAACAATTCCTTCAGTTGATCATATGTAATCTCTTTCTTTTCTAGCTTCATCAGCTCTTCCATAGTTTTTGCAAATTCTTGAATTGAAGTTGCAAGCACATTCTTAATTTCATTATGCAAGGGCTTAAGACCATTTTTTAAATTGATGTTAATTGGCAATTTCAGTACGATATTATGCTCCGAATCCGGCTCTGCACTAAACCACTGATTATTTTCATTCTCACATAAGTCTCTAAGTAATTGTTTAAATTGTGGTGGAAATTTTATTTCCATATCATATTTAATTCTTGAATCATAAACTACTGTTTCATAAAAAGACACCTCTATATTTTGGTGCTTATTAGAATAATGCCCCATACTTATTTTAAGAGCAGCCACTAAAGAATGAGATAAATCTCTATTTAAAAGATAAAAAGTAGCTAAAGCAATTGTTGCAGGAACAACCAAAGCTACAAGTACAGTCACATTAACAAAAATTGCCATTGCAGCAAGAGCGCCATATGCCAATCTTTTTGGCACACCTGTTTCACTCTTTTTTGTCTTATCTTCCACTACACCTTCTTGTGTCTTGCTATTTGCTTTAAATCTACTGTATATGACTAACCCCAGCGCAGTAAAAGCAATATAAGGGAGCATTAAAACTGACAGAGCTAAATTTAATATTTTCTTCTCTGGGCAAGCTCTGTTTATCTCTTTCAATATTTCGCTTGACATATTATACCAGGAGGTAAAAAAGTCAGAATTATAATCTTTATAATGAAATATACTGAGTGGAATATCAAAAGTAGCAGCCTTGCTATCAAAGAATTCTTCCACTTCCTCTAAATCGTAAGTAGATTCTTGTTGTTCCATAGCATCAAAAAACTCTTCCTTCTCCTCTGAAGTAGCAAGACCTAAATCATTCCCTTCTTCTACATTAGAAACATCTTCCATAGCATCAAAAAACTCTTCTTCCTCTTCCAAAGCAACATTGGAAATAGATTCTACTTTACCTGAACCATCACTGTTGTTATTTAAATCAATAACTTCTCTATGACCATCTGCAACAACTTGATTCATATCACCACCCTACTTAAAGCAATTTAAGTATAGCATAAACATTACTAACTTTGCAACTTTATTAACTTAATACCAACTGTCAAACCTTGGTATTCCTTAGAATAGAAATCGGCCTCGATCTCTTTATTAGTGTCCAAAGATAAGGCAAGGGTCTGATCTTTTATATATTCAACCCATGTATTTATTGCTTCCTTAATTTTCTCATCTTCTGCTTTGATTATTACTCTGATTCTATCTGATATATAAAAATCAGCCTGTTTTCTAGTTTCTTGAATAAGCCTCACAATATCTCTTGCCAGCCCTTCTAGAATTAGTTCATTATTTAATTCAGTATTTAGAATAACAACTCCTTTGTTATTATCAAACACAGCAGAATATTCACTGTTTGCTTTTAATAATAGTTCATATTCACCTTTTTCCATAGTATAGCTCTCTGTTTCATCTCCCAAAAATATCTGTTCGTTTTCAACTTGCTTCCACTTTCCTTCCTTAACGTATTGAACTAGTTTCTTGATTTTGTCTGGAACTTTTCTTCCAAGCACAGGAAAATTTAATTTTAACTCTAGTGATGCAACCTCTTTCAATTCACTTACTATTTCTAGTTCTTTTACATTCACCTCATCTCTTACCATCTCTTGATATTCATCTTCAAGAAAATTGCAGGAAGACTTATGATAAATAGTCATGCTACCAAGTGGCTGCCTTATACGTATGTTAAACATGTTTCTAATAGAGAGTGCAGCATTACATATTTCCCTTACCAAATCCATCTTGGCAATGAGTTCACTGTCATATCTATCTGATTGTGGAAAATCAGCCAAATGAACAGATGTTTCTTTGTACTGAAGCCCTTGCCATATAGTCTCTGTTATGAGTGGCAACAAAGGAGCTGCAGCTCGAAGCATGTAATAAAAAACTGTGTACAGAACATTATAAGCGTCGGTTTTATCTTGATCTAAGTCACTTTTCCAAAAACGCTCGCGACTGCGACGAATATACCAATTATTTAGCACTTCAAAAAAATCTGTCAAGATTTTGCAAGCTTCCTGAGAGTTATAGTTGTTCATAGAAGCTCGCATACCTTCCACAGCTTCAAAACATTTTGAAATCATGTAGCAATCAATAGTATTCTGATAATCCCTACAAATCTCAGCTTTAATTCCATCTGCATTTGCATACATAGTAAAAAAGTGATAACTGTTCCAAATAGGTTTTATTACGTTTTTCAGAACATCACGCACTAAATTTCCTTCTTTGTCGAGTAGTAAATTACCACCGCAGACAATGGAACCAGACAGCATAAGAAAACGCAGCGCATCAGAACCATATTTGTCAAACACTTCCATTGGGTCCGCATAATTATTCAGACGTTTGGATAATTTCTGCCCTTTCACATCAAGAACCACACCGTGGCATATGCAGTTCTTAAATGGCTCACTGTCAAATAAAGCAGTGGAAAGCACAAAAAGCGTATAGAACCATCCTCTTGTTTGTGCTATATATTCAGTGATAAAATCCGCAGGGAAATTTTTCTCGAACCATTCTTTATTTTCAAACGGATAGTGAACTTGCGCGAACGGCATCGAGCCAGACTCAAACCAACAATCAAACACATCAGGCACACGACGCATAACTGATTTTCCTGTTGGATCATCAGGATTTGGTCTCGTCAAAGTATCGATAAACGGTCTGTGCAAGTCATCTATCTTAACATTAAAGTCTCGCTCTAGTTCTGCTATTGAGCCATACACATCCACTCTTGGATATTTTGCATCGTCTGATTTCCACACAGGAATTGGAGTACCCCAGAATCGATTGCGTGAAATAGACCAGTCGTGCGCTCCTTCAAGCCATTTTCCAAATTGACCATCTCTTATATGATTTGGCATCCAATTAACTCTCTTATTTAGCTCTGTCATTCTTCCCTTAAACTTTGTCACAGCAACATACCAAGAAGGCATAGTGCGGTAGATTAAAGGAGTGTCAGTTCTCCAGCAGTGTGGATAATTGTGAATATATTGCTCAGTTTTAAACCAGCTCCCCTGCCTTTTTAATTTCTTGATTACTGTATCATTGGCATCAAAAACATGAACTCCTGTTAAATCTGAAACTTCTGCAGTAAATTTCCCACCGTTATCAATTGGACAAACAGCTCGAATATCATGGCTTTGGCAAAGGTAAAAATCTTCTTCACCAAATCCAGGAGCAGTGTGCACAACACCAGTACCATCTTCTCCTGTAACATAATCAGCAATGAAAACACGGAACGCATTTTTTGTATCTTTAAAGTAATCAAACAGTGGTTTATAGGAAAGACCTGCAAGATCACTCGCTTTAAGTTTTGTATTACAGTTTTCATATTGAATATTGCTTTGTTCACAGTGGCTGACAAATTTCTCTAAATAACTTTCAGCAAAGATGCAGACTTCACCATTTACTAACACCATACAATACTCAATATCCTCCCCTACTGCCAGTGCAAGATTGCTCGGCAACGTCCAAGGCGTTGTAGTCCAAGCAAGTAATCTACATTTTTGTTTAAATTGCTTTGGATTTTCTAAAAGTTCAAAAGCAACAGTTACAGCTTTGCTAATTTTTTCTCTATATGCATTATCAAGCCTTGTTTCAAAATTAGAGAGTGGAGTTTCACACGCCCAGCTATAGGGAACAACGCGTATTGATTCATACACCAGACCTTTATCATAAAGCTGCTTAAATGCCCACATGACCGACTCCATGAATGACTTATCCATAGTCTTATAGTCATTGTGAAAATCTACCCATCTTGCTTGTCTATTTACATACTTCTCCCATTCTGATGAAAATTTCATCACAGAAGTACGGCAATGATTATTGAATTTTTCAATGCCAAATTTCTCTATCTCAGTTCTACCAGATATTCTAAGTTCCTTTTCCGCGCCCATCTCAGCCGGTAGCCCATGGCAATCCCAACCAAATCTGCGTTCAACCCTTTTTTGCAGCATAGTTTGATATCTTGCAAATGCATCTTTTATAAAACCAGTAAGCAAGTGTCCGTAATGCGGAAGTCCATTTGCAAACGGAGGCCCATCATAAAATACAAAACAATGATCCTTGGAACGTTTCTCGACTGACTGCTCAAAAATTTTATTTTCCTGCCAAAATTTTATGATTTCCTTTTCTAGCAATGAAAAATCAGGACTGCTGCTTGTATCAGGATAATACTTCATATTCATTTTAACTGGATAAAATCAAAGAATATAGAGCTTTCTGGAAAATTACAAATCCAAAAACTCTGTTTCTATAAACATTGATAGGTGTTGACATTATTATACAGCATATTAATAAATCAGACTTATTTACTTAAGTTAAAGATGAATAAAGACAATAACAGTTGGCCTTATCAGAAATTTCACGATGCTAACAAAAATAATAGTAAAAGCAGCGTTATTTGGAGATCGCTTTCTTATGAATATAATAATTCTGGAAAGGTTGAAAAAGTACACTATCAGTGGGAAAAGAAAAAAAATCCCGCAAATCTATTATATCAAGTCTCATATGATTGCGTAACAGAGAGTTGTAGTCCCTTAAGGATTAAATCTAGATAGCTTATAAACTTATAAAAACACACAAAGTGCTTCTACATGAGACCATGGGAGCACTTTTCTCTAATTAGGCAGCGCATCCCAACAAACTATTTTGCCGAGCTTCCAATATCCTTACATTTACTATTTTATCTTTGTATTTATCGTCAGGATCATCAACGCATACTGATTGCATGTATGGGCTTTTACCAATAATTTGATTTTGGTGTTTACCTTTTTTATCACTGAATAGAACAGGAATAGTTTTTCCTATCATACTCTGATTAAATTCAAGTTGTTGCTTGCTAATTAATTCCTGTAAACGAAGAAGACGCTCTGTTTTAAACTCTTCTGGTACTTGATCTTTTCTTTCCGCCCCTGGCGTTCCTGGCCTTGGGCTATATTTAAAACTATAAGCCTGAGCGTACTTTACTTTTTCTACTAACTTCATAGTTTCCTCAAAATCTTTTTCAGTTTCTCCAGGAAAACCAACAATAAAATCAGAAGAAAATTCGATTTCAGGTTTCAATTTGCGCAATCTGTCTATTATTCCCAAATATTCCTCTGCCGTGTGTTTTCTATTCATTGCATGCAATATTTTATTCGAACCTGACTGCACAGGTAGGTGAACAAACGGCATGAGTTTTGATTCCTCCGCATGTACCAAGTAGAGAGATTCGTGCATATCTCTTGGATGAGAAGTTGTGTAGCGGATTCTTTCTAGCTTTTCAATTTTAGCAATGTGACTAATTAATTTTCCTAAATCCCACACCTCTCCTTCGCACTCTCCATGATAAGCATTAACATTTTGACCGAGCAAATTGATTTCCCTTGCCCCATTTGCAACTAACTTCAATGTTTCACGGAATATTTCATTTACTGGTCGTGAATACTCAGCCCCGCGTGTATATGGTACCACACAAAACGTACAAAATTTATCACAACCTTCTTGTATGGCAAGAAACGCAGAAGACCCCTGGCTATTGCCATAGCATTCATCTGGCAATTTATCAAACTTCGCAACTTCTGGAAAATCAGTATTTATTACATGACCTTTACTTCTGCTTGCTTTGACTATTAACTCCGGTAAAGCAGAAATACTCTGCGGACCAACAACAATATCAACAAAAGGAGCCCTTCTGAACACTTCTTCTCCCTCTGCTTGCGCTACACATCCAGCCACCACTATGGTCATTTCCTTATTTTTTTGTGATGAATGGATTCTTCCAAGCTCTGAGTAAAGCTTTTCTGCTGCCTTTTCTCTAATATGACAAGTATTTAATATCACCAAATCAGCTTGTTCTGCATCACTAACAACGTTGAACCCTAAAGGCTTAACTATATTCTCCATTAAAATGGAGTCATAAACGTTCATCTGACAGCCGTAAGTTTTAATATATAGGCCTTTCATATTTAAAATTCTTCACACAAATTCTAGCAAATTATACGAAAAACTGAATTCTAGTACAACAGCCAATAAAGATTGCTTGACAAACCTTCTCGCTTTCCTTACTCTAACAGTAGAGGTATTTTAAGAGCTCAAAAATCTATCTTCGTCTGCAGACTTTTCAGTCAATTTTTCAAAAAAAAAAAACGTAGTGTATCTTCTTCAGCACGTGTTCAAATTCTGTTGTATATGCGCTGCATTTTCTTTCTAATCTTTCAGGAGGATTTTATGTCCAGAATTCCAGATACTTAACCTTTATTCTTAAGCTAAAAACCGATTGGTACCTATGGTTTTTATAAAGAAAGTGCAAAAAATACTTTAAAGAATATGAAATAAAGGTAGAAAAGGTTTGAGTAACCAAAAACTGTTTCCAGGCATAAATTTGTTATGTATACCAAAAAGTAATTACACTAATATAATATTCACACTTATATGCTAATATAGATATAATACTAATTAAAGAGCATGTTATGCAAGAAGAAGTATCAGATTTTACAGATGCTCTTTGTCAAAATAAATGTGATTCCTTTCGAGTGACACTCTCCTATATCTTTCTTTAGGTTATACAGAAGTCTAACACAATTATAGAACAAGCGTAAAAGTTCTGGTAAAGTAGTTTTATTTACAAAAAATATGCTACTTGATATTGAAAAACGCAGCATAACAAATGCACTGTGGAAGTTACAAAAAGCAGATCAAAGGGAGATTTTTACTCTTATACAGAGATTTGAGTTGCCAGAAATATTAGCAAGAATATTAGTTGCTCGTGGTGTTAACATAGAAAATGCACATGACTTCTTACACCCACTAATCAGATCGCTATTACCAGATCCCTTTCACCTCCTTGATATGGATAAAGCTGTTTCTCACATAATAAAAGCAATAAACAATAATGAGAATATTGCAATATTTGGTGATTACGATGTTGATGGTGCAACGTCATCAGCATTGATTAATAGGTACCTAAGAGCGATTGGGACACACTCTATAATCTATATTCCAGATCGTGTTGATGAGGGCTATGGATTGAACACAGATGCTTTATTACAACTTAAAAAGAATGGTATTGATTTATGTATTTCTGTTGATTGCGGTACGCTTGCATATCAACCAATAGAAGATGCAAAAGTCTTTGGACTTGATATTATAGTTGTCGACCATCACCTTGGAACAGAAAAATTACCAAGTGCTGTAGCAGTTGTTAATCCCAACCGCCTTGATGAGAGCTCTCCTTATAATAACTTAGCAGCAGTTGGAGTGTCATTTCTGCTAATTGTTGCTCTTAACAGAATCCTACGTGAGCAAGGATTTTTTACCAACAAAAAAGAACCAGATTTATTTGATCTACTGGATTTGGTTGCTCTTGGAACTGTTTGCGATGTTATGCAGATTACAGGCCTAAATAGGGCTTTTGTTTTACAAGGATTAAAAGTTATGTCAGCAAGAAAAAATGTTGGCTTACGTGTTTTGTTTGACGCTTTGGGAATCCTTGAAAAACCAAGTGTTTCACGATTAGGGTTTAGCATTGGACCGTGCATAAATGCCGGAGGAAGAATTGGAGAAGCATCGCTCGGTGCAAGGTTGCTTTCCACCGATGATGATGCACATTCAATCGCGCTAAAACTAATAGATTTGAATAATGCAAGAAAAATGCTAGAAAATGAGGCTATTTTGGAAGCCACAACACAAGCGGAAAATTTTGCCCACTTAGGTGTAAATTTTATAATGGTAAGTGGTAATTGGCACCAGGGAATAATTGGTATCATTGCATCAAGACTAAAAGAGCAGTTTCACTTACCAACGATAGTGATATCTTTAAACAATGGAATAGGAAAAGCAAGCTGTAGGTCAATTTCTGGAGTAGATATTGGTGCTGCGGTTCTTTCTGCAAAATTTACCAACCTAATCATTGAAGGTGGTGGTCACAGTATGGCAGCAGGATTTTCGATTGAAGAAGATAAAATAAGTGATCTACATGATTTTTTTACTGAAAGATTTGCAAACTCCACAAACGATAAAACTATAAAAGCTGATGGTATAGTAACAGCTAAAGCAATAAACTTATCCCTTTGGAATCAACTGCAGCGCTTAGAGCCATTTGGAGCTGGCAATCCTGAACCAAGATTCATCATTCAAGGGGCAAAGATAAGAAAGCCGGAAGTTATAGGAGTTGACCATATAAAATGTTTTATTGCTGACGATAATGTTATGGTCAAAGCTATTGCGTTTCGCTGTGCAAATACT
Organism: Wolbachia endosymbiont (group B) of Ablattaria laevigata; assembly: GCF_964277395.1. NCBI lineage: Bacteria > Pseudomonadati > Pseudomonadota > Alphaproteobacteria > Rickettsiales > Anaplasmataceae > Wolbachia > Wolbachia endosymbiont (group B) of Ablattaria laevigata. The sequence goes on from NZ_OZ195519.1 coordinate 1,017,712, forward strand.
GAGCTCGGCTCTGCTATTATGCAGGGTAATGTTAAAGCCATTTTGGGTAAAATCTCTATGAATTACTGGAATGGCAATGAATTTATACAATTTATGATAGAAGATGTCTTAACCATTAGTTAAGTTACTATTTTAAAATAATTACCTATCAATCTCACCAAAGACTATGTCGAGTGAACCGATAATTGCTGCAATGTCAGCAAGCATGTGTCCTTTTGCCATGAAATCTAAGGCCTGTAAATGCGCAAAGCCAGGTGCTCTTATTCGACATCTATAAGGTCTATTGGTACCATCTGAAACTATATATACTCCAAACTCACCTTTTGGCGCTTCAACAGCCACATATGCCTCACCTTCTGGCACATGATATCCTTCTGAATAAAGCTTAAAATGATGAATCATAGCCTCCATAGATTCTTTCATTTCTGCTCTTGGCGGTGGAGAAATTTTTCTATCTTCAGTTTTTATTGGCCCTTCAGGTATCTTCTCTACGCATTGCTTCACCAAGCTGATAGATTGCCTAATCTCCGCCATTCTTACTAAATAACGGTCATAACAGTCACCATTTTGGCCAATTGGTATATCAAAATCTAGCTGATCATATATCTCATATGGCTGGCTTTTTCGCAGATCCCAAGCAAGCCCAGCAGCACGGAGCATTGGTCCACTAAAGCCCCAATCAAGCGCCTGTTTTATTGATATTTCACTAATTCCTACAGTGCGTTGCTTCCATATCCTATTTTCCGTTAAAAGTTCATCAACATCATCTATATACTTTGGAAATTGCTCTATAAATTTTGCAATATCTTCAATCAAACCTTCTGGGATATCTGCTGCAAGTCCACCTGGCCTTATATAAGCTGCGTGAAATCTTGCACCTGAGGCCCTTTCATAGAACTCGAGTATTTTTTCTCTCTCTTCAAAGAGCCATAAAAGAGGGGTCATCGCCCCAACATCAAGTGCTTGAGAAGAGATATTTAGTAAATGATTTAGTATTCTTGTCAGCTCACAAAACAAAACACGCAAATATTTTGCTCTAATTGGAATTTCACATTGCAACAATTTCTCTACACACAACGAATATGCATGCTCTTGTGACATTGGCGACACATAATCAAGGCGGTCAAAATAAGGCAGAGCTTGAAGATATGTTTTATGTTCTATCAATTTTTCAGTGCCACGGTGCAAAAGCCCAATATGGGGGTCTGCTCTCTCGATCACTTCACCATCCATCTCTAAAACAAGTCGTAGCACCCCATGTGCAGCTGGGTGCTGAGGACCAAAATTTAGCATCATTGTCTTTAGATCAGGCATGCTTTGGTAGTTTAAGGTACTGAAATTGTATAGGATAAAATGTGTTTAAAGTCAATACAATAGAAAAACTCTCAAAAAGTTCACCATCTCCTTATGATCTGATAGACAATGTTTATGTGTCACATACAATTATTGCACTTATGTTGATCAAGGCAGCGAAATTATGTATAGATAATTTTGATTGAGAAATAGTTTTTCTACTATATAAATTCTACTTTAGAGTAATCAAAATTAATGAAAGACAATAAATATAGTTTAGGTTTAAGGATCATTCATTGGTTAATGTCTGCTCTTATTATTGGTATGCTTTGTTCTGGACTGTACATGAAAAGTTTGCCGATTAGCAGTGAAATTAAATTCAGCATATACGCTATTCATAAGGCTTGTGGCATCACCGTTCTTGGATTAATTATAGTACGTATATTTTTTCGCGTCTTTACTTATGTTCCGCCATTACCAGCAAATTTTTCTCGATTTGTAATCAACGCGAGCAAAACGGTACACTTTGGTTTGTATGCTTTGATGATGCTAATGCCACTATCTGGTTATGTCATGTCTTCTGCTTCTAGTAAAGAGATCAAATATTTTGTTCATATCCCTTTGTTAATCAATGAAAACAAAGAGCTAGCTAGTGCAGCTAATCAGCTACATTCGATACTTGCGTATTTTATGGTACTCTTTATAGTCTTACATATACTTGGCGCTTTGAAACATACATTCATAGATAAACAAAACATTTTTAAACGTATGATATAGGCTATATGTTGAGCAAGCTTTGGAAGAAAGGAACGAATTTTCTCGGTAGTGAATTTTCAATAATGGGTGGTGCTATGAGCTGGGTTTCAGAGAGAAATTTGGTTTCAGCAATCTCAAATGCTGGTGGATTTGGCGTGATTGCTTGCGGTGCAATGTTTCCAGACTTACTGAAAAAAGAAATCATAGAGACACAGAAATTAACTAACAAACCATTTGGTGTAAATCTAATTACTATGCACCCAAAGTTGAGTGAGTTGATAGATGTGTGCATTGAAACGAAAGTAAGCCATATAGTGCTTGCCGGTGGACTACCAACGAAGCCTAATATAGAAAAAATCAAGAGTGCGGGCATTGAAGTTATGTGTTTTGCACCAGCATTAAGCCTCGCGAAAAGGTTAGTAAAAATGGGAGTAGATGCGTTAATAATAGAAGGTATGGAAGCAGGAGGACATATCGGTCCTGTTAGCACTTCTGTTCTCGCACAGGAGATATTACCTCATTTTAAAAATGAGAAAACACCGGTGTTTGTTGCAGGTGGAATAGGAAGAGGTGAAATGATAGTGAACTACCTAGAAATGGGAGCAAGTGGCTGTCAAATAGGTACATTATTTGTCTGCACGAATGAGTCAATCGCTCACAAAAATTTTAAAGAAGTATTCATCAAATCAGCTGCGCGTAATGCTGTATCTTCTGTGCAGATTAGTGCTGATTTCCCTGTAATTCCAGTAAGAGCTATAGTTAACAAAGCAAGTGATGATTTTATGAAGCATCAAAGAGACATTATCGATAAATATCAAAATGGAAAGATCTCAAAAGAAAATGGGCAGCTTGAAATAGAAAAGTTCTGGGCTGGAGCCTTAAGAAGGGCAGTAATTGATGGAGATGTTGAAACAGGATCTTTAATGGCTGGTCAAAGTGTTGGCATGGTTGATAGAGAAAAGCCTGTAAAAGAAGTAATAGATATGCTAGTTCAACAGGCAAGCAATTATGTTGAAATGCAAAATCAGTAATCAGCAAAGAAAATAGTTAGCAAATTGCTATAATTATCCGTAATAAGGCATAACTGCCCAGTTTTAATGTAAAATTAACGCTAAAGAGGTATTCATACATTTTATTTGTATGAGAGGAATGTTATGCTAGGTACTTTAAAAAAATCTAGAAGTAATGATTTACCTTATCAAATAGAAGAGCTTATTCAATCTTTGAGTAATGAAGAAGATCGTAAACTGTTCACCAATATATACAAAAAGGTCACAAAAAAAAGACATAATCATGAAAATCTAAAAAAGGAAGATGGAACTATCAAAAAATGCATAGAGTTGTTCAACAATGGAGCTGATCCTAACGTATTAATTCAATTCGAAAAATTACTGAGAGAGCAAGAAGAATATCAAAAATACTATAATTATTACACCGAGAAATTTCTTCCAGCATTGGAAAAAGAAGTGATAGAGTCAGAGGAATTAATGAAACCTTCAGTACTTAACAATGAAGAAAAATCATCACAAAGATCACCAACAAGAAGAGGAAAAATATTAGGAATAATTTTAGAGATTACAGGGATTACTAATAAAAGTAGTGACAAAAATCATTCTAGTAGCACTATTCAAAATCAAAAAAGTCGTAAAAACAATCAAACAGATAGGCAAGATAATGCTATGGGATTATTTAAGAAAAAAAGTTTTCCTGCTGAAGTTCCAAATTCTACAAGTTCGGACATGACTCCTCAGGAAGAGGATTCTGCAGGCAAGGGTGTAAGTGGAATAGGAATCTCTGGAACATATAATTCCTTGAGAAGTTTAGATAGTTATGATGCTTCAACAGTTCCTACATTAAAACAATCGCAAGCAAAAAAAGAAAGCGCACAATCGCAATTGAATGGCTTCTCTAGCCAATTTTGTGAGGATTTAGAAAATAAAAACCCTAGTACAACTGCAGATCCTGTAGAAGTGCCAAGAGGTACAAATACTTCTAAACTCAGTAGTAGTAGTGATTTAGATAGTGAAATGGGTTCACGTGAACTGAGTAAAGAAAGTTTGAAATCACCAGTAAGTAAAAGAAAGAGCAGCGTAAACTCTGCTGTAGAGAATCATGACCTACAAGAAGTAACTAAGAACCTACAGATTGAAGAAGAAGAGCGAGAGGTGTCATTCCAGCACGTGATGCTGGAATCCAGGAAAAAAGAAAATATGGATCAAGTTACTCAAATGACAAGCAATCAGAAAAAAGATTCAGTGCAATTCGAAAAAAAAGAGGAGAAAATTGTTTTAAATAAACAAGAAGCTGATAATTATGAAAATAATAGTAAAAACAAAAATCTTCACGTCGCACTTGTAACAAGTTCTGCTCTCTTAGCAATAGGGTGCATTGTTGCAGGAGCAATGACATCAGGATTAGTAGGAGCAGGACTGTTTGTGGTGGCTGCAGTGTTTGCTACAGCAGCTGCTGCTGAATTTTGTTCAAATATTCTGTCAAGTAAATTGACATCCATTAGTGTGAGTCCTCTTGTTGATAATAAAGAGCTAACACGGTGATAAAAGTTAAATATGCGTTACTTATGGTGAGTAAGTAAATTCGGTTCTTGCCTATTGATGTAAAAATTGTTACAGTTAAGGAGTATCTTAAAGGTATTTAGCTGATGCGTATTCAATTGGGTAGAGTTTTTGCTATTGTAGCCCTGTTAAGTTTTATCTTCATGTCATGTTCTAGCAAAGCAAGTGATGAATTGAAAAATATACCAGGAACGTTGAAAGAACTTATTTCTTCATTTTCAGTTAAAGATACTATGGAAAATATGAATCCTTCGACAATTATAGGGTTATGTATAGCTACAGTGATACTTGCAGTAGTGTTCAGAGGTCTAATTTTCTTCATGATACTGTTTGGTGTACTGATCATGATGTTTGGGAGTACAGAAAAAGCAACAGATTACTTGAAAGAAAAATTCAACTTTGCAAAAGATATAAAATTACAGCCCGACAGCGAAAAAAAAGATAAAAATTAAGATAGTATTTTTATGTTTTTTAATTATCTTTTTATTGAATACACATAATGTTGTATGCAACCAAAAGTACCGGCCACTAGCTCTAATTCTGAAAAAAAGAACAATTTAGCGTTACTAGAAAGTATTAATTTAGATTTTATCCCTTATGCTTGCCACTACGATGAAGAAACTATACTAACAAAACAGGGGGAATTGTTAAAAATAATCAAGTTAGAAGACTATTCTTCAGTTGATAACTATGGTGATCTTAGAACTGAAATTAGAAAAAGTATATCAAAAAATATCCAGAGTTTATATTTTACAGTTTGGATTCACACTGTCCGTAAGCGCAATAAACTGAGCTTACAGTGGAATAAAACTGCAGACTTTTCCGATCAGCTACACTCAACGTGGTTTAATAAACTAGTTGATAGTAAACTACAGTATATAAATGAGTTATACATTGTGGTGTTACTTAGTGATTTTGGCAAACATATTAATAATGCATTTTTTTTTGGCAGGATAAAGAATAGGCACAAGTTATTTTTACAAAAAAATCATCAAGAATTACAAAAAATAACTGACCTTATTCAAAAAGATTTAGAACCTTTTGGAGCTAAAAAACTGGGCCTTAGATCTAGTGAAGGCAAAATATATTCTCAAATGATGGAATTTCTCCATTACATTATTACATTAACGCACAAAGATTATCCAATATGTGAAAGGGATCTATCGCAGCATGTGAAAAACCTAAAAGTAGCTTTTGGTTTCAATAAATTTCAAACATCGTTTGAAGGTCAACAGAAGTTTGGTTCTATTTTTTGCATAAAGGAATATCGAGAAATCCCCTTAGAAAATATAGATAGGTGTTTGCAACTTGACTCTGAGCTTATCATCACAGAAATAATAATATTTACTAGTAATAATAAAGCAGTAAAAGAATTCAAAAAACAAATTAATATACTGCAAATCAGTGAGGACAATACCTTACTTCAAAACTCAGGAATAAATGAAATAATAGAGCTTGAAAAAATTTCTGCTATGGATTTTTGTCAACAGAAAATTATTGTTACAATCTTTGCAGATGATAAGAATAGGTTAGCTAAAAATATCAGCGATTTATCCTCTGTAATGTCGTTAATCGGGTTGATGATGTTTAGAACTGATCTGCACATGGAAAATCATTTTTGGGCACAGCTTCCTGGAAACTTTGCTTTTGTTACACAACCAAAAAATATATTAGAAAAATATGCTTGCAGCTTTGCTATGTTGCATGATTTTACATCAGGTACGTTAAAAGGAGGAAGATGGAAAGAAGCAGTAACAGTTTTTTTTTCAAAAAAAGGCAGTCCTTACTTTTTTAACTTTCATGGAAAGAAAAATAATGGTCATACCACAATACTTGGAGCTCCAAATTCAGGTAGAACCTCACTGATCAATTTCTTACTTTCGGAATCAAGAAAATTTAACCCTAGGATTGTTATATTGGATAATACTGGAAAATCAATAATATTTACTAAAGCAGTAAGCGGCCAATATTACATAATTGATCCAAAATATAAAGATAAAAGTCTAAAATTTAACCCACTGAACATTGAAGATAGTGCTTCTAATCGCAATATGCTTGTTGAATTGATCAAAAGGATGGTTGCAGATGCAAGTTTGGTAGACGTAGAAGAAAAGACAAAAAAAATTGTAGATTCTATATTTGCTATACCAAGAGAATCGCGATCTATTTCTCAAATTTCTGAAGTGCTTTTACTTCTTGGAGGCAAAATAAGTAAATGGTGTGGTGAAGGTGAATTTGCTTACTTATTCCAAGATGGTGATGAGTCAGATATTGACTGGGGAACAAAAACTATATCCCTCAATACTGCAAATCTCACTAAGCAAAAAGAATGTATGTCCGTGATACTTTACTATTTCTTATACTCTTTCGAAGCAAAATGTGATGGCTCACCTGCAATACTTGTTTTGGATGAAGCATGGGAGATAAGTAATATTTTTCCTACAGAGGGAGAGTTTGACGACTGGATGCAAAGAATGACAAAGTTAAATGTTGTAGTAATTCTAAGTACTGAAAACTTAAACCTAGCATTTGCTAGCAAGTTTACTCAATATTTAGATAAGCATGTCGATACGAGAATCCTGATGCCGAACATAAATGCAAACAGGTTATACATGAAAGCATTTTCTCTGTCGAAAGAGGAACTGAATGTCATTTTGCAAACACCAACACAGGAAGGTTTATTTTTGATAAAGCAATACAAAGGTTTAGTAACTTTAAATCTAGATTTGAAGAATATGAAAGAAATACATGTACTTTCAGCTAATAAAGAGACTATAAAGTATATGTATGAAGCAATAAAGGAAAAAGGCGAAAAAGTGAGTAAGTGGTTACCGGCGTTCTATGAAAAATGTAAAGCTTAATTTTTTATTGATATTCTCCTTGATATTTTGTCTTTCTTATCAAGGATATGCTGATTGTCCGTATTTTGTAAAGAGCAATACTGAACTTGAGGTTGTAGGAAATAAAACAGGAAAAGGTATTGCAAATTTTTTTAAAGGCAAGTGGAGCGATTTAGACTTTGACAAAAAATTATTGCAATTTATTAAAGTTACAGCAGTAAATAATCAGGGACCAGAAGGTTACTTCGATCCAAAGATTAAGGTCTGCAATTACGAAGGGAACGACAACTGTTATATATTATCCAGTGGAACATCTTGCCACAAAATATATGGCACACAAGCCACAGGTGCTGGAGTTTCTGCAGCAGCTTTTATCGATTGGGAAGGAGATAAAATGTTAGCTGATGGAACAATTAAGACAGATAACAGTAAAGAAATCAAAGAAGGAATTGCGAAACGCCTTGAATGGGAATGGGCAGATGGTGTTACTGATGAAGAAAAAGTAAAATTTGTTAATGCCCCTAAAATATGCGCTTGTAGTCAAAAGGGGGCTTGTATGTCAGGAATTTCTTCATGGGGCTCTAGAGTATTTTCTGGGGAAAATATTTTTCGTCCTGGAGAGATGGAAAAAGCTTGTGATACATGCTATCAAACAAAAGTAAAGTGTGCCCCTGTGCAACTTGCACCTGGTCCACCTCCATTTTGTGAACAACTTGCAATGTCACCACCACAAGTTAGAATTGTTCCTATAACAAATGAAGAAAATGATTATTTCCATCCAAGAGTTGGAGTCATTATTGGTGAGCTGAAAGAAAGAAGGGAGCTACCTTTTCCGCGCGGTTTTTCAAATAGTGAGAATACTCCAATTTATCCATTTACTATTAAAGATACTATCCATTATCTCAAAACCTATAGAAAAAAAGGTCAGCTCTGCGCTGAATACTATGGTACTGAGGAAGAAGAGTCCGAAAGAAAATTACAATTTCCTGCTCGCTGCTTCCCAGCGCCACCTGCTCCAAAGATTGAAGAAGTGAGCATACCAAAGCCTAATGAGGGTAAAGGCGAAAATACGCTAAAAGTAAAAATGAAAATGAGTGAGAACGTTTGTACTTATGACGCACGTGGAACTCACAGTAATGGCATCTGTACTTTTTATGTTAATAAAAATTCTCCTACATATGTTGGCCATCTACCTTTAAAAGTAGTAAAGCCAGCAATAGTGGCAAAAACAACTGATAGCAGTAACAGTAAAAGCGACATCGATAGCGTAATAGAAGGTATATTAAAAAATAATTCGCAATTTGAAGTTCTAGAAAAATATGGGTATGTTCCCGATATCGAAGCAGAATGTAAAGAGCTTCAGAATGGTAAGTGCAAACTAGATGGCTCAGGATATCCAAAAGTAGAAATAAAATATAAAGAAAATTCTAAAAGTAAAATGCTCTGCCTTTCTGGGTGGCAACCAGAACCAGAGGAGTTTGTTCTTGAAAAAGGAAGTGAGCTAATATCGCTAAAATCAATGGGGGCAAGATACAATAAATACAATACTGTTTATTCAAAGGAGTCTGATCAGCTTTATTATTTTCCCTGTAACGAAACAATTGAGGTTTTAGCAAAGCCACAAGATGCACTGAATGAAATAATATTTAATAAAAAAGGATATATTTCCATTCCTGCTGAAAATAAGTCTAGAGATAACTGCATGGCAAAAGAGGATAAAGAGGTAGATACAAAACAAAATTGTGACAAATGCAAAATAGTATATGAGTTAACAGATGGAAAGTATGAAGAAAAAAACTGTAATCACGGTGATGATGGTTGCCTCTGCTTTGATGGAGTATGTAGTCGCTCAACACAGTATGTAGATAAGAATGATAAACTATTTTACTTAAGATATGAAGAAGTGGATTGCAAGGATAAGGATGGTAAAACAGTAAAAAACGAGAAAGGTGAAATACAAAAGTGCACACAATTAAAAAATCAACCGATTAAAGCAAATAGAACAGAAGTCTTTTATGCTGATAAATTGTGTAGGTTCGATTTAGAGGGTTTAAAAAAGAGATTACGTGAAATAATAATAGCACAATTGAAACATAAGAAGCAGATTATTGAAAACAGGGATCAAAAACTTTATGAGCTTGGAGATGGCTATACAGATGATCTGTCAATGTATGATTACGTTGAAATAGAAGCATGGGGAGGTGGTGAAGCTGGTCATATAGCTGATAAAGCTCAGTCTACTGTAAGTAGACTAGGAATGCCAGGTGATTACATTAAAGCTAAACTAAAAATCAACCCCAATTATCCCTATATTAAAGTAAAAGTGACAGAAGGAGGTGGTGGACAAGAAGATGATGAATCTAACAAGGATGGGGGACCAACTTTAATAAAAATGTGCAGAGACTCTTCAGAAACAATTTGTAAAGATTTAATTACTGTTGCAGGCGGAGGTACATACAGAACCTATGGGGGAAAGAATTACAAAGATACAATAATTCATGAACAAAGTTTAAAATTAAAAGAAGAAATTAAGAAAGGGGACAAGCTAAACTCTAGTAAAGATAATAAAATAGCATATATAGAAAATGGTGAGATTGGGTATAAAGATGTAACAAAATGTAGTAAAAACTACGTGAATAAAACATATGGTGCTGGTGGTTGTATCAACGAAAGCAGCAAAAGTTATAGCAAGGGCGCTCCTGGTTACGCAAACATTAAACCTATATTTGATGAAATTAATAAAGAAAGAGTAAAAAAAATAGATGATGCTATTGAAAAAATGATACAAAATCCAGATGACATCACAGGTATTGATGATTCCTTAATAAATAAACTTGATAAAAAGATTATTGATACAATTAAAGAAGAAATTAGAAAAGAATTGTTAGGTCTATAGTCAAAGAACCCTGATGGTTGCAAATGGGGTAAAGTTGAATTTACATCACTGAGAGTATCTGTTCAGGTGCATGTCAAACCAGTGTTTCTTTTCTTGTATCTCAGTTCCCATAATGTCATCCCAGTGCGTGACACCCATTTCTTTCTAGTGCTTCCTTCCTTGTCATCACAGCTTCCATAATGTCATTCCAGTGCTTGACACTGGAATCCATGTAAATTTAACTGGACGCCAATGTCACAAACTAGTTTTCTCATCTATCTTATTTTGCTACTCTGCTGAACAGATACGTCAATTTTATCTACTGATGAGCTAGGTTTGTTGTTCTTCACATGTTGTGACAAAAGCTCCTTAACTCCTTTTTTCACAAGAAGTACTGAATTTGTATCCTTTTCAAGCATAAAAACTGTAGAGTTTTCAATTATCTCAGCTATTTGTAAAGGAGTATCTCCTGAATGGTTTTTAATATTAGCATCAGCTCCTTTTGCTAATAGTAATCTTGCTATTTCTTTGCGGCCTGTTATAGCTGCTATATGTAGAGGTGTATTGCCAATCTTATCGCCAATATTGACATTTATTCCTTCTATACTAAGTAATAACTCAACTATTTTCTTATGGCCATTCTTGATAGCTACACTTAAAGGATCTCTATCGACATTACAGCCATTGACCTTAGCACCATTATCAAGAAGCAACTTGACTACTGCTTCATGCCCATTCTGAGCAGCTAGATACAAGGGTGTGACATTATTTTTTTTATCTACTATGTTAACATCAGCATTTTTTGTGCTAATTAATAGTTCAACTATTTCAGTATGTCCGTTCTGAGAGGCTAAGTACAGAGCTGTTATACCAAATTCATTGTCTTTAGCATCAATCTCAATTTCTTGAGTATTAAGTAACACCTTTACAACTTCTACAAGTCCATTTTGAGCAGCAATATGTAAAGGTGTCTTACCATCAGTACAGTCTTTTATATTGGGATCAGCTCCCGCTTTAATTAACTCCTCTACTATAGCTTTGCTTTTAGCTACAACAGCAAAGTGTAAAACTGTACTGCCTTTAGTAGTTCTTGCATGAATATTAGCTTCTTTACTGATTAGTAACTTTACTACGTCTAAATGTCCTGAATAAACAGCAAAATGCAAGGCTGTAAATCCTTTTTTATCCTTGATATTGATATCAGTTTTTACATTAAGTAATAACCTAACTTCATTTATGTTACCATTATAAGCGGCTTGATGTAATAGAATATTTTCAACCGGGAGCGATTGATTGCTGAACATATTTACCTCTATATAATAGTATGCCTAGTGGTACTACATCAAAACAAGGAACATTCAAGAAAAATTTTTGCATCTGGCAATCTATTTTCTCTATTCTAATATATACAAACTCTTTAAACCCACCTTGTAATCAGGATAAACTAGAGAGACACCAAGGTCTTTTTTAATTTTAGTATTGCTTACTTTTTTTGACCCTAAATAAAAACCCCGTGCGTAATTTGGTACGGAAGAAATCTCAACTGGCTCTGGAGGGCTAATATTGAGAAGCTCGGCTGCATACGTGACCACTTCAGATTGCGTAGCAGGTAAATCATCTGCACAATTGTATATCTCATAAGGCTTTATATTTTGCATGGAAGAAAATAAAATATTCGATATATCTTCAACATGAACACGAGAAAAAATTTTTTTCACATTTCTTGCTTTGCCAAGCTGCAGGTCAATTAGCGCATTTCTACCAGGACCATATATCCCAGCCAAACGAAAAATATGTACAGGCAATTTGCTACTTAGCCACTTCTTTTCAGACTCAAGGCGCTTTTCTCCTCTAATTTCTATAGGCTTTGTTTCAGATTCCTCATTCACCCAATTACCACAGTGGTCACCATAAACATTAGTTGCAGACAGATAACCAAGCCATTTAATATTCTCCAGACAATGACCGTATCTCTCCATAACATCATCGCCGTCTGGAGGAATAGAAACTAAAACATGCGTTACGCTTTTAAGCAGATCTTGATCAACCTTTTCATAATCAAAAAGTTGTATATCTTTATTTCTTGATGTACCGTTAACTTTCCAGCCTAAATTTAGCAATTTTTTCGATAGAAATTTAGCTACATATCCGTAACCAAAGCAAAACAAGTGCATGGAAATTAATTTCCAAAATTTTTCTTGATAAACTCAACCCCTAACCTTATTCCTTCTTCATTAATAATATGGCCTAATCCATGAATTGGGTATCCTTGAGCGTTTACTCCATTTTCTTTCAGAGCTTTAACCGCTAAATCAAGGGAAGAAAAAGGTACCATATCATCAGCGTCACCATGAATAACACATATGCTGGGTTTTGATTTGATCTCCGGTGCAATTTTTGAAGGTGAAAGAAACCTACCAGAATATGCAACAACCGATGCACAAGACTGAAGCCGGGTAAGAGCCACATGTATTGCAAGCATTGCCCCTTGAGAAAATCCAACTAAAGAAAGCTGAGTATCTTTTAAATTAAGCTCCTTTAATTTTGTATCAATAAAATGATTTACAATTGATGCAGCATTTTTCACCCCATTATATAGTGCTTCTTCACTACGATCCTCTAAACTAAACCACTGATAACCATCACCTATTTCCCTCTCAAACGGAGCATTCGGTACCACAAAACATGAATCGGGTAAAAATTTGCTCATAACTTTAGCAAGGTGAGCGAAATTATCGCCACTTGAACCCCAACCATGAAAAAAAAATAATCAAATTTTTCTTATTTCCATTTGGACAAATTTCTTGGCTTTTAAGTTCAATCATCTCTTTTGTGTTTATGTTTTTTTGTAAAACTGACTCATGCATCAATATTAAACAAAATTCTATAAAATTCAAGAATTTCCACATCACCCAAAAAGGTAAAATACTATTTTAAAGATAAAAATCCTATTTAAAAACAAAGCAGTATCTCAAAAGAGCTATATCTTTTCAAATACTTTTTTATTGTTATTTAAATCCGAGCTTCTCGTCCTTAGCATACTGTCGGCCAGGTACTCCATTGAATAGTAAGGATATTTTTAAGTGCAGTAACTACAGCTATATCTGGATCTTCACGTTTTTCTCTTTTTACTTTTATAGCTAAATAACCAACTACTGCACCCAATAATAAACCAGTAACAGCTGATGTTGCACACGTTGCAATAGCTGCTTGTGTATTATATGCTACCGCAAAACCTGTAATAAAACCTACTGCACCACAAACGCTAATGCAGACACGCTCCTTCCGAAGTTCTATTTCATTAATTTTTCGTACATGATTTTTCAAGTACTTTCTTACATCTTGAGTAGTACGTGTTAGAGCAGTTGCTCCATAGTAGTTTTTTGTGTTAGCATCTGCTTTTGCTTCTACCAGGCACTTTACTATACCTAAATCACCTCTCTGAGCAGCTAGCATTAGAGGAGTGTTTCCTTTTCTATCTTGCGTATTAACATCTGTATTTCCTTCTTTTACTAGATACTTTACTACATCCAAATGAACCTTATATATAGCTGATATTAGAGCAGTTGTTTCTTCAAAGCGTCTACCATTACTTCTTGCATTAACATCTGCTTTTGCCTCTACCAGGCACTTTACTATACCTAAATGACCCTTTTCAGCAGCAAATATTAGAGGAGTATCTTCACAGTCATTTCTCCTAAGAAACTCACTCAACTAACTCTTCTTGTTGAACTAATATGTAGCCAAATTCGCTCGCTTTTTTGATCAAATTTTTTACAATTCTATCTTTATAGCGTGTTTCATAGTATTCCATTCCTTTTTCTACATATTCCTGTCCGTATTTGAGCATACTATAAAATATGCATGCCATTTTTCTTGCAGTAGCTGTTATTGCTTTCGGTGCTCCTAGTCGTTTTTTCAATCTTCTGTAGTATGCACCCAACGCACTTTTACTCTTTCCTACAGAATGAGCAGCTATTCGCAAAGCATTTGCAGCACGGTTAATGACTTTACGTGTTCTTGTATTAAACACTTTTTCCCCTGTAACTTTATTAGCAGGACTGAGTCCCAACCACGACGAAAAGTGCTTTTCTGTTGGCCATTTGCTGTGGTTTATACCAACTTCTGAAATTATGGTTTGTATACTTAATACATCAAATCCAGGAATTTTAGTGAAATCCATACCAGTGATTCGGTGCAGTTCCTCATACAAAGCAAAGCTTGGCTTACTTTTGCTATTTTTATTCTTTTGCTTACTTAGCTGTTTGCTTTCACAAGACTTTGTTTCAAACGTTTTATAATAGGCTTCAATGTTTCTATCACATTCTGCTATTTTTTCTTGATAAATATTATATAGTTCAAATTCTTGCTTTAGCGTGAATAAGTGTTCTTCTCTATAGTCACCAGCTAACGCTTTTGCAATAGTAGACTGATCATTTTTCATTCGCACGTCCCTGAATTCTGCTAATTTTTCAGAATCTCTTTCGCCTTCAATTATAGCTTCAATGATTTTCATACCAGTTATCCCAGTAATATGACTAATAACCTTGTGTAATTGTATATTCATTTGAATTAATGCCTTCTGCATACGTAGAATATGCGTAGATGCACTTTCAGTGAGATTTCTGCGCTGCCGCACGTAACTGCGCAATACACACATCTGATTATCTGGCCTAAACGATCCATGAAGCAGTCCGTAGCTATGCAGTTGTTGGAGCCATTGGCAATCTTGAACGTCAGACTTCCTACCAGGTACATTCTTTACATGCCGTGCATTTACCAATCTTACCTCGAATTTATATGACTCAAGTATTTGAAATAAAGGAATCCAGTATACTCCTGTTGATTCCATAGCTACTGTTGTAACTTTACACTTTTTCAACCACTGTGCTAAGTTATGAAGGTCTTCAGTAAAGCAGCCAAATTTCTGAACGCGTTGTTCATCTCCTCCTTCAGGTACACACACATAGTGTACAGCTGAACCAATGTCTATTCCTGCTGCATTAGGATTCACTATTTCTAATTTACTTTTTGCTTTTTTCATGGTAACTCCTACATATAATTTGTTACAGGGAAACGCTTCAGCTTGGAACGGTTGATAGTACAATCTCCTAACCGAGGTAGTCTAAATGACTCCATCAATGATTTGACCGTTCCTTCCAAGACCATGCTTGCATACGGGCACTTAGGCACCATTGAAAATGTCGATCATAACTGCAGAGGCGCTCCCTCTACAATTATACTTGAAAATTACTAAAAACTTAAATTTGTGTGTTTCTTTCTGATTTGACAGATTTTGTCTGTTCGATGCTTGCATTAACATCTGCTTTTGCCTCTACCAGGCACTTTACTATACCTAAATGACCATTTTTAGCAGCAAACATTAGAGCAGTTTCCCCAAATTCATTTTTTGCATTAACATTTGCTTTCGCTTCTTTTACTAGATACTTTACTACATCCAAATGACCATCTTCAGCAGCAAATATTAGAGGAGTGTTTCCAAATTCATTTCCTGCATTAACATCTACTTTTGCTTCTTTTACTAGATACTTTACTACATCCAAATGACCACTTGCAGCAGCAAACATTAGAGAAGTGAATTCAAACATATCTTGTGCATTAACATCTACTTCTGCTCTTTCTACCAGGTATTTCACTGCCTCTAAATCACCATTTTTGGCAGATGAAAATAATTTAAAAAGTAGCTCAGTACGACTTCTAACTATTCGTGCAATTGATAATGCTTGTAACGTAGAAGGTTGTCTCAATTCTTGAGTATCACCTTCTAATTTTGGTACAAGATTTTTTAGCCAAGGAGCTACATGTGTGAAATAATTAAGATTCTCTTTTGTGAAACGATTCAATAAATTTTTTACAGTATTAGATTTGTCACTTTCTTCAATTTCTCTATTTATACCATAATATTCTAACAAAGCATCAAGTATTGCTTTATTGTTAAAATTATACACCATTTACTAGCCCCCTGAATAAACTTCGAAACCATCTTAATCCCTATTAAGGAATGAAAGCATTTTGTAGACTTTTTCTTTTAATACTTATGCCTTTTATTTAAAATTGGAATGAGAGCAACCTCACTACTGCTATAGCTCTTTGATATGAATAAATACTACTTAGCTTCAACTTTCTCTATCAATTTCTTGACCAAGCCTCTCAATCTTCTGCTGGAATCATCAAGCTCTTGAATTTGTGAAGCATCTTTTCTCATGAGCTCTTTGTGATTACTCTTTATGTAATCATACATTTCCTTCATCTGAGCAATCATCTTGTTGATATCCATACCACCCATATCAGGTATCATGCTAGGCATATTTCCTTCTAGCATACCGCCAGCCATAAGTTGCTGAGACATTTGCATGAATGGCTTTAAGGTCTGTTGAAGCAAATTAGGGTCGCTTGCCAATTTTTCTATTTGCTCTTTGCAAGTATCCATGTACTGCTTCATAAATTCATCATCTTGCATTTTATCTGTCATAATTACACCTATTTGAAACTAATATTATATATTGTTTTTAATTAAAAACAATACAAGAACAACTATATTAATACTTTATTAAATGACAAATTAACTATTTTAAAGATTCACATACTCTCTTTAACCATTCCTTATCTTTTATGCCATTTTCTATATTTTTATAAACAAATTGGTGATAGCTATTTATCCATTTAACTTCATCTTCAGTAAGCATTTGTATATCTATTAGCTTTTTATCATAAGGAACAGAGGTCAATTGTTTAAAGCTTAAAAAGACGTTTTCTCGCCTTTCAATATACATCAGATTCTCAATTCTTATTCCATACTTTCCTGGAATATAATAACCAGGCTCGTTAGAAAGTATCATGCCTGGAATGAGTTCCACTTTATTTCCTCTTGATATTGCTTGCGGTCCTTCGTGTACCGAAAGGTAACTTCCTACTCCATGTCCTGTACCGTGCATGTAATCCATTCCAAATTTCCATAAATGTATACGCGCTAATATGTCCAATTCTCCACCAGTAGTGCCAGAAGGAAAGACCGCACTTGCTATCGCAATGTGAGCTTTTAATACTATTGTGTAGTGAGCTCGTTGCTCATTGGTTGGACTACCAATTGCTATAGTTCTTGTAATATCGGTTGTGCCATCAAGGTACTGACCACCAGAATCGATCAAATATATTCCATCTTTTTTAATAGCTTTATTTGTCTTATTGCTTGCACGGTAATGAATGATTGCTCCATTCTCGTTGAATGCTGAAATTGTTGGAAAACTCGGTTGCTTAAACAAATTCTGCTCTTTTCTGTATTCTAAAACTTTTTCTTCAGCTTCAAGCTCAGTAATTTCACTGTCAATATTGTTTTCAAGCCAATATAGAAAATTTGTAACTGCTACTCCATCTTTGATGTGCGCACTTATAGCTCCAGTTATTTCAGTTTGATTTTTTACTGCTTTGTGAATCAAACAAGGATCCTCCTTCTCAATTATCTGCTTATTTTCCATTAGACCTCTTTCATTACTTATTGTCATCTCAGTGCTTGACACTGGGATCCATGCTTTTTTATTTCTGGTCAAGCACTGGAATGACACCGAAGCTGATTTTTCATTTAAATAATGGTTATACAAGGGATCTATTGCATTCATAATGCTCATTGGAGTCGTGCTTGGATCTATCACCACCAAATTTAACTTATGTAGTGAATTTTCTAGCTCACTAATATCAAAAACATTTATATGGTTATCAAAATTTGCTTCTATAGTTGAATGTTCTTTATCTTGAATAAATAAATCAACATTGGCATTTTTATACAATATAGCACGACCCAATATACAAGGAGTATATTCAGCACTTTCATTTCTTAAATTTAATAACCACGAAATTGAATTTGGATCAGTCAGAAGCACTGCTTCAGCCTCTATGTTTTTAGCTACTCTTTCACATTTATCCTTACCACTCTCACCAGATACATGTGAGACTATTGTTTGTGCTTTATGACTACTATCTTTTTTAATTAAGTATGGTACTAGTTTACAAATGCCTTCATATTTTCTTATGTCCTTCATAGTAAAATATTGCGGATAGTAACCCAGTGAGGTAGTCAATGTTAAGTTTGCTTTTACCCATTTGTGTGGATCCTCTTCTTGTATATTATATACTCGAAAACTGCCCTGATCGAGCTGACTGCGAGCTTGTGTGATATAGCGTCCATCTGTAAAAAATGGGCACTTATTACTCTTTGTAACGATAAGTAGCCCATTTGTTCCCGTGAAGCCACATAACTCTGCTAACTCTTTTGAATATTCATTTAAATACTCGTCTTTAGTATGCAACATAAATGCATCAACATTTATTTCGTGCATAAAAGAGCGAAATTCTTCGATTTTTGACATGGAATACCTTACGCAGAATTAGCAGCTATTTTCGTTTTCTTATTCCTAAGGTACACTAATATGCTAACTATTGCTGCTGGAGTGATGCCCTGTATTTGCTTTGCAATGCCAATTGTTGCTGGTTTTATTGATTGCAACTTCTCTATCACTTCAGTTGACAAGCCTTTAATCTGTGAGTAGTTGAAATTAGTTGGAATTTGAGTATTAACTTCCTCTTGTAGAAACTTCATATCGGCTTCTTGTCTTACTAAATAAGGCTTGTATTTTGCTTCAATTGCAAC
Source organism: Wolbachia endosymbiont (group B) of Ablattaria laevigata (assembly GCF_964277395.1). Lineage (NCBI taxonomy): Bacteria > Pseudomonadati > Pseudomonadota > Alphaproteobacteria > Rickettsiales > Anaplasmataceae > Wolbachia > Wolbachia endosymbiont (group B) of Ablattaria laevigata. The sequence goes on from NZ_OZ195519.1 coordinate 1,036,714, forward strand.
TGCTTCATATATTTCATTCTTGGCTATGCTATCAGTTATAGTGTTATTCCAGCACATGACGCTGGAATCTACATTTTTTTCAGTGTCAACTGCATCCATTCTATCATCATTCAAGTACTGGATCCCAGTGTCAGCTACTTGGATGACAGGAAGAGGTGCTTTGGTGTTATGCAAGTAGCTGACACTGGAATCCATGTTTAACTCTGGCCATATTTCTCGTAATTTATTCCAGTCAATATTTGGATAACCGAGCAAATCTAATGCTGTTTTTCTTATTCCATCATAAGATATTTTAATGCCATAGGACCTGAGCTGCTCAGGAGTAATTGTTAGGCTCTCTAATTTCTCCTCAAGTTGCTTAATGGATTTAAGTTTACCCTGCAAAACAGAGTATCTCTCATGCGACACAAGAGAGATGTCATAACCTTTTTGTGTCAATCTTCTATCTGCATTATCTGACCTGATTGCCAGTCTATATTCTGCACGCGAGGTGAATAATCTGTAAGGCTCAGCAATTCCCTTAGTGACCAAGTCGTCTATCATTACACCGATATATGAGTCTGTACGATGAAGAACAAAACTTTTTTGAGATAAAGAGAGTGCTGCATTGATTCCGGCAATAATTCCCTGCCCGGCCGCTTCTTCATATCCAGTGGTACCATTAATTTGACCAGCAAAATATAGTCCTTTAACTTTCTTAGTTTCGAGAGTATGAAATAGCTCTCGTGGATCGATATAATCGTATTCAACTGCATATCCAGGTCTTAATATTTCTGCATTTTCAAGCCCTTTTATACTCTTTATCATTTCATACTGCACTTCGATGGGCAATGAATTTGAAATTCCATTTGGATATATAGTGTTATCATCAATCCCTTCTGGTTCTAGAAATATTTGGTGATTATTTTTTTCTGCAAATTTTTTAACTTTAGTTTCAATTGATGGGCAGTATCTTGGTGCAATAACGTTATCTAAATATGAAGAAGCTGATCTGTGAAGATTCTCTCGAATTACTTTGTGTGTATGTTCATTAGTATGAGTAATAAAACATGAAACCTGAGGCTGGTTAATTTTCTCTGTAAGATAAGAAAATGGTGTAGGTGGATTGTCACCCACTTGTTCTTGTAATACCGACCAGTTTATAGTGCCACGATCAAGCCTCGGTGGAGTTCCGGTACGTAATCTGCCCAGTTTAAAATCATACTTCTTTAGCGTGTTTGCAAGCTCTATTGCAGGTTTATCTCCCATTCTTCCAGAAGGAGTTGTTTGCTCTCCGATATGAATCACACCACGCAAAAAAGTTCCTGTAGTTAAAACAACTTTATTTGTCAGTATACGTTCACCCGAGCTTGTTATTACAGCTTTTATATAAGACTCCCCGTTGTTGTCACTCTCTATAAGAAAATCGTCAACTGACTCTTCTTTTACTGTCAAGTTGTTATAATTTAGAATAATTTCCTGTATTGCTTTTTTGTATAATTTTCGGTCTGCCTGTGCACGTGGGCCCCATACCGCTGCGCCTCTGCTGCCATTTAAAACGACCGAGTGTATGCTTGCTCGGTCGATAGCTCTCCCCATTATTCCATCAAGGGCGTCTACTTCTCTAACTACAACACCCTTTGCAACTCCTCCAATTGCTGGATTACAAGACATCTCTCCTATAGTTGAAATTTTGTGAGTTATAAGTAGTGTGTTTGCACCAAGGCGAGCTGCAGCTGTAGCTGCTTCACACCCGGCATGACCGCCACCTACTACCACTACATCGTACTTATGCATCTTCTTGAGTAATTCCTACTCTATAATATTCCAACTATCAGTGATTGATGTCAAATTTTACAGATTACAACATTGCACACTAACTTAGCTCAAACTGCCGTCTCTCTCGCAGAAAAAACTTTTTCAACTTTGGGAAAAATGATACTTTTATTAACTTCTTCTTCCGGAAAGGTAATACATTCATCTACTTCTTCTTCCTGAGATATTTTGACATATGTAGAATCTGTAATCGAAATTGCACTTACTGCAGATTTAATTGCTGTTTCATCTACACAATGCACTATAGCTACAGTTGCAAAGAACCCTAAAATCGGTGCTATCAGCCCTATCATTCCACTTATTAATGTAAATCCTATTTTTGGATTAGGAAAAATAGCAGCTATGCTTCCAGCAAGTGTAACTCCAATTGCAGCGCTTGTAGATATCATCAAACTCAAAAAATTTGCTACTTTTCCATGATCCTCTCCAACAGGATCTCTTTTGCAAAACTTATATAGCAAACATCCTACGTGAAAAACCGCAATCAATGCTGGAGCTATACAACCAGCAATTCCACCTATGGCTAAAGGTGATGAAGTGTCAAAACTTAACCAACAAGCTAATACTCCTAGTGCTGACACTATACTATAAGCTAACAAACAAATATACATACAATCCCTCTCACTAATTAATAGGCATCATTTTTACTCTAAATCGCAAACTTCCCCTCCGCCATCTAAATACTAGAGCAACAAGGAATGCTAACGGCCGTGAAAAAATATCTAATGTTTATATTTATGTAAAGTGGAAAATTTTAGTGGGGCGAGCGACCAGGATTGAACTGGCGACATTCAGTACCACAAACTGACGCTCTACCAACTGAGCTACGCCCGCCAAGGTATAAAATTTCTAACACACAAGCATAAATAGTCAATTAATTATTTAAGCTACCTACTTTTGCATAGAGTTTTAAGTTTAGCGAATAAACATTTTCATTTATGCTTTTAGCATTATAGTTAATCGTATTGAAATCGTGATATGTTTAAAAGTATTTTCACATTTAGTTTTTTTACAGCTATTTCAAGAATTTTAGGGCTAATAAGAGATGTATTGATTGCTACGGTTATTGGTGCAACTTCTCTTGCAGATATATTCTTTTCCTCGTTTCGCTTTGCTAATTTATTTCGATCGTTTTTTGCAGAGGGAGCATTTACTACCTCATTCATACCATTATACTCTGCAGAGTCATATGATAATAAAAAGGCATTTAATTTCGCAAGTAGTGTAATATCCATTACGTTTATTATTCTAGTAATTTTTTGCCTTATCACACAAACCTTCTTCCCTTACATGATCAAAATCTTCACTCCTGGATTTGACCAAAATAAATTTACCTTTACTGTAACTTTGTCGAAAATTATGATGCCCTACATAATCTTCGTGTCAATCGCATCACTTATTGGTGGAATGTTGCAAGTAAAACAGCATTTTGCTTCAACAGCTATTTCACCAATCATTTTGAACCTCTGTTTAATCATCAGTTTGTTTTTACCTTACATTGAAACACCGGCTCATAACCTTTCTATAGCCGTCCTGATTGGAGGGATTTTGCAGCTACTTTTAATAATATTTAGTGCATACAAATTAAAGGCTTTCTTTTCTTTTAGTTTAGAATTAAGTAACGAAGTAAAATTATTTTTTAAACGTGTGATACCTGCAATTATCAACAATTGTGTAATACAAATAAGTGTATGGATTGACACAATCATGGCGAGTTTTATACCAAATGCAGTTTCTTATATATATTATGCCGATAGACTAAATCAACTACCGCAAGGAGTAATTGGCACTGCAATTGGTACAGTACTTCTTCCTCTGATTTCAAAACGAATAAATGATACTGAGAATATAGTCAAAATACAGAACAAGGCCCTTAATATAGGGTTAATATTAATTATGCCAATAACTGCTGCTTTTATCATTATTCCTGACATAATTTTACTTACGCTTTTTTCTTACGGCCGATTTGATTATTATGCAGTGCAGCAAACTGTTCCTACATTAGTAGCATTTTCTCTTTCTTTACCCGCATTTATTATAAATAAAGTATTGCTACCCACATTCTTTGCTAGGGGAAAGCTAAAAATACCAACTATGTTCTCATTAACGTGCCTTGGAATTAATGTAATACTAAATCTCATATTAATGAACAAATACCAACATATAGGAATTGCTATTGCTACTTCCATTTCCACTTGGATAAATTCTATTTTATTGATTAATTATTTAACAATAAATAAGATGTATAAGATTAGCCAAGCATTATTACTAAATATTGTAAAAATTCTCACTGCAACATTGGTTATGTCAATAGTTCTTTATCTCTCTAATTACTTATCAGCAGGGTTGTTTTTCGATAGAGGGCTAGCTCGTATTGTTTATTTAGTAACTTTAATAGCTTTGAGTGTTATTATTTATTCTAGCACTCTTTACCTAATTTTGAGAGGAAATTTGAATAATTTGAAATATGTATAATATGTCATTTCAGCTACTATTCCAATATCCACTCCTTTCATCCCATAACCTATTCCTGTCATCCCAGTGCTTGACACTGGGATCCAGAAATTTTGTCGATTATATAATCTGGAAAACCTTATTTAAGTCACACTGGATCACAGTGTCACACACACAACTGTATGAGTGTTGTGGTTTGAGAGCAATTTCCACTGGGAACCCAGTGCTCATCAGACCAGCTTCTCATGTAAAAATGCTGTGTTTTAACATAAGAATAGCTACTTTTTTGCTAATTAACTTAATGTCTAATCAAATTTCCTGGACCCCAGACTGGGATGACAAGAAGAGAAGGGATGCTGGAATGAGAGGTCTATTATGAAACTTTCTTTATACTCCATATTATCAATCTCGTTGCTATTAATTCTCATGCACGTTGCTGCAACTTTTAAGGATTGGAGTGGCTACAGAGAATATATCGTAAAAGAGTTAGAGAAGACGTATGATGCTAAAGTACATGTTGGAGGAAAAATTGAAGTTTCGCTCATTACTCCAAAACTTACTATTTACAATGTATATGTACAATATAACAAAAACAAGGAACAAAAATTATCAGATTTAATTAGTGCAAAAAAAATTGAAATAAGGCCATCGTTGTTTTCATTTTCATTGCAACCAAAGTCAATCTCATTTTTGGGCATGAAAAGCAACAAAGAAAATTTACTTAATATTATAAATACGAAAGCCAATGATAATATAGTTGATATATTAATAAAGGACAGCCAAATAAGTTTTAACGCCGATACTATTAACATCAAGGAAGTTGCTATAAAAAAAAATAAGCAGTTTTTTGGTGAAGTACAGATTGGTGACAACAATTACGATTTTTCTGGAAAGGTTAATGTCACAAAAAATAATGTATACATTAGTGTTGATTCAAATTTTGCAAATTTGCTATTTAAAGGTAATAGAAATCAACAGGGTAATTTAACACTGACAATCAATAACAGTTCCGGTTCTGTGAGCAATTTAGCAAAAATCATTAATCTTAGCTTCCTTTCTTATGTGATTCCCAGCGAAAATATTGAGATATCATCCAATATCAATCTCAATGAAAGCGAGTTTACGGCAACTGATTTAAAAATTGAGTCCAAAAGCATGCAAGGCACTGGTATAATACAAAATGATAGAAAAAGTGATCATACTAATATCAATATTAGTTTTAGTAAAGTCGACCTAAAAAACGGCTCACACAAAACAACAGATATGAAGGGTCTTTTAGAATCTTTTAGAGAGGTTGTGCCAAAGAACCTGAGCTTGGATTTTAATATGGAAGCTTCAAATATTCAATATCAAAACAGGATATTGGACAAATTTCATGCTACGCTAAAATTTGCTAATGGCGAAATAAACGTTGATACTCTTCTTCAATTTCCTGGAACCAATAATATATCTCGCTTATCAGGAAGAGTTTCAAACAATGGCAACTTGTCTGAATTTAATGGTGATATATTGATAAAGGGTGAGTCGTTCATCTCACATATTTTACCTTCTATCAAGATGCAAGAAAGAGAGAAAAGTCAATTTACAGCAAGTTCTAAACTATATTTAGCACCTAGAATATTATCTCTTTCAGATATCAGATTGCTAAATAACAAAGAATCTTGGCAAGGATCAATTAAGGTAAATCACACAAAAAAACACAATATGATCGATAGTAAATTTAGCATACATAACATTAATATAGATAAATATGATTATTCATTATTCAGCAAAGTGCAATGGCTGAAAAATCTTAAATATGATGTAAATATAAGAACTAGTGTTAAAGATTCTATATTCAATGGTACAAAAATTGAAGATTTGGATTTTTCATTAAAAATACAAGAGAACAAGCTAGTTGCAGATAAAATAAAGTTATTCGGAGAAAATTTCGACATTACCGGTAGTGTAAAAATATTAGTGGATCAAAAATACACTAAGCCTTTATTAGACGTAAACCTTACAGGTAATAAATTTAATGGAAATATCTTTAAATTACCAAAACTATTAGAGGTAAAAAGAAACTCAAGAAATGAAATAAATCAAATTCAATGGTCAACAAAGCAGCTTAATTTTTTAGATGAGAAAGGAGATTTTGATGCAAACGTGGAAATCAAAACTACAGAATTTAAAATTGGGCAAAACGTCTTAAAAGATTTTAACTTGGATACAGTGATAAGAAACAACACTATCACTATCAAACAGATAAGTTACATACTAGAACATGGACAAATGTTTTTTCAGGGTTATCTAAAAGCAGGCTCAATTCACACAAAATTTTCTATTGCAAATTTGGACACCAAGGAAGTTATAGGAGTTAATAACATAAATGGCAAGATAAGCTTAAGTGGTGAAATCAAAACTCAAGGGACAAGCTTTGATGATTGGGCTAGTAACTTATCAGGAAATGTAAACTTTCAAGCACAGAAAATAGAGTTTACAAATGTGGATTTTAATTCATTCATCACTAAGTTGTTAAGTAGTAAGAATAAACCTGAAATTTCCAAGCTTGCTTACGTTGATATATATAATGGCAGTACGCTTTTTGAAAATATTAATGGAAAAGTAAGTATTAACAGTGGTGTATGTTCAACTAGTTCACAGTTTAGTATCGATCAAGCATCAGGTTCTATCTCTTCTAATTTAATCTTATCTAATTTCTCCTTAACTTCTATATTCAGACTCTTTTTCATACTACCAAATCACAATAGTCCTCTTTATATCGAGGCACACTTAGATGGCCCCATTTGGTGCCCTAAGATGAGTTTTGATGTAGACCAAATTTACAACACCTTAGTTAGCAAGAAAAATAGTTAACTCATTTAGATGTAGGATTTAAGGGACCATCTATCTTTAAGTTAGACCTTAGTAAAAGATGTTCTACTCTCACCAATGATAAAACTGATTGATTGTTTGTACATTCTCAATGCTTGCGTCGCTGCAGCTTGTGCTTGGACTCTCTGTCTCTCCAAGCAATAAACGTGTTATCTCCCTGTAGCCTTCACAAACAGACAAATGCAAAGGAGTAAAACCAGAATTGTCCACTGCATTAACATTTGCTCCGTTTTTAAGCAATAATTTCATTTCCTCTAAGCGGTTTCCGCAAGCAGCATAATGTAAGGGAGTAGCGCCATTATAATCTACTGCATTAACACTCGCTCCGTTTTTAAGCAATAATTTCATTTCCTCTAAGCGGTTTCCGCAAGCAGCATAATGTAAGGGAGTAGCACCCTTATGATCTGCTGCATTAACATTCGCTTTGCATGTCGATAACAATTCTATATGAGGAAGAGTAAAATTTTCTTGTTCTTGATACATAAAATACCCTCTATTTATTACAGCTTAGTATAAATATCTACACTATATAAATATCAATTCAACTTATCACCACCGGGTAACGGTGGCAAGCCAAAAGCTTCTCTTTTTTCATTGAGCGTCATGAAGCTTGCGTTTTGCACGTATTTCCACATCTTTTGTCTTTTCTCCATTAGAATTTCTATCGCGTCTTTATCATATGACAAACATAAATCTTTACCAAACTTGGGCACTAGCCAAGAATTCAGGTGACAGATAATATTTTCTAGCGTTGGTAAAATCGTCTGTTCCCAAAGGGAAAGACGTGCTTCGATCAAATTGCTATAAGTATTATCACCTGGTATGCCAAGCAACTGCGGCGGAACGCCAAAAGCCAGTGCAATATCACGAGCTGAGCTGTGTTTAGACTCAATAAAATCCATATCCCTTGGTGATAAGCTCATTTCCTTCCACTCCAAACCTCCTTCAAGTAATATTGGTCTTCCAGCGTTAACAGGACCTGAATAATGATCATTTATCTGTGCTTTTAAGCGTTGGTACTGCTCTTGACTTAAGTTTCCACCACTTCCATCCTTTTCTGATTTTACAACTATTGCACCACTTGGTCTTGCTCCATTTTGCAGCATTGCCTGATTCCAAGCACCAGCCTGATTATGCTGATCTATACTATATGCAGCTGCCTCAATTGGTGAAAGTCCATACCAATCATTCAAAGGGTTAAAGGTTTTAAGATGCAGTACTGTTGAACGCCCGGTTAATTTATCAACTCTAAAGTCATAACTGTTGTTATTTACGGTATAACGATAGGCATAAGGAACGTTACTTCTCCCTGGAATAATTTCAACCCTATCAGGGCGCAGAAGATAAAGCTCTGTTGGTTTATTCTGCGCCTCAATCATCAATACATAAGAATTGCCATTAACTAATCGATAAGTCACAATCCCTTCAATAAATTCCGATTTTGATGTCATTGGATTAGGAGAATAAAGTAACTTCAGTAATGGATGCGCTTTTAGTTGTGATTTTCCTTGGTCAGTAAGCTGGCAGAGAGTAAAAGGTACCGAAGATGAAGCACTTGCGATCATATTAATTGCTCGAAAGGCAATAACATTTTTTATGTAGCCTTCCTCAGCAAAACTTACATAATCACGCCTACTCCAACTTGGTTCCATCATTAGTTGCAAAGCAGAGTATTCACTGCTTTTCTTTCTTTGAAAAATGTTAAAATTCATATGTGCCTCCTGAAAAATTAAATTTGTTAAAAGATTAAAATTATAGTTGAATTATATCAATTGGTGTTACAAGAATGATATCATCTGAGTAGCTGACACTAGTTCGTTTGCGATAGTGCCATTCAAGTAGCCCATATTTGTCATCCAAGTAGCTTGACACTAGGATCCATCTTTTTATACAATTTAGTCAAATACGTTCCTTTTAGCGTAAAACAGCTATGCTTACCAGTTCAGTGTGCTATCTACAATCAAATTTCTGGATTCCAGACTGGAATGACATTGATAGACCTAAAGAAATAGAATATGACAGAATGGCTAATATCTAACCAACTTATTGATTATAACAATGCTGTAGAATTCATGGAAGCAAAAATTCAACAAATTTACAATAATTTATCTGACGAGCTAGTATGGCTACTCCAGCACCCTCCACTTTATACTGCAGGAATCGGTGCAACAGATGATGACATTATTGAAAAATTATTTCCTATATATAAAACAGGTAGGGGTGGTAAATATACATATCACGGACCAGGGCAGCGCATTATATATTTAATGCTAAATCTTAAAAAAAGAAACAAATGTGACATAAAACTATATATCAGAGACCTAAGTAATTGGATCATAAATGTTTTAAAACACTTTAATATACTTGGGGAATTTAAGGAAGATAGAATAGGCATTTGGGTGAACAACAACGGAGTAGAAGAAAAAATAGCAGCTTTTGGCATTCGCTTGAGAAAATGGGTAACTTATCATGGCATAGCACTTAATGTCTCTCCAAACCTTTCCCACTATAAGGGTATTATTCCTTGTGGACTAAAAGATTACGGCGTTACATCAATGGAAAAACTAGGAGTAAAAGTTTCTCTTTGCGAATTAGATGATATATTAAAGCAAGAGTTTCATAAGATATTTTAATGTATTCCTTTATTCTTTATTTTCTATGCCTTTTACTCACTAATCCTGCACACACAATCAATCAAGTTGATATTATTGCTCCTTCTTCGAAAGGAAAAGAATCAGATCTGTCTACTATAAGAGAATACGTAAAAACTTTGGGTTTTAATCCTCATATTTCGGAGAAAATATACAGTAATGACAACCCATTTTATTCTAACTCTGATGAGTTTAGAGCGAATGATTTGGTTAATGCGCTCACTGATGATAGCAAAATAATTTGGTGTATCAGAGGAGGAGAAGGGGCTTCTCGGCTAATTCCTTACCTAGAAAAGCTGCCCAATGATAAAAAAGAAAGAATTGCTCAAAATAAAAAAATTCTTATAGGCTATAGTGATATCACTGCTTTACATATTTATCTACAAGTTAAATACGACTGGCAAACTCTTCACGGCACCATGTTGGAAATGATAGTAAATAACTCTGTTGCTGAAAGCTCTGTTGAAAAATTAAAAGAATTAATTCTTAACCAACGCAACTCTATCAGATTTGACAACTTAAAGATGATAAATAATGGAGTTAGACTAAAAAATGGCAGATTAGAGTCTAAAATCATCGGTGGTAATATGACTTTGGTTGAAAACAGTATAGGAACTGCTTGGCAAATAAACGCAAAAAACAAAATTCTATTTTTAGAAGACATAAGAGTTTATCCATATTCAATTGAGCGCAGTCTAGATCACCTAAAACAAGCTCATATTTTTGATGGAGTACATGCAGTAATATTCGGTGACTTTGTTAACTGTTATAATGATAATCTTGTTGAAATTGTAAAAGAAAGGTTTGCAAAAAGTGTTAACTTTCCAGTATTTACAATGAAAGGAGTAGGCCATGGACATATAAATGACCCTTTACCTCTCAACACTCACACTATCATCAGCATTCAAAACGAGAAGGAGTTTATGGATGTGCAACAGTTATACAAGTAGCTTTATCTCACACTCCTTTCATTCCAGCACTTTCCCTTCAACCATTCAAGTAGCCCTCCTTCTTGTCATCCCAGTGCCTAGACACTGGAATCCAGATCAAGTACGGCTATTATCCAAATAACCCTTCGTTGTTATTCAAGCAGCCCCTTCATTGTCATCCCAGTGCCCAGACACTGGGATCCAGGAACCTGCGTCACGCGCTCTACTATGAAGGAATGCCAGTAACTCCCTGCTGTTCATTTATTGAGTTGACAATTGGTTTTTCTGCTCCATCAACTTTAGTACTAGGCTTTAGTAATTCATATGTAGCACAACCAACTACCAGTGCTGCTGCTGTAACTGCAACCACTGCTATAACTATAGGTATCAACTGAGCTGTAATTGTTCCAGTTGTAAAAAGTGCCACTGCTATGGCAGTGCCTAATAATGTAGTTACTCCACCGGCAATCATTGATTTATTACGTGCTTTCACAATCATTGCCTTATTATTATGTTCTTCCACAAAAGAACGTCCTCCTGCGTCTAATAGAGCTTTTACTAAGTCTTGATTCTTAGCATAATCTAAAGGAGTCTTTCCATATAAATCTACTGCATTAACATTTGTTCCTTCTTGTAATAAAATCCCTACTATACCTACGAGACCATTCTTAGCATCATTATGTAAAAAAAGAGGTTCTTTTAAACCAAAATCTACTCCTCTTCCGAAAAAAAACTCTGTTATCTTTTTGTGACCATACAAAGCAGCATAGTGCAAAGCAGTGCGATTCGCACTATCTTTCACATTAACATCTGCTCCTTTTGAGATTAAAAACTCTACTACCTCTTTGCGACCATACAAAGCAGCATGGTGCAAAGCAGTGCTATTCAACATATCTTTCGCATTAACATCTGCTTCTTTTGAGATTAAAAACTCTACTATCTCTTTGCGACCACACAAAGCAGCATAGTGCAAAACAGTGCGATTCAACATATCTTTCGCATTAACATCTGCTCCTGCTTCGAGTAAAACCCCTACTGTCTTTGTGTAACCATTCTGAGCAGCTATAATTAATAACTTCTGATTTCTGCGTAGGAGAATATCAAATGCATCATTTACATCAAATTCATCTTTCTCCCACTCTTGATATAGACCTTGATCCTGTTTCTTTAGTTCTTCTTGTATTTCCTCAATTATATTATCTTTTATATTATCTGTATTTAAGCCTTCCTTAACCTCAATCGTCCTCAGTACTTTTTTCAGTAATTCATATTCTCCTGTCATGATTTTACCTTCAATATTAAACGATATGTTTAATTATTACATGATTATGATAAAAAGTCAATTAAAACAAGCTAATAACCGGGATTGTGAATAGTAAATTAGATTCAAATAGCCTCTTTGGTGTTATTTCAGTGTTAGACCTTTTCATATCCCTACGAGCAAATTAATGTTATCCTTTTATTGCTAATCTAAAGTTTTTTATGTTCATACACTTGCGTGTTCATAGCGTTTATTCTCTGCTTGAGAGTTCGGTTAAAATTGAGGAGCTGATTGGTCTTTGTTTGCAGAACAAAATGCCGGCAGTTGCAGTTACTGACTCAGGTAACTTATTTGGCTCACTTGAATTTGCAGAATATGCAGCAAGTAGGGGAATACAGCTAATAATAGGATGCAATATTATCGTTCGACACTTAGAACAAAATTTATCAATACTGCTACTTGCAAAAAATGAACAAGGGTACACTAATTTAGTCACCTTGGTGAGTGAGTCTTTTAAAAAGTGCAAGAATAACAGCGATATTCCTTACGTTGATTTTGATGAGCTATTAAATTTAAGTTCAGGCCTAATCGCCTTAACTGGTGGATATGACGGCATATTGGCTCAACTGTTATTGAAGCAAGATAAAGAAACGATAAAAAGACTGCTCTCAGCATTCGATGGTCATTTATATGTTGAATTGCAGCGTCATGGGCTGAATAAAGAGCTAGAGCTTGAAGAAGCTTTAATAGATTTTGCTTATCAGCGCAATATACCACTAGTTGCAACGAATGATGTGTTTTTTCCAAATAAGTCTGACTATGAGGCTTATGACATATTAACGTGCATATCAGAGGGCAGTTATGCCCTGGAGAATAACAGAAAGAAGTTAACTACCGAGCATTACTTCAAATCTGTGGCAGAAATGGAGGAACTGTTCAGCGACATTCCCGAAGCAATTCATAACACTTCAGTGATAGCTAAGCGGTGCTCTTACATGCCAAGAAGCAGGCAGCCTATCTTGCCTAAATTTCCTTGTCGAGAAAATAAAACTGAGAATGAAGAACTGAGGGAGCAGGCAGTTGCAGGATTAGAATTCCGCATTGCAAATGAAACGGACATAGACCTTAAACAATACTACGATCGGCTGAATTACGAACTAAGCGTAATAACTTCGATGAACTACGCTGGCTACTTTTTGATAGTTTCTGATTTCATTCGTTGGAGCAAAGCAAATGGCATTCCAGTTGGACCGGGAAGAGGTTCTGGTGCTGGATCGATTGTTGCTTGGAGCTTACAAATTACAGATCTTGATCCAATAAAGTTTGGTCTGATCTTTGAAAGATTTTTAAATCCTGATCGTGTATCGATGCCTGACTTTGATATCGATTTCTGCCAAGAGAAAAGGGACCTGGTTATTGATTATGTTCAGAAAAAGTACGGTTATGTTGCTCAAATAATCACTTTTGGAAAATTGCAAGCAAGGGCAGTATTGCGTGATGTTGGTAGAGTATTGCAAATGCCTTACTCTCAAGTGGATAAAATATCTAAAATGGTTCCATTTAATCCAGTAAATCCTGTAACTTTATCGCAAGCGATAGAGCTTGATCAAAACCTACAGAAAGAACGAGATAGTGATGAGGTAATTGCAAAGCTTCTTGATATATCACTAAAGCTCGAAGGAATATATCGTCACGTTTCAACTCATGCTGCTGGAATTGTAATATGCGATCAAAAATTAGAAAATTTTGCTCCCGTCTATTATGATCCAAATTCGGCTCTGCCAATCACTCAATACAGCATGAAATATGTAGAGAAAGCTGGGTTAATAAAATTTGATTTTCTTGGACTTGGTACGCTAACACTAATAGATCATGTATGTCGTTTAATTAATCGTGATGAAAAAAAATTTGATATTTCCTCGGTTTCTTTGATTGATCAAAGAACCTATGAAATGCTCTCAAGAGGTGATTCAATCGGAGTGTTTCAGCTTGAAAGTTCGGGAATGAGAGAAGCTTTAATCAAACTAAAGCCAGACTGCATTGAAGATATCATCGCTTTAATTTCTCTTTATCGCCCAGGGCCTATGGATAACATTCCAACTTATGTTGCAAGAAAGCATGGACTTGAAAAGCCAGATTACATTCATCCATTGCTTGAGGAGGTGTTAAAAGAAACATTCGGAGTAATAATCTACCAAGAACAGGTAATGGAAATAGCGCGTATTCTCTCTGGATATAGCCTCGCAGAAGCAGATTTACTCAGACGTGCCATGGGTAAGAAAATTAAGGCAGAGATGGATAAACAACGTGAACTTTTTGTTCAAGGAGCAACAAAAAACGGTGTTGATTACGACAGGGCAAGTTATATTTTTGATCTTGTTGCAAAATTTGCTGGTTATGGATTTAATAAATCCCACGCTGCAGCATATGCGATTATATCTTACCAAACAGCTTACCTTAAGGCTAACTACCCGCTAGAATTTTTTACGGCCTTGATGAATCTCAACATTGATGATAGAGACAAACTGAATTTGTTTTATCATGCTGCAAAATTCAGTGGAGTTGCTGTTCTTTCGCCTGATATCAGCAAATCTAAGGCTGAATTTTCAATAGAGGGTGAGCACATACGCTACGGAATTGCTGCTTTGCGTAATGTTGGTTTTGCTACAGCAGAAGGAATAGTAAATGCACCTTATAAGGACATATGGGAATTTATTCAAAATTCTGGTCATATGATAAATAAGAGGGCGCTAGAAAGCTTAATTAAATCTGGAGCTTTCGATAGTGTGCACAAAAATAGAAAGCAGTTATACGAGTCAATAGACACATTGATTTACTTTGCAAATAAAAATAGGCAGTCAAATCAAGCTGCTTTATTTGGTAATCTTGATATTCTGAAGCCAAAACTTGAGAACGTGGAAGATTTTAATGAAGAGGAAAAATTAGAGCATGAGTTATTTTCATTGGGATTTTACTTAACTAATCATCCACTTGAAAAGTTTAGAACTCTCTTGAAAAAATTAAATATTGGGTTTATCGGAGAGAGTAAGACGATAAAAACTGCTGGTGTAATATTAAATGTGCGTATGAGAACCTCAGAACGTGGAAGATTTGTTATCCTAACACTTTCTGATCCCCACAATGTTTCTGAAATAGCATTCTACAATAATGAAATAATAGAAGAAAAAAGGAATCTATTTTCACCTGGAGCATTTGTGATAATTGATCTTGAAATTTCAGAAAACACAACGAGACTATCAGGAAAGGACATATCTGAATTTACAGAAAAGGTTACTTCTCTAATGAAAGGATTAGTTTTAACTGCTGTATGTGCAGACTCGCAAAAAGTTGCTGAGGAGTTGAATTCAGTGTTGAAAAATGGAGGCAAAACCAAAATAATGCTAAAGTTTCTTCTCGAAAAACATAAAGTCAGCATCTTGTTGCCAGGTACATATTCAATCACCCCCCAAGCTATTTATGAAATATCTCACTTAAGTTGGATTGAAGGCGTAGAAATTAATACAAATAACTTGCTTATATAAAAAAGTTTTATATAATAAAGTGTTTAATTGATATTAAAGGAAGATATAGTGAATCTCTATGAATTTACTTTTATAGCACAACCGAACTTATTGCAGCAAGAAGTAGAAGAAATGGTCCAAGAATTGGCTATTTTGTTGAAAAATATTAAAGCAGATGTTATTTCTCAGGAGGTTAAAGGTCTCATAGAAAGAGAACATAGCACAGTTACAAAACAAGAGCTAGAGGCAAGTACTGAAAGTATTAAAAAAAGTCTGATTGTTTACTCTGATTTTTTTGAAACTCTGACAAAAATTTTATGGGTTGAATTGGAAGAAGATTTTTCAAATTTAAAAGAAATAAAGTCAAGAATCGATAAAGAATTGAAAAATGAACTAAGTGATACGGGAATAAAACAAAATTTTATGGACCTTCCAGGAGCTAACACTAAAAGTGCATTTATCTATAATGTAGTAAATGCTTTTAAGGAAAATATTTCACAACATCTAATAAAGCCCCTTCAAGAGGTTTTAAAAAGTTTTAAAATAGTAGACTCAAATCAATTGAGTAAAACGCTGGAAGTGCTTTTGAAAAATATTGAAGCTTCAGGATTGATAAAATATGAATATTGGGGTCTATTGGATTTTGCATACCCAATAAATAAGATGAAAAGTGGTCATTACTGTATGATGTGTATAAGTTTTACTTCAAGCATTATGGATGAATTTGAGCGTAGAGTAAAACTGAATGAGAATATTATTCGCCACTTGTCTGTACGGGTTAATGAGTTTTTTAAAGGTAAATCTTATATGCTGGATAAACAAATTGAGGAGAAAAGTGCATAATGATGAAAAGACGAAATAGTTTTAATAATTCTTACGTGTCTGTAAATAACAGAACTGGCTTTAGGCGTCCTAAGGTCTGTCCTCTTACTGCATCTAAAGATGAGGACATAGACTATAAGAATATAGATTTATTGTCCAAATTCACCTCTGACTATGGTAGAATATTACCTAGAAGGTTAACAGGTGTGTGCGCAAGAAAACAAAGAAAGTTGCGCTTAGCAATTATAAGAGCACGCTTTTTAGCTCTTGCTCCTTACTGTACTAAAAAAGTTAGGTAATTTATGTTAATAATTTTAAAGGAAAATATAACAACTTTAGGTAAGCTTGGTGAAGTTGTCAAAGTTAAGCCAGGTTATGCACGTAATTTTCTTTTTCCACAAAAAAAGGCGATGAAAGCCACTAAGGAAAATTTAATAAAGTTAGAGGAACAGCGTTTATTATTGGAAGAAGAAAATATCAAAAAATTAAATGCAGCAAAAGTGCTTGCATCATCACTGCATGATAAATTTATTATATTAATAAAACAAGCTTCAGAGGATGGAAAGATTTTTGGCTCTGTAACCACACGTGAAATTGCAAAAACTTTATTACAAGAAGGATATGATATAAGTCATCATAGTTTATCTTTTGGTGGAATAAGTATCAAAAATTTGGGCGAGTATCAAGTAAATATAGAATTACATAGTAAAGTGATAGTTCAAATTACTATATACGTTGTAAGATCTGAAAAAGATGCACATGAATTGAGGCAAGTAAAGTTGCAAAATCAGAAATCTGAGCAACAAGAAGATACAAATAACGAATAGCAGTGAATAAAATATTTCAACTACTCTTGTCATTCCAGTGCCTTTTTTTTTCTGTCGTCCCAGTGTTACACACTGGGGTCTAGCATGTTCAAAGATAAGACAGGGATCATCTAATGATCCCACGCTATAGCCGCAAAGAAATGTCTTCCATTTGGGAAGAAAAAAATAAGTTTAATATATGGCTCAAAATAGAAAAATTAGCGTGTGAAGCTCAAGCAGAGTTAGGAGTGATCCCAAATAGTGTTGCTCAGAAGCTCTCTGATGTTATTGAATTTGATATTGAACGTATTAATGAAATTGAATCCATTGTAAAACATGATGTTATAGCTTTTTTAACATATTTTGCTGAAGAAGCGGGAGTTGATGTTCGTTATCTTCATTATGGAATGACAAGTTCTGACGTTTTAGATACATGCCTTGCGGTTCAGTTAAAAGAATCATGTGATATTTTGCTCGAAAATTTAAAAAATATACTTGCAGCACTGAAAAAAAAAGCTGAGGACTATAAAAATATTGTTTGTGTTGGGCGCAGTCATGGAATGCATGCAGAATCAACAACTCTTGGATTAAAATTTGCTAGATTTTATGCTGAATTTAAACGCAATTATCAGAGATTAATTAGCGCGAAAACAGAGATCTCGATTTGTAAAATATCAGGTGCAGTAGGTAATTTTTCAAATGTTGATCCGTTTGTCGAAGAGTATGTAGCGAAAGAAATGGGACTTATACCTGAAACCATATCGTCTCAAGTCATTCCTCGTGATAGACACGCAATATTCTTTTCAGTTTTAGGAGTGATTGCAAGTTCAATAGAGAATATTGCCGTTGAAATACGTCACTTGCAAAGAACTGAAGTTGGAGAAATTTCTGAGTATTTTTCCACTGGTCAGAAGGGAAGTTCTGCTATGCCGCATAAGTGTAATCCTATTTTAAGTGAGAATTTGACTGGGCTCTCACGCTTAATACGCAGCTATGTTTT
Organism: Wolbachia endosymbiont (group B) of Ablattaria laevigata; assembly: GCF_964277395.1. Lineage (NCBI taxonomy): Bacteria > Pseudomonadati > Pseudomonadota > Alphaproteobacteria > Rickettsiales > Anaplasmataceae > Wolbachia > Wolbachia endosymbiont (group B) of Ablattaria laevigata. Next base: position 1,054,847 of record NZ_OZ195519.1, read on the forward strand.
TCCTGCATTAGAAAATGTTGCATTATGGCACGAACGAGATATATCGCACTCATCTGTGGAAAGATGCATTGCTCCTGATGCTTGTATAGCAATGGATTTTGCTTTAGTACGATTAACAGATTTGATAGATAAATTGGTGATCAATAAGGAAAACATTGAAAAGAACTTAAATTCTTCAAAAGGCTTGGTTTTTTCACAACGAGTATTACTCGAGTTGGTAAATAGTGGTTTGGCGAGGGAAGAGGCGTATAAAATTGTTCAGAGCAATGCAATGAAAGTGAAACAAAACAATAGTGATTTTCTGGCCGAACTGAAACAAGATAAATCCTTACTTGAAGTTATTAACTCTAAAAAACTTGAATCTTTGTTTGATTTGAAGTATTATACGAAACATGTAGATCATATATATAGCAAGGTTTTTAATGAGGCTGAGTAGCTCAGTGGTAGAGCAGGAGGATCATAATCTCTTGGTCGGGGGTTCAAATCCCTCCTCAGCCACTCAAGCTAAGCTATGGTTTGGCGATAGCAGCGCATTTGACAAAATAACGTGATTCATTGTCAATTAACTGAAGTTTTTTTTCAGTTGTTCATATAGTATATGGAATAATGTATGTGAAGTGATAAAGATACAACATTTGTTGTATCTATTCAGGGGAATGGCTAATGGTATCCGTTCAAGAAAGTGTTAAGGTAGATGAGAAAAGACAACTAAATGAATTTCATCCGAGTAGCTGACACTGGCATCTATATAAAGACAATCTAATGCACTCATTTAAAGTGAAGTTTTCTGGATCCCAGTGTCTAGGCACTGGGATGACAAGAAAAGAGTTGACTTGAATGACACCGAATAGGTACTGGGACAGAGGCTACTTGAATAATATTTCACCATGTCATTCCAGCACTTGATGCTGGAATCCAGAAGTTTTTTGAGCACAAAAGTCATGCTAAGTTTTTGTTGTTAAGAAAGGCTGGATAGCTACTTGCATGACACCATTTGTTACTGTGTTTTTGTCTATCTTATTTTGCTACCCTACTGAACGAATACACAAAATCTAACTTTTTTCTATACAACCAGCCAGGTCAAGAAAGGTGAATCTATCTCTTGTTGCAAATGTAAGATTGACTACCTTGCAATATTGCTCTTTGTTCCAATTAAGATGCTCCGGTAAGTACGGAATTGATAGATCTTCAAATACTTTCTGCAGGTGTTTTGCAGATAGTAAATTTTGCTTAATTAAACTAGAAATATTACTCCATTCTTTGCAAATAATCTCTTGAATTTTTTGCTGCATCATTTGCTTCTGCTTTAGAATTTTTATAAATTCGGTATTACCAAAGCACTGAGTTATATGTTTTACATCTAAAGTGATCGGTTTGGTAATCGGGTTTCGTATTGACAATATCTCCTCTTGCAAGTTAGCCATGGTAATCGTTGTCACAGCAATTTTTTCCCCATGTAACGAGGAGGAATAATCCTGTGTTACCATCTCAATTGCATGAGCTATCATATGTTCTCCTTGACTTGCAGAGTAACTGCCTTTTGACATCACCATTCCGAGTCCTGAAATCAATAAGGCTTCCATAAGTAATAAAACTACTCTTTTATCTTTTTTAGCAAGTGCCAAGTGTTCTCTGAGCAAAATTTCCTCCAGATTGCGAACAAGTTTAAAGGGGAGTTCATTATATTCTGTGCCAAGTAATAGATGAGATAATAGCCAATCGGCTTGTACTGTTGAACGGCAGATGAAATCTGCAAATCCACTTAATGTGAGGCGTAGTGGTGCATTGGCAATTATATCGGTATCAATGTATATTGCCTTTGGAAGATGTGCTCCGAACGATTTTTTATATCCATCAACTAATATTGAAGCGTTTGCAGAGCTATATCCATTCATGGAAGCAGCTGTTGGAAAGGATATGTAGTCTTTGCCTTCTAAATAGCTTGCGTACTTACAGATATCATTAACAGTGCCACTGCCAAATGCAACCATTAAGTCACTATCTTTTGCTTTATTTCTAACTAGGTTTACAGCTTGGAGAGAAGCAGCTCTGTTCAGTCTATTTGGTGTCATCCAAGTAGCGTGACACTGCGATCCATCATAGTCACGCGCTGGAATGACAGGTGTGGCTGGAATAATTAAATGAGAAACTTTATTAAGTATGTTTTTGTTTAAAAGTTTTGCTGTATTTTCATCTGCAATCAGAAAAATGTCATTTCCATATTGTCTACATATTTCATAGATATTATCAGCAACTTCCCTAATAAGAACTTGTTCTGTGTGCTGTAATATTTGTTTTAAATATCGCATAGAATGTTTACAATACGGTAATGTTAGTATTTCAAGATTGATATGAAGATTGACCCTGTAGAACTAACTAAGAAATTAATTTCTTTTAAAAGTATAACACCAAAAGACGATGGGGCAATAGAGCATATAGCAGCCATTCTCAAGAAAAGTGGTTTTGAATGTGAGATTTTAGAGTTTGGTGATAAAGTTAAAAATCTTTATGCGAAATATATAAATGGAGTACCAAACTTGTGTTTTGCTGGACATGTTGATGTTGTACCACCAGGTGAGTTAAAAGATTGGATATCTGATCCATTTAAGCCAGAAATTAGAGATGGAATGCTATATGGAAGAGGAGCAGCTGATATGAAAAGTGGAATAGCCGCATTTATTGCTGCTATCGTAGATTCAGTTGCAGGTAAGTTTCGATTCAGCGGTTCAATCAGTGCATTGATTACCAGCGCTGAAGAAAGCACGGAAGAACATGGAACAAAGGCCGTTTTGGAATGGATGAAAAGCAAGCAAAAAAAGATAGATTTTTGTATAGTTGGAGAACCAACGAGTAGTGAGAAATTAGGTGATACCATAAAAATAGGTAGAAGAGGTTCTGCAACATTTAAATTGATTTGCCATGGTAAACAAGGGCACGTTGCCTACCCAGATCTAGCAGATAATCCAATATATAAAATGGTATCGATACTAAGTAAGATAAAAGATATCACTTTTGATACTGGTAATAAATATTTTCAGCCTTCACATTGCGAAATTACTACTATCGACGTTGGAAATAATACTAATAATCTAATACCTAGTTCAATAGCAGCAGGTTTCAATATTCGATATAACAACATACAGACGCTTGACGGCTTATATAAGCTGATTGATGAAATATGCTCTAGTGTAACTAACGATTATAAACTGTCTATGCAGAGCAGCAGAAACGTTTTTCTCTCTATTCCTGATAGAAATACTGATATTATGCTTGATGCGATAAATAAAATTACCGGCATTGATGCTGTGCTGAGTACAAATGGTGGCACATCTGATGCTGCGTTTATTAAGGATATTTGTCCAGTAATTGAATTTGGTATGATCAACAAAACCGCACATCAGGTAAATGAATGCGTATCAATAGACGATATACATAAATTAACAGCTATATATAAGGAGTTTATAAAAAATTATTTTTACCCCACTAATAAAATATTAAACCAGATCAATGTAATTGGTAATACGCCTGATGGTCCATTATTAGCTTGAGGTGCAGTTGCATAGAGAAGAAAACTTACTAGACACATTTTACCAGCCCCTTATTATAATATTAAGGGTATTTTTGACTCAAAACTTGTCTTTGATCTGTGCAAGCTCAATAACAAAAACTCAGTAAAAAGCTTATTGGCGAAAATTATCTGTTCAGCAGAGTGACAAAATAAGATAGACAAAAAGGGTATAAGAACAAATAGTGTCATGCAACACTGGTGTTTTGTACACAAAACGTTGTAAAGCGCTTTTGTCAACCTGGATCCCAGCTCGGATAACAAGAAAAGAAGCACTGGTTTCACATAGATCTGAATAGATATAATTTCTTAAACATTTATAGCTCACATAAAACCCGGTCTGACTGTCATAAAGGCTACTCATTGCAGCAGACAACTTTCGCACTACTTCAAATTCTAATTTTCAACTTAAAGAGGTACATAATGTCAAATAACTTCAATTTCAAAGAATTTTTTTACCATCACGAAGCAAATAGCACTTTAGATGATATACAAAGGTACTGCATACTGTGGCAATCAGTGATATCACAGGCAATGATTGATGCAGCAAGTAACTGTAAAAAAACAGAAAGCTTGATAGAGAAACGTAAAGCAATTTCCTGGCTATCAGACTTCAGTCAAGATTTTGTTGAAACATGTATACTGGCTGATTGCGATTCGTTATACGTAAAAAACAAAATACAGCCAATTCTAAAAAAGATAAAGCCCTTTTAATGAGGTTTACCCCTCTCACCAAGAAAAATATCATTTAATCTTTTTTCTATAGCTTCATCTATATCTTGGATTAATAGCTGCTTTATCATATTCACTTTCCGTTCTGCCTCTTGAAGATTATTGTTACCGTAACTGTTCTTATTACTATAACCATAACTACTGCCATTTGGTTTATTACTCATTTTTCTTCTTGTGCTGAGTATCTGAACTATCTTCTCCTTGAAAAAAGACTTCCAGCCTGTGCCAGAAAATAATTTGTAGAGAAAATGCGGAGTAAGAAACGCTACTAATATTCTAATAGAAACTCCATAACCCAAATCATCTCTATTTTCATAATACCATTTTAAATATTGATACAAATGGTAAAATGCATTTTTGAAAGAGCTAAACTCTACAGTATACCAAAAACCATTGGTGAGAAACATAAGCATAATGCTCGATGTATAAAGATACAGAGTGAAAAGAAATAGCTTGACAACTATATCTTTCAAGCTGCCCAGTATGTAATTAAATAACCTTAATTTATAAAAAAGTGATATCATTTCACGCACACTTCAATAAAGCTGGGGTGGAAGGATTCGAACCTTCGCGTGGCGGTATCAAAAACCGCTGCCTTACCACTTGGCTACACCCCAATATTGTTTATATCAATAACATTATTAACCCAATTAGTAAAAGATTTATTCGCTTTTCCTATGGGTATTATCACAACGGCTGGTTGATCATAAGAATGCATTGCCTCGATTTTTTCTACAATCTTATCAGCCTGATCATTCCTACTTTTCATAATTGCCACTACTTCACAATTACTATTAATTTTACCTTCCCATAAATACAGAGAATTTACTTCAGGAAATATATTTACACACACAATTAACTTCTCGTTTAACAATTCTTCAGAAATAGCCTTAGCCTCTTTCAAGTTCGAAAAAGTTATATAGACTAAAACTAAATTGCTCATTAACCGCTACATAAATGCATTTTTACTATACTCTACTTAGATTTATTCATCAAGAGAAAGTAGGAGAGACCTCTTCAGTGCTTGACACACAGAAATTGAAGATGTCATTTAGTAGCTCTCCCCTTGTCATCCCAGTCTGGGATGGCTTTGTTGCATCGCTCAAGTGAAAAGAACTGGCAGTTACTGACAAAATTCATTATAAATAGCCATTTAACTGTTGAAGAAAAAATATGCCACAAAAAATGAAAGTCAGTAACCAAAACGAATATAACAAATTCCTTGAAAAAAGGGGGAATATTTTTCGTTACATCGATGAAGCTATCGAAAATTGGTATGAAAATAGTCCAAAAATGCAGGGCAGCAACTATATTTATAGTGATAAAGTTGTGATTTTAGTGCATATAATCGTCAGTTTCTTTAGAATTGGTTTAAGACAAACAGTCGGGTTTATAAAAGGGTATTTGCAACAAAAATGAATTTTGTCAGTATAGCCCTTCTCATAATAGTCCAAAAAGAGTAAGATATGGATTGATAGTAGTGGAAGGTAAGGATGCCAGTAGCAAATAGTTATGACTTAAGAAAAAAGGTAATGGAAGCATTGGATGAAGGAGAGAGTGGAGAAACTGTTGCCAAGAGATTTAAGATCGGAAAAACAACTTTATATGAGTGGAAGAAAAGACGTGAGAAAACGGGAGATTTTCAGTCAAAAAAGCCTGGAAGCGTGGCATAAAATTACCGACTGGAATGCATTTGCCGAATTTGCAAATGAGCAAGGTGGCAAAACTCAGTCAGAGATGCTGGGGCAATATTAGTAGACAAACAATTCATCGAGCACTTAAAAATATAGGATTCACAAGAAAAAAAAGACCTACGGATATAAAGAAAGAAATGAAGAAAAGCGAGCTCAATTTTCAAAGGTTATAGCAACAAAAGAACCTAAAGAATTAGTGTATATAGATGAGTCTGGACACTGAACCTATGGTTATTGCCAGAAAGGACAGCGGTTTTATGCCCTAAAATCTGGGAAGAAAACTCAACGAATTAGCATGGTTGCAGCCTTAAGTGGAAGAAAAATAATTGCTCCGTTAACCTTTAAAGGCCACTGCAATATGGATATCTTTAATAAATGGTTTGAGCAGTTTCTGACACCGATTTTGGAACCTGGACAAACTGTTATCCTTGATAATGCTACTTTTCATAAGTCTAATAAGATTTGCTAAAGGAGTTGGTGCAGAAATTTTATATCTTCCTCCATATTCTCCAGATTTTAACAAAATTGAACATTATTGGTTTGCTATAAAAAACAGAGCTAGGAAAAACATCCCTCTATTCACATCTTTTCGTCATGCTGTTGATTCTTCTTTCTTATGACCTTTTTGGACTATTATGGGAAGGGCTATATTGCCTGAGTCTCTTGACCTTGGGTCTTTTACTTTACTTTTTAAACATGGAGTACTCTCTATTAATGGCGCAAATCTTCCTTTTGACCAGCGTTTTCCCATTTCAACTGTTGGCTGTACAACTAACATTGGCCCTGGTGTTTGATCGATAATATAGCCTATCCAATTGTTACCTGCTTCTGTTCCTCCAATCTGAGCTCCTTTCATGAATACTACTTTTTCTACTGGCGAGGACGGAGATAGTGAATCCATGATCTCTTTAAGGTATGGCGTTCTCTCTGTTCTCCATTTACCAGGTTCTGATGCTGCAGTTGCTGCTAAAACTCGATACTCATTCGCCCACTCTGATACTTTAAGCTCTGGATCTGGTTTTAAACCTTCAGAAAAAGATTTGGCGTATATCATTGTCTGCATCTACTCACAATTGGTTCTATCTGAATATCATTAACAGTAGAACTACACTCCTCTAGCTCCATAAACATCTTTTTCTGAAATTCCTTTTCTATATATCTTTTGCTCATCTCACTTAGCATTATTGCTATAACAAGTGCAAATACTCCTGTTATTGTTGCAAAAATGATCGCACTGCTTATTGTGGCTGCTGTTAAACCTATATATGCTGCCATTGCTACTGCATAATCAGTTACTCCCTCTATAACTTTCAGGTCATCCATTTCTCTACCTAAAATCCTTCCTACTCCCGTATAGCTATTCACCAGATTTTTAGCAATTTCTTGAGCTTGTGGTCTTTCATGTACTGCACTTAGAAACGTTTCCATTATTTCACGATCAAGTAGTGCTTTGCCTTTGCTTTCTAATATTCTGAATTCTATTTCTTCTTTATTCTTATTATTATTCATAAAAATTACCCTTCACTAATAACAAAATGTTTTTATATATTTACTGCTGTTTTTTTATCAGCATTGGCATAGAGCCATAGCTTTTGAGTGAAGTCAAATCAATTTCTCAATCTTTTTTGCTTATTTTTTTATCTAAGAGTAAAGATATTAATATATACTGATTTCTTTATTTTAAACTCGTTGAATTTCGTCCAAAGAGATGCCTACTGTTTTTAAAATAATATTGATAGAAATTCCTTTCTTAACTAAATTATTTGCAATTTTCATCCTTTCTACTCTCTCCACTTTCTCTTTGCAAACTTGTATGCTTTCAAACAGAGATTTTATTAGTGCATTACGTAGTTCTTGACTCTCAATTTTTTTGTATTCTTTTATTAAATCAGGTAGCTCATTTTCTACTATCTCATCTTCTTCTATGAGCAGATCTGTAATGCTAATCGATAATGTTTCTGCTGTTACATATAATTTTTCCAGTGGAATAGCTACACGCCCTTGTTCATAGTTGCTTATTTCGTCACGGGTCGTACTCATTTTCTCTGCTAAATCTTTTTGAGTATACTCTCTCACTAGTCTCCATTCTTTTATCTTCTTTCCTATTTTGCAGTAAATAGAACCTCCTTTTTCTTCAACGCATTCATCAGCAGAGAGACCAATTGTTTTTGCAACAATATCAACAGAAACTCCTGCTTTTACCAAACCTTTTGCAATCTTTATTTTCTCTGCTTTTTTACTACTTTTTTCACTAACTTGAGCAAATTTGGTTAGTAAACAAAACATTTTACGTAGCTCTTTATCGTTAATCTTTTTATATTTTCTTACTAGATTTAATATTTCCTCTCCCTCATCTTCAAAACAGATTTTTTCATTTGATACAGGAATTAGGTCTACAATACCAATCGACAATATCTCTGCTATAGCATACAACTTTTCAATCGAAATTCTGCGTGTTCCTTTTTCATATTGCAGTATTACCTGATATGTTGTACCGATTTTTCCCGCTAAATCTTTTTGAGTATAACCTCTCTTTAACCTCCAGTTCCTTACTTTGTGTGCTATCTGATACCTTATCGAGATGTTTGTCATAAATATTATACAGGTTAACATTACGTTTAATTGTTGAATATTTCTTCAGAGTTGTGTATAATTATTAATGCTTTTTATCTTACTTTCTCATGGCTCTTTCGAAGTTTCTCGATCCGAAGAATGATGTTGCATTTCGCCGTATCTTTGGTACTGAGAAGAATAAAGATATCCTCATTCATTTCCTCAATGATATTCTGGATTTCACTGGCAAAAATACAATACAGGATATAGAGTTTTTAAGTACTATTCAAGACCCTGATATTGCCTCTAAAAAGCAAAGCATTGTTGATGTATTATGTAGGGATTCCACGGGGGTGCAATGCATAATTGAGATGCAGGTCGCTAAAACTAAAGGCTTCGAAAAACGGGCACAATACTACGCAGCTAAAGCTTATTCAAGACAAGCTGATAAAGGTGATCAGTACCATAACCTTAAGGAAATTATCTTTATTGCTATAGCAGATTGTATTTTATTTCCTGATAAGTCTGAGTATAAGTCAAAGCACACTATTCGCGATGAAAATACTAATGAGCATGATCTAAAAGATTTTTACTTTATATTTATTGAGTTGCCTAAATTTCCAAAAACCAAAGAAGATCAGCTTTCAAGTATAGTTGAAAAATGGGTCTACTTCTTTAGATATGCAGACGAAACTAGTGAAGAAGAGCTAGAGAGAATAATAGGAAGTGATCTAATAATTAAAAGAGCATATGAAGAACTCAATAGGTTCAACTGGTCAGAAAAAGAATTTATTGCCTATGAACAAGAGATCAAGCGTATTCGTGATGAACAGGCTGTCCTTGCTCAAAAACTCGATGATGCTAAACATGAAGGTAGACAAGAAGGTAGACAAGAAGGTATTCAAATCGGCGAGGAAAGAGGTATTCAAATCGGAAAGGAAGAGGGAAAGGTTGAAGGCAAAATTGAGGTGGCAAAGAACCTACTTAAAGCTGGCATCTCTATTGACGTTGTATCGCAAACTACAGGTCTTTCTTTCGATGATATCAAACAGTTACAGGCAGAAAAGACCTCATAGTTCCCTCAATTTATCCCTCTGCTTATTCCTTTAACTACTGATGTTCCATTTAAGAATGTATCAGGCTTTTTAGATAACTCTACTTTCCTTGAAACTTTCTGACCTAAAACTTTAGAAGGCTTTTCTACTTTCTGCTGTAGTATCATAATTTCTTCCTTAGCTAAAACTTCTTCTAAGTTACTCTTTAAATGATCTAGAAACTTATCAGTTTGTTTAAATTCTGGACATGCTTCTTTTCCAAATGAATATAGGGTTTCTGCTATTTCAGAAAATCTTCTATTTGTTATTTTTCCATTTATTATTTTTTCAATTATAGCTGATTGCACTGCCATGGGATCAAAGTTTAGATTTGTCACTGATATTCCTGACTTAATAGCAGTTTTATTTAACACTTTCTCAAATCTATGTGTAATATTTAGTGCATAACCTCTTGCTTCTAATAAAGGTATAGATTGATCTACTGCAGGTATATATTGTTTACCCGTAAACTTTCTTACAAGCAAATCAAGTAACATTATCGTACCATTTACATCCATTTTTGCATCTACTTGTGAGATTGGACTTTTAGTTGTAGTACTTGATTTGGAATCTAATAACCCACCTATAGAGCTTTTTACCCAACCAAATAAATCATTTATCCATGAAGATGGTCGTCTTGTACCACTACTCATTGTGTACTCACTTCTACGGTTTCTAATGTGCTGCCTATGTCTATGAGGTTGATCAGATAACATGACTTCTGTAAACACATCATCGTACACTTGATCCTTATACTCTCTTTTCACAATATCCAAGTATCTTGCAGCACTTATTTCCTTCTCATGATCTTTTAATACTATCTCTTTATCAGTAAATTTTATTGATAACGTTTTCATCTTAGGTGTTTTATAGAATTTACTAAGTGTAATACTGCAAAAATCATCTTTAGTAATAGTCGAATCAAAAGCATTAGTTATTATTAGATCATGACCATTACTACGAACAAACGTATTGTTTCCTCCTTTTCTAGGCGTGATAAGCTCAGCATCTTTCTCCACATCTTGACCCGTTACCACAATAATTTCTTTATCTTTGTCAAAGATCAAAGGTAGTGGTTTTAATTCTAATTCAGAACTTATTTTCATAGGCGCACTATCTGAGATAATATGAAGATTTTCATACCAATCCAAACCGTCTTTTAATCTTACTGTTAGCACTTCTAATAAAAAACTTTGTCCCATTTCTGCTTCTAACCTAACTAGCAAATCATTTCCATCTTGAAAAATTCTTGGCAGATTAATATGTATTTTCAAATCATCTTGTATTATTTTTATCACGTTACGTAAATCTAACGTATCTATAGAACTTCCTTCATCAAAATTATAGATGTTTACTTCTGGTATAGAAGAAATACTATGTTCATATCTTTTCTCACCTGAAGCTATAGTAATTACGTATATATTCTCACCACCATTTCCAATTAAGTGACTGTTATGGATTGGGTGATTGTGAAGTGCCTCAAATTTCCCACGGCCAACAAGTATAGATTCATCACCATCTTGAACAGCGATAGTCATATTAAGTTTATTTGCTATAGCTGGGTAACTTTCTATAATTTCATCAATAGTTTTATTAGTATTCTGTATTGCATACAAGTTTCTTTCCTTACCTACTTTTATTTCAGCACTGTCTTTTAATTGATAGATTATATTGTTCATTATGTTATATGAGATAGATATACTAAAGTTACTATTTGCAACTTTTGAGGAAAAATCGAACTTTATACTATTGTGATCTTTAATATCAATACTCTGAATATCAGCAAGCAAGTAGTCGAATATAAACCTATGGTTATTTTCGAAATTAGCAAGTAATTTAACAGATGCACTACCTTTTTGAAATGGTACAATATAGTTAAAGTTACCTTTGAGTGCTAGATTATTTACTTCAGTGTAATTTCTAACTATTACTTGTATATCATAGACACAGTTATTATCTTTTATTTCCAAATAATCAAGTTGATCTTCCTTACCACCATTACCATCCAAGAATTTAGTTTCACATGCACTAAATATATGATCTGCCTTAGCTTTTCTACCAAGCACTCCTTCTACTGAATTAATTTGAAATCCAGAATAACCATATCTGTTGTACATAATAGTGCCAATATTTGTATTTAAATACACATTCACACTTACAGCTTCTTGAGCAAATTCAGTCAGATCTAAGGTATCAATTCCATCTTCTCCGTAAAAGGACCCTTCTATAAAATCTCCCTGTAAAACAAAGATATCATTCTTATTTCCTCCATAATATTCTTTAGACCCATCATTCACTACAAATATGTTCGAACTATCCTTAAATCCTTTTGCATAATCTTCACCTTCTCCTAAATTAATCAGAGTATATCCTTCTGTCTTGTTATTAGATAAACCAATCGCATTTTCACATAAATATGAGCCATAACTTGGAGCAGGCTCATCATCTCCTTTTGGTAAACAAAACAATTTTCCACCACTTGGATTATTCGGCCTTGCTCTGCTCCATTTCATATCGGTTCTTTTTTTATCAAGTAGTACTTTACTGTCTAAGTCTATCTTAAATTTAACTTTGCATTCTTCAGTATAAAGTGTAACGTTAATCCTTCTCATGCATAGCTCTCCAAATCCGGCACCACCACACTGCCTTACTTGGTGTGGCACTGTACGACAAGAATTCACAACTGATTTTACCAGTAGGGAATACATAGCTTTGAATATCACTATACTCCTTTAAATACTCAAATCCTTGCTTAACTAATTGGTTATAAAGTTGTTTTTCTTCCATTAACTTTTCTACATATTGTTCAGGTCGCATACCTATAAATGCACGCAATCCTTCAATAAATTTTTCTCCTCTAGTTAAGTGAATAATTTCATCAATTTTATCAACTCTCTTTACTGCCATATAAATATCAGTGTAAATAAATACTGCAGTGCCAACTCCTGCTCCAATAGGTCCAGTAATAGATGAAACTCCTTCTAATACTTCAAAACCTTCAGCAACTTCAATACCAATCTCTGCAGCGTCAACTCCCAGGTAAATGCTATCTCCTACTACGCCAACCAATGCTCCTTCTGTACCATTTTTAAATGCTTTTACCTGATTTACTAAATCATAAATAATAAAGGCAGAAGTACCTCGAGCAAGAAAAGGTGATGCAACTCTTAAAGACCTACCAAGTAGTACCTTTTCTTCTGAGAGCAAATTTAATCCTTTATGAGATGCAACTTCAGCAACTTTAGCAAATCCTTGACCACCGGCAATAAAGCCAACATTAATTGCTACACCCTGATAATCTCCGGTTAAAAAGTCAGCTAAAATATTTTTAGCTATCATTCCATGCATAGTTATGCTAGAGATTTTCTTTACTCTATTTAAATGATTCATGACCTTCTGATTACTGGTAAGCTTATTGACCAAATTGCTAAACCTACCCTTAACTTGCACTTTATCTGCTAGCTCAATTAGCTGAGAACGTTTTTCTTCTGGTATATCTTTTATATAGTCAATAAACTTTTTACTATCTATTTTAATTTTACTAAAATCTCTTTTCTCATCTTTTTCTGTATTGAATTCATCTACGTCTTCCCAAGACAGTTTACACTCCCCAATCTTCGCTTTTCTTCTGTTCCTTACTGAACTCGTACTCGGCAAACATTCTTCAACTTTACTCCTTTGATATATTGCAGAAGCCCTTTCTAGTAAATCTTTTGCTCTCTGAACATTACCTAAAGCTCCATCGGCAATAGCTAAATCTTCTAAGGCTATAGCTACTGCAAAATGATTTTCTCCATAATGCTTCTCTAAAATAGGTAAAGCCCTTTCTAGCAACTTTTTTACTCCCTGAGTATCACCTAAACCTCTATAGGCGATACTCAAATTTACTAATATTTTACTTACTTCAACATGATCTCTTTCATGATATTTCTCTAAAATAGATAAAGCTCTTTCTAGCACCTCTTTTGCTTCCTGATTATCACCTAAGGCTATATAATCAGTGCCTAAACTTTCCAGAATCATACCTATTTCAAAATGCTCTTCCCCATAGTGCTTCTCTAAAATAGGTAAAGCGCTCTCTAGCAACTCTTTTGCTCCTTGATAATCATCAAAGTATCTATAGATGGTACTTAAATTTACTAATATTTTAGCTACTTCAACATGATTTTCTCCATAATGATTCTCTAAAATAGGCAAAGCTCTTTCTAGCAACTCTTCTGCTCTTCCATAATCATCTAAAGCTATATAAGTGATACCTTGATTTGTTTTAGCTATAGCTACCTGAAAATGATCTTCTCCATAATAATTTTCTAAAATAGGTAGTGCCCTTTCTAGTAACTCTTTTGCTGTCTGATAATCACCAAAACCTCTACAAGCAATACTAAGATTTACTAACATTTTAGCTGACTCAAAGTGCTCTTCTTCATAATTGTCACCTAAAATAGAGAATACTCTTTCTATTGACTTTTTCGCTCTTTCATAATCACCTAAAGATCCATAAGCAATACTCAGGTTTATTAGTACTTGAGCTAATGAAGAACGATCCTCCCGATAATGATTCTCTAAAATGGGAAAGGCCCTTTCTAGTAACTCTTTCGCTGTCTGATAATCATCTAAAGCTCGATAGCTGATACTCAGATTTACCAGTGTTCTAACTAATTGAAAACGCTCTTCTTCATAATCTTGCTTTTCAATTTTTAAAGCTCTTTCTAGCAAATCTTTTGCTCTTTGGTAATCACCTAAAACTAGATAACTGTTGCTTAGATTTACTAGTCTTTTAAATACTTCAAAATGATCTTCTCCGTAATGCTTTTCTAAAATAGGCAAAACCCTTTCTAGCAACTCCTTTTCTCTTTTGGGATTACCCAAATTAAAATACCCATCACTCATCCATGTCAACAAATTTTCAAGATAATCCTTTTCTATTTTTTCTTTATCTTGAGGGTTCTTTTTTAACCAACTATCTATACGTGATAAAAATGCCTCTAAGTGCGGTAATAATTCTCGTTTTTTTAAATAGTCTTCTAATTTATCACTACCATAAGGAAAACTTGCTCTGAGTAGCTCGAAAGTCTCTTTCATAACTTCTTCGCTTTTACCCTCTTCTTCTAACGCTATTTTTGTCACTTCTTGAACTAATTTATGAATACTCAACACACCTTGCTCTTGTTCACCATTAACCATAGAATATTTTATAAGTAAACGAACAGCAGACCTTAATTCCTCTTCATTATTTCCTGTCAAATCTAAAAAGAATTCTCTACTAATATTGTCAGGTGCAAGATAAGAGATAACATCAAGAATCCTTAAAGCTAAATTTCCATGCTTTTCATTGCTTGCTATCTTATCGGTTGTAATCTTCCAAGTTGTGAAAGTTGTTTTTGCATAGTTATTATCAATTCCTCTAAATCCTTCATAATTAAGCAAATCTTTCGCTTTTTTCTCATATTCCTTTAGGTAATCATCTATATCAAATTTTCTAGTAACTCTTTGATCTTCAATATATGATATTGCTTGCTGTGTAGCTAAAGGAAAGTGTTGTAATTTCTCTACCAAAGCTTTTATCTTTTCATTTTGAGATTCATCTTCTATACTAAAGCCCTTTTTTACAAATTCTATCGCTTCTTCTGACTTTAATTCGTTTAGATTAATAACTTCTATCCCCCTTTCCCACTCTCGATTACGAGAAGTAATTAAAATATAAGGTCCATTACCACCCGGTAATGAATCATGAATTGGTAAAAACTTATTCAAATAATTACTTTTCTCGGCATCATCAAAAATAAACAAGCTTTTACTATTACTGAAAAATTCATAAACCTCTTCTATGAGAGCTTTTATATCCTTTTCTTTTCCATTCTCATCTTTTATATCAATTCTTAGTTTATTCTTCGCTAATCGAGTAAATGATTCAACAAGAGCTATCTCACTTTCAGCATTGATCCATATAACATTGTCATAACAATCTTTACTATATTCTTGAACATATTGTCTAGCTAACTCAGTTTTTCCTATTCCTCCTAAACCGCTAATTGAGGTTATTTGTGATATTACTGTTACTTTTTCTGAACTACGTTGTATCTTATTATGTAGGTCAATTAACTCTTCCCTTCTTCCAGCAAACAAAATTACTGGCTTTTTCACATTAAACCAAATAGGCTCTCTTGCTACAACTGCATCATATATCTTATCAAGCTTTTTATCTATTTTCTCGAAACTTTTTTCACTTTCTTTCCTTCCTTCTACAATAGAATCTGCTATCTTGTGACGTTGCCTACTGGCTTCCTGATATTGACTCATTAATTCATCAAAGACTCCCTTAATCTCATTTTGATTACTTTCTATGTAACCTGATAACTCATTAAAATTCTTACCTATATAATCCTCTAATTCATTGAAGTTTTTTTCAGCTTCCTGTTCCATTTCTCCTTTGAATTTGCTTAGTAACCTCTCTTCGACTAACTTCGGATCTTGCTTATTAAGCTCATCCAATAATTCATCTTTCCATTTTCCCTCATCTAACTTTAAAATATACCTATACTCCTCCCTAGAAGGATTTTCTTCAATGTATTCTCTAGCGAATTTTTTTATTTTACTTTCCAATTCCCATTTAAAAAGAAGACGATAGCCATATTTGCTAGTATCACTCTTTCCATCTATTCTCCTATAGTATTTATCAGCACTACCATCACTCTTTATTGTTACTAATCCCGCTTTATCAAATAGTTCTGCAGTATTCCATGAATTCGAGTTTTTACTTTCTAAAGTATGTCCTAGCTTAATATGAGGAACACCAGTGTAGGTTTGTTTATATCTTTTTGATTCTCCAAAAATAATACCCTCAGTAATTGAGGAAGCACAAAGCTCTTTTTCAGTATTTTTTCTATAGTAATCAACCACTCTACTCACAGCATCTTCTGCTAATTTTGTCATTGCTCTCTGCCAACTTCCTTCTGCTGTTACTTGTATAAATTGGCTCTCAAAACTTTGAAAAATCTCAATACCAGATTTTACTAACTCTTCCCTGACTTTGATTGGATCCTTTTTAAATATATACAATTGATCTATCAGCTTTTTAAGCTCTGCTCTATTATAACTACTACCAATGCTGGATATTGTTGCTCGAAGAATGTTAATTCCAATAAGAGGAATTACTTTTGATTCCGCTTCTCCTTGTTCTGTTCCACCTTTTCCTATATATATTATCATATTAACAAAATCAGCCCATTTACCTTGCTTTCCTCTTTGATTTTCTAGTCTCTCATAGTACTCTGATAAAGAGCGTTCATAAATAAAAACAAAATCTTCAACAAACTTTCTTAGCTTTTCATGTACTTCCTCCTCCTGTGCAGAAAGTCTTTTTACTTGATCAGAAAATTTTTTTAAATGTTCTTCTAGAGTCCTAATAATCTCTCCCTTATTTTGTTGCTTAGCAATATCTAGTGGAGTTTTACCTTGATTATTTTTAATATTTGGGTCTATACCAGACACATTCAAAAGAAGTTCAACAATGTCTTGATGATTTTTGCTTACAGCAACATGTAGTGGTGTATTACCACCATCATTGAGATCAATATCATTAATATTTTGTACTTGAGTAAGTAACCCTTCAATTTCACTAATCTTATTTAGCTGAGGATTATCCGTTCTATGCTCACGTATCGCCAGAAACAATTTAGCAATGTTAGTATCATCAGGATTATATTGACGTCTTATTCTATTTTTAAATTGAAAAGATTTACTGTTTTGTTGCTTATTCAGCTGCTCTTTCAACCGATCAATGATTTCTGAATTAATCTCTTTTTTTAGATTACTTACTCGATGTTGTGTCCTCAGCATACACACCCCCTATCTTACCTAAAGCTTTTATATAGTAATTAGATACATCAGAAAAACAAAGGATTTTTGAATATTATGGTATTTTGTTGAAGTTTTTGAGCTTCCTTGTAGAAGGGCTTTGTTCTAATTTCGTTTTTGCTGTAAATCATCTCAATTTTTCTTTATTCTCCCAAATTTGGGAGAAAAACCCTGGACCATCCTTTCAAGAATATAATTTTAAGGTGAAAAATTTGAAAGAATGTGGAATATTATAGAAAAAGCAGTCACTCTGTATATATATCACATAGTGTGGATAACAAAATATCGATATCCAGTATGAGTTGGAGATATTGGTCAGAAAACTAAAGAAGTTGTACAAGAAGTATGTGGAAGTAGAAATTATCAGAGGTAGAGTTACGTCAACATGTATACGTTTCTGTACCCCCATACTTAAGTATTAGTAAGTTAGTGCAGTTAATAAAAGGAAAAAGTTCCAGCAAAACTTTCCAGAGCTGAGAAAAAGATACTGAGTTATGGTTAGTAGGCTACTTTGTAATGATAAAAAATCATATTGAAAATCACTCTAAAAAAGAAGATAAATTTGGTAAGTCGAAAGTTAGCATTCTACGCTCTCTTTCAATCTTTGGATTTTAATCCATAGTGGTTGAATTGAGATGTCATTAAGTACAAATTAAATTCTTTTATTTACTCACTTTACTCATTTTGTATAATATTCGAGAGAGTGAGTTCGAAAAGTACGCTTGCCTCCACCAATATAGGTTTCAACATACCATAAAGCCAGCCTATTTATTCTATCGGGGTTTTATACTAATTCTCTAGTGATATTTGTTATTATGACTCCAATACATGCTAATTTAATTATAAATTAATCAGTAAATGCTAGAATAGCTATAATTAAATTTATTAGATAATACTTATGATTGGAAAAAAACATGTCTTTAAGATGGTACCTGGACAGCAATTTTCATGCGGATCTAGTGGATATGAAACGTATTCTAACATTGAAGATCCTCAATCTATGAAAAAAGTCAAGCTTATATCGCTAAGCGAAGAAGACGATACGCTAGAATTATCTATAAAATTCTGTAGCGATTTTCTTGATAGATTCGGAATGTATTGCGTAGAAGAAAAACAAAACAGATATATTCGAGATAATCAACCTGGTTATTATGAGAACAGTAATTCATTTGCATATGACAATGATAGATTAGTTAAACTATCATTAAATTGGGGCATAAGAGATAAAACTGGTTATCATGATTTTGTAGGTGAAGAATTGAAGTACAAATATTTAACATGGGAGGAATCAGATCTTAGTGGCGATAAATATTATTTTTCAGATAAGGAAGGAAACATAATCGATTCACCTGACAACAAGATATTACAATACAGTATGCCACACCATGATACAGCAAAGGTGATAGAAGATATAACATCATTAAAGATACCGAAGAGTTTACTAATATCGAATGAGTTCGCCAAAACTTTTTTTAAGAACTTAACAGGAAATCAGTTAGAGACTCTTACCGATATTCTTAATAATGAAAAATTACAGATTTTAGCAAAGAGCTTAACAAATAAACAACTACAGGTTTTAGCAGAGAACTTAACAGATGGACAATTTCTAGCTTTAGTGGATCATTTAACCAATCATCAATTACAAGCCCTTACTCACACATTGGATTCAAAAAAGTTAGGAATAATAGTCCCCTTATTAAATGAGAATCAGGTTAAGAACTTAGTAAAAGACTTTAACCTAGATCAAGTAAAACAAATTTTCCCTCACCTTAAAATGGATCAGTTCGAGATGGCGATCGAGACAATGAGTGATGACCAGTTTGTAGAACTAATAAAAAATGCAAATGAGAAAATGATAAACACTATTTTGGACGAAGCGTTGAAAAATAAACTTCCAATCTTAGTAAAAACTTTAGAAGAAGATACATTACATGATTTAATTAATAAGCTAGACCACAAGAAACTTGCAATAGTAGCTCGAGATTTAACTGATCCTAATAAAATTCAGATGGTTATTAAGTCTTTAGCTAATAACCCAGAAAAACTTCAAGCTTTTGCTCATAATATGTCTCGTGAGCAGTTTAAAGAACTTTTGGATAACGTAGATGCAAAAGAGCTTAAAGATATTATTCACAAACTGCCTTATGAGAAAGTAAAAGATGTGATTGGTAATATTGGTAATAAAGATCAGGTTAAAGTTATTCTTGATGCATTCAAGGAGAATCTTGAGAAACAAGATGAAAACAAGAAGGAAATCCAGGAGATGCTCAAGCAAATCAAGGACGATATGCCATATTCTGCACATGACCTAATTCTTACAGCAGAAGATGGCGATATATATCCTTATGATTCGTCAATACTTGCATAATTAAAATTTTTACTTTTTAACTTTTTATAGGAGACCGTATGACTGAAGAAATACAACAACTTCAAAAACCTAATTTTGTCAAACCTATATTCGACAAACCGAAAATTCCGGAATTTAAGGATAGAGCACAAAAAGTGGTTGATCTCACCAAAGATATCAATACTGAAGAAATTGATGAAAAAATGATGGTAAATGTTGTTAGATTTAAAGTTTTTTATGATAACCTGGTAAACAATATCAACAAATACAATGACAGTATAAGTTCTAGTATTGAAAATGATATAATAAACCCATTATCAAGAATTATAGATAGTATAGGTGAGAAAACAAAAGAAATAACGAATAGCATCACTAAAATTCAGGAAGATATGCCATACTTCTCGCCAACACAGGCAGAAGATATACTATAGATACAAAGACGTAATCTCGAGATGATTTTAGATAACATACACCAAATGAGCAAGTAATAGCCCACTGGGCTATTACTTTTTTCACATACCATTCCAGTGTAGCTGAGTTAATTTTATAGGAGTTAGCATGAATAATAGTAAACAAGAAAGCGAAAATAACTTTGAAGCAATAAACCAAATGAGCGCTTTCAACTTTAAAAAAATAGACAATATAGAAGTTGAAGTTAAGCCCACAAACTTTGAGGACATCGCAAATAAAATTGCAACAATTCATTACGTCTATCAAGTTATGGATAAGTTAGTCTGCGATTTAAATAAGAAGTTTGTTGTTGACTTAAATGCCTCACTTGTGAACAACATATTACAACTTCGAGAAGAGTCTCTTGATATGAGTAAAGCATTGGCTAATGGTTTATCTCATTTGAATAAGTTAATTCAGCAGGATGGATTTATTGATAATAATAAAGAATATAGAACATGGGCAGAAGAACTTGATCACCTAAGGGGCGAAGTTGAAGGATTAAAAGCAGCAATAATTGACCATAATAACGTAGAATGGGAAGCACCAGCTCACTCTGATATATTGTGGTAGTTAGGAAAGTAACAGCTTGCTAGCAGGCTGTTGCTTTCTTTCACATACCATTTCAATACAACTGAATTAGGAAATCTATTTTAGGACTTTCGGCTTATAGTTCTCATCATGTTTTGCAAACACCGTATCTGCAAGAAAAGTACTATTATCAAACATTTTACCTTGCACAACAACACCACTTTTTTCTGAAAACATTGGTGGAAGTATTCCCTGATATTTCACCACAACGCTTTTGTTAAAATCTGTCATCTGAAAAACTACTTCACTTTCTCTCCGTATCACGCTCTTTTCAACAACCATTCCACCAACACGGATTGGCTTTTGATTATTTGGCAAGACTATGGCTTCACTTACTGTATAGAAAAATGAGATATTTTCTTTGAGCGTTGTTAAAATAAAAAAAACTGCACAACTTAAAAAGCAGAAAATTCCTGAAGTTATAAGTAATCGCTTATGTTTCTTCTTCATTATTATCTTTCAGGCTTTCTAGAATTTTTTTACTTTTAGTATAGCAAGAAACGGTAAAAATCAAATTTCCACCAATCAGTATGAAACTAATAAGGTAAGCAAAAATTACATATGTATTCATAATGCACTGCCAATAAATAACTCACCTGCATCAAAATAAATTAAGCTTCCATCCTTTTGCTGCAACACCAATTTACCACTTTTATCTATATCAGCAAAAATTCCTTCATACAATTTGTCAGCTAACTTTACACTGATTTGCTCATTCATTTTGAATGCTTTTTTTAACCACATTTCTCTTATAGCATAAAACCCATCAAATAGCCATTGCTTTCTTAGCTTATTAAAATTTATTATTAATTCCTTTAATAGATCCATGTTAGACACAGATTCACCGTAATTGCTAATGCACGTTGTGCCTGGAAGTGGCGCATGATTGACATTAATTCCAATTCCTATAATGAGCCAATTTGAATTGGATTTTTTTTCAAGCAATATTCCGCTTATTTTCTTGCCATCGATTAGAATGTCATTTGGCCATTTATGTTGAAGATTGAGATCGTTTATGAATTGATCTCTTGTCATCCCAGTGCTTTGACACTGGGATCCAGAAGAAAAAGTATGGATTCCAGTGTCACGCATTGGAATGACACCGCAGTGGGTTTGATTATTCAAGAAATTTAACGATAATAAAGTATTTCCAACAGCAAGAGCAGTCACAAAAGTCAATTCTGTCAATTTGCTGACATCCTTTTCTTGGTTAATTATCAAACTCGCATAGAGATTACCCTCTGGAGAAATCCAGCTTTTTCCAGTGCGTCCCCTACCTTCTGTTTGTTTATCAGCAATAATGACAGTTTCATTTGATATTCCTTTATCAATTAAATCTAACGCTTCTTCGTTAGTGCTTGAAACTTCTTTGTAATGATGAATATGAAAGCCCTCAAATGTTTCAGGGATCATTTTCTTAATTGTATCAAAAAACTCTCTTATCCAGAAAAACTGTTGCCACGGCTAGCAGAACTTGATAATACAGGTGATTGCATACTGCTATATGAAGCCCTATTTTCATTTACGTCATAGGGCATTGCTTCAGGACCGCTGTTAACATTTGTTTCAGTAAGTGGAAATTCCCGTTCGTAATTAGGAGCTTCCCCTGCATTCTCAGAAAGTCTAGTATAATTTACTTCATAATCAACGCTATCAAAAATTTTTTTATTTACATCATATAAAAGCTCCTTCTTTGGTTGAAAAGACTGCACTGATGGATTGTCACTTCCTAAACTTGCTTGTAGCCTATCTGGTTCTTGTATTGAGCTCTCAAAGTCACTGCCCCAAGAAATATAACTATCTGTCATACTAGCTTGTGTTTCTCTCCACCTAGCTTGTGTTTCTCTCCACTTCGATTTCACCTCACTTAAACTCATCGGTAATATCACATTCAGATTTGGAAGTGATTTGGATCTACGTAAATTATTCTGTCTTGTTTTTTGAAATTCCTCAAATGCAGCCTTAAATTTCAAGAGCGAATTCGAATCATCTAATATAGCTCTAAGCGCTAGGGAAAGTTGCTGTGAAGTTAGAGATTGCTCTGGCAGATTCGGTGGAAGTGACATATTTTCTTGATAATTTTTAATGGAATTACTACCATCTTCCAAATTGTTGTGCGCACCCATGATTATCGATGGCAAGCTAGGAAATGATTCAAATTGATTCATGCTATTCAGAGGCGAGTTAGTTTCTGGATATGATGGCAACGATTCCTCTGTTTGGTTAGCTTGCTGATCAGCACCTTTAACCATAACGTTTTCAGGTTGCGGTGTTTCTGTTTCTTTCACTGGATCATCAACTGGTGGTTGTTGTGGAATAGGAATAACCGACTTTTCAGGCTCTTGCGAAAGCAACGGTGGCGTAAGAATAGGCACAGCTTGCTCTTTTTCTTGTACTAGACTTTCTCCTTCTTCTTCATTTTTACTTCTTGGTTCGCTACTAACCTTATTAGATTTACCCTTACTGCGTATGGCGGAAATAGTAAATGCTGCTAATGTAATTACTGAAACTAATGCAGCAACTACAGAAATGGCAAAAATTGCCAGAGGAGCTGTAGAGATTACAATACCAAATTTAATTGCTAAAGCAACATAAGGAAAATATAAAACAGTTACAGTGCTCGATCCTCCTAGCAAGAGAGCGGCAATTGAAAATTTCAAAACAGTTTTTCTTTTACTCATTTTTCACCACAAAATATTAATTAATCACTAATTATAAACACTAAATTGTTAATTTGTCAATGAATTAATCAATGAGTAAAGATCTTCTGCGTACAAGAAAAGAACGAGATTGATAAGTGAAGCCACTGAAGTGATAATGAATAGACCCTTAGAATAAGCAACCTTATTACCACTAGCTTTATCAAAATACATAACTTTCATGATATTTAAATAATAGTAGCATGATATCACACTCGCTGTTACAAGAATCAAAGACAGGCTGATAAAGCCAGAATTTATTAAACTTTTGAATATAAAAAATTTAGCGATAAAACCTGCAAGTGGAGGTATTCCCGACATCGAGAGTAATAGTATAGAAAGATGGAATGCTAAAATTGGTTGCTTTTTTCCTATACCAGATAAATTTGCAATATCACAATCATCATCGTCAATTTGTACGAGATATGAGAATAGCCCTATGCTTGTGATGATATATATCACCAAATACATTAAGGCACTATCTGTTCCTGCTTGTGTAAAAATAGAAAGTGAAGCAAATATAAAACCAATGTGACCAATTGAACTGTAAGCAAACAGCCTTTTTAAGTTTTGCTGACGCAAGGCCCCAAAAGCTGAGATAAGCACAGACAATGCTGAAACGTATAAGAAAATAGGCTGAACATAACTTTTTACATTTACTAACTCTTCATTCATCAATCGAATTAAAAATGTTACAAGTGCAGCTTTTGGGGCCGTAGAAAAAAACGCAGTTACTATGGTAGGTGCACCTTGATAGACATCTGGAGCCCACATATGAAAAGGAGCAATAGCAAGCTTGAAACACAAACCAATAAGGATAAAAACTAACCCAAAAACTATTCCATAAGTTATCTGATGGTTTTGCAAGAATGAACCGAGCTCAGAGAAATTGACTTGTCCTGTATATCCATAAAGCAGCGACATTCCATATAGCATAATGCAGGAAGATAGTGCACTAAGTGTAAAATATTTCACTCCTGCTTCACATGAATAAGCTGAATCTTTATTAAAGCTCGCAAGAACATACAAAGATATACTCATCAACTCAAAAGCTAAATAAAAAGAAATCAGACTATTTGCTGAAACCAAAGTTATCATGCCAAATAGCGCAAAAAGAATCAGTATTGAAAATTCATATTTATAGTCATATTTTGATAAATTCAGCATCAAAAGTATTAAAATTCCTGTGCTGAGAATTAACCCTTGGGCTGACCTGATGTATAAATTGAGTTTTAACAACGAATTAAAGAGAAAAATTTCATTGTTTTCTGCCGAAATAATTAAAATAATCAAAGTTACCACTGTGCAGCCAAGTGCTAATAAGTTGATAGTTCGGCGGTTAAATATAATTCCAAGCAGTAGCAACACTAACGAGGAGATAATAGAGAACGTTTCCGGCAATATCTGTATATAATTCATAGCGCATTATATTTGACTAACAAATTTGCCATACATGGCTTCAAATAATTCAGTGCAAGGGTTGGGTAGAATCCAAGCAAAATAACAAACACTGCAAGCAGAATTAAGACAGAAAATTCTATGCTATCCAAGCGATTATTTAATAATTTAGAATAGCTAACCCCCCATATTATTTGCTTACATAAATTCAGCATATAAACTGCGCTTAAAATAGTGCCAAGTGCGATAAATCCTGTAAAAAACCCTATGCTCTTAAACATTCCAACCATAGCCAAAAACTCACCTGCGAACCCAGATGTTCCAGGTAGCCCTATTGAAGCCATTGAAAATAAAATGAACATAAAACCAAATTTTGGCATTGTGTTTACTATGCCAAAATATTTTGCAATCTCCAAAGTACCAGTTCGAGTATATAGCATTCCAACACACAAAAATAAAGCAGCAGAAATAAGGCCATGACTAATCATTTGAAATATGCTACCCAGTACTCCTTCCTCACAAAATGAAAAGAGGCCAGCGGTAACGATCCCCATATGTGCTATTGAAGAATAAGCTATTAACTTCTTTATATCATCTTGAGCAAACGCAACTAGAGAAGCATATATCACCGCAATAATGCTCAGCACAACAACGAAATTTGAAAAATACAAACTTGCCTGAGGAAGCATTGGAATAGAAAATCTTAAAAATCCATATCCCCCCATTTTAATAAGCAAGCCAGCTAAAATCACAGATCCAGAAGTTGGTGATTGCACATGTGCATCAGGAAGCCAAGTGTGAAATGGAAACATCGGTACTTTTATTGCAAAAGAAATAAAAAATGCAATCCACAGCAATGACTGCACTTCAAGATCAAGGCTTGGCACTAATGTAGCTAATTTTTGTATACTAAACGTTCCAAAAACACTATAGATGTATACTAACCCCAGTAGAAATAATAATGAGCCAGTTAATGTATAAAGAAATAACTTAAACGTCGCATATATCCTTTGCTTCCCTCCCCAAATGCCAATAATCAAGAACATTGGTATTAAGACAGCTTCAAAAAACACATAAAAGCTTATAGCATTCAGTGAAAGGAAAAAACCGACTACAAAACTCTCAAGCAGTAGAAATAATGCCATATAGGCTTTTAGGGTCGTATAACTCATTTTGCAATTATAGAGCATACAAATAACAAACAAGAAAGTTGTAAGCAGAAGGAAAAGCAACGATATTCCATCCACCCCTATTCCAATATCTCTTACTGGATAGCTGACAAACTGAAAGTCCGCATCGTTATAATCAAATTCTATACAAGCTACAATGCTAAGCAAAAATGGAAGTACAGCAAAAAATAGGGCAAGGAATCTTAAGTGTATAGATTGATGATTAATCCTGATCGAGGATAAAATCAACGCTCCTATCAGTGGAAGCAAGAATATACTAAGTAACAACACCTTCTATTTAATTCCAATAATATATAAAGCACCGATTATTAAAGTAACAAACATAATAAATGCATAATCAAATATATAACCAGTTTGTAACTTTATAGAACTTTTTGAACATTCATTAACCAACCTTACAACACCATTTGGTCCAAATGAATCAATAGCCTTAACATCAAACTTCCATAGAAGCCTAGATATAAACCTTATCGGTGCAATTATAACAAACTCATACACCTCATCAAAGTACCATTTATTCTGCAAAAACTTAAGTAAAAATTTACTCTTAATTTGCCTAATTACTTGATATTGGTAAATTAGGTACGCAAGTGCTATTCCACTTAGGCTTGCTAAGGTTGGCAGTAGTTTTATAAAGAAATTATGAACTCCATGCTCATCAATCATCACTAAACTTGATTTCCAAAACGCATTACTAGTTATGTTCAAAATATTTGCTCCCCATATTCCAGAAAATACTGATCCAAAAGCGAGTATCAGTAATGGTATAAGCATAATCTTTGGTGCCTCATGTATATTAATTTTACTTTGTTTTTGGCTGTGGAACACAAGAAGCAATAACCTCCAAGAGTAAAACGCTGTGAAGAATGCAACAACTAAGCTTATTACAAAAGCAAAGCTATCCGTGCTATAAGCATGTTCAATTATCAAATCCTTTGAGTAAAAACCTGCAAATGGAAATATTCCAGAAAGCGCAAGAGATCCAATCCACATGAGAGTATAAGTGCAAGGGATTTTCTTCCAGCAATTTCCCATTTTCTGAATGTTTTGCTCATGATGCATTGCATGAATCACATTGCCAGCACCAAGAAATAGTAGAGCTTTAAAAAAAGCGTGTGTCATTAAATGAAAAATAGCAACATTGTAAGCAGAAAGCCCACATGCCATGAACATATAACCAAGTTGACTGCAGGTTGAATAAGCAATTATTTTTTTTATATCGTTCTGAGTAATCGCAACCGTAGCTGCAAAGAAAGCAGTAAGTGCCCCAACAATAACTATTAATTCTCGTGCCACATTTGATAGCTCAAATAATGGAGAACATTTTGCTACTAAAAATATACCTGCTGTTACCATCGTTGCTGCGTGAATGAGTGCAGAAACAGGGGTTGGCCCTTCCATTGCATCTGGCAACCAAACATGTAAACCAAGCTGTGCAGATTTACCCATACAGCCAATAAAAAGTAATATGCATATTATATGAGTTACTTTGAATTCACAGCAGAATGCTCTAATGTTCTGCGCGCCAAGAAGATCAGCTGTGTCAAAAACTTCAGTAAATTTCAAAGAGTGAAATGTATAATAAATGAGAAAGATCCCAATCAATAGTGCAAAGTCTCCTACCCTATTCACAACAAATGCTTTAATTGCTGCATTATTTGCAGAATATTTTTGGAACCAAAATCCTATGAGTAAATAAGAACACAGGCCAACCCCTTCCCAGCCAAAAAAAAGCTGCACGAAATTATCGCTTACAACCAGCACAATCATGCAAAACGTAAATAGCGATAGGTAAGAAAAAAACCTCGACTTCCCTTTGTCATGCTCCATATAACCGATAGAATAGAGGTGGACTACTAGTGAAACGGTGGTAATGACAATAAGCATTAAGGATGAGAGAGCATCCACACTAATTGCCCAATTTACTTTTAATACACTTAATGAAAATAGAGGAAATAAACTCAAGTGATAATTTTCAGAGAAGGTGAGAAAAACATACCAAGATAAAACTGCAGATATTCCAATTCCTGCCGTTGTAACTAACTGACTTTTTCTAAAAAGTGCTGCAAATAGCGAACCAAAGAGTGGCAAAAATACTATTAATTTCAGTATATCCATCATACTTTCATTCTTTCATTAAGTTCGCTTGTTCAACATCTATATTGCCACGACTTCTATAATATACAACCAATATTGCAAGCCCAACTCCTGACTCTGCTGCCGCAACAGTCAACACAAACATCACAAAAATTTGCCCAACTATATCATTCATAAAGGCAGAAAAAGCAACTAGATTGATGTTAATCGCCAGCAATAATATTTCTATTGATAACAGTATGTTGATTATGCTCTTACGGTTGATGAAAATACCACACACGCCAATAGTGAACAAAACAGCAGCAATTATCAAAAAGTGATTTAATCCTATTTCCATTCCACTCCTTTTCCAAATTTAGCCTTAATCAATTTTACAGATGAAGATTGTGTCAATTGCTTTAACACGTTCTGTTTTCTAACTCCTTTTTTCTTTTCCTGCAAAGTAAGAGCAATTGCACCAACAATTGCAACAAGCAGCAGAATACCAGAAAGATGAAAAGCGTACATGTAGTCAGTGTAGAGCAAATTACCGATAGCTTTCACGTTATTGTTATTATAGTTTATAACATTGCTTATATTCGGTTCTGAACTGCGAATTACAAAGCTGATGATTAGAAAAAACACAACACATAATATAGCACCAAGAGTGAAATGCTTTGCAAAACCCTGATGCAATCTTATGTAGTCAATATCGAGCATCATAACTACAAAGAGGAATAACACTGCAACTGCACCGATGTATACTATCAGCACCATCATAGCAATGAATTCAGCTCCAAGGAGAATAAAAAGCACTGCAGAGTTAACGAAAGTGAAAATTAAAAATAACACTGCATGCACAGGATTCCTTACGCTAATTACACAAACAGCAGATAAGATGCTTAGAATTGCAAAAGAATAAAAGAAAAAAGGCATTGATACTTTAACTGCAACAATAGCTACTAACTTAAAGTAATTATTGCTGTAAAGTCAATATTATATTAAACGTTTGAAAACATTGTACTACAAGCTTCAGCTCCATTTTAAATTATTATATAGAGCATTTCCTCAGTCACACAAACACTCTTGATAATTTTAATTTATTAATGTATAATATATGCATGTTAATAGTTAGTCATAGCTCAAAATGTATAACATATTTGGTTACTTCAAAACTTGTGATAAGCAAAGTGGCAAGTTAGATGGCAAAAGTTATCAATACACCACAAGAGATCATGTGACAATTTACTTCAATAACACACTAGCCAGTTTAGGTAGATCATGGAGAGAATTTAAAGAAGAAGCATATGAGTTTATATATGATATCGGAGCTTGGTTGAAAGAAACATATGAAAATCTCACTGAACGACCTGAAATGCATAACTTCTATGTTCCAGAAAAACTTCCTGTTAAAGCTGAGGAAATAGAGATGAAGGAACTGAATCGTAAGCCTAAGCCATTCAAAACTCCACCTATCCACCCAACAAGCAGAAGCTCTAGTAGCCAATACCTCAAATCAAGTTGTTGTTACTCGACATACACCTGAAGCTACTAAAACAAGATAGATAAAAAACCTACGTTTAAATATGTAGTACTTGAGTGAAGCATTCTTTAAACTGTTCTATTCAATAAAATCTTTACAATATTTGGATCATAGGTTTAACTTTACGAAGTTATAGTCTATAGGGCTTCAATGAACGATTATCTCTCACTGTTAAATCCAGAGCAACAATTAGCTGTAACTAACTTAAATGGGCCAATTTTGATACTGGCAGGGGCAGGAACGGGAAAAACAAGAACGATTACTTCAAGAATAGCGCACATAATTAGAAACGGTCACGCTTATTCTGATGAAATATTAGCAGTTACATTCACGAACAAAGCAGCAAATGAAATGATATCAAGAGTGCTTGAACTCACGGGCACAAACATACCATGGCTTGGCACTTTCCATGCAATTGCAGCAAAAATTCTACGTCATCATGCTGAAGTCGTGGGGCTAAATTCCAATTTTACAATTATTGGTGTGGATGACCAATTACAGGTAATAAAAAACATCATGAATGAAATCAGCCCTGATTACCTATCAGAAAAATGTAAGACCATTATGAATATTATTCAGCAATGGAAAGAGAAGTGTTTACTGCCATTCGAAGTGGAAGACGTTCAATCATTTAGGCCAGTGTACGTAACTGCACTCAAAGTCTATCACCAGTATCAGGAAAGGTTAAAATTCCTTAACTCTGTCGATTTTGGTGACTTATTGCTATATAACATACAACTCTTTAATCAAAAGACCGAGGTTCTATCCTACTACCAAAACAAGTTTAAATATATCATGGTAGATGAATATCAAGATACAAATGCAATACAATATCTTTGGCTAAAATACCTTGCAAAAGAGCACTCAAATATTTGTTGTGTAGGAGATGACGATCAATCGATATACAGTTGGCGTGGTGCAGAAGTTGAAAATATTTTGAAATTTTCCGATGATTTTAAAAATGCAAAAACCGTTAAACTGGAGTGTAACTACAGGTCAACATCCCACATACTTGCAACTGCATCATATGTTATCAATCACAATAAGACTCGCTTAGAAAAAAAGTTGTGGACAACAAACATTGAAGGGGAAAAGGTAAATCTAATAAAATTATGGGACGGGAAAGCTGAAGCAAGGTTCATAAGCGAACAGATATTAAAGCTCAATAAATACAGATTTAGTGACATTGCAGTGCTCGTAAGAGCGACTTTTCAAACTAGAGTGCTCGAAGAGTATTTTATAAAATATTCAATTCCCTATAGGATTATAAGTGGCGTAAAATTCTACGAACGTCAAGAAATAAGGGATATAATTGCATATTTGAGGCTTGTTACAAATAATAATGATGATCTCGCTTTTGAAAGGATCGTAAATCGTCCCAAAAGAAGCATAGGAGCTACAACTCTAAAGAAAATATACACGACTGCTCAGGATAACAAAATTTCTTTTTTTCAGGCAGCAAAAATATTGGTTAATAGTGATCAAGTAACCGAAAGAATTAAACTCTCACTAAATGATTTTTTAAATAAAATTAAAGCTTGGGAAGAAATAGTAAGCGTAAAACCACTGCATGAATTCGTTAAAATCGTAGCAAATCAATCAGGATATATGGAAATGCTTGAGAGTGAAGGAGTGACGGGTTTAGCGCGAATAGAAAATGTTAAAGAGCTCATTTCATCTTTGAAGAATTTTGACAACGCTATAACCTTCTTGGAGCACATTAGCCTGGTGATGGAAGTGGATAATATGAATAGCGATGACACTGTATATGTTATGACTCTTCATGCAGCTAAAGGACTTGAATTTCCGTGTGTGTTTTTACCTGGTTGGGAAGAAGGATTATTTCCTCATCAAAGATCTTTTGAAGATAAAAGTGGTAAAGCTTTAGAAGAAGAGAGAAGACTTGCATATGTCGGCATAACCAGAGCCAAAGAAAGATTAGTCATTTCATGTGCAGATAGGAGGGAAATTAATAATCAGTGGCAACCAATGCGCACTTCTCGATTTATTAAAGAACTGCCAAGAGAAAATGTTGAGGTGATAAAGAGTAGTGCCTACTGTTGAAGCTATAACTGCAGCCCTTACTACAAACACATCTGAATTACTTCAATTATATATTTCTCCTGGCAAAAATTCTCTGATGGTCTTAAATAAAATTTTCAGTGAATGATTATCAGACATGTTGTGTTCTGCTGATTTTATTAAGTGTACTTCAACGTCTGTTGACTTAATTTTTTCAGCTAAATTCAATGAAGTTTGATAAGGAACATCTTTATCATTAATGCTATGCAATAAGCGCACAGGACAGTTTATATCTATTGCTTCTCTGTTTAAAAGAAGGTTCTTTCTACCGTCTTCGATCAGATTTTTAGTTATTTTGTATGCACAATGCTCCGAAGTAAAATCTATTACACCTTTAGAACCTAGTTCTTCTTTTTGCTTGCCTGACAATTGCTTGAATATCAAATCTTCAGTAAAATCAGGAGCAGACGATATGCCGATTAATGCTGCAATTTTTTCTGGAAATTGAAGAGCAGTGAGCAGCATCAGCCATCCTCCCATACTTGAACCTATAATTATTTGTTTATTGCTAGTTAATTCACTTATCACTTTAGCACAATTTTTTTGCCAATCACTTATTGTATAATCAGCAAAATCACCGCTTGAATTACCATGGCCAAAATAATCAAAGAGCACAAGTGCTATATCATTTTCTTGGCAAAATTTGTAAACGGCAGTTGCTTTAGTTCCATCCATATTGGATGCAAACCCACCAAAGAAAACTATAGAAGCTTTTTTTCCTTGTAGCTTTCGATATGCTATATTTCCATCGAGTAATTTACAATAATTCATACTACTTTGGCAAGGCAACCGGACTATCGCTCATCGAACGCAAATAGCTGACTAGATCTGCAATCTCTTGTGGATTGGAAATGCCTGCAAATGCCATACGTGTACCTTTTATGTAGGCTTTTGGATTTTTTAAAAAAGCAAATAATTCCTCATACTCCCATTTCCCACCTTTTTCAAGTAGTGCTTTTGAGTAATTGAATGAGCTGCTAAGATGGGCCTTTTTATTTCCAACCACGTTCCATAAGTTTGGCCCTACTTTATTCATTCCACCTTTCTCAAAACTATGACAAGCTATACATTTTTTTGCTGCTGACTTGCCTTTTTCAAAGCTAGCATTCTGCATGAGCTCCCCAATATCAAGTGCCACTTGTTCAATCTTTTGCTGAGGCTCATTGCTGGCTGCTACTATTGTTTGGTGTTCAATTTTATAATCCTCTGGGTTATAGAACATATCAACTACATTACTAACTATCATAATTATTAATCCAGAAAGTAAAATCGATGCTGCAATCTTATTAAGCTCCATAGTTAATTCTTATCAAGTAATGTTACTTAAATTATGCAAATATTTTCGCAAACAGCAAACAATTACCTTTATTCTACCAAAGATAGAAATTTCTATTACTTAGTTAATAGACCGCAATTCTGCTGCTGAAGTAACTCCGTGGTCCAGTCACATACTGGTCCAGAATAATATATTCAAATAGATTTCCTGCAAACCTGTCTACAATGATTGAAACTGGAACCACTTCTATAATGTTCGTTTGCTTGACCTAAGATTCAGGAGCATTTAAACTGAATTTTATAAAGTACTAGAAATGATAGGAAATCTAAGAGGAATAGTTGATGAGGTGTGTAGCGATCACATAATCCTGAATGTGAATGATGTTGGCTACATAGTATATCTTTCAGCCAAAACTTTAAGTGCTTGTTCGATTGGAAGTAGAGTAAAATTACTTATCGACACTTATGCAAATAGCAGAGAAAACGTTACTCAGCTATATGGCTTTATAAGTAAAGAAGAACAGCAGTGTCTGCGTTTATTAGTTAAAGTGAGCGGTGTCAGCTATAAAACCGCAATGTCAATTTTGAGCAAATTAACTCCAGAGCAACTGTTTTTGGCAATTATAAATGAGGATAAACTAGTACTTAAGGTGAGTGGACTTGGCCTGAAACTCATAAATCGAATTATTACTGAGCTGAATGGCAAAGTAAGTAAATTAGAGACAAATAACAATCATTTTCACTCAATTAGTGAAGATGCTCTTTCAGCTTTGATCAATCTTGGATATGAAAGAACAAAAGCTTATGATACAATAAAAAAAATAGAAGATGAATCACCAAACTTGGACACTAAAGATATTATTCGTATGGCGCTTAAAACAATATGAAGTCAATATCATGTAGTAAGGAATACTCTGAAGATGTACGTAATTTAAATATCAGGCCTGAGCAACTTGATGATTTTGTCGGGCAAAAAGATTTAATACAAAATTTAAAAGTGTTTATAAATGCTGCACAGACGAGAGCTGAAGCTTTGGATCACGTATTGCTCTATGGTCCTCCAGGGCTTGGTAAAACAACTTTAGCACAAATTGTCTCTAAGGAGTTAAGGGTTAGCTTTCGTGCAACTTCTGGTCCATTGCTTAGTAAAGCTGGGGACTTAGCTGCAGTGCTCACTACTTTAAATGCAAAAGATGTTCTATTTATCGATGAGATCCATAGATTAAATCGTAGCATTGAGGAAGTTTTATATACTGCTATGGAAGATTTTTGCCTAGATATACTAGTAGGTGAGGGCCCATCTACCAGAACTTTAAGAATAGATTTACCACCATTTACACTGATTGGGGCAACAACACGGCTTGGACTGCTTTCTGCACCGCTGAGGGATCGTTTTGGTATTCCCCTGCATCTTGAGTTTTATTCTTTTGAGGAACTGGTTGATATTATAAAAAGAGGTGCAAGAGTTCTTTGTGCTGAAATCGAAAAGGATGCTGTGCAGGAAATTGCCTGCCGCGCCCGTGGTACTCCAAGAATTGCTTTGAGATTACTCAGAAGAATAAGAGATTTTGTTGAAGTAAAAGATGATAAAAAAATTACCTGTGAAATTGCCGGTTCTGCACTATCAAAATTGGGTATAGATAAAATGGGACTAAATAAATTAGATATGGATTATCTGAGATTTTTGTTTAACACCTCAGGACCTGTTGGAATTGACACCATATCTATTGCACTATCTGAAGATGTTGGCAATATTGAAGAAACAGTAGAACCTTATTTAATCAAGGTCAGTTTCGTAAAGCGCACACCAAGAGGACGTGTTTTAACTGATCAAGCAAGGGAATACCTCAGCATTAATTCAGTGGTATGCTAGTATTATACTATATTTTATAACATTGTATAGTATTACACTAAACATTATAATATTCTCTTATTATATGATTTGCAGGTGTTTTAGAGGCAAATAAGAAAGTCTTCTGTTATAGTGAATATGTTCTTGAAAAATTACGTAATATATGCTAGCCTATATATAGTATGAATGTAAAAATATCAATAAGTTACTGATATTTTTTAAGATTAATACTTATTAAATACTTCATATTGTAAGATTGAGTTATTGTGTTTTATAGACTTAAGATAAAATGGTAAAAAGTTTTCTAAACAATTATAGAAACAGTAATTCAATTAATGGAGAAAAAGCAATGAAAAATTTTTTAATCAATAACAACGAAGAGGACGGTAGCTCAATCTACATTAATCGAATCAGAGAGCAAGATCTCTCTGCAGAGCAGAAGCTCAATGAATTAAAAGGATTCATGGAGGAGCTTGCTAGGAAAGCTGAGCTCAAGAGAATAGAGCTTGAGCGTCAGGCTGCGAGTTGCATTGATGAAACATTATCTCAAGTAGAGCTACAGATACAAGATAATGAGGATTACTTTACTGATAATAATCAAGGGGTATTCGCAAATTTCTTTGAATCCCTCTTTAATCTTTTTGAAGTAAATGTAGATCCGAAAGTCTATAAAATGCTCAAGGAGAAGAAAGAGAAAAATCTGCTTCTTTCGATAATTAAGTTTTTGCGTGATAAGCTTAAGGAATTAGTTAAAAAGATCTTCAAAAAAGATTTAGATTTAAGTTGGGATAAAAGGCTAGACAAAGAGATAAAAGAATTGCAGGAGAAATTACTCAGCGGTGAGTTATCTCCTGAAGAAGAAATAGCAATACTCGAACGTTTGCAAGCGTTGCAAAATTTAAAATTGAAGCTTCAAACTTTTCTCGTGGGCTCAGTCATTGCAATGTTTGCAGAAATTTTTGCAGTTGATTTAGCAGCAGTAGTAGAGCAAGATGTAACTGAGGAAAAAAGAGACAAAAAAGCAGAAAAAACAGAATCAAAAGAAGTTCGTCAAGAAATAGAAACAAAAGTGAATGAAATCACACCAATTTCCCTATTTAATTTTTCATCTCAAGTTCCAATGCCAATCACTCTGAATAAGCAAGAACGTGCTATTTTACCAAAGCCTATAGAAAAATTAGTAGACACTCTACCTAAACCTGTTATAAGTCACAAAAATAGTGAAGTACAAAAACTGGAAAAAATGAATAAAGAAAAGAAAGAAGCAAAAGAAGAGAAAAATGAAAAACCAAAATTAGCTGTCTGTCCACCTGCTCCACAGCAAAAGGAACACAGGAGAATTAGAAGAAATAACAAAGAGAGGGATACTTATGGGACGAAACGAATAAAAGAGCCTTCTGCTAAGAGTCAGCAAAAAGCTGCTAATGCTGCTGTGGAACTGCCAGGAGGATTAACTGATGGTGTAAGAGTTGAAAACCACGCTTCTTCAGTCAAAGAGAGAGGTGTGTAAAGGTTCTCTCTCTTTTTTTCATTCCAGACTGGTTTTTTATCTGGATTCCAGCATCAAGTGCTGGAATGACATGGCGGAATGTCATCTAAGTAGCTCTCTCTTGTCATTTCAGTAGCCCCTTTGATGTCATCCCAGTCTGGGATCCAGAGAACTTAGTTAAAAGAGCTGTCATTCCAGTTTAGGATCCATTTTTCTTCTGGATTCCAGCGTTACGCGCTGGAATGACATTGTCTTGAATAAAATTTGAATGAAAACCGGTCTGTCATTCAGGTAGCCCTTCATTTTCATTCCAGTGCCTCCTTTGATGTCATCCCATTACCTCCTCTCTTGTCATCCAAGTAGCTGACACTGGGATCCAGGAACTTAGTTAAAAGAGCTGTCATTCCAGTTTAGGATCCATTTTTCTTCTAGATTCCAGACTGGAATGACACCGTCTTGAATGGAAGCCAGTGCCAACGATGCGCCATATTACAATGTTCGTAAAGTTGTGTACTCAGACACTGTCATCCAGATACAATTTCATCATATAAATCTTTCCATTCTTGATTTGTTTTTTCAATTAAGTTTATTTTCCATTTTCTCTGCCAACTTTTTAGGAGTTTTTCTCTACTAATTGCTAAATTTATGTCTTTCAAAATAGACTAGTTTACAAACATTGTACTTTGACGTGAAACCAGAGATGGCTTTGCTTTTGTGTTCCCAAATTCGTTTAGTCAAATTTGATGTTATACCTATATATAGAGTCCCATTGCGTTCACTTGCAAGTATATAAATATAATAACTTTTCATATATAATAAATAAATTTACCGAATTCCAGACTGGAATGACATTAAAGGAGCTACTTGATGACACTAAAGAGGCTATTCTTTGATACTAAAGAGGCTACTTGAATGACAAGAGAGAAAGTATTGGAATGACACCGTCTTGAATGGGAGGCAGTGCCAACGATGTGCCATATTGCAATGTTTGTACAGTTGCGACTTAAGTCAATAAGGAAAGGTGTTATTCCATTACCTCCTCTCTTGTCATCCCAGTCTGGAATCCAGGAGTATAAAAATGGTGAATAAAATTTATGTTAAAAAACTGCTTGTGCTAATAATTGATTCTTAATATACTCATTACATAATAATTTAATTTAGAGGTTGATATGCATGGTAACAATGGTTCAGGCAAAAGAGTATTTGATAATACTGCTCCAGGAGGAGGAAGGGTTGATCTGAGCAAAATAGATCCAAAGAAAATAGATGATTTTAGAGACATGATTAGACGTGAAGAGGAAAGAAAGAAAAATCAATCTAGTGGTCAGGGCACCAGTAGGAGTGGTAAGTAATTATGTTAATTAATTAGAGAGGTGGCGTTATGCCTAATAAAAGTAAAATAAATCGAGAATTAGTAAAAGCGTTTAATAGTGTTCTTCTTTCTGATAATACTGCTATTACTAATCTCACTATAGAAAAAGATCATGTTGTTCTCTCATTTGATAAAGATATGAATATTGGTCAGCGCAAAGACTACTTGAAAAATATGAGAGAGAGTATAGTAGGAAAGTTTTGTGGAGATAATGAAGATGAGGATGAAAAAGTTTTTGTCGAAAAGGCTGCCAATGATCTTTTTTATACAGACTCTTTTCCTTTTAACTTTAATCAAGGAAAATGGACTACAGATAATAGCAGACATAGGTTTTCAGTGCCAATTGAAAAAGAGGTAGTTTGTAATCTAAAATATTTGCTAGCTAATGAACTTATACGATTTACAATAGCACGTATTATAGACGATCATCCTAAAGGTCCAGATTATGTGAATGAAAATGTATACGATGTGGGTTTTGAAAGAAAATCTTATTTATACTGTAAGGGCTTTGATGATCAAGAATTAAAAAAATCTTTTGTAAAATCATTCTCATCGAGAATGGAAAGTTATGAAAATAGTCCTAAAAGATTTAAGGATTTTTTAGAAGAGAAGGGGAATTATGTATATCTAAAGAAAGGCGTTTTTGATGATCTTAAATTCATCAAAGACATAGTAAAGCATGAAGCACACTTGACAGGTCGTTGTTTTGATACTCCACAAGGCGAGATTGGAGTTAATGACATGATGAAATTTGCAGTGGTTGATTTGTTTCGTAAAGCAAACATACAAGTTGATTTTATGGTGCGTAATTCTTACTTAGGGGGTGATGAAGATTCAGTTTTAATTCCTATTATAAGTGGTAGTAATGGTAATAGATATTTAACAAGAGAGGAAGTGAATCACGTTAATAATATGTTTGGTATGGATGTATTAAATAATGTTGAAGCTTATACTTCGCAGAAGTCTCTATTGAATAGTGATAGTAAAGGATTGTACGGAATAGATTTTGCTAACCCAGACATTGCTTACTGTGTGATGGATAAGATCATGGAGAGCTCTGTAATCAATGAGGATTATAAACTGTCCATTGATCCTGCGCGTGTGCAAGCTATGAAACCACAAACTCTTGCCCCTTCTGAAGAAAAAGTAGGGACGGATGGACCAAGTGCAGATACAAGTGCAGATAGTGGTTTTGGTGATTCACCTAAGAATTCAGTTATAGGTAAATCACATACTGGAAACTCGAGCAAATTCCTTAGGCCCGACTACTATGGTGAAGGTAAAGGTGGAGATGATGCTTCGGCTAAAGATAGTGGCTTTGGCCCTTCTTCAGCACGATCTTCAGCACGATCTTCTTTTAATAAGCCCAAAACAACATTTAACCAACCTTCTATATCACAGCCTGACCAATGTTCTGCAAAAAAGCAGACATCAACTAGTAAAAAATCAATTTGCTGTATTTTATAGCTAAAGAAAATTAGACTATTTGAGGACGAATTGTGAATGAAAGGTTATGTATCCGTTTAGATGCATGTGAGACCAGTGCCTTCTTTCTTGTTATACAAGTAGCTGACACTGGGATCACACTTGATTATGCAAGAAATCTAATGTTAAAAAACTCACAGTTATCCTAGTACTGCTTTATTATCTGCAGTCTTTTCAGGTTTGACGGAATGCAATTGAGAATCAATAGCAACAACTCCTTCTATCAATTTAGCCTGTTTATAGTCTTGACTTAGGAAATATATAGACAGTCCAACTGCTATTCCAGCAACAAGAGCAGATACTGCGAGTGCGCATAATATAATAGTCATTGAAGGGACTAAAGCACCACCAACACCGAGTCCAATGCCAAGAAAAACGCCAGGTATAATGCCAATCAAACTATTACATCTAGCAATTTCTTTTTTCGATTGAGCTTGGTCTTGCATACATTTAATGAGTACTTTTCTTGTATTTTCTTGAGCTAAATCTAATGGAATTTTATTTCCTTTATTCTTTAACAAAGGATTTGCATTCTTCTGAAAAAGAACTTCTATTGCGTCAGTGTTATTACTTATAACAGCTCGGTGTAATAATGTATTCCCATCGTGATCTTGAAAATTTATCAATTTATAGAAACCCTCAAGAGTAATATAGTCATGCACTGCTTCATATAGAATATTCATTGCGTTTTGAAATGACAATATCTCTCCTTTCTTAGACCTTGCACTATAGTGTTTAATACAGTGATGCAAAATAAGGTATATTTGCACTGCTTGTTCATTGATAAAATCTCCTTTTTTAGAGATTACATCTACAATAGCTGCTGAGAATAACTCTTTCTCAATCACAATTTTTCTATCATCAGTAAGATAGTCTTTCAACTTTTGAATTTTTTTTTTAAGACTCTCGTGTCGATTACAAATAATCGTAATTAAATCATTCATACCATCTCCTTATTCTAGTTATATCAATAATATAATAAACTCTAATAAAAGTCAAATCATTGATTAAAAAATTAATATAATTAATTCTGTGAATGTCAAATAAATTCAAATAACATCAAAAAAAACTCACAGGATCAACATCTATTGTTACTGCAATATTTGAATTCAAGTTGTAATTTTTAATCCAATATTTTAGCTTTTTCTTTATAGATAAACTATGTTTATTGTGTATTTTGAGTAGCACTCTATACCGATATTTATTATTTAAGAAATTTATTGCTGCTGGTGATGGGCCAAAAATTTCGAGTTCTTTTTTTCTAGTCACGCACTGGAATGACAACGCAGAAGGAATAGTAGCTGAACATTGATCATGCAAAAAGCTTGTTATCTCACTTGCTGCTTTCTGCGTTGCAAATTGATCCTTACCGCAAACTATAAGCGCTATTAATCTACTAAATGGTGGCATTTTAGCTTTGCGTCTTGACTCAAGTTCAACTTCATAAAACAAATCCCTTTTTTGCTGCTGCAATGCTTTTATTATCAAACTTTCAGGATTATTAGTTTGCACTATTACCGTTCCTTTTTCGTTGAACCTCCCAGATCTACCCGCAACTTGATGCAATAATTGATACGTCTTTTCTGCTGCCCTAAGATCAGAATTTTCAAGTCCTAAATCTGCATTTATCACTCCAACCAAAGTTAACTTAGGGAAATTATGCCCTTTGGCAATCACTTGTGTACCGATTATAATATTCACCTCTTCCTTAAGCACTGAGTCAATGACGCTACCAAGCGACTTCTGATCGCTGCTGATAATCGCAGTTTTTGCATTTGGTATTAATTTCACTATTTCTTCAACTAACCTTTCAATTCCCACACCATAAAGAAGCAATGACTGCTCACTTTGACAATTGGAGCATTTTTCTGGAAGTTTTGATTGATAAGAACAATGGTGACACAAAAGGACGTTCTTCTTTTTGTGGTATGTAAGCCAGACAGCACAATTTGAGCAGGAAATTTTGTATCCACACTTTTTACAAACTGCAAGTTGTGCGTATCCTCTGCGGTTTAGAAAGAGCATAACTTGCTGTTTTTTCTCTATGGTTTGTTTTATTCCTTCGAAAAGTTCATTGGAAATCCATTGCTTATTATTTACTACTTTTATTTGTGGCAACTCTGCACCACCGAATCGTTTAGTCAATTTTACATGATTGTAATTCCCTTTTTTAACATGATAAATTGTTTCAAGTAGCGGAGTGGCGGATGATAAAATAATCGAAATATTTTCGAGCTTGGCTAAGATAATGGCCATATCTCGAGCATTATATATAATCCCCTGTTCTTGTTTAAAGGATGAGTCATGCTCTTCATCAATGATGATTAATTTTAGGTTTTTATAAGGTAAAAAAAGTGCTGACCTTGCCCCAATAATGATCTGCGCACTTCCATTTGCAATACTAAGCCAATTATTTCGGCGAGCTTTGGGAGTAAGTCCTGAATGCCACTCAGCTATATTGCCAGATGTCTGACTGCGAACACGATTTACCAATTGTGAAGTTAGGACAATTTCTGGCAGAAGGATAAGGACTTGTGCATTACCTCCTTCTGTTGTCATTCCAGTGCTTGGCAAAGGCAGTATGCTAAGTGTTACAGTGGGTTTTACCTTAAATATAAGGGTGTCATTCCAGTGTTTATCCAGGAATTTTGATTCTAAATTAGGTATTGGTCTTAAATTAAAATAAACGTTTGTGATGAGATTATATGAAAAACTGGATCCCAGTGTCGGGGCACTGGGATGACAAGAGAAGAGGGCACCTGGATGACAAGAGAAGAGAGCATTGGAATTGCAAAAAAAGTAGGCGCTGTGATGACAGGAGAAGGAGGTACAGGAAAAGGAAACACTGGGATGACACCATAGGATGGAGTGACGTCTTTTTGGTAGACAATGTTCGTAAATACTATAATTCTTAATTAACTGTGCAATTACAGAGAGATAAACTTCCGTTTTTCCAGACCCGGTTTCACCGTCAAGTAAAGTTACTGAATACTCATTCAAATTACTTATTATTTTATCTCGAGCTGCTTGCTGCTCAGGGTTTAATTGGTAATCTATTTCGCTTATTTCTTGCTTTTGCTTAGTGCAAACTAACTTATCTATTTGATTGACCTTTAACACTCCTCCCATTATCACTTTTGCAAGCATACCAATAGGTATTACATTATACTGCGCAACCCACTCTGCAAATTCGATCAGTTTTGGTCTGATGCTCGGTAAATCGACCTTTTGTTCAATAAATTTTAATTCTCGATCGCTTTTGCTACTTTCTCTCCAAACTATTCCAATCAAACGCTTTCTGCCAAACGGCACCACTACGTAATCTCCAATTGAAACTTCAGTATCTTCCTCAACTGCATATGAAAATAGCTGATCAATTGGAAGTGGCAGTAATACGTCAACTGTTTTTGTCATAAGTTAGCGCTGTTTTTAGATACATAGAGAAGCCTTAATGCTTTTTTCATAGTACACAATTTATAATCATAAATATTGAAAATGTGAGGAAATTCTGTATGTTTAGCGATAAAATAGTCCTAGACTTTGAAATAGAAAAAGGTGACCGAATAGATCGGTGTTACTTCTCTACACGCATCAAACTTACAGATAAGAGCAAGAGTTTCTTATGTGAAAAGCTCGGTAAACTTAACAATTTAGATGATTACTTTAATCTTAATCCTGAGAATTTTTATATTTATTACAACAAATATAGTGGTCACTATGGTATAAATGAGCTATATGTCAGAGATGATAATGGTAGATATTTAGCTACTAAACTTCCACTTGATCAGAGCGGATTTTCGATAGAGTTATCATTCGACGAGGTGAATTATGGTTTTTATCCTCTGTATGCAATCTATAATCCCACTCAATATGACAAAAAGCAGGAAAAGAGCTTTGAAGATAATGGTGAATTGCAGCCGTTTGTGTCAAGTGTATTGGATTACTTTCTAAATGGCTTAACCATTCAAGATATGTTTTTGCAAATACAAAATGAGCTTGTTGAAAAAGAAACAAAATTAGAAGAAGACAGAAGAAAGGAAGAGGAAGAATTAAATCAAAAGAATGAAAAGTTAAGAGAACTCATAGAAAATGATGAGATTAAAGTACTTAAAGTAATAAAAGGCCATAGTATTGGGAATGGACGTTCAGCAGCAATTTTACAGCTTAATGGTGATCTTGATGCAAGTAAATACTACATAGCAGAGTATGAAAGCAATGAATACTTACATTGCACGAGCTCTGGTTATGACATACTGCTTGACCAGAGCGATTTATTTTTTGTTCTGAATAGCAGCTCTTATCTTGAACTTGAAAGCGGTTTTTACTCAATACCTGCTGGCAGCTATGCTAAATATCTCAATACTAAGAATCTGCTTTTCAGCGATGATCAACTATCTCAGCAGTTGTGCAAAAACAAGGTAAAGGCTGAATCTACAGTTAACGCATTTTTCTCAAGACTTATTTATAGTGAAAATTTTTAAGAGGTGGATATGAAATTTAAAACAAATTCTGAATATGATAAATCACAAACTTTGATTAAAAAATTATTTCCAAATAAAGAAAGTATAGTAATAAACGATCAGCTTACAATAGAAGTAAAATATGGGGGATTAGCTAGTTATACCCCTGAGTATATAAAACAAACTGTAAAAGATGCTTACGGAGCCTGGTCTGATAATTTCTATTCACAAAAAAGCGTTCATTCTGGTCCAGTAAAATTGCAGCTTTATGTGCTGAAAAATTACGATGATTACAAAGCTCACATCAAGGAACTTTCAGGTGGTAAGGACCATAGAGAATTATGGGGTGGTGGAACAGTAAGAGCACACGAAGCTGACGGCACGATAGCAAAGACTTTTATTGTTGGAGATGTAAATGGCTTACTTTGTGCAAAGTCTAAAATTTTAATGGAAAAAATGAGCGATGCATTTCTTGAGTACTCTACCGGTAATATGGATACAGTACCTGAAGTTTTACGTACCGGTATGAAGCTTTTCATGTGGAGCTATGATGCAGCTAAAAAAGAAAGCACTCGCGATATGCATTATACAAAAGAAGCATACAATAAAATGCATGAATCTGGGCATGATACACCATATAAAATAGCAAGTATGTCTAACGACTATAGAATATCAGATTGCTTAGTGACATTCCTACAAGAAAAACATCCTCAATTCATAAAGCAATTGCTTACTGAGATGTCCTTCGATAGAGTAGAAGCGATATCAAAATTCAAGCATCTTTTGAATAACTCAGAAGTTGAAAAAGAATTTAAGCAGTGGATGGATGTAAAAAGTGGCGATAAAATTGTGGCAGATCTTGTGCCAGATATTGAAGTTATGACTTTTGGCGAACACAAGCTTCAAATAAATATAAAATATGATGATGAGGAATTAACTCAGAGCAAATTGAGTAGTGTAAAAAATGCCATCGAGAGTACTATAAAAGATTTTGATTCAGCATTTGGCA
The DNA here is from genome assembly GCF_964277395.1 of Wolbachia endosymbiont (group B) of Ablattaria laevigata. NCBI lineage: Bacteria > Pseudomonadati > Pseudomonadota > Alphaproteobacteria > Rickettsiales > Anaplasmataceae > Wolbachia > Wolbachia endosymbiont (group B) of Ablattaria laevigata. Next base: position 1,099,660 of record NZ_OZ195519.1, read on the forward strand.
TTAATAATTCTCAGCCTTGGCACAACATACCAAATAAAGTTAATGTTTTCGTATTTAATACAAAGAGTGACTACGAAAATTATCTTAAGGAGTTGAACGTTAACTATAAAGGCGCTTCTGGCTTAACAGTTCAAGGGCGTGGCTCAGAAATTCATGTTTATTTTTATCTACAAGACCAATTTGATGACTCGTGTAAAACTTTGAAACACGAATTGGGACACGCCTTAACTATCATTAATTCCTATTATGGTACAGGTGATGTCTTATCTAAGGCTATGCATGAAGGGGTTGCTAACTATATGGCAAGTTTAGAAGATGGTCGGCATGTCAATGACCACGGAGATAAAGAGGCCTTGATTGCAATAAAGAATAAAGGTCTCAAACCAGATGAAATATTGCGCAATAATATTTGGAGTAATAAAGGGGAACATTATCATTCGGATGCTGAACAAGTGATCAAATTTCTTGAAGATAAACACCCAGATATGATTGATAATTTGCTCAAGAGTCTTTCTAAATCTGGTGCAAATAGGTCTCAAGGTAATAAATTATTTGAGGATTTTTTGGCTGAGCTGAAAGGTTATGATCAAGAATTTAAACAATGGGTTAAGGCTGAGCTGAGTGGTGAACAACATATGGAATATAATGTTGTTGAATCTAACAGTGTTGAAAGTTCAACAAGCCAACAAAGTGCAGGCAAGGGTCTATATGGTTATAGCCCAGTACATAATGTAAGTGGTGATAAAACCAAGATAGAATCTAAATCAAGTGTCAGTAGAGAAGATTCTATGCAACCTGCTAAAAAAGCGAGTGAAGACGAACAAGGAAAAGCTGTTACAACAAAAGTTATGAAGTATAATAAACAGCCTTTCTTAAAGGTGAATATTGATGACAATAATGTAGAAAATACTATAGGAAAAGTAAACGAGATAAATAAGGTAACAGGTACGACTAGTTTACATTTTGCTGCTTCATTGGGAGATTTAAGCAAAGTAGCAACGCTACTAAAACACAATTCATATATTGATACAAGAGACCATAATGGACAAACGCCACTACATTATGCCATTCAGTCAGGAAATACGGAAGTAGCAAAATATCTTATTGATCATGGAGCAAATCTTAATGTTCATGACAATTATTATCAGAAAACTAATACTAAATATGTGTATTATAAGACACCTTTACACTATGCTATTGAGTCTGGAAATATAGAGATAGCTAAATACTTAATAGATCGTGGTGCAAATCCTAATATTCAAGATGCTTATTCCCAAACACCATTATACAGTGCTATTTATTCAGGTAATACAGAAATAGTGAAGTATCTATTAGATCATAACGCAGATTCTAATAGTAAAAGTTATTATACTTTTCCGTTACTTGCTGCTATTAAGCTAGGGAATTCGGAAATAGTTAAGAGTTTAATTGAGCATGGCGCAGATCTTGGTATCAAAAACACGTCAGCTCAAACACTGCTGCACTATGCAATTGAGCTAAAACATACGGAAATTGCTAAATACTTAATAGATCGTGGTATAGATGTTGATACCCGTGATATTAGCTCTGGTAAATCTCCACTACATTTTGCCATGCACATGAAAAATATGGAAGTAGTTAAATATCTCATAGAGCATAATGCGGATATTGATATTCAGGATAGCTACGGCTTAACACCTTTGCATCTTGCTGTTGATCTTGGGAATAAGAAGATGATAGAGCAGTTAGTTGAAAAAGGTGCGAATATTAATGCTCAGGATAATGATGGTTGGACACCTTTAGTTCATGCAGTGAGGCATGGAAAGTTAGATACAATAGAATATCTAATAAAAAACAAAGCTGACGTTGACGTTGTAGGCAAAGATGGCAGGACACTTGTTGAACATGCTGAGTCATGGGCAGAAGAGAAAGGACTAGCAAGAGATGTAATAGATAGCAAAGGCGATAATGATTCTTATTATCGTGAGCTTTCAAAAGAAGCTGCAACTTGGGAAAAAGCTGGAAAGGATATGCTTAGCTATCTCAAAAAAATTACTATGCAAGAAGAAGAATCTAACGATATAGACCAAATGCCAGCAGATCAACCTGCAAGTGAAGAAAGGAGTAAAAGATCGATAAGAGGAGACGAAGAGAAGCAAGAGGAAACAATTGTTATAGATAATGTGAAAGAAGAATCACAACATCCTTTAAAAATCAAAGTGGGTGAGGCTGTTGAAATAGGGAAATATAAGGTAGAACTGCAAGTTACGTATGATGATGTAAGAAATTTTTATGACACTATACGTGGTAAATATCATGATGGTAGTGGATACAATTATGAGCAAGTAATGGTTTTGTACAATGAAATTGTTAGGCCAGCATCACAGCATCATGATGAACCATTTACTCTTGCTGAGTCCTATATTGCAGATGGGCATCTATTTATTAAAAATCAAGATTTTGGAATTTTGAATGATTTTAATGAGATGTTCTATAAAAGTGATGAGTTTATGTAACATAAAAGGTGGATGAGAACTAATTGATATAAGGAATTAAATCTTCCACTGTCATCCCAGTGTTTCTTTCTCCTGCCATTCCGGCATTTCCTTCTCCTGTCATCCCAGTGCCCCGACACTGGGATCTATTTTTTTTCATCTGGATTCCAGCGTCACGCGCTGGAATGACATCGTCTTGGATGGGAGCCAGTGCCAACGTTTATTATGTGCCATATTGCAATGTTCGTACAGTTGTGACTTAAGTCCATAAGGAAAGGTGTCATCCCAGACTGGGATCCATTTTTTCATATAATCTCATCACAAACGTTTATTTTAATTTTAGACCAATACCCAATTTAGAATCAAAATTCCTGGATTCCAGTATCAAGTACTGGAATGACATCATCTACTATGCAACTTACTTTCAAAAATAAACGTTCCAGTGGTTTCATTTGCTTTCATCCCAGTGTTTCCTTCTCCTGTCATCCTATGGCTTGACCATAGGATGGCTTTGTTGCATCGCTCAAGTGAAAAGAACTGGCAGTTACTGACAAAATTCATTATAAATAGCCATTTAACTGTTGAAGAAAAAATATGCCACAAAAAATGAGAGTCAGTAACTGCCATGAATATAACAAATTTCTCCAAGAAAGAGGAAGCATTTTTTGTTATATCAATGACGCCATAGAAAATTGGTACGAGAATTGTCCAAAAATGCAGGGCGGCAACTATATTTATAGTGATAAAGTTGTGATTTTAGTGCATATAATCGTCAGTTTCTTTAGAATTGGTTTAAGACAAACAGTCGGGTTTATAAAAGGGTATTTGCAACAAATAGGAAAAAATTTGCAGCTATTAACAAGCATCAAAAAAAACTTAATATTAAGATAAATGATTGCAGGATTGATAAAAGCAACATGGAAAATATTGAAATTATCATAGATAGCACAAATTTACAGTAACACTCCTGGCCACAGTAAGGAAAACAGTGCAGATAGAAAGTACCGAAGCTACGAGCAAGTAAGAAAGTTACATGTTATGTTAAGTGTGAATAGTAAAAAAGCTATAGCTGCAAGATACAGTAATGGCGTCTACTCTGACCACTTGCGATTTGCTTGAAGAAGTTAATTTTCAGCACAAAATAAAAGCATTATATGCAGATAGGGCATACGATAGGCAAAAACTTTATAAATTGTGTAAGAAATACGATATAAAGACAAAAGTTCTACCAAAAAAGGATGCAGCAGAACATTCAAAAATAGATTATATGTCTGACAGAAATGCTGCTATTAGGTTAATAAAATTATATGGACAAGATGGTGTAAAAGAGTGGAAAAAGGAAGTACATTATGGGAAAAGATCTTATATAGAAGGATTTTTCTCAAGGTTGAAGCAAGTATTTGTTTAGGAATAAATCTGAGATAAATCGAGAAAAAGAACTAAATGCTATTTGCTTAATAAATTCACTGATATTGGTGTGGATAAATTTGAGATAGTTACATGAATTTACCATAAATCACCATCTCATAAAGTGTGATGCAACAAAGCCAATCGGGAGTCGCAATAGTAAAAGTGAAAGAAATCTTCAAAGTAGAACTATCCCCCAAAGCTGCACATGGACATAGAATATCCTTTATCAGGGATGGACGTAAACATTGAAGATCTTCCCCTAGAGCTGGATATAGATATAAAGTCATTTATACCATTACCTATATTCGAGAAAAATATCACATGCCAAGAACCTTGTCAAAATTATATAATCTATCTCTAGAGCAGGTTATTAAGAATATCAATCCGCATAAAAGAGCTAGGTATTCCTAACACCACTAAACTCACAAATTCATTTGCTAGAGTTTATAAGTTCTTGTTTATAATAATTTTATTATATCGTAAAACCATCTATATCGGCCTATTTAAACAGTATTTTACTTTCCTTAAGGATTTTTTAAAGATCACCTATTGAATTCTATGATATTATTTTTTGTGAGATTGTTATACACGTTATAGCAAGGAAGGCAGAGAGATTTGTTAAGTAGTTTTTGCATCTATATGAGCTACTTGAATAATGGTTACAATATAATTGTACAGCATGAGCTGAGTTCGCTTAGCCCTTATCTACATATTCAGTTCCACCAACAGTTATTGCATCGACCTTGAGTGTTGGCTGACCAACTCCAACAGGCACATTTTGTCCGTCTTTTGAGCACGTACCAACACCAGGATCTAACTTTAGATCATTACCAATCATTGATACTTTTTTTAGCACTGTTGGCCCATCACCAATTAGCGTTGCTCCTTTGACTGGTTGTGTAATTTTACCATTTTTTATTAGGTAAGCTTCCGAAGATGAGAAAACAAATTTTCCTGATGTTATATCAACTTGTCCACCACCAAAATTTACTGCATATAGGCCTCTCTTTACACTGGATATTATTTCTTCTGGTGTATATTTTCCTGGCAACATATAGGTGTTTGTCATGCGTGGCATGGTAACTTCTTTGTAACTTTCTCTTCTACCATTACCAGTTGGGCTTACACCCATGAGTTTAGCGTTCATATGATCTTGCATATATCCTTTTAGAATTCCATCTTCTATAAGCACATTATAGCCAGGTAAAGTACCCTCATCGTCTATGCTAATAGAACCACGCAAATTAGGTAGAGTTCCATCATCAATTACAGTAATGTTACTGGCTGCCACTTGTTTACCCATAGAATTTGAAAATGCCGAGATTCCTTTACGGTTAAAATCACCTTCAAGTCCATGACCTACAGCTTCATGCAATAATATTCCTGGCCAACCTGAACCTAAAACAACTGTCATCTCTCCAGCCGGAGCTGGAATTGCCTCAAGATTTACCAGCGCTTGCTCTAACGCTTGATTTGCAACTTCTTTCCACTTCTTCTCAGAAACAAATTTACTATAAGAGTCTCTTCCACCATGCCCTGCAGAACCTCTCTCAGCTCGGCCATTTTTCTCTACAATGACTAGTACATTAAAACGTACCAAAGGCCTAATATCGCTTAACCTGTGATCATCTTTTATTATTTGTACAACTTGCCATTCTCCATTTAGAGTTATTTTTACCTGCTTCACGCAATTATTCTTCGACCTTACATACTCATTAACCTCATTAAGTAGTTTAATCTTTGAGCTCAGGTCCATTTCATTTATGGGATTAATCGTTGAATACAGGCTTTTTGCCTCCTCATTTAAGTTTACTGAATTCGTTTTGCTTAAAGATGCTGAACTTTTTACCATGGAAGCAGCTTTACTAATTTCTTTTTCGCTAATCTCAGAAGAGCAAACAAAAGACGTACTATCTTCACAAAAAGACCTTAGACCAAATCCTCTTCTGATATTTAAATCCATATGTTTTAATATATTATCATCAAAAACTAGGGATTCTGATTGGCAAAACTCTAAAAATAGCTCACCACCATCACTATTGCTCAAAGCGTTGTTGACTATTTTATATACATTATTAATATTAACATTGTTCTGAGCAAAAAATATTTGATCTAGATTTGGCATTACCTTTAAGTTAAAAACTATTTGAGTATATTATTTTATTTTAACATAGTAAATCACAAAAAGCCCGGGTGGCGGAATTGGTAGACGCGCTAGCTTCAGGTGCTAGTAACTTTTCAAGTTGTGGAAGTTCAAGTCTTCTCCCGGGCACTCTGTATTGATTTTCAAGTCAATTAATGTTATGATATAATATGTATTTACTGTTAAGTTTATGAGTTATGAGAAAGAGGGGCTTATTTACAGAAAAAAAATACGAACTTATTCAAAACGCTTAGTTACTGCACTATCTATTGCTTCTTTGAGTGGGTACATAGCAGCATTAGCCCTAAATATTTCTTCCTTAAGCTTGTATTTTACTATTGTCAGCACTATGCTAAGTGCACTTTCGCTTGCTTTAAATATATGGTCATTAACTGATCATTTTAGGCAGTGTGGCCTTAATAAGCAACTCGATACCTCTTGGCAAGAGAAATTAATGAAGATCTGCCTCGACATTGCATCTAATGTTTCATTTTTAATAGGAGGAATTACATCTATATTACCTCTTGAATTTCCTATTATCCCCTTTATTTCCGTTGCTTTTTTTATTCTAGGTTGTACCTTTATGGCAACCAATTTCATTCGAACTATGATTAGTCAGCCGCAAATAGATGAAACCAAAACCTCAAAGTTAGTGATCATTTGAACATTCAATCTGCAATAGCTGCCTAATTATTACATGTTAATAACTTAGCTTATTTAACTTGACAAATTACGCCATCTCCCTTACTATGATAGCAAGAGTATTTACCCTTGTTTTTAATCTCCGCGGATTTAACAGCAAAATTCAGTAAAAAACTCAAATATTTATTGGCAAATTACATAAAAATTATAGCGGCCGCATGTCTTTTTTATTTTTTCTACATTCAGCCAAATCGCGCTTGTTAGTACATTATCAATTTAAATTATTAAAACTCGCTATACGGGGGTTTTTTTGTCTTTTTTTTATTTAGTAAATTTCTTAATATTTGTAGCTAAAGTAATTTTAGAGAGCCAGCGCGTGACGCTGGTTCCTGGATCCCAGTGTCGGAGCACTGGGATGACAACAAAGGGCTACTTGAATGATACCCATATTCCGGCATTTGATGCTGAAATCCAGAAATTTTTAATATAAACAAGCATATTGAGCACAAAATTATGCTAAAACACAACGTTTTTTGAGATTACGGAAAGCCAGTGTAAGCTACTTGGATGACATCAAAGAGAGGGTACTGGGATTACACAAAAAGGGCTACTTAAATGACAAGATAGATAGAACTAGCATGAATTGGATTTGAGTAACTCAAATGACCAATGAAAACTGTAACCCTAAACATTGAAGCACTATTATGCACTAAATGATAACTTTCATACACTTGTCATGGTAGTCGTGAAAGAAATAATTCATACAATAAGCATGAATGAAAGAATTGACATGATTTGGAAATTTATATATTATAAAGTATTAATAGTTAGTTAATTTATGAGGTGGAGACATGGGCTATAAGCTAAGAAAGAGAGAATATGATTATAATGAAAGTTTATTTAAAGAGATAGGCATTCAAGTGCAAGAAGTAGAAGGTCGTAACTTCTTAGAAATATCTAATATAATAGCAAAAAATTATAGAAGGTTATCAATAAAGTGTCACCCAGATAAACCAGGAGGTAGCGATGAAAAAATACAGGCCCTTAACAGAAATAAAGCAGCACTTTTGCAATATATTAAACCACTAAGTGGAAAGAATCAGGGATTAATCATTCCTGAGGAATTGAAAAGGTATTTACAATCAATTCAGCAAGGTCAGAATGATAAGCGTGCAGAGTATTATGCTGTTTTTACTCGGGTAAATATCCTACTGCTCATCTCGTCATTAGTGTCGTATATTTACTTGGGGTTTAAGCTATATAAGGCTGCTAATTTTACTGATGCACCTGGCATTTTGTTTAGTGCGACTCTAATAACATCTGTTACAACTTTTTTCTTATCTGTTTATTTGATGTCTTCTTTATTTAAAAAAGCTATGGATTTGCAAAATCCTCAACGGGAACAAGGTGAAAATTTAGATCAAGAAGAGCTAGAAGATGAAATATCCAAAAGTAAAGCATTTAAATATCTAATTCTTACTTCCCAAATTTCAAATTATCTTCCTCCTATTTTATTAGTAGCAGGTTTGGTGTTACAGTACCAATCTAGTTGCTTAAACAGTAAAATACTCATCGGATTTGCTGCATTACTAGGTTGTAGTTTATTACTACACTTAGCAAGTGAGATCTACGAGAGAAAAGTTGTAAATCTTGTAAAAACTGAAGGAAGAGGTGATGAACAAAATGTACCTATAGGAGCATCAACCGAAAAGCCAAGCAGCATTGTAAATCCCGATAGTGTTCACGCTCATGGAAGAGAGCAAGTTGTGTAGTGCATTTATTGTTCTTGGATTAATTGATAGCTATTCTCCATACTCAAATCTCTGGCTAAAAATAGCGAGCCACAGATTAGTATGGTTTTGACGTTTTGTATAGAAGCTTTTAGTATGTGATTTGATATAGCATCTCTGATTGATTCACATTCGATAGCATTGATTCCTATATTATGAGCTCCTTCTCTAATTAAATCTGTACTTGTTGCTTTAGGTTCAGATTTAACACAAATCGCGCATAGTAGTTTGATATATGGCTTTAAGTGCTCTAAGAACTCTGCGACGTTTCTGTTACGAGTAACACCAAAGATCATATGGATACCTTCAGCAAAATTGTCTCTTACCCACTTAGCTAACACTCTGGCACCATCATTGTTGTGCGCGCCATCTAGAAATAATTGCCAATCTTTTGGTAATAAAGAAATTAAATTACCTTCTTTTATAGACTCTAGCCGCGCAGGCCAATAAGTGCGCTGTAAACCTGAAGCAATGTCCTCTTCTCCAATATTAAATCCATACTTCCCACTTAAAATGCTACATGCTGCAATTGCGTTTCCTGCATTGATTATTTGATGATCTCCTTTTAAAGATGGCAAAGAAAATTCTATTGATTGAATAGTCGATTGAAAGACTATTCTGTTATTCTGTTTTTCGCAATTCCACTCAAATCCTCCTCTATATAAGGGAGATTTTTTGTTTATTGCGTGTTGTTCTAGCGTGTTCATTATAGATTTTTCTTGTGGTGCTATTACGCAAGGAACATTAGGTTTCATTATTCCAGCCTTTTCACCTGCTATGGTTTCTACGGTAGGACCAAGATATTCTGTATGGTCAAGTGCAATGGAAGTGATGATCGTTAGAATCGGATTATCTATAACATTTGTTGCATCAAGCCTTCCACCCAGACCCACTTCAACTAAAGTAATATCAGCTTTATGACGAGAAAAAGCTAAGAAGGCTGCAGTCGTTGCGGCTTCAAATAGAGTGATGGGTTGTTCTGCGACTGCTATACGGCATTCTTCCAGTGAGTTATGTAATTCACTATCATCGATATCATTGCCTGCAACAACTATTCTCTCATTAAAATTCACTAAATGTGGAGAAGTGTACGTATGAACTTTATACCCTGCTGCTTGCATTATATATCTTATAAAGGATAGTGTTGATCCTTTGCCATTAGTGCCAGCTATGTGAATTATTGGCGGTATTTTTTTCTCGGGATTATCCAGTTTATTTAGAAAACTTTTTATGCGATCAAGAGAAAAATCCTTTGGCCTACTGCCAATCGGCTTAGGCCAATGAGGCATGTATATCATAAATTATTGTTACGTTTTAATTCATCTATTACACTTGCCATGCCATTCGTGTCGATCTTTTCACTAAATTGAGAACGTTGATTAATAGAAATACTTATTCCACTCATTACAACATCGTTTATTAAGAAAGAACTGTCACTTTTAGTAACTTTAAAGTCAATATTTGTAAATTCCTCATCACCATAAGAAAATCTTGTTCCTATCAGACAAGTTTCATCGTCAACTGCTTTTGTACTCATTATGATCATTTCACTATTATTTATGTATTTATACAAAATTTTAGCGCACAAGTGAGCGAGATATACTTCATATTCTTTTAGAAACTCTTCTTTTTCTTTCTGAGTAGATAAATTCCAATATTTCCCTATGACAAATCGAGATATTCCTTTGAGGTCAACATTATTCTGAATAATTTTCAGAAGTTCTTCTTGTACATGTTCTAGATTTTTTCTATTCCCTTTCATAGACGTGTTGTCTACTTGCTGCTTCATGGCAAGCACAAAAGTTTTGTGCCCTATACAATTCGCGTAAGCACTTGAGGAGATTACAATAAAAATGGTTAAGAACTTAATAAGATTCATAAGATATATTTATTAGCTATGATACTTAAAATGCAAAATTTAACAAAGGCAAAATAATGATCGCTAGTTTTAATATATCTATAGACATACTCTATATAAATAATCTATAATTAATTTAGGGGTCTGCGCTATGCGTTATGAGTTAAGTTAAATTTCCCGAGCGATAATTTCTGATCAAGGGAATTGCCTCTGTTAATTTCATTGAAATTAGTACGTGATGCCCACCTTAACTTTAGGTCTCAGGAATCTACTAAGACTGACGGTAGATATGGATCCCTTTTCCATTATTTAGGTTTATGTTACACCAATATAAAGAACAAGGTGTTTTTTTCTGTTCATCTCATGAGATATTTCAAGTTGTAATTGACGTTGAGAAGTATCCTGATTTTGTTCCTTGGTGCAAAGCTGTTTATATAAAAGAAAAAACTGATAGCCAAATGATTGTGGACCTCCTTGCAGCTTTTCATGGCATTAAAGGAAGTTACACATCAGAAGTGACCTTTCTTTCTCCAAATGGAGCAAATAAAAGTTGGATAAAAGCTGTGTCGTCAAATGGAATATTTAAACATTTATACAACGAATGGAAATTCACTCCTATAGATGAAAGTAAAACTATGGTAGAGTTCTATATAAAGTTTGAATTTAAATCCAATTTGTTTTCCGCCTTATTAAACTCAGTTTATAAATACACACAAAGTAAAATAATTGCTGCATTTAAAGACAGAGTAGAAAGTGTTGCCGAGAAAAAGTTATCTTGACATTATTTATATAAATGCATAAATTCTTTAATAAGTTAAGTGTTTCCATTGTAATGATTTTTAGATTATTGTTCTTACTTATTTTTATAAGTGTTAGTTCTTATGCAGCTATTGAACAAAACTTACCCAACACTCAAAAAACTGATGAAATAACATCAAAAGAACTACTGTCACTACTGCCTGATGATAAATTATTAGGTGATCCAAAAGCACCAATTTTAATGATAGAATATGCTTCGCTCACTTGTTATCACTGTTCTCTTTTTCATAAGAAAGTTTTTCCTAAAATCAAAGAAAAGTACATAGATACAGGTAAGATGCTATACATATTCCGTCATTTTCCTCTAGATTACAGAGGATTAAAAGCTGCAATGCTAAGTTATTGCTATGAAAAAGAAGAAGACTATTTTAATTTTAACAAAGCTGTGTTTAATGCAATAGACTCGTGGAACTACTCTAATTTTAGTGATTTAACTATACTACAAAAAATTGCTGCACTAAGCAATTTGAAGCAAGATGTATTTAACCAATGCATTAATGATAAAAAGATGATGGACAAAATTATAAATGATAAATCACTTGCAATTAATAAACTTGATATCACAGCTACTCCTGTATTCATCATCAAGCTTAACGATGACAAATCATATGTAGAGAATGGTAAAATCAAACATGAAGGGTATAGAGAGCTGGAATACTTCACTAATGTAATAGATGAGTTATATGGAAAAGCTATAGTGAAGTAATAACACTGTAGCTTACCATATAAAAACCCTATGCTGAATCATTATTTTTTGATACTGTTTGTTGCTTTTTACGCTCAAACTCTCTTTTTTTACTGTGCCAAGCATAATAATACATAGCAATTTTATTCTCTATTAATACTATCGTTCCATCATAAAATTGGACCATATCCATAACTTTTTTCTGAGCTTCGTTAAAGCGTTCTTTGTACTTCTCGCGATAAGCTGGATTGTGCAGTAATTTCACTCCTTCATTATTATTAGATTTCTTGCTTAACGTTTCAACTTCGTTAGCAATGTTATAAGACATATAACCCCCTCTAATTGATTATAAAAATTACATTTTAAGAGAGATGTAAATAAACGATCCCTTAATTCTAGTATAACAATTGGTTATTATACTAGTTAACCATAGTAAAATATATAATAATCTTTGTCACTTAAAATTTTACTTTATAAAATAACAACTTAAAATAAAAAAATTTTATTATTCTTAACTCTATTGTTATATTTATAAATCTTATATAGATTAAACCTCCTTAGTTTATATTATAAAACTTAATGCGTCATAACTTTAGCAGAAAATCGTTGTACATAAGAAGCTTATTTGCAAAAGAGTATAAAAAAATAGAAGAACATTGTACTCTTGATAAGAAACAACGTATTCAAATCACTCCTGAAGAAGGAAAATTATTAAATTTATTTATCAAAATCCATAAAGTTAAAAGCATAGTTGAAATTGGCACGTTATATGGTTATTCGTCAATTTGTATGGTAAAAGCTTTACCGAAAGATGGTCATATATATACAATAGAAAATAATCCTCAACACTCAAGAATAGCAAAAAAAAATTTTAGTGTTTTTAATCTAAGTGATAAAATTACTCTAATAGAAGGTGATGCACTGGAAAAAATTAATGAATTATCAGCAAAGGCACCATTTGACATGATATTCATCGATGCTGACAAAAGTAGTTATCCTAAGTATTTAGATTGGGCAGAGTCATACATTAAACAAGATGGGCTAATCGTTGCAGATAACACTCTATTATTTGATACAGTATTTTTAGAATCTCCTCCAAAAGAAGTATCAGAAAAGTCATGGCATGCTATGAGAGAGTTTAACGATAGATTGTCAGATGAAAAAAAATATTTCTCCATATTGATTCCTACTGACGAAGGAATGACTGTAGCTTTAAAACTCACGCAAGTTAAAAATCAAGGTCAGCGTAATGTCTAGGGGGAGTTAAGCCAAAAACTCTCTCTAATAATATTTCGCGAAAACAAGGCCTTGATTTAACAATGGAGTACCATTCTTTTAAAATCTTACTTTTTTCCCATGGGAAACTATTTACGTAGTCTATTATAGAAATATGTGATGCTAAAGTAATATCGGCTAAAGTGAACTTATCGGTTGCAAGCCAAACGTTCTTGTTAATTAAGTGTTCGATGTATTCCATATGGCAAGGCAGGTTATTCTGAGCTGCATGAAGAAATCTAGAGTCAGGGCTGCGGTTAGTAATTACTTTTTCATTCATAATATACTTAGTAACTTCATTGTAAAATTTGCTATCGAACCAATTGATTAAAGCGCGTATTTTAGACTTAATAATAGTGGATGAACCAAGTAATTTGACGTCGCTATTGTAAGTCTCTTCTATATATTCACAAATGGCATTACTATCCGCTATTACAAAGTTATTATCTATTAATACTGGTACTTGTCCGATTGGATTGATCTCCATGAATTCATTCCGCTTTTCCCATGGATTTTCATATACCAAATCACAACTCAGCTTTTTTTCCTTGAGAAGAGCTCTAACTTTTCGTGAAAACGGACAAAGAGGAAAATGATATAAAATCATAATATTCCTCTTTTGTTATTCCAATACCTATATGTTGTCATTCCAGTACGTGACATTGGAATCCAGCTTATTTCATTATGTTTAACATATACTCCTAGAATCCATTGTCCATTGTATAATTTCCAAATATTTTTATACTTGAATCCCAGTACAACTGTACGAACATTGTAGTCTGAGAGCAATCCCCACCGGAAGGGTGTCATTTCAGTGATTGACACTGGGATGGCTTTGTTGCATCGCTCAAGTGAAAAGAACTGGCAGTTACTGACAAAATTCATTATAAATAGCCATTTAACTGTTGAAGAAAAAATATGCCACAAAAAATGAGAGTCAGTAACTGCCATGAATATAACAAATTTCTCCAAGAAAGAGGAAGCATTTTTTGTTATATCAATGACGCCATAGAAAATTGGTACGAGAATTGTCCAAAAATGCAGGGTGGCAACTATATTTATAGTGATAAAGTTGTGATTTTAGTGCATATAATCGTCAGTTTCTTTAGAATTGGTTTAAGACAAACAAGTCGGGTTTATAAAAGGGTATTTGCAACAAATAGGAAGAGATTTGCAGCTATTCACAAGCATCAAAAAAAACTTAATATTAAGATAAATGATTGCAGAAAATAATATAGAAGATATCGAAATTGCTATAGACAGTACAGGAATTAGTATATACAACGACACACAGCAAGGAAAATAGCACTGACAGAGTGGCTATGAGCAAACGAGAAAATTGCACGTAATGTTAAATATAAACAACAAAAAAGCCATAGCTGTAAAATACAGTAACGGTGTCTACTCTGACCACTTGCGATTTGCTTGAAGAAGTTAATTTTCAGCACAAAATAAAAGCATTATATGCAGATAGGGCATACGATAGGCAAAAACTTTATAAATTGTGTAAGAAATACGATATAAAAACAAAAGTTCTACCAAAAAAGGATTCAGCAGAACATTCAAAAATAGATTATATGTCTGACAGGAATGCTGCTATTAGGTTAAAAAATTATACGGTGAAGATGGCATGAAAGAATGGAAAAAGAAGTAAATTATGGGAAAAGATCTTATATTGAAGGGTTTTTCTCAAGATTAAAGCAAATATTCGGATTTAGTTTTAGGAATAAATCTGAGATAAATCGAGAAAAAGAACTAAATGCTATTTGCTTAATAAATTCACTGATATTGGTGTGGATAAATTTGAGATAGTTACATGAATTTACCATAAATCACCATCTCATAAAGTGTGATGCAACAAAGCCATCCCAGACTGGGATGACAGGAAAAAAAGGCATTCTGATGACACTATTAGTGATGATTGTTTTTATACAGAGTTTTTTCCTTTTAACTCTTACCAAAAGAAATTGCCTGAAGGTAATAAATTTTTGGTGCCAATGAGGAAAGAGGTGGTTTCTAATCTAAAGTTTTTACTAGCCAATGAAATCGCGCGATTTGCAACAGATCTTATTAAAGAGCAAAAAAAAAGAAGACAAAAAATCGGAACTAGGTTTTGAGGAGCTACCAAATGATATAGAGAAGGAGATAGAAAAGTATGTAGATTATAATATAATTGATGAAGTCTTTGATAAGGGATCTTATCTATATGGTGCGGAGTGTGTTGATAGAAATTTGCAACGTTCTTTTGTAGATTTGCTCTCATCGAGGATAACAGGTTATGAAAATGGTCCTAAAAAAACTAAGGATTTTTTAGAAGAGAAAGGAAATTATGTATATCTAAAGAAAAGCATTTTTGATAATCCTAAGCTTGTTAAAGACATAGTAAAGCATATAGTATCTCTGACATGCCGTTGTTTTGATACTCCAAATACCGAGGATGATAATCCAAATACCGAGGATGAAATGAATAAAACTCTGAAGTTCGCAATTGTTGATTTAATTTGTAAGGCACTACCGCACCTACCAATTGATTCTATGTGGCATACTTCCCATAAAGAAAGTGAAGATGAGTATTCAATTTTGGCTCCTGTTATTGATTATGATAATTACATAGAGTTTTTAAATGAAAAAGAAGTTGATCATATTAATAATAAGGTGTTTGGTGGTACAAAAGTATTGCGTGATGTAAAAGATGATATTGCAGAAAGAGGTCTGCCAACATATGGTGACGGACGAATATATGCAATAGACTTTTTTAACCGAGACATTGCTTACTGTGTGATGGATAAGATCATAGAGAGCTCTGTAATCAATGAGGATTATAAACTGTCCATTGATCCTGCGCGTGTGCCAGCTATGAAACCACAAACTCTTGCCCCTTCTGAAGAAAAAGTAGGGACGGATGGACCAAGTGCAGATACAAGTGCAGATAGTGGTTTTGGTGATTCACCTAAGAATTCAGTTATAGGTAAATCACATGCTAAAAACTCAAGCAAATTCCTTAGGCCCGACTACTATGGTGAAGGTAAAGGTGGGGATGATGCTTCGGCTAAAGATAGTGGCTTTGGCCCTTCTTCAGCACGATCTTCTTTTAATAAGCCCAAAACAACATTTAACCAACCTTCTATATCACAGCCTGACCAATGTTCTGCAAAAAAGCAGACATCAACTAGTAAAAAATCAATTTGCTGTATTTTATAGCTAAAGAAAATTAGACTATTTGAGGACGAATTGTGAATGAAAGTTTATTTGCCAAGGTATAGCTGCCTTGGCCTACAAATCTTGGTTTCTTTATCGTTTACCATTTCATACCACTGGGCAACCCAACCAGTGGTTCTTGCAAGTGCAAAAATGGGTGTAAACATACTTGAAGGGATACCGATAGCATTCATTATTATACCTGAGTAAAAATCAACATTTGGATACAACTTACGTGTAATAAAATACTCATCCTTTAAAGCTATTTCTTCAAGTTTTTTTGCAATTTCAAGTAATTTATTGTTTTGCTCTAGTTTGCTTAAAATCTCATGACAAGCATCCTTTAATATAAGCGCGCGCGGATCATAGTTTTTATAAACACGATGTCCAAATCCCATTAGCTTAAATGGATCTTTATCATCTTTAGCTTTCTCAATGAATCTATCTACATCTCCACTTTGCTCTATCTCTTTTAGCATATTTATAACTGCCTCATTAGCTCCACCGTGTGCTGGACCCCAAAGTGTAGCAACTCCTGCAGACAGGCTTGCAAATAGATTAGAACCAGCTGACCCTACCAATCTGACAGCTGCTGTAGAAGCATTCTGTTCATGATCAGCATGAAGAGTAAATATTTTATCCAGAGCTTTTACAAAAAGGGTATTATTAACAGCATTGCCAAATATCATATTTAAGAAATTCTCACTATAACTTAATTTATTATTAGCATTTATGAATTCCTGATTGTTGATATGTCTATAAATCATTGCAACAATTGCAGGAACTTTTGCTATTGCAGAAATTCCAAAATCTAAATCTTCACCATTGACATTGTTGCCATGCATTTCATGGTAAGACGCTGACAAATTTGCAAAACATGCAACTAAAATCGACATAGGGTGAGCAGTTTTTGGAAATGCTTTGATTACATTTGTAACTTGCTCTGATACTTTGGATGATTCTTGTATTTTGAGAAGAAATTTTTTGTGTTGCTCTGAACTGGGTAATTCACCATAGAGCAATAAATAAATCACAGCAGTAAAATTATTATTCTCTGCCAAATCAGCTATATTATGTCCCCTATATTTAAGAACTCCTTCATCTCCATCAATGAATGTAATTGTAGAAGAGCATGAAGCTGTAGAAACAAACCCTGGATCGTAAGTGAATAATCCTGTCTTCTTATATAAATCCTTGATATTTAACACGCCAGGACCTACTGTTCCATTTAATACGGGTAGATCAATTTTTGACCCATTACTTAGTTCCAATAATGCTTTTTTATCCATCACTTAAGCTACTTAATTTTATACAGAATATACAAACTGAAGAGTATATATTAATACAGCTAACTTTACATTAACCGTATTAAGCGGTCATCAATGCTTTTACTTTTGCATTTAAGCGACTTATTTTACGCGCAGCGGTATTCCTATGAATGACACCTTTATTTACACATTTATGTAAATTGGATTCAGCATTCCGAAATGCCAAGACAACATTCTCTTTATCACCAGACTTGATTATATCAACTAATCTTCTAATAGCAGTACGAGTTTTGCTTTTTCGTATCTTATTTACTAAAGTACGCTTTGCTATTACCTTCATCATTTTTTTAGCACTCTTATGATTTGCCATATATTAATACCTGTACTTTTCTTTTAATTATAAAGTTTTTTTGTTAATTTGCAATATCAGTTTTTTCTGCAATTAATCTACTACTTCTTTCTTCAATGATTTTTTCTAAACTTTGCAAGAATTCATTTTTGTTTAACCCAGGATATATGGGAGGTAATATTTCTATTACCGCCTTTCCGGGATTCTTTCTCAGAGAAAGTATGCTTTTTGGCCAAAACAAACCAGTGTTTAAAGCAATCGGTAACACAGGAACAGATAATACGCTATATAAAGCAGCAATACCCGATTGATATTTTATATTTTGGTTTATAGTTGTTCTTGTACCTTCAGGAAATATTATTATGCCTCTATTTTCTTTTATACACACTTTTGCTAATTTCATGATATGACGCACAGAACTAATACCATCTGAGCGGTTAATAAAAATCATTTTTAATGCCATGAGATGCAAACCAATGAATGGAATCCATTTCAATTCACGTTTTAAAATAAAAACTGCTTTTCTAAAGAGTAGTATAAAAATAAATGTTTCAAATGGAGATTGGTGTTTAGATGCAATTATAAAAGGTTGCTTAGGAATGTTTTCCATTCCCCTCACTTCATATTTAATGCCACATAATAAACGCAACATGAATAATACAACTCTCACCGAGCAAACAAGGAAAATGGTTATTACACACTCAGGAAAGAAAATTACAGGGAGAGTAATTAAAGTATAGAATACTTCCCATAATATAAGGAGTAAATTAAATAATAAACTTGCAATCACAAACATACGTAAACTTATTTGAATTTAACTTTACTACAAAACTAAAAGCAATAAGTTTAATTATTGATCATCTGAGTAATAGGATGAGAATCAGCTAATTTGTCCTTTAACTTTTCGTTAGCAATATGAGTATATATTTGTGTTGTAGAAAGATTAGTATGGCCAAGAATTTTTTGTATCAGCACAATATTTGCTCCGCTATTCAGTAGATGGGTAGCAAGAGAATGCCTAATCACATGTGGAGAGATTTTATTTTCATCAATATCGCACTTTCTTGCTAATTCCTTTATTAATTGACCAACTCTTTGCCTTGTAATTGGTTTATTAGGTTTATCACCTGGGAATAGCCAATCAGATTTTTTGTTGTTAGGGAGCAGATTGTCACGAATTGATAAATAATCTTTAAGGCTTTGCAATGCTTGTTGATTAAAAAAGATTTGCCTTTCTCTGCCACTTTTTCCCTTTATTATTATGTAGCCTTCCTTACCATTACTGTTTACTAAATGTGATACTTCACATAACTTCATATTGATTAGTTCAGAAACACGCATCCAGGAAGAGTAAAGAATATCTAAAATTGCACATAGCCTTTTACTGCTTATCTCTTTATTCGATCCGCTTGCTGATTTTTTTACTGTTTCCATGAGCAAAAATATTTCTTGAACACTTAAATACTTAGGCAAAGGACGGGAAACCTTTGGATTTCTTAATTCATTATCATTAGCCGGTGCTGGATTAAAATCTATTATTCCATCATTAAATAGGCACTTATAGAAATTTTTGATAGCAGATATTTTTCTTGATATAGAGCTAGTTTTATATTTCTTTTGTGTACGTAAAAAGTTTACATAATCTTTAATATTAGCTTTACTTGCACCAACTAAGGTAGTGCCTCCTTCTAATAAAAATTTTTCAAGTTGGTGTAAATCTGAACGATAACTTTCCAAAGTATTTTGTGTAGAGGATTTTTCGGAAACCAAAGTATCTATGTAATACGTTATGTAAAGATCCTCTTTTTTATTTTGTGGTTGTTTATTTTTCATTATCAGCTCCTATATTTATTTCTTTGACTATAATTTGATTGAAAGTATTTTTTGTATTTTTTATAAGAAAATATGAGATAAATAAAACATTTATCAATAAAGTAAGTACTACAAACCTTTGTTTTAACCTTTTTTTTAAATTTGATCTTATTTTTACCATATTTCAATTATAACATCAAATCTATAAAAAACATCCTGTAAAGTAAGTTTTACTATCATATAAAATATCCCTTAGCTATGTCTGTTTATGCTTATTACATCATAGCATTTATTATAATTTTAACATAAAGAGATAGTGATTTCAACTTCATTATTGTATGGGTATTAATAAATCTTTAATATATATAACAAATGTCTTGCAGCAGAAGGAATCACTTGGGACTTTTTTTTAATAAAGTGTTAATAAAAGGAATGGTTACATTTGATCCTATGGATTCACTATCTATTTTTTCTATAATTTTATTAATGCTGTGGAAAGAACGTTCTATTCTTGCTAGAATATAATTAATCACTTTTAAATCAATTTTTAACTGTTTATCTGAAAATCGTTTTATTAGCATAATTCTTAATAATTCCTCGCTTGCAGGCAAAATTTTTACGCTGGTAGTTGACAATATTCGGGAGCTTAAATCTCTTAGTTTGAAGTTAAGCTTTTTTGGTGAAATTGAAGAAGTGATTAGCAGTCTCTTATCATTTTCTTTCATATAATTATAACAATGTAACAACATTTCCTCATCTTTAATGTTTTGTACATCCTCTAAAATAAACGCATCGCTATACCTAATTTCGCTTACAAAATTATTCACATTGATAAAAATTGCATTGTTTATTGATTGCCAAATATGAGCAAGGTGAGTTTTTCCAGAGCTGTTAGGTCCAAAAAGAATCAGGCATTTCCAAGATAAATCGTTAACTATTGAGTTATATACGTGCTTATTTTCGTCTAAGGTGATATAGTTTTGCCAGCAATAATCAACTTGATTATTGCTAAATAAATTTAATTGCACGTAAAGCCTCTTACATTACTACTTTTTGATAATAATTTTTGCATAAAAATTTACTTGCATCTCTCAAATGTATCAGGGGTCCTTTTTCTTTTTATCGTGAACTAATTAGCCATTTTTATAAAGCTCACTTTCAAAATATTTATTGATTGCATATTCTACTAATACAATGAACATTCCTATTATTGGAATAAAAAATAATATACCTATAAACCCAAAATATGAGGTGCATATGACAACTCCTAAAATAATGATAGTTGGATGTATATGAACTTTTTTTCCTATTAATAAAGGCACTAATATGCTTGAGTCTATTAATTGACCAACACTAAATAATAGCAAGACAGCAGTACTTTCAAACCATCCACTAAATTGAGTAATGGCGCTCAAAAATCCGATAATAGTGTATAATAATGGCCCTATATAGGGTATAAATGTTAATGTTCCTGATAAAATTCCAATAGCTACAGAATGCTTCAGCCCAATTATGCTAAGGCCCACGGAGTAAAAGATCATCATGACTATACATACGTTTAACTGTCCCTTTAGGTAATTAGATATAATGAAATCTACTTTGGAAAAATAACCTGCAGCTTTTTCTCTGTAAAGAATGGGAATTAGTTTATTAGCCTTTTCTACAATTGCAGGCCAATCACGTAATACATAAAAAAACACCACAAGCGTAATAGCTATTAATGATACCATGTAAATCAAATTAAAGCTTGAATTTAGCACTTGAATTATAAGATTACTGCCCATGCTAAGAGCATTTATAAAATAAGATATATAATCACTGTAATTTTCTACTAGATTTTTAGACAAGTGATCAAATAAACTATCTTCAGTTTTTATATTAAGAAATTCTAGCACAGAAGGAATCACTTTAAGCTTTAATGAAGGTATCTTATTCACTAAGAAATTTAATATTAAAGTAATTTGAAAATATATAATAGGTAAAACAAATGTGATAACTAATATAAAAGCTATCAATAAGGTAAGTATTATAAAAACTACAGAACATGAACGTGGTATTCTATATTTTTCAAACTTGGTTACTAGCGGGTTAAATAGATGTGCAACAAAAACAGATATTAGACACGGAACAATCATAGGACGCATCAAAAATAATGCCCCTATTATGAAAAGCAGTACACAACAAATAGTTATATGACGTTTTTGCATGTGTTTAGAATAGTTAATTTACCGAAAAATATACAGTTTTTTGTAAGTACTATCTATTCATTATTTTATTAGGCATGAGATCAGCCAAATTTTCACTCAATTGCCAACTAGATAAAACTCCGTTATGCGGGTTATCTGTAAAGCCTCTCAGATTAACGATCTTAATCGAATTTCTATTTAACAATAGATCATCTACTGCCTTTGCCAATTGTGCAGGATATGGTATTAAGGTGTCTCTTTCATGATTAATGACTACTATTGGTATATTATCATTTTGTAGCTTTTGTATATTGCTTACTATATCAAAATCTAAATTTAGGACCTTAAGCATCTTTTTCAATAAGCATGAGGGCAGTACACTTAAAATTTTTGCTTGAGGAATTGGAAAATGCTTTATTGCATTATGAAAAGAGCTGAAAGTGCTAGTAAAAATAACGCCTCCAAGTTTAATATTTTTGTCTGTAAAATATTTTAATACTTCTGATGCAACTGCTCCTCCAAAGGAATGGCCGAAAAGTATGATGTTTTCAGGTTTTACACCCTTGTCCATTAATTCATTGATTTTTTTTATCGAAGACTGAGATAAGCTTTTATTCTTATTTATAAATGGAATCATGAGTATTGATATAGACAAAAAAGTGCAAATCAAAGCTGCTAATATTGCTGAATTCGCTGTCCTAGACGTCATTGGGTTGGTAAATAATATCAGAGCGGGTGATAATATGGATATTCCTAAAAATAAGAAACTAGCTATTGCGTAAGTTATATAGTTTTGAAATGCAATTGGGTATTTATGTGCATGAGTGTAGAAATTAGACCTATGGAGATATGTAGATCTATCTTGTATATACCTGGACGCATTTTTATAATTATCACCTATTCCATGAAAAAATATAAGATGTATCTCATTTTCTTTATTATACTTAGCAACGTGCATTATTTCCCTCTAACATATATTACACCTAGTAAAAGAATATTCTTTTTTGAGAATTGGATCAAACTTTTTTAAAATGCTAGATAACTTGTATTAACAACGAAAATGATAAGCATGTACACTAACAGACTTGAGGAATACAAGATAGCAGCATTAATAGTTGCAGCAGGAGTAGGCAGTAGATGCAATGCCAAAATCCCTAAACAGTATATAAAACTGGCAGGTAAGTCTGTTTTATTTCACACAATTAGAAAATTCTTAGCTAATCAGTACATAAGTTACATAAGAGTGGTAGTAAATGAAAGTCAAAAAGATTTCTATAAAGAAGTTACGTCATCAACTATAGATACTAAATTGCTGAGTCCAGTATGTGGAGAAAAAAGCAGGCAGAGTTCAGTTAAACTTGGACTGGAGAGTTTGCAAAAGATCAATCCAGATTTTGTTATTATACATGATGCTTGTAGGCCTTTTGTATCAAATATTCTAATAAATAACTTGATTGAATCTATGATTAATGGTCAATATACAGGAGTAGTTCCAGCAATAGAAGTCGAGGATACTATATCGTTGGTGAGTAATAATTTCGTTGAATCTGCGATTTCAAGAGAAAAACTTAGAGCCATACAAACCCCTCAAATTTTTAATTTCAGAGAATTATTATCGTGCCATCAGTCAGTCAAAGAATTTACTGATGATTCATCACTAATGGTGGAGCATAAAAAACATGTTGCGATTATTGAAGGTGAGAAAAAGAATTTTAAGTTAACTACAAAAGAGGATATCAATATGGCAAAACTTCTCTTTGGAGAGCCAAAATTCCGTGTCGGAACCGGTTATGATATACATAAATTTGTTAAAATTCAAAATGATGCTAAGAGCTTTATAAAAATTTGCGGTGTGGAAATTGAGCATAATATGGCAATAGAGGCACATTCCGATGGTGATGTTGCAATACATGCAATCGTTGATGCAATACTCGGAGCACTAGGATGTGGCGATATAGGAGAACATTTTCCTCCTAATTCCTCTAAATGGAAGGATTGCAATTCATCTCATTTTCTTGACTTTGCTGCTAAAAAAGCACAGGAAAAAGGATATAGCGTGTCTAATTTAGATATTACTATAGTTTGTGAAGAGCCTAAAATATCGCCTTACAAAGCAGGAATGAAGGAATTCATATCAAAAATATTAGAAATTAATGGTGAATTCGTAAATATCAAAGCAACCACAGCGGAAAAATTAGGTTCTATTGGAAGAAATGAGGGAATAGCAACGTATGCTTCTGTGCTATTGCGTGCAAATTTTTATTGAAGGTAGAAACGAAATAACTTACTTGACAAACTCCACCATTTCACTTCCATTGCAAGGAAAGTGGGAAGGTTTGTCAAGAAATTTCTATGAGCTACTTTCGACATTAATAGCTGATTCAAGTCTTCTATTCAAAATTTTCAATATAAAATCCAATTCATTTGAGTTGTTATAACGTATCATGACTTTACCCTTAGAATTACTGTCATTAATTTTGATCTTTAAACCAAGCTGAGAAGATATAGCTCCTTCTAATGCTGCCATATCTTGATTTTTAGTACAATTATGCTCTTTTCGGTCGTTATTTTGTTGTAAGTCTTTTATCAATTTTTCAGTTTGTCTAACGCTCAGGCCCTGAGAAACTATTCTTTCTGCAATACTTTCCGCATTTTCAACATTAATCAATGCTCTTGCATGACCCATAGACAATTTTTTCTCGTTGATCATTGTTTTTACTCCATTAGGGAGTGACAGCATTCGTATCATATTGGTTATGTGACTGCGGCTTTTACCTAAAGTTAAGGCTAATTCTTCGTGTGTATAGGAGAATTCATCTATTAGTTTTCTGTACGCCTCACCTTCTTCTATTGGATTAATATCTTGCCTCTGTATGTTTTCAATTATCGATACTTCTAAGCATTCCTTGTCATTTAAATCTTTTATGATAACCGGCACACTATCAAGATTTATGACCTTACTTGCTCGCCAACGACGTTCCCCTGCTACTATTTCATAACCTTCATTATTTGGATTTTTGCGCACCACAACAGGTTGTATTATACCATTTTTCTCTATCGAACCTGCAAGTTCTTTTAATGACTCCTCATCAAAATATTTTCTCGGCTGAAATTTGCTCGGGTGTAGTAATGAAATAGGTAACCGATCTTCTTTATTACCATAATTATCGCCTATGAGGCCAGCAAGACCTCTACCTAAGCGCCTATTGTCCTTCACGCTGCACCCTCACTTATCAGCTTTTTCTCTTTACAGATGCTCATGTGTTTCTTTAAAATTTCTTTTGCCAAACTTATATATGCTTGTGCACCAGGACACTTAAGATCATATACAATAGCAGGTTTTCCATGAGAAGGCGCTTCTGATAACCGTACATTACGTGGAATAATGGTCACATACAAGGGGATAATAGTTTTATATACTTTATCATTTAAATATTGGCAAATATCATTTTTAATCTGCTCACTAAGTTTGTTGCGTCTGTCATACATTGTGAGCAATATTCCTTCTATTAACAGGAAAGGGTTTAGGTTATTTCTTTTTATCAGCTCTACAGTCTTAACTAAATGGCTCAATCCTTCCAGAGCGAAAAATTCACACTGAAGAGGAACAATAATCGAGTCAGCAGCGGTCAGAGCATTGATAGTAAGCAGACCAAGTGATGGAGGACAATCGATAATTATGTACTCATAATTATTACGTACTTTCTCTAGCGTATCTTTTAGTACGAATTTTCCCTGCTCAAGTTGTGATAGCTCAATTTCTGCAGCTGATAAGTCAACCACTGATGAAATCAGCGATAGATTTGGAATTTCCTTTATATTGAAAATTGCCGACTCTACCAATTCACTTTCGTTGCTCAGCAGTATTTTGTATATATTTTTTTCTTCTCTACTACGATAAGAAACCCCGAGCCCTGTACTAGCATTCCCTTGGGGATCAAGATCTACCAATAAAGTACTTTTTCCCACAGCAGCAAAGGCTGTCGATAAATTTATACTAGTTGTGGTTTTACCAACTCCACCCTTTTGATTTACTATTGCAATGATCTTGCTCACGCCTTTTATCTTATGTATAAAATAACTCTATTGTATATATGCAAGAAATTTTTGCATTAGAAAAATTTTTTTGTTGCCAATCATGCTCAAAGTAAACTGCCTTTTTTTGTCTTGTGTAACACACTTTGAACCTTATTTCCTAACTCATTCAGAGTAAATGGTTTGGGTAAAAAATGGAAGTCTTCTATATTGATTTCATCGCTCTTTAAAAAAGCATCCTCTGCATACCCAGAAATAAAAATAACTTTGATGTTTGGCCTATGTATCAATGTTTCTTTAACTATTTCTGGACCACTCACCTCTGGCATGATTACATCAGTGATTATTAGATCTATGTGTTGATTTTTTTTTCTAATGATCTCTAGTGCCTCGCTGCCTATACTCGCTTCTATTACATTAAATCCTTTTCTTGTAAGAGCCTTAGCAGTAAATTCCCTTACTGAATCTTCATCTTCAATTAATAAAATTATACCATTACCTTTAATCTCTACCGGTTTCTCTATTTCTTGACTATCTTCCTCTTTATCATTTTCATCCGATATGTAAACTATGGGCAAAAATATGCTAAATTTAGTTCCATGATTCACTTTGCTAGCAACATAGATGTATCCTTCGGTTTGTTTAATAATGCCATATACAGTAGAGAGGCCAAGACCTGTACCAGAAGTAATATCTTTGGTAGAAAAAAATGGATCAAATGCCTTTTCAATTATATCACTCGTCATTCCACATCCAGTATCAATCACTTCAATCACAACATAATTCCCATGTTCAATCGTTTCCTTATCTGGAGAAAACATATCCTGAGGTGTAGAATTTAATGAATCAACCTTTTGATTAAAGGTTCGTATAGTTAACTCTCCCCCCTTTTCCATAGCAGCACCAGCATTAACTGCTAAGTTAAGCATCACTTGCTCTAATTGTCCTTGGTCAGCCCTAACAGCACCCAAATCGCTACCATAATAAATATTAAATTTTATATTTTCACCTATTAATCTTTTGATCATTTCATAAAGATTAGCTATCGTACCATTTACATTAATAATCTTTGGCTGCAAAGTCTGTCTTCTTGAAAAAGCAAGCAGTTGTCTTACCAAATTTGACCCACGTTTTGCATTTTGCTGTATCTGTATTATATCTCCAAAAGATGGATCGCTAGCTGAGTGCTGGAGTAAAAGCAAATCACAAAATCCTATTATTCCGGTTAATATATTATTGAAATCATGTGCAATACCACCTGCTAACTGCCCTATAGCTTGCACCTTTTGATAATGCTCAAGTTTTATCTCTAGTTTTTTACGTTCAGTATTATCAATAAAATAACAAAGTATGAACATCACTTTATTATGAAGAAACTTATTAAAATATATTTTCATGTTATTACCGCCATTGAGCTGCACATCAAAGGACGCATTATTTATCCTATTACTTGAAAAATATTCACGCACTTTCATATGATAACCATCTGATATCAATGCAAAGATAGAACCATTATTTGACCCCGCAAGTTTTACTAATGCTATATTTTTCTTTATAAAATTGCCATTTATGTCGCATTGTGCAATAGCAATTGACGAATTTGTAAAACAAGGGTGTAGTTGATAATCAACAATATTTGATTCAGTTGGTGTTATAAAGCCGTGTATATAGCTATGATTGTATTTATCACAAAATGTAGCAGTACTCATATAAGCCTTAAATGGAGCACCGCTTATAGTAAAAAACATAATTTCATTTTTGGTTATTGTATCGTCATACTTCGATTGAGATATAAAATCATTGATTGAGCTACCTTTTTCCAATTTTTTTAGTTCAAACATGTCTAAAAATCTTTTATTTACAGATAAGATACCTCCTTTTGTATTTGCAACGTAAGTTGCTATATTGTGTTTCTCTATCAACTCTTCATATACCTGCTCTTTGTTTACCTGTGTTGCCTTCAGTACAAAATACCCATTCGGTCTTGCTATTGGGGCTAATGATAAATTTAAAGTCTTATTGCTATTTATAGCAATTTGTGGATTATCCGGTATTGGTTCAGAGAGCAAAAGAAAGTTAGATATTCTACTCTTCTTGCTTAAGGAAATGCATACTTTTACAGAAGTGTTATTTCTTAACGCATGATAGAGTGATTTTCTGTCTTTTTCTGAAACATCTCCTGCTTCAAGAATTTTATCTAGCGTAACATCATCGTTTATGTGATCTTTAAACCTTTCATAGAACCTCGCATCAGCATAAATAATACCCTCATCTTTATGTAAAATGAGACAAAACTCTGTATTATGATTCAGCGCATTTGCAAATATTGCATTTTGAAACTCTATGATATTAAGTAGATACTTGTAACGTTTTATATTATATACCACAAAGAGAGTCATTAGAGTACTAATTAATAAATTAATCTCTATATTAACATGCTGACTATATACATTAGAAAAATAGAGTACTGATATTGCTATTGGAGGTAAGAACATAATGACTGCCATCACAATAATTGACATCCCATAATTTCTTAGTATGAAGTCAACTCTGTTCTCTTTTTTGTTATCTATGTATCTTTTACTCATTATTATTGCTTGGCATCCTTGCACATATAAAAATATTCTACTATATTGATTTAATTATTATAGATTTATTAACATCCTTGATGGGTAGTTACTATCCCAATCTAATTAAATCCTGTAAATATAGAGTACAATAATATTAATAAGCCAACAGAAGGCATTATGGAAAAACAAAAGACACAAGCATTTGAATGGTTCTGCGCACTGAGAAACAAGATCACCGAATCTTTCTTATCAATTGAGGTACAGTCATTCACAGAACCAAAAATCGAAAAAAGAAAGTGGAACCGACCAGGTGGAGGAAGTGGTGAATCTACAATTATCTTTGGTAATATTTTTGAAAAAGTTGGAGTAAACGTTTCAAGAGTATACGGAAAGCTCGCAGACTCAGCCATTAATGAAATTCCTGGTGCAAGTGAAAGCAATGGAGAGTTTTGGGCAAGCGGTATATCTTTAGTGTCTCACATGCAATCTCCCCTTATCCCTGCAGCACATATGAACACAAGGCTGATATATACCTCAAAACAATGGTTTGGTGGAGGAATGGACTTTACTCCAATTTATAAAGATGAGGTAGATTGCAAGTATATTCACGAATCAATTAAAGCAACTTGCGATGAGTTCAACATCGAATATTATCCGAAATTTAAAAAGCAATGTGATGATTACTTTTTTTTACAACATAGAAAAGAGCCACGTGGTATTGGTGGAATTTTTTATGACAATCTAACTTCTGGCAACTGGAAAAATGATTTTGAGTTCACAAAAGCAGTAGGTGAAGCCTTTTTAGAAATTTACTTACACATCATACACAAACATATGCAAAAATCTTGGACAAAAGAACAACGAGAAGAACAATTGATAAAACGTGGCAGATATGTGGAGTTCAATCTTCTTTATGATCGTGGTACAAGGTTTGGTTTAATGACTAATGGTAACCCCGATGCAATTATGATGTCGATGCCGCCTCTTGTCAAGTGGGTGTGAAAAGCGGTTATTAATATAAAATAAATCGTTATAGTTTAAAATTGTACCACAATGGTGAGCTTTTATATAGAGGGGTACAATCATGGGTATAGTAGATAGTTTTTTAATTAAATCCGCTAGAAATAGCAATATAAGAGGCGTGAGGCTAGCTTTAAGTCTTCATAATATAGTAAACAGCTTTGAAAAACTCTTTTCTAGAATTAATCCTTTTAGGAACAAGGGGTCATTTGACTTGAATAATGATCAAACTTTAAATCGAGCTTTAGAGTATGCAGTAACAAATCTTGATCATAATGTAATGACGTTACTTATTAGTGCTGGAGCAAATATTAATGAAATAAATAATAGTATAGGAAATGTAATCCTTCAATACAAAATAGCATCAGAAGCTATGCAGTACGGAGATAAGGACAGTCTCAAAGATCGTAAAGAAAAATGTTGTTTAGTGCTTGGTGAGCTAATAAAAAAAGAAAGAAAAGAAATATTGGAGATTTTGAAACAAACGGAAAGTTGTGACAAGCTTAAAGAGGAAGTAGAGCTAAAATTTAAGGCCAACTCACCTAAAAAACCTCCTAGAATTTTTGAGCATGATGATATTTTACTTTTAAAAGAGCCCATTTATGATGAGGTATATGACGCTAAGGTTAGTAACTCATTAGAAGAGTTGAGCGTATCGGAAGAATCCATTTATGCTGAAGTATATGATTTGCATAAAAGATCTACTGAAAATTTATCATTGAAAGATAGTGGTTATTCTAGTATATCAGGAGAACCTATTTATGAAGATGTAGATGATTTCTCAGAGCAAAAAAAGCCCACTAGCTTAAATCATAAAGAGCAACCAGAGCCTATTTATGCTAAAGTAGATTTATCGAAAAAGAGATCAGAAAGACAAGCAAAACATATAAAAGATAATTCTGGGACTTATCATGGATTAGTGAAGGATAAAGTGAATAATTTGCAAGTAAAACTAAATGAGCAAAGTGCTAATAAGCCAGCGAGTCAGCAAATCAAGACCAAGGCTGGCTTTAACGTAAAAGAAATAAGGCAAAATTTTGAGCGTAGAGATTCTGGATACGATTCTGGCTATGATTCAGATACAAAAGTTGAACAAAAATTAGATTTAGGATCTAAAGCTCCTAAATCTGAGATAGGTTCAGTAAGCATTGAACATGGGGTAATAGGAGGCTGTCGATATAAAATCACTGATATATCACTCTAACTGTGTGATTCAAAATAATTGAATTGACTTTATATGTATAATCGATATAACTCAGTTAGATTCAAGTCGACTCTTTCGTCTAGTGGTTAGGACACCACCCTTTCACGGTGGTAACACGGGTTCAAATCCCGTAAGAGTCACTCAAACAGAATGCAAATAACTAAAGTTTTGAATGAAAAAAATTAGGCTTTATGTTGAAGAAGCTTTATCACAAAATGTAAGTTTGGCGCTTCATCCACGACAAAGTCACTATATTTACAATGTAATGCGGCTTAAGAAGCATGATAACATCTATCTTTTTAATGGAAAGGATGGAGAATGGTTAGGAGAAGTAGTGAATATATCAAGTAAATCGACAAAAATTATAATAAAAGAACGCACTAAACAACAACAACATGAAAAAAATCTATATTTGTATTGTGCTCTGGTAAAAAGCGGCGCCTTAAGCAACATAGTAAGACAAGCAACTGAAATGGGAGTAACCTGCATTCAATTTATTTCAACAGAACGTACAGTAGTAAAAAACATTAACCTAAGTAGAGCGAAATTACAGGCAATTGAAGCTGCGGAACAATCCGGTAGGACAAGTATACCACAGATTTTTCTTCCTATTAATTTTTGTGAATTATCCGATTCCCAGAATAAAAATTTTGTTTTGTGTGATGAAACAGGTGAAGGACAACCTCCTAATAAAGTTCTAAAAGGCAAGAAAAACGTTGCTATTATTGTTGGCCCCGAAGGTGGTTTTTCATCTTGCGAACTTGATTTTGCCAATAAATTTTGTCAGAAACTGAGTCTAGGAAAAAGAATTTTGAGAGTTGATACTGCTGTAGTTGCTGCATTAACCTTCACCAATTGGTATAGCTAGATTTTTTAATATGGCTAGTGCAACTTGACACTCTATATAAAGAAATCTGCATTATATTTTTCCTAAAAGAAATAAATGAAACTTGCATTTTTCCGAACTATCGATACTCTTAGTAAAGAAGTCGGGGCGTAGCGCAGCCTGGTAGCGCATTTGGTTTGGGACCAAAGGGTCGGGAGTTCAAATCTCTCCGCCCCGAGATTAGAAAAATTACAAGAGCACTGTAACCTAAGAGCAATTTTTATCAGCAAGTAAATGATTGACAGCAGAATGAAGCTTTTTTCATATAAATCACTGCATATCATATTCTATCGCTCAAGTTTATAAAATAATTGACAATGTTAATTTTCTAATTTATAAATGGATTTTGAAGTGATTACCGAAGGAGGTATAGAGTTTGATTGAAGTATCAGTCCATTATGGTGATGTAGATAGAGCTCTTCCAGTGTTGAGAAAAATAATTCAAAAGGAAGGAAGAGGGCTCAAAATGAAAAAAAAATATCACGAAAAGAAATCAGAGAAAACAGCTAAAAAAAAAGCTGAAGCAAGGAAAAAGAGGTATCAGCAAGAATGCAGAAGACAGCATTATGGTTGGTAGTTTTTACTAAGGTTAATAATTAGTTATCTTATGAATATTCATGAATATCAAGCAAAGGAAATTTTACACAAGTTTAATGTCCCGGTACCAAAGGGTTTTGTTGCTACATCTGCAGAAGGAGTAGAAACTCAAATAAATCAACTAAAATCTGACGTGTTTGTGGTTAAAGCTCAGATTCATGCAGGTGGTAGGGGTAAGGCTGGTGGCGTAAAGCTAGCAAAGTCAACTAAAGAAGCTCAACAACTTGTAAAGGACATGCTTGGCATAACTTTAGTTACTCATCAAACAGGGCCTAGTGGACAGCAGGTAAGAAGAGTATACATTGAGGAAGGTTCAAGCATTAAAAAAGAGTACTATTTGAGTCTAGTAGTTGATCCAAAGCTCAGTAGGTTAGTATTTATATTTTCCTCAGAAGGTGGAATGGATATTGAAGAAGTGGCAAAAAATTCTCCTACAAAAATTGTGAAATTTGATATTGACCCTGCTACTGGTTTTACAAATCTTGATAACAGTAAACTTGCCAATA
Source organism: Wolbachia endosymbiont (group B) of Ablattaria laevigata (assembly GCF_964277395.1). Classification (NCBI taxonomy): domain Bacteria; kingdom Pseudomonadati; phylum Pseudomonadota; class Alphaproteobacteria; order Rickettsiales; family Anaplasmataceae; genus Wolbachia; species Wolbachia endosymbiont (group B) of Ablattaria laevigata. Next base: position 1,132,387 of record NZ_OZ195519.1, read on the forward strand.
ATTTTAATTTGAATTCAGAACAAATAGAAAGAATAACAAATATTGCAAAAAATATATATGATGCGTTTATTACAACTGATGCAAGCCAAATAGAAATTAACCCACTAGTTGAAACAAATTCCGGGGATTTTGTTGCACTTGATGCTAAAATTAATTTTGATGACAACGCTTTATATCGTCATCCAGAAATCGTGCAGCTTCGTGATTATGATGAAGAAGTTAAAGAAGAGATAGAAGCTTCAAAACATGGACTTAGTTACATCAAAATGGATGGCAATATTGGTTGCATGGTGAACGGTGCAGGTCTTGCTATGGCAACAATGGATATAATAAAGTACTATGGAGCAGAGCCTGCTAACTTTCTAGATGTTGGTGGTGGAGCAAGTAAGGAAACTGTCACTGAAGCATTTAAAATTATATTATCTGATAGTAATGTACAAGGAATTTTGGTTAATATATTTGGCGGTATAATGCGTTGTGATATCATTGCAAATGGAATAGTTGAAGCTGCAAAAGAAATAGATATTAAGGTCCCTTTAGTGGTTAGACTATCAGGCACTAACTTTAAAGAAGGAAAAAGAATTTTAGAAGAGTCAGGGCTAAATATTATTGCTGCAGACGAACTTGACGAGGCTGCACAGAAAATAGTACAAGAGGTGAAGTAGAGTATGTCTGTTTTAGTAAATAAAGATACAAGATTAATATGCCAGGGCTTTACTGGTGCACAAGGTACATTTCATTCAGAACAAGCAATTAGCTATGGAACCAAAATGGTTGGCGGTGTAACTCCTAGCAAGGGTGGAAGCACTCACCTTAATTTACCAGTTTTTAATACCGTAGCAGAAGCTAAAGAAAAAACTGATGTGAATGCTACTGTGATATATGTACCTGCTAAATTTGCAGCTGATGCAATACTTGAGGCAATAGATGCAGAGATAGAATTAATAGTTTGCATCACAGAGGGCATTCCTATACTTGACATGGTAAAGGTAAAGCACGCTCTCGCTGGTTCAAACAGTCGATTGATTGGCCCAAACTGTCCAGGGGTTATTACACCCGAAGAATGCAAAATAGGAATTATGCCAGGACATATTCACAGACGTGGACATATAGGAATTATGTCTCGTTCTGGAACTTTAACTTATGAAGCGGTAGCACAAACAACCGCTGTTGGTCTTGGTCAGTCAACATGTATAGGAATTGGAGGGGATCCTGTTCATGGTATGACGTTTGTTGACTGTATGGAGCTCTTTTTAAAAGATGACGATACTCATGGTATTGTAGTTATTGGTGAAATAGGTGGAAACGAAGAAGAGGATGTATCACATTTTGTGAAAACAGAAAAAACTAAAAAGCCAATCGTTGGTTTTGTAGCAGGTCAAACAGCACCTCCAGGAAGACGTATGGGGCACGCTGGGGCTATTATCTCCTCTAGTGGCGGAAGTGCTGGTGCAAAGTTAGAGGTTATGCGCAGTGCTGGGATTGCGATTGCAGAAACCCCTGCTGTGATTGGTAAAAAGGTGTTAGAAGTAATGAGTGTCAGTGCCTAGCCTAGGTCATAAAAACCCTATATCCCCAGTCATCAGTATATTTTTTGACCACTCAATCAGTAACTGACCTCCTGGTAAATGCACTGAAGTTTGTTTAGTAGCCAAACACTTACGAAGTATAGATGCAACAAATGCTGCACAAGCCGCACTACCACATGAAGCAGTAATACCTGTTCCTCTTTCCCAAACTCTTAAGTTTATTTCTCCAGATTTTTCTATTTGTGCAATACTAACATTTGTTTTCTGAGGAAATAATTCGTGATTTTCTAGCTTTGGTCCTAAATTCTGCAATGGTATTTCGCTTATGTTATCAACAAAAAAAACTATATGAGGGTTACCAATATTTACTGCAACTGGCTCTTTCAGCATTTCAAGCTCTATAGGTAGATAAAGGGGATCGCATTCACAAGAAAGAGGAATTTCATTCCATTTAAGCAGTGGTTTACCCATATTGACCTTTATTGATTTATCACCTACTTTAAAACATTCTAAGATACGATTATTTATCAGCTCAATAGTGATATATTCAGTACCTTTTTCTAACATTATCAAATATCCAACACAGCGTGCTGCGTTTCCACACATTTCAGCTCGACTACCGTCAGCATTGTAGATATGCATAAAGCAGTTTGCAGCATTAGACATTGTTATAATTATCACTTGATCACAACTGCCTTGATCAGCAATTTGTCTATAATTCCAGTCTAAATTATTTGCTGAACGTGAGTCTATGATAACAAAACTATTGCCAGTACCGTGCATCTTTACAAACGGGATCTTGTCTGTTAGGTTACTTACCATTATAGCAAAATTACATAAGTGAAAATTTTTCTTCTAATTACAGCTGTTTTCTATTCTATAGTTTTCTGTAATGTGAGTGCTAAGTCAATACCGGAGAACAGCAAAATGCTCTTTTGGCAAACTGGAGTTAGAAAGGGAGCAAATGTTTTCAATAGAAAAGTTGATAGTGACTTAATCAAATCAGCAAAGGAATACAAAATTGGTTTTATTCGTCTTGCTCCTGACAAATTTGAAACTACGCAACGTGACTTCCTCTTAGGCAATGCAGACAATTATCCGGGCCTGATTTCCAAAGATCTGAAAGTTCTGAAAGATGTTTTAGATGCTTTTCATCAATAAAAAATACCAGTAGTATTAACGATGCTTAGCTTACCTGGATCTAGATGGAAGCAAAATAATAACGATAAAGATGATTTACGTTTATGGTCAGATCAAGCTTTTCAAAAACAAGCAGCAAAATTTTGGCAAGATCTTGCAAGAGAACTTAAGGACCATCCTGCCATTGTTGGATATAATATCTTAAATGAACCACATCCAGAAAGGCTTTATAATACTAACAATTCTGCCATTCATAATGTAGAACAAAGTCGAATTCAGAAAGATTTATTTAGGTTTTATAGCAGCATGGTATATAGCATCCGCCGAATTGACCTAAAAACCCCTATCATACTGGACAGCGCCGGACAGATAAAACCTGTCAAACCAAAAAGAAACTTCCTAGCTGAGTGTATAGCAAATTTTATGTATAATTTTGTAGAGAAGAGCTTTTTGCAGTTATAGCCGAACTGTGCAATGGTGCCTTAAGTGCCCGTAGGACAGCGTGGCTTTGGAGGAACGGTCGAACCACTGATTGAGCCTTTTGGGCTACCTCGATTAGAAGAATGTATAACTCAACCGTCCCAAGCTTAAGCACTTCTCAATTATGGATTATTATATAATGGAGATTAAAAATGGCAAAGTTCAAAAGTAAATTAGAGATCTAATGCAGCAGGAATCGATGTTGGCTCGGCTGTACATTATGTATGTGTACCCGAAGGAAGCGATGAACAACGTATACAAAAATTTAGCTGCTTTACGTAAGATCTCTACAACATAGCAAAATGGTTGAAAAAATGTAAAGTTAATACAGTAGCCATGGAGTCAACAGGAGTGTACTGGATTCCTTTGTTTCAAGTACTTGAATCACACGGATTTGAAGTAAAACTGGTAAACGCAAAACATGTTAAAAATGTACCTGGGAGAAAATCAGATGTGCAAATGGATTCAACAACTACACAGTTACGGGTTACTCCAAGGGTCATTTAGGCCAGATGATCAAATGTGTGTATTGCGTAGTTATGTTCGGCAACGTAAAAATTTAATTGAAAATGCTTCTACACATACTTTGCGTATGCAAAAAGCGCTAACACAAATGAATATTCAACTACATAAAGTTATAAGCGATACAACTGGTGTAACTGGAATGCAAATTATTAAAGCAATAATAGATGGTGAGAATAATCCTGAAAAATTGGCTGAACTAAGAGATGGACGAATAAAAAGTGATAAATCTGTTATTGCAAAAGCATTAGCAGGAAACTATAGAAAAGAACACCTATTTACATTAAAGCAAGAATTTGAGCTATATAATATTTATCAGGAAAAAGTAGCAGAATGTGACAGGAGCATTTAAGAATATTATAAAACATTTGAGACAAAGTCTGATGAGAGTAAAAAGTTAGGTGAAGAGAAAAATAAGCACAGAAAAAGTAAACCAAACTTTGCTTTGCATGAAGAATTATATCGAGTAACTGGTATAGATTTTACCAAAATTCCTGGATTGGATATACTATAGCTCTTTTCATAATAGTCCGAAAAGCTTATAGAAAAGCGGAATCAACAGCATGACGAAAAGATGTGAATAGAGGACTAGCTCTGTTTTTTATAGCAAACCAATGATGCTCAATTTTGTTAAAATCGGGAGAATAAGGCGGTAGATATAAAATTTCTGCGCCAACTCCTTTAGCAAATCTTATTAGACTTATGAAAAGTAGCATTATCAAGGATAACAGTTTGTCCAGGTTTCAAAATCGGTGTCAGAAACTGCTCAAACCATTTATTAAAGATATCCATATTACAGTGGCCTTCAAATGTTAACGGAACAACTATTTTTCTGCCGTTTAAGGCTGCAATCATACTGATTCGTTGAATTTTTTTACCAGATTTTAGAGCATAAAACCTCTGTCCCTTCTGGCAATATCCATAACTCGGTGTCCAGACTCATCTATATAAACTAAGTTTTGAGGTTCTTTTGTTGCTATAATTTTCAAAAATTCAGCGCGTTTTTCTTCGTTTCTTTCTTTGTATCCATATGTCTTTTTTTGCGTGTGAGTCCAATTTTTTTAAGAGCTCGATGGATCGTTGGGATACTAACATTGCTCCAAAGCTTAGCCATTTCCGATACCACCATATTTTTTAGCAAATTCAGTAAATTTATTCCAGTCAGTAATTTTGTGATTATAACCTCCATTTCCAAGTTTTTTTGACTGAAAATCTCCTGTTTCTTTTCTTCTTTGCTGCCACTCCCATAACGTAGTTCTTCCAATTTTAAATCTTGCTGCCACCGTTTCACTGCTTTCTCCTTCTTCTAGTGCTTCCATTGCTTTTTTTATAACTATATGCTGCTGGCATCCTTACCTTCACTACTATAAAACCTTATTTTACCTCGTTTGGACTATTATGAAAAGAGCTATACTTACCAGATAATCCTATTTTTAAGGTATTGAGAGAGGGGTGGTCAAAGTAAGTTAACTAGTTTTTGGCCACTCATCATAAAAAAATATTTCTTCTATTGGTCTTCTTTTTTTCTTACTTGTTTCAGCGCCATCTTCTTCGTAACCAACCGCTATCACTGACATTACATTAAAATCATCGGATATGTTGAATTTTTCTACTATTTTATCTCTATCAAATCCACCCATTTGATGAGCCATTAAGTTCATAGCTGCAGCCTGTAGCATAAGTGCATAATTTGCTGCACCAGTATCGTGATTAGCCCAAAAATTTTCACCTTTGTCAGATTTACGGAAATTCTTAGCGCTTAGAGATATAATTAGTATTTGTGCATCTTTTGCCCACTTTTGATTAGATTCATCAAGGCAATTTAGCAGCTTTTCCCATGCGCTTTGATTGTTCTGTTTGTTGCATATTACGTATCTCCAGGGTTCATCACCAAAACATGAGGGAGTCAGCCTTACAGCTTCCATTAAAATATCCATGTCTTCCTGAGATATTGCTCTTGTAGGATCGTATGAACGTCCGCTGTGTCTTGCTTTCATCAACGATAATAGATCTTGTTTACTCATCATTTTTAATTTAATAGTGCATAAGTAATTCATTGTAGCACAATATGAGCAAAATTTAAATTGCAAAACCTCTCATACACATATATGACATTTAATAAGTTATTTTTATTGGGAAAGTATGTTTATAACACAATCTAGCAGCAGATCAACACTGGCTGAAATATTGTCTTGCGTTTTACTTTTATTCTTGATGGCTCAAATAAGCATACCATTGCAGCCTGTGCCTATCACATTGCAAACTTTAGGAGTAATGCTTATTGGGCTTAAATTTAACCGCAGAACAGCATTCTATTCTGTGCTTACATATCTATCACTTGGTGCAGCAGGATTGCCTGTTTTTGCGAATTTTTCTGGTGGTTATCACATTTTTCTCGGGCCAACAGGTGGATATTTGATTGGCTGTTTAGTTGCTGTTGTAGTAATGAGCAGAGTAAATGAATTACTGAACTCTAAATATAAATCATTTATGTGTAATTCTTTAAGTTGTCTGGCGGGTACAGTCGTAATCTTTATTTGTGGTATTAGTTGGCTTACTATTTACGTGGGTCTGAAACAAGCAATAATGGTAGGTGTTTTACCATTCATCCTTCCTGGTTTGGTAAAAATTTTTCTACTTGTAGCAGCTTTGCAGTATTTGAAAAAGTGATAAGGTTTCGTCCTCATCATTTTATGTGCACTCTTGCATTTCAAGGGTATGGATATTCTCAGAGCTTTGTAGAAAATTACAAAAAGATAGCAAGTAAAGTAATTAGTGATCCTAATACTAAAATCGAAGTAGTTGATAATCTTGACACTATTTGTAGTGTTTGCCCAAACCAGACTAAACAAGGTAAATGTACCACACAAGCTAAAGTTTTAGAGCTAGATAGAAGGCATATGGAAATTTTAGGAATAAAAATTGGCGAGATTTTGACCTGGAGTAAAGCAGTAAAAAGAATTAGAAAGAAAATGTCTTTAGAGAAATTTGACTACGCATGTGAGGAGTGTAATTGGCAACCATATGGAATCTGTAGAAGTGCTCTTTTAACTCATTCTAAATAGTATCTGCCAATTAATAATATCTTTATTATTATATTAGATAAGTAATTTAGCATTTATGAATTTGTAATGTGTTGCGTATAGTTCAAATAAATAAGATTTACTGGTTACGCGCTGCAGCCAATGCCACAACACTAGGATCTATGTTTGTCTGCATGTTAATTTGCGTTGTGATTTTATGGAGGTCTTCTGTTACCTATGCTAGTGAAAATTTGGAGATACAGAAGGTCTTTGATAGTGTTGTCAAGCATATAAAAGCTGATAAAAAATATAAAGATCTTGATGTTATCGAGAGAAAAAGTGACAAATTTAATATCAAAATTTCGCAGAATTCTGGCAAGAATTTTGACATATACTCTATTTTAAAAAAAGCAAAAGATTCCTTTGAGTTAGGAGATAGTGAAACAGCTACTTCTCTCCTCAATCAGATTATCGCAAAATTTCCTTATCATGAAAGTGCTTTAATTGGACTAGGGAATATCTATTACGCTAACAAAGAATTTAAAAAAGCTGTAGAGATTTACACAAGACTGTTAAAAGAATATCCTAGCAACCCTTATGTATTAAAGAATTTTCTGACGATAATCTCACAATATGATCCTAATTTAGCATTGAGTGAAATGTTGAAATTGTATGATACACTCAGAAATAGCGCCCCTTTATCAGCAAATTTAGGTTTGATCTATATGAAAAAAGGGGATTACGTAAAAGCTAAAGAATATATGAAAGCAGCAATTTCTTTAGATCAAAACAATATTTTTTATACCTATAATTTAGCTGTTATTCTAGATAAGCTCTCAGATTTTAAAAATGCCACAGCATGTTATTCAAAGTTGTTGAACATGTCAAAAAATGCAAGTGAAAGAATACCTTTATACAAGGTAGTAGCAAGGCTAAAATTTATACAACTCCATAGTGCGCACCCAGCGATTCCATAAGAGTTGCTTGTATCGCTATTTTTGTTTACAACAACAACATTGAACTATAGAATTATATCTAGAGGGGCAATTAGCTCAGCTGGTAGAGCATCTCGTTTACACCGAGGAGGTCGGCAGTTCAAGTCTGTCATTGCCCATTAGCCTAGTTGAATATTAATATTACAATTATTTCAATCAAAGTATAGAAAATGCAAGACAACATAGTACCAGTTTCAATAGTGAAAGAGCTAGAGGATTCTTATCTCTCCTACGCAATGAGTGTGATCATAAGTCGAGCTATACCTGATGTGCGAGATGGATTTAAACCTGTTCATAGGCGCATATTATACGCAATGTCGAGGGCTGGGTTCGATGCCGGTAAACCGTATAAAAAAGCAGCTCGTATAGTCGGGGATGTAATGGGAAAATATCACCCACATGGTGACATGGCTATCTATGACTCCTTGGTCAGGATGGCTCAAGATTTTTCTCTTCTTTTACCACTTATTGATGGGCAAGGTAACTTTGGTTCGATAGATGGAGATCCGCCAGCTTCAATGCGATATACAGAAGCAAGGCTCCACAGAGTGTCGCATTTTTTACTAAATGATATTGACGAAGATACAGTTGATTTTAGGCCAAACTATGATGGAAATGAAACAGAGCCTGTTGTACTGCCTGCAGAATTTCCGAATCTATTGGTAAATGGTGCAAGCGGTGTTGCAGTTGGTATGGCAACCAATATTCCTTCTCACAACCTTGGAGAAATAATAGATGCTTGTATGTTATATATAGATAATCCTGAAGTTACTTTGGATGAGTTACTTGAAGTGATGCCAGGACCGGATTTCCCAACTGGGGGAACGATTCTTGGAAAGTCTGGAATAAGATCAGCATTTGCAACGGGTCGTGGATCAATTGTTGTGCAAGGCAAGACTCACATGGAAGACCTGTCACAAGATAGGCAAGCAATAGTGATTGATGAAATACCTTACCAGATAAATAAAGTAAAATTAATTGAGAAGATAGGTGAGCTTGTAAAAGAAAAAAGAATTGATGGCATAACAGAAATTAGGGATGAATCTGATAAGTCTGGTATTAGGGTAGTAATTGACCTCAGAAGAAATGCTGAAGCAAGTTTTATACTTAATCAAATATTGGGACTAACTCCACTAAGAAGTAGTTTTAGTGTTAACACTTTAGTCCTCAACAACAACAGGCCTGCTTTGATGTCGTTGAAAGAAATTATAGCTGCTTTTATTGATTTTAGAAAAGAAGTATTAATCAGGAGAACAGAGTTTCGTCTAAGAAAAACGAGGGAAAAAGCTCATATATATATAGGGCTCTACATTGCGGTCTTGAGCATAGATGAAGTGATAAAAATCATCCGTGGTGCAAAAGATCCTGCGGAAGCAAGTAGAGAACTTTTAAATAAAGAATGGAAAACTTCAGCTGAGATAAACACAATTATTGGATTAATCTCAGACAGCACAAGCTTTTTGAAAGACGGAGTGTATAGATTAACTGAGCTGCAAACGAAAGCTATTCTTGACATGAAATTGCAACGTTTAACAGGCCTTGAAAAAGACAAATTAGAAGCTGAGCTAAGTTCAATGATCAACCTGATAAAAGAATATATCGCTTTTCTTGGCTCAGGAGAGAAGTTGATGAAAGAAATAAAAAACAATCTACAAGAAATAAAGAACAGATTTACTGTGCCGCGAAAAACTTCAATAGAGGAATCAGATACGGACATTGAAGCTGAAGATCTAATTCCACAAGAGGATATGGTGATAACCGTAACTATGAATGGTTATATCAAGCGTGTGAAGCTTTCTCATTATAGAACTCAGCGTCGTGGTGGAAAAGGAAAGCTAGGACAAGGATTAAAAGAAGAGGATGTAACCACAAAATTATTTGTTGGGAATACCCACACTAGCCTTTTATTCTTTTCTAATATTGGCCGAGTTTATAGATTAAAAGTTTATAAGTTACCTATTGCAGAGCCAACTGCACGTGGAAGAGCACTTGTTAATATATTCCCGCTTAGCGATGGTGAAACTATAACTAATATAATGCCATTACCAAGTGAAAATGACGAAAATCAAAACATAGTTTTTGCTACTGCTCATGGGAACATAAGGCGCAACTCTTTAGCAGATTTTCACTATATTCCAAGCAATGGAAAAATAGCAATCAAGCTCGATGAAGGAGATAAGTTAATATCAGTTAAAGTATGCAATGAAATTGATCATGTTTTTCTTTCAACAAGATTCGGCAAAAGTATCAGATTTGTTGTAAGTGATGTGCGTCAATTTAAAAGTCGCAATTCAGATGGCGTAAGAGGTATCAAACTTGCAAAGAATGACAGCGTGATATCTATGACCATATTAAATGGGATAGGTGTAGCAACAGAAACAAAAGAACTTTACTTAAAAGTTCCACTTGCAAAAAGACTGGGGGCTGCAATTAATAACTCCATTGATTCTAAATTGGAAAAGACTTTGAATGATTTAGGAATAGATAACAAACTGTTCTTAAAACTTGCAATGAATGAGGAGTTCATATTAACTATTACTGAAAATGGCTTTGGTAAAAGAACTTCTGCGTACGAGTATAGGGTAACAAATAGAGGTGGTGTTGGTATTACAAATATCCTTACTACCGACAGAAACGGTAATGTTGTTGCTAGCTTTCCAGTTGAACAGGGTGATAATATCATGCTTATTACAGATAAAGGAAAGTTAATTCGTATTTCAGTAAATGATATCAGAATTGCAGGACGTAGCACTCAAGGAGTCACTCTGTTTAAAACAGAGAGTAGAGAAAAGGTGGTGTCAGTAGCGAAAATTGAGGATCCCGATTCCACTGAAGATAGTATTTCCGAAATTGACAACTCTGCTTCTTCTTAACTGTATAGCAAAGGTTAAACAAATAGTGCAAATTTCTATTGATTAATCTATAATATTTAAATTAAAATATATGTCTATGTTCAAGTAGAGATTGATGGATAAGAAGTTAACTAAAAATAAAAAATCATTGACGAATGAGAAGAATAAAAAAACATCTCTTGTTAAAGATTTTGCCAAAAATAAGAGTAGAAGAGATTTTATCACATTAACTACGTGTGCCATGGCAGGTATAGGAGCTGCAAGCGGTCTTTGGCCATTGGTTAAGTCTATGAATCCTTCTGCTGAGGTTTTAGCGATGTCTACGGTTGAGGTTAATCTATCTGATATTCAAGAAGGACAAGGAAAAAAGGTAAAATGGCAAGGTAAGCCAGTATTTATCCGCAAGCGCACAAAACAAGAGATTGAGGCTGCAAGAGCCATAAATGCAGAAAATTTGAGAGATCCTGAATCAGATGAAAAAAGAGTATATAAAGGAAAAGATGAATGGTTAATTATGATTGGAATATGCACCCATCTTGGATGTGTACCAGTTGATCACGCTACAAAAGACGGCAACGGTTGGTTCTGCCCTTGTCACGGTTCATATTATGACACATCAGGCCGAGTAATTGGCGGTCCTGCACCAAAGAACATGGCTATACCTGACTACTTTTTTCCAAGTGAAAATATTGTAGTAATTGGCAAGAAGGCTTAACGGATTTTCATAATTAAAGTAATAAAAGTATATTGCATTTCAAGAAGCACACTGACTTCATAGGCAAAGCTCTTGAAGTCTATCAAGCTAATTTTATACTATGCACATATTCGGGTGATAATTAAGAAACTTGCCTGCCAAATTTTCAGAGTTGACAGCTAAATTTAAAACTTGTTCCTTTGCGTCAGAAAAATTCTGACTAACTTGCTTAAAGTTATTTTCTAACTCTTCGAGGATGGAGCTGAAATTAAAAAAACTTTTCTGCATTTTATCAAGATTTTGAGTTATATAGCTTAATATAGCTCTTTTCATAATAGTCCGAAAAGCTTATAGAAAAGCGGAATCAACAGCATGACGAAAAGATGTGAATAGAGGACTAGCTCTGTTTTTTATAGCAAACCAATGATGCTCAATTTTGTTAAAATCGGGAGAATAAGGCGGTAGATATAAAATTTCTGCGCCAACTCCTTTAGCAAATCTTATTAGACTTATGAAAAGTAGCATTATCAAGGATAACAGTTTGTCCAGGTTTCAAAATCGGTGTCAGAAACTGCTCAAACCATTTATTAAAGATATCCATATTACAGTGGCCTTCAAATGTTAACGGAACAACTATTTTTCTGCCGTTTAAGGCTGCAATCATACTGATTCGTTGAATTTTTTTACCAGATTTTAGAGCATAAAACCTCTGTCCCTTCTGGCAATATCCATAACTCGGTGTCCAGACTCATCTATATAAACTAAGTTTTGAGGTTCTTTTGTTGCTATAATTTTCAAAAATTCAGCGCGTTTTTCTTCGTTTCTTTCTTTGTATCCATATATCTTTTTTTGCGTGTGAGTCCAATTTTTTTAAGAGCTCGATGGATCGTTGGGATACTAACATTGCTCCAAAGCTTAGCCATTTCCGATACCACCATATTTTTTAGCAAATTCAGTAAATTTATTCCAGTCAGTAATTTTGTGATTATAACCTCCATTTCCAAGTTTTTTTGACTGAAAATCTCCTGTTTCTTTTCTTCTTTGCTGCCACTCCCATAACGTAGTTCTTCCAATTTTAAATCTTGCTGCCACCGTTTCACTGCTTTCTCCTTCTTCTAGTGCTTCCATTGCTTTTTTTATAACTATATGCTGCTGGCATCCTTACCTTCACTACTATAAAACCTTATTTTACCTCGTTTGGACTATTATGAAAAGAGCTATAACTAAGAAGGTGGCCCACTAAATGCTTCTATGTGGAGGGATTGTTTAAGAAGCTAATGCCTAAAGTAATATTTGGGATATGCAGACGTAAACACTGTAATTTGGAAGGTAAAGTTGTGAATAGTAGTGAATATGTTATGAGCCAACAAAATGTTAAGTATGAATGGAATTTGGCGCAAGCTTGAGAAATCTTCATTTAAGCTACAAAAACGAATTTACCGAGCTTCACAATGTAATGATATCAAGAAGATGCATAATCTTCAGAGGTTATTACTATAGCCCTTCCCATAATAGTCCAAAAAGGTCATAAGAAAGAAGAATCAACAGCATGACGAAAAGATGTGAATAGAGGGATGTTTTTCCTAGCTCTGTTTTTTATAGCAAACCAATAATGTTCAATTTTGTTAAAATCTGGAGAATATGGAGGAAGATATAAAATTTCTGCACCAACTCCTTTAGCAAATCTTATTAGACTTATGAAAAGTAGCATTATCAAGGATAACAGTTTGTCCAGGTTCCAAAATCGGTGTCAGAAACTGCTCAAACCATTTATTAAAGATATCCATATTGCAGTGGCCTTTAAAGGTTAACGGAGCAATTATTTTTCTTCCACTTAAGGCTGCAACCATGCTAATTCGTTGAGTTTTCTTCCCAGATTTTAGGGCATAAAACCGCTGTCCTTTCTGGCAATAACCATAGGTTCAGTGTCCAGACTCATCTATATACACTAATTCTTTAGGTTCTTTTGTTGCTATAACCTTTGAAAATTGAGCTCGCTTTTCTTCATTTCTTTCTTTATATCCGTAGGTCTTTTTTTTCTTGTGAATCCTATATTTTTAAGTGCTCGATGAATTGTTTGTCTACTAATATTGCCCCAGCATCTCTGACTGAGTTTTGCCACCTTGCTCATTTGCAAATTCGGCAAATGCATTCCAGTCGGTAATTTTATGCCACGCTTCCAGGCTTTTTTGACTGAAAATCTCCCGTTTTCTCACGTCTTTTCTTCCACTCATATAAAGTTGTTTTTCCGATCTTAAATCTCTTGGCAACAGTTTCTCCACTCTCTCCTTCATCCAATGCTTCCATTACCTTTTTTCTTAAGTCATAACTATTTGCTACTGGCATCCTTACCTTCCACTACTATCAATCCATATCTTACTCTTTTTGGACTATTATGAGAAGGGCTATACTATCAGAAAGAGGGAGACTATGCTACTCCTTTCTATCCACTTTTTTGAGCAATCCACTTCTACATCTAACACACATCTCAGTGATTATAATATCCAATTTTTGATCATGTTTTTCTACAGGTAAATTTTTACAATATTGCTTCTCATAGGCTACACCTATAAATATTTTTCCAAGTGGCCGTAATTTTTTTATCATTTCATCATACCAACCACCGCCAAAACCTAACCTATTAAAATGATCATCAAAAGCAACAATAGGGGTAATGATTGTGTCGGGAATTATATCTTCATCTGCTTTATTCCATTCCTCAAATTTTAATAACTTATTTTTATTAGGAATTGCTACTTTATATCCTAAATCGAGTAAATGATGCATCAAAGGCACAACATTAATTTCTCCGTCTGTTGGAATGTACGCTGCTATTGTTTTACCTTTAACGCAACTTAAGTTTTTGTTAAAGAGATTAATAAGAGAATTTGCTGCATAACTAGAATAACTTTCATCAACATCTTTTCTTATGGTTCTATATTGCTTCCTTAGTTCCTCTTTGTGCTGTTTAGTGTCTTTGAACATGTTCTATCCATTTTGCAGTGAGCTTTTCTTGTAAACTATTTTGCTTCAAGCGCTCACTTAAAAAATCAAAGTCAACAAGCTCCATATCCTGGTCTTGATTACTGCAACTATAAACAAAACTTATTTCTCCTGTTTCCTTATTTATGTGTTGCTGAATACATTGAGCGCAGATTTCTTTCATCATGCACTGCATAGGAGAGTTAACTGATGATATTGCTATGTGTTTTGGTTTTAGATATGGCTTTAAAATTGTTTTTCTAGCTTCATTTATAGCTTTCATCATTTTATCAGAACCAATAGTGATGATTTTATCTATAGTGTTTAAACTAATAGTAATTTTACCTAACTTTCCTTGCTGATATGAGATTATTGCATCAACTATATTACCATGAAAGGATTTATCCTGATCTCTACTTGTTTCTATCAATCCTTCTTCACATGCCCAAATTACTGCACTTGATGCACGTTCTATCAGTGCTCGTTTAAATACATCACTTAATTTTTTATAGCCAGCGAAATATAAAACCTTATGATTGTTTTCAAGACATGCCTTCCCTATCGAAAATAACACTGCATTTCCAACTCCACCGCCAATGAGCATTATATTCTTCATAAACTTTTTATGGAGTAGAAAACCTCTCTAACTTCAATTAAACTGATAACTAACAGCTGCATTTTTACGCATATTATCCAATAACAGGTTGCTTTGTATCATAATCTTTTGTTGATACATTTCCTGTTTGATTGCTTCTATATCCATTGCATTATTTTTGATATCACATAACATCATCAACTTTGCAGTGCTATTTTCTCTTAATTCTACTATTTCATTCATATTTGTTTTACTAAATAAAATCTGTAAATCAGGATTTAAATTTCGCATTTTTATTTCAAACTCTTTTACGCTTGGCAACTTGAAATCATCTGCTAACTTGTCAAAATTTAAACAACTGACCTTTTGCTCCTTAAAACTAGAGAGTAAACTTTCTGAACCTTCAACTACAACCTGTTTCAGTTTTAAAGTACTTTTCAGCATTGTATGATTAAGCTGTACTTTATCTATGACTTTTATAACAGAGTAACCTTCGCTTAAACTAACCGGACCTGCTACATCACTGATTTCTAATCCTTCCAAAACGTCCTTGAGTTTACCTTTTAGCTGACTTAAATTAACGGTTGCTTTGCTCATCTTTATTGAAGATTCTGGATTATTACTGCTACGTAATTGTTTTATTAAATCTTCAGCCATCTTCTGATCAGGAATTACAAACTCCTGAAATGTAATAAGGTAGTCAGGTTTCTCTTTTTGTTTTCTTACATCGTCCACTTCTTTATCGCTGATATTGACAAGTGGCACAATTCCTACTTCAATAATCTTGTTCCACAGTAGCTGACACTTTACTTGTTTTTTTAGGGTATTGAGATCTATATTATGCTTTTTTACGTATTGATCAACTTCATCAGCCTCAAGTTTTAAACTTTGAGTTAAGAATAACGTGACAGCATTATTTAACTCCTCGTTACTCAATTCTATATTCATCTTCTGTGCTTCGCTGACAATGATAATTTCGTCTATTAACTGTCTTAGAATTTGAGATTTTACCTCTTTTTGATTAATCTTCTGATTGCCAAGCAATGAATTTATAAAATTGACGCGTTTTTCAATATCTAAATTTGAAATTGGCTCACCATTTACATCTGCAACAATTTCAATCTCAGTTGCAAGTAACCTAAGCGGCAGCATTATTAATATCAAAATTAGTATTTTATGCATATAAAATTATTTAGCTAATAACTAATTCTATAATAAATACTGAATAAACGCTAGCTAACTTTTTAATAATTAAAAAAGAGGATGAAATTACTGTAATGAATACCTAAACAATAATATACGGAAGGAGAGGGATTCGAACCCTCGATACGACTTTTCAATCGTATAACGGTTTAGCAAACCGCCGCCTTCAGCCGCTCGGCCACCCTTCCAAATTATTACTATAATATCAAGACCTTTACTGCCTGTCTAATGCTTTTAACCGCAATATAAAAAACAACAATATTTTTCTGAGCAGCTCTAATGCAAACTAATTTCTACTTTTTTCAATGATTTTTTTTGCTTCTTCTACATCAGCCCATTCTCCAACTGTCACCGTTTTTCCCTTTTCTAAATCTTTATAATGAGAAAAGAAATGAGAAATTTTATCTAGTAAGTTTTTAGGTAAGTCAGAATAGTTTTTTATATTCTCATAATAGCTATCAACACTGGAGATAGGTACGGCTAATATTTTTTCATCCTCTCCTTTTTCATCTTTAGTGAGCAATGCACCTACTGGACGCACCGATATCAAAACTCCAGGCGCTAAAGGAAATTGAGTTAGCACCAAAACATCCGCAGGGTCACCATCACCTGCGCAGGTATTTGGTACAAATCCATAATTGCAAGGATAAGTCATTGAGGTAGACAAAAATCTGTCAACTTGTAATAATCCGAGCTCTTTATTAAATTCATACTTTACGGGTTCAGCATTTGCGCCTATTTCAATTACTACATTTATTTCATCTGGTTTTGTTGTTATTTTGCTTAAATCCATGGATTACCTCGTTATTCAAGAGAAGATATTATATAGCATACACTTTAAAAGTGCTACATTTATCATTCATAAGTAGAGGTTTATGGTTGCATAGGACCATTTGTAAAACCATTAATAGTTGCACTGTTGAACGTTGAATGTGGCGGTTCTTGAGGTGATTTCAGTAGTTGAAATAAAGCATATACTACTACAATAGTCAGTACTGCAGCAATTATTAGATTAGTTTGTGGGCTCATTGAGTTAAACAAATTTTGCTCCATAAGGAAATAATCAGCAACATATAACCCAACAGACAATACAAACATACCTAAAATAAGTTTACAGAATGTATTTTTGTGATTTTGCTTGCTGAGGATGAAATTTGGCCTACATTCATTCTCTTCTTGTTGCACTGAGTAGTATATATTCTCAGGGCTTGTTACTAACTGTTCAAATTCATCGCTGTTTTGGTTTTTTAACAGTTGCTCTAGAGTACGTTTGATATTTTTAGGATATAGGAAATCTTGACTGTGTTGCTCTCTTTGAGCTGTAAATGTCTCCTCCAATGCACTTATATCTCTATAATTAAGTGTATACTTGGTGAATCCATTTCTATGCGTTAACTCAATTTCTTGTAATACTTGTAGTAACTTCTGAATGTAATCGTAATACAGTGGTGTATTGATTGCTTTAGCTTTCTCATTAATATATTGATTAAGTGGTAAAATATCTCGATTTTCAGTACATGTAGAAAATATACCATAACTAGAAAATAGTAATGCTATGTCTTTATCCACTTTTATATTATGTATGGAATAATAATGATTTATTACCTCTTTACATAAGCTAAACTCTTTATCAAATTCATTTGCATAGCTTATTTTGAGTAACTTTTTAACATTATTGAGTACTTGTTTCTCAAAGTCATCATTATTGTTAAATAGAGCTTCACCTTTCGGATTTGCTAGAATATTAAAAAGCTTTAGTTTTTTTTGATCTTCTGTCAATCCTACTTGATCTACAATTTCCCTTAGCAGTTTCTTCGAAGTGTCACAAAGAGTAGGTATTTTTTTACTTTCAACTGCAGCATATATTTTATCAATTACTTCTTGAGTATTGAACTGAGCATTTTTTGCAAGAACTCTATAAGCTTGAACATAAATTAAAAACAATCCTTGTAGACTAAATTTTAAGTTAAAATATTTATCTAATGGCTCTTGTTCTTTTTTATTAATGAATTCGGATAGACCTATATGATTTCTGCAATCCATGCAATGATGTAAGTCAGCATGTTGAAAACTGCCCAAACGAATAAATGCGGCCTCTAGTAAATTGCCCTTACCAACAATTTTTATTAACTCTTCAACTTCTTTAACCATCCCTCTAGTCCACAATATAATAATTACCTTTATAGTATAAAGAATATAGGATAAAACAGCAATAAATTTTATTGTATGTTTACATTCTGCATTAAAAAATTAAACCACCAAGTTAGGAGCATATCCAACCTCCACCTATAACTTGTTCGCCCTTATATGCTACACAGGCTTGACCTGGACTGATGCCAAAGTAATCGTCGTTTAAAATTACACAGGCTTTATTTTTTTCGTCAGTCGAATGTATTGTCGCTAAGCTTCCTGCATGTGATGACCTAAGCTTCACAGTTACTTCCATGCCTTCTTTTGGTTGTTCTAACCAATTTAACTCTTTGACCAATATCTTTTTTTGCATTAGAGCATTGATCGGGCCTACTACAACTTCATTATTTTCTGTATTAATTCTTACTACATAAAGAGGCTCACTGTGTGCAATGCAGAGGCCTCTTCTCTGGCCCACTGTAAAATTTACTATGCCGCTGTGCTCACCTAGCACTTTTCCATGAATATCCACTATTTTACCTTTCTGTACAGATTGTGGAGCTAATTTAGCTATTGTTTTACTATAGCTTTCGGAAACAAAGCATATATCTTGACTATCCGGCTTTTCAGAGATTTGTAAGCTAAAATATTTTGCTAATTTTCTTATATCACTTTTATAGAACTCACCTAGTGGAAATCGCAAAAGCTTTAACTGCTCCTCAGTTGTAGCAAACAAAAAATAACTTTGATCTTTACTTTTATCAATACTTCTGCACAACTTTACCTCACCATTTTCTTCTAATCTTCTTACGTAATGTCCTGTTACGAGCACATCCGCACCAAGATTTTTTGTGACTTGCAATAGATCACGGAATTTTACTGTTTGGTTACATCTTACACATGGTATGGGGGTTTCCCCACGCATATAGGTATTTGCAAAATCCTCTATTACTTCCTTTTTGAATATTTCCTCGTAGTTTAAAATATAGTGGGGAAAGCCAACACTTTCAGCCACGTATTTGGCATCATAAATATCCTGTCCAGCGCAGCATGCACCCTTTCTCGCATTACCATCACTGCCATAGAGCTGAAGAGTCACACCTATCACTTCGTACCCAAGGTTATACAGCAGTGCTGCAGCAACGGAGCTATCAACTCCCCCGGACATTGCAACAATAGCCTTAGTTTGATGCGGAGCTTTATCTTTTAATAAAGGTTCAATTTCAAATTCTTTTAGCATATAATTTATAAACACAAACCTGGTGTCAAGCACTGGAATCCAGTTTCTATTACACAATTTCATCGAAACAGCGTACTTATTTGTAGTCAAGTTCCAGTGTCAAGCGCTGGGATGACACCCCTTCCTGCTGGAAGTTGCCTTTAAATTACTTGGTGCGTGACACTGGGATCTCATTTATATTACATAATTCCATCAAAACAATTCGATAAACTGCCTTCAAAAACAATTTAATCTTGCTTGAATAAAACATGGCCAAAATAGTCCATGTTTTCAAGTACTTTTCCGCTACCCAGGGCAACACAACAAAGTGGATCATCTGCAACACGAACTGGTAATTTTGTTGTTTCACTAATAACTTTACTCAAGTTGCGCAATAACCCACCTCCACCAGATAAAATTATTCCTCTATCAACTATATCAGAAGAAAGTTCAGGTGGAGTACTCTCCAGTGCAGTTCTAATAGCAGAAATTATCTGATGTACAGGCTCTATTAGGCTCTCTGCAACTTGATATTCTGATAAAAGCATTTCTTTTGGCATACCACTCACTAAATCCCTGCCTTTAATTATCATTCCCTCTTTGTTGTTTTCAACTGGCAGACTGGCTGAACCGACGCTTTTCTTAATTTTTTCAGCAGTTGTTTCGCCAATCAATAACTTATGATTTTCACGAATGTATGACTTTATTGCCTCATCCATAATATCGCCACCTACTCTGGCAGAACGTGAATAAACAATTCCACCTAAAGAAATAATTGCAACTTCAGTTGTACCACCTCCTATGTCAACAATCATAGAACCTTCAGGTTCGGTAACTGGAAGTCCAGCCCCAATTGCTGCAGCCATTGGTTCTTCAATTAAGAATACTTCATTTGCACCAGCACTTTCTGCTGCATCTTGTATAGCACGCCTTTCAACTGGGGTAGATCCAGATGGAACACATATGATAATATTAGGCTTATTAACAGTGAATCTTGTGTTTGCGCTGCGTATGAAATATTTTAACATTTCTTCCGCGCTTTTAAAATCAGCAATAACTCCGTCTTTCAAGGGCCTTATCGCTTCTATTTCTCCAGGTGTTTTTCCGAGCATCATCTTAGCTTTTTTGCCAAAAGCATAAGGAACGTAACTTCCTTTTTCTTTTACTCTTGCTACAACTGAGGGTTCATCAAGCACTATCCCCTGACTTTTCTGATAAACTAAAGTATTTGCAGTACCAAGATCTATAGCAATATCGCTAGCAAATAAACCTTTGAAAGTAAAAAAATTTCTGATTAAATTCTGAACAAAACTCATACACAACTCAAGAAAACCATTTATTGAGACAAATTATACTTTTCAGATAAGTAGCTAGTGTAGCACTCAATATCTAAATCCCTACCTGTTACCTTTTTTAGCTGTTCCAAAAAGCCATAATTTGCACTATATACATTTTTAGAGAACCAATCGATAAGTAAACTGAAATCTCCTTTTACTATAGAATCTAAAAATTCGTAATGATTTTTCTTAATGAAAGAAAAAAACTGCACAGCAGCGATTAACGCTATGACTTTAATAGGAAAGTAGCCTATAACACCACTTATCCAATACTCATCTTGAAAATAAGTGTCTAGCTCATTTTTAGCTTTTACTGAAATCTTGTAATGCTTCATACCTTCCAACCATTTATCGTGTAGATCTTTAACTTCTAACGTACCATTTATTAGATCTTGTTCTAATTTAGTTCTTAGCATAATGTGAGCCAATAAACTAAATTCATCCGCATTCTTCAAAAAAGATGAAAGATTTACTTTATTGAAAATCAAATACAAATTTTCAACACTACTATTAATTTTGCCTTTTGTAGAAAGTTTCTCCTTTATGTGTGGTTGAATGAACTCAATAAATTCTCTGGATGTTCCAATGATCCTTTCCATGAATAACCCTTGAGTTTCATACATAATATGTTTCGTAATTGAGCTCTTTATAGAATTTTGCGCTAAACATTTTTGATGAATTGCATAACCAGTATGCCGTAAAAGTAAAAATAAACCATAACAAAGGTCAGATTCATCATAATCGATAGGATCGTAATAAGAAATGGAAATCTCATTTGGTGTAACACTCATTTGCTGTAAGAATAAGGAACCAAGTTCAATCTGTCTCTGAACCGTAACTTTTTGTATATTAGTAACCTTATCCTTCTTCTGCTTTTGAGTTACTTTCTCTACATTTTCACTAAAAAATTTACCTAGCTTAGGAAATATTTCCTTTATGTTCTTTTCTGTGATATTAGAGTCATAGTCAGCAAGCAATGACTCATAGTTTGAGCGCTTTAATTGCTGCGATTTTATAGAAGCTGCTTCACGAGTAAGCTTAATTAGGTTAGTAAAGCATTCTTTCAGCTTTTCTAAGTTACTAATTTCAGAATTAGTTAGCCTCCATAAGTTTTGGCATTCAATCTTAGCTTTGGACAAAGATTTTACTAAATCAACAGGAATAGCACTGCTGCTTTTGTGTATCCCCTCTATTAACTTTAGCTGCTGAATATTAGCACTCTTTTTATTCCTAAGAGCATTCGCTAATGATTCCTTTATTGCATCATGAGAGATAATTTCATGTCTGATTTCCTCTAGAAGACACATTTGTTCAACTTTGTCCTCTACATTCAATTGGCTTTTGCTTAGTAGTTTTAGTGTGTTTTCGATATTCCTTACCTTATGTAATACTTCCTCTAAAAACTTATAAGATCTCATTTTTATTCATTGCTTTGAAACATCTGCTTAATATCGTAATAGATTAATAATAAAGTTAAAAGTATATTTGCTTAAAGTACAATAAAAAATTGTATTTTTATTCTTTTATTGTACTTCATTGCTAAGAATTGAGCATCTTATCAGAAAATTAATTATAAGATTGTAAAGAAAACATTTAGTATTTTATTTCCCTTGACTCTATTCTAGTATAGAGGGATTATTAGTACTAAAATTAAAATTACGCACTATATTTTAAATTTATGGAGGTTTAGTGATGTGGAGTAGACTGATTATAATGTGTTGTTTTTGTTTACTGCTTACTGGTGTAAGTTCTTGCCCTAAAAAAGGAGTAAATACGACAAATAAAATGAATGCTGTTGTTAAGCAGATAGGTGATAAAAGAGTTTTCTTTGGTTATGATGAATCTAGTATCAGTGAAGTGAGTGCAGATGCATTACTTGACGTGATGGAAGTGTTACAAAATAATCCTGACGCAAAGGTCACTTTAACTGGTCATACTGACAATCGTGGTTCTCACGAGTATAATCTTGCACTAGGAGCTAGAAGAGCAGATGCAGCTAAAAAATTTATGGTCAGCTGTACACCTTATCTAGAAAATAGAATAAAAACTGCTTCTAAAGGTGAAACTGAGCCTTTGGTTAATGTAAAAGATGATTCTAGAAATTCCAAATATGAAAAAGAGCATGCTAAAAATCGTAGAGTGGAATTTTCATTTTCTGGAATAAAGAAGTAGTTTCTTGCATTAAAACCTGGATCCCAGTGTCAAGCACTGGGATGACAAAAGAGAGCAATTCCGCTGCTTGTTAGCGGGATCTATATATACCACAAATAAGTTGCTGTATGACGTAGAGACTATCTGGCCATCAAGAAACATAATGAAATTAGAGTTATTATTTCAAAATATAGCTAATAGCTTTGCTTTCCATAACCAAATCGCAGTTGCAGTATCAGGTGGTGTAGATAGTATAGTCTTACTGCATTTAATGACTAACTGGGCAAAAAAAAACAAGCTTTCACTTCCTATAGCATTAACAGTAAATCATGGGTTACGTTCAGAGTCTCAAAAAGAAGCTGATTTTGTTATAAGTTATGCAAAAGAACTTGGAGCAAAGGAATCGTTCATATTAAATTGGGAGAAGCAAAATATTAAAGGTAATATTCAGTTACAGGCACGAAAAGCACGATATAAGTTACTAGCAGAGTGGTGTAAAAACAATAATGTTAAATGTTTGCTCGTTGCTCATCACAAAGATGATCAAGCAGAAACGTTCTTATTAAGATTGGAGCGAGGTAGTGGAGTAGATGGATTATCATCAATGGATTACAAATCTTTCTTAAATGGTATTTATATATTTAGGCCGTTGTTAAATTTTAGTCGTAGTGAAATAGAAAAGTACGCTAATCTTCACCGGTTAAAATGGATCGAAGATAGAAGCAATTATGACTTAAAATACAGACGAACTTTATACCGTAACTTACTTAAAGCAAGTGACAATCAAGAGATTTTAACAGAGCGAATATGCCTCACAGCCCTTCATATGAAAAGAGCTGCAAAAGCGTTGATGCACTACACACGCCTTGCACTTAATGACTGCGTTAATATTCATGATCTTGGTTATATTGAAATTAAACTAGATGAACTTTATAAACTGCCAGAGGAAATAGCTTTAAGGCTTCTTCTTTATTCTATAATGGCAATTGTCAACAAGCACTATAAACCAAGGTGCCGTAGCCTTATCGCAATATTTAATAGAATATTGCAACAAAATAGTGATGTTAATTGCACACTCTATGGATGCAAAATAAGAAAATATGGAGAAAGTATTTTGATAATGAGAGAATCGTCAAATATACAGGAAATTACTGTACACTTACCATTAAATGGTTCTATTGAATGGGATAACAGGTTTAGCTGCACAATATTTGGAGATCAGGAGTGTTCAGTAACTATTGCTCCGCTAAAAAAAACACAAAAAATCCCTGAATTTCTAAAAAATTATGATTATTGCTCTGAAGTTTACTATTCTTTGCCTACAGTACAAAAAGATGGAAAGATGCTTGCTTATCCATGTATGAAACATAATAGTAAGAGCACTAGTGATGATGAGATTAAATATTTTATTTCTAGTATAATAAAGGAAAATTTGCTAAAGTTAACTGATATTTAATTAAGGATTACAATGAGTGGGGCAAGATTTTTTAAATTTGTAATTATTTTTCTAAAGTTTACTACTCTTTTCCAACAGTGAAAAAAATGGAAAGGTGGTTGCTTATCCTGATGTAAATTATAACGGAGAAATACGGTGATGATAAGATTCGATGCATTATTAATAGCACGATAAAACAAAATTTGGTAAGCTTGATTAGTGTTTAATTAGAAATGTAAATGAAAAAATTTTTAGAAGGCTTATTGATCTGGTTAGTGATTATTGTTCTTATTTCAGTTGCTTATATTCAATTTAGCGGAAGTATAGGTAAGAATAAAACAACCATACCTTTTTCAGAATTTTTAACTAGACTAGAAGATAATGATATAGAAAATATTACAATAAGAAACCAAAGTATCGAAGGGAAGTTTAGGGATGGGTCAGCCTTTAACTCAAGTGGTGTTATATATAGTGACTTAATAAAAAGTTTGCATGATAGGAAAGTGAAGTTCTCCTTTTCAATTGGAGACTCTGCAATAGGTATCATTGGTGGATTACTTATTCAATGGGTTCCGACCCTTATCTTTATCGGTTTATTACTTTTCCTTTTTAAACAAACGCAAGCAGGAGGTAATAGAACTATAAGCTTTGGCAAATCAAAAGCTAGGCTTATGACTACTGGAAAAAAAGTGACATTTGATGATGTTGCTGGGATTGATGAAGCAAAAGAAGAGTTGGTTGAAATTGTTGATTTTCTTAAACAAAGGCAAAAATTTCAAGTGTTAGGTGGGAAGATACCAAAAGGATGCCTTTTAATTGGTTCCCCTGGAACTGGTAAAACTCTACTTGCTCGTGCAATTGCAGGTGAAGCTAATGTACCGTTTTTTAGTATTTCTGGATCTGATTTCGTTGAAATGTTTGTCGGTGTTGGTGCAAGCCGTGTCCGGGATATGTTTGATCAAGGTAAGAAAAATGCTCCTTGTATAATTTTCATAGACGAAATAGATGCAGTAGGTAGGCATCGCGGCATCGGTCTTGGTGGCGGTAACGACGAAAGGGAACAAACATTAAACCAGTTACTGGTTGAGATGGATGGTTTCGAGTCTAATGAAGGTGTGATAATAATTGCTGCAACTAACCGTCCAGACGTCCTAGATCCAGCACTACTTAGACCTGGTCGTTTTGACCGACAGATTACTATTTCTTTACCTGATATAAATGGGCGTGAGAGAATATTAAATACGCATATAAAGAAAATATCGATAGCACCAGATGTAAACGTAAAAACAGTTGCGAGGGGAACGCCAGGTTTTTCAGGGGCTGATCTAGCAAATTTAGTGAATGAGTCTGCGCTTATTGCTGCAAGAAGAAATAAGAAAATTGTTACCATGGATGATTTTGAGTATGCACGTGATAAAGTGATGATGGGCATGGAAAGAAGGTCCTTAGTCATTACAGAAGAAGAAAAAAAGCTTACTGCTTACCATGAAGCTGGTCATGCAGTAGTTGCAGTTAATATTCCTGCTTCTGATCCTATACACAAAGCAACAATTATTCCACGTGGTAGAGCACTCGGTTTAGTTATGAGACTACCAGAAACAGATAGAGTGTCCCTCACAAGAGAAAAGATGCTAGCAGATATAACTGTTGCAATGGGTGGACGTGTGGCAGAAGAGCTAATTTTTGGCTATGATAAAGTCACAAGCGGTGCATCTTCAGATATAAAACTAGCATCAGATTTATCACGTTCTATGGTGACAAAATGGGGAATGAGTGACAAAATAGGGCCAATATATCACAATCGTGAACAAATCACACATGATTCTGAGACAATTTCTGAAGATACGTTAAGACTTATAGATGAGGAAATAAAGAAAGTTGTATTTTCTTGCTATGAAAAAGCAAAAGACATTTTAACCAAGCGTAGGAAAGACTTGGAGCTCATTGCTGAAAATCTACTGGAGTTTGAAACTTTAACAGGAGATGAAATAAGAGACATATTAAGTGGAAAAAAAATTGTTAGAAATGAAAATGAAGGTAAGGAAGAGGTAAGGAGATCCTCTCTCTAATCAGATCTGGCTTTATTTAACCGCTAAAACAAAAATTTTTAATTAATTAGCTTAAGTTATAAGATCATAGTTAAGCCGATGTATTTTATAAATGGACTTTTTTGAACATTCTTCCAATTTTTTTCTAAATAACTCTTTGCCTATTTAAATAAGTATGTTCAGTATTAGAGCTTTCCAGACCGCTACTAGGAGAAAGATTAGGTTCTTGACCTTTAAACATCTCTATTAGCTTTAATACAGGAGCAGTTCCTGCTACAATAGCTCCTATAACAGCAGTAGCACCCATGATGAGAAGAATCGGTTCTGCAGTGGTGATTACACAAAGCTCAATACATAAACCAGCAATGACCATACCAACCATTATACCAATGAAAGCACCTACAATTATGGATGAAACTACACCAATTAATTCTCCTATTTTTGAACTAAGTGGTACTTCTCTTTCACGTCTAATACGCCTAATATAGCGTGACCTCATTTGTCCTCTCATTATTACATTTTCATCCCTGTTTCCAAAGAGATTCAATGACGCTTCTCTTTCTCTAATAAAATTTGGCCGCATTTGTTGTTCTCTTGCCCTTCTTCGCTCTCTCATTATTATGTTTTCCTCAAAGAGGTTTAGTGGTACTTCTCTCTCACCTCTAATTCTAACATGATTTAGCTGTGCTTGTTCTACTAATAACCTTATTGTACTTGTTATTTCATTTAGCGGTGCTCTTCCTCCAATATCCTTAATTGCCTTCTCAAATTTTAATAGCGACTTGTTATTTAGTCTGACATTATTCTGAGAATCACAAACAATAACCCAATCTAAAATTGGCTTTTTTTGACCACCATACTCTATATAATCATTAATGTGTTCCTTTAGTTTTTTAATTATCTCTACTGCTCTTGTTTCCATAGCTTCTATGGCGCTATCTTCACTTTCTATGAGTATATTGAAAACAATTCCTAATAACTCCTGTTGTAAATCCTTTCGTTCTTTAATATTCATAATTAGCCTCAACTTTTATATGCTATTTTGCCAAAATAATTTTACCAAATAAGTAATATATATACAATAATTCTCGTTTAAAAATTTTTTTACATTGGCTTATCTCAGTTATGTTTTAGGATGTAAAAGCTTCTTACTTTAATAATTTATTAAAGTAAACCATATATGGATTGCTATTTAGGAGCAGCTGTTGTACTTTAATCAGAAGGTACAGTAATGTAAGAAGGAGGTACTTTGTGTCTTTAAAAAATGAAATTTCTGAATTGATAGAGCAACAGCTTGGCATTAAATATCATGACAATTGCTTAGCTTACACTATCCATAATTCGGCTGCAGGTGAAATATCCGATTCTATTGCTCTTTGCATAGTTGGCTGTGGCGATTGTGAGATTAAGTATCAAGGTATTGCTAATTCATTTAACATAACGAAAGAAGAAATTAACCAAAGTAATATAGAAAGCATAAAAAATAAGATAGAAAGTGAAGCTAGAAAAGAAGGTAGTGAATTTTCCGAGTTGATTTCTAAGATGGATCAATCGCTGAAAGAACAAAGTGAAAAGTCTATTATACAGATTTTAAATTCATCTGCTGAAGAGATGTTAAGGAGTTTTTGTGGTAGTTCTATACAGAGAACAGAGGATAAAGAAGTTAGTCTGTCCTCTGCTTCACATGAAGAGCCTGCTACAGAAGATTCGGAAACTACTATTAATTCTGATCTTTTATCAATTTAACCAGCTCCTCATATAAATTTTTTCTGTACCCAAGCTATATGTTTGTGAGAGGATAGTAAGCACTACATTTTTCTATTTCCATTATAACAGATTCGTCTATTTTCATGATGATCTTACTATTTGTACTCTGTCTAGGACTAAGCAATAGAAATAGTAGGATAACAGTAGTCAACCAAGATTCCAGCATCACGTACTAGGATGATATAAGTATCATGATTTACGATTAGATTGACATAGGGTAAAGAGTAAATTAAAAATTAAATAGATCTTTTAATGCAGAATAAATGCCTATAGAAATATTGATGCCCGCTCTTTCCCCAACAATGAGTAAAACTGGAGGGAAAATTGTAAAGTGGTGTAAAAAAGAACAAGATAAAGTTGAAATAGGTGATGTAATCGCTGAAATTGAGACTGATAAAGCCATAATGGAGTTTGAATCTGTCGATGAAGGAGTTTTGGCAAAAATTTTAGTGTCGGAAGGAACAAGTGGCGTGCCTGTAAATCAACTGATAGCTCTAATGTTAGAGGAAGGGGAAGATAAAAGCGCACTTGATTTAGCTTCTGCCATCAATACCAAGGTTGAGAAGGAGGTTGAAGCCGATTTTTCAGTATCATCCAACCCTTCGATTTCATCTAGCTCTTCAATGTCATCCCAGTGCGTGACACTGGGATCTAAAAAAGAGGATAGAGCAACAGAAAATAGAATAAAAGTAAGCCCCTTAGCTAAAAAAATAGCTCAAAATGAAGGTGTTGATATAAAGCGATTAAAAGGTACAGGTCCATATGGTCGTATCATCAAAGCTGATGTATTAGAATTTTTAGATCAAACTAAAAGCTATGAGAGATTTGAGGAAAATACAACAGTTGAAGTAAGTAATATGCGCCAAGTGATAGCGCAGCGCCTAGTTGAATCTAAGCAAAATATTCCACACTTTTATTTAACTGTAGACTGCCACGTTGATAAGCTAATATCGCTCAAAAATGAGGTTAATTCAGCAAATGAGAACAATAAAGTAACAATTAATGACTTAATTATAAAAGCTGTGGCTTTCAGCATGAAAAAATTTCCTGACATAAACTCATCGTGGATAGATACTAAGATAGTAAAATATTCAAATATAGATATCTCAATTGCTGTAGCGCTTGAGGATGGACTTATTACTCCTATAGTAAAAAATGCTGATGAAAAAAGTGTTTTATCTATATCAAAAGAAGTGAAAGATTTAGTAAATAGAGCACGATCTGGAAAATTAAGGCCTGAAGAATTTCAAGGAGGAGGGTTTACTATTTCTAATTTAGGCATGTTTGGTATAAAAACTTTCAGTGCTATAATCAATCCACCACAGTCTTGCATTATGGCTGTCGGCGCATCTAAAAAACAACCAGTTGTCATAAGTGAAAAAATAGAGATAGCAGAGGTAATGACAGTTACTCTCTCTGTTGACCACAGAGCAGTTGATGGAGCACTCGGAGCAAAATTTTTAAATGCCTTTAAGTACTATATAGAAAACCCTACAGTGATGCTTCTGTAGCCTTATTAGCATAAAATTAATACCTCTTAGTTTATACTTTTGTTAGTTAATAGGTTTAGAGGTAAAATATGACTGATAAAAAGATAGAAAAACGTAGTATATCTTTTGATGCTACAAAATCAAAATTTTCAAACGATAGGTTTCAAATAGATTCCTCATCTAATGAGTCAATAGATACCATTGGTAAAAAATTTAAGTATGAAGTGAAACTTCCAGGTGTTATTCACACTACAACAAGAAAAAATAATGTTGGAAGCGGATTAAATGAGTTAGATCTAAGAAAGAAAAATGAAAACTCTTTCAAGACACCAATAAAGAATATTGAAGAATCAGATAGTAAGAGAAACCAAAGTCATTTGCTGTTTCAGGAGGACTCATTTCCAGAACTACCAGCATGTGCATATAAGCCAGCACTGCTGCCAAAACCATCAAAAGAAAAAATAAAGGAAGCTGTAGATAAAATGCGCAATAATAGAAAAGCTCATAATTCTGCAAGTGTTGAAAATGGTGTTAGTTCAGACAGGTTCAAAGTGCGCCCGTTCTTATGTAGTGATATAGATGGATATGTAGCTCCTGACAAACGTGACCGTAATCTAGAAAGGTGTAGGGTTACACATGATAGCAGTAAGCTTGAAGCACAAATGGAAAGAAAGCATGGGTTTCAATCAGATCCAAGTGTTAAGCATGTAAAGGCTGATACTGTAGTATGTTCTATTACTAAAGGTCATGACAAAAAAGGCGTTAAATCTGATGTCTCATATACACAAGAGCCTATATCAGAAATGTCTAAGGTCAATGTGAGAGAATTAGCAAATAGGTTCCGCGGCTAATCATTATTGGATTTTTCTAATAACAATTTCTTAAGATTTTATAAACTGTGCATATAGTACTCTATAAGAGAAAGAGAAGTGTGACAGCTTCTCTCTTTCTTAACCACTTGCTGAAGAACGTTTATCTTCTGTGGCATCTGGTGATGGAGCAACTAATCTGCTCAAAATCTCATCTTTTGGTCCCATATCATAAATAACACCATCTGACATGATAATCACTTTATCAACTACGGATAGTAACGGTAGCTTATGAGTGATGATAACAGTGGTAGTATTTTGCTCTCTTGCAACATTGATTGCATTAATCAAGCGCGCCTCTCCATTACTGTCTAAGTTAGCATTCGGTTCATCAAGAACTAAAAGCTTAGTATTACCATAGAAAGCCCTTGCAAGTCCAAGAAGCTGTTTTTGGCCACCAGAGAGTATTACTCCTCCAGGTCCTCCTATTGTTGTATCATACCCATTTGGTAAGCTCAGTATTAATTCATGTATTCCTGCAGTTTTTGCTGCTTTGATTATTTCTTCAGGATTTGGGTCTGGTCTCATTCGAGCAATATTAGCTTTAACACTAGTGTTGAACAACTCAATATCTTGAGGTAAGTAGCCAACATAATTACCAAAATTTTCTCGATTCCAAGTGTATACATCAGCACCATCTAGTCTGACTACACCAGATATGGGTTTCCATACACCAACAATTAGCTTGGCAATGGTGGACTTACCAGAAGCGCTTGCGCCAATAACACCAACTACATCCCCTGGTTCTATTAAAAATGATATTCCTTTTACTGTTGGCTTATTACTCCCATAAGGAGTAAAGAATACTCTATCAAATTCCAACTTCCCTTCAGGCTCTGGTAGAGCCATAGTTTGCTCTCTTTTTGGTGATGTTAGGATAAGTCTTTGCAGCCTGCCATATGACATTTTGGCTTGATTTAAAAATTTCCAAGTATGAACTGCTGCATCAAATGGAGCCAATACTCTACCCATCAAAATTGAGGCAGCAATGATACTACCAGCAGTTTTGTGAGCTGTGATTGCGAGTAATGCACCTGTTCCAATTACTGAAATTTGGAGAGTCGAGCGTAAAAACTTAGTAATCCCAGTAATCACATTAGAACGATTCTGCGCTGTAACTTGCATTGCACGATTTTGATCATTCCGTTTACACCAATCAGAAACTATAAATTCTGACATACCCATAGCTTCAACCACCTCTGCATTTCGTGTTGCAACATCTATAGCATTAATATTACGTATAGTTTCTTCATTGGTTTCTCTCAATATACGCTTAGTAGCAAGTTCATTCCATACTGCCATTGAAACTAATATAATAATTCCGGCAATAGCTATAAACCCTGTAGAGGTATGTATCATAAAGATGAAAACAAGGTAAATTAACGACCATGGAGTATCAAATAGTGAAAATATACCATTTCCTGTAATGAAATTTTTTATTACCCCAAGATCTCGTATTGCTTCACCGCTGGAAGTTGAGCTCTGCACTGATGTTAGCCTAATTGACCTTACTATTAGGTCTGGTGTTGCAGTTTTATCAATCCAGTCGCCAATTTTTGCCATGGCTAAATATCGACAAGTTTCAAGCATTGCAGAACATGCAAACGCAGATAAAGTAATAATCGTCAGCATAACTAATGTTGATACACTCTCGCTCGATATCACTCGATCAAGTACCTGAGAAGTATAGAGTGGCAAAAATAACATCAACGCATTAATCCCTGAACTAAACCAGAAAATGAACCAAAACGCACTCTTGCACTTCTCTAGACAAGTATATAGTATACTTTGCTTTAATTCTTTTTTTATTGATGGAGTAATTTCCACAATCTTCCTTTTAACTTAACTATATGCACCATATATAACTTTTATTTCAAAAGTATTAACAGCTATTGCCTTACCCTATCGTTAATATAATAAAATGTTAACATATGCGAATAGGAAAACATAAACTTTTTTATAGCAAGACTATCTAATTCCTTCTCTACTATAATCTTATACGATAGCCTTGCCAATTTTTCTATGTTTTCCTTATCTACTACTCAATGACAGTTTACTATAATGCTTACTATCACTCCTCTGAAAGTTGATGCTATCAGAGTCAGTGATTACAATCTGCATCTATTTTCCTCTTTCTATATGATCAGGAAGTATTACATATTCCAATGATCTAGCTGTAATTGCTCTTTTTCTCACACAAGATGGACTTGAATATACCCTTGGTCTATATCTTTCGAATTTAAAACAGTCAACAGTAATCCCCTCCTCAAAGTTAGAAAGTATTAGAGATGGAGATTTACTAACTTCCTTATCACTCACAGAATTATTTGCACTACCATAACTCACATGACGCGCTGCACTATGAT
Organism: Wolbachia endosymbiont (group B) of Ablattaria laevigata; assembly: GCF_964277395.1. Taxonomy (NCBI): domain Bacteria; kingdom Pseudomonadati; phylum Pseudomonadota; class Alphaproteobacteria; order Rickettsiales; family Anaplasmataceae; genus Wolbachia; species Wolbachia endosymbiont (group B) of Ablattaria laevigata. The sequence goes on from NZ_OZ195519.1 coordinate 1,165,214, forward strand.
TGTTACCACACTCTTCTCTTGAGGTTGAACCGCTTGGATTAAAAGGAGTCGAAAATTTTGAATACCCATTGGTATCACCAAATCGTTTTATCAACCCACAGTTTTCTTCATTCATTTTTGTAATATTCTCTTGATTAGCACCTTCTGATAAGCTTGATGAAGCAATAAGATCTTCTTTTTTCTTACTAAAGATATTGCCTATTTTTAGCTTGGTTGCAACATTCTTGAATTTGTTTTTCGGAGCTTTTGGTTTAATTTCTGGATGCTCATTTATAGTAATTACACATGATGGATTATCTAACTTGTCCATTGTATTTTGTACTCTACTGTTGCGTCTTGAAAACAGACTAAGTTTTGCTGTTAAATCATTCAAAACAGGTGAACTTTTTCTACCTTCTAAAGACTTATTCGAACATGGTACTGCACTACCACCCCTACTCACTTTCTGAGGAGAAATATTGAGTTTGTCTTTACTCTCTAATCTAGTTTCATGCGTAAACTTGTAAAGTTCATTTTCCAATCGTGAAATATCTTCTGCATTCTTTATTAATAGTTCCAATATTGAGTTGTATTCCTCCAAATCATGATCCCCTACTTTTGTCTTAGCTAACTTTCCTGTAACCTCTTCAATTCTGTTCATTTTTTCAGTATAGTTTTCTATCTTACGTTTAACAGGTTCTTTTTGAAGGCCAATCACTAAGTTGTATAAGATAAGTAAAAATGATATCGAAGAAAATGCAATGGAAATCCAGGTAAGAATTTCTTCCTTTTCAGGTTCTGCATTATTATACTTAACGCAAACAGAAATAATCACACTTGATATTGACATGGCCAGATTATAGTAGTCTAGAAGCTTTTTGCTTCTTTCTTGATCTTCCATATTAAGTCTATCATATTTCCTTTTTTTGTTTTCCCTTATTTCATAAAAGAAATCTAAAAATAACCTCAAGATATTTGTGTCGCCATGTTTAAAAGCATAATCTAAAGCTGTTTTTTTTGCATTATCCTTTATATCAAAATTTATCTTCTTATTTACAGTTTTCTCTCCGGTGCTGATTGTTAGGTAGAATAAGGCTTTAATAGCTTTTTCCCTTAAGCGCTCATTTTGTTTACGCTTTTCTAAAACCAACTTTTTCAAAAATTGACCTTGCTTAAAATCCTCATTTATAGTTTTTTCAAAATCATTATCACTCATTACAAGATAGTGTAATGCTGTTCTTCCAGATTTAGATACAACATTTAACATTTTCTTATTATAGGGGTAATGATTATCTGTCATAAAATATTCTATTAACTCAGCATTAAGGCTCATGGCAGCTAAATGTAGAGGTATAAGCCCTTGACTGTTTGTGTTAAAAAGTGGTACTGTGTTCCTAATAATTGACTTAGCAATACTTTCAATAACATACTGAGAGAATCCTATGTCGTCGGCAAGAGCAGCCATGTGTAACGGTGTATTGTCATTTTCATCATATAACACTTTGATGTTAGCAGCCACCTTTTTACCTACAAGTTCTTTTGACACAAATTCAAGACATTCCTTATTGCCGCTCAAAATAGCTGCAAATAACAACTTTTTTTGTGTATTTTGTTCTAAAAAAATACCCTTTGGGCTTTTTTTTACCAAATACTTAACGCATTCTACTCTTCCACTGAGGATAGATAAGTGTAGTAAAGTTTGTCCATCCTTATTTTTCTTACTTAATATTTCTCCCACTCTCTCTTTTTTAAAAAGGTGCTCAAGGCATGATTTATTACCAACACGTGCTGCCATATGAAAGACGGTGTCACCGTTGCTATTCTCACGCAAAACCTCTTGATAAACGTCAAATTTCTTCTCTTCCAACTTTTTTTCTATCATGCTTAAAAACGATAAATCAAGTTGGGCAGCAAAATGTAAAGGGGTGTTTCCTTCATTATTACTCTTATTTATTTGCATGCTTCTGTCTATTAATAGACTCACACATTTTTTTCTTAGTTCTGTTTCTGTATTACTCGATAGAGCTAAGTGTAGGGCCATATTTCCTTTGCGTGTTTCTGTACTTAAATCGTAATCAGGAAATTTATTGAGTAAAAATGTTAGACAATCATACTTCCCGTACATTGCAGCTAAATGTACAAGATCTCTTCCATACTCACCTTTGGATTGAAGTATGCTATTTCCTATATTTTCATAAAATAGCTCTATACAATATGTATTACCATGTATAATAGCAATATGTAAGGGGGTGTTACCTTGTTTATTCTGAACAATTTTTGCACCTGATTTAATAAACAATTCTATTAGCTGTTTATTTCCATGTTTTGCAGCTATATGCAATGGGGTGTTACCATCTACATTTTCTTGATCAATTTTACTGTTTGGTCTACCTAAAAATTTTAGATGCTTTATAAGAAAATTTATGGCATTTTCTTGAGTTTCTGAGTTACCTGCAATCTTATGAAAAGGATTCTCATTATATTTATTTTTTAAAAATTGTACTTGATTATCAATGAAGAATTTTATGCACTCAGCATTTCCAGATTGCACAGCATAGTGTAATGCGTTATTTCCATATTTATCTGTTTTAATTTTCTCCTTATCAAAAATTCCTTTTGCTGTCAATATTTCTTTTAAATATTCTAGGAGGTTAGGACTTCCGCTTCTGGCAGCATAGTGTAACTCAGTTTTATTATTGGTAGTGCAACTAAAATCTGCTTCATTTTCTATGAGAATTTTCAAGCATTCTTTATTACCAGATTTAGCCGCATAGTGTAGTGGTGTTTTGCCATCTCTATCTTTATTCCTTAATGCTTCTTCAATGTCAAAATTAGAATTTTCTATCACAAAACGTAAAATATCTTCTTTACCCAACTCAGCTAAATAATGTAGAAGTGTTTTATCATTACTATCTGCAAAATTCTCCAGTTTTGTAATCAATTCTTTCTTCATACCAAGAATTAGAGATACAGCCATTTTAATATCACAATCCCTATTTTTCTTTTGTTGTCTTTCCCTAATTCTTTCAATAGCCACTGTTAATAGCGAAGAACCATCATTACTTATTATATTCCATCCATCTTGACAAAATTTTTCAGCTAATGAATCACTTATATTTTCTTCTAAAATCCTGCTTTTTATATAATCAAGATTATTAGTACATATATTATAGTTTTCTTCTTGAGTTACTTTGTTAATATAATCATATATGATTATTAGGTCTTGCTTATTGACTTTATCTTCTGAATTGCCTTGTAATGAAGAGAGGTCTATATTACTAATTGCTTTGGCCATACCAACGTTTACCGCAACAAATAAACCCGACCTGATTGTCTTTGCGCTTGTACTAGATTTAGCTTTGAAAACATTAGTAACTGTGTCAAATTTATTTTTGAACATACTGTACCTCATAAATAATAATGCCGGTAGTGAATAAGGCTTTAGTAGATACCACTGTAATTTTTAAGCCTACAAAAATTCACCAGCGGCCGCATTATATAGTAGATAATTTTTTGTGCTAGTAATATTTTTCTAATTCCCACTTTTGCCTTGGTGCAAAGTCAAGAGAATCTACATAGTTTCTCTGTAACCTTTCAATTCCTGTCCATCCAACCATCACTGCATTGTCTGTACATAAATTGCTTGGAGGAGAAAGCACGTTCAAATCTATGTATTTTTTCAATCTCTCCTTCAGAAAATTATTTGCTGCAACTCCACCGGTAATTACAAAATCATTGATTTTAATATTTAAAGATGCAGTGATATCAATAGCATTTCTGACTCTATCGAGTAATATGTCGCTAATACACTCTTGAAACGAAGCACACATATCGCAAACATCTTGCTTGCTCATTGCAAGCTCTTTAACTAAGTTTTTTACTGCTGTTTTAATTCCAGAAAATGAGAAGTCACATCCAGAACGTTTTATCATTGCTCTTGGCAGCTTAAATCTCATACCATCACCTTTTTTAGCTAACTCTTCAATCAATGGACCTCCAGGATAGCTTAGATCCAGCATCTTAGCAATTTTATCAAACGCTTCACCCAGCGAGTCATCAAGTGTTTTTCCAAGTTTAATATACTTACCTACATCCTGTGCAATTAAAAATTGACAATGGCCACCCGATATAAGTAGGACTAGAAATGGAAATTTAACCTCATATAGCAGCCTAATAACTAATGTGTGTGCCTCTAAGTGATTAACTGCAATAAACGGTTTTTGTGCTACATGCGAAATTGCTTTAGCCATCATTGTACCAACTATTAGTCCACCTATGAGTCCTGGTCCTGATGTTGCTGCAATTGCATCTAGATCACAAAAGTTAAGGTTAGATTTTTCTATAGCGCTTTTTACTAGACCACTTAAATGCTTCATATGAGCACGTGACGCTATTTCAGGTATTACCCCACCGCGTTTTTTGTGCTCTTCCTGAGAAAGAATTTCGTGAGCAAGGACTTGCTTATTACTATTTACAATTGCTGCTGCAGTTTCATCACAGCTTGTTTCAACAGCTAATATAGTTTTCATATATATTTGAACTCTTTAATTGTGAGAACTATAACTTGAAATGTTGAAGAAGTGAACTTTGTTCTGTTAAGCTAATTATCATCTCCAAATATAGAACCAATTTTTTTACTCCCAGAGGAAAATTTATTAGTCCAACTGCTTTGTACTTTGTTTATATCTTTAAAGGCAGTTTTATTGCTATACTCCTTTACTTCTTTATCTATTATCTTCATTATTTGTGGATCCAGGCATCTCTTTTTCCATTGGTTAGTAGCAAGAAATACTTTATTTAAATCTTGAGTGCGAATTAGATATTCTTTATCTTTAGGATAAACTTCCTGAGCCCAAGCAAACAGCTCAAAATAGCGTGCGAATAACTCAGACGCACGTGATTTTGGAGTTTGGTAAACTTGTATCTCCTTAAATATAATTTGACCAATAATTTTTTGTACCAGAATATTTGACTGCTTTAAGTTCTGCTCAATATCCTGATAAACTTTATAGAGAAATTCTTGCTCTAAGCTTAAGTTCAGTTCATTTTCAACCATATGTGAAAGTTCATGTACTATGATGTAAGGATTTGACCTTCTTAGCACAATAACATACTTATTTAAACCAGAAGAACGAATTGTCTTACACACTCCCTCTTCCATATCCACTAATCCTTCTTGATATATTTCAAACGAGAGTCTAGTTTGCTTTATTAGTGACAAAGTGAGGTTTAATGTATTTCTAAACTTCTCAAATTGATAGAGATATTTGACATATTGTATTACGTTTTCACTATTTCCTACTTGAGTTGCTTGTTTTATTAAGTTCCTGATTAGCATGCTTCATTATTAAAGGAATTTTCTTTATGCTCAAGAATTATAAAGTGTTTTCAGGAAGTATAGCTAAAAAAGTTTAATTTACTTACATTCCGCTACTTATTATTAGCCAAGAGGTATCACGTCAGTATGACTTAGGAATGTACTAGATATAAAAGTGCAATATCAAATATATTTTACTAAAAATCAATCAACTTTTCACATGTTTGCTCTTCATAAAAGAAGCTCAATGTTATCGTAGTACCAAGTTTTGCTTCACTTTGAATGTTGAAAGTCCCACCCATTAACTCTACTAATTTCTTGCTTAGAGGTAATCCGATACCTGTGCCTTCGTTTCTATATCCCGAATCTGCTTGGCCAAAAACGGACATAACTTTATATATGTCCTGCTGCATTATCCCTATTCCATTATCATGAAACTCAATAGTTAATAAATTTTTTTCTATATTCTCTTTAATAATCATTCTTATTAAACCACCTTGAGGAGTGAACTTGATTGCATTTGATAACAAATTTATTATAACTTGCTTCATTCTTTTGGGATCGGCGATAACTAATAATTGTTTATCAGATATCTCTTTCTTTAAACTAATACCTGTTTCTTTTAGTTTAGGTGATAACATTTTTAAGCACGAATCTATTATCTTATTCAGATTAAACTTCACTTTCTCTACTGTTAAACTACTTGATTCAGCTTTAGAAAAATCGAGCACATCATTAATCAAAGCAAGTAAATGTGTACCAGCATTATATATATCGTCTACGTATTCCTTGTATTTAGAGTGATCTACCGAACCTAAAGTTTCATTTTTGATCAACTTTGCAAATCCAATAATAGCATTAAGAGGTGTACGCAACTCATGTGTAACACTTGCAAAAAATTTTATCTTATTTGCATTTTCTTGTTCTAATGCCTCTTTAACCCTTTGTAATTCAATATTAGTTTTATGCTGCTTGGCTAGCATTTGGGTATTGGAAAAGTGCAAATAAAGCATTATTAGTATTAAGATAACCAGTAATAAGCCCATTAATATTGAAAATAGACTATATACCATAATATAAGAGTCATTATAGCTTTGAATGATCTTCAAAAAAAATGAAGGCTTAATGTCATCTTCATGAAATATAGGGAAAGTAGAAGTTAATGTATTTCCTGTAGCGTAAAATATTTCTTGATTGCTTAGCAATTTATCAATTTCATCATTTGTAAGCAACTGCTCATAGTCATGACCTTGAGTATTAAAATTACTGAAAATTACTCTGGCATTTTGATCATACAGTATTAAGCTAAAATTTCTTACTTTGCTTACTGATTGTAACAATTCAGCACGCAATTTTACCAACTGGTTTATGTAATCAAAACTGTTATATTTAATATGATGTTTTTCTATTAGTAAATAATGATATTTTTTTATTATACTATTTTCCAATAGATCTTTTAAGTTTGCATTTGAATTACGGTAAAAAGAAAGAAAATTATTCTTTAATGAATAACTGCGGTATATTGTGCCCAATAAAACCACAAAAATTAATAAGAATAGCGAGATAATTTTTGTATATCTATTTGTTTTTAGTGTAGTAAAAATTAATTTACTTAATTTATACATATTCTTCTCATTGTGAAATAACGTCTTTTATGGTATTAATAAAAAATTAGCATATCATACTTTTATGACAATTTCTCCTATCTTGCCAGTTTATTCTCCTGTTAACATAAATTTTTCTTATGGCAAAGGTATTTACTTGTATGATATCGATAATAAGCGCTATATAGATTTTCACTCTGGAATAGCTGTTAGCAGTTTAGGTCATGCCAACCCACGATTAACTGATGTCCTAAAATTACAAGGAGAAAAACTATGGCATATATCAAATACCTATAATATATCTACTGCCAACAAATTTGCAGAAAATTTAATAAACAACAGCTTTGCTAATACTGTATTTTTTGCAAATTCTGGATCAGAAGCAGTGGAATGTGGACTTAAAATCGCTAGGGCCTATCAAAATGGAAAAGGTAATAAAAATCGCTATAGAATTCTAACATTTCATGGTGCATTTCATGGAAGGACATTTTTAACTTGTGCAACAAACGATAGACAGAAATTTTCTGAATTACTGAATCCTTATATTGACTGGTGTGATAACATAGAGCCCAATATTGAGAGTGTAAAGAAAGCAATTTCTAATGGCATAGGTGTTATATTAATAGAACCAATACAGGGACAAGGTGGTATTAAAATAATGAGTGAAGTCTTCATGAAAGAGCTAAGAGAACTATGTAACGAAAACGACATACTGCTATTTTTTGATTGCGTTCAGTGCGGTGCTGGCAGGACAGGAAAGTTATTTGCATATGAACACATAGGAATTAAGCCTGACATATGTGCTCTTGCAAAAGGAATAGGAGGAGGTTTCCCTCTGGGGACTTGTCTTGCAACTGAAAAGGTTGCTAAGTACATGGCGGTCGGTATGCATGGTTCTACTTTTGGTGGTAATCCACTTGCAACTTCAGTAGGTAATGCTGTATTAGATGAATTGCTCAGCTCTGGCTTCTTAGAAAATGTTGAAGTTAGAGGTAAGTACTTAAAAAACAAACTAGAAAATTTAGCAAGCAAGTTTCCAATGATAGAAGAAGTGAGAGGAAAAGGGTTGATGCTAGGAATAAAAGTAAAAATGAATAACCAAAAATTTGCAGAAGAGCTAAGTCACCGTGGTTTACTTACTGTTGGAGTAACATCAGATAACGTTCTAAGAATCTTGCCTCCACTCATTATCACTGAAAAAGAGATTGATGAAGGCATTGAAATCCTCACTCAGTATTTATCTGAAAAGTTCTAGTTAAAAACTAAACCTTCCTGCTCACTAGTTGTTGGCTGTATCAAAATTGCAGATAAAGCAGTAGCTACAACTTTATCAGCTACTTCATTTGTACACTTTGCCTTTTCCTGTTCTCTTATCAGTGTAAGCTCATTTATATCACTTAGTGAGTCAAATTTTGTTGCATCTTCAAATATAAAAGATTGCACGGCACTCTTCTCAACACCTAAGAAAGCACCATTACCAAACGATAATGCCACATCTAATAACTTCCGCATTAAACTGTTTTTAACAATGAATTTAAATAGCTCCTCTAACACAACTGGCACTCCAAAAGTAAAAAATGCTCCTCTCACTAAATAGGTTGTTATTTCATATAACAATGCACCACACAAGAGTGCCAATGGTCCAAATACTATAAAACCGCAAAGTAAAGGCAATGGCATGGTCTGAACTGATGATATTCTACCTATAAGCTCCATTGAAATTATAAACCCAATAAGTAACATAGCTCTACCTAGATATGTCCTTTCTTTAGAGCGTTTGTTAAAGTTTTTCTCACGTAACTTAGAAAAATCATTGTTAACTCTGACTTCAAAAATATTATGGTTGATTTTTAATTTTAGCTCTAAGTCCTCTATTCCATGATGCCACTTATGACACCTTACAATTTCATCAATTATCGTACTAACTTGATTATTGATTTTGTATAATTTGCTTTCTTGATATAAGTTGCCTTGATAATATTTTTCTCTCAAGTCTACACAATTTAAATTCTTTAAATCACATAAAAAATCTTTGATTTCTTGTGCCATTTTATTAGCATCATCTTCGTAGCCTACAGCTTTCAAAATTGTTACCAAGTGTTTATTTTCAATTTGAGCAATTGTTCTATCTAATGCACGTATATATTGCTTGGATTGAAAATATGAGATGATTTTTTCTTTACATCTATCCTCATTGCCTTCGTACAAACTATTTCTTTTGAAACTGCTGTAATGTTCTTTGGCAATTTCTAATGCATGAACCAATACATTTTGCGCCTTCACACTACTTTCACAGTGACAGTTTCTGATTATGTGTACATACGCTCTTGCACTGGTATCTCCAGATTTATCTATATTGTACGCTTTAGCCAAAAAGACTAAATAGTCAAACCCTGCCCAAAGATAATACATTACCTTTGTTATAGCACTCCCCACAGAAAATAAAGCTGAGCGTGTGCAAGATAATTTACCGTTGTTTTTAATTCTGTTCTCATATGAACGAAGGTATGCCTCTGTACTTTTTAAAATCCTATGTAAATCTTGTTCTGTCTTTTTGACATCAAAATCATTTATATCATGAACTTTTTCATACGTTTCTTTTATCAGATCACTAGAAAACTTCTTCAGAGCTAAATCATCAATATTTCCTAATGCATCAATATTTTTACTAATATAGATTTCTATTTTTCTTCCAAGTTCTTCTCCCATTCTATTTTTTAGCAACTTATTGTATTTATTAGTAGCTGGAAACAAAACTTTCTGACAAAATTTCTGTGGTTCCTTTTTAAAATTTGCTAAGATCTTATTCACAAATAGCTCAACTTCTTCACCTGCAGCAGCGAAAAACCATGATTGTCTGCTCTCATTACGCTCTCTATTTCTTCCAAGATTCTGTAGGGCTTCAGATGGATTATTGAACTGACTAACCGAATCTGCAAATATTGATGCAACATGATTATATTCACTATCAAATCCACGACCTTTCGATCCATCTATAACCGTTGTCAACGCATATTTAGCCAATGAATCAAAATCTCTTTTTTCATAATCACAATAAAGAGTTCGATATCCACCTATCTGATTACGTATTATCGCTGAAAAGAGTCTGTTTTCTCCAATACCAAGATCATTTTTCCCAATTCCTGCAAAGATACATTTATTTTGTTTGCAGAAATCAATGAGACTATGTAGTATACCTTCCTCTCTTTCCATGAGGTCATGGAGCTCTTTGCTTAAGCGCCAATTATCAACTATTAAGCTGCATTGCTCATTATCACTTTTACTCAGTGCTTCAATTACTGTCTTTATTTGCAGTAAGAGCTCATCTCTAGCAAATTGCTCACTAAAGCCTTTTCTCTCTAGGTAGCTTATAATATTGTTATCATTAGTGGTGCTAACATTCTTTTTAACATCTTCTATCAATTCACTCAAACCTTCTCTTCTTTTTTTATCTAAAGTAATATTATCACACTTCATTAAATATAAGAGAGTAAGATCGATCATTGAATGCATTACTCTATATTTTAGATATTCAGCAGTACTACTGAAATCCACCTTTTCTTTTAATTCAGATATCTGCTCTTCTGTCAGACTAGGATGTTGCTTTTTAACGCAGCTTATAAAGTTCGCTTCGCGTAACTTGAGCCTATAGTCTTGATAAGACATCCCTTCAGGCTGAAATTTATTATACACTTCATAACGTGTACTACCTTCATATACTAAATTATCTCTACCCTGCAACGCAAAGTTAAGATTAACTATACTATTTACATCATCAGCTAAAAGCAGAGCACTTTCTCCAATTGGGCTTTGCACATTCCATCTTATAGAAGTTAATAAATCATCGGTATCAACAAGCTTATTGTAATTAAAAACTTCTTCGCTCTCTTCAACATATTCATGAGCTGGGCTCGATTTTTCTCTAGTAAATAAGCTACGCACGTTAGCAAGAAATCTAGAAAGCAGTTCTTTTGACTCTACACCAGTTGCTTTAGTTAGTACCCACCAAATTGGCAACATTACTATACCAAATATAAACATAGAAATTGTATAATATAAGTTTCCAATCAAAGCAGAATACAGCCAATAATCTGAAGTTAGACCAATTACAGCAGCAACATTACTATTTATAACAGGAAATAATGTAATCATAGGTATTATAGTAACAGCAATATTCACTACAAATGCTAGAGTGAAATTTGTTCTCCTATTGGTTTTTGCAATAACACTTGCTGTTTCGATGGCGTTTGCAATACAACGTCTACTCAATCTTGTCGGGCTGATAACTTTTCCGCATCTATTTAAAATCCTTCTCTTTGGTGTTGCAGTGAGGTAAGTCGTAGGATATTTCTCATCAAGCTTGCACATGTTCTCAAAATCCTGCTGCTTGTTAATACTGTCTGCTTCATCAACACTAATCCACAACTTGGTATTTTGGTCTTTAAATTTACGATCATTTTCTTGCTGTAATAACAGGTCATGTGTCACTATAATTGTTGTAGGTTTAGTTGCCTTCAGTGCATTTTTAATTTCCTCAGCAGTTTTAGGTGTCCTAATGTTTACAGTAAATGCACTGCTCATCATTTTTTTAGCTTGGTTTACTAGATCACTGTTTGGTACTGCAACCAGATGATGAAACCCTGCTTGGGCTAGTACATGGCTCCACATTCCAATATCGTAAGTCTTGCCAAACCCAGTTTCTGCATCGATCAGAACATTACAGTTAGTAGTAGAAGGGTTGCGTAAATGTTCTAATGCCTCTTCAACAACAGGTTTACGACGTGCTACTATTATAGATTCCTTTGTATCATCAAGTTTTATAGATTCACCTTTTAGCTTGCAGTTGATTTCTTCTAAGCCACTTATAATACTTTGCTTTTCTTGATTGCTGATAGAACTCACACATTATCCACTATAATTATCACAATATTAATTGTATGTTAATTCAGTAAATTGTCAATTCTATAGACAAAAAGCTGATTTCAACTATCATATTAATATGAATATATGCCTCGGAATAATTACTTCTCCCCATGGAATCAAAGGAGCTGTTAAGATAAAAACCTTTACTGAAAAGCCCGAAAATATTTTCCTATATGGTGAACTAATAAGCGGAAGTGAAAATTATAAAATAAGCTTGGTGTCTGTTGTCAGTAATAATTTAGTAATAGCAACAATTAGCGGTGTGAACTCCCGTAATGAAGCAGAACTTTTAAGAAATAAAAAGTTATATATAGAGAGAAATAAGCTACCACAATTAAATGATGAGGATGAATTTTACCAAAATGATCTTGTGAATATGGAAGTAAGATTAGAAAGTAATGAATTATATGGCTATGTGAAGTCTGTACATAATTTTGGCTCAGGGGATATATTAGAAATTTTGGTTATCAGCACAAAAAAAAACATTATGCTATCTTTCACTAAAGAAATATTTCCATACATCAACATGAAGGAAAGATATATAGTAATCAACATGCCAGAATTCATTGGCCAATAAAAATTTTGATATTTGTATAAAGTTATTTATAATCATCAGACTAAATTAAAAGTGTAATTATGGCAGAAAGGGCTAATGATATCAGGCCAGGTCAGGTACTAGAACATAACGGTGGTTTATTTTCGGTTATAAGTATTATGCATACTCAACCTGGTAAGGGTGGTGCATATATACAAGCTGAAATGAAAAATATCCAAACAGGAGCAAAGTACTATGAGAGGTTTCGCTCTGATGCAACAATCAGAAGGGCAATTTTAGATGAAGAGGAATATGTTTATCTCTTTACTGAAGGGAATATCGTAAATCTTATGCATCCAAGTAGTTACGAGCAGATTGTTATAAATTTAGACTTATTAGGGGAAAAGAAGGCTTATTTGCAAGATAATATGAAAATTAAAGTAGTAACTTATCAAGATAAAATAATTTCTGCACATGTGCCTGATCACGTTACACTAACTGTAAAAGGAACAGAGTCTGTTATCAAAGGGCAGACTGTTACTGCTTCTTATAAGCCTGCAATTTTGGAAAACGGAATACGTGTTAACGTGCCTCAATTTATAAAAGAAGGGGATAAAATTGTAGTACATACTCCTGATAACAGCTATTACGAAAGAGTAAAAGAGTAAATGGCCATTTCATCACCACGAATCAATGTGATGCTTGATTCTGTACGCAGTGCCTCCAAGCAGCTTATACGTGATTTTAATGAATTGCAAATTTCAAGCGTTAAGTCAGCAGACTTTATCAATAAAACTTATTCAAAATCCAAGCAACTTATATACGATTGCTTGAAAAACTACAACCAGAACTATGACTTTATTTTTGAAGACGATGTGGGCCAAGATCTAAAAGACGGCAGTTATACTTGGTTTATTATGCCTATAGAAGGCAAGGAAAACCTTTTTAGTTGTATGGTTTATTTTGCAGTATCAGTTTGTCTCATTCATAAAAACAGAGTTGTAGCAGCTGTGATTGATGCTCCAGCGCTTAGAGAAACTTTCTGGGCAGAGGAAAAGAAAGGAGCTTTTCTTGAAGATTTCAAATCTCGCCATGTAAAAATGCGGATGAAAGCTCGTGAAGGGGGAATAATAGACATAAGTGGTAATTTGTTAAATAAATTACCACTTGACAATAATAATCTACGCTCCCTTGGCTCAACGGTACTAGGTTTTGCATATCTTGCTGCCGGAAGATACAATGGAATAATTTACTCTGGAATTAATAAATATAAAACTTCACTCGGTAGGCTTTTTCTGCAAGAAAGCGGTGGGAGATTAAGGGAAGATAACGCGCTTGTCATTGCTGGAGATATAAACTAAAGTTCATTCAAAAGAGCAAAAGTCACGTAGTGAAAATAATAAATGGTCTTACCTACCCCTCATTGCAGCAGGGTGGCAAAATAAGATAGAAGAGAAAAGACAACTATAGGAACAAATAGTCAGTGTGTGACAATGGCATCTAGTCCTTTTGTATAAAAAACGTTGTAAAGTGTTTACCAACTTAGTTGGATCCCAGTGTTAGCTACTTTCATGACAAGAAATAAAGCACTGATTTTGTACATTAACCATGCTTTTAAATAGATACCTTATTCTTGGCAACTTTAAACTCAACAACAGACACAAACAGACAATTTCTCAAAAACTTTTACAAGAGATTTTGTTAAATGCTCTATCATTTCATTTGTATGGTAAGGCGTAGGAGTAATACGGAAGCGCTCAGTCCCCTTTGAAACTGTTGGGTAATTTATATGTTGTACATATATTCCATACTCATCAAATAACAATTTTGATGCTTTTTTGGACAACTCAGGATCGCCAATTATGATTGGAATTATATGAGTTTCTGTTTGCATAAAATTCACTCCTGCGTTTCTCAGTGAGTCTTTTACCTTTTCAACAGACTGCTTTTGCTTCTCTCTTTCAACATTGCTCGATTTTAAATGCTCAACGCTTGCCTTTGCTGCTGCTGCTAAAACGGGTGACATAGCAGTAGTAAAAATAAATCCTGGGGCTGAACTTCTTATTACATCCACCAAGCTCTTTGAAGACGCTATATATCCACCCATCACTCCAAAAGCCTTTGATAATGTACCCTGAATAACAGTTATTCTATCCATCAAACCTTCTCTTTCTGCAATTCCGCCACCGCGCGGTCCATACATGCCAACTGCGTGTACCTCATCCAAATAGGTAATTGCATTATACTGATCTGCTAGATCACATATCGCTTCAAGCGGTGCTACATCACCATCCATTGAGTATACAGATTCAAGTGCTATTATTTTCGGCGTTTTTATATCTATAGACTTTAGCAACTGCTCTAAGTGATCAACATCATTATGCCTAAATATGTGCTTCGGTCTTTTTCCTGATTTTATACCTTCTATCATTGAAGAGTGATTTTTCTCATCTGAAAAAATTACCACACCCGGAATAACAGACGACAAAGTGCTAAGCGTAGTTTGGTTGGCAAGGTAGCCACAAGCAAAAGTTAAAGCAGCTTCTTTTTGATGCAAGTCAGCCAAAGACTTCTCGAGCTCAACAACTTCTTTTGTTGTACCTGATATATTTCTTGTTCCTCCAGCACCAACAGATGAATTTTGAATAGCAGCAATGACACTATCGTTTTGTGACATTCCCAGATAATTATTACTGCACCAGACAATAACCTCTCTATTTCTTTCATAATCCATAATATAGGGAAGTTTGCCAGGTAATGACGCAAAATGCGTAAATTCACGATAGCGCCCTTCTTCTTTTATATCTTTGATTTTATTTAAGAATATTTCTTCGTAGTTTACCAAGTTTTTATCTATTAACAATCAATATAATTATAATAAATTATTAAATGATAGACTACTATATTTATTACTTAGACTGACATTCTTCTGTCTGCATAACCTTTTTGACCTGATTATCCTCAACTAAGCTTTTAGGCCTATAGCAGTACGTAATTGTAGCTGCAATAAGACAACAAACTGCAACTGCTATTCCTATTGCTAACATTTCCAAGTAAACTGCAACGGCCACTCCTAATGCAATACCAGCTATTGCAAGTGCAGAAGCAGCTGCGACATACTTTTTTGTGTTTTGTAGATCATTCTTTGAATTGCTTGGTACGGTTGCTGAATAGCCTAAAGATGACATAAATTCCAAAAATCCCTTATTTCCTCGTTTTTTTGCCATATCTAAAGAGCTTCCTTTCAAAAGAGTATCGATGGTTTATTAATAATTGGATCGTTTTCTAAATACGGGCTTGTACCATTGTCTATTAGCAATTTTGCAGATTTTTTACGCCCTTCATTTATTTCTCGATTATAAGCTATAACATGCAACGCAGTACCAATATCCCTACTTTGTGTATTAACATACTTTTTTTTATCTTTTGCTGCACCTATCAAAATGGCAACTACATCAGAATGACCATTATCAGCAGCGCTATGCAATGCAGTTTCACCATTATTATCCTGTAAATAAAGATCTGCCTTTTTTTGTAAAAGTAATTCCACCATTGCCGAATTACCTTCTGCAGAAGCGTACATCAAAGGAGTAAAGTTATGCCGATCTTTAGCATCAACTGTTGCGCCACGCTCTATTAGCAATTCTGCAACATCTGAATGTCCACTATATGCTGCTTCATGTAAAGGAGTTACTCTGCTGCCTGTACTGCTCACTGAGTTAACATTTGCACCGCTATTAAGTAAAAGCTTCACAAAATCTTTATGACCATTTCTAGCAGCTAAATGAAGTGCAGTGTCACCACCTACTTTTGTTTTTGATTTAATCTCAATATTTGCACCACATTCTAGTAAACGCCTGCCAAGCTCAACATCACCTTTTTGTGCTGCAACGTGTAAACGAATAAATCCATCATTATCATAATCTGTGAAACGTTCATTAATATCGTCTAGTAAACTTTCCCTACCAGCTTTTAATTCCTCAGGAATGATAAGTGTTACTTTACCATTTTCATACTCTACTTCACCGTTATGAAATTTAAGTGTGAACTCTAAAATAGCATCAACCCTGCATATTTCCCTATTTGTATCAAGTTCCCTGACAGGCATACTTGGAAAATACTGAACATTGAGAGAACCTTGGCTATTATATACAATACTTATCTTTCTATCATTGGCATGAGGCAAGGTTAGTTTATGCTTAGAGAATATAGGAGAGAGCTGCATTAACAAAGAGCCATCATACCCAGCCTGATTGCAACTAGTAATTAACTCTTCCAGTATATAGTCATTTGGAACTTCTGCTTTAGCATGTTTAAAAATTTCCGTAAAAACATACTTTGCAAACAGACGTTTATCATCTCCCTCATTATATTTATCATATAACCCTTTAATGAAACTATTATCTATAGTGCGATCATTGATTACAAAAAAATCCGTTCTATATAGGTCTTGATAAGCTGTGTTACCAGACTTTACATCTTCATTATTCTCATCTGCCTTTACTTGACCCAGCAGAGATTGTGTTAGCTGAAATTCTAACGTAGTTACTGCACTAGATTTAGTATCAGAATTATTAACGCCAGATTCCTCTTGACTTTCATTACCTGAATCCTCAGAACGACGGCGCTCTTTTTCCTCTCGTTCTAAAATTTCAAACCCTTCTTCAGTTCCCGAATCCCTAGAATCTGATTTCTTTAAAATTTTGTTTGATTTCTGTGATACAAAATCTGAACCTAACATGTTTTTCCTCACTAATTAGTAGCTAAGCTAAGTGTAGCATTAAATGGCAATTTTGTCAACTTAGCAAGCATCTCTTCGTAGTCCACCAAGTTTTTATCTATTAACAATCAATATAATTATAATAAATTATTAAATGATAGACTACTATTTCTTAACTTGCTTCTACAGCAGCATTACGAACAACCTCCTCAACATCTGGTCCTTTAAGTGGACCTGAAGGTGCCTTATTATAATAATGTACAGCTATAGCAGCAACTATACAGAAAGCTCCAATGCCTGCCGCTACTCCTGCTACCAGCAGACTAGTACCGAGAGCAAAATATGCAGCTGGTGCAGCAGCTAATGCAAGTATTCCAGTTACTGCAAACATCCATGTAGCCACAGTAGGCCATTTAACGCTATTCTCTTTTGTGTAAATTTTGTTGCTATTACTAGCTTGCTTATTAGCTACTGATTTTGGTTGTATATTTTCGTTAGCAACTTGTTCTACATACTCGGCGGGTTTATTAGAAGTTTGCTCTTCTCTGTTATTATCAATTGATATTACGGTATTAACACTTTCATTTGCAAAACCTAATGATGATGATTGAGATGGAACAGTAAAATCTTCTTCATTGTGTGCAGTACCACATTGACTTTCGGGAATAGGCGATGTACCCTCATCTACAGCTGTAGGTATTGTCAAATTCTGATTATCTTTTTCGTCATTTAGATCATCAGACTTTTCCTCAGTGACCATTGAAGGCATTTCTGCTGCAGTTTCAGGTACTTCTGTTTCATAAATAATATCAAACGAAGGAGAATCTGAAGAAATTCTAGGAGAATCGTCACTTTCAAATTTAGAAAAATCATCATCTTCAGAACTCGACGATGCTAAATTTGATTCACTTCCTTCAGACTCCACCACAGGAGCTTTTTTACTACTTGCGGTAGTTTTCACATCATCGCTCACTGGTGATGCAGCAGCGATGTTCTCAAGCTCTTTTTCAAGAAATATTTTAATTTTTGCGAGCTTGCTTTTAGATTCTTTATCTTTCTTACCAACTTCCGTCTTATTAGCGTCTTCTAAGGCTTTATTCAAGATTTGCTTTATGTCTACACTATTGTCCTCTTTCCTTACCTTTTCCACTAAAGACATTACTTCTTCATAATTAAGAGCGAAGATAGCATTAGACAATTTCTCTTCTATATTTTTAGGCATTTTACCCCTCCTATAATTATTATTATCTATAGTTTCTTCTATTGAAACCTTTTTATTATTCATAATATTTTCTTCTTTATCAACAATACTCCTTTGTGGCCGTTGATTATCAATATTTTTGGATTCTGGATCTTTTTTAATATTTAAATGCAAAGGTGTTTTATCATCTAAACCTTCAAGAAATTTTGTGATTTTTGATTCACTAGAAGATTTTTCCCTGTTTTCTTCCCTTACCAAATATAAACTTTTCGTTCCTACCAGATCTAAAGCTGTTTTGCCATCTCTATCTTGAATGTTCCAATCAGCTCCCTTGTTTACAAGTAATTTTACTATTTCAAATTTATCATGGTAAGCAGCCCAATGTAAAGCTGTTCTGCCATGCCTCTCATCTTGAACATCAACATTAGCACCATTTTCAATAAGTAAGCTTATTAGTTTAAAATTATCACGTGCTATAGCATAATGCAAAGGTGCAATTCCAGAATTATCTATACTATTAATATCAACAACTTTACGATTAACAATTACCTCTGCCGCTTTACTTTCAGGAGCTAAGTGTATAGCATAGTGCAAAAGTTTAGATGAAAAAATAATTCTACCTTCAGCCTCAGTATTCTTAAACCTATTTAGTATCACTTCTACGCATTTTTGATTACCAACAAAAGATGCCCTTTCAAGTTTTTTACATATACCATCCAAAAACATAGTATGATTCGGCTTATCCAAATGCTCTAATAAAAACTTAATATAGCATTGTCCACCAACACCAATAAGTAGCCTATCGAGCCCTTCATCTTGCGTAAATAATATACTTTTATGCGTTTCTGCATATCTTTCCACAAGCGTATCATTAGCTGCAATGGCTAGTAGTGAAAGCTCTTTTACTGAATGATTATAATAACCATTTGTTTCATCATAACTATTATTCAACAGCACATTGTGCGTATGATCAGTCAAATTAAGCTGTTGAGAGCAAAAATCCTTCAAATTACCACAATTCAAATCAGTAATAAATCTATCGCTTTCCTCTATATTATTTATAGTTTTATCTAAATCTGCATAATCACCATAATTTTTTGCTTTATTTATAACGTCTATTAATCCATCAAAGGTTAAATTTTTAGGGGTAATGGTAAATTCTTCTTCATTATGCCTTGGTTCTATATTAACCTGACCTTGAGGCCAAAATAACTCTGTTGCTACAACTGCTGTAACTTCTGCAACACCTACCAATACATTCGCAACATTACCTAAAATGCCTGGATCAGCAACTACTTTGTTTGCTACTTCACTACTATCAGATGAACTCTCAGTAATAGACAAGTCTTCAGCAGCAAATGACTTAGGTCCTTCATTCATATTTTTCTCAAGAGTCTCTGTAATTCTATTATCCTCATCTTCGAAATGCCTATTTATTTCATCTAACAAACTTTTGCCATCAACTTTGTAATTCTCTAATTGTTCAGGAATAGCAAGTGTTACTTTGCCGTTTTCATACTCTACCTTACTATCTCGAAACTTAAGGGTGAACTCTAAAATAGCATCAACCCTGCATATTTCCTTATTCGTATCAAGTTCTCTAACAGGCATACTTGGACAATACTGAATATTGAGAGAACCTTGGCTATTATATACAATACTTATCTTTCTATCGTTGGCATGAGGCAAGCTTAGTTTATGCTTAGAGAATATAGGAGAGAGCTGCATTAACAAAGAGCCATCATACCCAGCCTGATTGCAATTAGTAATTAACTCTTCTAATATATTGTCATTTGGAGTTTCTGCCTTAGCATATTTAAACATTTCTGTGAAAACTTGCTTAGCAAACAGGCGGTAATTTGCATTTTCACTCGAAATTAAGTGATTGTGCTGGCAATATGACTCGTGAACATACGCTTTGCTTATTGTTTGCCCATTAATTACAAAATCCATTCTTTCCAAATCAAGCTGTGCTTGCTTGCCAGAATTTGCATTCCTATTATTCTCACCTGCCTTTACTTGACTTAGCAAAGATTGTGTTAGCTGAAATTCCAATTCAATTGCTCTGTTAGTATTTTGTCCTTCCTCAACCTCTGAACAATTGCCTGAATCTCCAGAATGACGATGCTCCTTAATTTCTTCTTGTTCTAAAACTTCAAATTCTTCTTCAGCACCTGAATCTCTGGAATGGCGACGCTCCCTTTCTTCTGCAGTATCTACTGCTGGCGGCATGAGCCCACCAAGTAAATTCCACCCCATGTTTTACCCCCTAATTATTAGCTAAACTAAGTATAGCATTAAATAGAAATTTTGCCAAGCAAGTTATTGAGCCTTTTAGCAAATAGACTTACGTCTTCCATCTCTTCACCTTCCACTATACAAGCTTGATAGAACAATAAGTAAATCATATCTCCAAGTGTTGGATTTTCACCATTTTCAGCGTGAGATTCCATTATGTTTCTTATCAAAGGATGCTTAATGTTAATTTCAAGTACTTTTGGCGTGCGGTAATTTAGCTGCTTCTGTTCACGTAAAAAACGCTCCATACGGAGATCCATAGTTCCTTCATCAACTGCTAGACACACAGGACTATCGGTTAATTTCTTAGAGATCTTTACACTTTTTACTAAGCTTCCAAGAACCTTGGTGAAGTATTCGAGTATAGAATCCGCGTTTTCTTCGCTTTTGTTTTCATCTGATTTATTTTCTTCATCTTTCTTACCTTCTTCTGAAGAGAATTTTTCTAAATCAACATCTGCACGAGTTACAGACTTAAATTTTTGATCTTTATATTCATGAATCACGCTAGTCCAGAAATCATCAACTGGATCAACAAATAGAAGCACTTCCAATCCTTTGCTGACGAATCCTTCAAGTTGTGGACTGTTTTTTACTGAATCGAGACTATTTCCTGTGAGATAGTAGATATGTTCCTGTTCAGGCTTCATTCTGCTTATATAATCATCAATACTAACTAGCTTATCATCACTGGTGCTATGAAATCTGCAAATGGAAAGCAATGCTTCTCTTTCATCAGTTGGCATAGCTTCGCAAAGACCTTCTTTTAACACCGCACCAAAATTGCCCCAGAATTTTGTGTATTCCTCTAAATTATCTTTTGCTTTTTTGCCGAGCTCTGATACCGCGCGTTTAGTTAGGGATTTCCTAATCTGCTCAACAACGCGATTATTCTGCAGTGTTTCTCTGCTGATGTTAAGAGGCAAATCTGGTGAATCAACCACACCTTTCAAGAAACGCAGGTATTGTGGTATAATTTGTACATTATCTTCAGTAATAAATACTTTATTGACATATAACTTTACAGAGCAGCGTCTATCTGGATGAAACAAATCATAAGGCTTGATAGAAGGAATATAAAGCAAATTCGTATATTCTATTGCACCTTCATTTTTATTATGCAGTATCATCCAAGGCTCACCACCTACATGCGCAACACCGCGGAAGAAGTCGTTGTGCTCTTCTTGAGTAACGTCATTTTTTGGCTTAGTCCAAATTGCAGCTTTGCTGTTTAATTTTTCACTTTTTCCCTCTTCATTTACAAACTCAACGGGAAAATTTATGTGGTCAGAGTAAGTAGTAACAATGTTTTCAATACGGAATTTGTCTAAAAATTCGCTTTCTTCAGGACGCATGATGAGCGTAATTTTTGTGCCACGAGAGATTTGACCATCTAATTTGCTGATTGAATACTCTCCATCTCCTTTAGATTTCCACACCCAAGACTCTTCTTCTCCGGCTTTCCTTGATTCTACTATAACTTCTGAAGCAACCATGAAGCTTGAATAAAAACCAACACCAAACTTTCCAATCAGCTCTACAGCTTGGCTCGAATCTTTATTATTCTTAATTGCATCCAAGAATTTTTGCGTACCAGAACTTGCAATCGTGCCAAGATTATCTATTAAATCTTGCCTGTTCATGCCAATTCCATTGTCGGTTATATACAGCTCATTCTTATCTTTACTGGAGCTAATAGTAATCTTCAACTCATCACTTGAATCTAATAAATCAGCATTTAATTGTGATTCATAGCGCAATTTATCACATGCATCTGATGCATTTGATATTAACTCACGCAAGAAAATATCCTTATTAGTATAAAGTGAATGAATTACTATATTTAGTACTTTGCCTACTTCAGCGTCAAATTTTAAACTTTCAGTTTCTTGTATGTTGTGCATTTTGAGCTCCATTATTAGCCTACTACTCTAATAATTTAAGTATTGCACTGCGATCTTTCAAGGTCACACATGCTAAAATTTATGTGGGCCAACTTATGGTTCCAATGCTAAACTGGAATAAGTACAACCATTGTGTCATGCAAATTAAGAAGAAAGTGCTAGAATATAATATCTCTTATTTGCTTCAAAGATTTGTTAGTCTTTGATTCTTTTTTTTTAAAAGTAGTCTCAAGAGAGATTTTAAGCTTTTTCCATTCTTCTTGACCATTTGGCATTAAATCACTCTCAATCTTCTCCAGTACTTTCTGAGGTGATGAATATAATTCCTCGTACAAATCAGTGTTTACTGACTGTAGTATTACTAAAAATGTAAATAAATTCGGATCAAGTAATTCTTCTTTTGCATGATTCAAAAAACATAGCTTTATTCTCCTTATACAGTATTGTATTGCCTGCAGTGATAATGAGAAGCTTTCTGCATAAAATATAAAGCTATCTATAATTAAGCTCTTTGATTTTTTCGGTAATTCAGAACTTTCAAACAGTTTTCTTATAAACTGCTCTGTTGGCTGTTTTGGCAAATGCAAAGAGAGATCAGTAAAAGATTTTAGGCTAAAATTTGGTCCAAGTATTGTGCTAATTGCTCTTTGCACATTACTCTTATCTTGGCTAACAGAGATAATGAAAACCAGTCCCTCGACATCAAGCATGTACTTTATGGATTCTAAAAAATCGACAATGAATTTAGGGCGACATATATCAAGATCATCGACCATTATATAAATGTTTTTGTCTTTCCTGATTTTATTAACCACATCTGCTAGTTGTATCTTAAAGTCTCTAATGTTCTCTTTTCTCCTTTGGAGAAGATTTAATTCACCCAAGACAAAACCAATGTCTTTCTTATCAGCCTCTTTTGCAGCATCGAGAAATACTGAAAGCATAGCAAGTGGAGATTTACTGATCAGCTTTCCTAATGTATTGAGAGAAAATAGTTCTTGGTTTATGTTTTTGAACTGCTGTATAACACTCCTTTTTACTTTGTATGATGCGAATAGATCCTCAAACAAGAAATGCAAAAAAGAAGGCAATGGTTGATCTAGCGCACTAATATCCCATGCGCTGTAATAAGCTGCAATTTCATTTTGCTGCTCTAGATCCTTTACCCATTCTTTCAAAAAAAATGTCTTACCCCACTTATCATATCCTTCTAAGGATACGATTGAAAAAGACTTATCGATTGTCTTGATTATAGAACTAAATTTACTTGCAATTTGCTTATAACCCAAGCAATCACCTTCCCAATTTATTACCTTAGGCAATTGTTTCTCTTCTTTTTTTCTGAAGGTTATTAGCGATGTAAGTTTTTTTAAGCACATACCTTACTTTATATTTAACTCATACTCTTGTCTTGACGTAAGCGCTATCTTCAGAGTCCCTTCATCTAGGTAGTCAATTTCTCCACCTATCGGTATACCACAAGCAAGGCGCGATATTTTTACATTCGAATTCTTTAGCAATTCAATTATATATTGCGCAGTAACTTGGCCTTCTAATGTCGGATTGATTGCAATAATGACCTCTTCAATTTTAAATTCTGTAACTTTTTTGGGAATGTTATCAAGATTCAGTTCTTTTGGACCTATGCCATTTATTGCTGATAGCCTTCCACCCAAAACATGATACATACCTGAATATATATTCCCTTTTTCAAATGCCCATAGATCACCCAATTCTTCTACTACACACATTAACTTGGTGTCACGCTTTGGGTTAGTACAAATAGAACACGGCGATTTAGTATCTAGGTTTCCACAAATTTTGCACTCTATTATAAGATCCGCTAGCTCTCTAATCAAAGATGCAAGCGGTAGCATGACTTTCTCTTTATTTTGGAGCAAATGTATAACTAACCTTCGTGATGATGATGGACCTAAACTTGGCAATTTAGAAAAAGCATGAACTAAATTCTTTATATTAATGTTCATTTAACAAATTCAGGATATAGTTTATAAAATGATAACATCAAACCTTTCGTAAAGAAAGCTTAGTTTGATTGGCTATGAAAAAGATTTCCCACTTTTTTTTAGAACTGTCTTGAAAAAATTAATGTAATCACAATCTACTGTAACCTAACTCTGATTCAGGTATAACTGAAATTATCTCACACATTTGCGTAGTTACTACGGTACTTCTTTTTTGAAAATGACGTAATTTATTTTTCAACATATTTCTTTCTTCCACATAACTGTCCGATTCTTTATTCAAACTAGAATTTTTTTCTTCATACTTGGAAAGTATTGTATCGATCAAATAATTAAAAAATAATATTAGACCTGTAGTGTTGGAGAGCAATTCAAGAGAATAATATAACATATCTTCACTCACTTCTTCATTTATTATGTCATGAGAATTTTTATACATTCTAAAACAAGAGCCGAAGGCTGCTAAGCATACGCAAGTAAGTTTTGTTTTGTTTAGGACGCACTTAATTCGCGCTAGTTTTTTATTATTATCTTCTAATTTTATACGCAACTCACTAATTTTACTACTATAGTGCTTAATAAACAATTCTATTGCCTCTTTGTTATTAGCATAATTATATGCTTTGTAAGATTCCTTATCCATAAATTCAGTATCTATATCTCTTGATTTTAGAAGCTCTTTGATTACTTCATTCTTGCCAAGAAGCACAGCTTCGTGTAGAGGTGTGTACTCACTTTCAACATCTTTCCTTCTGTTAATATGTTCACGAGTTAAGTAGTCGAAAAGAACTGAAACGCATTTTGAATTATTACCTTCAATAGCCAGAGTAATTACATCTTTTTCGTCTTTGTTCTTAGTATTAATAACTTTAGAAAGCGGCTTTTCATTCTCTTGCTTACGTTCAAAATATTTGTGCTTGTAAAACTCATTTGAACAGTATGGTTCCTTAAGAATAGACAAAAGCTTTTTTACAAAATCAGCACGATTTTTTTTTATGGCCAAATGTAAAGGTGTGTCCTGATTTTTCTTATCTTGCAACAATAAGGCATCATACAAACAGCCCTCTTTATATAGAGAATCAATCTCTTGGTCAAAATAGATATCTTCTTCTTCTCCTTCACAGATATTTAATAGCCGTGACCCTATACTTTCTGTAGTACTGTAATCAATTGCAGAGCTACGTTTCACTTTAGATTGATAAAGGTTTATGTTCATACTACCCCTGCCTTTAAACAACCCAGCTATACCTCTAAACAGTTCAGCTATACCTGATTCACTCCGAGTGGCACAAGGTGTTTCATCTGGAATGTTAATCTCAACATTTTCACTAGAAAAAAGTTCTAAAACATGCGAGCTGCTTCTTCTACTGGAAAAAGGCACATCGTTCTTTTTATCTTTAATCTCAGCACTCTTTGCATTCAAAGAATTTAGAGAGTTAGCTAAACAATCAAGATCTGTAGCATTTTTAGACTCAAGGTCTTCTGCTTGAAAATTTGCTGCAGTGTTTATTTCACCTTTCATATTTCTTTATTTTACAGGGATTGCATTTCAGGTAGGGTATCTCATCTTTAAAATTTTTCAACTCTATTTAAATTTTTTTAAAATAGTTTTTGATAAAAATATTTATGACACTAACTTTTTGGTTCTCTTGTTAAACTTTTACAAGACAGAATTATTTTATAGCTAAAAAAATTACTTCCGCATATTTTCAATCTCATTATAATTACAAATAGAGATATTTTAAGAGCTCAAAATCTATCTTTAGTCTGCAGACTTTTTAATCAAACTTATTAAAAATGTATTCTTCAGTGTATATCTGTCGTATGTGCGCTGCATTTTTTTCTAATCTTTTTTACAGGGGGATTTTATGTCCAGAATTCCAGATATTTGACCTTTACTTTAGCTAATAAAAACCAACTGGTACCTGCGGTTTTTATAGCTACGTTTCTCAAACAAGTTTCAAATGAATAGATTTCTTGCATAACTGGAATTCAAAAGTTGATGTCATTCTAGCGCGTGACGCTAGAATCCAGTCCTTTTGTGCAAAAAACGTTGTAAAGTAACTTAGTTGGATCCCAGTGGGCTTTTTAACTGTTGAAGAAAAAATATGCCACAGAAAATGAAAGTCAGTAACCAAAACGAATATAACAAATTCCTTGAAAAAAGGGGGAATATTTTTCGTTACATCGATGAAGCTATCGAAAATTGGTATGAAAATAGTCCAAAAATGCAGGGCGGCAACTATATTTATAGTGATAAAGTTGTGATTTTAGTGCATATAATCGTCAGTTTCTTTAGAATTGGTTTAAGACAAACAGTCGGGTTTATAAAAGGGTATTTGCAACAAATAGGAAGAGATTTGCAGCTATTCACAAGCATCAAAAAAAACTTAATATTAAGATAAATGATTGCAGGATTGATAAAAGCAACATGGAAAATATTGAAATTATCATAGATAGCACAAATTTACAGTAACACTCCTGGCCACAGTAAGGAAAACAGTGCAGATAGAAAGTACCGAAGCTACGAGCAA
The DNA here is from genome assembly GCF_964277395.1 of Wolbachia endosymbiont (group B) of Ablattaria laevigata. Classification (NCBI taxonomy): domain Bacteria; kingdom Pseudomonadati; phylum Pseudomonadota; class Alphaproteobacteria; order Rickettsiales; family Anaplasmataceae; genus Wolbachia; species Wolbachia endosymbiont (group B) of Ablattaria laevigata. Next base: position 1,192,214 of record NZ_OZ195519.1, read on the forward strand.
GTAAGAAAGTTACATGTTATGTTAAGTGTGAATAGTAAAAAAGCTATAGCTGCAAGATACAGTAATGGCGTCTACTCTGACCACTTGCGATTTGCTTGAAGAAGTTAATTTTCAGCACAAAATAAAAGCATTATATGCAGATAGGGCATACGATAGGCAAAAACTTTATAAATTGTGTAAGAAATACGATATAAAGACAAAAGTTCTACCAAAAAAGGATGCAGCAGAACATTCAAAAATAGATTATATGTCTGACAGAAATGCTGCTATTAGGTTAATAAAATTATATGGACAAGATGGTGTAAAAGAGTGGAAAAAGGAAGTACATTATGGGAAAAGATCTTATATAGAAGGATTTTTCTCAAGGTTGAAGCAAGTATTTGTTTAGGAATAAATCTGAAGTAAATCGTGAAAAAGAATTACTAATTAAGTGCTATTTGCTCAACAAATTCACTGGTATTGGTATGGCTAAATTTGAAATCATTACATAAATTTGTCGTAAACCATCACTGCTTAAGGTGCTATGCAACAAAGCCATCCCAGACTGGGATGACAGAAGAAGAGTATTTTAGGTAACAGCTGTTTACTCCAAAGTAATGTTGCAAAAGGTCTAACATATAAATTATAAGACTAATATAGAATATACCTTGCTAAAAAAAAAAAAAAGTATAACCTTTTATAAGGTATGCAGGCAAAAATTCTGTAACTTGGTCAGGTCAGAAATGAAGCAACCATATCAGAATCTTTTTGGGTTGCATACCTATTTGTACTATTTGTTTTATTCTAGGCTATGAACATAGCATTAAAATATCGTCCTAGTAGCTTTAAAGATTTAGTAGGTCAAGATATATTGGTGCGTATACTAGAAAATGCTTTTACTCTCAACAAAATTCCACAATCTATACTGCTTTCTGGTAGCAGTGGAATTGGTAAAACCACCACTGCAAGAATAATAGCTTTATGTTTGAATTGCTCATTGGGGCCAACTTTTGAACCTTGTGGATCATGTACAAGTTGTCTGGCAATAAAAAATTCAAGCCATCCAGATGTAGTTGAAATCGATGCGGCAAGTCACACTAGTGTTGAGGATGTTAGAGCGATCTTGGGAGATATTTGCTATTTACCAATAAGTTCTAAATTTAAGGTTTACATTATAGATGAAGTACACATGTTATCCAGTAATGCATTTAATGCATTACTTAAAACTCTAGAAGAACCACCATCTAGCGTGAAGTTTATTCTAGCAACTACAGAAATAAAAAAGATACCAATAACTGTTATTGCACGTTGTCAAAGGTTTGACTTACATAACATTCCTTCAGCTAAGATAATGGAGCGTTTAAATGATATTGCACAAAAAGAAAATTATTTTATTGAAAAAGAAGCATCGGAATTAATTGCTCACCACTGTAGCAATTCAATGCGTAACGCTTTATTTTTGATGAATCAAGCAGTGCTATATAGCAAAGATGGTACAATATCCACTCAAAGTGTTACAGACATACTTGGTCTAGTAGATAGAAACGTTATATTTGATCTACTGGAAGCAGTATTAGACAGTGATTTACAGAAGGCTTTGTTAGTATTCGATAATGTGGTAAAAACAGCAAATCCGCTCAATATTTTTGAAGATCTGCTGCAAACAATCCAGTTAATATGCCGTTTTTTAATTACAAAAGAGATTGATACAGAATATGAGAAGAGCAGAGTAAAAGATTTGAGTGCGAAAAAGTCTTTAATATTTTTTTCGAGATTGTGGAAGGTGCTGCTTAAGGGTATTCAAGATATAAAAATTTCAACATGCAATGAGGTTGCTGCTGAAATGATGTTAATTAGCCTTTGTTATCTTTCTGATTTGCCTTCTCCGGAACAGGTGATCAAAAAAATTCTTTCACAGAATGTAGAGCAAGGAAATAGACAGGGCAGACCTGTTGCACCTTCCCCATCTGTCATCCAAGTAGCTGACTACTCGGATCCAAAAAAATATGTGGAAAAACCCCACTCTGTCATCCCAGTGCGCGACACTGGGATCCATGTGAAAAATAAACAACAAAATTACGATTTTGATAAGATTTTGCAACTATTAAGGCGGAGTAACCAAATTTATCTTTACAAACAACTGTGTAGTAATCTAAAATTAATAGATTGTAAATTTGGGTATTTAAAATTAAAAGCTGTATCTAACTTGAACAGTAATTTTTGTAATGACTTGAAAAGTTACTTAAATCAAGCTACTAATCAGGAGTGGGTTATTATAGTTGATACGAGTTATATGAATAGGGAAGTGAGTAATTTAAATTATGCACCTGTAGTTAAGGATATATTAAATACGTTTAAAGGTGCAAAGGTAGTTAATATAGAAAATAAGGAATAGGTTGTGGATTTCAGTCAAATAATGAAGCAAGCGCAAGAAATGCAAAAAAAGCTTGCGGAAGCTCAAGAAAAATATATTGGAAAAGAGTTTCAAGGTATTTCTGGTGGTGGCAAAGTTTCTGTATTAGTGGAAGTTATAAAAATAGGTGGCTATAAAGCTAAAAAGGTAAACATAGACTTAGAGCTTATGAGAAATGAAGAAAAAGACATAGTAGAAGATTTAGTGACAGCAGCGTTTAATGATGCCATTAAAAAAGCAGAAGAAGATATGGCAAATGCAACCTCTGATCTTGCAGGTATGATGGGGTTACCACCTGGATTTAAACTTCCTTTTTAAATTTACTACTGAAGTTTGACTTAATGCAGTAACTAAGTGTTTTCCTTTTATACTAGTACTTCCATGAAGTACATTCATATTACTGCATGAATATGCAGCAATTCACAATGATGAATGCAGATCAGAAGATAAAAAGACATTAGTGAAATAGGTGTCAGAAGATCAAGAGTAAAAAAAGTAGAGTAACTCTATTTATTAATTAATAAAATCTTTGTATTTTCCTAAAAGTTAGTTAAGATACAGAAGGTTTTGTGTTATTAAGTTAGCACTTGACTTAACTTTAGTTATTATTTAGACTGCTAAAGTGGAATTTTAATTTTTTTAACGAGGGCAATTATGCATTATAAAAAGTTTTTTTCGGCAGCTGCTTTAGTGACGTTGCTAAGCCTATCAAACTCTGCTTTTTCATCAGACCCTATTGGTCCAATAAGTGATGAAGAAACTAGCTACTATGTTCGTTTGCAATATAATGGTGAAGTTTTACCTTTTAAAACAAAGATTGATGGTGTTACATATAAATCAGGTAAGGACAACAATAGTCCCTTAAAAGCATCTTTTCTAGCTGGAGGTGGTGCATTTGGTTATAAAATGGATGATATTAGGGTTGATGTTGAAGGACTTTACTCACAATTGAGTAAAGATGCAGATGTAGTAGATACTCCTCCAGCAGTTGTAGAAAGTTTAACAGCATTTTCAGGACTAGTTAATGTTTATTACGATATAGCAATTGAAGATATGCCTATCACTCCATATGTTGGTGTTGGTGTTGGTGCAGCGTATGTAAGCAATCCTTTAGTAACAGAGGTTACTGGTGATAAAAAATCTGGATTTGGTTTTGCTTATCAAGCAAAAGCTGGTGTTAGTTATGATGTAACCCCAGAAATCAAGCTTTATGCTGGTGCTCGTTATTTTGGTTCTTATGGTGCTAATTTTGGTAAGACAGCTAAAGATGATGGCGGAATCAAAGTTCTTTACAGCACTGTTGGTGCAGAAGCTGGAGTAGCGTTTAATTTCTAATCTATCTTTGTCTTATTATCCCAGTGGGTTTTTCTTGTCATTCAAGTAGCATGACACTGGGATCTAGAAAAAAGAAATGTGAATTCCAGTGTTTGAGCACTGGAATAACACATTATTTATTTAATGTAGTTTTTATAGTTACACGCTAGCAATTTTAATGATACATTTAGGTAGCTGTTGTTAAGATCTCAATAGATGTAAAATTGTGCTTTTTTAATTAAAGCTTGAATTTTTCACTGAAAATCAATATATTATATGTATAGAGTTTTAATTTAAGTTATTATGTTGACCCCAGTAGCAAATTTATGTGTTAATAGTAGCACTAATCTCATGCAATATATTGCTGAAGTGCGAAAATTTCCTATGCTTTCCCAAGAAGAGGAAGTGCGATTAGCAAAAAATTGGCAAGAATACCAGGATATTTCTTCTGCTCACAGGTTAATTACTAGCCATTTGAATTTGGTAGTAAAAATTGCAATGAAATTTAAGAATTACGGTCTATTGTTGATGGACCTGGTCATGGAAGGAAATATGGGTTTAATGCATGCAGTGAAAAAGTTCAATCCTGACTTGGGATTTCGTTTTTCAACTTATGCAGTATGGTGGATTGAAGCTTCAATGAAAGACTTTATATTAAAATCTTGGTCACTTGTAAAAATAGGTACAACGCAAGCACAAAGGAGATTGTTTTTTAGTTTACGTAAAATAAAAAAAAGAATTTTACAATACACAAACAGAGAAACTTTGAGTAAAGAAGAAATAAAAGCAATATCAAATGAGCTTTCTGTATCTGAAGAAGATGTTGTACAGATGAGCTATCGTCTGGCTTGTAAGGATCAGTCGTTAAATAATTGTATAAAAATAGGTGATGACTCTAAAAAGGAGTTACAAGATATGATTCCGTGTAATTTAGTTAGTCAAGAAGTAGCTTACCAGAATCATGAAGAAAAGGCATTAAAAGAAACAATTTTAAGCAATGCGCTGGCAAGTCTTAATGAAAGATCAAGAGACATTTTCATTAGCAGATATTTATCTGAGAATACTCAGACTTTGGATGAGCTTAGCAAAAAATATTGTGTTTCAAGAGAAAGAATAAGACAGCTGGCTGAGCAAGCGATGAGTAAGGTAAAACAACATATAAAATCAGAGAGTTTGAAATTCGGTTTACATGCGTAGTCTTTTCGTATTTCTAATATTTCTTTCAATAGACACTCTTGCATCGGTTAGTAATGTACAACTGAGCGAAAAATATAAAGACTGGTTTGTGTATACTGCATTGGAAGATGGTGAAAAAGTGTGTTATATTGTATCTCATCCTAAGAAAAAAAGTGAACATTATACAGCCGATCGCAAGCCGTATGTAATGGTCAGTTACGTTGATAAAAAAGCAGATGAGGTGAGCGTCACTTCTGGCTTTCAGTATAATAATGAGCCTGTAGTTCTCAATATCGATAAAAAAATTAAATATCAATTGCCAATAATACAGGGAAGTCTTGCGTGGACAGATGATACAAAAATGGACCAAGATTTGATTCTAAAAATGAAGCAGGGATTATCAATGGTAGTTAATGGAAAAGTAAAAACAGCAAATGTTGATGATACTTATTCCTTGCTTGGCTTTCAAAAAGCGTACCAAAAAATGCATGACTTATGCCATACAAAGTAAATTATTGATCACTAAAGTATAAGATAGGCTGTTTTGTCTCTCAGACAAAAATATGGATATCACTTTACATAGAATATGAATATCATTTAAAATATATTTTTGAGAATTAATATGTCAAAAATTGTAGATATAGGAATCAAAGAACAAAGTTCTGTGTGTGAACAAATGCGTTTTAGTATAAGTCGTGCAAGTCTTTTAAATACGCTATCCAGAGTGAGCGGGGTGGTTGAAAGGCGCAACGCGATAGACGTTTTAGCGTGTATAAATATCAAAGCACAACATGGCAGCATAAAACTAAAGGCTACTGATCTTGACATTTCAATATTTGCCTCACTTACTGCAAATGTATCAGCAGAAGGAGAAGTGAAAATCTCAGCACATACTTTACATGACATAGTGAAAAAATTGCCAACTAATTTGGATGTCAATTTCGAAATGAATAATCAAGGAAAATTATTGATATCCTGTGGAAATGCAAATTTTTCTTTACCGAACGTAGTTTCAAATAACTTCCCTGTTCTTGAAGAAGGTGATCATCAATACGATTTCACTCTACTAAGTGCAGATTTGGTAGACTTATTGACTAAAACGAAGTTTGCTGTGTCGCTGGATGATACAAGGTATAATTTAAACGGGATATATCTGCATACAGATGAGCAATTTCTGTACTGCGTTGCAACTGATGGCCACCGTTTATCATGTATAAAAAGGCCTAAACCTGAAGATATCAACGGAGAATTTGGGGTGATCATTCCACGTAAAACTATCATGGAACTGTTGAAAGTATTGGGTGATTGTAATGAGATAAATATAAAACTTTCAGATAGAAAAATCAAATTTACATGTGGTGAGTATATTCTAATATCAAAATTGATAGATGGGACTTTTCCAGATTACAAAGCTGTCATTCCAACGTCTCAAGATAAACAAATGATTGTTGAGAGTAGCAAACTTGCTAGTGTTATAGACCGAGTTTCCGTTGTTGTGTCCGATAAAATAAAATCAATTAAATTTTCATTGCAAGAGAATTTATTAACTCTGCATTCAAACTCTCAAGAGTGCAGTGATGCGACTGAGTCTATAGAGGTAGATTACGATGGAGCTCTTATGGAAGTAGGATTTAATTCTCGTTATTTGCTTGATGCTTTATCTTGTATAAAAAACAAATGTAAGGTCAGCCTATCAGATGGTAATAGCGCTACAATTATCACTGATGAAGATGATCCAAGTGCACTATATATAGTAATGCCAATGAGGACTTAAGCTAGTAATCTATCTTTACTAAGTATAAGCCGTGAGGCGGCGCAGTGACCCCAGCGGCGTTTCTTTTGCATTGACTTAATATATTTAGCATTTCTTGTGGATTAGTTTTGTTTTTTCCAAATTCAACTAAAGTACCAACAATAATCCTCACCTGGTTATGTAAAAAGGAAATCGCAGATATTTTGATGTATATGTGACTTCCGTTTTGTACTATATCAATATCATCGATTGTTCTGACCGGATTTGTAGCTTGACAATCTTTTGAGCGAAAGCTTGAAAGATTATGTTTTCCAAGCAGGTGTCTAGCAGCTTCACGCATGATGTTTACGTCAAGTGGGTTAAATACTTGCCACACATAACCGATTTCTAGAGCTGCAGGAGCGTAGCGATTAATTATTCTATATTCATAATATCTTTTTTTTGCTGAAAATCGTGCATGAAATGCATCATCTACAGCTTCTGCACTAAGCACAACTATAGGAATCGCTTTTAAGTGATAGTTTATTCCATTTCTTATTCTGTAAAGCTCAAATTGCCTTTCCATATTGAAATGAGCAACTTGCCCTAAAGCATGAACCCCTGTGTCAGTTCTGCCACCACAATGCAAAGAGACTCTCTCGCCACTGAAATTAAATATAGCGTTTTCTATGGTTTCCTGAATTGAGTTAGCAGAGTGTTGTTGCTTTTGCCAGCCAGAGAAACCACTACCATTGTATTCTATCGTTATTTTGTATCGCACTACAAAGTCTATCTATCTAATTTTAGGTAACTAACGTTCTTCGTTATTAAAAAACCCTTGGCAGATTGGTTGCGTTCAATTACCATGGAGACTATACAAGTTAATAAATGATCCATGGCACATAATCCAGAAGAAAGAAATAATGATAAGCAAAAAGCACTAGATAATGCAATAAGTCAAATTGAAAAAGCATTCGGTAAAGGTGCAATAATGAAGCTAAAGCAAAACCCTGTAGAAAAAATAGACACGATATCTACAGGGTCGATTGCACTTGATTCAGCTCTGGGTGTTGGGGGATTGCCAAAAGGACGTATAATTGAGATATTTGGCCCTGAGAGTTCTGGTAAAACTACCCTTGCTTTGCATGTAATTGCTGAAGCACAGAAAAAAGGAGGTTTATGTGCATTTATCGATGCGGAACACGCACTGGATGTTATATATGCTCGTAAACTTGGAGTGAAAACTGATGATTTGGTAATTTCACAACCAGACACTGGAGAGCAGGCGTTGCATATTGTTGAGTATTTAGTGTGTTCTAGTGCAGTTGATGTAATAGTTATTGATTCTGTTGCAGCACTAACTCCAAGAGCTGAAATTGAAGGGGATATGGGCGATCAGCACATGGGATTGCAAGCAAGGCTTCTAAGCCATGGACTCAGGAAACTAACTTCTGTAGTTTCAAAAGCAAACTGTATATTGATATTTATCAACCAAATTCGTATGAAAATAGGAGTAGTATATGGAAATCCTGAAACTACCACTGGTGGAAATGCGTTAAAATTCTATACTTCTATAAGACTTGATATAAGAAAAGTTGGTGCGATAAAGGATAAAGAGAATATTACGGGTAATGAAACGAGAGTTAAAGTTGTAAAAAATAAAGTCGCTCCTCCATTTAGAGAGGCAAAATTTGATATAATGTATAATGAAGGCATATCAAAACTTGGGGAAATGATAGATATAGGAGCAAAACTTGGTGTCCTTGAAAAGGCAGGCGCTTATTATTCATATAACAATACGCGTCTTGGCCAAGGAAGAGAAAATGTAAAAAGTTACCTCAAGGCAAACAAAGAAATTGCAAATGAAATAGAAACAAAAATCAGAGATTTATTTAAAAATCACGATAATTCTATTGCAATAGAAGAGGAACGCGAACAACTTCTAGAAGAATCAGTATTCTAATCTAAATTAGTTTGTATTGGGCAGTATTCGTTTGCTATACTAAAGTTTCACTCTCAACCGAGTTGATGAAAGCTGCGTTATCTCCTTGCAGCATTAGGTGTATATTTTTTGCTATTTTTTCCACTAAGAGGATAACGTTATCAAAATTTTCAAATTTTGATAACACATAGTCTGCTAAGCTTTTCTGACCTTCAGGCCTGCCTACTCCAAATCTTAAACGCCAATAATCATTACCAATAAAGCTATCTATAGACTTAAGTCCATTGTGTCCAGCAGAACTACCACCTTTTTTTACTTTTATTCTTCCAAATTTCAAGTCAGCATCATCATGTATGACAACAATATTGTCTAGCGATAATTTGTAAAAATTTTTTATTTTTGCAACAGGAATACCTGAATTATTCATAAACGAATAAGGCTTTATTAGCATAACTTTATTATTGTTAATTATGCCAGAGGTTATCAAGTAATCGGCTTTCTTAGAAAATGACTGAAAATTCCAATATTTGTGAATTGCGTCAATAACGATAAAACCAATATTATGATGAGTTAACTCATATTGACTACCAGGATTACCAAGCCCAGCTATTAAATGCACTACTCCTCTGTTTTTGTTTGAGTCTCTTCAACATCACTATCGGCAGCAGAGATTGTTACAATGGTGAAATTTTCTTCCTCATGAGCTACAAATTTAACACCTTCTGGCAATTTTACATCATTGATATGTATAGACTGACCAATCATTTTGCCAGACAAATCAATTTCTATGACTTGAGGTATTTTCTCAGGAGAGCATTTGACAGTAATAGAACGACACAGAACATTAAGCACTCCACCTAATTTGATTCCTGGTGATTTACTTTCATTGATGAATGATAAAGGTATATCTATTTTAATTTCACTACCTTTATCAACAAACTGAAAATCAACATGTTGCACAGTATCCTTTACTACATGCCATTGAATATCACGAACAAGAGCATATTCTTTTTTCCCTGAAATATCTAGTTCTATTAAATGTGCAGAAAGAGCACCTGATTTATATTGTTTAGTAAATTCCTTTGCAGACAATGTCAAATTTACGTTATCATGCCCTTTACCATATATAACTGCAGGTATACTTCCCTTCTCCCTCAGAGCCTGCATCGCTTTCTTTTTTTTTACATCACGTAACTCTGCATTAATTGTTACCATTTCTTGCTGTGCCATCGATTACTCCTATTCAGCTAATCCTTTTTATATAATTTAATAATATAACATAAAAATATTTATTTCAAACTTCATTCTTTCACACTAATTCTTTGTGGAAAAATTTATTTAGATATATACTTAAGATTACGTAGTAAGAGCTATGAGTATTAACGATCAAGTAGTTTTTAAGATTTATAAGCCAACAAAAACTGCAACACAATCTGGCTTAGGTAATACAAAATTCTGGTACCTAAAAATTGAGCCTTGTTCTTACTATATTGAACCTTTGATGGGATGGGTTGGCTCAAAAGATCCCCAAAAACAGATTGTATTAAAGTTTGATTCTCTTGAAAAAGCAGTATCTTACGCAAAGAAACACAACACAAAGTACACAATTGAAATGCCAAAAGATGTTAAAAGACTGCCAAAATCTTATGCAAATAATTTCGTATCAAAGTAAGTTTTATCGTAGTGTGTTTATCTAAAAACCTAAACCTAATCGTTACTATGATTTTGCTAACACACTAAGGTCATTTAGATAGTCGAACCTGGCTAGCTAGTATCAAAGAGTTATTTTTTAGGTATTTCTCCGTAAGACTGCAAGTTTTTTTGGATTACTCAAATAACTTCATTCTGCTTGAAGAACTTTTATGTTGCTTTGCACTAAATTAATTTCACGTTTTATTTGTGTTAGCTATTTATTTAGTGAGTGGACATGTAATTTTACCTTAAATAACCCTATAATAAAAACATAGTTATTGAAATAATACAGAAGGTTCTCATGACAACCTCTGTATAGCTCTTAATTTTGCTGAACGCGCACGCGGATTTGCATTTATTTCTTCCGCACTTGCTTTAATCACTTTTTTGTTTAAAAGGGAGAATGTCTTTGTAGGTCCTGGTTCACACAAATCTTTAAAAAGGGTTTTAACTATACGATCTTCTAGAGAATGAAAGGTAACTACAATTAATTTGCCGTTTTCACTTAAAATCTCAGATGCAGCTTTAATACCCTTTTCAAGCTCTCCTAGCTCATCATTTACCCATATTCTGATTGCCTGAAATGTCCTAGTTGCAGGGTCAATCTTGCTTTTTCCACGAAACACTACAGAACGTACAATATCCGCAAGTTCAAATGTAGTTTTGATAATTTTCTTCTTCCGCGCATTTACTATCGCTCTTGCGATTTTACGAGAATGACGCTCACCCCCATAATTATATATAGTGTTTGCAATCTCTTCTTCACGTAAAGCGTTAACAAATGTCGAAGCATTCATATGAGAATAGTTATCCATGCTCATGTTAAGTGGGCCATCACGTAGAAATGAGAATCCTCTATCTCCATTATCAAGCTGCATAGATGAAACTCCAACGTCGAAAACTATTCCATTGATACCTTTAATATTATTACTATCTAATAAATTTTTAATATTACTAAATTTCTCAATAAATAGATTTATTCTATCAGGGTATTTAACGTTCAGATCATCATAAAATTTGGTAACTGTTTCATCCCTATCAATTGCATACACTTTGCAATCAGCGGATTCCAATATTGCTTTGCTATATCCTCCAGCTCCAAACGTGGCATCCACATATATACCACCACTGTGTGGTGACAATTGCAGTAGCATCTCTTTTAACAAAACTGGAATATGTGTCATATTAAGAGACTTTGTGCACTTAAATTAAAATAACTTTCTCGCCAAAAAATATATGGAAATATATAGGTATAGTATAAGAATATTTAAATATAATCAACGATATAAAAATTTAATAAGATAATATTATTAATATAACATTTACATAATTCACGTTTGAAAAAGTAAGTAATATTACTATAATATCAAACAAATTACGGAAGATTTCGTGCAACAAATAACAAAAGTAATACTATCAAGTTTAATTTGTAACACTTTGTTGTGGTATGATCACATGCTTTTCAGCCATCTAATAAGCATAATCGGAGATGTGTTTTTTCCATCAGACGACAAATTAGTCAGCATACTTAAAGCTTTTGGAGTATTTGCAGTGGGTTTCTTAATAAGACCAATTGGTGCTGCTATATTTGGCCACATTGGCGATAAATATGGAAGAAGGATTGCTCTATTTCTCTCTATCATATTGATGACTCTATCAACCGTACTTATTGCATTTGTTCCAGGGTATCAGAACATTGGGGTACTCGCATCAGTACTGGTGGTATGTTTAAGATTATTGCAGGGTATATCTCTTGGAGGAGAGGCAGGAAATGCCCCATTTTTAATAGAGCATGCTCCTAAAAATAAAAGAGGATTCTTTGGCAGTATTGAAGTATTGAGCGCAATTCTTGGCTCAATATTAAGTCTTATAGTGGTGCTTATATGCAAAAAAGTATCCGATTTTGAATCTTGGGGATGGAGATTGCCTTTTATTTTCAGTTTTGTAATAGGATTAATCAGTATATATATGAGATATATACTCGATGAAAGCCCAGAATATAAAAAGCAGGAAAAGCCACATGAATTACCGTTAAAAGAACTGTTAAATGGCTATAAAAAACCTTTTCTAATATCAATTGGAGTTGACATAGTTGAGAATGCATCTCTTTACATATATTTAGTGTTTTTTAATCTACTTGCATCAACAATAAACACTCACTTTAATCACGCAGTAGAAATATTGAATCAGGTTGCACTTGGAGGATTGACTATACTATTTGCAATACTTTCTGATAAGGTAGGGAGAGAAAGAGTCATGAAATTTGCATTTGTGACTTTTATAGTAGTAAGTTATCCAGTTTTTTCAATGATACTAAGTGGTAATAATTTGCTCACCATAATGGCGCACGTTCTTTTTATAATCCCAATAGCTGCTTCTCTTGGTCCTGTTAGCGCGTTTATGTGCGAATTATTCCCAATAAAGGTACGATACAGTGGATTTGGTTTATCAAGAAATATAGCTTCGGGATTTTTTGGTGGTCTTGCACCATTTATATGCACAACTATTATCAAAGTTACAGGACAAGGAACTTTAGCAAGTTTTTACATGATTTTCTGTGCACTAATTGGGTTAGTTGCTATATCACAAGTTAAGAGTTAGGTTTTTTCAAAAACCAAGTGTTTAAAAAATCTAATCATAAGGTGGAAAATGCCAATTTTTAGGTGATAGTGTAAATATTTCAACTCCATCTTTTGTGACTCCAAGCGTATGCTCAAACTGTGCAGAAAGTGAAAGATCACGTGTTGTCACTGTCCAGCCATCTAGCTTGCTGAGAAGAGTTTCATGTTTTCCAGCATTGATCATTGGTTCTACCGTAAAAAACATGCCTTCTTTTAAGATAAGATCCTCACCTTCATCATAAAAATGTACAACATTTGGTGGAGCATGAAAAACCTTTCCTATGCCATGTCCACAATAATTGCGTACGATAGAATATCCAAAATCTTCAATATATTTTTCTATAGCAAATCCTATTTCATTTAACTTATTGCCGGGCTTAACTTGTTTTATCGCTTCCATTAGCGCATTGTAGGCAGCATTACACAAACGCTTTGCTTTTATTGAGGGTTTACCGGTCCAAAACATGCGACTTGTATCACCATACCAGCCATTTAAAATCACTGTAACGTCAATATTTAAAATATCTCCATCTTTAAGAGGTTTATCATCAGGAATACCATGACATACAACAGCATTTTTCGAAGTACAAATTGATTTCGGATATCCCTTATAATTCAGTGGTGCTGGAATTGCACCTGCATTGATTATAAAATCATGACATAGATCATTTAATTCATTAGTTGTTACGCCTACTTTGACGTATGGTGCAATAAAATCAAGAGTTTCAGCTGCAAGCCTGCCAGCTTTACGCATAAAGTCAAAATCTTCTTGTGAATGTATAGTTATGTTCATATCTTCCATTTCTTATTATAATTCACATCTTGCATAGTAGATAATGTCATTCCACTGCTTGACACATAATTGTACGAATATTGAATGCAAAAGTACAAAAAATAGTGTCATCAGAATGCCTTTTTTTCCTGTCATCCCAGTGTCAGCTACTCTGATGACACCAAAGGGGCACTTGGATAGAGGCTACTTGAATAACACCATCATAAGGTGAACCAGTGTCAAGCACTGGAATGACAAGGAAAGGGCTACTTGGATGACAAGAAAAAGGACGCTGATATGACACCAAAGAGGCTGACACCACCATAAAGTAAATTCCACTAACACTATAGGAGACTAACATGAACTTTTTAAAATTTATCGAACTATGCTTTCAAACGGTGATGCCGGGATGTGAGTATAACAATTATCAGTATATAAAAATTATAGCAGACAGGCTTGAAGCAGCAAGCACTGGTGAAGTGAAGCGAATAATATTCAATATGCCTCCGCGCTCGATGAAGTCTATGTGCGTGAGTGTTGCATGGCCCGCATGGATACTTGGTAATCAGCCAACCGCAAGAATAATAGTTGCAAGCTATTCTCAGCGGCTTAGCGAAAAGCATTCGCTTGACACCAGGTGCGTGATGCAGTCTAGTTGGTATAGAGTGCTATTTCCAGAGGTAGAACTATGCAAAGACCAGAACACTAAATATAAATTTCAAACAGTGCAGAGAGGATGTAGGATTGCAACATCTGTTGGTGGAACACTGACTGGTGAAGGTGGAGATTTTATCGTCGTGGATGATCCACTGAGTTCCTCTCAAGCTTTGAGCGAGACGTTTAGAAAACGTGCCACAAACTGGTTCGATCAGACTCTAATAACCAGGCTCAATGATAGGAAAAAAGGAGTTATCGTTGTTGTAATGCACAGACTACATCAAGAGGATTTGACTGCGCATCTTCTCTCCAAACCAAGAAATATATGGCATCATATTTGTTTGCCAATGATCTCTGAAAATAAGGAAATTATCTATTCAATCAAAAGATCAATTCTCCCTTCTCCTGTTCCTATTATTCAAGTAACTACAAATGAGTGCAAAAGCTCAACAGGCGCTACATCTTCAAGGATTTTATACTTAAAAAAGGAAGGTCAGCTGCTATATCCCCTAGATGTAGGAGAAATTGAAATGATAAAGGCTGAACTTGGGAGTTACGCTTTTGCTGCTCAATATCAACAAAATCCTCTGCCACTTTCAAGTGGTATAATTAAGCAAGAATGGTTGAAACGCTATAGAAATTTTCCTGACAATCTCTCACATATAACTCAGAGCTGGGACACTGCTGTTTCAACAAACGATTCTAGCGGCTTTAGTGTCTGCACCACCTGGACAAAGGTGAATAATAAGTTTTATTTACTCGATGTATACCGTGCGAAGCTTGAGTATCCAAAACTTAAAGAACAAGTTCTATCACTAGCTGCAAGGTGGAAGCCACACGCAATTTTAATCGAAGCAAAAACAAGCTGTCAACAATTGATTCAAGAGCTCAAGGCAATACCTATTATCGGGATAGTGCCACACAGTGGCAAACTTGCTCGATTCCACCAGATTGTTCCGATAATAGAATCTGGCAAGGTTTTTCTGCCACACCAAGCAGTATGGCTCAGCGATTTTGAGTATGAAATTTTAATGTTTCCAGAAACCCGCCACGACGATCAAATCGACAGCACCGTGCAATATCTGCAGTGGATGAGAGATAGTAGCTTCAGGGTTGCAGCTATACGAACATTGTGATTCAATTTGCTACCCACAATTTCGATTATAAGCTCATTTAAAATAAATATTGATTTCTTATTTTAATTATTTTAAAATTAAAATAAATTATTTAAGATTGGGGTAAAAATTATGACAATAAATTATCAGCAGTGGCGGGAAATATTAAGGACGGTTAATAGTGATAATAAATTAGATAAAAGGAACGTAATTGAAAAAGTAAAAGAAGAGCTAAAGGCAAGCAATGAAGAGGTATTTAAACAGTGGGAAGAGAGTAATTTTTATGTAAATTATAAATTTGAAGTTGGAGATAATGAATTCACATTATTACATTTAACTGCTAAGTTAGGCTATACGAGCTTGACAAAGGCTTTAATAGTAACAAAAGGGATAGATGTTAATATAAAAGATAAAAATAAAAAGACACCTTTACATTTAGCTGCTGAAAATGGTTATAAAGAGGTAGTAGATGCTCTGTTGGAAAAAGATGAAATCAGGATTAATGAACAAGAAGATAAGGAGGGATGGACACCTTTACATTTAGCTCTTATGAATGGCCATGCAGACGTGGTAGAATCTCTCGTAAGAAACGGTGCGAATGTTAATATAAAAGATAACTATGGAGTGACACCTTCATCTTTGGCTATTCAAAGAGATTATGTATTTACTCCGCCAAAAAAACGTGAAGGCTCCTATGTTAATGTGAAAAATCATGCTAGAACTGCTTCTAGGAATTTAACTAAAGAGGAAAAACAACGCACATCAGCAATTGCGAAAGGTTTTTTTGCCGGTAGTGCAACTGCATTATCAGGTGTTTTAATAGCGAAAGCACTTTCTGCAACTGGAATAGTTACAGTTGAGTCAAAACCCTCTACACCAATAGCAGTGGCTAAAACTGCAGCTATAGCGCTAGTAGTTGGCAGTGCTGTATATGCATTGTCAAAACCTGATACTCAAGTTGATAAATCAGTCTTAACAAATGGACAGCAAGAAGCTGCTCGCTGATAGGTTTGCCTAGCGCGTATTCGACCTACCAGTGTCAAACACTGATCATAGGGAATGACATTAAAGGGACACTGGAATAACGTAGGAGAGAGCGCTGACAACTTTCGTTTAGGCAAGATTATACCTTGAAAAAATTAAGCTTTAGTGCTATTAAATAGTTGTAAATTTTGTCTCTTTGGTAGCTTTATGAATGTTGAAAGTAAGAAAATACATGATACTAAAATAAAATTACCAATATTTCTCGATTATCAATCTACTACTAAAGTAGATCCTCGTGTTTTGGAGGTGATGATACCTTATTTTGGTGAGTTTAGTAATGCACACTCTCGTAGTCATTCATTTGGTTGGACAGCTGAGGAAGCAGTAGAAAAAGCAAGGAAGCACATTGCTGATTTAGTGAATGCAGACAGCAAAGAAATCGTCTTTACCTCGGGTGCAACCGAATCAAATAACATGGCTATCAAAGGTGTTGCTCATTTTTATAAGAATAAGGGAAATCATATAATAACTGTCTGCACAGAGCATAAGTGCGTTTTAGATTCTTGTCGACATCTGGAAAATGAAGGCTTTAAAGTTACATATTTGTCCGTTAAGCAAAACGGAATTATAGATTTGTTGAAACTTGAGGAGGCAATCACTGATAAAACAATTCTGATTTCAGTGATGATGGCAAATAATGAAATCGGAGTAATGCAACCTGTCAAAGAAATTGGTGCAATATGTAGAAAGCATAATATATTTTTTCATACAGACGCTGCCCAAAGCTTTGGAAAAGTTCCAATAGACGTAAATGAAATGAACATTGATCTTATGAGCCTTTCTAGCCATAAAATTTATGGACCTATGGGAATAGGTGCATTATATGTCCGTAGAAAAAATCCTCGTGTTAGATTGACGCCACTAATTAGTGGTGGTGGACAGGAGAGAGGCATGCGCTCTGGAACAGTTCCCACTCCCCTTGCAGTTGGTTTTGGTGAAGCGGCACGTATTGCTAAAGAAGAAATGGGAGCAGAAGCAAGTAAATTAGAAGAACTGAGAGATATTTTGTACAACAAAATAAAAGAAGCATTTCCTGATGTTGTTTTAAATGGTGACTATGAAAATAGGATTCCTGGTAACCTCAACTTAAGTTTTCCTTATGTTGAGGGTGAGTCTCTTATCATGGCAATCAAGGATTTAGCAGTAAGCTCTGGTTCTGCATGCACATCTGCATCCCTTGAGCCTTCTTATGTCATAAGATCACTAAACAATGGCCACGATCTTGAGCATTCATCAATTAGATTTGGCCTTGGCCGATTTACAACTAAAGATGAAGTTCTATATGCAGCAGATCTTGTTACTAAAAATGTTGGACGGCTAAGAGAAATGAGCCCACTTTTGGAAATGGTACAAGAGGGAATAGATTTAAGCACCGTAAAATGGGATTCTCATTGAAGAATAAGACGTTAACCATTAGCAGAGTGATGGTTGTCTAAGCTCTTTCTATGGGTGAAATCGGAAACTTAGCTTTAAGTCCTTTATAGATGCCACGGAACTAAGTAGCAATCCTATACATATTAAGCTCGCAGCAGTTGTGCTTCCGCCATAGGATAGAAATGGAAGTGGGTCACCTATTATAGGTAAAAGGCCTATTGTCATTCCAATGTTTATAAAGAAATGAGCACCAAAAAAGGCGAAAACCCCGATAGATATTAACTTAGAAAAATAATTTTTTGACCTGTAAGCGATAGAGAATATTATAGCGAGGAATGTGGTATAGAGTAAAATCAAAGTCATGCTGCCTAAGAACCCCCATTCCTCACTAAGTACCGCAAAAGCAAAATCTGTGCGTTTCTCTGGCAAAAATCCAAGTTGAGTTTGACTCCCATTAACAAATCCCTTACCAAACAAACCTCCTGAACCAATAGCTATTTGAGATTGCTGTGCATTATAACCTATTCCAAGTGGATCTACTAATGAATCCAAAAATGATAATATCCTTTGCTTGTGATAAGGGCGCAAAAAAGGCCAAATAGCTGGTATTGCGAAAATGCCAAGAGTTCCAAAAATTATTAAATGAGATCTTTCCATTATTGCTGTGAATATAATTGATGCTCCTATAAACAATATTATTACAGCTGTTCCTAAATTAGGTTGCTTCAATACAAGGAATACAGGTAAGAAAATAATTATAAGTGGCTTAAATAAGCTTTGAAATTTCATCATTTTATACACACTTTGTTTATTAAAATAACAAGCAAGTGCAAGTATTAAGCCCACTTTTACAAATTCTGATGGTTGTAAACTAATTGACCCAATTCTTATCCATCTTGTTGCACCCATTATATGCGAGCCAAAAAAATTTACTGCTAACAGCGCAATTACTGCTACTATGTAAAAAAAATAAGCGTGCTTCAAATAAAAATCTAGCTCTATAAATGACATAGCTATAGCAAGCAAAAAGAAGAAAGAGAATATGACCAATTGGTGAATTGCAAATGGAGCCCACTTTCCTCCAGCAGAAGAATATTGCACAACAATGCCAACGCAAAACAGAGCTATTACGTTAATGACTAATAATAAGTGAATCTTCTTCAGCTTATCCACAGCAAAAACTTTACAGACTTTGAGATACAATAAAACATAAGAAAATCAAAAAGCAAATTTATTAATTACCAACCGAATTGGACTACTATATATCCCAGTTATTACCGTTAAAATTGCCATAAATAATAGACAAAAGAGCATAAGCAATGGTACCTCATTAAGTGTCATTCCAGCGTTTGATGCTGTACTGTTTTCAAAATATATTTTCTCAACCATTCTCCACATATATATTAGTGCAAGAAAAGAGCCAGCAGCAAAAACTGCAAGGGAAATCCATGCATGAGATTCGATAATTGCTTTCATCATATACCACTTACTTACAAAGCCATTTGTCAAAGGTACACCGATTAATGCGAAACTAAGTAGAGTAAATGCAAGTGTTGTATAGGGCATTGACTTTTTTAGTCCTGATAAATTTTCTATTTTTGTCATACCAAACTTATAAGAAATACACCCTGCAGTCATGAATAAAGACGTTTTTATCATGCTATGATTTACTATGTGAAGAACTGCTGAAAACAAACCTGCTTTTGAATTTAAACCCAGCATTAAAATTATATAGCCAATCTGACTGATACTGGAGTGAGCAAACAGTCTTTTTATATCTTTTTCGATCATTGCAGATATTGATCCAAATACAACAGCACAAAGCGCAAGGATGATCATCACGGTGCTTAGTGGTAAGAAAAATTTTTGCTGAAAAACAGTGTAAAAGATTCTGATAAAAACATATATCATCACTTTGGTTACTGTACCTGAAAAAAATATGCTAATGAAGCTAGGTGCTTCACTATATGCGTTAACCAGCCATCTGCTGAGTGGAAACAGTGCCATTTTGATTGAGAGACCAACAAAAATGAATAATGTACCAAGTCTTATGATGTTATTATCGTATAATGGTACTATTCTTTCAGCCATGTCAGACATATTGAGTGTTCCTGTCATAGAGTACAAAAGCCCAATGCCAAACAAGTAAAATGTTGCTCCCACAGTACCGCTAATTAGATATTCAAATGCTGCAACTAAAGCTTTCTTATCCCTTCCCATTGAAACTAAAACATAAGAAGAAAGAGATGAAATTTCTAAAAAGACATAAAGGTTGAATATATCGTTTGTTACTAAAATTCCGAGTAATCCACTTAGGCACAGTAGAAATAGAGAGTAAAAACCAGAGATTTTGTTTTTGCTAATCTCTTTTTCATTAATATGAAAGCTATAAAGCACACTAATCAGCGCTATAAAATTCACCAAAGTTAGAATCAAGGAGTTCAATATGTCAATTCTCAACTCTATTCCGTATGGAGGAGCCCAATCTCCAAGATAATAAGTTATAATTTCACCATTGTATGTTTTCACTAGCAACATTAATGAAATAAAGAAAGTAGCTGCCGTTGTAAAAAAAGAGATAAACCAGGACACCCTATGTTTCCTGGTAAGAAAGCAGAACATCGATGCAATTATTGGTATAATAACTTGTAGAATTGGTAATTGCATTAAACTGTTGTTAATACATCGTTAAAGTATTAGTATATATAATACTTTTTGTTTTAACACCTTTATGTTGTCTAAAATTTATAATGCAGTAACGAGCCTATTGCGGAGAGAAGGTGAACTTATAGGAAGGGACGAAAACGGAAATTCTTACTATGAATCAAGTAAAGGAAAAAGATGGGTAATATATGACAATGTTTCTGAGCCTACAACAATTCCTCCAGCATGGCATATATGGCTGCATTATACTGATAATGCAGTACCAGTGAATAATAACAAAAGAAAAATTCCTAATTTAACAGGTACAAAAGATGCATACTACCCAAACCAAAAGGTGAAAAATTACTATGAAAGCTGGAATCCTAATAACTAAAGATGCGAAGGTCAAATATACTTGAAATAACTGCTGGTTCATTTGTATTAATTTTTACTGTTTTTCTTATCTTCTTCGCTATTGATCAATTATCTTACATAAAGAAAAACTATAAGGATTGTTATAAAATACATGGCCTTTTTACTGATGCTAACGGTGTAGGAGTTGGTGATAGTGTCAAGATCTCTGGTGTGGAAGTCGGAAGCATAACTGGTGTATCACTCGACAAAGCTACCTACATAGCACGAATCGACATGTGTATAAGTAGGGATATAAAACTCCCAGTTGATAGCTCAGCCCTAATCACTAGCAGTGGAGTTGTTGGTAGTAAATTTGTTAATATATCACCTGGCGCAGATCCCAAATTAATTTCACACGGTGGTAAGATAGCACACACTCAAGCTGAAGCAAATATGGGCGGAATAATGGACAAAATTATTGGCATGTTTACAAAGTGAGAATAAGAACACATAAGCCAACTTGGCCTATGTACAATTAAGGGATTTTTCTATCAATAGCTTGAAGTTGTTCAGCGTTTGAATTATCAAGATTTCTGCTAGGTTTTACATTCCTAATAATCTCAACAAATGCTTGTACTTTCAGTATAGGAGTGTTTTTTCTTACGTACTTAGGGAAGTGTTAAATAAACTGTGTCAAACCGAGAAGTAAAAATAAAATAGAAACAAAAAATGGAGGTTTGACAATCAGTCAAGCAAACAGAACTACCGGTTTGGTAGACTATAAAGAATTAGAAACAAATATCTTATCGTCTATACGAGAAGGAAGACCATTGACGGAAAGAGATGGTGCATTAACACCGTTTGTAAAAAGGCTACTGGAAGCGATTCTGGAAGGTGAAATAAAAAATCATTTGTCGGCTAAAAGCGAAGAAAATAATCGAAGAAATTGAAGAAATTCAAAGACTTTACGGACAAGTGCAGGTTCATTTGAGTTATTGACACCAAGAGATAGGGAAGGAAGCTTTGAGCCACAAGTAGTCAGAAAAAGGCAAACAACCGAACTTGAAGCAAAGGTTTTAAGTACATATGCCAGTGGCATGGTATATAGAGATATAGAGTCGCATGTAGAAGAGATATAAAATATCTGTAGCGGAGATATCAAGTATTACTGATAAATTATTGCCTGTAATAAATGAGTGGCGTAGTCGTCCACTGCAATCAGTGTATCCAATAGTGTTTATGGTTTTTTAAGGTCAAAGAAGACGGGCATTGCGTAAGTAAATATATGTAGAATATATTAGCAGAATGAAAGGAAAGAAGTTTTAGGCTTTTATATAGCAGAAAGTGAGGGAGCTAACTTTTGGCTAGGGATGTTAAATGACTTAAAAGAGAAAGGAGTAGAAGATATCCTGATTGTATGTGTAGATGGGCTAAAAAGCTTTCCTAAAGCAATAAACAGTGTATTTCCTAAAGCAGAAATACAACTATGTATTGTACATCAGATAAGAAATTCACTGAAATATGCATCGAGCAAAGATGTGAAAATTTTCATGAATGATTTGAAAAAAATATACCGTGCTGCAAGTAGAGAAATTGCCGAAAATTATTTGCTTGAGCTAGAGGAAAAATGGGGAGAAAAATATCCGTTGGTTTTGGCAGAATAATTGGGAAAATTTGTCTAGTTATTTAAAATATTCTGGCCCTGTAAGAAAGTTAATTTATACCACAAATCCTATTGAGGGACTACATAGACAGATCAGAAAATTTACTAAAACTAAGGGCTCATTTACTAGCACAAATGCCTTGTATGAACAGGTATATTGTGCTATAAAAAAGGTAAGAGAAAAATGGGCTATGCCTATACATGATTGGGCTTTAACTATCTCTCAACTTGATATCTTTTTTTCTTGTAGGTTAAAAATTGAGTTGAATTAAAAATGCGGTTTGAAACAGTTTATTTAACACTCCCTTTTTGAAAGTTACAGATCGCTAAAAATATTTAAACAACTAATTTTTATAACTTTGTACCAATAAAACTATTCCCACCTTAATTATCAAACAGTAACGTATAGAACTACAAACTTTTGTATATTAAGAAATTGTTTAAATTGTATACCTGGCTACTATGTCCCCTACTTCCAAGATAAAGTACCTTTCACTAAAAAATATTGAATTTAATTTTTGTAATCACTTAAGTCTAGTATTATTTTGTTAATGTATCGTTCATTTGCATCCTTGATGATAAATTTTATACCATTTTTATATCTTATAACTTCATCTACAGAAGGTACCTTACCAGCAATTGAAAGAACCAAACCACTAAGTGTGGCATAATGCTCTTCAGATTCACACAACTCTATTTTTAGATTTTCCTCTATATCCTTTATAAGGGCCCTTGCCGATATTTCAAACTTATTTTGAGATAATTCAGTAATGGTGTGTTCTGAATTTACCTCATTCTCGTTATCAATATTTGGTATCAATTCTTCTATAAGATCATTTATCGAAATTAAACCATCAGTTCCGCCATATTCATCCAGTACAATAGCTAAATATGACTTGGAAGATTTCATTTTAACAAAAAGATTTGTTGCTTTCATTGAGGCTGGGACAAATATTACATTTTTTATAATATTCCTCAGATTAAAATCTTTATTCTTATTGAAAATGATATCTTTTACGTAAAAAAAGCCTATTATGTTGTCAAAGTTATTCATATAAGTTGGTATCTTAGCATGGTAAGTGTTTTTCACCTTCTTTATTACCTCATCCTTGCTCGATTCAATGTCTACTGCACATATCTCCTTACGTGGAGTCATTATATCCATGATACTACAATCACGGAATTTTAATAGACTATTAAGTATGTCAAGACCTGACAGATCACCCATTAATGACTCAGTCGCACATTTTTTTAACACAGAAGTTTTGTTGAAGAGAAAGAGAAAAATTCTGTATGCTATTTTTTCTACTAAAGTTCTTTTCTTATTCAATTTATTCCCTTTAATGGTGAAAATATCTTTAGATAAGGTCTATCAAGAAAACTGTTATTAAATGTTTAATAAGCATGTGAATAATGTCAAATTAATTTGTGAATTATTTGTTGACATAAAATACTAACAATTGATCAACAATTTTTTCAATGACATATACATAATTATATAACAATCCATGATAGTAAAGCTTTTTTCCATAAAAGAAAATTACTAACATTCTAGACATCTTACTTATACACATAAATCATAAAGGAAAATCAATAGCATAGAGAAGTTATTAACATATTTATCCACAAGCTAAGTAATACTAATTTTTACTGAATTTTAAGTTAATAACAATTTATTGATAGAACTACTACTACTGTTATACTTTAGTTTAAATAAAAAGTAGATAAAGTAGATTGAAAAGAAGTAAAGCAAAAATAGCAAGAATCATCAGCCAGAACGAGTCAGATGAAAAAGTTCCTATTTGGTTAATGCGTCAGGCTGGTAGGTCTCTTCCTGAGTATCGGAAGGCAGTGGAAAACATGAATAATTTCATGGAGATATGTTATAGCACAGATTTGGTAACAGAGTTAACGTTACAACCAATAAGAAGGTTCAACATGGATGCAGCGATAATTTTTTCTGATATTTTGATAATAGCTGACATTTTAGGCTGTAATGTAAATTTTATTCGAGGTGTGGGTCCAATAATAAGACCTATAGAAAGTGCTAAAGACTTGAAGAGTCTACAAGGAATTGAATCTAACACATTACCAATCCTAAATGCTATAAAAGAAGTAAGAAGCCAGTTGCCAGAAGAAAAATCGCTTATAGGCTTTGCTGGAGGGCCGTGGACGGTAGGTTCATACATCATAGAGGGCGGTGGTAGTAAAACTTTTTCCAAGGTGCTAAATTTCTGTCCATTGGCACTAGAGGAAATAATAAACAAAATAACGAAAGCGACAATTATTTATCTGATCAAACAGATAGAGTTTGGAGCAGATGTTATTCAGTTATTTGACAGCAATGCTGGTGTATTGAAGGAAAAACTGTTTGAAAGATACATCATCAAGCCAACAAAGGAAATTGTTTCGGCAATAAAGAGTAGATTTCCCAATTTTCCAATAATAGGTTTTCCGCGCTCTGCTGAAAATCTTTATACAGATTACTGCGAACAAACAGGCGTATCTGCAGTAAGTATAGATTATAATGTTCCAATAGAATGGGCGAAAGAAAATCTAAAAATTCCTCTGCAAGGGAACCTTAATCCTAGTCTTTTGGCCTACAATAAGTCAGAAGCAATTGAAGAAGCAAAGCGTATAATAGATTGTTTTAGAGGGTTACCTTTTATATTTAATCTTGGACATGGAGTGCTTCCTGATACTCCGGTTGAAAATATTGCTGCATTAGTGGACCTAGTAAGAAACTACTAAAACTCTTGTATGAAAAGCCTTTATGAGGGTGGTCAGCCAAATCGCTCTTACTTTAAGCGTTAGCACATTATTACAGTGCCAATTTACATTATTAAAACTCGCTATACAGGGATTTATTTGCCTTTTTCAATTTATTAAGCTTTTTAATATCTATATTTAAGAATACAAAAATACCAACCTTTATGTAAAATAATAAAATTTCTAGCTTTTTTGTTGTGTAGAGTTTATCATTTTTATTTAACTTTAGTGAGATTATGTCAGACCTTGCAAAGAGGATGTCTCTGATAAAACCGTCGCCTACAATTGCTGTGACCGATAAGGCAAACAGATTAAAAAGCGAAGGAAAGAAAATTTGCATTTTAGCTGCGGGAGAGCCGGATTTTGACACTCCAGATCATATAAAAAAGGCAGCTATTCAATCGATAAATGAAGGCAAAACTAAATATACTGCTGTTGATGGAACGCATGAGCTTAAAGAGGCGATAATCAATAAGTTAAAAAGGGATAACAATCTAGAATATACACTGAACCAAATTTGTGTCGGCGCAGGCGCTAAGCAGGTGTTATTCAACTTATTTATGGCAACAATTGACCCTGGAGATGAGGCTATAATACCAGCTCCTTATTGGGTTTCGTATGTTGATATGGTAAATCTTTTTGGCGGACTGCCAGTTGTTGTAGAGTGCAAGCAAAACTTTAAGCTGACACCAGAATTACTGAAGAGCAAGATAACTAAGAAAACTAAATGGTTAATTCTTAATTCACCGAACAATCCAGCAGGAATTGTCTATACATATGATGAATTGAAAAGCATAGCGCAAGTATTGCTTGAATATCCACATGTAAATATTGTTACAGATGATATTTATGAGCACATAGTATACGATGAAAAGTTTTTTACCATTGCTCAGGTTGAGCCAAAGCTTTACGATAGGGTTTTTGTGGTCAATGGAGTATCAAAAGCCTATGCAATGACTGGCTGGAGAATAGGTTATATTGCAGGTAGGAGTGATATAGTAAAAGCTATTTCTACACTGCAGTCTCAAAGTACTTCTAACCCAAATTCAATAGCACAAGCAGCAGCAGTTGAAGCGTTAAACGGTGATCATAGTTTTTTGAAAGAAAGAACAAAAATCTTTAAGGATCGTAGAGATTTTGTAGTAAAAAAGCTAAATTCTGCTTCAGGATTGTCAGTATCTATTCCGCAGGGTGCATTCTATTTGTTTGTCTCATGTGAAGGTTTATTGGGTAAGAGTACGAAAAGGGATAAAGTAATAAATAGTGATCTTGATTTTGCCGAATATTTATTAGAAGATCATTTAGTTGCTGTTGTTCCAGGAATTGCATTTGGTCTGAAAAATTTTATCAGAATTTCTTATTCAACCTCTCAGGAACAATTAGAAATTGGATGTGATAGTATTACTAAAGCATGCGAAATGCTAAGTTAACTTTTTAATATTCCTATATATAATATTTCAGTAAGATAGAGTTGATTTATGGCTTGGGTGTATTTGCTATTAGCTGGTTTGGTTGAAATAATATGGACCACAGCACTGAAATATAGCAATGGCTTTACTCGTGTTATACCTGTAGTAATTATTTTAGTTAGCGGTTCTGTGAGTCTTTACTGGCTATCGTTAGCAATGAAGTCTATTCCTCTTGGAACATCTTATGCAGTTTGGACTGGTATAGGCTCTATAGGTGCAGCGATAATAGGAATAATGTTTTTTAATGACCCAGTAAATTTTGGGCGTTTATTTTCCCTTGCTTTGGTAGTGCTGGGTATCATAGGATTAAAAGTATTTTCCAATTAGGAAAAGTTAAGTACGTCTATTTTACCACCTCAGGACTTTCTACTAAAGTTGCTTTGGATTTTTCAGTTCTCGAAGAGGGCATTCCTATTGATTTAGAAAGTACCTTTCTAATGTTCAATATTTCATTTTTCTCATTTTGTTGAGTTAAGTTAATGTCGTTTATTTTATTCACTAAATCTTTTCCTTCATTTAAAATTTTTAAATCGCTTTCGTTGATATGATGTTCATTTTTAAATTCTGCAACGATTTCTTTCTTCTTTGGATGAGTATTCAGAAATTCTAATATCTGGTGTTTAGCAACAGCTTGAATAAATTTCTTATCGTGAAATATTGAATTGTTATGTAGTTCTTCTAGGCTTTTATCATATTGTTTTGCTTCGTTTACAGTAAGTTTTATTATTTCTTCTGCGCTACTTAAAAGTTCCCTGTATAACTTGTCGTATCTATTGCCTGTGTGTGCGGCAAATGTTTGTTCAATGTATTTTGTTATGTAGTTTTGTAGCGTATTGTCTATTGTACCTATGTTCATTCACTCACCTTGCTTTTATATTATATTTTACACACAAAAAGGTTAATATTTAGTTAACTACAGCGTTTCTGATACTGAATTTCATTAAAAATTATATTATTTAAAGTATAATCGGTATCACGAAATAAAAGCGTAAGTAAAATGAATTTTGTAACAAAACTAAAACTTATAGTAAAAAAAATAAAGCTTAAGATGAACAAGGGTAAAATTATAAAAATCCTTATCATCTGTGGTATAATTTTTTTCATATACCTTATCCATGAACCAGTTATAGATATGCTAAAAGGTCTCTTTTAAGAAAGATACTCGGATTAGAGTAACTATTTACAAAAGTGTTGCTCCTTGATGATAAAATACCTATAATTCTGTTTTTTAGGTAATATTAGGATTGCAGAGAAACTTTTTCATATGGTTGCTAGCATCACTATTTTATGCATACCAGTATATATTACGTGTAATTCCAAATATAATCGCGCCTGAATTAATAACGAAATTTAACATAAGTATTACAGATGTTGGTCAATTTGGTGGGCTATATTATATAGGCTATACGCTTGCTCACATACCTGTTGGTCTTGCCCTTGATAGATTTGGGCCAAAGTTTGTTTTGCCTGCATGTATTGTCTTAACGTTTGCTGGGACATTACCACTAATATGCTTTGATGAGTGGTATTACTCAATACTTGGTAGAATGATTGTTGGAGTTGGGTCATCTGCTTCGGCAATTGGGCTCTTTAAAGTTGCAAGTATGTATTTCTCACAAGAAAAATCAGCAAGGATGGCTAGTTTATCTATAATAATAGGGTTACTGGGAGCTATTTATGGTGGATTACCTCTAGACTTTTTGCTCAATAAATTTGGTTGGAATTATGTTATATACACTTTCTCAGCATTTGGTTGTTTACTTGCTCTGCTATTGCTTTTAATAACGCCAAACAGTAACATAGAGGAGAGTAGAAATGACAACATACTTCAAGATTTAAAAACTGTATTTTTAAATAAACATATCATTCTAATCAGCTTTTTTGGGGGCTTGATGGTTGGGCCACTAGAAGGTTTTGCTGATGGTTGGGCAAAAGCGTTCTTATGTGAAGCATATCAAATGACCGGAGATTTGGCATCTTCACTTTCCTCTCTCATGTTCATAGGCATGGGGGCTGGATCATTCTTTCTCGCTTATTTACTGGAGAAGTATCCAGACAAACATTACGAGGTGATTATTGCGTGTTCTTTTGCAATGATCGCTAGCTTTCTTTTGCTTTTTACACAAGTTGGCGGTTTATATATTGCATTACCTACACTTCTTGTTATCGGCTTTGCATCTGGGTATCAGGTAATTACTATTTACAAGGCAATAAGTTATGTAAACAATAACTTGGTAGGCTTGGCCACAGCTGTATCAAACATGATAGTTATGGTTTTTGGCTATTTTTTTCATACTGGAATTGCAAAAATAATAGACTTATGTTGGAATGGAACGGTAATACAAGGAAATCCTTTGTATGGTACTGATTTGCTGGTAAAAGCAATATCAATTATTCCTGTATGTCTGCTTTTGGCTGTTTTTGGATTTATGTGGTTAAGGAAAAGGTCTTATGACAATTGCTTCAGAAAGGATTTGTAACTCTGAAAATAATTTAAAGTCTTTTGATAATGAAGTTTATCTCTCTATAGAGAAGGAACTGCAGCGTCAAAGATCGCAGTTGCAATTGATTGCATCGGAGAATTTTGCAAGTAAAGCAGTGATGGAAGTACAGGGTTCTTTTCTGACTAATAAATATGCAGAAGGTTATCCTGGTAAAAGATATTACTGTGGCTGTGAGTATGTAGATGAAGTTGAAAATCTGGCTATAGAAAGGCTTTGTAAGCTATTTGGTGTTAAATTTGCAAATGTTCAACCTCATTCTGGTTCTCAGGCAAATCAAGCAGTGTTTGCTTCACTGCTTGCTCCGGGTGATACAATACTTGGATTGTCACTGAACTGCGGTGGACATTTAACTCATGGTGCAGCACCAAACCTTTCTGGTAAGTGGTTTAAGTCGATTCAGTATACAGTTAATAGAGACACTTACCTGCTTGATATGGATGAGGTGGAAAGGCTAGCGCTGGAGCATAAACCAAAATTAATTATTGCTGGTGCTTCTGCTTATCCAAGAAAAATAGATTTCGAGCGCTTTCGTGAAATTGCGAATAAAGTTGGTGCATATCTGCTTGCAGATATTGCTCACTATTCAGGGCTTATTGCTGCAGGTTGTTACCCATCACCTGCCAAATATGCGCATATTATAACTTCTACAACTCACAAGACTCTACGTGGTCCTCGTGGTGGAGTGGTAATGACAAATGATGAAGCGTTACATAAAAAAATTCAGTCTGCAGTTTTTCCAGGATTGCAAGGTGGGCCACTTATGCATGTGATAGCTGCAAAAGCTGTTGCATTTAAGGAAGCATTAGCGCCAGAGTTTAAAACTTATAGTAAAAAAGTTGTGGAAAATGCGAAAGTGTTAGCTCAAGCGCTGCAAGGGCATGGGCTGAACATTATAACCGGTGGCACTGACTCTCATATAGTGCTAGTTGATTTAAGATCACGGAAATTGACTGGAAAAGACGTTGTGAATAGCCTTGAAAGAGCTGGCATTACCTGCAATAAAAACTCCGTGCCGTTTGACACAGAAAAACCAACCATTACTTCAGGGCTCCGTTTTGGTACCGCTGCTGAGACAACACGCGGACTTGAGAAAAAAGATTTTAAAGAGATAGCTGATCTGATAAATGAAATCATTCAGGGATTAATTGATGGAAATAGCCCTGATGTTGAAAAAGCAGTGAAAAATAAAGTTGAAAGTATTTGTAGTAATTTTCCTATTTATTAATTTATTTAGCATTGGAATTTCCTTCCTTTACTTTGGATTAAACTATTGTATAGTGATTTTATAGCTCTTTAATTTTATGATAAATGTACCTAGCATAGAGAGTTGTGATTTTCACAATAAAAATGTTCTGCTCAGGGTTGACTTCAATGTTCCTATAAAAAATGGAAGAATTTGTGATGCCACTCGTATTTTGAGAGCGCTACCTACCATTCAGTATTTGGCAAATGCGGGTGCAAAAGTTATTGTTATCTCACATTTTGGGCGTCCAAAAGCCAAAGACAGTAACTTATCGCTAAAAAACGTAGTTGAAACTTTATCGCGGCTGCTAAGCAAAGAAGTGAAATTTATTGATGATTGTATTGGTGAGAGAGTACAAAGAGCAATAAATGCGATGGATGAAGGAGATATAATATTACTAGAGAATCTGAGGTTTTATAAAGAAGAAGAGCAGAATGATTCAAATTTTGCTAAACAATTAGCATCTCTAGCAGATATATATATAAATGATGCGTTTTCTTGCTCTCACAGAGCTCACGCTTCTATTTCACGCATTACGGAATTTTTACCTTCTTATGCAGGATTTTGCTTGCAAGATGAGCTAAAGTATCTTGAGCAAGCTATATCGTTTGACGCTAAACCTATTACTGCGATAGTTGGTGGAGCTAAAATATCAACTAAAATAAAAATGCTTATAAAGCTAGCAGAAAAGGTTGATTACCTTATTCTGGGCGGCGCAATTGCTAATAATTTTTTGTTATTTAATAAAGTTAATATAGGCAAGTCTTTTTTTCAAAATGGCGTTGATGATCTTCTGCACGATATTGTTGAGACGGCAAATAAAAACAATTGCAAAATAGTTGTGCCAGAAGACGTTTTGGTTGCAGTAAATTCTGATTATAGCACTGGCGTTTTAAGAAAAACCGAATCCGTTTTGGATGATGATATAATTTTAGATATCGGACCTCAAACTTTAAGCACAATAAGCGGTATAATAGCAAGCAGTAAAACTCTGCTGTGGAACGGACCTATTGGTGTTTTTGAACATTCAGCTTTTGCAAATGGTACAGTAGAGGTGATGAGAGTAGTAAGTGATTTGACACACGAAGGAAAATTAACCAGTGTAATAGGGGGAGGAGATAGCCTATCTGCAGTAAATGCTGCAGGTCTTGCCGATAAAGATTTTACATATATTTCAACTGGTGGGGGAGCGTTTTTAAGTTGGCTAAGTGGTGATGAGATGCCAGGACTGCGATCAACATTAGATTAAAACTTTTTTAAGTTGTTGCTTATACCCTAGCTTCTTTATGAATATGATTATGTCGAAAATAGCTAAGTTAATCTTGTGCTTAATAATACCAGTAATAGGATTTGTTTTTTACATTAAGGAGCATTATCTCAATGATGCAAATTCACAAATTGGCTTTGAGCCGTTTTTCAAAACAGATTCTTCAGATCCAGATTATATTCCACCACTTCCAGAGCTGACTGATTTTGATAGAGGAGTATTAAGGGTTTGTGGAGATTGGGGAGTACACCCTGATGAAGAAGATTTTAGAATTTTGCTCGATTGTCCGCAGCATCAAGAAGTGGTGAAAAGGATATACGATAAGCTCGATCATCAAGTGGCTACACCAAATGCAGGCTTGGGGTTATTTAAAGATGAATTGACTAAGATTTGGTTTACAAATAGCGGAGTTGAGAAAGAAACTATAGGATTTGGACATATTTTTTGTGGTGAACCAGATAGATTGGGACTTGGTGGTATGCATTTTGTAGGTAGATATGTTGAGGCTCAAGAAAATAAGTGGGCGGGTGCAATTTGGGGTAATAAATCTCTGTGCAATAAATTAGATATTAAGCCACCTGTTTACACGTTTGGAATGAAATACTTAGGTAAGGGTGGAGAAGTAAAAGTTAAGTGCCCAAATGGGTATGCACATAACCTTCATGCTGATGATATTTTAGTTTCTGCAACTAAGGCGTTTAAGGAATTGGGAAAAGATGGAATGTGTCTGTATAAAATGGAAGATGCCAATTATCAATCAGTGTTTGTGAGAAAGAATGACGCTATACTTACGTTCTATCCTGACTTAACACCAAAATGTAATGATAAAAGTACTAATTGTAGCTGTAGCAAGCCTTGATTAGCTGAAAAAAAGTAAACATTTTATGCGTATTATGTTAATTTAGTTATATTGTGGGCAATTTGTAAAGCTGCATGAGACTTATAGTAAAAAAATGTTTGTCTGTTTTATTTCTGTTGCTGCTTGTAGCGCCTCTTGTATATGGACAGCAATCTTGCTTAATTGATATCGAGAACGATTTTCAAGATTTGAAAACATCATTAAAGAATCCAATATTTTTAGATCCTGCACCAAGTTCAAATTATGATGATAGAGAAAGCAAAAAAGTGTTGATGGTGGTAGTGCATCATACCGAATCTCCAACATTAAAAAGCACAAAATGCGCATTAAATTCTTCAGGTATATCAGTACAGCTTATTGTTGATAGGGATGGTAGCATTACTCTGATGGTTCCACTCGAAAAACGAGCATGGCATGCTGGTATAAGTTATGCGAAAGTTCAAGTAGATAATGTGGTTGAAGAGCTACGAAAACTGAATGATTATTCTATGGGTATAGAGATTGTAAACACAGGGCTTGAGCCTTTTCCAGAAGAGCAAATGAAATCTGTCAAAGATCTGATTTTGTACCTCATGAAGCGCTTTAAGATTAGAAAAGATATGATATTTAGTCACGCTGAAATAGGTACTATAGTATATAACTCAGCCATTGAAGGCTACGCAATGCGTAAACCTGACCCACATAAGTTGTTTGATTGGGAGTTATTGGAGAGAAATGGCATTGGACTGCATATAGGTGATAGAATCAGTTCTCAAGACGCAAGACAAAAAGTAGAAGAGGTTTTATATAAGGTAGGCGATAAGAGTGAAAGTATTTTGAAATTAAAAAAAAGGTTGAACAATTTTTTTTATAAAATACTGCCTTGGAATGATAAAGAAGGTAACGCTGACAATAATGCTGATTACTCAAATGAGTTTGATGAGAATTTTGCGTGGGTTATTAATCAGTTTTCAATGCATCATTTGCCGAAAGAGATTAGAAAAGACTTGCCTCTAAAATTAGAACAGGAAGATATTTTGCCTGAATTTTTAAGTGAATATGGCAATTGTATTTTCAACAGATTCACATCTTTTAATAATAAAATTGAATCAAGTTTACAACCACCATTTTTGAATGAAGAGGATTACAAGCGTTTATTATCTTCTCTTGCAGAATATGAAAATAATATTTCTTCTAGTGCATTTGCTACGCTCATGTACAAGATTAAGCTATATTACGACTCTTATCTAAGGTATAATATAAGATCCTCGCTTTATATTCCATTTAAGCTTAATTCATTTGAGAAGCTAGATGTTTTAAAGAATGAAATATTGTCTTTTAAGTCTATAAGCCCTGAAAAGGCTATAGAAGTCTCGAATTTAATTAATGGGTTTAGGTCAGAAGTTTTATCTGATTTCCAAAACTTTGAGAAGCAGTGGTTTCAAGAATTTAAGGACACTTGGAAACAAAAATTTATACCGAATATGGAAAAGAAAATGTCTTGGACTGCGCTGCATGAAACTGTGTTGGAATATTTAGAAAAGGCGAAGAAAGAAGTCTAATGAGTATTACAATGGCCAGATGTATGGGCAGAGGAAAATATTGGATGAATTACAAGCACTACGTTTTTTTACTTATGCTAACAATTTTTTGTGGTGAAAACTATTTATGGTTCAACCTGAACAAGATAATTCAAAGGTTGCAATTACACGTAGGATATAAAAAAATTTCTAAATGAGACTCATGTGGTATTGGGATGACAGAGTTTAAAAAATAAGTTACTTTTTTATTTTTGGTAGAAAGTAACCCATGGGTATAAAAATTGCACCTTCTATACTTTCAGCAGACTTTGCAAAATTAGGAGAGGAAGTAAAAAGAATTAGCGACTTGAATGTAGATTATATACACATAGACGTTATGGATGGAAATTTTGTTCCAAATATTACAATAGGTCCGAATGTTATCTCTGCGATACGTAAATATAGCAATCTTCCTTTTGATGTACACTTAATGATTAAATCTCCTGGTAACCATATTGAAAGTTTTATAAATGCTGGTGCTGATATTATCACTATACATGCAGAAGCAGAGATACATCTTGAGAGGCTAGTAAGAAAGATAAAATCATACAAAGACATAAATCATACAAAAAAAACAATACAAGTTGGAGTTTCAATTGTTCCTTCAACTTCTCCAAGCGTGCTTGAATATATAATACATGAGCTAGATATTGTACTAATTATGACAGTCAATCCTGGATTTGGAGGACAGGAGTTTATTCATTCGCAGTTGAGTAAGATATCTACCGTGAGGAAAATGATACAGGACCGTAATCTTAAAACACAAGTTTCAGTAGATGGTGGAGTTAACTTTTCTAACGCAGCTGATATAATAAAAGCAGGTGCAAATATATTAGTTGCTGGATCAGCAATATTTAAAGCTGAGGACATGAAAAAGGCTATAAACGATCTTAAAAATCTTTCGTTATAACCCTACAGATAACACAAACCATTTTTGTTATCTTGTCAGTTTTAAAAATTCCTATTATCCCAGTGCTTCGACACTGAGATAATAGAAAGTAAGTTCAACCTCAATAGAAACCTGATGATGAGTCATTATTACCAAATTTTGGTCTGTTTCTATTACTAAAACCAGAACGAGTAGGTCTATTACTATGATAATTATCTCCAGGTTTTTTATTAAACGAGTTGTTATAATAATTATCCCTATTATTTAAACCATCTCTCCTTTCTTCATTGTAAAGCTTACCTTCAAAAAATTCACCTGTTTCTTGATCAACACGACGTCTTGATAATTTTGGACATCCACCTTTTTCAAAGTCAATTATCAAAGCTTTGAAGGTATCACCCTGTTTAAGTATATCCTCAATGGACTCTACATGTTGATTAGCTACCTCGCTTATATGCATTTTTCCTTTTCTTCCATTAAGAAGTTCTAGCTCTACAATAGACTTCTCTATCTTTACAACTTTAGCATCAATTATAGAACCTTGTTCTAGCTCTGTTATTGAATCAATCATCATATTCTTTGCAGCTTCAGCTTCAGTACTACTAATGGCAAAAACAGAAACTTTACCGTCATCCCCTATTTCAATTTTTGCATTACTTCTTTCACATACACTGCGTATATTTTTTCCTTTAGCACCAATAGCTGCAGAAATTTTATCTTTATCTATATAAAACGATAACACTCTTGGTACATGATCTTTTATATCCTTACGATGTTCTGAAATTACTGCATTCATTTTTTCTAAGATATGTAATCTTCCGACTTTTGCTTGTTCTAAAGATTTTTCAACAATTTCAAAGCTTATACCAGGAATTTTCATATCCATCTGCAGTGCTGTAATCCCTTCGCTAGTTCCTGCTACTTTGAAGTCCATATCACCAAGATAGTCTTCATCGCCCAGTATATCAGAAAGTATTATATGCTCATTTTTGTCTTTGATGAGACCCATAGCAATTCCTGCAACGGGAGCCTTTATTGGCACACCTGTATCCATTAATGCAATGGAAGTTCCACAAACTGTTGCCATAGAAGAAGAACCATCAGATTCCATAATCTCAGATACTACCCTTATTGTATAAGGAAATTCAGATTTATCAGGTAAAACAGGATGAATTGCTTTCCAAGCAAGTTTACCATGACCAATTTCTCTCCTTCCTGGTGCGCGTATAGCAGAAGCCTCTCCAACAGCAAATGGAGGAAAATTATAATGCAACATAAAATGTTCACGTCTATCCCCTTCAATGTCATCCACAATTTGCTCGTCTTGTGTAGTACCAAGAGCAGTAACAACTAGTGCCTGAGTGGTACCCCTTGTAAATAGCGCAGAACCGTGAGTCTTGGGTAGAATGTCAGCCTCAATTTCTATCTGGCGTATTTCATCATACTTACGGCTGTCTATCCTCACACTTTTCCTTCTAATCATTTCACGCACTAAAGATCTTTCAAAGCTTTTTACTGCATAAGTAATTAACTTTTCGTCTTTTCCAGCCTCTTTAAGAGTATTCAATATATTATTCCTGACTACTTCTAGAGCTTGAACTCGCTCTTGTTTTACTGTTTTTGAATATGCTTCTTCAAAGTCTTTTCGATATTTTTCAAGTTCTTGAGTTATATCTGATATATCAATAGGAGCAAAGCTTTCAGGTTTATTGCCTACTGTATCAGCAAATTCTTTTATAAGCTTAATAACAGGTTGAAGATGTTCATGGCCGAATTTTATTGCACTCAAAACATTTTCTTCAGAGAGCTCTTTGACTTCCGATTCGACCATTAAGATCGAATTTTCATCACCAGACAAAAACAGATCCAAGTTGCTTGCTTTCATCTCTTGAACGGAAGGATTGAGTACATAATTGTTATTTTCATCACAACCGACCATGACTCCAGCTATAGTAAAGTGGAAAGGAACACCAGAAATTGCAAGAGCTGCGACGGTACCTATCAATGCTGGTACTTCAGGAGAATTGACCGTATCGTAAGTTAACAGATTACATACTACACTAATTTCATCATGAAAACCTTCAGGAAATAACGGCCTTATACTTCTGTCTATTACTCTTGAAATTAAAGTTTCTCTATCAGATGGTTTTCCTTCTCTTTTAAAAAAACCACCAGGAATCTTACCCATGGCATAACTTTTTGCAATAAACTGCACATTTAAAGGGAGAAAATCAACACTTTCTTCCTTCTTTTTTCGTACAACAGTGACTAAGATAGAAGTATCTCCATAATTTACAACTACTGAACCATCAGCTTGACGTGCTATTTTCCCAGTTTCTAAAGATAAGGTACGCCCCTCCCAATCTATAGATTTTTTTATAATTTCAAACATACAAAATTCCTCGATTATTTTCTAATGCCTAACTTCTCTATTAACTCTTGATAGGCTTCATTACCAAATTTACGTTTTATATAATTTAAGTGCTTGCGCCTTCTACCTATCAATATAAGTAAACCGCGCTTAGAATTATGGTCATGCTTATGCGCTTTAAAATGCTCAGTTAAATTACTGATCCTCTCGGTTAAAATTGCACACTGTACAAAAGATGAACCTGTATCATCTTCTTTAATTGCATATGTACTAATCAAACTTTTTTTCTTTTGGGATGTTATTGACATCTAAACCTCATTTCAAAATATTAAAAACACGAATAGGCTTCACACAACCATGAGTAAAACTGCAAATTGCAATAGGTACATTACCCACTATCGTACAAAAAATATCATAATTCTTTAAATTACGCAAGTTATTTAATATAATTTCTTGACCTTTTCTGATTTTCTCTGCTTCCTCTAAGGAAATTTCAACTTTGAACATCGATTTTAAAGCCGATTCAATGGGGATGATGAAGCCTTTTGTATTACCTCCATCATCTTCTGCCATCCCAGTGCTTGACACTGGGATCCAGTCTATTTCATCACGAACATTGTTTTTGACATATGCTCCTAGAATCTTTTGTCCATTACATGATTTGTAAGTATTTGTATCCAGTGTCAAGCACTGGGGAGAGTAAGTTGTTGTGTTTTTTTTAGTAAGTTGCTCAATTGTCACTGATTCATCTTCCTTAAAATCACCTACCATCGTTCTTCTTAATTTTGTAATGTGTCCAAAGCAATTTAATGTGACTCCAAGATCTCTTGCAATTGATCTTACATATACACCGCTACCGCAGATCATAGAAAAATCAGCACTATTATTTATAGTCTCCAAGAATATCAGCTTCAGTTCATGTATTTTGACTTGCCGGGGCTTTATATTTACCTTTTGCCCACTTCTTGCTAATTTATATGCTCTTGCTCCCTTGATTTTCACTGCTGAAAATTGAGGAGGAGTTTGTGTTATCTCACCAATAAAATCCTTAATCGCACAGTTTATTTGGTTATATTCGGGTTTTATATCGCTAGTTCTAATGATATCACCACCCAAATCATCCGTAGTTGTTTGTTTTCCCCATTTTATTGTGAAATTGTATGCCTTTAAGTCACAAGATAAATACGGTATAGTTTTTGTTGCTTCACCAAGAGCGATCGGTAATATACCTGAAGCCAAAGGATCAAGTGTTCCCAAATGTCCGGCTTTTTTTATTCCAAAAATCCTTTTAATTTGAGTTACAGCTTGTGCAGAACTCATTCCTGTTGGTTTATCAAGATTCAGCCAACCATGTTTCATACGTTTAATTATATACAACTGATAACATTTTAGCTTGAAATATATACTTTATGCGAAAAGTAGCTTGACCAACATGCATTATTAATACACACTACTCAATCTTTTTATTAGCCTTATTATAAGGGGACTATTATGACTATAAAAAACGTATTGAAGTGGGAAAACACTGCACATATAACAAAAATGAGTATTGAAAGTACAGTTGCAACTGCATCTTTAGCAGCAGCAATAACAACAGTATTGATTGCTACTAAAGTAATTGCTGGACCTGCGTCTTTAGCACTTATTGCTAGCCCTGCTGGAATTGCAGTTCTATTTATTGCCGCTGTATATTTTGCCGCAGCAGCTTATGCTTCATATCAGCAAATGAATGCGATTGGTGAAAAAGGACCTCAAGGTGAAAAAGGACCAGTGGGCGATAAAGGACCAGTGGGCGATAAAGGACCTCAAGGTGAGAAAGGTGAACAAGGACCTCAAGGTGAAATTGATGAAGAAGTGCTTAAAACTATGTTGCAAAAGACTGAAGTTATGAAAATATTTGAAGATAAGTTTCAAGAAAAAACAACACAATAGGTTATATAGGAGGTAGATTTTCTACCTCTTTTTTTCTCCTTTCATCTGGATGTGTAAAAGTTACAATAGCCTATCCCACATTTCAACTACATCCTCATCAAAGTCTATTACTTCTGTTTTTTTGAATCGGTAACAGTTGTTTATGGATTGAATCCCTAGATCTCCTATAAAAGGAGTGGCATCATTACCTAAAATTTTACCACTGCGGCAGATTATCAGCCTATCGATTAAATCGTGCTTCAATAACTCTGTAATTAACACTCCTCCACCTTCAACTAATAACCTTGTTATACCAATTTCTGAAACAAGTTTTGATGCCATGTCTTTTAGGCAGACTTTATCGATAATGTCAGGCTCCGATGTCATTCCAGCGCGTGACCAGTTTTCATTATGCAATTGCTTGAAGTTTTCTGGATCCCAGTGTCTGGGCAC
This sequence comes from Wolbachia endosymbiont (group B) of Ablattaria laevigata, assembly GCF_964277395.1. Lineage (NCBI taxonomy): Bacteria > Pseudomonadati > Pseudomonadota > Alphaproteobacteria > Rickettsiales > Anaplasmataceae > Wolbachia > Wolbachia endosymbiont (group B) of Ablattaria laevigata. The sequence continues at coordinate 1,231,999 of NZ_OZ195519.1, forward strand.
TGGGATGACAGGAGAAGGTATTGGAATGACAGGAGAGTGTGTTGGGGTAACATCTGGAATAACAGGAGGTTTGTGATTTGAATTGACTATCAAATAATTAATGTTTTTTATTTTTTTCTCTATTTCTCTGTTTGTAATCACCCAAGTTATTACTTTGTCTGCAGTCTTTGCAATATTATGCTCTTCCTTCAATTTCCCTTGGCTATCGATAATTAGCCTTATTGGCGACCTGTCTTCGAGTCCTGGTAATCTGCAAGTTAAGAGAGGATCGTCATTGATAAGGGTACTACTGCCAATCATAATTGCATCATATTTTGCTCTGAGCTCATGTATCCAATTTCTCGTATCTTCACTTGTTATCCATTTGCTATCGCCTGTAAATGCTGCAATTTTTCCGTCAAGAGTTGTTGCAATTTTGCAAGCTATGAATGGTCTATGGAGTTTCTTGGTGGTAAAAAAGCCAACATTCAGTTTCTCTGCTTCTTTCTGCATGATCCCTTGCTTTACTTCAATTCCTACTTCTTTCAGAGCTTTAATTCCTCCACCTGAAACTCTACTATCTGGGTCAATAGTTGCAATTACTACCTTTCTTATTCCTGATTTTATGATTTCTGCAGTGCAAGGTTCTGTAACTCCAAAGTGGCAGCATGGTTCAAGAGTGACGTACATAGTTGCACCATGAGTTAAATCTTTAGCATTTTGCAAAGCAACTACTTCTGCATGTGGGCGCCCACCGATTCCTGTGTAGCCTTCACCAATTAACATACCGTCTTTTACAATGACACACCCAACAGCAGGGTTTGGTGCAACACCTCCAAGACTTTTTTCTGCGAGCTTTAATGCGATCGACATGAAATAATCATCGGTCATTAGAAAGAAGTCATTTCGTATGAGGTATCAAAAATTCTTCTGTGCTCGTGTATGGCAAATCTATCTGTCATACCTGAGATGTAGTCACATATTATTACTGAACGCTGAGATTCACAGGCAAGCTTGTTCCACTCTGTGGGTAATAACCTTGGGTTTTCATAAAAACATTGAAAAAGCTCCTGTACTATACGTTTTGCTTTGTTCATTGTTCTGGTCAGTTTATAACTTCTGTATATTTTTTCCATGTTAAATTTTTTCATCTCTTTTGTGGCATTTGCAATTTCTGGTGAAAATGTGACTAGCATTGTATTTAGACCTCTTACATCTTCTACGCTTTTTATTTTGTAGTCTTTAATATTTCTTTCAGTCTGAAAAACGACATCATTTATCATAATTCCTATAGTTCTACTCAGTGATTCATGTATGAGTTTGCTTTGAGCCAATTCTGAATATTCGCTTTTTACTTCTTTGAACATTTTGCCAATTAAAGGAACATCAAGCAAATCTGCGATGGTTACTAAATTTGCCCTGAGTGCATCATCAAGATCATGCACACTGTAAGCGATGTCATCAGCAATCGAAGCAACTTGTGCTTCAATGCTTGAAAATTCTTCAAGCTTTAGATCATATTTTTCATTGCATTCTAATAACAGCTGATTATTTGTTTGAGATACCGCATTTTGACCGAGTAAAGGACCGTTATGCTTTGCAACGCCTTCAATCACTTCCCAACTTAGATTCATACCATCAAAATCAGCATGTTTTTGTTCAAGATAAGTTAAAATCCTTATAGCTTGAACATTATGATCAAACTCATACTTCTCCTTATCAACTTGAACTAGAGCATTCTCACCTGTGTGACCAAATGGAGGATGACCAAGGTCATGTGCAAGCGCTATGCATTCGGTGATGTCCTCATCTAATCTGAGCCTGCGTGCGATGGATCTTGCAATTTGTGCAACTTCAAGGCTATGAGTTAGCCGAGTACGATAGTAATCATGCTCATAATTGATAAAAACTTGTGTTTTGTACCCCAATTTCCTAAACGCATTAGAGTGAATAATGCGGTCCCTATCACGCTGAAAACAGCTGCGATTTTTGTCTTCTGGCTCTTTGAAATTTCTTCCTTTTGTTTTATTTGGAAAGCACGCGTAACTTAATAGAAAATTATTGTTTGACATGTAAAATTTCTACTATAATAGGTTATCAATAATGAACGGTGGTTGTTATGTCAACAGATTACAATATTAGCTTAACTGACAATGCATTAAGGAAAATCCACTCCCTTGTAGAACAGGAAGGAGATGAGAGTTCTATTTTGCGAGTTGCAGTTTCAGGTGGTGGATGCTCTGGTTTCAAGTATAATTTTCTTATGGATCAAATAAATAAGAAGATGTCTTTAGATGACGATTTTGACGATGATGAAGACGACGATTTTGACGATGACGAAGATAGCGAGGATTATAGAAGCCACTCCATTTTTAGTGAAAAAGGTAAAGATATAGTAATTAATGATGAGAATGGAAACCCTGTATTAATGGTTGATAATTGTTCAGCGAAATTTTTAAATAACTCAACTATAGATTATACTGAAGATCTAAGTGGTTCTGGTTTTCAAATCAAGAATGCTCTCGCTAAGTCTCGATGTGGTTGTGGTAACAGTTTCTCGGTCTAATTCTCCCTCCTGGATCTTTTTATAATATGGGTGGTGGTGTAACACTAGAGCTAGCTTCTGTAAGTAAGAGCTTCAAAAAAAGTCCTGCTATTGTAGAAGATATCAATCTGAGTCTTACAAGAGGGCAAGTAGTTGCATTGATCGGCAGTTCAGGATCAGGAAAAACAACTATATTGCAAATTGCAGGCCTATTGGATAAGCCAACTTTAGGTGTAGTGACAATAGATGGAGTAAATTGTACGCAAGCCAGCAATAAATATAAAACTCATGTAAGAAGAAATTTTCTTAGCTTTGTTTATCAATTTCACTATTTATTACAAGAGTTATCAGTGTTGGAAAACGTTATGCTTCCTCAGCTTATTGCAAGAAGAAGCAAAGCTGAAGCAAAAAAAAAATCGCAAGCAATATTAGAAAAATTTGGTCTGGAAAATAAAGCAAGTAGTATGGTATCTGAAATTTCTGGTGGAGAAAGGCAGAGGGTTGCAATTGCAAGAAGCATTGTAAACTCTCCAAAGCTTTTACTTGCAGATGAGCCAACGGGAAATTTAGACCCAACAAATTCTTTGAATGTATTTTTGCTGTTACATTCATATGTAAAGGAAAATAACAGCTCTATGCTTATAGTAACACACAACTATATCCTTGCAGAAAAAGCAGATCACATTTTTCAGTTAAAAAACCGATCATTAGTAAAGCTGTAAATGGAAGAAACAGTACAATACAAAGCTACCTATAACTTGTACTTATTTAACCAATGGTCATTAACAGAGTGTAATTCGCATGAAATGCTTTCATTATTTTTTATACACGGACTCTTTAACTTACGCTGTTTACTTAGAAAGCATCCTGACAGCATAAACATTGCTAAAACGAGAAATAATAATTGCCTAAACATAACAAGACTTTTTTTATTTATATTAATACGTTCATTTCTCTCATTTGTAAAGTTAGGCATATTCTTTTACCCTTATCTCTTTTTTAACTTTTTTGGAGGAAGTGACTGCACTGTTTAAGCGTAGTTTTATATAATTATCTATAATTTGAGCTACTTCCTCTTCTTTATCCCTTAAAAAGTGGTTAGTATCGTCTACTATATGGTATTCCATATGGTTATTTTTTACCGAATTTATTAACCTTTGTGCTAATTCTGTTACATCGCTTTCTTCTGAAATTGTATCATTATTACTTTGTATTATAAGTCCAGGAACTGGGCAAGGAGAGAGAAAAGAGAAATCGTACTTAGTTGCTGGAAGAGAAAGGGCAACAAAACTTACTATCTCTGGACGGCGCATTGTCAACTGCATAGCTACCCATGCTCCAAAAGAAAAACCAACTATCCAAATTGGAACGTTGTTAGAGTTATGCTCCTGAAGCCAATCAATAGCTACTGCAGCATCAGTTAATTCTCCTATACCCTTATCAAAAGTTCCGGTAGATTTTCCGACACCACGAAAATTAATTGTCAATGCAGAAAATTTATTATCGATAAAAGATTCATATATAGTATGTATAATCTTACTATCCATACTACCACCATATTGAGGGTGATGATGTAAAATTAGCACAACTGGTGCATTGGTATCTTTGCTTTGATGGTATCTACCTTCTATCTTTTTTGTTGAATTATTTAAAAAGACTTCTACCATGATGACTCCTAATAAAAACCTGTTTTGACAGGTGTTGATAATGTAAATTGTTTATTAATTATGTATTAATTTCCCTGTTTTTGCAATAAATTTTTATCGTGTTAAAGTTAACATACATAATTGGTTGATGGTAAGTGACAAATAAGCCTGTGAGTTTATTCTCTCTGGAAGACAGTAGTTGCGTGTATGCTGATTATAATGCAACTGCTCCAGTGAGTAAAAATGTAAAAAAAAGTATACTTGAGATTTTGTCGAAACAAACACTAAATCCATCATCGCTGCATAAAAGAGGACAAGAAGCGAGGAAGATTCTTAAAGAGGTAAGAGATAACGTACGTGATGCTCTTAGCATTCCAGATGATAAAGAAATAGTTTTTACGTCTGGTGCAACTGAAGCAAACAACCTCGTCATGAGAGGAATGAAAGGCTATCTGCATGTAATTTCAGCTATAGAGCATCCTTCAATTCTTAATTCTGCATGTAATCCACATATAATACCCGTTAATCAAGAGGGTATTATTGACTTTTTAGAGCTAGAGAAAATTCTAAGCGAACTTGAAGGGAATAAAGTAATAATTTCAGTGATGATGGCTAATAACGAAACTGGAGTTATCCAGCCTGTTAAGGAAATAGCTAAAATGGCACATAAATTCGGGGCAATCTGTCACACTGACGCTGCTCAAAGTGTTGGGAAAATCAAAGTAAATATGGAAGATTTAGGAGTGGATTTACTTACTTTATCTGCTCACAAATTTGGTGGTATAGCAGGTAGTGGAGTTTTAATATTTGACAAAAAGCTTGTAATAGAACCTACTATAATAGGTGGTGGGCAAGAAAAAGGATTGCGTGGTGGTACAGAAAACATTATTGCAATAGTAGGTCTTTCTGCTGCATTGCAAAACATTCCAGATCTTCTATCAAAGATGGATGAAGTAGAGAAGCTGCGTGATCAATTGGAGTATGGGTTATTAAGTCTTGTCAGTGATATCAAGATCTTTGGCAGAAATTCTAAAAGATTGCCAAATACAAGTTTCATTTATATGCCGAGAGTGAAGAATGATCTGCAGCTCATGTGCTTTGACTTAAATAATATTGCAGTCAGCAATGGTTCTGCATGTTCTTCTGGAAAAGTTGGGCCTTCTCATGTTTTGCTTGCAATGGGAGCAACAAAAGAGCAAGCAGAATGTTCAATTAGAATCAGTATAGGTCCGGAGGTTAAACCGCGAGACATAGAAAAAATAGTGGATTGTTGGTATAGTATCTATAAGAAGAATGCTTTAGTAAATGCAAAAACTACTTTCACCATTCCCCTTAAATCATGATAGAGGGAATGGTGAAAGTAATTTCTATTGCCAGAGGTTGTTATAATAGTTAAATGCTGCTGAAAACCGATTTGCTTATAGTTATGGAAGAAATTCTCTAATTGCATACCACACCATTCAATTGTAGTATGTCATTTTATACTTGATAAAAACGCTGTATTGTATTATAATATATCATCAAGAGATAATAAGGAGTTACATATGTCTTATATGAAAAACGAACAGGATATTCGCTCTCAGGGCGTTTATTATAGTGCTGGACTCAGGAGTTACCTAACTAAAGTATACAATTATATGGCTTTAGCTTTAGGTGTTACAGGGCTTGTTGCGTTTTTAACAGTGTTTTCTGGTCTTTTCCAGGTGATTTATTCCAATCCTGTTCTATCGCTTGTGGTAATGCTATCTCCAGTTGCATTGGTGTTTTATATGTCTTTTAGGCTTCAACACCTAAGTGCTCAGTCAACACTTACTGTATTTTTTCTATTCTCAGTTTTAATGGGAATTTCTTTATCTCATATTTTTATAATTTATACTGCAGAAAATATAGCGAGAGCATTTTTCATTACATCGATCATGTTTGGTTCTATGGCTTTATATGGTAATACTACAAAAAAAGATCTTACCAGCATGGGTTCTTTTTTGATTATGGGAATCTGGGGGTTAATCATTGCATCTATAGTTAATCTGTTTCTTGGAAGCAGTCCTCTCTATTTTGCAATATCGTTTGTATCAGTGATAGTGTTTACTTTAATGACCGCATACGATGCTCAGAGAATCAAAGATGTTTATTATAGATATAATGATGGCTCAGAAGTTGCAACTACTAAGCTGGCAATACTTGGTGCAACTAATCTTTACTTTGACTTCATCAATATATTCCTCAATTTACTCAGGTTACTTAACTTGTTCAACAATAAGGATTAGATGATTTCCTTTTTAAGGGGAAACAATAAAAGTTCTATAGTTTTCCTCCTAATATCTTTAGTGGTATTGATGCTGTGTCTTGCATATGCTTCAGTACCGTTGTATAGCATCTTTTGTAAAGCTACTGGATATGGTGGCACAACGAGAAAAGTAACTAATGCAACAATAAATGCAACTGACCAAAAAATCAGGGTTCACCTTAATGCTGATATAATATCAGGTCTGCCTTGGGAATTTAAATCAGAAACTAACTACATCGATACAAATATAGGGCAACAAAGTTTAGTATTTTATTATGCAAAAAATTTATCTGATCAGCCTTCTTTTGGAATGGCAGTGTATAATGTCACACCTTTTAAAGCAGGTAAATATTTCAATAAAGTTGCATGCTTTTGTTTTGAAGAGCAAATGCTGCTACCAAAACAAAAAGCGGCTATGCCCGTATCCTTTTACGTAGACCCTGAAATAATGCGTGACAATAGTACAAAAGATTTAAGTGAAATAACACTATCATATACGTTTTTTAAGCTTAAATAACAAACCTTTTCCTATTGTAATCCGAACAAGGTTGTACGATACATCTATTGAATTGAGCAGGAGCTCTTATTTGCTTTTTGCACACTGACTACTTGTGTTTCAGTGTTCGTTGTTGCTAATTCCCATCCTTCATTATTTGCTTCACAAGCATTCCAACATTGAGCCAACTCCTTTTATTTTTTACAGAATCTGGTATTTCTATGTTGGGATTTTTTTCTAATGTATGCTTAATTAGAATCTCACAGCAATTTTTGCGTTCAATTGACTTATCTTTACAATATAATTCAGCAACACACTCTAAAGCAGTGTTTCCATTGTAGTTTTCATCTGGGCTATCATTCACTCCCGCTTTTATGAGAGCCTTTAATATGTCCGGAGAATGGGTCAAAACACAGGTATGTAAATATCCTTTTTCGTTTTGCACATTAGCTCCTGCTTTTATTAAAACTTGCGCTAGATTTGTTAAAGTGTACGGTTTATAGTTAATGGCGATGGAAAAAAGACTATCTATTGGAAAGCCATCATAATCTTTCAAGTCAAATCTGTGATTAATATCAAATCCTTTTTTTCCCAAGAAGTATATAAATATTTACAATAGTCTCCTTTTTTATCTGATTTTTGCATTTTACATTTTAACCTTTCTTTTATTTTTATTATTGGTATCTAAATCGTCATCTTCATCCACTTCACACAACACATTGAATAAAACACCATAAAGCCAAGTTTCTCTGTTTGTCATAATTTGTGCCTCAAAACTATTAACAATACGCTTATGTAGTGTATAAACTCTAAATAACATTTTGCAAAATATTAATTGCTAGATAACATAATTAAAGTTTTTGTCTTACATTTATCATGGTTAGAGCTATACAAATTAAAAAAACTGGGGGGCCAGAAGTATTAGAATTTGTAGATAAGAGCATAGGTGAGCCAAAAGATGAGGAAGTCTTAATACGTCATACAACTATCGGCTTAAATCGTTATGATTTAGAACACAGAAAAGGTACACGCAAAATTAAAGATCTGCCATCAGTACTTGGAGTAGAGGCAGTAGGAGTTGTTGAAAAGCTTGGTAAAAAAATTAGTGATGGACTTAAGGTTGGAGATAGAGTTGGATATTGCACAGCTCCTCCAGGGGCATATTGTGAAAAGCGCATTGTACACCAGAAATATTTGATAAAAATTCCGAATGATATACCTGATGAAGTTGCTGCTGCAGTATTGTTTAAAGGTATGACAGCTCACTATTTAGTTAATCAATCTTATAGAATCAGGCCTGGTGCTTTTGTACTAGTTCATGGAGCTAATGGTGGTTTGGGGCAAATAATATGCCAATGGGCAAAGGATAAAAAAGGTGTAGTGATAGGTTCTATAAGCTCTGACGAAAAAATGAAGATAGCTTTACAAAGTGGCTGCACATACGCAATAAACTACAATGATAAAGACTTCGTTTCTAAAATCATGGAGATTACGAAAAATAGAGGAGTAGGTGCGGTGTATGACCCTATAGGTTACGCTACAAGCAAGCTCTCTTTTGAATCTTTAGGTAAGTTTGGCATATATGTTTCCTATGGGCAGATATCAGGTAATGCTCCTATTAATTTCTCTTTACTTAGTTCGCGTTCGTTATTTGCAGCTGGAACTTCGATATATCACTACAAGCACAATAGACTTACGTTAGTGCTTACTGCAATGGAAATTTTTGAAATGATAAGAAAAAAACTTTTAATCGTACGAATTAATAAAAAATATAAATTTGATGAAATAATAGGGGCTCATCGTGACATGGAAAATAGAAAAATAAGTGGGCTAAATATCATCAAAGTTTCTTAAAATAAATTAGTAACCTAAAATAATTATTCATTAAGTCATATCAACAAGAATTTCATATGGTTAATTCTCTTTTTGGGAAAGTTAAAAGCATACAGCTGAACTGACTGAGATTTTTACCGGACTAGTTTGAAAAACTTGTCATTCTGCTACTCGTTAGTGGCGTGGTAATGCGATGTTTTATCTATAGATATTATGTTCACAGTAGTTTCAAAAGAAGCTGAGTAAATAAGTTATATTTCAAATTAGATTTGGTGTCACATCTAACATTATAAGTATTATCACTTTAATAGTATATGGAGCTGTTATTTTTCTTTTAAATGAATGCTTTTTTCTGTTTTACAATAGTTTTAGAGTTGAGGTTATAGTACTTAGAAAGTTTACATTGCTTTATGAATTGTCTCTGTTGTTCTGATATATCCAGTAATCATAAGTTCTCCTTTAATGGCATTTTGTTCTCATGTTTTATATACCATTACACTCTGGGACCATACATATAAGGCTAAAGTTTGCTGAAAGTCAATTAAAATTACTTAATAAATTGACTATATAAACTAAAAATGCTAGTATTATATTATTAATTTTAAGTAAAGGTACATACTATGAGCTATACAAGAGAACAGTTAAAAGAGGCGAGGCAAGCAAAAAGTAACCTAGAAAAGAAATTTGAATCAAAACTAGAACTAGCAGCAGGCACAATAGTGATACTAACAATAGCACTAGGAATGGGCGCTGTTACTGGGGCTCTTGCAGGTTTAGCTCTAAGTTATGTTAACTTGCCACCTCTCATTGCAGGTGGAATCATTGGTTCTGCAATGTTATTAGTAGGCTTAATCAAGGCTTGTTTTTTCTCAAAAACTACAAATCTCAACGATATACCAGAAGGCATGTCCAAAGAACATGAACAAATTTTGAGAGAATATAGCAACAGCGCTGAATATAAAATTAAAAATTATGCAAATACTATCAGTATTATTGGTGTTTTTTTTGGAGTTGGAGCAGGACTAGTTGCTCTTGGTTTTACATCACCCGCAGCTATAGGTGCTTTAACTTTTGTAGTGAGTGTGATTGCTTGTATTCCTTTAAGTTTCTTAATTGATAAAGCAATTGAGTGCTTTTTTCCAGAAGGAAATAGACAGCCAGGTAGTTCCGTTGATGGGGAGATATACAAAGGAAATAAACAGCCAGGTAGCTCAGTTGATAGTGATGTGAAAATTGTTGATGGGGATGTGTGCAGGAGAGTATTTTAAGAGACGATAGATAGAAGTTTTTGAAGAGGATTTAGCCCATTTTTTTGTGTTAAGTATAATTGAATTATCAGCTTAATTCCTAATCCTGCATAGCTAGTTGATTTTCCCATCCAAGAATCATTTTATTAGCTTGCCTCAATGTTTCAATAGAAGGCAAATCTTCTGTGCTGAGTGGTAGGCGGACAGTTTTGTGTTCTATGAGCCCAATGTCATGCAAAAGTGCTTTAGTAGGTATTGGATTGCTGGCAGTAAATAGAGCTTTGCAAGCTTGTTGCCAACTGTCTGCTTGAGGGTTCTTGCCGCTCATGCATTGCTTAACATATTCATGTACTACACTTGGCCAAACATTGGCAGCAACAGAAACCAGACCAGCCGCACCCTTAGCAGCCATATCAAATATCATATTATCGTCCCCACAAAACACCTCAATATTTGGTGCAACTTTCTTATACTGAGTTAAAGTATCAACGGTGCCACTTGAATCTTTGATAGCCCAAAATTTTTCGTGGCTGGATAAGTTGCGTACAGTTTCAGCGTGAAGACTCACTCCTGCTCTTGATGGAATATTGTAAAGCATGGCTGGCACATGTGCTTTTTCAAGCAGCTTTTCAAACCATAAAGTTTGCCCCATGATTCCAGGCTTTGCATAAATGGGAGTTGTCATTAGATAGCCATGAATAGGCATACCCTTGCAAAAATCAAGCCATTCAAGAGTCTGATATAGATTCACTCCTGGTACACCGATTATAATTTTCGTATTTAATTTTAGCTCACATACAAATTCAACTAATGTGCGCTTTTCAGAATCAGTAAGTGATAAGCTTTCACCTGTGCTACCTAGCAACACTACACCATTTTCAGCTTCAGCTTGCATTGTTAGTAAACGCTGCAAGCTTTGGTAATCTATACTATCTCCACTGCAATTAAAAGGAGTAACACAAGCAGTCCATAAAAATGTAGATTTCAATTGAAGTTATTAAAATGGTATTTCATCATCGATTAGTTCGTCTTTTATATCGTTGTCAAAACTTCCGTGTTTATCTTTTTGTTCTGTTTCATTTTGTTTGTATTCACTTGGCTTGTAATCAGAGTTTGACATACTGTTTCGTGAATCTAAAAGGGTAAGGGCACTATTAAAGTTATATAGCACCACCTCTGTCGTATACCTTTCGCTACCATTTTGGTCAGTCCATTTTCTAGTTCTCAGAGAACCTTCAACATAAACTTTACTACCTTTGCGCGCAAAATCCTTAACAATTTTTACTAATCCTTCACTAAAAATTACAATATTATGCCATTCTGTCTTTTCAGAGCGCGTACCAGAAAATTTGTCAGTCCAACTTTCAGATGTGGCTATCGAAAAACTTGCCATCTCTTTTCCATTTTGTGTAGTCCTAATTTCAGGATCTTTTCCTAAATTACCAACTAATATGACTTTATTTATAGTACCACTAGACATAATTATGCTTTAAAATAAATCTCTTTATTATCTTATGTGAGAGTATTATTGTCAAATTTAATTAAAAACGCGCTTGGAGGGATTCGAACCCACGACCTTTGCCTCCGGAGGGCAACGCTCTATCCAACTGAGCTACAAGCGCAGATGTATTAGATTATTTAATAGATAAACTATCTAAATCAAATTTTTGTTCTGGATAAAGCGTAAACATAATACCTCCATGTCCAAAATGTACATTTTTAGAATTGCTTATCCGTTCTTTTGTTATCTTTTGGTTTACAGCCCATGAAAAAGTTACATAATTTTCAGTTACTGAGTGCACTTTTAAATCCTTAGTATTTATAAACAACTTTCCATTTACCCATATTTTCCATGTATCGGGGGAAAAGTATAAAATTGAATCTAAACTGACTACTTTACAATTGAAATTTTCTTCCTCTGTAACTCCTGAAGACTGTAAGTTAAACTTTTCCATCTCACTAACTATTCTATTAACCTGCTCTTCATCAAAAAAAATGCTTTTTATGCTACCATATTGCGATAAAGTACTCTCTGCTGCCTCTTTTATTATATCGTCTCGATCTATATAATAATTGTTGATAAAAAAACACTCCTTCGCACGCAAATTTGCTATATCAATGAAGTCATTTATTTCTTGATTTCCAACTTTTAAAATACTTTTTAAGTACTTCTTTTCTATAATCATTCCATCATTAGAATGATGACAGACCATTTCATCATTGCCTTGTCTTTCTATATATACACATAAATTTTCACTATTTAACCCTAATATTTTATGCTCAATAAAATCTTCATTACTAATATGCTGTTGGCAAGAATATTTTTTACAAATCCCTATATTTTCTACAAGATCTTCGCAATTGCAATATGCACTAAAATTAAAAAATAGCAGCGTAAAAATAAAAAACAACTTTATATTCATCTACTTAATATGGTATACCAATCAAAAACTATACTAGCTCTCACTATCTCTATCATATTACCACTTAAAATCTGGTTTATAACTTTAGCATCTATATTTCTCTGCTTATTCAAGGTAAGAGATCTGATCATAACATAACCAGGAAGATTTGGAATAGACTGTAGAAATAAAAAAATATGCTTATCGCTAATTGAGCTTAAACTTAGAACCACTTCACTTCTTATTACTTTTGTATGTTCACTTTTATTGTGGAGTTCAGCTTCTTCAGGTATAGAAATTGATATTTCAGGTTCTAACATGTAGTGTTTTTTATATAGCTTGTTAAGCTCAAAATTTAAATTTGTAATGTATCTGCTACTATGTAAGTTTGAAGAAGAAATTCTTTTCCATAAATCTAGGTTTTTATTTAGAACGACTTCTTTCTTTTGAATTTCAATGATCTGTAAATTAATAGAGCGTATTTCCTCAGCTGCAGTTTGATTTTTATTATAAACCTTTTTGTTATAGATAATAAAACACGTTGATAACCCTATTAATACAATAGATAACAATAAGTAATATATGCACTGAATTGTAGCTTTTCTTTTTAGTTGAGAGATAGTCATCAATCTACATTGCCTCTCCTATTTCAACATCAATAGATAGATTTTTCTCTTTAGTAGTAGGTAAGCTAGAAATACTAATATCATGAGTACGGAAATTATCGTTTAAATTTTTCTGTAGTTTCTCGTATTGATAAGAAATGTCTTTACCAGATTGAAAATTAAACCTTAAAGTTGTGGTAATATAACTTTTTGCCTCATTATAATTCCACTCAAATAATTGAAGCTCTACATCTGGTACTTTTAGCTTTTCTACATACTTAACCTGTATGAGAGGAGAGTACTCTATTTTTGATAAAATATTATTTATATTAATAAAATCGTAAACTTCATCTATCTTTTTTACATTATAGCTTTGGCTAAGTTTTATTAGTTTGTTATTTAAAGCACTCCGCGTTGCAGATAAATTATCAGCAACATTAAAATTTGAATACAAATTTTGCAAACAAAAGGTGTTAATTACAATTAAAGTCAAAAGGAGGTATAGAAAAATCCGAGGAGAGTTTAAATAAAGGTAATTGAATAGATAAAATTCTTTAGTTTCTTTTGTATTAAAAACATCTGTTGGCTTATTCTTAAAGCTATGGAACAAAATTGTAGTATCACAAAAGCTATCTTTTTCGCATATAGCTAATTCTGCTCCCAATAGTTTACCTAGCTCATATGGAGTCAATATGTTCACACTATTCTCTGAAAAATTTATAACTGATAAACTAGATTTAATAGCTTCTGATACTATGATGCAAAGGTCGATAGGGTCATTTTTTTCAAATCCAAACTTAGTTAAAGATTGAATTGTATTTTTCACTTCCTGATATATTTCACCAGCAATGATTCCTGGTAAATTATCATTAGTAAATGGTATTAAACGTGTAAATATCATTTTGTTCTCTTTAAGAACCACTTGTCTATAGCCACCTGTTTTAGTTGCAGCAACTATAATTTTCCAGTTACTAGGATCTTTGTGTAGAATCTTTTTTGCTATACTGACTAGTTCTATAGGAAACATTAATATTCCTTTAAAGTTAGAGCCTATTTCAACAAACACGTCCAACCAATATTCTATTAAATGATTTGCTTTTGATGAAACAAATAGATACCACCAGTTTTGATTAAATTTATTCGGCTTTTCGACCAAGAGAATAGAATTTATATCGTTATTATGAGCAAAATGCTCTACTTTTGTTTTTGCTGATAGATAAGCACTAATCCTATTTACTCTTGGGATAGACTGTAGCAAATAGTTCTGATCAGTGTGATTGAGAACCAGATATAAGGGTGCTTTTTTATCTGATGAGAGACATGAAATTAAGTCAGAAACAACTTTATTATTTTTGTCCTTAGCAAAATATCTTTTATTTAAAGTATCATTTTTAAAATATAGTAACATTGTGCCTTCTTTTCCTATAGAAAGCATAAACTTACTTTTGGGTTTTGACCCAAACATATTAACAAAGTGTATACTCATCTAGAATTAAAAAGGTAATTTATTGAAATTCATTAAACATTAGATGACAATATTACTTATATTATAAGTTTTTGATAAAATTAGTAGTAATATTAACCCTTTTGTATGATGAAGGTTTTTTATATTTGTGCTAGACACAACTTAACCTGACAAACGAGGATTAATTATATCTCAGCTTGATATTTTATTCTCCAACAGACTGAAAATTGAATTAAGCTAAAGACTTGATTTGACGCACGTTGTTGCACATTACCATTTAGTATACTTGAACTGAACATTTTCAGTGAATCCATCTGGCATGACTGAAACTTTTGTATTCATATTTATTTTTAAGTAATTTACTAGCTCATCAACTAATATATCAGGAGCAGAAGCACCTGCAGTAATTCCTATTTTTTCTGCGCCCTGCAACCAATTTTTGTTCATACATTTATAATTATCAATCAAATAGGCTCTTTTTCCTGTGGAAATGCACAGGTCTAATAAACGGTTTGAATTTGAACTGTTTTTGCTTCCTACAATTAACACTACGTCTGTAATTTTAGCCAATTTTTTAACAGCGTTCTGCCTATTTTGTGTTGCATAGCATATATCTTTTAAGTCGGGGCCTGTAATGCTTGGAAATCTGAGCTTCAGTGTAGCAATAATTTCTTTGGTATCGTCAATACTTAACGTGGTTTGTGTTACATAAGATAAATTATCTGGATCTTTGATTTGTAAATTGTATACGTCTTGCATAGTTTGCACTAGAGATATAGGATTACTTACTCTTCCTATAATTCCTTTAACTTCTGGATGATTTTCATGTCCAATTAGAATTAATTCTTTACCACTATCCTCATACCTTTTTGCCTCTTTATGTACTTTGCTAACTAATGGACATGTTGCATCAATCACTTGAACACCCTTTCTTTTTGCCTCATCCTCTATACTTTTCGACACTCCATGTGCGCTAAAGATCAATATTCCTCTATTGTCTTTAATGTCTTCTATGCTGCTTACAAAAACCACTCCTTGTTTCTTGAAGTCCTCTACTATATACTTATTATGAACGATTTCGTGTAGTACATAAACTTGGCGTTCATTTTTGTATTTCTCTAAAGTGATTGCTAATATGTCTACAGCTCTTTTAACCCCTGCACAGAAACCGCGTGGTTCAGCTAAGATAATCTCCATTTTTTAAGTAAGTATGTAAACATTGCTAAAAAGCAAGCTCCGCTCACTATGTTTCATATCATGACTGCTTTACTATAATTTCAAATTTATCATTACCAAGATTTTTGTTAATATACCAGGAACCGTCATCTTTAATTACAAATTCAGGACCCTTGAGGTCTCTTGTTATTGTCCTTCCATCTTGGCCATCCATAGCAATATGGATATCGAATGTAACGATGTCTAGATTTACCATGGCTTTTTTCCCACTGTATGAATTTAGACTAAACTTGCCCAACATGACATCATTAATACTCACTTCTCCTGCATAAGTATCACACTGACCATCTATACAACACTCACTTTCAATATAAAAAAGATCTAACATATTTAAATCTATAAAAAAAAAGAACTAAATTTATATACTAAATACAATTCATCATTAATAAGCAACTATAGATTACTTTGGCTACAGCAATAATGTAAATGGAAGTATAACATAATTAATTGTATAAGAAACTACATTTTAGAGAAATGGTTGTTTAGTTTTTTTATTAATTTTTTTCACCATACTGTCAATCATGTGTTTTATTCCTTGATATACAGAGTATATACTTTCGTCATTACGCATATAAGCAGAGCAGGAAAATACATTATGTTTTTCATCTTCTATTGATAACTCTGTATCGCATTTTATATGTTCGCCGCCGAGTTTCTCTATTAACTGTTCTTTATCGTCTCCTATAGTTACCTTAATCTTACTTTCTTCTTTACTTATCTTGCTACTTAAAATTGAAGCAATAACGGCTGGAGATATACATATAGTTCCTATTGGCTTTTTTGCAACAAAGAACTCTGAGACTAATCTTTCAAACTCAGGCATTACTGTTTTATTTTCAGCTAAGTCAGATAAATTTTTCGCAACTCCATATCCACCAGGTACGACTAGCATGTCAAAATTTTCAGCTTTAGCTTCTCTTAAATCATTTATCTCACCTCTTGCAATTCTTGCTGATTCTACAAGTACATTCCTTTTTTCTTTTACTGCTTCTTTTGTTTTGTGATTCATAACTTGTTTGATATCAACATCAGGAGCAAAGCACGTGACTTCAACTTCCTGCTGATCAAGCACAAGCAAACTTAAAACTGCTTCTCTCACCTCTGTGCCGTCGAGGTGGCCGCATCCTGATAAAACCACAGCGGCTCTTAATTTTTTCTCACCCATAAAATACCTTGATTTCATATAATCTAGGTATTGTAATACAAATTCCATATTTGGAAAGGAGTAATTATTTTATGTCAATTATAATATAATTAATAATTAGTATATATAATTAGGCATATTTATAATTGATGGGAATTGAATATGGTACAAGGTGATGCAGCAAACTCAGCTATTTCCGAGAAGTTAATTGAAAGTGTAGTGGAATATATTATTGGAAAAGAGGATTTGTTACAAAAATTGGATAGTCTACTAATACTAGATGGCTTTGAAAAGAAAGGTGAAACTTCTGACAAATCAGATATCAGTAAATTTCTGATGAACAAACCAGTTGTTATTGAGGGTGTAATGAGTCTTATGTTCGAGAATTTTGAGAAGAACAAAGTTGAATTAGAAAAATTTATAAAACTAGCAGATAAAACAGAAGGCATGGAGAAAGAGCTTGAAACTTTAGGCAATCAACTGTTAGCTCAAGAAGTTATAAGTGTAGCAGCATTTACAACATTGACGGGTGCACTAGCAGGTTTATTAACAGTAGGAGGAGTGACCGGTGCATTAATTGTTGGTGGAGCAGCATTTGTAGGATTTATGGCACTATTTGCTATAGCTGCTATTGGTTATGCCATATATCAGGATAGAAGTGAGATAAAAGAAGGTGCGGTTGAAGCAGGAAAAGCAGTGAAAAGTTTTGTGAAAGATGTGATCGATAAATTACCTACAATTCAAGCAAGAGAGAATAATTTTGATAGATTACGTAGTGAATTGCTTGCAGCTATTGCAGACAATACTAAGTTAAAAGCAGGGCAAAGCATTGAAGACGCTAATAATCAGAACAAGATAGTAGAAATGCTTCGAAATCAAGAGCAACTAGCAGCCATAGGAAAGTTAATAGGGGAAAATAAGGCTGGTCTTTTGAGCAATCTCATGAGCAAGGGTACTAGTACTCATGAGGAAGATATGGAGAAACTTGTAGGTTTTATGAGTGAATTTCAACCTGCAATTATGGCCATTGGTGATAATGACATAGAGAAGGTAAGAGAAAAAGTTAATAAGAAAGTTAAAGAAATGAAGCCAAGTCCTGAAGTGAAGAATCCAAGTTCTGAACAAGTTGATGGAAACAAAATGAAAAAATAGAATTGATGCATTTGGGGAGCGTTTTAATGTATCTGTCTATCTTATTTTGCCACCCTGCTAAGCGGACACAAAAAATTACTTCCGCATATTTTAAATCTGATTATAATTACAATTAGAGATATTTATTGAGCTCAAAAATCTATCTCCGTCTGCAGACCTTTTTTATTAAACTTATTAAAAATGTATTCTTCAGTGTATATCTGTCGTATGTGCGCTGCATTTTTTTCTAATCTTTTTTACAGGGGGATTTTATGTCCAGAATTCCAGATATTTGACCTTTACTTTAGCTAATAAAAACCAACTGGTACCTGCGGTTTTTATAGCTACGTTTCTCAAACAAGTTTCAAATGAATAGATTTCTTGCATAACTGGAATTCAAAAGTTGATGTCATTCTAGCGCGTGACGCTAGAATCCAGTCCTTTTGTGCAAAAAACGTTGTAAAGTAACTTAGTTGGATCCCAGTGGGCTTTTTAACTGTTGAAGAAAAAATATGCCACAGAAAATGAAAGTCAGTAACCAAAACGAATATAACAAATTCCTTGAAAAAAGGGGGAATATTTTTCGTTACATCGATGAAGCTATCGAAAATTGGTATGAAAATAGTCCAAAAATGCAGGGCGGCAACTATATTTATAGTGATAAAGTTGTGATTTTAGTGCATATAATCGTCAGTTTCTTTAGAATTGGTTTAAGACAAACAGTCGGGTTTATAAAAGGGTATTTGCAACAAATAGGAAGAGATTTGCAGCTATTCACAAGCATCAAAAAAAACTTAATATTAAGATAAATGATTGCAGGATTGATAAAAGCAACATGGAAAATATTGAAATTATCATAGATAGCACAAATTTACAGTAACACTCCTGGCCACAGTAAGGAAAACAGTGCAGATAGAAAGTACCGAAGCTACGAGCAAGTAAGAAAGTTACATGTTATGTTAAGTGTGAATAGTAAAAAAGCTATAGCTGCAAGATACAGTAATGGCGTCTACTCTGACCACTTGCGATTTGCTTGAAGAAGTTAATTTTCAGCACAAAATAAAAGCATTATATGCAGATAGGGCATACGATAGGCAAAAACTTTATAAATTGTGTAAGAAATACGATATAAAGACAAAAGTTCTACCAAAAAAGGATGCAGCAGAACATTCAAAAATAGATTATATGTCTGACAGAAATGTTGCTATTAGGTTAATAAAATTATATGGACAAGATGGTGTAAAAGAGTGGAAAAAGGAAGTACATTATGGGAAAAGATCTTATATAGAAGGATTTTTCTCAAGGTTGAAGCAAGTATTTGTTTAGGAATAAATCTGAAGTAAATCGTGAAAAAGAATTACTAATTAAGTGCTATTTGCTTAATAAATTCACTGATATTGGTATGGCTAAATTTGAGATAGTTACATGAATTTACCATAAATCACCATCTCATAAAGTGTGATGCAACAAAGCCATCCCAGTGTCAGCTACTCTGATGACACCAAAGGGGCACTTGGATAGAGGCTACTTGAATAAAACCATCATAAGGTGAAACTAGATTCCAGTGTCAAGCACTGACCATCTGCTATGCAATTTACTTTCAAAAATAAACGTTCCAGTGGTTTCATCTTCTTTCATCCCAGTGTTTCCTTCTCTTTTCATCCCAGTCTGGGATCCAGTTTTTCATATAATCTCATCACAAACATTTATTTTAATTTAAAATCAATACCAAATTTAGAATCAAAATTCCTGGATTCCAGTGTTAAGCACTGACCATCCACTATGTAATTTACTTTTTTATATAATAAATAGTACTAATTTACTAATATATTAATTGACAAGTGGTGTAGGTTATACTATTATTAAGATATATAGTTAATATCTTAATAACCAATATGCCAAAATATCTTAATCGCATTGCTCAATCTATTGTATTAAAAGTCTATACTGATAAAAAACATCCTAGAGTTAAAGTGTTTTGTAAAACTGAAGATAGAGAAGATGGACAAGTTGAAACAAGACTCTCAAAACAGGAAATTGCGGAGTTTTTGAATCAATTTGCCAATAAAGGAAAGCACCAAATTTCTATCAGTAAAAATGTAGAACAAGGTATAATTAAAGATATAGAAGGTATACGTAGAGAAAATGGTAGATATGTATACAAAGCACCGGATTTATCAGCTGAAGGACAATATAATAAATTATTTGAAAATGAGCAAGCCATTCAATTTAATTTGAATGCTTTTATGTCAAGTAGTGTATCTAAAATTGCACAATTAAAAGATAGATTTAAAGAAATTTTAGGTTTTGATCCCGAAGAAGGGTTATGTCACTCATTAAATTACTTTATTACTTTTATAAAATTAGAGAATAAGCAAGATTTTGTTAAATTTCTTGAGTCTGATAATATTATATCTGAACAAGATTTTATGAACTATATTGATGAAAGAAAAGAACAAACGAAAAAGTTATTAATGATGCAGTTTTTATCGCAATTCTTACCTATTCTTGATATTCAGAGCATTGAAAAGCGAGAAGGAGATCCATTTTATTATGATGAGATAATATATAAGCAATTATGTAACGATCTATCTTCAACAAAAGTATGGATCGATACTGAGCAAGAACAAATCAAACATGTCTTAAATAATGTGGAGATAGGATGCTACTTAGAATTTAATTCTTTTTGTTTTACTCATAATAGAGCAGATGTCAAGGGTGCTGGACATTCTATGTTGGTGTATAAAGCAGAGAATGATAAATACATATTTTTTGACTCTAATAAAGGAGCGGTTGGCTTTTGTCCTGATACAGGAGCTGCCAATTTTACATTAGAGGAAGTTTGTAGGGTAATGGAACTTGCTGTAAACCGTTATTCATATGATATGTATATTGAAAATTTTGCAGATTATTGCCAAGTTTATATTATGCTTAGAAATGCAACACTAATGTTAAAGAAAGCCGAAAAGCTTTACGAAACAATGGAAAGAATAAATTCAAAAATAATTGATATATCAGTTGATAAAGGTATGAATAAATTGTTGCTCACACCTGCAAGTCTGTGAAAGGACATAACTCGATCTTTTTGGCTATTTACCAAGTATAGACATCAGCTCATCCCATTCTCTTTTACCCATGCCACTTTCTTCTCTCGTAACATTTTCTCCTTTTATTAGCTTGCGAATTATTTCAAGACCAGTTTTTGAAATACAGGCTGATTTTAAGGAGTATTCAATGAAAGCATTATAGGCCAGCGGGACCCATTTCTTTACTATGTCCAACATAACTTCTGCATAGACTCTAATTTCATATTGGGCGTGCTGATCAGCTCTAAGCCTTAAAAAGTGAAGAAGGTTGTGTAAATCTATTTTCCAATAAAACTGAGTATAGTAATTAAGTGTTAGATTAGTTCGGGCAATTTCCCTTGCAAGGCCCTGTTCAATAAATTTCTCATAATGAGAATATACTAAATTAGAATCATTTATTAGAGAATCTATTATTTCTTTTGAAGTACTTGAGTCAAAAGCTTCACCGCTGCCTTGTTTATTATTATCAGATTGTTTTGCAACCTGTTCTGGTATATAAAATTCATTATCAAGTATCGAATACCTTCCGGAATATTCATTCACATTTGCAGTTCTATGTCTTATCCACTGTCTTGCAATAAAAATTGGAAGTTTCACGTGAAACTTAATTTCACACATTTCAAATGGAGTTGTATGATGATGCCTCATCAAATACTTTATAAGCGCCTCATCTTGATTTATCTGTTTAGTTCCCTTTCCATAAGAAACGCGAGCAGCTTGAACTATGGCGCTATCAGAGCCCATATAATCAATTACTCGAACAAATCCATGATCTAATACTTTATGTTCTTCGTATAGAATGTCATCTATTTCTTTTACTGTAGTTCGCTTAGTTGTCTCATTCATAATATATCCTCAAGATGAAACGAAAATATCAGCCCCGCATGAATTGAGTTTTTCGTCCATTGCTTCATAGCCTCTCCATAAATGATGTGAGTTATTTATTGTAGTTTCTCCTTTAGCTACCAAAGAAGCGAGAATTAAAGCTGCTGTTGACCTTAAGTCATTAGCATGCAGATTAGCTCCAGATAAGCTCTTTATTCCACTTATAGTAGCTTTATTTTTTTCGATGCTGATATTAGCACCTAATTTTCTTAGCTCATTTGCATGTGCAAATCTACTTTCAAAAACGTTCTCTTCAATGATTGATATTCCACCTGCAATTGACATAGCAGACATTAGTTGTGGTTGCATATCACTGGGAAAGTTGGGATATGGATTTGTTGCAACGTGAGCAGATTTAATAGAGCCATTTTTTCTAGAAATAATAATACCATCATCATGTAACTCAACTCTGGCTCCTATAGTCTTCAATTCATTTGCAATACATTCTATATCAGACAAACTTACTCCTTCTAACTTTAGCTCGCCGTCGGTAATGATAGCAGCCAAAGCATAAGTACCGGCCTCTATGCGATCTGGTATTATTTTATGCTCACACCCATTTAATGCTTCAACACCTTCTATTGTGATTTTTGTATTATTAACTTCAATATTGGCACCCATAATCTTCAGAAACTCTATTAAATCAAGAACTTCCGGCTCGATTGCAGCATTGTTTATTATTGTTACTCCCTCTGCAAGTGTTGCTGCCATTATTATATTTTCTGTTGCACCAACACTTACTTTTTCAAATGTTATTTCTTTGCCTTGCAATTTCCCCTTTGTTGTTGCAGTTATATTACAGCTATCAATTTCAATTTTAGCTCCCATTGCTTCAAGTGCCTTAATATGAATGTCAACAGGACGTTTTCCAATATTACATCCACCAGGAAATACTGTTGAAACTCTACCAAATCTGCTGAGCATTGGACCTAGCATTAAAAAAGATGCTCGCAGTCTGCTTGCAATTTCATGTGATATTAAATAGTTATTGATATTGCTACAGTCAATTTCCAAAGTGTGATTTGCTTTATAGTCTTTATTGCATATAAAATTTACTTCTGCACCAAGACTCTTAAGCAGCTCAGACATCAAATGCACGTCAATTAAATCAGGTACGTTATGCAAAGTTATTGAAGAATTACTAAACAAGCTTGCCGCCATTATTGGCAAGACTGCATTCTTTGAACCATTAATCTTGATTTTTCCAATCAAGGGCTTATGGTTACTTCTTACTAATATTTTATGCATTTAATCAAGCGATAGAACTTATCAAGTAAGTATAATAGGTTAGCGGTAAAAGGCAAAATTTTGCTTTTTCTTCTTCTGTCATTCGAGTAGTTGACACTGGGATCCATTTCTTCATCATCATCAAAATGTTATATTTCAACATTACTTTTATGCTGACCAATTTAACTGGATTCTAGTTTCAGCTACTCGAATAACATTTTCGTAGTCGATTCAAAATAGCATAATTAACTACACCTTTCCAAAGATGAGAGACGCGTTGGTACCACCAAAACCAAATGAATTAGAAAGCGCATATTGAATTTTATGCTCTTGAGCTTTAAGTGGTACAAAATTTAAATCACACCCTTCTGAAGGTTTGTGTAGGTTTAAAGTTGGTGGAACAATTCCATTGTTTAATGCAAGGATACTAAATATTGCTTCAACACTTCCTGCGGCACCAAGTAAATGTCCTATAGAAGATTTAGTCGAGGAAACAGGTATTTTATAGGCATAGTCACCGAATAACTGCTTCATTGCTATTACTTCAACTTTATCCCCAAGTTTTGTTGAAGTTCCATGTGCATTGATATACCCAATTTGACTTGGGCTTACTTGTGCACTCCTTAAAGCAAGTTCCATTGCCTTAAGTGCGCCTCTTCCTTCTGGATGTGGTGCTGTGATGTGGTGCGCATCTCCTGTTAACCCATATCCAGTGAGTTCTGCATATATTTTTGCTTTTCTTTTTTTTGCATGTTCATATTCTTCCAGCACTAATATACCTGCTCCTTCGCCCATGACAAATCCATCACGTTCTTCATCCCATGGCCTTGAGGATTCTTCAGGATTATCATTGAATTTAGTTGATAACGCCTTCATTGAAGCAAAACCTGCAATTCCAATTCTACATAGTGCACTTTCTGCTCCGCCTGCAATCATAATGTCAGCTTCACCGAGTTTTATAGCTCTTGCTGAGTTTATAATCGCATGTGCACCTGTTGCACATGCAGTGACCGCTGAGTCATTTGGACCTGTAAATTCGTATTTAATAGAAACATGGCCAGATATTAAATTTATTAGACTTGAAGGAACAAAAAATGGACTGACACGCCTAGGTCCCTTTTCTTGCATGGTAATTACGTTTTCTTGAATTGATGGAAGACCACCTATACCAGAACCAACAGTTACACCTATTCGCTCTTTATTAATATTTTTATTTTCCAAAATTAGTGAATCTTCTACTGCCTGAATAGCTGCTGCAATTCCGTAGTGAATAAAACGATCTGTTCTTTTTAGGTCTTTTTCAAAAATATAATCTGGTGGATTAAAATAATGCTCAATGTTATCGGATTGCACAGGCACCTGCCCTGCAACTCTGCAAGCAAGATCAGAAGAGTCGAACCTATCTGTATTGATTGCTTTGATGCCAGATTTACCTTCTTTCAGCTTTGACCAGGTGTTATTAACATCTGCTGCTAGTGGAGTAATTAAGCCAACACCGGTAACTACTACTCTTCTGCTCATTCAACATCAATTGTTTGCTTTGTTTACTACATATTCAACTATCTGTTCCATAGTTTCCATTTTTTGTGCATCTTCATCAGGAATCTCTATACCAAATTCTTCTTCAGCTGCCATGATTATTTCAACTGCATCTAAACTATCTGTGCCATGGTCTGAAAGCTTTGAAGAACTACCAAATCCCTCTACATCCTTACTGATGTGCTCTAGTATAATCTTCTTTACTTTTTCTTCTATATCTTCCCTAGTGCTTTTTGCCAATTCGCTCATTTCTTACTAAAAAATAACCTATTCTCTGATGTTATAAGAAATTTTGATGTTTGCAATAGCTTTTATGATTATATAAACTATTAAAAACTTCCTATCTCTTAGCACTCGATAGTTAATAAATTTAAAAATGCTAGACGAAACAACAAAAAATTTGCTTGTTGTAGAAGTGAATAAGCTCTTACCTGAAAATAGCGAGAATAGACTTATATCAGCTATGCGTTATGTGCTTCTTGCTCCTGCAAAACATATACGTTCTTTTTTAGTTATAGCATCTTCGTCGATATTCAACATAAAGGTTGAAAAAGCAATAACAGCAGCAGCAGCAATTGAATTTATTCATGCTTACTCCCTAATTCACGATGATCTACCATGCATGGATAATAGTGACACTCGAAGAGGCCAGCTGAGCTGCCACAAAAAATTTGGTGAAGCAATAGCAGTACTGGCCGGAGATGCACTACTTACTTTGGCTTTTGAGGTATTATCTTCGTTAAATTGTGAGATCATCAAAGTGCTCTCTCAAGCGATAGGAGTTAGGGGAATGGTGGGAGGACAGATTTTGGATATAGATGCAGATTTGAATAAAATAAAGGAAATTCATTTGATGAAAACTGCAAAACTATTTGCAGCTTCATGCGAAATAGGGGCTATAATAGGCAATGCTACAACCAAGGAGCGGAGAGCGTTATATAACTATGGAATAAATCTGGGGCTTATTTTTCAAGCTAAGGATGATATTGAAGATTATGAGCAAGATAAAACAAACAATTTAATGTCCGTGCTTGGCAAAAATGAAATGGAAAACTATATAGATAGTCTCTTTAAACAGGCCTCAGATAATTTAAGTACGCTTTCAGGGAATACTAATGACTTATATGATTTATTGAATCAAGTAAAAAAAGATGGTTAAAAAAATTATATTACAAATATTTATCTTTCTAGTAATGGTTCTCACTTTATCTTCTGTTTTTATAATCACTATTGTTTATATAAATAAAGATAAACCGGAAAAAGAGGACAAGCTTTACGAGATAAATGCCACACATGATGGTTTAACACAGACGATAGCACGTTATCTAGTAAAGCCCATACTTGAATCAGCACTTGATCGCTATATTGAAAAGCATGGGCTAGCAGAATATTTAGAAGAAATAACACAGCAAAAGGAAGAAGAGACGATAAACTTTTATGAAATTACTGAAGGCAGCGGCAGTAAGGCTTTCTGTGGCCAAGAAGTCCTGCTACAAATGTACAAAATATCCAACAATCTGGCAGCATTACCAAGTCAAGTCTCTGATATTACTCTGAGAATAGGTGAAAAAGAAGTGAGTTTAGGGGTAATAGGTATGAAAGAAGGTGGAGAGCGTGTAGTTACTATTGCCGCTGATGACAACAAAATGAGTTTTAACTCTTATTACATCAAACTGATTGAAGTAAAAGATAAATATCCTGATTCAGTAAATAACCTAATGATTTTTAATGACTTAATTAACAAAACTAGAAAACAAGTAAAGTGTGGTGATGAGATATCGGCTCAATATAGCATAAAGAGATATAATGGTGAGTATATAGTCAAAGATCAAACAGTGCAGTTTAAAGTTGGTGACAAAAAAATACCACTTGCTATAGAACTTGGAGTTGTGGGAATGAGAGCTGGTAATAAAAGAACAGTTCTTTCTCCACCTGATCTTTTAACTGATGTGTTAACAAAAGGCATAGATTGTGATATTGCAATAATTGATTTAAGCTTGAATTCTACTATTGAAAAATAGCTTAAAGAATTATGAAGTAAGAAAAAATAAAACTTCTTGAGTGCTATATATTACTTAAAGAAAAAGTTTCTTCTAAAGTATAAACTTAGATAAATCAAGCTGCTTTGAAATTGATTCAAGCTTATCTCTTACGTGCTTGCTATCTATAACAAATTTCTCATTATTTTTTTCAGAAGCGATAAAACTTATTTCATCTAAAAGCTTCTCCATGACAGTATGAAGTCTTCTTGCACCTATATTTTCTACTTCTCTATTAACTGTAAAAGCTATTTCAGCTATAGTTTCTATACCATCATCAGTAAACTCAAGTGTTACATTTTCCGTTTTCATTAACGCTATATACTGTTTTAACAAACTAGATTCTGGTTCCTTTAATATTTTTATTAAATCCTCTTGAGTAAGTGCCTTAAGTTCCACTCTAATTGGCAATCTACCCTGTAATTCTGGTAAAAGATCGGATGGTTTAGACAAATGAAAAGCACCAGATGCAATAAATAATATATAGTCTGTTTTTACGGTGCCATACTTAGTTGAAACAGTTGTTCCTTCAAGTAGTGGTAACAGATCGCGCTGCACTCCTTCTCTGTTGACTTCATCTTTTATTTCTGTACGTGCTGCAATTTTATCTATTTCATCTAAAAACACTATGCCTTCATTGCTAACAAGATCAATCGCTTCTTTGATTATCTTGTCTTCATCCATTAACCTTTCGCTTTCTTCATTAATCAATATTTCACGTGCTTCTTTCACTTTAACTGTAATAGTTTTTGTTTTTTTGCTCCCATTAAACATCTTGCCCACGATTTCTGTTACGTTCATCACACCAATTTGCCCACCTGGCATACCAGGTATATCAAAAGTGGGTAGCATACCCTTGCTCTCCCTGACGTTAATAGAAACTTCTCCATCTTCAAATTCCTTATTTCTCAGTCTTTCTCTGAAAACTTTTTTGCTTTCCTCGGTTGCATCTTCACCAACCATGGAGTTGACTATTATCTTTTCAGCCAAACCTAAAGCTTTTTTAGTTAAGGCTTTACGTGCTTTTTCCTTAACTAAAACTATTGCTGCGTCAACTAAATCACGTATTATCGAGTCAACATCACGTCCAACATATCCTATTTCAGTAAATTTCGTTGCTTCAACTTTTATAAAAGGTGCACCAGCAAGCTTTGCTAAACGGCGAGCTATTTCAGTTTTACCAACTCCCGTATGGCCTATCATGAGTATATTCTTAGGTATAATCTCTTCACGTAGTGGAAGTGGGACTTTATTTCGACGCCAACGATTTCTGAGTGCAATAGCAACAGCGCGCTTTGCATCATTCTGCCCGATTATAAATCTGTCTAATTCTTTAACTATCTTCTGTGGTGGTAGATCATCTAATAAAGCTTGTGAGCTTTGAATGCTGCTACTTCCTGTACCTTCATTTTCATAGAGGATATTTTTCTCATTATAGTCATCATTATTATCAAATTGACCTACTACAGATTGACTAGAAAAATTAGCACACAAAGTTCTTGACATATTACTCCTCTATTTTTTCGATAATTAGATTATGGTTTGTATAAACACATATATCGGCAGCTATCTTCATAGCCTTTTTTGCAATCTCCTCTATTGATATTCCTTCAACGTCAATCAAAGCTTTTGCTGCAGATAAAGCAAAATTTCCTCCAGAGCCAATGGCTGCAATGCCATCTTCAGGTTCAAGAACATCACCCGTTCCTGTAATGACCAATGAAATGGACTTGTCTGCCACGATCATCATAGCTTCTAATTTTCTTAGATATTTATCCATTCTCCAGTCTTTTGCAAGTTCAACACATGCCCTCATTAACTGTCCTGGGTGCTTATCAAGTTTAGATTCTAGCCTTTCGAAGAGAGTAAATGCATCAGCTGTTGCTCCAGCAAAACCGGCAATTACGGAATCACCAGAAAGACGCCTAACTTTTCTTGCTCCAGATTTTATAACGGTATGGCCTAGCGAGACTTGCCCATCACCTATTACTACTACATTTTTGTCTCTTCTAATTGACAGTATAGTAGTACCATACATTTTACTGCTGTCATGATGAATCATTTTTTTGTTATTTTAATTCGTTATATTATATTAAGATTATAACTTATAATATAGTACTTTTCTTATAACATTTAAAGTGTAGATGCAAAACATAATTCATCCAAATCTGGAAAAAGATATAAATAATTGGTTCAAAACAAAATTTAATGGTTTTACATTACCATTTTATAGCTCCATAGATCTTAGGAATTCAGGCTACAAAATTGCTCCAGTAGACGCCAATTTATTTCCTGCAGGGTTTAATAACCTAAGTGAAGTATCAAAAGCGATAGCAGCAAAATTGATAAAAAGCTACTTCGAAACAAAACAATATAAAAAGACTCTTATAATACCGGAGAATTACACACGAAATAAAATGTATATAGAAAACGTATTTGTTATAGAGAAAGTACTGCAACTCGCAGGTTTTGAAACTAGAATTGGCCTCTTTCATAATGAAACGTACAATTTAATAGAACAGTATGAAACTGTTGTGAAAGAAAACTCTTTGCTGAAGACAACTTCAGGATTTGTGCCTGATGTGATTATACTGAACCGTGATATGACGAGCCACATTCCAGACACGCTAGAAAACGTAAAACAAGAGATAGTGCCAAGTCCATTATATGGCTGGCACAGTAGGCAGAAATTTCAATATTTTGAAATCTATCAAAAATTAGTGTCCGAATTTTGTGGCGAATTTAAAATGGACCCATGGCTTATTTCTGTGCTTACAGAAAGCTGTAATGGAGTTGACTTTAATGATGATTCATCACTAGGAGCAGTAGCGACTAAAGTTGACCAAATATTATCTCTAGTGCAAAAAAAATATGAGGAATATGAAATAAAAACACAACCTTACGTTTTTATCAAAGCAAGCAATGGCACATATGGAATGGGCATTATAACAGCAACAAGTGGAAAGGAAATATTAAATCTCAATAAAAAAAAGCGTCATAAAATGAAAAAGATAAAAGAAGGAATAGCAATCAATAGTGTTATTATACAAGAAGGTGTACCAACTATTGACATATTTAAAAGTAGTTCTGCAGAACCGCTAATATACTATATAGGAGATACTCCAACATGTTACTTATACCGATGTAATAGCAGGAAAGATGTATATTCTAGCTTGAATTCCACTGACTGTGAATTTTATGACATCAGCCAAGAAAATAAAACTCTGCCACTTTGGAACATTGTTAGCAAATTAGCAGTGCTAGCATTGGCAGTAGAAATTAAGTCTTTTCATCTCGAATAATTACTTTCTACAATGCTGCCGCCATTATGCTGAATATGGTGAGCGTCATCAAATCCAGTAGAAGGATCAGTACCATTATTAGGTTGATTGACAAACTTATCGATGTTTGATACTAGATATGCTATACTTAGTATCAAACTGACCGTAACAGTTAAGTTGAAATTATAGATTATGCCACCACCCAAGTCTATCGGTATAGTTGCAATTTCCATTCTTTTTAATATGAAGCTTAACAAGCCCAATGACAAAGTGAATGTGCTAAACATAACATTCTTCTTGCATTTAGCAAGCTCAGCTTCACATTTCGTAAGTTCGTCATCACCCTTTTTGTATTTTTTACATGCTTCTTGATATTTTTTATGCACTTCCTTATATTCTTCGCACTTATAATAACAGCTTACGAATTCTGAAAATAGAAATAGAACTGCTGATGTTAAGCTAATATAACTTATTACATCCTTGTTGTTTCTAGCTAAGAAATGAATGATTTTTGCCTGCATCAATATTCCTATGATACAGCTTGCCAAGTACGCTGAGTTACCTACAACCTGTATTGGTTTTTCAGGTTTATTTTCCTCTTCACCATTCGCAGGTTTCTTAGATTTATATCCAGCTAAATTGAGACCAAAATGAAGAGCAAATATTATTGATGTTGGTAGTTTTATGAACTTAGAAATATCTAATATAGTACAAATATTGGATCTGTTGTTATCAATAAACTCGCAACAGAATTGCAATGAAATTTTACACAATATGCCTGTTAAACCTACTGCAATACAATACATCTTTCTAATATCATGATTGTGAACATCATGTATACTTTCTATAAATGTATTTGGCTTACCTTTTGGCATAAGTAGATAATAAAATAATAACTTTTTAATATTATACTATAAAAATCTAAAAAGAAAAGTGCTATAAATCAGTACTTTGAGAGTGATCTAAACATAAATCGGCCAAGCACTTGATAAATAAGAGATCAGTACTGAGAGTTGGTACGCGAAAGTAATATCCGTCTTTGATAATTGCTTTATACTCTATATCAAGTTCAACCAGTGTTTCAGAATGCTCAGAAACAAAAGATATAGGTGATAAAACTACAGGTATATTATCGTCTTTCGCGCGTGATAGCTCACTTTCAGTGCTAGGCTCCAACCATTTTACAGGGCCAACCTTACTCTGATAACATATTCCCCAATCAAGATCTTCAATATTCAATTTTTTTACTATTAATTTTACTGTTTTTTCTATCTGTGAAGCGTAAGGGTCGCCTTTTTTAATGATACTAAGAGGTAAGCTATGAGCCGAGAATAGGACTCTTGGCTTACCGATTTTGCTAGCTAATTTATAATATTTAGACGTCAGATTAACATGAGCTTCAATAAAGTCTTCATTGTCATAATAATGGTGAATTGTTTTTGTGTTACATTCCAGTTTGGCATTTTTTTGCCAATTCTCGATGGATGATAGAGTTGTGGTGGTTGAATATTGCGGATATAGTGGTAACAGAATGATTTCGTCAGGGTCGAATTGCTTTACGCTTTTAACAACTTCATCAGCAAATGGATGCCAATAACGCATGCAGATGAATATCTTATATACATGGTTTCCATTTTCATTTAATTTTAGTTCTAAAGCATCAGCTTGTGCTTTCGTATTCTCCAAGATTGGCGATTTACCTCCAATGTGCTCGTATATTTCTTGTGCAGTACTTTCTCGCCTTTTGGAGATAAACTTTGCTAAAAGGAAGCGAAAAGGATTTGGTAGATTTATTATTCTTTTATCGTAAAAAAGATTAAATAAGAAAGGACGGACCGCACTTAGTGAATCAGGTCCGCCTAGGTTAAATAAGATTACTGCCTTCTTCACTGACAGCACCTTTCTTCAGGTTTGCCTATAAAATCAGCTACACACTCATCAAGTTTAGTTACAGGCACTAAATTTCTTACACTGGCATACAATAGATGAGCAGATCTCTTCATGTTACTCTGTGTAGATGCAAAGCCTCTATCGAAAACCACATCAACACAAAAACTTGGCACTGCTTCAAGAAGTTCAACAGCAGCCAAAGATATCATTATGCAGCTTTGTAGAGCCTTCAGAAAAATCGTAAGGGGGAAAAGTAAAACCTTAACAAAAAGAGAGGGAGGACTTTCATTCATTAGTTGTCCTGGATTAGGAGAATTATATTCAATATGCTGTCTGTTTTTATCAAAGATAGGAAATTTTATAGTGTCTTTCTTAAATTCCTGCTCTATTTGTTCCTCGGTATAATTTTCATTATTAGTCATTTTTTTCAATAACTTTTCACGCAAGTAAAAGGTTCTCACAACAAAACATGTTGCAACCATCAGTGCAGCACATATAAGCGCACAATGCATGAGGTTCATCCCACCTATCATAGATGGTAATGCAAGACAAACAAATGGCACTATGATAGCCATTTCGAAAAATGGAATAGTATTCCTTTTTATTGCAAAAACAGCGCCTTCTTTTAATTTTGTATTATTGTGTAAGCTATACTCTAAATAACTCAAAAATGCCAAATTAAAAGTTAAAAATCCTTTTGTCCCACAAAAAATTGATGACTTGAATTGATTAACCCATTCTTTAGCAGTAAGTGTAGTTTCAATTGATTGTTTAACATTAGGATCGACTGGTTTGTTGTTTTTTTTATTACAACACCCCATAAAACACCTCCTTGATGGTTTATTCTTAACTATAAGTGAAAAATTGCTTTTATCAAATCAAAGTTTATAATAAAATAAATCTATAAATATACGATCTTAATATAAGGGAATGATATGGCAATTGAGAGAACACTTTCGATATTAAAACCTGATGCAGTAAAAAATAATATTACAGGCAGTATAAATTCTTATATTGAAAAATCTGGACTAAAAATTATAGCACAAAGAATGATGATGCTGACAAAAAAACAAGCAGAGCTGTTTTATGAAATTCATAAGGATAGGCCTTTTTTTGGAGAGTTGGTGGAATTTATGACTTCTGGGTCTGTGATAGTTCAAGTTTTAATCGGTGAAAATGCAGTCAGTAAATACAGGCAAATCATGGGTGCTACAGATCCAAAGCAGGCAGATAAAGGTACAATTAGGGGTGATTTTGCTGATGATATTAGTGAAAATAGAGTGCATGGTTCTGATAGTCTAGAGAATGCTCATAGAGAAATAGCTTTCTTTTTTGCTGAATGTGAATTGGTGTAGTTTTACTTTTTTACATATTAAATTTCTGAATTTTATGTTGAACTGTATAATATTAGCCCAATTTTTAGTTTAAGCAATATTAAGGGAAAGCTTTTTCATGCACAGTATAGATAATATTTAAAATGGATCATGTTGTTAACGCTTATAATAGATCTGAAGCTTCTATAGTTAGAGGAGAAGGAGTATATCTCTTCGATAAGGATGGTAAAAAATATTTAGACTTTGCTGCAGGAATTTCTACAACCTCTCTAGGGCATTGTCATCCATACATTACAGATAAACTGAAGGAGCAACTGGATTCATTATGGCACTGCTCTAATATTTTTACTATTCCTCAGCAGGAAAGGCTTGCTCAGCGTTTAACAGAACTTACCTTTGCCGATAAAGTTTTTTTCTGCTCAAGTGGACTTGAAGCAACAGAAGCTGCAATTAAATTTATTCGCCGCTATTTCTACTTAAATGGACAAGAAAAGCG
Organism: Wolbachia endosymbiont (group B) of Ablattaria laevigata; assembly: GCF_964277395.1. Classification (NCBI taxonomy): domain Bacteria; kingdom Pseudomonadati; phylum Pseudomonadota; class Alphaproteobacteria; order Rickettsiales; family Anaplasmataceae; genus Wolbachia; species Wolbachia endosymbiont (group B) of Ablattaria laevigata. Next base: position 1,265,792 of record NZ_OZ195519.1, read on the forward strand.
CAGTCACATCATTACAATTGAAGGAGGTTTTCATGGCCGCAGTATTGCTGCAATTTCAGCTGGGGGAAATGAAAAATCACGCGAAGGTTTTGCTCCACTCCTTTCTGGTTTTGATAAAGTTCCAAGAAATAACATTGAAGCATTAGAAAAGAAAATCAATAGCGAAACAGCTGCCATATTTTTAGAGCCCATACAAAGTGAAGGCGGAGTACATCCATTGGACGTAGAGTATCTTAAAAAAGTAAGAGAGATAACAAAAGCTCAAGGAATAATTTTATGCTTTGATGAAGTGCAATGCGGATATGGACGGATTGGCTCTCTATTTTACTATCAAAATATAGGAGTTGAACCTGATATGCTCACTTGTGCGAAGGCTATGGGTAATGGATTTCCTCTGGCTGCATGTTTAGTAAAAGATTATATAGCAGAAGCAATCACTCCAGGAACTCATGGGTCAACTTATGGAGGTAATCCACTTGCCATGACTGTTGGTAATGCAGTACTCGATGTAATGCTAAAGGAAGGCTTTTTTGACCATGTTAAGAAGGTCAGTAAATATCTAAAAGAAAAGTTGTTGCCTTTGACTGAAGAATTTCCGAAGATCGTTTCAGAAGTTCGTGGGGAGGGTTTATTGATAGGGATAGAGCTTAGAGTACCTTTGGCTGATAAAATTGTTAAACAATCTCTTGACAAAGGCTTAATAATGACTAAAATTTTAAATAATAGGGTAATAAGAATAACTCCTCCACTTGTTGTTGAGAATATGCATGTGAATGCAGTGTGTGATATATTTCATGATTTATTTTTTTATATTAAAGATATATAGACTTGCAAATGCTTCTTACAACATATAAAATCAACTCTGTTTCTATATCGCAATAACATCATACTTTAATGGATTGGTTATTGATTTCAGTATTGTCAGCAATTTTTTTCTTATTGATTTTATCGTTTTTGTTCTCAGGAGCAGAAATAGGGTTAACCTCAATTAGCCGATCCCGAGTGAATAAACTAAAGCTAGAAGGTAACAAAAAAGCCAAGATAATAGAGCTTTTGTTAGGTAAAAAAGAATTAACAATAGGAACAATATTACTGTGTAATACAATTATTAACATTACTTGCTCTGCTTTATTTACAGTAATATTTATAAATTCTTTTGGGAGTGAGGGCATATTTCTTTCAACATTCATGATGACGTTTTGTATTTTGCTATTTTGTGAAGTTTTACCAAAAACTTACGCCATGCAAAATCCTGAAAAATTTACATTACTTTCTGCTTATTTTATGCTGTTTTTTGTCAAGGTTCTTTCTCCATTGACATTAGGCATTCAGTTTATTGTCAATATCATTCTGAAGTTATGTGGGCTTCATAAGAATAGGGAGGTAATATCTGCAGCAGATGCAATGCGTAATATGATTACTCTTCACCGCAGTGAGGGCACTATGTTACAACAGGATTTAGATATGCTAAATAGTATACTTGATTTGGCTGAGACAGAAATATCACAAATTATGACCCACAGGAGAAACTTATTTTCTCTTGATATAGATCGAAACAAAGAAGAGTTAATAAGAGAGATTTTAACCAGTAGCCATAGCAGAGTACCTTTATGGCAAAAAGAACCAGATAATATTGTTGGAGTGGTTCACGTGAAAAATCTAATAAATGCCTTGCGTGAAAAGGATAATAAAATAGAGATTGCCAAAGTTATGTCAAAGCCTTGGTTTATACCAGAAAGTACGCCACTCAGTGTACAACTTCACAACTTCCGTAAAAACAGGAAACACCTTGCATTTGTTATTGATGAGTATGGAGCACTACAGGGAATCGTAACTCTTGAGGATATACTGGAAGAAATAGTTGGAGAAATTTCAGATGAACATGATTTGATCACAGAGAATTTTATAAAAAAGATATCCGATAATATGTATCACATAGAAGGAAAATCTACTATTAGGGATATTAATAGACAGTTACATTGGGATCTTCCTGATGAAGAAGCTACAACTCTAGCAGGTATGATTGTAAACGAGATAGAGCGCATTCCTGAAGAAAATGAAGAGTTTTCCATGTACGGTTTTTACTTTAAGATTTTAAAAAAAGATAAAAATATTATTACTATGATTGAAGTACAAGTAAAAACTGATAATACTGTAGTAGCAATTAATTAGTTGGGTTCTATGGAAGATACAGTAAAAATAACGGCTGAAGATTTGAAGAGCTATATAGAGAGAATCGAAAAACTTGAACAAGAAAAGAGGGATGTGCAAGATCACATTCGTGATGTATATGCAAAAGCTGCAGATGAAGGTTGGGATATAAAAGTGATGAAACAGATTATTAGGCTAAGAAAGATGGATGATGATGACAGGGAGGAACAGGAAATATTACTTTATACCTACAAACGTGCATTGGGAATGAATTACGAAGGTGAATAGTAGGATTGTAATTGGAATAAGTGGAGCATCTGGTTCTATTTACGGTGTACGGATTCTAGAGGCACTAAAAAATACCAATCATGAAACTCATTTAGTGATCAGCAGTGCTGGAAAAATAACTATAGCTCATGAGATTAAAGAAAAACTTGAAGATATTATATCGCTTGCAGATTTTTACTATTCTGAAGAAAAAATAGGAGAAAAAATAGCAAGCGGCTCATTTAAAACCTTAGGTATGGTTATTGCTCCATGTTCTATGAAAACAATGTCTGAAATAGCATCGGGGGTGACTTCCAATCTATTAACAAGGGCTGCAGATGTAACTCTAAAAGAAAGAAGAAAATTAGTTCTTATGGTGCGAGAATCTCCACTACATCTTGGACATCTCCGAAATATGTTAAAACTAACGGAGATGGGAGCAATTATTGCTCCGCCGATGCCTGCTTTTTATATTAAACCAAAATCTTTGGATGATATTGTAAATCATGCTGTTGGTAAAGTATTGAATTTATTTGATATTGCATTACCTGACTTCAAGGAGTGGCAAGGAAATGTCAATTATTATTAACGGTAAAAAAATAGCAAATGATCTCTGTGAGGAGCTATCAAAAAAAATTGATATTTTAAAGAAAGAGTATAATGTTTTTCCTTGTCTTAAAGTAATTCTTGTGGGTAGCAATCCAGCAAGTCAGGTCTACGTTCGTAATAAACAAAGAAAAGCAGAATCAATAGGCATAAGTTCTGAAACTATTGTTTTGCCTGATAGTATCTCAGAAGATGAATTGATTGAAAAAGTTAATACATTAAATGAAGATTCATCTGTGCATGGAATTTTAGTTCAGTTACCTTTACCAAAGCACATCAGTGCAAGTAGAATAATTAATACAGTAAGTGTTGAAAAAGATGTAGATGGCTTTCATGATGAGAATGTTGGCAGGTTAGTTAAAGGTGAAAAAAATTGTCTGATACCTTGTACTCCCAAAGGTTCTTTGCATTTAATTAAGTCAGTTGAAAATAATCTGTCCGGTAAAAATGCGGTAATCATTGGCAGATCAAATATTGTGGGTAAGCCAATGTTTCACCTATTGTTGCAAGAAAATTGCACTGTTACCATCTTGCATTCACAAAGTAGGGATTTAGCTGATTATTGCTCTAAAGCGGATATAGTAGTTGCAGCAGTTGGAAAGCCAAATTTTGTTCAAGCAGATTGGATAAAAAAAGGTGCAATAGTGATCGATGTTGGCATAAATAGCGTTAACTTGGGAAATCAAAGTAAGCTTGTGGGTGATGTTGACTTTGAGGGAGTAAAAGAAAAAGTCAAGGCTATTACTCCAGTACCCGGGGGTGTTGGCCCAATGACAATAGCATTTCTTATGATGAACACTGTAATTGCTGCTTGCTTGCAGCGGGGAGTTGATGCTTCTGATTTCATTAATTGAGGGCATAAGAAAAATAGATATCAACTATGTTTAAAAATTTTTTATTTGTGTAATTTTGCAACTTCATATGGGCAATAAACCCCTGCTTTGTCGTATAAGAATAGAATTTTATATCAAACAGCTACTATAGTATTTTCTAAAATGGATGATAAAGTTCCATTATGGTATTACCAACCAAAAGCTGTAAGTCTGTATATTTATACATGAGAGGTCTGAGGCGGCTTTTGATGGTATGCCAACAGTATTCTATAGGATTCAAATCTGGTGAATATGTTGGAAGATACAGCAAATGACAGCCAAAAGACTCTATTAATGATTTTGTTTTAGTGGTCTTATGAAATGTAGCATTATCCATAACTATAGTTGTGCCAAGTGGCAATGTAGGTAATAACATCTTCTCCAACCATGTATTGAATACCTCTTTGTCACACCCACCTTTGAAAGTCATTGGTGCAATAAATCTCTTTCCAATCCACCCGGCTACTATACTGATTCTCTCTCGAGTTCTCCCTGGAATATCTGCATAAATTTTCTTTCCTCTTGGAGCGCGTCCATATTCTCGGTATAACTTATTATCAACTCCTGCTTCATCTATATATAAGATGCTGGAATGGTCTATTTTTGAGATTTTATCAATAAATTGCTCCCTATCTTCTTGATTGCGCTCTTGATATAGTGTGACTTTTTTTTAAAGTAATTTTTAGCTGTTTTAGTCTATACCAAATTGAGTTTATTCCAAATCCAAGATTTTGTTTCATCTCTGCCAGAGTATGATCTGGATTCTTTGTAACATATTCTTCGAGTATTTTGGGGTCTATTTTTCGAATAAAGCTACCGTTTTTAGATGGCTTGAGGCTTTCACCAGCAGCTTTCTTTTTTAACCAACGGTACAGAGTTGCTATTCCTATCTCCATAAGCTCTGCTACCTCAACCTTTGTCTTACCTTTTTCTATCATCAATACTGCCTTTTCCCTTAAATCCACACTATATGCCATTATAACTCAAATACTTTATTATACCTTTATCATTTACTTTAGGAAATACTATACCTTGCTTAAACCAATGAATATGTGCGTTTAGTGTGTGTGGACGCACATATTCATTAACTAATTTTAATTATTGCCATGTAAATTTCTAAACATGCAAATTAATTGCTTCTTTAAGTCTGGCATTGGCGATGACTATAATTTTACGCATAAGTGCAGTGAGTGCTACCATCTTTCTTTTACCACTATCAATAAGCTTACAATAAAAAGCAGCAAGTTCTGACTTGGAGTTTCTAGCAGCCATAGCAGCTGTGAAAAGCTTTGAACGAACGTTACTTCTTCCACCTACAATCCTTCGGTAACCAATAGCTTTACCACTTTCCTTAGGATGAGGTGCAACACCTGCAAGGCTTGCAATTTGCCTTTTGTTTAAGGAACCAAGTTCCGGTATAAGGCACAATAAACATTGAGAGGTTTTTCTACCTATTCCAGGAACTGTTTCAAGAATCTTCTGGTATCGGTTCAGTTCAGGGTTTTCATTGACTATTTTTTGTATAGCTTGATCAAGCTTTTCTACCTGATTATTGAGGAATTCAATAGTTTGTTGACAACTTTCCTTAATGTAATCATTTCCAGGAGTTTTAAGCCTATTTTTTTCTTGAACAAGCATTTTCGTAATATCATCACGGCGCTGACAAAGTGTAAATAAGGTGGTTTGTTCTTTTGAGATAGGTGTAAATAGCTGCAGACGTCCACAACGCTCAGCACCATATTGGGCGAGCGCTTTTGCATCCAGATTGTCAGTCTTTGCCAAAGTTCCATGAGATAGAATGAAGTTTTTAACTTGACGAGTATTAGCACGATGCACAGCAATGTTTCTGTCAATAAGAAAATACAATAAGCCAAGCTCATAGCCTCCTGTAGCTTCTAAAATTATCATGGAATTGGGTAAGATATTTGAAAATTTTTGGTAAAATTGTTTCCAGCCAGAACAACTATTGTCAAACTTGATAACACTTTTTTGTTCATTCACTGCAATAACAAATTCAAGTTTTCCGATATCAATGCCAATAAAATTTTGATAGGATATAACCATAAAGAACCTCGAGAGTTTAAGTTAAAATTTAAGATTGTAAACGGGTGCATATGTATGTCCCAAACAACTATTCAAACGTCTCGAAGGATAGGCTTGAGTACCTTGATATCTACGTATGTGTAATACTACCGTCTTACGGTCGCTCAAGCCTTTGATAACTATATTTTTTTATAGAGTTACCTTCCTTCTTGCTTCTTTTATATCATATTTCCAACTTACAACCCGTCTCTAGATAATAACATCGAATTTTTATCCAAATAGCAAACCTCTTTGCAGGATTATCTTATTCACTACAAGAAATATGCAATTTAGAACATTAAAAATTATAACGTATGCCTACTTCTATGATTGCATCTGGTATTTGTACTGGTGGCTTGAAGGCACTTAATTGCCCACTTGCAGCAATAGCAACTGTAGCAACTATCTGCGGAGTAAATTCATAATCAACACCTACCTTTAGTTTATAGGAAATAGAACTCAGTATTTTGTCTACTAAAGATGGATCAGACGTTACTTTGCTTCCATCAGCAGCTAGTAGAGCTGGAGCTTCTTGACTCTTTTCTTCCTCTTCCCTTGTATTATCGTTTTTTGTACCATCTCTATTCACAATGTTACCTGAATCACCGCTATCTGCAACATTTTTGACTGTAGTTTCACCTGTACTACTGCCACCGAAGCCAAAAGAAGGCAATACTTGGATATATCCACCTAAACCTACACTAGCATATAGTTTAATAGGATCAATTTCAAGATCAGGATAGTAACGGTAATTCGCCAACAAGCTAGCTCCTACTTTCCTTTTTTGTTTATCAGTTATATCACTTATGTTGGCAAGAACCTCAAGTTCAAATTTAGAATTTTTGTCATAATTATAACCAAAAACAACGCTAGGTTTCATTTTAAAAGTATCACCCCATCCAGCACCAAAGTTTAAACCTACATAGTACTGATCTTCGTACCGATCTTCTAACTCACTTGCACTACTACTAGCTGTACTTGCTAAAGATGAAGCAAGCAATATAGCAAACAATTTTTTCATTTTCATATTACTCATATGTAACATTCCTTAAAACATACTAAAATAAGTGTTCAAACATGCTAGCAGCAAGTTTTGAGCATTGCTTATGGTTACACCTAAACATGTACACAATGCCATCCAGCATTAAAAACTATAACGTACTCCTACTTCCAGCATCGCATCTGGTATTTGTTTTGCTTTTAAACCACTCAGTTGCCCGCCTACGGTTAAAGCAGCTGTACCAACTATCTGTGGAGCAACTTCATAATCAACACCAACCTTCAGTTTGTACGAAATAGCACCCAGTATTTTATCTAGTGTTTCAGTGCCAACAATGTCAAAAGGATATACTTGTAGATGTCCTCCTAAACCTCCACTGACATATAGTTTCACAGGATCAATGTCAACGTCAGGATAATAACGGTAATTTGCTAATAAACTAGCTCCCATTTTCTTGGTTGCCTTACCAAACATATCACTTACGTCGGTGAGAATCTCAAGTTCAAACTTAGAGCTTTTATCATAATTATAACCAAAAACTAAGCCAGGTTTTATTTTTAATCCAGTGCCCCATCCACCACCAAAGTTTAAACCTGCGTAGTACTGCTCTTTTGCGCTATTGCTAGCTACTTTATTACTAGCTGCACCTGCTAGAGATGAAGTGAGCAACACAGCTAAAACACACAATCCTTTTATTTTCATATAACTACCCATACAAAAAAATATATAATGCACAAGTATATATCCTTTATATTAAAAAAGATATAACCTCATATCAAAAAAAGTATACCTACGAAATTAGGGACATGCTACTCAAAATTTTTATATAACTATGTTTACTACCTTATTTGGTACAGCATATATAGTGCGAATTTTGCTTTGATCGATTCTATTGGATACAGAACCTGTTGCTATTTTCTTCAATTCTTCTTGAGGTAAATCAGTTTCTACTTTGATAGTCGCACGCAACTTTCCATTAATCTGTACTGCCACAGTTACCATATTATCAATTAGTAGTGATTCATCAGCTTGTGGCCAAGGCTTTAGATATAGCATACCTTCGCCTCCTATTTTTTGCCATAAATTTTCAGCCAGGTGTGGCATGAATGGCTCAATTACTCTGATTAGTATGCATATACCTTCATCAATAAGAGATTTTCCAGTTTTTACGTCTATTTCAGCTATTAAATTTGTCATTTCACGAAACTTTGCTACCACACAGTTTAATCTGCAGTTTTCCAAGTCATCTGTAAGCCCTTGCAATAGTTTATGGATTTTTTTTCTGTACCCTAGGAGTTTACCTACAATGTTTTCATTGTCATAGTGTATGTTTACGGGCCTAAGTTGCACTACCATACGCCACAATTTATTTATGTAGCGAAAACAACCTTCCACGCCATCATCAGACCATTCCATATCTTTTTCTGGGGGGGTATCGGATAATACAAACAAACGAGCAGTATCAGCACCGTATTTTTCTATGATAAAGTTTGGGTCAACTGTATTCTTCTTTGACTTACTCATCTTTTCGACTTTTCCAACTTGGATCTTAGCACCCTTCGCAATCAACTCTTTTGCTTTTTCGGGAAAGAGCCATTTGCCATTCTCATCTTTATAAGTTATATGGCAGACCATTCCTTGAGTAATTAAAGTAGAGAAAGGCTCTTTAACGTCAAAATAGCCACATTTAGTTAAAGCACGGCAGAAAAACCTTGAGTAAAGCAAATGTAGAATTGCATGTTCTATTCCACCTATGTAATAATCAACAGGCATAAAACGATTACAAGTATCTTTATTAATCGATTTATTTTCACTGCAAAATGCAGCAAAATACCAAGAAGATTCAAAAAAAGTGTCAAATGTATCAGTTTCACGTTCTGCTTGCTTTCCGCACTTTGGACAATCAACAAATTTCCAGGTTGGGTGCTTATCCAGGGGATTACCACCACTTGTAAATTCTACATCCGTTGGTAGAACAACAGGGAGGTCTTTTTCTGGAACTGGAACAATTCCACAATCTTTACAATGTATAATAGGTATAGGACATCCCCAATAACGTTGCCTTGAAATTCCCCAATCGTGTAGACGATAGTTTATTGTTTTCTTACCTATTCCTTTTTCTTCAAGTTTTTTTATGATTACTTTTTTTGCCTCATTAATCATTAGTCCGTTTAAGAATTCAGAATTGAACATCACTCCATCACCGAAGTACGATTCTTTTAAGATCTCTGTGGTCTCTTCACAAACTACAGGAATAATCGGTAAACCATACTTCTGTGCAAATTCAAAATCACGCTGATCATGTGCAGGGCAACCAAAAATCGCACCTTCTCCATACTCCATCAACACAAAATTCGCTATGTACAGTGGCAACTCTTTATCAAGAAATGGATGTTTGACATTTAATCTTGTGTAAATCCCTATTTTTTCATCATTCTCCCTCTTTGCCTTCACACTGTCGATAAAGCCTTGTATGTCTTCGTCCTTAAGATCTCGCACAATAGGATGCTCTGCTGATATTGCAAGAAAAGAAGCTCCAAATAAAGTATGAGGAGAAGTTGTAAAAATCTTTAACTTCTTATTCAAGCCAACTATTTCAAAATCTATAGTTGCCCCTTCAGATTTTCCTATCCAGCACTCTTGCATAGTTTTGACTTTTTCTGGCCAATTTTTTAAACTTTGCAGACAATGAAGCAAATCTTCAGCAAAATCAGTAATCTTTAAAAACCATTGGAATAACTTACGTTTTTCAACAACTGCACCTGATCGCCATCCTTTTCCATCAACCACTTGCTCATTTGCAAGCACTGTTTGGTCCACTGGATCCCAATTAACCCACGACTCTTTTCGATAGGCAAGACCATGCTTTAAAAAATCCAGAAAAAATTTCTGTTCGTGTTTGTAATAATCAGGCTCACATGTGGAAAGCTCGTGATTCCAATTGTAGGAAAGACCTATAGATTTTAGCTGTGCACGCATATTGTCTATATTCTCTTTTGTCCACGCCGCAGGGTTAATATTATTGTCCCTTGCTGCATTTTCAGCTGGTAATCCAAACGCATCCCAGCCAATTGGGTGCAAAACCTCAAATCCATGAGCTCTCTTGTAACGTGCTATAACATCTCCTATTGCATAGTTACGCAGGTGCCCCATATGAATCTTACCAGATGGATATGGAAACATTTCCAACACGTAACATTTCTTCTTTTTACTATCTTTGCTTACAGAAAAATCCCACTTATTTTGGTAGAATTTTTCAACGTTTTTAAAATCATATTTCATAAATTCAATCACAGTTTATATGTACTAAAGGATCGACTGCTTGACCATTATGTCTTATTGTGAAACACATCTGCGGATCTTTATCTTGTGTGCTTGATTTACCTGCAGATCCAATTACTTGACCTTGTTTTACTTTATCACCAATTTCAACTTGTATGTTTTTTAAATAGGAGTACATAGTCATGTAATTATCTTTATGTTCCACTATAATTAAATTTCCGTACCACCTCAGGCCTTTGCCTACGTATATTACTTTGCCAGGTGCAGAAGCAATAACCTTTGTTCCACTTTGAGCAGTAATTTTTATGCCATCTTGACATATTTTATCAGAAGAGGTAACTGCACCTTTAACCGGTATTACAAATTTACACATGCTTTGTGCATTATTGTTATATACCTTATCTACAAAGGCTTTTCTACTTTCTTTTCGCAGCGAAGAATCAACATTTTCTTTAATCAAATGATACTCCCTTGTGTACTCTAGGTCTCTTTTCCCATAAAATTCTTCGCCTTTAAGTAGTACAGGTGCAGGTTTTTGCAGGCCACAGCTTATCAGTATTGCTGATAATATAAAGAACAAGGCTATACGACACATACACTTATCTCTAGATATATCAACTTTCACAAAACTTTATAGTGTTTTTCGTCTATTTATTACTTTCTTCATTTATTTTATCAGTCAAATAGTCTCTTAAATCGGTAAGTTCTTTCAACAAATTTCTTGAATAATGATCAATTCTTACATCGTTACCAAATTCCTTTTGTACTCCTTTTATTGTATATCCTTTGTCATATAGCATATATTTTATTTTCTTTATTGCCTCTATACACTTATGATCATATAGTCTTCTTCCCTTCCGTTTTATGGGTTTAATTTGATGGAATTGACTTTCCCAGAATCTTAAAACATGCTGCTCCAAATGTAGTTCTTCAGCTACTTCTCCAATTGTGTAAAATAATTTTTCCTTATTCATCGGTTGTTTATTAATTTCTTCATCATTTTTGAAGGTCTAAAAGAAATTGATTTTCTCGCTTTAATTACTACCCTTTCCGATGTCTTTGGTATATTTCCTGGTCTTTCTTTCTTGTTTTTAACCAAAAATGTTCCAAATGAAGATATTTTTACTATTCCATCCTTTGCTAAGCTCGTTTTTATCTCATCCAATATATCATCTATTATTGCAATAGAGTCTTCTTTCGATAATCCAATTTCCTGGTTTATACATTCAGCTATTGTTGCCTTAGTTACTGTTGTGTCTTTTGTTGTCATAATTTATTACAGTATGTTAATATAATATAACAATCGACTCAAGATTCAGCTACTTTATTTTTATAGTATGTTTCTTTTGTAGCGTAATTAAAAATACTAGCAAATGTTAACATTGCAAATATTGTGAAAAGCGCCATTTGATGATCTGAAAAAAGTGCTAAAATTGACACTAAAATTCCACTCATAACAAACATAAATCCATTGATAATGGATGATGATGTGCTAATATACTTCTGCTCAACAATCTCACTACCAACAGTAAAATTAAGCATATGTCCTCCTGCAAAAAAACCAAACATTAACATACAAAAGTATATAATATGAACTGTTAAATTACCGCATAGTAAAATAATAGCTGAAATACTTTGCAATGTGGCAAAAGCAGAGATTACGTGCCTTCTATTTTTAAATAGATTTGAGATTAGATCTGCAATTGGAGCACCAACTGCAAGACCAAGCCACAATATTGCAATTGCCACACCTAACTCCATTGTATTGAGTTCTAAGTTGCTTAGTAACCTTGGTGCCCACAGCATATTAAGCGCTAAAAATGTTCCAAAAGTAATAGCACCCACTATTGAGGTTATCCAGATATCTCTTAATTTTAGCACTGTTAGTACAGAACATATTACTGTTTTTATAGAGCTCTTTATTGTGTATTCCCCCAAATTTTTTTTTGAAAGTCCTTTCGGATAAAAAAACATAAGTACAAATATCGATACGCCAAATAATATTACGCATACAATAAGATTTTTCCAATCTGCACCTTCGGCAAGCAAGCTAGAGAAGCACATTTGAATCATCAAAGCAGAAAGACTTGAAATTGTCTGCACTAGTGAGAACATCAGTCCAAATTGAGTAAGGGGAAAATATGTGCTACTTACATGAGCAGCGCCAATAAAACCAAACGATGCTCCAATTGCGATCAAAAATTGAGATAAAATTAAATGGGCAAAATTGTCACTCTTGATAAGGACAAAAAAACCAAAGAGCATGATTGACAATGAGAAAAAATAAATTTTTTTGCTGGAAAAAACATTAAACATTGCCCCACTAAAAAATTGTGAGATAGCAAAAGTCCAAGTATATGCTGAATTAGCTAGTGCAACTTGCGCGATTGTGAGCCCAAGTTCTTTTTCAAGATTCACGCTTATAAAGGTGTAGATTATCTGCATATTGCTGAATACAACAATCAAGTTACTGATTAGCCAAATGAACCAAGCTTTATTTTCCATAAGATTTTTTATAAATAGTCCATTGATAATAAACCTCTTTTAGGCTCTGATTATTGTTAAAACAGTTGCAATTATAGTATGATATAAAAGCTATGAAACAACAAATTTGTTGTGAGATTTAATTTGTTAGAGTCTGTACATAATCTCAAGAAAGAAATAAGTTCAACAATCATTACCTATAAGATAAAAGGTGAAAATTTGAAATTATCATGAACTGGCTCATTTTTCTGCCACTTAGATGATGTTTTTTCAAATTGTTGATAAATCAAAGTCAGTTTAGCTATTAATTATTCATCTTTTTTCTAATTATGCAGTGGATCTATTATTAAACCTTTCAATAATACTTTTTATTTTTGCTGCCTCTTCAAACTCTAAATTTTCAGCATGCTTCAACATTTGTTTTTTCAAACTGCTTAGATCATTCTGACTAAAATCCTCAATCACCACTTTTTCCCGTAAAGTATTTGATATAGGCTTTATTATAGTTTTTGGTACAATATTATGCAGTGTATTATGCTCTGTCTGTTTCTTTCTTCTCCTTTCAGTTTCTTTCAGTGCACGATCCATAGAATTAGTAATTTTGTCTGCATATAAAATTACTCTGCCTTCAACATTTCGTGCAGCACGACCTATCGTTTGAATGAGCGAAGTCTCTGATCGTAAAAACCCTTCTTTGTCAGCATCTAAAATTGCAACCAATCCACACTCGGGAATATCAAGACCTTCCCGCAACAAGTTAACGCCAACAAGAACATCTATTTCTTTAGATCTTAATTTGCATATAATTTCAATTCTTTCCAGTGCACCAATATCTGAATGTAGGTAAGTTACTTTCATACTGAGCTCACTCATATGCTCAGCTAGTTTTTCAGCCATTTTTTTTGTCAATGTGGTAATTAGAATACAAAACCCTTTTTTTATCGTCACTTGTGCCTCATGAATCACATCATCAACCTGACTCCCTGTTGGTTTTATGATGCAGATGGGATCTGTCAGTCCTGTTGGGCGGATAACTTGCTCTATAAATGCGTGATTAGTCTTTTCTAATTCATATTTTCCTGGAGTAGCCGAAACGTAAATAGTCTGTGGCCGTATTGTCTCCCACTCTTCCAATTTTAATGGACGGTTATCAAAAGCAGAAGGTAGCCTAAAACCATAATCTATCAATTTCTTTTTACGTGCTTCATTACCGCTATACATTGCACCTATCTGGGGAACGGTTACATGGCTTTCATCAACAAATAAAATTACATCTTTAGGTAAATACTCAAACAATGTAGGCGGTGGATCTCCGGCTTTCATTCCGTAAAGATAACGCGAATAATTTTCAATACCTTTACACACTCCCGTTGCCATCATCATTTCAATATCAAAATTAGTACGCTGCTCAAGGCGTTTTGCTTCAACAATTTTGTTCTGTGAATAGTAATAATCCAGGCGTTCATGTAGTTCTTTTTTAATCAATTGAACTGCTTGCAAAAGAGTCTCACGTGATGTAGTGTAATAGCTATTTGGAAAAATGGTGACTGTATCTATGCGTCTGATAATATTGCCGTTCATGGCATCAATCTCAGAAATTTCCTCTATTTCATCACCAAACAATGATAAACGCCAAGCTTTATTTTCATAATAGGCAGGAAATATATCAATAATATCGCCGCGCACTCTGAAATATCCTCGCTCAAATCTGACATCAGAACGTTTATATTGGAGATTAACTAAATTATTCAGAAAGTCATTAACATGAATCTTATCTCCAGCACTTAAAGTCAAGGTCATGCTGAGATAGCTCTCAGGCGAACCAAGACCATATATACAAGAAACACTCGCAACTACAATCGTGTCCCTACGCTCCAAAAGAGAGCATATAGCAGAATAGCGTAGCATATCAATTCTTTCATTTATTAAAGAGTCTTTTTCAATATAAGTGTCTGTTTGTGGCGAATAAGCCTCAGGCTGATAATAATCATAATAAGAAATGAAGTATCCAACAGCATTGTGAGGGAAAAATCCTCTCATCTCCTCGTAAAGCTGCGCCGCTAAAGTTTTATTATGTGCCATAATTAATGCAGGCCTGTTTGTTCTTGCAATAACATTTGCCATAGTGAAGGTTTTTCCAGAGCCAGTAACTCCAAGCAAAACCTGATCTCTTTTATTACTATTTAACCCTGCAACTAAGTTGTCTATTGCCTGTGGTTGATCTCCAGCTGGCTGAAAATGTGTAACTATTTGAAATTCCATACCTTTATATTTTCATAATGTATTTATTACTATACAATACATTTGCTAGTGTAAATAAGGTATGAAAGAATGAACATAAAAAACTCTATTTTTTCTTTTTATAGAGCCTGCTCCAAATCCTGTTGTTGGTTAATACAAAAAACACCGTCAAAATTATAAAATATGTCACTATTTTTAGCCCAAGTTTATGTCGGCGCTCCAGTTCTGGCTCTGCTGCCCATTGTAAGAAATTTACCACATCATATGCCATATTTTCAACTGTGGCTTGCCTTGTACCATCATATTCTACCATTCCTTCAGAGAGTGGTGGTGCCATAGCTAACCTGCCTGTTGAAAAATATGGATTAAAATATAAACCGTTCTCATCATGTTCACCGTTTTGATAACCAATTAGTAGTGAATAGACATAATTTGCACCATCATGTCTTGCTTTGACAATTAATGATAAGTCCGGTGGAATTGCTCCATTGTTGCTTGCTGCAGCTGCTTCTTTTGTATCAAAAGGTGCAATAAAATAATCCGAAGACACTCCCGGCCTATCAAACATTTCACCCAAATCATTCGGACCATCTTTAACTTGGTAAGAGGCTGCAATTTGTTTTACATCCTCTTCAGAAAAACCAACATCTTGCAAATTACGAAACGCTATTCTATTCATTGAATGGCAAGCAGCACAGACTTCCTTGTATACTTTATAGCCACGCTGAATTGACTCTCTATCGAAAGATCCAGTAATTCCATCAAAACTCCAGTCGATTTTCTTATTTGGTAAAGGTTTAAACTCCTCTGCAGACAAAGAATTAGTGAGAAGTAATATACAAAATACAGCAACTTTAACCAACAGCATCACTTCATCTCCGGAACGGAATCACTTATTGTTTTTGGTATTTTTTTTGGTTTCTCATACTTACTAAGTAAAGGTAAAATTATCACAAAATATGAAAAATAATAAAGAGTTGAAAGCCTACTTAAAGTAATGTAAGGCTCCTTAACTTCTTGTCCCCCAAGCCAGGCAAGAAATGCAAAATTTATTGCAAAAACCCAAAAAAATTTCTTAAATAATGGACGGTAGGAACCACTTTTAACCTTTGATTTATCAAGCCAAGGCAAAAGAAACCACACTAAAATAGATCCAAACATGGTAAGTACACCAATAAGTTTATTTGGAATTGAACGCAGCATCGCATAAAAAGGTAAGAAATACCACTCTGGCACTATATGTACTGGAGTTACCATAGGATCAGCCTCTATATAATTGTCAGGATGCCCAAGATAATTAGGGGCATAAAAAACAAATCCAAATAAAATTATAAAAAATAAACCAAAAGTTATGCAGTCCTTTGCTATATAGTAAGGATAAAAAGGAATGGTATCCTTATCTGACCTGACTTCTATTCCACTTGGATTATTAGAGCCAAACCTATGCAGAGCAACAACATGCAACATAGCTAAAGCGATAATAATGAAAGGCATAAGATAATGCAGCGCAAAAAAACGATTGAGCGTTGGATTATCAACAGAGAAACTTCCCCATAGCCATATAACTATTTTATCACCAATTAAAGGTATAGCCGAGAATAAATTAGTTATAACTGTTGCACCCCAAAAACTCATTTGTCCCCATGGAAGAACATATCCCATAAAGGCAGTTGCCATCATTGCAAAAAATATAAATATGCCAATAAACCATACCATTTCTCGCGGTCTCTTATAAGATCCGTAATATAATCCACGCATGATATGAACATAGACCACCATAAAGAAGAGCGACGCCCCAACAGCATGAGTATAACGTATCAGCCATCCATAACTTACGTCACGCATTATACGCTCCACACTATTAAATGCATGATCAACATGCGGAGTGTAGTGCATGGCAAGAAATATACCTGTTATTATTTGTAAAATCAGCGCTATACCAGCTAAAGAACCAAAATTCCAAGCATAATTTAAATTTTTTGGTACTTGATAAGAAGCAGTATGTTTTAGAAAAGAAAATATAGGCAGTCTATACTCTATCCAACCTAATATACCTTTTTCTTCTATTATTTCTTTTTTGCTATCATCTTCCATAACTTAAAGCTTTGTCATCTTAACTCATTGTATTGTAACAATTTAACGCTAATAAACAATAAAAAGTTTAAGTTTAAAGAGTAGATTTCACAAAAACAAGCACTCAAATTTGAGTGCTTGTTTTAAAGGGACTTTTGATGACATACACCTTTAGATATTGTTGAATTGCTTAATGAACTTCGAGGACATTGATAAAGTTTTTCACACTTACTGAGTGCCGTCTCGAATTTTTTTTCTATAATGTCAAGTTCTCTTTCTTTATTTTTTTCTGCTGTCAAAGGTGAATCGTCTAGTGGCCTAAAATGTTGTTTTCTTGTGAACTTACTTATTGCTAAAGCAGTTAGCGGAACTGTTCCATTACAATCAATTTGTGAAGAACCAATAGGACTTCCAGTTAAACGTGCAACAGATTGCTGTACAGTAGGTAAAGCAGGAGCGCTGCTGAATAAGCAACTGATGGTGGTAGTCATCCAACTAAATATACTATTAATAAAAGAAGAAGGTTTTACTGCATTGCTTGCAGTGCTGCTAACTTCTTCAAAATTTTCTCTGATAAGAGTGAAGGAAGAATTCACTGTTCTACTTGCCAAGTCTGTGGTATTACTAACTTCCAATTCTATCTTGATTGCTTTGGTAGGGAATAATGAAAGATTCGCTGCACTACTTACAGAATCTGTGGCGTCATTAGCGTCTAACCCTACCTTAACACCTGCTTTTATAGAAGTTAATTTTGCTTCACAATCATCTTCAGTAGCACTGCTCAATACAGATTCTATCTCTTGAATTTTACTATTGCTATTACATCTATCTTTTCTATAACCTCCAACAACATCTAATGCTGTTTTGCCGTACTGACTTTGAATACTAGCATCAGCACCTCTACAGAGTAGGAGTTTTACCATATCTAAATGACAATGGTTAAATGCTAAGTACAAAGGTGTAAAGCCTTTATAATTTGTAGCATTGATGTTAGCATCACGATCAAGTAAAAACTGTGCTATTTCTAGTTTGCCATTAATAGCAGCAATGTGTAAGGGAGTACTCAAATATCGACTGCTAATAGTAGTATTAACATCAGCACCACTGTCACACAAAAACTGCAATACCTTTAAGTTACCTATGTAAGTAGCAGAATGCATAGGCTTCATACTATATTTTTCATTATTCAAAATCTCATTTTTTATGTGTCTATGTTCTGCCTCTTCAATATATTCTTTAACTTTCTCAAAATCATCTCTGTTTATAGCAGAAAATAATTTTTTTCTCAGGCTCTCAATTATTTCTTGTCTTTCCATCAAATACCTCCTAAAAGACAACGTTCCCGGCTTTATATCACACAATTTAGTATGTGCAAGTGAAATTTACAGAGAAAAAATTTCAATAGTTAAAAATTAGGTCTTCATCAATCTATCACTTTAACTTTCGTACAAGACATGCTGAGCTTCCTTATTCAAATTTTTTTGCTCTTAATAAGAAGCAATATGCTTTAGAAAAGGAAATAAGGGATAAGTTTTGTAAATAAGCACTCGAATTCGAGTGCTTATTTTAACTGATTTAGAGGGACTTTTGATGCATACCTTTAGATATCGTTAAATTGCTTAATGAACTTTCAGGATGTTGATAAAGTTTTTCACACTTACTAAGTGCTGTCTCGAAGTTTTTTTCTATAGTGTTAAGCCTTCTTTCTCTAATTTCTTGTATTGTGAGAAGTGAATCTTCTAGTGGCCTTGAGTATTTTTTCTCTGTGAACTTTCTGATCATTACATCAGTTAGTAGAGCTGTTGAATTAAAATCAACTTGTGAAGAACCAATTGGGCTACCAGCCAAGTGATCAACAGATTGCTGTGCAGGAAGTAAAGTAGGAGCACTGCTGAATAAGCCATTGAGTGTGGCAGTGGTTACCCAACTAAATATACTATTAATAAAAGAAAAAGGTTTTACTGCACTGCTTGGTGCAGGATCTGGAGTATCACCAGCTTCCAATCCTATCTTAGTATTTGCCCTGGTGGAGGCTGAGAAAGGGTTCGCTGTACTACTTGCTGCATCTGGAGTATCACCAGCTTCTAATTCTAACTTAGTATTTATTCTAGCAGAAAGTAATAGTTCTGTACAATTATTTTTATGAAATCTTAACACAGTTAAGAATATTTTTTTTATGTCACAGCCATCACTGCAAAGACTTTCATAACCTGGAATAACCTCAAATGCTATTTTGCCATTTGTACTTCTAATATTAATATCAATATTATTATCAAGCAGAACTTTTGCTATATCTAATCGACACTGATAAAGTGCTAAGTGTAAAGCTGTAAAATTTTGCATTCCTTGAAAGCTAGTGTTGCCGTGAATACAATCAAATACAACTTTCTCCATATCATATGTTACAACAATGGATACGGAAGGAACAATGCACGCATCACTCACAGCATTAACACGAGCACCATTGTTAATCAAAAACTGCAATATCTTTGAGTTAGCTCTGTAAGTAGCAAAATGTATAGGTGCCATGCCATATTGCTTACCATTAATAATATCGTTTTGTACACCTTTAATCTTTGCCTTTCTAACACATCTTTTAACTTTCTCAAAATCAAGTTTGTTTATAGCAATAAACAATTTATTCCTTAACTCTTCTATTCTGTATTTTCGCATCAAATACCTCCTAAAAGACAACGCCCTTGGCTTTGTATCACATGATTTAGTATTTACAAGTAAAATTTACAGAGAAAACAATAGTTAAAAATTAGGTCTTTAGCAATCTATCACGTGCTGCGTTTAACTTTTGTGCAAAATATTCCGAGCCTCCCTTGTCTGGATGGACCAGTTTCATTAAATTTTGGTATGCCTTATTGATTTCATTTTGGCTTGCCTCGGAATTCAGCCCCAGTATTTTTAATGCTTCATCTTTGGACATATTATCACCAGTGTAATTTTTGGTGTAACTTTTACTGCTGTTAAATTCGTTCAAAAACTTACTTAATATAGAGTTCATCATAAAACTTATGTTATTTCTCTTTGCCAAAAAGAGAAAAAATACAACAACGCTAGGTAAAACAAACGTGATTATTGTGAATATCAAAAAAAGGAAGAAGATGAATGACATGTATATTTTTTTATCATTTTATGATTAAATAGTAACAATTATAATTGTCATGGTAAATAACATGTTTATCCAGATTGAAGAAACACCAAACCCAAACACGCTGAAATTTCTTCCTGGTTTTGAAATTCTGAGCGAAGGAGAAACAGCTGATTTTTCAAATGCAGATGAAATAAAGAACTCCAAACTAGCAGTAAATCTTTTTCAAATAGAACATGTTGTAAGAGTATTTTTTGGTCATGATTTTATTTCGGTAACAAAATCAGATAGAATGAATTGGGATATAGTAAAGGTGGAAATTTTAACTACAATTATGGATCACTTTACTTCTGGTGGAAAAGCATTTGATAAAGAAGGAGTAAGTGATAATAAAATGCTAGAGGAAGAATTCTTTAATGAAAATGATATAGAAATTGTAAATAGAATAAAAGAATTGATGGAAAGTTATATTAAACCTGCAGTTGCTCAAGATGGTGGTGATATCAAATTTCGTGGCTATAAAGACGGGATAGTTTATGTTGAGTTACAAGGAGCTTGCTCCGGATGCCCAAGTGCTGCAATTACTTTAAAGCAAGGAGTGCAGAATATGCTAAGCTATCACATACCAGAAGTTTCAGGTATAGAGACTATGCTATGACTAATCAAACAGTTAGAGGAACGAAAGATCTCCTGTTTGATGAATGGTATAAATCTAAATACATAGAGCAAACAGCAAATAGAATCTCAAGTTTATACGGCTTTTTGCCTGCTCAAACTCCGATATTTGAATATACGGAAGTTTTCACAAAGACTTTAGGTGATAGCTCAGACATCATCACTAAAGAGATGTACACCTTTAATGATAAAGGGGGAAAGAGCATAACTCTGCGTCCTGAGTTCACTGCAGCTATTGTTAGGTTACTCATTGAAAAAAAACTGCAAACGCCGATAAAATTATTTTCAATAGGGCCTGCATTTCGCTATGAAAGACCGCAAAAGGGAAGACAAAGGCAATTTCATCAGATAAATTTTGAGGTTTTTGGCATAGAAGATCCAAAAGCTGATATTGAATTGATATCACTCGCTCAGCACTTACTAACTGAATTTGGCATCAATAAAAATGTAAAGCTGGAAATCAACTCTCTGGGTGATAGTGAAACAACAAGTAAGTATAGAGAAGCTTTGATATCGTATTTAAAAAAGTTTCAAAATGACCTATCAGAAGATAGTCAAAATAGATTGATTAAAAACCCACTCAGAATATTAGACTCTAAGGATAAGACAGATAAAGAAATAATCTCTGACGCACCAAAAATCAGTGATTATTATACAAAAGAATCTTCATATTTCTTTGACCAGGTGTTAAATGGACTCCAAGCTCTTGGCATACCTTACACTGTAAATAGCAAATTAGTTCGAGGTCTAGACTATTATTGTCACACAGTATTTGAATTTGTCACAGAAGATTTAGGTGCACAAGGAGCAGTTTTTGCCGGTGGAAGATACGATAATCTAGTATCTTCAGTAGGTGGAAAACACACTCCAGCAATAGGATTTGCAGGGGGGATTGAGCGTATAATGGAATTAATCAACTATGCTGAAAAAAAAGAGAGGCCTATTTATATAATTCCAATCGGTGGAGAAGCTGAAGAACATGCTCTAACACTTGCAAGTGAATTACGCAGAAATGGTTTATATGTGATTTACGAATATAGTGGAACTCTAAAAACCCGAATGAAAAAAGCAAATCAAGCAAATGCAAAAGTTGTATTAATCTTTGGTGATGAAGAGCTAAGCAGTAAAACTTTAAAAATTAAAAACATGGACACGGGTGAAGAAAAAATGATTGCTCGCGATAAAATCGTAGAAAATATCTAATCAGAAGCAATAGGAGTGTTAGCTATAGAAGAAAATTCCTCTGCACAAGAATTTTTCATAGCATTTAATGTATCATAATCTGTAAAATCTAATTTTATCGGTGTAATAGTAATAAAACCTCCTTTTATTTTATCTACACTACCACTGCCTGAGTGTTCCCGAGACCAATTTAAGCTCAAAGAACCATTTAAGTTTTCAGTAAAAGTTAAATCACCATCAATGTTATATTCACCTTGTTCAGCAAATTCTACTCCTTTCACTTTTTCTGTAGCAGGAAAATTTATACTCATCACTATATCTTTAGGCCAACCAACTTTCATTAGCTTGCTGATAACCTTTGGTGCAAAAATCTTTGTATTGTGCCAGTTTATTTCATTAAGATAAACTTGGCTCAGCGCAATAGAAGGTATAGATCTTGCAGCACCTTCCATTGCAGCACCGATTGTGCCTGAATAACAAATATCATCTCCAACATTTGATCCAATATTTACTCCAGATAATATTAAGTCTGGTTTCTTATTCATAATTTTATTTAACGCGATAATGACACAATCTGCGGGAGTACCAGACACACTAAACTCCCTTTCACTATGTTGGTTTATTCTAATAGATTGTTTGACTGGATAATCAAGAGATCTTGCAGCTCCACTCCTATCAGCATCTGGCGCCACTATCCATATTTCTGATGCAAAATTCTGTGCAATCTCTTTAAGTAATCTTATTCCTTCACTTTCAAAGCCATCATCATTTGTTATCAATATTATCATATGTAATACTCACCTATTAAAGTATACTAATGAGGTTTGAAGTTTGTTTTCATAACCATAACAAAGAACCTGCTACAAATCAATAAGGAAAAATTAGAAGTGCTTCCAGGTTGCCATTGTTTAGTTTGCTGTGAGTTAATCGTAAATACAATTATTATCTTCACGCCTAACTCACAATCAAAGCTTAGGCAAGTCTCAGAGCTCTAAGCAGCAGAGAATCCTGTATGCCCTGCAAAAAATGCTTTCATCTTTTCAAGATAAGTAGATGGTTTTTCAGGGATTTCTATATTATCTATTACAGCACTTACTGCTTCCTTGATATCCTCATCTGTAATTAGTTCTTTCAATTTCTGCTTTATAGGACCCCTTCCAACTTCTTGGCCATATCTATTATAGTAATCAATATACAATTTATTAAAGACAAATTGCTTTGCCTCTTCCATCAACTTACCCATACTATCTTTTACTTCAGGATCCATACCATTCTCAGAGTAGAAATTGTTAAAATTATTCTTTAAAATCTTCATCTTTTTGCTTTCATAATGGTTGAGAAACTCTTCCGTAATGCTTGGCATTCTTTCGTATACTTGAGCATTTACCTCAACTGTAAAGTTATTTTTTGCTTCAAGGCAACTAAGCGAATAAATAATACGATTAAACATTCCAAGATGACATGCACCACTTCCTTCTTGTAAACGCATGAGTAACATGCATTTTAGTAAATCTACATCTAACTTTTGATTCTTGGCTGCAGCTAAAACTAAGTTTGCAGCTTGTGTTAGCGTTAATTCAGTTCTTGATTCTCTATAAGTTGCTCCATTGGAACCATTAAAATTAAGATAAAGTTTTAATTGCTCTTTTTGCTCAGTTGTCAGCTCATCTGAATTATTTATGTAGTCTTCAAACTCTTCATCCAGCTCATTTGACGGAGTCCCATGTTCTTCCTTTAATTTTTTGGCACACTCAATAACACTTTGCTCAAAACTTCTAGTATGAACATTCTGATTACCAGTACCTACATCACTTACATTAAACAAAAAGCTCATTTGCTTTACACTTAAACCCAGAGGCGAGAAGAGCTTTATTAATGGATACTTTATTAACTCAAGAAGTGCTACTGGGATCAATAATATAGTATTAATAAGCACTAAACATATTCTAAGACCCAACGCTCTACTATTTGATAATGTTCTGCTAAGCTCTGATATCTTCGATGAACAATACAAAAATGGTAATTGGATACAATATATTGAGTATATAGAAAAAAATAAAATCTTATCTTTCAACCCTATTGTCGGGTCATTATATACTTCAGAAAAAATGTTATCATCACTATTTTCATTTTTGAAAGATTGATAGCTACTTGTAATCTTTTCTGTAAAAATAGAACAGAGCTTATGCAGTCCGTAGCACAAAACACAAGTGGCAAGTAAAACTGCAAGTGTTCCAAAAACAGCTAACACCTCACTTGAAGTTTTGGCAAGAAGGAATGCATAAAGCGCATCAATAAAGATCTCAAGTAAGTAGTCAAATAAAAAAATTGCTCCAATAGCAGCACCAACTAATAGAACATACCCACAAACAACCAAAAATGTTTTTAACCTCGGATTCATAAACCACTTCTTAATAACCTATTAATATACTTCTCATTATATGCTTAAATTAAAAAAATGCAAATTTTTATACAAAAAAGATCAATTGAAATTTTCGAGCTTCAGCTATATTGTTAATATATTCAGATAAAAATTAAACATTGTCGTGTCAAATAAAATAGGCTTTTTGGCTATTTTCGCCTTGGTGATCAGTAGCCAAATCGGCTCTGGAATTTTTATGCTCCCAATTAGCCTTGCACCATACGGCGCTTATAGCCTCATAAGCTGGGTTATATCAGGATTTGGTGCTATATCTCTTGCTTTAGTTTTTGCTTCACTCTGCGCAAAATTTCCAGAAACGGGTGGTCCTCATATTTATGTGAAACATGCCTTTGGCTCTACAGCAGCTTTTTTTGTTGGCTGGACATATTGGGTAAGCTCGTGGGTAAGCTCAACAGCTGTGACAATTGCAAGTATCGGTTATTTAGCCCCGCTTTTTCATAATGATATACAAGATATACGTTTGCTTTTAGAAATAACATTAATTTTAGCTATTATGCTAATAAACTTAAGGGGAGTAACTACTGCTGGGCATGTTGAGCTTCTGCTGACCATTGTTAAAATTATTGCACTTCTCGCAATACCTATCGCAGGGTTGTTTTTCTTTGATAAAAATAATTTTATTGTAAGCGAGGAAGTATCAAACTTTACAATATCACAAACTCTTGCTCGTTCTACACTCCTTACTCTATGGTGTTTTATTGGACTTGAATCAGCAACGGCACCTGCAGGATATGTCAATAATCCCTCTAAAACAATACCAAGGGCTATAGTGCTTGGAACAGTCTGTGTTGCTGTGATATATTTCATCAATAGTCTTTCAATTATGGGATTGATAAGTTGTAATGACCTAGCTAGTTCAAAAGCACCATATGTTGATGCGATAAAAATTATGTTTCCAGGTAATTGGCATTTAATTATTTCTGTTGTTGCCTTTATCGTTTCTGTAAGTAATTTAAATGCTTGGTTTTTAGCTGATGGACAGGTCACCTTAGGCCTTGCAAAAGACAAGTTAATGCCGCAATTTTTTGGCAAAAAAAATAAGCATGATGCTCCATTATGGGGAATAATACTCAGTACTTTGGGGGTGTTAGTTTTACTTATCCTAACGTCAAACAAAAGTTTTGCTGAGCAAGTAACTTCAATAATTGATATCTCTGTGGTGTCATTTTTGTTTATCTACTTAGCATGTAGCCTTGCTTTTCTCAAAGTTAATATACAAGACAAAAGCTACTGCAAATTTTTAATTGGAGGTGTGGCTGTATCTTTTTGCTGTTGGGTAATATACGAGACTTCTATAAAAACATTGTTAATATCAAGTCTATTCCCTTTAAGCGGAACACTTATTTATCTACTTTGGTATCATAAACTAAAAACTTAACTTAAATTTTTTATTTGCTAAAATTCTTAAGCTATACTACTGGCTTACATTAATAGAATTAAGAGGTATTGTGTCAAATAAAATAGGTTTTTGGGCTGTTTTTGCTTTAGTCATTAGTAGTCAGATCGGCTCTGGGGTTTTTATGCTTCCAATTAGCCTTGCTCCATATGGCGCTTATAGCCTTATAAGTTGGATGATATCAGGAGCTGGTGCTGTGTCTCTTGCGCTAGTTTTTGCTACGCTATGTGCAAAGTTTCCAGAAACAGGAGGTCCTCACGTTTATGTGAAACATACTTTTGGTCCTGCTGCAGCGTTCTTTGTTGGTTGGACATATTGGGTAATCTCATGGGTTAGTACAACAGCTTTAATAGTTGTGGGTGTTGGCTATCTTACACCATTTTTCCATGAAGATATCAAAAGTATGCGTTTATTTTTAGAGCTGTTGTTATTTACAATCATTACATTAATAAATTTAAGGGGAATAGCTACTGCAGGGCACGTTGAGTTTCTGCTCACGGTTGTGAAGGTTGCTGTATTGCTTGCAATACCTGTAGCAGCGTTGTTTTTTTTCGATAGAAATAATTTTATCATAAGTGAAGAAATATTAAGTCTTACAACATCGCAAATTCTTGCCCGCTCTACACTCCTTACTTTATGGTGTTTTATTGGACTTGAATTGGCAACAGCACCTGCAGGGTCAGTTGATAATCCAGCTAAAACTATACCAAAAGCTGTGGTGCTTGGCACAGTTTGTGTTGCTGTTATATATTTTATCAACAATTTTGCAATTATGGGATTGATCAATGGCAACAATTTAGCAAGTTCAAGAGCACCATATGTTGATGCGATAAAAATTATGTTTCCAGGTAATTGGCATTTAATTGTTTCTATAGTTGCATTCATTTTTTGTGTTGGCAGTCTAAACGCTTGGGTTTTATCTAGTGGACAAGTTGCTTTTGGTCTTGCAGAAGCTAGACTAATGCCAAAATTCTTTGCTAAAAGGAACAAGCATGGCTCTCCTTTTTGGGGAATAACAGTTAGTTCAATTGGAACTGCAATTTTACTAATTCTCACTTCAAACAACAATTTTGCCCAGCAGATTACGTCGATTATTGACTTTTCTGTAATTTCATTTTTGTTCGTTTATCTTGCGTGCTGTTTTGCCTTTCTAAAGGTTATTATACAGGAGAGGAGTTGTTATAAGCTTTTAATTGGTAGCATAGCAACAACCTTTTGTTGTTGGGTGATATTAGAAACCCCTGTAGGTACTCTGCTGACTTCGAGCCTGTTCACTGCAAGTGGCATACCCATTTATTTATTTTGGTACTGCAAAACTTCTGTGCAACAAATTCAGTAGTGAGAGATACACTTTAAATGGTTAATATTTATGGGCCAAGATTTTTTTTCTCTTTATCTACTTGTTCAATATTACCATTCTCAAGTTTGCTACCTACTTCTTCTGTGCGTTTATTATCTATGTAGATCTCATTTTTTGCTTTATTAGAAAGACCTATTTGCGATTGCAGTTTTTTATACTCTTCTTTTTCAGGCGTGAAAATTTTCACTAAAGATCTTCCTATTATTGGTATTGAACTTAAAAAATCTCTTAATCCAAAAGATTCTTGCTTCTTGTTTGAAAGATGCTGGTCTATCTTAGAAATTTTCACACCATACTTTTTATCATCAAAATTTATCGCTGGCTTGCTTTTTTTCGAAAGAACATTTTGAATCTCTAATCTATTGATTTTTTCAGGCTTTTGAAATGCAGATACTGCAGGTTTGACCTTAGTGTCATCATGTTTTTTACTCATTTCATTCTACCATGCAATATTACTAGTGTCTTATAATTATAACTAAATTATGGTTAATTGCAAGGTAAAAATATTAAAGTAATTGTAAATTTTATCAGTAAAAATATAATATAGCTTTAAAATCAGAGGTTTATTTATATGGGATGTAAGATTGCAGTTATTGGAGCAACAGGAAGAGTAGGATATGAGGTATTGACCATGCTTGCTGAGTTTCAAAAAGAGGGAAAATTTTCGATAGATTCTGTTGTTGCTTTTGCATCGAAAAAATCAAAGGGAAAAAAGGTGAGTTTTGGTGACAAAGAGTTAACAGTTTTATGCCTTGAGGATTATGACTTCGTTGGAACTAATATAGCCATTTTCTGTGCAGAATCTCATGTTTCTGAGAGATACGTACCAATTGCAACTGAGGCTGGGTGCGTTGTGATAGATAACACTTCCTATTTTAGGATGAAAGAAGGCGTGCCACTAGTTATTCCAGAGATCAACAAAGATAAAATTACGGAATATAAAAACCATAACATAATATCTAATCCAAACTGTACTACAATACAAATGTTGCTGGCATTACATTTATTACACAAAAAAGCAAAAATAAAGAGAATCGTTGCTTCAACTTATCAATCAACTTCTGGTGTAGGTAAAGCAGCAATGGATGAGCTTTACAATCAGACAAAAAAAATCTTTATGAATGAAGCTAAAAAACCTGAAATATTTCCTAAGCAAATAGCATTTAATTGCATTCCTCATATAGGAGAGTTCATGGAAGATGGTTCTACAAAAGAGGAGTGGAAAATGCAAGAGGAGACAAAAAAAATTTTAGAAGAGGATATAAAAGTAACTGCAACTTGTGTCCGAGTACCTGTTCTTGTTGGTCATGCTATAGCAGTAAATGTAGAATTTGATCAGCATATAACTGAAGAAGAAGCTCGTGAAATGCTCAGTGAAGACGATGGAGTTTTAGTGAAAGATAAGCGCGAAGATGGTGGATATATGACTCAGATTGATGTTGTGCAAGAGGATGCCGTATACATATCGCGTATTAGACAAGACGATACCGTTAAACACGGATTAAATATGTGGATAGTAGCTGATAATCTACGCAAAGGTGCAGCACTAAATATAGTGCAGATCTTGGAGATCTTGATCAAAGAGCATTTATAGCTCAATAACTTAAATCTATATTGACATGTCCCATTTTACGCTTGTCCCTAACCTCTTTTTTCCCATATATGGTTAAACTAGCTCTTTCGTTGCTCAAATATTTGTGAGAATTATATATATCATTACCTATTATATTTTTTGTCATGCAAGGAAAGCGTAATACTACTTCCTGCATAGGTAATCCGCATATTACCCTCACCAGCTGCTCGAATTGACTAACGTTGCATGCATCCAAGCTCCAGTGGCAAGAATTGTGGGGTCTTGGGGCCAGTTCATTAACTAGTAATTCATGATTTTGAGTGATGAAAAATTCAATAGCTAGAATTCCTACTACATCAAGCGCAGTTGCTATTTTCTTTGCAGTTTTTTGTACCTCTTGGGCTAATTTATTATCTATTTTAGCTGGTGCTATTGAAGTATTAAGTATTCCGTCAACGTGGTGATTCTCTGCTATAGGAAAAAAAGCTACTTTACCGTTTTTATTTCTTGCAACGACTATTGAAACCTCTTTCAGTAAATCAACACTTGCTTCAAGAATGTACTCTTTATTCCAATCGAAGGAAGCAAATTGCTTCAGTTCAGAATCATTTTCAATCACATATTGTCCTTTTCCATCATAACCCATTTCTGTTGTTTTTAGCCTCACTGGATAGCTAAAAGTTTCACTACTTTTTAGTAGCTGATTATAATTTTGTATACTTTTGTAATCAGCAGTTTTTATGCTTAAATCTCTAATAAAATCTTTCTCTCTCAGCCTATTTTGCGAAATGTGTAACGCCTTTTTGCCTGGATAAAAATCTGTATGCTGCGACACAATATCAATTGCACTACATGGAATATTTTCAGACTCAATAGTGACTAAATCCACACTCTGTGCAAAAGATTCAAGTGCCCTCTTATCACAGAAGTCTGCTATTGTTAAATCATCAGCAACAGAACAAGCTGGATCGTTTTTAGCACTGGCAAAAATATGCGTTTTGTGCCCAAGTTTTATTGCAGCGATAGCAGTCATTTTACCTAATTGCCCACTTCCTATTATTCCTATCACTTTTTTATCCAGTGGATCTGTTTTGTTCATCATGTAGATTAATATTTCCTAGTTAGAGTACGATAATATGCTTGGAAAATCTATGAAAGAAGTGTATAATTGAAGTGTGTTAAATTTTTATCATGAACACTTTACGATGACCATGAAATACACACTTATTACTAATTCTGTTGAAGTTACAGTTTTGCCAATTTACATTGAAGAGCAATCCATTCCTTATGAAAATTGTTACGTATGGATGTATAATGTTAAGATAAAAAATAAAAGCTCATCAACCATTCAATTATTAAGTCGCTATTGGCGAATAATAGATCATAAGGGCAAAATAAATGAAATTGCCGGAGTTGGTGTTATTGGAGAACAACCTGTAATAAAATCTGGAGAGGTATTCAAATATACAAGTGGAACATACTTAAATACACCATCAGGAATAATGCAGGGTAAATATGAATTTCTGAACGAAGAGAGCATAAAAACCTTTGATGTTATGGTACCACCCTTTTCCTTAGATAGTCCATACGTTAACACTAGACCTCATTGATCATCAAGATAGTGTATTTGTTTAAGTGCATCTGAAACCAGTGCTTCTTGTTTTGTCATTTGAGCTTCCATAATGTCATCCGAGTAGCTGATACTGAGATCCAACTAAGTTGATAAACACGAAAGCACTGACCATTTGCTTCTATAGTTGTCTTTTTTCGTCTATCTTATTTTGTTACTCTGCTGAACAGATGCAAAATAGTTTATTTTTGATTCTTATCATCAAGTGTGAATAAGATTATTGTAGAGGTTAAACCTATAATAACTATCATTAACGAAAATGGGGCAGCTTCTCTGTAACGCTCATCGCTGACAAGTTCATATACTCTAGTTGATATAGTTTCAAAATTAAATGGTCTGATAATTAGTGTTGCCGTGAGTTCTTTTACCGTATCCATAAACACGAGCAGAAATCCCGATAGTATGCTTTTCTTGATAAGGGGAATATGAATATTCAGGCACGTGGAAATAGGCCCATGACCCATAGTATATGCAGTCCATTCAATTTCATTTGGTGTTTTTTTGAGTCCCGACTCTATCGCCTTGAAAGATATAGCAAAAAAACGAAATAAATATGAGTAAACTAATGCACCAATAGTTCCTACCAAGCTAATTTCTACAATATATTGAGTAATGAAAGAAGATATTCTGCTTAAAAACATTATTATGCTAATTGCAATAATTGCATTTGGAATTGCATATCCAAGAGAAATGAGACGTGCTACGTTGCTTATTACCTTGTTTCTACGCGCTGTATATCCAATAATTATCGCAATGCTAATTGAGATTAATGCGGTAATAAATGATAAACCAACACTATTTGCTATTATATTGTAAAATCTTGCTTCGTATATGAAAAAGCCTTTCTCTAT
The DNA here is from genome assembly GCF_964277395.1 of Wolbachia endosymbiont (group B) of Ablattaria laevigata. Taxonomy (NCBI): domain Bacteria; kingdom Pseudomonadati; phylum Pseudomonadota; class Alphaproteobacteria; order Rickettsiales; family Anaplasmataceae; genus Wolbachia; species Wolbachia endosymbiont (group B) of Ablattaria laevigata. The sequence goes on from NZ_OZ195519.1 coordinate 1,297,060, forward strand.
GCTCCAATATATAAGTGGAATCATTGGTAAAATAAAGCCTATTAATATCGGCAATAAACACATAAGATAAGAAAAGATCAACGATATAGAACCGTTTATAATACGTTTATTGTGATAATCTGCATTAGTATTGATTGAAGAGTAAGATATTTCTCTTTTTTGTAGTTTTTTCTCGATAACTATTAGTGTTGCAACGAAAATCAGTTCTGCAACTGCCAAAACAGTAGTTGAATATTTGTCATGAAGTAAAAACCAAGTACGGTATATTCCTGTCGTGAAAGTATCGATAGCAAGAAACTGTGGTGTGCCGAAATCTGTAATTACTTCCATTAGTACCAAGGATAACCCAGCTATAATTGATGGACGTATGGAGGGTATGATGACAGAAAACAGACTCTGTAATGAGGAGAACCCAAGTGTTGATGCAATAGTGACTGAGTTACTAACGCTCTTTAGACTTGAGCGGACCAACATATAAACGTATGGATATAGACTAAATCCCATTACTAATATTCCACCACCTAGGGATTTGATCTCGGGAAACCAATAGTCACCTTTGCCCAATTGAAAAGTATCTCTTAACAAGCTCTGAATCGGACCTGAAAACTCTAGCGTATTTACATAAACAAACGATACTATATATCCAGGAATTGATATCGGAAAGAATAAGGCAATCTCAAAAATTCTACTTCCGGGAAACGAAAAAAATGTAGTAAGCCAAGCTGGAATTACTCCAAATATAAAGGATATTAACCCTACTCCTACCATCAAAATTAACGTATTGAGTATATATTCAGGAAAAAGTCTACTAATTACCCATCCAGAGTTTGCTGATTCTGTAAATAGAATCGATATTAACGATAGTATAGGGCAGACAAATAATACACTTACTAAAAACAAGAATATATTTTTAAATACTCTCAGAAACATTAACTTGAATCTATATTTGATATTAAAATGTTATATGCAAAAACTAAAGATATCCAGTAATTAACAGCCGTCCTATTGAATATCTTCATAATTTTATATATTATGTTTTAAATCGATAAACTAATTAATTATGAGTTTTGTCATTGCAACTTTCTATCATTTTGTAAAACTCTCTAATTATTATGACATGAAAGATGAAATAAAAGTTGCATGCGACAACGTTGAATTAAAAGGCACTATACTCCTTGCAGAAGAGGGTATTAATGCAACCGTATCTGGTGAAAGAAACGCGATTGATAAAATATTAGATTTTCTACGTTCTGATTATAGACTAAGGGACCTTACATGGAAAGAGAGTGCAGCAGAATATCAACCATTTAGTAAGATGAAAGTGAGATTAAAAAGAGAAATTGTGAATCTTGGTGTAAGTAATCTTGATACTTCCGTTAGAGGTCATTACATTGATCCAGATTATTGGGATGATTTTATCTCTCAACCTGATGTTTTAGTGATAGACACACGAAATGATTACGAAGTAAAACTAGGCAAGTTTAAAAATGCAATCAATCCACATACTCAGCGTTTTCGAGATTTTCCTCAGTGGGCAGAGTCTTTCTCTGAGAGTAAAAATCTGAAAGTGGCTATGTACTGCACTGGTGGAATCAGATGTGAGAAATCTACAGCATATATGAAAAGCCTTGGATTTAACGATGTTTATCACCTTAAAGGCGGTATTCTTTCCTACCTTGAAAAAACTCACAACAAAAGTGGTAATTGGGAAGGCGAGTGTTTTGTTTTTGATGATAGAATTGCTGTTGATCACTCACTTGCCCCGAGTGATAAAATAAAATGCATATTCTGCTCAAGTAAAGTTTCAACTGATGAGCTGAAATCAGTTTCACGTGGCCAGGTAGTTTGCTCTGATTGTAAATCTTTAAGTATTGAAAGAAATTCAGAATACAACACGAACCTTTAACGACTTATTTCTCTTTGCATATTTGTAACCTTAATTTTATCAAGGCATTTACCTACAACATAGCCCGCTCCAGCTCCAAGTAATGCACCAACTATAGCAAATGCAATCAACACTACACCAGAAACACCGATAAGAGTTAAAGTTTCTTGCCCTAAATAACATGCTGCAACTAGACCAGCAACTAAACCAATTGCTGCACCTATACACCTAAGTTTCATATTATTACTAATATTGTAACCTCTTCTATGCTTTAGGCTATGACTAGTATTGTTACTTATCCAATCAAAGATTTCGACATTTGGGTTTTTGTCCATAAAATCGATAAGCTCACCTATTGTTTTGTTACGCAAACTATCTAAAAATATAACTTTATCTTCTACATTTTGTTCAAATACATTTTGTTTACGTGTCATTTATTTTTCCATACTATTAGAATATATTTTTATTACACTTAATGTCTTAATAGTTGGTAAATTCCCATATAAGAATAAGTAGATAATCTTACCACTATAGGTGGGACTAAAGCGCGATAAGATTAAATTCCTGAAAAATGTTGGTAAGAAGAGCTTTTCCAAAAACAATAAAGTTAAGAGTTGAAGAGATAGTAAAAGAGCGACTTACAGTTAATCCAATTGATTTTGGTGAATCGTTTTGTTACAAACTCAAAGGATACAGAAGACTGAGAACTGGCGATTATCGTATCATGTAAATGCTGCAAAGTATGAAGTGTTTCAATAAAACACAGAAAAGACATTTATGAATCCTAGATTAATATCCTTCCAGTATTAACTTACTGTAACCTTTCCGGTTGATCCACTGCGATTC